>NZ_JADBEK010000001.1:9000000-10364389 GCF_014873145.1 Nonomuraea angiospora | reverse complement strand
TGCCCCGCCCGCAGCCGCTGCCGGAGGAGCCGCGGTTCCTGCTGGACGTGCACCTGGGCACGCTGGCGCGGCGGCTGCGGCTGCTCGGCATCGACACGGCCTACCACAACGACATGGACGACCCCTCGCTGGTGGTGCAGGCCAACGAGGAGCACCGGGTGCTGCTCACGCAGGACCGCGGCCTGCTGCGCCGCCGCGCGCTGTGGCTGGGCGCGTACGTACGCGGCTCCCGCCCCGCCGACCAGCTCCGCGACCTGCTCGAACGCTTCACCCCGCCGCTGCGCCCGTGGACGCGGTGCACGGCGTGCAACGGCGAGCTGCGGCCGGTCGCCAAGGAGGAGATCGCGTCGCTGCTGGAGGCGGGCACGGAGCGCAACTACGACGCGTACGGGCGGTGCGGCGAGTGCGGCCAGGTCTACTGGCGCGGCGCGCACAGCGACCACCTGGAGGAGATCGTCAGGTCGGCCCGCGCCTGGACCGCCTAGCTAGGGGCAGAGGGCGAAGGGCTCGACGCCGGGCAGGTGGCGGGCCCATTCCTGGGCGGTGAGGCCACGTCCGGCGCGCAGGCAGACGGCGCCGGCCACCCGGTCCCCGTCGAGCTCGTGCGTGCGCAGCGTGCCGTCCGGCGTGACGCTGTAGATCCTCCCGCCGTCCGGCGAGAACGCCAGCCGGCCGCTCCCTGCCGCCTGGAACGACTGGAGGCCGTCGAAGAGCACGCCCAGCGGGTGGTTGTGCGGCACGTCCCACAGGCGGACGCGGTCGCCCCCCTCGTACGCGGCCAGCGTGCGCCCGTCGGGCGACCAGGCGAGCTGCGCGACGTCGCTGTCCGGCACGGCGGGGAAGCTCGCCAGCCGGGTGGTGACGTCCCCGTCCCAGACGGTGATCCGGCCGGGTCCGGAGAACGCCACCCGCCTGCCGTCGGGGCTGAAGGCGAAGGCGCCCTCCAGCTGACCGGCGCCGGGGGCGAGCGACCGTCCGGCGGCCCGGAGAGGGTCGATGAGCCGCGGTGTCATGCCCGCCAGCAGCAGGCGCCCGTCCGGCCGGAAGGCCAGCTGCCCCGCTCCCGGGACCGTCGCGGTCCTGGAGGTCCCGCGTTCGAGGTCGTGCAGCTCCACCGGCAGGCCGCCGCCGGCGCCCCAGGGCGAGAGCGCGAGCGTGCGGCCGTCCGGGCTGAAGGCGACCGCGTCGACCCCGTTCGCGCCCTTGGTGGCGATCCGGAACTCCTGGGCCGCGGCCTCCGGCGGCACCTGGATGACGTGCACGGTGTCGTCCTCGACGAAGGCCAGGCGGCGGCCGTCGCCGCTGAACGCCATGGCCGCGCCCGTGCCCCGCCACCTGATCGGGGCCGCCAGCGGGCGGCCCGTCGCCGTGTCCCACAGGGTGAGGGCGTCGTGGCCCTTGGCCGCCAGGATCCGCGCCGACGGGTCGAGCAGGACCTGGCCCTGTTCGCCGCCGCCGCTGATCGACCGGTCGAACAGCATGGAGACGTCCATCGTGTAGACGGCCCCGCCGTCGCCCAGCAGCCGCAGCGCCTGCCGGTCGCCGTCGAAGCGCAGGTCGAGGACGGGGGCGGGCGGCTGCCGCCGCAGCACGACGTCTCCGCCGGGCCACCGGTGGATCACCAGCTCCTTGCCCCACGCCCAGGTGGCGACGAACCTGTCGCCGAACGCGAACTCGACCGCGTCCCCCGACACGTCGCTCATCCGCACCTCGCCCCCGGGGAGGCCGTAGACCGTCACGCCGGACTCGCCGGACGCCCGGTTCGCGGTGACCGCCAGCGCCCGGCCGTCCGCGCTGAACTCCGCCTCCAGGAGATCGGACCGGCGCGGCAGCCGCGGGGCGGCCAGGCGCCTGCCGGCGCGCAGGTCCCAGAGCTGGGCGCGGCCGGTGACGCTGCTGGCCACGACGCCGAGGCGGCCGTCCGGGCTCACCGCGTCCAGCCCCGCGCCCCCGGGCGTGGTGAGCGGCCTGCGGGTGCCGAGGTCCCACCAGCGCTCGACGGCGGCCGGTCCCACGGGCACGGACAGCAGCCGTCCCGCCGCGTCGAACTCCAGCTCGCCCATCTCGCCCGCGGCCACGCCGAACCGGTCGCCGAGCGGACGGCCCGTGGCGGCGTCCCAGAGCCGCACTCCCCGGTCGTCCTGGAGGGCGAGGGTGCGCCCGCCGGGGTCGATCGCCGCCTTGCGCACCCCGGTGCCCACCCCGGCGATCTCCCGGAGCAGCCGGTGCGCCGGCACGTCCCAGATCCTGGCCAGACCGGCCTGTACGGCGACGAGCGCCCGCCCGTCCTGGCCGAGCCCGTACACGGAGTCGGAGCCGTGGTACGGGTCGGTGAAGACGTCGGTCACGGGCTGGGAGAGCGAGTCGTAGAGCGCCCCGCGCGTCTCCGGCAGCGACGGGCTCAGCCGCCAGGCCGCCACGGTGAGCAGCCGCGCCAGCGGCGGCTCGGTCTGCCGCAGGTCGGCGGCCCGCAGGGCGAGCTCCCTGGCCAGGGCGTCGTCGCGCTGGCGCACGGTCTGCCTGCGCAGATATTCGGCCAGCCCGAGCCCGCCGAGCGCGACCGCCAGCAGCACGGCCAGGGCCGCCGCCAGCAGGCCCCGCCTCCTGGACTGCTGCCTGGTCTGCCTGGCCGCCGCGTCGAGGAACTCGCTCTCCCGTCTGGCCAGCGTGAGGTCCCTGCGCTCGGAGGCCGCCCACCGCAGCGCCCGGTCGAGATTGGAGCCGTGCAGCAGGTCGGCGGGCTTCCTGCCCTGGCTGTCCCACTGGGCGGCCGCGTCGGCGAGGCGGCGGTGCACGGGCAGGCCCTCGCTGTTGGCGGCCACCCAGTCGCGCAGCCGGGGCCAGGCCTGGACAAGCCCCGGCCGGGCCAGCTCGAACACGGTGCCGCTCCTCGTGACGAGGCCCGCGGCGGCGAAGACGTCGAGCAGGGCGTCCACGGCCTCGGTGTCCGGGAGCTCGTCGCGGCCGACCGGCCGCAGCTCCTCGCCGTCGATCATCCGCAGCAGGACCTCGGGGACGCTCGCCCGCTCGGCCTCGGTCAGCTCGGCGTAGAGCTCCTCGGCGACGGCCCCGAGATCGGGCTCCGCGGCGGCGCTTCTGAGCTCCCCGGCCAGCGCTCCTCCCGCGGCCAGCGCGTCCGCGGCCGGCGCCCCGCCCTCGGCCGGCGCGTCCCCGTCCGGCTCGCCCAGCAGCCGCAGGAGCACCGCCTTCGCCGACGGGCGGTCGGCGGGCGCCTGGGACAGGGCCGCTAAGACGAGCGACCCGAGCGGTTCGGGCAGCCCGCCCGGGTCCGGGCTGAACCTCAGCACTCGCGTGACGACCGCCACCGGATCGCCCGCCTCGACGGCGTCGCTCCCCCGGGCCGCGAACAGCACCACCATCCCCCACGCCCACAGGTCGGCCGCCGCCGTCGCCGCGCGCCCCTGGAACACCTCGGGCGACATGTACTGCGGCGTCCCCATGATGGGCCCGGAGGTGGTCGGCCCGACCTCGCGGGCCACCCCGAAGTCGATCACGCGTGGCCCGTCGGGGCCGAGGATGATGTTGTCCGGCTTCAGGTCCCGGTGGACGATCCCGACCTGGTGGATGGCCGTCAGCGCGGTCGCCACCCCGACGGCCAGCCGGCGCAGCCGGTCGCCCTCGTACGGCCCCGACTCCGCGACCACCTGCCGCAGGCTGGGCCCCGGGACGAACTCGCTCACGATGTACGGGGTCGGCACGTCCACCTGCGCCTCGATCACCCTGGCCGTGCAGAACGAGGCCACCCGCCGGGCCGCCGCCGCCTCCTTGGCCAGCCTGGCCCTGGCCTCGGCGCTGTCGAACCTGGGCACCTTGACCGCGACCCGCTCGCCACCCTGCCCGTACGCCTCGTACACCACGCCCTGGCCACCGGCGCCGAGCCGCCCGGCCAGCCAGTAGCGGCCCAGCCGGTGGGGGTCGGTGGGAGTGAGAGCAGTCATCAGTTGTGTCATTCTGATCGACGTCTCCTCCTCCAAGGAAGGTCGCGTGGAATTTCGCATCATGGGGCCGCTCGAGGTGCTCGACGGCGACGGGCAGGACCGCACTCCCACCGTGCCGAAGCACCGCGACCTGCTGGCGATGTTCCTGCTGAACGCCGGGCGCCCGCTGAAGGTCGAGCGGCTGCGCAGGCTGCTGTGGCCGCGCGAGGACGGCGAGCGCTCCGACTCGCTGGTGCGCGGCTACGTCGGCCAGCTCCGCCAGCTCGTCGGGAAAGACGTGATCATGACCGTTGCGGGCTCGTACGCGCTGGTGCTGGGCGACGGGCAGCTCGACGTCGACCGGTTCAGGCTGCTGGTGGACAAGGGGGCCTACGAGGAGGCGCTGAGCCTGTGGCGGGGCGAGGTCCTGGAGGACGTCGACCCCGAGGGCGAGCGGTGGGTCGAGACGCGCCGGCTGCGCGAGGAGCTGGAGGAGCTGCGACTACTGGCGCTGGAGCGCCGGGTGCAGGCCGACCTGGACGCCGGCAGGCACCGCGAACTGCTCGTCGAGCTGCGCCGGCTGACCAGGCAGCATCCGACGTGGCAGCGCTTCCGCGGCCAGTACATGCTGGCCCTCTACCGCAGCGGCCGCCGGGTGGACGCGCTGGCCGCGTACGCGGTGCTGCGTGACCAGCTCGACGGCGGGCACGCGATCGAGCCCGACTCCGAGCTGCAGCTGCTCTACCACCGCATGCTGCACGACGACGTGTCGCTGCACGTCTCGGCGGGCCCGCCGGTGCTGCTGCCGCCCGACGTGACCGGCTTCACCGGCCGGGGCGAGCTGCTCGACGAGGTGGTGGGCGGCCACGTCGTGGTGCACGGGCAGGCGGGCGCGGGCAAGTCGGCGCTGGCCGTGCACGCGGCCTGGCGGGAGCGGGAGAGCTTCCCCGACGGCATCCTGTACGCCGACCTGCGCGAGACGACGACCCCGTCGGCCGTGCTGGAGGACTTCCTGCGCTGGCTCGGCTGCCCGGCCCAGGCGATCCCGGCGTCGCCGGAGCAGCGGGAAAGGCTGTTCCGCACCTACACGGCCAACCGCCGGCTGCTGGTGCTGCTCGACAACGCCTCGGGCGAGGCGCAGGTGCGGCCGCTGCTGACCTCGTGCCCGACGATCGTGACCAGCCGCTCCTCGCTCGGCGGCCTGACGGGAGCGCGGCGGCTGTCGGTGGGCGTGCTCGGCGCCGGCGAGTCGATCGACCTGCTGGTGAGCAGCTCGGGCCGGCCGGCCGACGACGCCATGACCCGGCTGGCCCGCTTCTGCGGCGGCCTGCCGATCGCGCTGCGCATCGCCGGCTCCCGGCTGGCGGCCCGGCCGGAGTGGACGGTCGACTACCTGGTGGGCCTGCTGGAGGACGAGCACGAGCGGCTCGACCGGCTGCACGCGGGCGACCAGGCGGTGCGCAGTGCGTTCGCGATCGGCTTCGACGGGCTGCCCGAGGCCGCCCGGCTGACGCTGCGGGGGCTCGGCGCGCTGTCGGCCCCCGACTTCGCCGACTGGGTGACCGAGCAGCTCGGCGGGCAGGCCGAGGCGCTGGTGGACGCGGGCCTGCTGGAGACGCACGGCGTGGACGTGGCGGGCCAGGTCCGCTACCGGCTGCACGACCTGACCAGGCTCTTCGCCCGCGAGCAGCCCGTGCCGGGCGTGCTGAGGCGACTGTCGGAGGTGGTGCTGGCCAGGGTGCGGGCCTCGCGGTTCTCGCTGGTGTCGGGCGATCCGGCCACGGCCGTGGCCACCAGGGACATCAGGGAGTCGGTCGAGTGGCTGGCGGCCGAGCGGGCGTTCCTGGTGAGCCTGGTCGCCGACCTGCACGCGGCGGGGCTCGACGACGGCTGCTGGCGGCTGGCGCACCTGCTGGCCCCCTACCTGGAGCGCCACAGGTTCCTGGACGACTGGCGGGCGGTGGCCGCGCGGGCGCTGGAGTCGGCGCGGCGCTCGGGCGACGACCGCGGCGAGGCGCTGGTCCTGCTGGACCAGGGCGACCTCCACCTGGCCGAGCGGGAGTGGGATCTCGCGCACCAGCGGCTGCGGCTGGCGCTGGGCATGTTCCTGCGGCAGGGCCGGACCCGCGAGGTGAACCACACCAGGCGCCGGCTCGGCCGCGTCCACCTGGAACAGGGGCGGCTGGAGGACGCCGAGCGGGCCCTGCGCACCTGCTTGGACGGCGCGGGCAACCAGCGGGACGCCGCCGACGCCGAGCGCGTGCTCGGCATCGTGCTGCGCCGCGCGGGGCGGCTCGACGAGGCCGCCGAACGTCTGAGGGCCGCCGTCCGGCACCTGGAGGAGCTGGGCGACCGGCACCGGCAGGCCGACACGCTGCTCGACCTGTCCGCGACGCACCTGGCGCAGGCCGCCAAATCGGACGCCAGGGCCGCCGCCGAGCAGGCGAGGGGCATCGCCGTACGCCTGGGCGACCGGCTGCTGGACGCGCACGCCCTGCTGGCCCTGGCCAGGGTGAACCGGGCCGAGGGCGCGGCGGGGCGGGCGCGGGAGCTGGCCGGGGCGGCGCTGGAGGTGTTCGAGCGGACCGGCGACCGCCAGGGCGCCGCCAACGCCCGCGCGCTGCTGGCCCAGGGTTAGACCGCGAGCAGGCGGCGGACGTCCTCCCGGTGCAGCTCCTCGGCGGCCCCGGTGCGCACGACGTGCCCGCCGTCGAGGATGACGAACGTGTCGGCCAGCCGCAGCGCGATGTCCAGGTACTGCTCCACGAGCAGCACGGCCAGCCCGGAGGCGTGCAGCCGCTCGATCGCCGCCTCGATCTCCAGGATGATCGACGGCTGGATGCCCTCGGTCGGCTCGTCGAGTATGAGCATCCTGGGCCTGGTGACCAGGGCGCGGGCCATGGCGAGCTGCTGCTGCTGGCCGCCCGACAGGTGACCGGCACTCCGTTTGAGCAGCGGCTTGAGCGCGGGGAACACGTCCAGGGCCTCGTCGATGGCCTCCCTGGTCACCTTGGCGGCCTCCATGGTGACCAGCAGGTTGCCCAGGACCGAGAGCTGGGGGAAGCACTGGTGGCCCTGGGGGACGTACCCCATGCCGAGCCTGACCCGCTCGTGCGGTTTCAGCCTGGTGACGTCGCGGCCGTCGAACGTGACCGTGCCGGCAGTCGCCGGGAGCACGCCCATGACGGTGTTGAGCAGCGTCGTCTTGCCGACGCCGTTGCGCCCCATGACGCACACGAGCTGTCCCGGCCCGACCTCCAGCGAGACCCCGAACAGTACGCGTGCCCTTCCGTAGCCCGACTCAAGGCCGGTCACCGACAGCATCGCTGGCCCTCCTCCCCAGGTAGACCTCCTGGACGCGGGGGTCGGCGCTGACCTCGTCGACCGACCCTTCCACGAGCACCCTGCCCTCGTGCAGCACGGTCACCGCCGAGGCGTGCCGCCGAAGGAACTCCATGTCGTGCTCCACCACGATCACCGTGTGGTCGTCGGCGATCCGGGTGAGCAGCTCTCCCGTGCGCTCCCGTTCGTCCCTGGACATGCCCGCCACCGGCTCGTCCAGGAGCAGCAGCCGGGGGCGCTGCGCCAGCAGCATGCCGATCTCCAGCCACTGGCGCTGGCCGTGCGAGAGAACACCGGCCGAACGTTCGGCGAGATCTTCGAGTCCGGTCCTGGCCAGCGCCTCCTCGACGGCCTCCGACACGCCCTTGCGCCGCCTGGCCAGCGACCACAGCGGCATGCGGAAGCTGGCCGCGAGGTCGAGGTTCTCGACCACGCTCAGCTCCTCGAACACGACCGACGTCTGGAACGTGCGGCCGACGCCCAGGCGGACGATCTGGTGCTCCTTCCTGCCGACCAGGTCGTGCTCACCGAACCGCACGCTGCCCGCCGCCGGCCTGGTGAGGCCGGTGATCACGTCGATCAGCGTGGTCTTGCCCGCGCCGTTGGGTCCGATCAGGAAGCGCAGCTCGCCCTCGGGCACGGTCAGGTCCACGCCGTCGAGCGCCCGGAAGCCGTCGAACACGACCTGGACGTCACGTAGTTCGAGCACGCCGCCACCTCCCCAGCAGGCCCACGATCCCCTTCGGGGCGAGCGTCATGACCAGGATGAACAGCGCGCCCTGCAGGTAGAGCCAGCCGTCGGCGAACTGCTCGCTGAACACCGTCTTGGCGTAGCCCATGAGGACCGCGCCGAGCACGGCGCCGGCCAGCGCGTGCCGCCCGCCGACCGCCACCGCGACGACCAGCTCCAGCGAGGGCACGACGCCGAGCAGCGCGGGCGAGATGATGCCGACCACCGGCACGAACAGCGCGCCCGCCAGCCCCGCCATGCCCGCCGAGGCGGCGAAGGTGACGGTCTTGACCAGCGCCGGGTCGTAGCCGAGGAAGCGCACCCGGTCCTCGCCGTCCCTGACCGCGACGAGGAGCCGGCCGTAGCGGCTGTTCACGAGCTGGCGGGTGGCGAGGTAGAGGATCCCGAGGACGACCGCCACCACGAGGTAGAGCGTCCGCTGCGTGGAGTCCTCGGCCAGGTCCTGGCCGAACAGCTCGAAGAAGTTCGTCATGCCGTTGGTGCCGCCGGTCAGGCCCTGCTGGCCGACGAGCAGGATGACCAGGGCGGCGGCCAGCGCCTGGGTGAGGATCGCGAAGTACGCGCCCCGTACCCGCTGCCGGAACACCAGCGCGCCCAGGAGCAGCGCGATCACCACGGGCCCGAGCACGGCCATGGCGAGGGCGAATATCGGGTTGGCGAACGGCGCCCACAGCGCGGGCAGCCGCTCGACCCCGCTCCACACCATGAAGTCGGGCAGCCCGCCACCGGCCTCGGTGAGCTTGAGGTACATCGCCATGGCGTAGCCGCCGAGCCCGAAGAAGACGCCCTGGCCGAGGGTGAGCATGCCGCCCTGCCCCCAGGCCAGCCCGATCCCGAGCGCGACGATCGCGTAGCAGAGGTATTTCGCCAGCAGCCCCAGCCGGAACGGCTCCAGCAGCAGCGGGGCCGCCACCAGGGCGATCACGGCCACGATCGCGAACACGGTCGCGAAAGGCAGGCTTCTCCTTATTTTGATCATGTGAGCACCCTCGACCGCAGCACGAACATGCCCTGCGGGCGCACCTGCAGGAACGCGATGATCACGGCGAACACGATGACCTTCGCCAGGGAGGCGTCCGACCAGAACTCGGCGTAGGAGTTCAGCAGCCCCAGCCCGACCGCGGCCAGCACGGCGCCGCGCAGCTGCCCGAGCCCGCCCGCCACGACCACGAGGAACGCGTCCACGATGTAGTACGTGCCGAGCGCCGGCCCGACGGGCCCGATCAGCGTCAGCGCCACCCCGGCCACGCCCGCCAGCCCGGACCCGATGAAGAACGTCAGCATGTCCACCCGGCCGGTGTCGATGCCGCTGGTCGCGGCGAGCTGCCGGTTCTGCACGACGGCCTGGGTCCGGCGGCCGAGCCCGGTGCGGTTGAGGTACAGCCAGACCGCCACCACTCCGGCGATCGCGAGCCCCATGATGAACAGCCGGTTGTAGGGCAGGATGCCCACCCCGCCCGCGAGCCAGGAGGGGGCGGGCACCTGCACGTTCGGCGCGCCGAACAGGTCGCGGGCGAGCTGCTGCAGCACCAGGCTGACGCCCCAGGTGAGCAGCAGCGTGTCCAGCGGGCGGCCGTAGAAGTGCCTGATGGCGGCCCGCTCCAGGATCAGCCCCATGAGCCCCGCCACCAGGAACGCCGCGGGCAGCGCGAGCACCAGGTCCTGCAGCAGGAACGCGGTGTAGGCGCCCGCCATGATGAACTCGCCGTGCGCCATGTTGATCACGCCCATCTGCCCGAACGTGAACGTCAGCCCGAGCGCGATGAGCAGCAGCACCGCCCCGATGGACAGGCCGATGGGGAGCTGGTTGAGGAAGGCCGGCATCACTGTCCCGCCGCCAGGCCGGAGGCCCAGGAGTAGCCCTTGAGGTACGGGTCCGGCTTGATCGGCTTGCCGGAGTCCCACACCTGCTTGATCAGGCCGTCGGGCTGGATGATGCCGATGCGGGCGGTCTTGTACATGTGCTGGTTCTCGCCGTCGATGGTGACCAGGCCCTCGGGGCGTTCGAGCGAGATGCCGGGCGCGGCCTTCTTGACCGCCTCGACCTCGGTGCTGCCCGCCTTCTTGACCGCCTCGGCCCACAGGTAGACCGCGTTGTAGCCGGCTTCCATGGGGTCGGAGGTGACCTTGTTCTGCCCGTACTTGGCCTTGTACGCCTTGACGAACGCGTCGTTGGCCGGGGTGTCGGTGGTCTGGTAGTAGTTCCAGGCGACCGGCTGGCCTGCGATGTTGTCCACGCCGATGCCGGTGACCTCCTCCTCGGCGATGCTCACCGACAGCACCGGCATGCTGTCGGCGGACGAGCCCGCGCTCTTGAGCTGCTTGAAGAAGGCCACGTTGCTGTCGCCGTTCAGGGTGTTGAAGACGGCGTCCGGCTTGGCCTGCAGGACCTTGTTGACCAGCGTGGAGTATTCGGTGTGACCGAGCGGCGTGTACTCCTCGCCGAGGATCTCCATCCCGTTCGCCGCCGCGTACGCCTTGATGATCTTGTTCGCGGTCCGCGGGAAGACGTAGTCGCTGCCCACCAGGAACAGCTTCTTCTTGCCCTGCTCCTTCAGGTAGTCGAGGCCGGGGATGATCTGCTGGTTGGTGGTGGCGCCCGTGTAGAAGATGTACGGGGAGCTCTCCAGCCCCTCGTACTGCACCGGATACCAGAGCAGGGCCTTGTTGCGCTCGAAGACCGGCAGCATGGCCTTCCTGCTGGCCGAGGTCCAGCCGCCGAAGACGGTGGCGACCTTGTCCTGCCTGATCAGCTTGGTGGCCTTCTCCGCGAACGTGGGCCAGTCGGAGGCGCCGTCCTCCACCACGGGGACGATCTGCTTGCCGAGCACGCCGCCGGCCTTGTTGATCTCTTCGATGGCCAGCAGTTCGGCGTCGCGGACGGTGACCTCGCTGATCGCCATCGTGCCGCTGAGCGAGTGGAGGAGGCCCACCTTGATCTCCTTGGAGTCGGCGGCGGGCTTGGCGTCGGCACCGCAGGCCGCGAGAGCTAACACCAAGGTGGCGGAGACAATCGGACGGGAGATGCGCACAGCCGTTCCTTCCTGCCGACCGGTACTGCCAGAAAGGTGACTCCAGGACATTTCTCGCGAAGATCCCGTTTGTTAATAGGCAATTGCCAAAAATTCACAAATGCACTTAATCCGAAATAAGGGGGTTCACTCACAGCGCGAAACCAACACGACATGCCCCGGCAACAGCCACGAAACCGCCGGTTCCTATGGTCCGGCCATGCGGCTTACCTCACACGAGCAGGAACGGCTGCTCATCCACGTCGCCGCCGGGGTGGCGCGCGAGCGGCAGGCCAGGGGCCTGCGCCTGAACCACCCCGAGGCTACCGCCATCATCGCGTCGTTCCTCATGGAGGGGGCCAGGGACGGGCGCCCCGTGGCCGACCTCATGGAGGCCGGCCGGTCGGTGCTCGGCCGGGCCGACGTCATGGAAGGCGTGCCGGAGATGCTGGAGAGCGTGCAGATCGAGGCGACCTTCCCCGACGGCACGAAGCTGGTCACCGTACACAGGCCCATCCCGTGATCCCGGGCGAGTACGTGCACCCCGAGGGCGCCCACACCCTCAACCCCGGGCGCGAGCGCCGCACGCTGCGGGTGGTGAACACGGCGGACCGGCCGGTGCAGGTGGGCTCGCACTACCACTTCGCGGCCGCCAACCCGGGGCTGGAGTTCGACAGGAAGGCGGCCTGGGGCATGCGGCTGGACGTGCCGGCGGGGACGGCGATCAGGTTCGAACCGGGCGTCGAGCGCGACGTGACGCTCGTGCCGCTGGCGGGCAACCGGGTCGTGCCCGGGCTGCGGCCGGAGTGGGCGGGGCCGCTCGATGACTGAGATCTCGCGCGCCCGGTACGCGGCGCTCTACGGCCCCACGGTCGGCGACCAGATCCGGCTGGCCGACACCGACCTGTTCATCGAGGTCACCGAGGACCTGTCGATCGGGCCCGCCGGGCCGGGCGACGAGGCGGTGTTCGGCGGCGGCAAGGTCATCCGCGAGTCCATGGGGCAGGCGCGGACCACCCGGGCGCAGGGCGCGGCCGACCTGGTCATCACGGGCGCGGTGATCCTCGACCACTGGGGCGTGGTCAAGGCCGACGTCGGCATCCGCGACGGCCGCATCTACGCCATCGGCAAGGCCGGCAACCCCGACACGATGGACGGCGTCGACCTGGTCATCGGGCCGTCCACGGAGGTGCTCGCGGGCAACGGCAAGATCCTCACCGCCGGGGGCGTCGACTCGCACGTCCACCTGATCTGCCCGCAGGTCCTCGACGAGGCGATCGCGTCCGGGGTCACCACGATCGTCGGCGGCGGCACCGGGCCCGTCGAGGGCACCAAGGCGACGACCGTCACCGGGACCTGGTACCTGGGCCGGATGCTGGAGTCGCTGGACGCCTACCCGCTGAACTTCGCGCTGCTCGGCAAGGGCAACACGGTCTCCGCCGACGGCCTGGTGGAGCAGCTCGAGGCCGGGGCCTCCGGCTTCAAGCTGCACGAGGACTGGGGCTCGACGCCGGCCGCCATCGACGCCTGCCTGAGCGTGGCGGACGCGTCGGGGGTGCAGGTGACGCTGCACACGGACACACTGAACGAGGCGGGGTTCGTGGAGTCGACGCTGAAGGCCATCGGGGATCGGATGATCCACGCGTACCACACCGAAGGGGCGGGCGGCGGGCACGCCCCCGACATCATCCGCGTCGCCGGCTACCCCAACGTCCTGCCCTCCTCCACCAACCCCACCCGGCCGCACACCGTCAACACGCTGGACGAGCACCTCGACATGCTCATGGTGTGCCATCACCTCAACCCGTCGATCCCGGAGGACCTGGCGTTCGCCGAGTCGCGCATCAGGCCGGCGACGATGGCCGCCGAGGACGTGCTGCACGATCTGGGGGCGATCTCGATGATCGGCTCGGACTCGCAGGCGATGGGGCGGATCGGGGAGACGATCATCCGTACGTGGCAGACGGCTCACGTCATGAAGGGCCGCCGGGGGTCGCTCGGTGGTCCCGCGGACAACCTGCGAGCCCGCCGCTACATCGCGAAATATACGATTTGTCCTGCTATCGCCCACGGGCTGGACGGCGAGATCGGCTCCGTCGAACGCGGCAAGCTCGCCGACCTCGTCCTCTGGGACCCGGCGTTCTTCGGGGTCAAGCCCGACCTCGTGCTCAAGGGCGGCGTGGTCGCCTGGGCGCAGATGGGCGACGCCAACGCCTCCATCCCGACGCCGCAGCCGGTGCTGCCCCGTCCCATGTTCGGCGCCTCACCGGTGACCGCCGCCGCCACCTCGCTCCACTTCGTCGCGCCGGCGGCCCTGGAGTCCGGGCTCGCGGACCGGCTGTCCGTACGCCGCCGCCTGGCTCCGGTGGCGGACGTACGGCGGCGCAGCAAGTCCTCGATGCCGCTCAACGACGCCATGCCCCGGATCGAGGTGGCGCCCGACACGTTCGAGGTCCGCATCGACGGCGACCTCGTCGAACCGGCCCCCGCCACCCGCCTTCCCATGGCCCAGCGCTACTTCCTCTTCTGACGCCATGAACCCAGCGCTGCTCCTCCTCGCCGACTCCCGCCTCCCGGCCGGCGGCCACGCCCACTCGGGCGGCACCGAACAGGCCATCACGTCGGGGGCGGTCTCCGACGTGCCGTCACTGGCCCGCTTCCTGCGGGGCCGCCTCCACACCACCGGCGCCCTCGCCGCCACCCTCACAGCCGCCGCCCACACCCAGGCCACCACCACCGCGTCCCCACCGGTCACCGCATCGCCAGTCACGTCACCATCCACCTCCCCAGCGCCCAACGGCCCAACGCCAGGGTCGCCGTGGGTGCTGCTCGACGCCGAGGTCGATGCCAGGACCGCCGCCCCCGCCCAGCGGGAGGCGTCCAGGACCCAGGGCAGGCTCCTCGTCAGGGTCGCCCGCCGCGTGTGGCCGTCTCCGGTGCTGGAGGAGCTGGCGCGGGCCGTACCGAGCCCCCATCACCCGATCGCCCTCGGTGCGGTGGCACATGCGGCGGGCGCCACGGCCGAGGAGGCGGCCATGGCGGCGGCGTACCACGCGATCAGCGGCCCGGCCACGGCGGCGGTGCGGCTCCTGGGCCTCGACCCGGTGGCCGTGCACGGGCTCCTGGCCGACCTCACCCCCGACCTCACGGCCATAGCCACCGAAGCCCACCTCACCGTGACGAACGCCCGCTCCACCGCCCACCTCACCGTGACGAACGCCCGCTCCACCGCGGCGAATCCCGCCTCCACCGCCCACCCCGGCCTCACGCTCCATCCCTCGGACCCCGCGGACCCGCTCCCCTGGTTGGCGGCGCTGCCCGCGTACTCGTCCCCAGCCCTTGACCTCCTGGCCGAGCAGCACGCTCGCGCCGAGGTCAGGTTGTTCGTCTCCTAAGGAAGGAACCCCAGACATGGGTGCCAATCACGACGACCACCACCACGCCCCCGACGGCCGCGGCCGGGCGCTGCGGCTCGGGGTGGGCGGCCCGGTAGGGAGCGGCAAGACGGCCCTGGTGGCCGCGCTGTGCAGGACGCTGGGCCCGTCACTGTCCCTAGGGGTGGTGACGAACGACATCTACACCACCGAGGACGCCGACTTCCTGCGCCGGGCGGGCGTGCTCGACCCCGAGCGCATCCTCGCCGTCGAGACCGGTTGCTGCCCCCACACCGCCATCCGCGACGACATCGCCGCGAACCTCGACGCCGTGGAGACCCTGGAACACCGCTTCGGCCCGCTGGACCTGGTGATCGTGGAGAGCGGCGGCGACAACCTGACGGCCACGTTCAGCCGGGGGCTGGCGGACAGGCAGATCTTCGTCCTGGACGTGTCGGGCGGCGACAAGGTGCCGCGCAAGGGCGGTCCGGGGGTGACGACGGCGGACCTGCTGGTCGTCAACAAGACGGACCTGGCCCCGATGGTGGGCGCCGACCTGGGCGTGATGGACCGCGACGCGGCGGCCGTACGCGGTGACAGGCCGGTGCTGTTCACCTCGATCAGGCAGGAGCCCACCGCCGCCACGGTCGCCGCCTGGGTGTCCGAGCAGGTGACGGCCTGGTCCCACGCCCACGCGGCACCCGTCTCCTGATGCCCGCCAGCGCCCGGCCCGGCCGCCGCGGGATGAGGGCGAGCGCCGCCGTCGCGACGGCCTCGTCCCCGGATGGCCGGACCCTCATCCGCCGGCTCGCCTCGGCGCCCCCGCTGACGCTGCGCCAGACGGGGCCGTACACCGTGCATCTCATCTCCACGGCGGCGGGCCCGCTCGGCGGCGACCGGCTCTGCCTGGACCTGGACGTCGCCCCGCGTACCACCCTGGAGCTGGGCTCGGTCGCCAGCACCCTGGTCCTGCCGGGGGACGGCGCGTCCGAGATGCTGGTCACGGCCCGGGTGGGGGCGGGCGCCACACTCCGCTTCACCCCGGAGCCCACGGTGCTCGCCGCCGGGTGCGAGCACCGGCTCCTGGTACGCCTCGAGCTGGCGGCGGACGCCGAGGTGCTGTGGCGCGAGGAGATCGTCTTCGGGCGCCACGGCGAGGTCTCGGGGCGCTGTCACGCCCGCTTCGACGCGACGTGCGACGGCCGGCCGGTGCTCCGGCAGGAGTTCACCGTGGGCGACCCCGCCGTGGACACCTCCCCTGCCGTCTACGGCTCTGCCCGCTGCGTCGGCACCACGTTCCTCACGACGTCCGCCAAGGAGCCCGTGGTGGCCGAAGGCGTCGCCGTCCTGCCCCTGGCGGGTCCGGGCACGCTCGTGTCCGCCCTGGCCGCGGACGCCGTCCAGCTCCGCTCCCGCCTCGAATGGGGCGAACGCACCACCCTCGCTCCGGCGCCCTGACCGCCCTCTCCTGGCGGACCTATTAGAGCGAGGGAGGGATAGCTGGCACGGATGCCGCCAACGCCGCCCGGCCGCCGCCGAGCGCCACGCCACCGCGACCGTCGGACGTCGCCGACCGCCACCCGTCACCATCCATCGCCGCCCGCCGTCGACCGCCGTCCGCCGGCCGTCGCTATCGGGCGCCGCCGTTGGTCGTCGGGGCCTGGGCGATGACGGGGTGGCCGTGCCACTTCCCCCTCGCCCGGCACGCCCGGGGTGATGGTGACGACCCCGTTGCGTACGGTGGTGGGAGACGCGGGTCCGGCTTACAGTGATCGTGTGGCCGATTACCTCCAGCCCGCCCCCGCCAAACCGGCGGCCCGCCGCGGCTACGCCCTGGCCGTCGTGGTGGCCGGAGCGCTGCTGGTGTTCTGTGCCGTCCTCCCGTGGGCCGGGCTCGAGGTGCGCAGCGAGCTGATCGGCGGCGGGCTGGTCAACGACATCCGCGGCATCGACGACACGTTCGGCGTCTACACGCTGGTGGCGGGCCTGGCCGCGCTGTGCTGCGGCGTCGCCGGGCTGCTCACCCGCCCCGGGATCGCCGCCCTGGCCGCCGTCCCGGGGGTGGCGGCGGTGGCGGTGCTGGTGCTCTTCATGACCGACGGGAGCGGCGTCCGCGACCGGCTCTCCTTCGACCTGGGGCAGGTGCTGTCGGTCGGGCCGGTGATCAAGTTCGGCTGGTTCGCGGCCATGGGCTGCGCGGTGGCGGTCGTCGTGCTGTCGGTCCTGGCGCTGGTCCGCCGCCGCTGATCAGCGGTCGTCGTGCCGGCCGTCCTGGCGCTGACCCGCCGCCCTGAGCGGATCAGTCGTAGAAGCCCAGGCGCCGCAGCTGCTTGGGGTCGCGCTGCCAGTCCTTGGCCACGCTGATCCGCAGGTCCAGGTAGACGCGGGTGCCGAGCAGGGCCTCGATCTGCTTGCGGGCCTTGGTGCCCACCTCGCGCAGCCGCTCGCCCTTGTGCCCGATGACGATCGCCTTCTGCGAGGGCCGCTCCACGAACAGGTGCGCGTAGATGTCCAGCAGGTCGTCACGCCCCTCCCGGGGCATCATCTCGTCGACGACCACGGCGATCGAGTGGGGCAGCTCGTCGCGTACGCCCTCCAGCGCCGCCTCTCTGATCAGCTCGCCCACCAGCACCTGCTCGGGCTCGTCGGTGAGCCGGCCGTCCTCGTAGAGGGGCGGCGACTCGGGCAGGTGCTCGATCAGCACGTCGGCCAGCACGTCGAGCTGCTCGCCCGACTGCCCCGACACCGGCACGATCGCGGCGAACTCCCCCACCTGCGAGACCGCCAGCAGCTGCTCCGCGATCTGCTCCTTGGACGCCAGGTCGCACTTGGTCACGACCGCCACGACGGGCGTCTTCTTCACCGCGGCGAGCTTGTCGGCGATGAAGCGGTCGCCCTTGCCGATCGGCTCGTTGGCGGGCACGCAGAAGCCGATCACGTCGACCTCGGTCAGCGTGGACAGCACCAGGCTGTCGAGCCGCTCGCCGAGCAGCGTGCGCGGCCGGTGCAGGCCAGGGGTGTCGACGATCACGAGCTGGGCGTCGGGCCGGTGCACGATGCCCCTGATGGTGCGCCTGGTCGTCTGGGGCTTGGACGAGGTGATCGCCACCTTGCTGCCGACCAGGGCGTTCATGAGCGTGGACTTGCCGACGTTCGGCCTCCCCACGAAGCAGGCGAATCCGGCGCGATGGTTGTCTGGCGAAGTCACATTCTGCATTCTGGCCTATCAGCGGGCATGGGCACGCCACCAGGCGAATGCCTGAGGCGCGGCGATGGGGGTCCAGGGCGTCGTCGGCAGCTCCGAGAACTCCCGCTCGGTCACCCATCGGTAGTCGGTGATCTCGACGCCGTCCGGCTCCGGCGCGGCGGAATCGGGGGCGATCGCGCAGGCGTAGGCGGCGATGACGTAGCCGACCTGGTGGCCGTTCGGGTAGACGGTGCGGAACTCGGGGCCGCCGAACACGCCGATCAGGCCACGTACGTCGATGTCGACGCCGAGCTCCTCGCGCAGCTCCCTGACGACGGCGTCCTCGGGCCGCTCGTCCGGGTCGATGCCGCCGCCGGGCGCCGCCCAGAGGTCCCCGTCACCGTGGCGGGCCGCCAGGAGCCTGCCGGCGTCGTCGAACACGAAGCCCGCCGCCGACGGCAGCATGAGCAGCTCGGAGCCCACCTTTTCCCGCAATTTCGCCAAAAATGGCGACATCGGCATGGTCAGCCCCGCAGTTTCCCGTCGGGACCGGCCACGAGCAGCGCCTTGACGCCCAGCTCCGCGGCCACGGCCTCGTCGGCGGCGCTCGGCGCGCCCTCGCTCACCAGCGCCACGGCCTCCAGTGACCGCGCGCCGCTGGAGACCGCCATGGCCACGGCCACCTGCACCGCCGACAGCGTGAGCGCGTCCAGCGCCACGTCGGTCGCCGAGTACGTACGGCCGGTCTCGTCGCGTACGGCGGCCCCCTCCGCGGACTCGTTACGCGCCCTCGCGGCCCGGGCCAGAGTGATGATCTTGCTGTCTTCAGGATCGAGTGTCACGGGAACAAGGCTAACGAGAAATCCGCCGAGCGGATCGCCGCCGCCGCCTCGACCAGGCCTGGCAGGAGGGCAGGGTGGTGGTCAGTGGGTCCCGGCCATGGAGATCACCGCGTCGACCACCTCGCTGGTGCGGGCGGCGTCCACGTCGTTCATGCCCGTGTGCACGACCGAGACCAGCGTGTCGCCCACCCGTGACAGCACGACGTCCATCGCGTACGGATAGCCGTTCAGGCGCCCGCTCAGCCGCGCGCCCACGGTCTCGTCGGCCGCGTTCTCGACCGGGAGCTCCTGCGAGCGCAGCTCGGTGCCGGAGGACGTGCGTACCTCCCGGCACGACTCCAGGGCCTCGGCCAGCGCGTCGAGGTGCTCCTCGGCCTCTCCGTCCGCGTACCGGGCCAGCCCCACCCCGGCCTGCTCCCCCAGCCCGTCGCCGCGGTAGCTGACCGCGGCCTCGGCCGTCAGCGCCTGCCGCGGCGCCAGCCCTCCGACGGGCTCCAGCACGGCCTTGCAGTTGCTGTCGGCCTGCGCGAACGGCATCCGCCACGCCTGCTCGGGCCGGGCCGTGAACCCGTCGGGCAACGGCGGCTCCTTGCTGAGCACCTCGCGCAGGTGCGCGGTGGCCTGCGCGTCGAGAGCGCTCCCCGTCCCGCCGCCGGCGCAACCCCCCAGAGCGCCGGCCAGCAGGACACAGGCGATGATCTCGCGTTTCATGATTCCCCCTGGATCGCAGCCTCCCCCACCGACGAATGCGGCAATCCACCGGAGCTTCCACCAATGCGCAAAAAGGGTGCCCTCACCCGGTTTTCCGGACGAGAACACCCTTTACGCCGACCTGCGTCCCAACCGGCTGGGCAGCCGGCCGGGACACTGTCGTCCCCCCAGGCGCATCCTCTCGCCGCGAACCCCACCCGGCGTTCGGATGCCTTCCCCTCTGACACCCACCGCACTGGATGCCGTGGTTAGAGAGTGCCCGGCCCGGCTTGCAGAAGACTTGTAGAACGCTTGCGACCTTCATCCGGCTTCGTCCTCACCCGCCCTGAGGCAGGTCAGTCGTGCTCGGCGCCGACCGGTTCGACCTCGTCCTCCGGGGGCTTGGCGCGGCGGACCACCACCGTGCTGATGCGGTTGCGGCGGCCCGCCAGGCTCTCGGCGGTGAGCATGAGCCCGGCCACCTCGGCCTGCGAGCCGGCGATGGGCACCCGGCCCAGAGCGTGGGCGAGCAGCCCGCCCACGGTCTCCACGTCGTCGACCTCGATCTCCGTGTCGAACAGCTCGCCCAGCTCGTCGACCGGCATCCGGGCCGTCACCCGCATCCCGCCGTCGGACATGGGCTCGACGCGGGGCGCCTCCTGGTCGTACTCGTCGGTGATCTCGCCGACGATCTCCTCCAGCACGTCCTCGATCGTGACCAGCCCGGCGGTGCCGCCGTACTCGTCGATGACGATGGCGATGTGGATCTGGCGCGCCTGCATCTCCCGCATGAGCTGGTCGATGGGCTTGCTCTCGGGCACGTACGCGGCCGGCCGCATGATCGACTCGACCGTGTCCTCGCCCCCGCCCTCGCCGGACTCGTGGATCTTGCGGGCGATGTCCTTGAGGTAGGCGATGCCGACGACGTCGTCCTCGTTCTCGCCCACGACGGGGATGCGGGAGAACCCGCTGCGCAGCGCCAGCGACAGGGCCTGGCTGATCGTCTTGCCGCGTTCGATGTAGACCATGTCGGTGCGCGGCACCATGACCTCGCGCACCAGCGTGTCGCCCAGCTCGAAGACCGAGTGGATCATCTCGCGCTCGTCCGGCTCGATCACCCGGCGCTCCTCGGCCAGGTCGACCAGCTCGCGCAGCTCGGCCTCCGAGGTGAACGGCCCGTCGCGGAACCCCTTGCCGGGGGTCAGGGCGTTGCCGAGCAGGATGAGCAGCTTGGGCAGCGGGCCGAAGATGCGGGTCAGGCCGTAGACGATGGGGGCGCTGGCCAGCGCGACCGGCTCGGCGTGCTGGCGGCCCAGCGTACGCGGCATGACGCCGACCACGACGTAGCTGACCACGATCATCACAACCGCGGCCCAGACGTACGCCCAGCCCTGATCGTGCATGAGGTCGATGAACAGCAGGGTCGCGATGACCGTGGCCACCAGCTCGCAGCTCAGCCTGAGCAGCAGGAGCAGGTTGAGGTAGCGCGGCGGGTCGTCGACGATGGCCTGCAGGCGCTTCGCGCCCCGCCGGCCCTCACGCACGTATTCCTCGGTGCGCACCCTGGAGATGCGCGTCAGTGCCGTCTCCGCGCTGGCGATCAGGCCACCGATGATCACGAGCGCGATGGCCGACAGCAACCAGGCGTTCACCGCGGGTTGCGCACCTCCTGCCACGACTCCAGGAGCCGGGCCTGCAGGCCGAACATCTCCTTGTGCTCCTCGGGCTCGGCGTGGTCGTAGCCGAGCAGGTGGAGGATGCCGTGGGTGCACAGCAGCTCCAGCTCGTCGGCCGCGCTGTGGCCCGCCTCCTTGGCCTGCCGGGCGGCGACGTGCGGGCAGAGCACGACGTCGCCGAGGAGCGCCGGGTCGGCCGGGCTCTCCGAGTCGCCGCGCGCCCCGCCGCCGGGACGCAGCTCGTCCATCGGGAACGCCAGCACGTCGGTCGGGCCCGGCTCGCCCATCCACTTCTCGTGGAGCTCGGCCATGGCGTCCTCGTCGACCACCACGATGGACAGCTCGGCGAGCGGGTTGATGCCCATCTCGCCGAGCACGTGAGCGGCCAGGGCGGCGAGCTTCTCCTCGTCGACCTCTACGCCGGACTCGTTGTTGATCTCGATGCTCATGGTCGCCGCTTCCCCCGGTGCTGGATGCTCTTGGGCTCCTGCGCGGCCTGCGTGGCGTCGTAGCGCCCGTACGCGTCCACGATCTCGCTGACCAGCTTGTGGCGGACCACGTCGGCGCTGGACAGGCGGGCGAAGTGGATGTCGGGGATGCCGTCGAGGATCTCCTGGACCACCCGCAGCCCGCTCACCGTGCCGGCGGGCAGGTCGACCTGCGTCACGTCACCGGTCACCACGATCTTGGAGTTGAACCCGAGCCGGGTGAGGAACATCTTCATCTGCTCGGCCGAGGAGTTTTGCGCCTCGTCGAGGATGATGAACGCGTCGTTGAGCGTGCGACCGCGCATGTACGCCAGCGGCGCGACCTCGATCGTGCCCGCGGCCATCAGCTTGGGGATCGAGTCGGGGTCGACCATGTCGTGCAGGGCGTCGTAGAGCGGCCGCAGGTAGGGGTCGATCTTCTCGTACAGGGTGCCGGGCAGGAAGCCCAGCCGCTCGCCGGCCTCGACGGCCGGGCGGGTCAGGATGATCCGGTTGACCCGCTTCTCCTGCAGCGCCCGCACGGCCTTGGCCATCGCCAGATAGGTCTTGCCGGTGCCGGCGGGGCCGATGCCGAACACGACCGTGTGCTTGTCGATCGCGTCGACATAGCGCTTCTGGTTGACCGTCTTCGGCCGGATCGTGCGCCCGCGTGAGGAGAGGATGTCGAGCGACAGCACCTCGGCGGGACGGTCGGAGGTCATGCGGAGCATGGCGATGCTCCGCTCGACCGCGTCGGGGGTGAGCTCGCCACCGCTGCGCAGGACCTCGACCAGCTCCTCGAAGAGCCGCACCACGGTGCCGCTCTCGTCGGGGCTGCCGGTGACGGTGATCTCATTACCCCGTACGTGGATGTCGGCCCTGAAGGCACCCTCGATGACGCGTAGCAGCTCGTCGCGGGAGCCCAGGAGGCTGACCATCGAGTATTCGTCCGGAATCAGCACCTTGGCTTGAGTGCGCGAGGGAGGTGCCGTTCGTCGGGATTCGTGTAGTTCGGACATGGGCAGGCCCGCGGCCTGATGCCTCCAGGTCTCTTGCGTTGTTCTTCTGAGCCCATGGTATCCGGGAGCAGCCCGATTGCTCTCCCCAATATCAGCCGGCCACTATCATCCGGCCGATGTCATCCGGGAGGCCAGGTGAGGCCGCGCCCGCCCAGGACGTGGGCGTGCACGTGGAAGACCGTCTGACCGGCGCCGGGCCCGGTGTTGAACACCACGCGGTAGCCGTCCTCGGCCACGCCCTCCTGCACGGCCACGGCGTGGGCGGTCTTGAGCACGTCGTCGGCCAGCCCGTCGTCGGCCCCGGCGAGCTCGGCGGCGTCGCGGTGGTGCTGCTTCGGAATGACCAGCACGTGGGTCGGGGCCTGCGGGTTGCGGTCGCGGAACGCCAGCGTCCTGCCGGTTTCGTAAACGATCTCGGCGGGAATCTCCTTGGCGACGATTTGACAGAAGAGGCAATCGCTCACCCGGCCACCCTATCGAGACCCCCGACGTACGGAACCCGTTGCGAATCGGTAATCAGCTGTGTCGTGCGCAGGAAGATCCACACGGTTAGGGTAAGTGTGCGACACTTCAGCAAAAAAAGAGACGATTCAGGGTCGGGCGAGCGCCACCTGGCGAGGACACGACTGGGTAATGCACCCTAAGGAACCGGGGAAACCTCAAGAACCGGAAGAGCGTAAACCCTCTGGGAAGGCCGCGCGTCCCACTGATGTGACCACCGAAACCCTTCTGGCCGACAGGTCGATGGGGGCGGTGCCGGTCGGGTGGGATGCCGACATGGCCGTGACCGCGCTCTACAGCGCACATTTTCGGTCGTTGGTGCGTCTTGCCGTGTTGCTGGTGCGGGACACAGCAACAGCTGAGGAAGTCGTGCAGGATGCGTTCGTCGCCATTCACGGCGCCTGGCGCAGGCTGCGCGACCCCGACAAAGCACTCGCCTACCTCCGTCAATCCGTCGTCAACCGGTCCCGTTCCGTGCTGCGTCACCGCGCGGTCGTCGAGAAGTACGCTCCCAAGGGTCTGCCGGACGCTCCGAGCGCCGAGAACGGCGCGATCGGCGAACTGGAACGCTCCGCTGTCATCGAGGCGTTACGGGCCCTGCCGACCCGACAGAGAGAAGCACTGGTTCTGCGGTACTACGGTGATCTGTCCGAAGCTGAGATAGCCCACGCGATGGGCATCAGCAAGGGCGCGGTCAAGAGCCACACCGCACGTGGCATGGCCGCCTTGCGATCCGTTCTGGAGAAAATGTCATGACCCAGCCCCCCGACGAGCACGGAGATCTCCTGCGCCGTGCGCTCCGCGCGGAGGCGGACGCGGTCGTGCCCTCGCCGGACGGACTGGAGATCATCCGCGCCCGCATCGAGCGGCGCGGCGTCCGCAATCTGTTCTGGTGGCGAGCGGGCGCGGCCGCCGCCAGCGCCCTCCTGGTGGCGGGAACGATCGTGATGGCCGTCCCCAGCCTGCGCCAGCAGATCATCAACCAGCCCGTCATAGGGGTGGACAGCGAGTCGACCTCCAAGGTCCCCTCCAACTCCTCCACCACCCGCTCCCAGGAGCCGCCGCCCAGGCAGCCGACCAGCCACGAGGAGCACCCGGTCGGGATCCCGGAGATCCCCTCCAAGAGCCCGACGCCCCGGCCCACGAAGCGGGCCGAATCGACCAGCAGGCCCTCGCCGACGCCCACTTCCACGGCGACCGAGTGCCCGTCACCCCTGGCCGAGCAGGCCGAGCCGCCGTCCGACTGCCCCACGGTCTCGCCGACCCCGTCGCCGTCGGCATCGGTGGCGGAGACCCTGCAGCCCACGACGTGCCCGGTCGACGAGTGCCCGCCCGACGACATCACCGACGATCCGACCGGCGCGGCCAGCCCGTTGGTGGACGCCTCTCACACGACGCCCTGAAAGGCTCCTACCAGCGTCCGGTACGCGTGAGCAGCACGGAGGCCGCCGCCACCCCTGCCGTGGACGTACGCAGCACCGTGGGCCCCAGCAGCACGGGCACCGCCCCCGCCGCGCGGAACCCGGCGAGCTCGTCGTCCGAGACGCCCCCCTCGGGCCCCACGACCACCACGATGTCGCCCGACGCCGGCAGCGCCACGCCGGACAGCGGCTCGGCCGACTCCTCGTGCAGCACCAGCCCCAGCGCCGCGCCCGCCAGCAGCTTGCCGACCTGCGCGGTGGTGGCGGGCTCCGTCACCTCGGGAAGGTGGAACCTGCGGGCCTGCTTGCCCGCCTCGCGAGCCGTCGAGCGCCACTTGTGCAGCCCCTTGGCGACCTTGTCGCCCTTCCACTGGGTGATGCTGCGCGCGGCCGACCAGGGCACGATGACGTCCACGCCGGCCTCGGTCATCATCTCGACGGCCAGCTCGCCCCGGTCGCCCTTGGGCAGCCCCTGAACGACGACCAGCCGCGGCCGGGGCGGCTCGACCTCGTAGCGGCGCAGCACGTCGAGCCTCAGCGCGTCCTTGAGGACCTCGCGTACGACGCACTCGGCGACCGCGCCGGCGCCGTCGGTCAGATCGATCCGCTCGCCGGCCCGCAGGCGCCGCACGGAGGCCGCGTGGCGCCCCTCAGGGCCGCCGAGCGCCAGCTCGGGCCCGTCCAGCTCCTGCGACAGGAACACCGGGACGGTCACGTCACCTGCCGTTGAAGGCGTCGCGCAGCCGCGAGAAGAAGCCCTGCTGGCCGGGGGCGAACTTGCCCGGCGGCCGCTCCTCGCCCCGCTGCTTGGCCAGCTCGCGCAGCAGCTCCTCCTGCGCGGGGTCGAGGCGGGTCGGGGTCTCGACGTTGACGTGGATCAGCAGGTCGCCGCGGCCCGACTCGTTGAGCCGCTGCACGCCCCGCCCGAACATGGTGATGACCTGGCCCGACTGCGTGCCGGGGCGGACGTCGACCTCCTCCGGGCCGTCGAGCGTCTCGACCGCCAGGATGGTGCCGAGCGCGGCGGCCGTCATCGGGATCTGCACGGTGCAGTGGAGGTCGTCGCCGCGGCGTTCGAAGATCTCGTGGGCGCGCTCGACGATCTCCAGGAACAGATCTCCGGGCGCGCCGCCGCCGGGGCCGATCTCGCCCTCGCCGGCGAGCTGGATGTGGGTGCCGTCCTCGACGCCCGCGGGGATGCGGACCTTGATCGTACGGCGGGTGCGCACCCGGCCGTCGCCGGAGCACTCCTGGCAGGGGTGGCGGATGATGGTGCCGAAACCACCGCACTGCGGGCACGGCCGCGAGGTCATGACCTGGCCCAGGAACGAGCGGGTGACCTGGGAGATCTCGCCGCGCCCGTTGCACATGTCGCAGGTGTCGGGGTGGGTGCCGGGCGCCGTGCCGGCCCCGTGGCAGACCTCGCAGAGCACGGCCGTGTCGACGACCAGCTCACGAGTGGTGCCGAACGCCGTCTCGCGCAGGTCGAGCTCGACCCGGATGGTGGCGTTGCGTCCCCTGCGGGCACGCGAGCGCGGCCCCCTGGCGCCGGTCGCGGTGCCGAAGAAGGCGTCCATGATGTCGCTGAAGGGGAAGCCCGCTCCGAAGCCGCCGGCGCCCGCGCCCGCTCCGGCGCCGCCGAAGGGGTCGCCACCCAGGTCGTACATCTGGCGCTTGTTCGGGTCGGACAGCACCTCGTAGGCCTGCGTGATCTCCTTGAACCGCTCCTGGGTCTCAGGATCGGGGTTCACGTCGGGATGCAGCTCGCGGGCAAGTCGGCGGTAGGCCTTCTTGATCTCGTCCTGACTGGCGTCACGGCGCACCCCGAGGGTGGCGTAATAGTCGCTGTTTGCCACTTATCGACCTCTTATGATGCAGCCAGGATCTGGCTGACGTAGCGTGCCACCGCGCGCACGGCGCCCATCGTCACTGGGTAGTCCATCCTCGTGGGCCCCAACACCCCGAGCCGGGCCAGTTGGTTGTCGCCTGAACCGTATCCGGTCGCGACTATGGATGTCCCCCGCAGATAGGGGTTTTCGGAGCCGATGCGCACGGTGAGCGCGGACGGTGTGTCTGCGGATGTCTCACCGAGCAGCCTCATGAGCACGACCTGCTCCTCCAGCGCCTCGAGCACGTCGCGCAGGCCGACCGAGAAGTCGGCGCCCGCGAGGTTGGCCGCGCCGGCGAACACGATCTTCTCGTCGTGCCGCTCGACCAGCGTCTCCAGCAGCACCGACAGGATCGTGGCCACCACCGGGCGGTCTTCGAGAGGGAGCCGCTCGGGCAGGTCGGCGACCTGCTCGGGCACGTTGCTCAGGCCGCAGCCGTCGAGGCAGGCGTTGAGCACCGCGCGCAGGTGGGCGATGCGAGTGTCCTCGATCACCTCGGGCAGCTCGATGACGCGCTGCTCGACGCGGCCGGTGTTGGTGATCAGCACGAGCATGACCCGCCGGTCGTTCAGCGGGACCAGCTCGACGTGCCTGACCGTCGAGCGCGTCAGCGTCGGGTATTGCACCACCGCCACCTGCCTGGTCAGCTGCGCGAGCAGCCGGACCGTGCGGGTGACCACGTCGTCGAGGTCGACCGCGCCGGCCAGGAACGTCTCGATGGCCCGGCGCTCGGCCCCGGACAGGGGCTTGACCTGCGAGAGCCGATCGACGAACAGCCGATAGCCCTTGTCGGTCGGCACGCGGCCCGCGCTGGTGTGGGGTTGGGTGATGTAGCCCTCCTCCTCCAGCGCGGCCATGTCGTTCCGGACCGTCGCCGGGGAGACTTTCAGGTTGTGGCGCTCAGCGAGCGCCTTGGAGCCCACCGGTTCGTTGGTGGACACGTAGTCTTCGACAATGGCGCGGAGCACCGCCAGCTTCCGATCGTCGAGCACGTGCTCACCTCCTGCCTCTGACATCCGAGGAACGCAACCATCTAGCACTCTGTGTTCCTGAGTGCCAAGTGTACGGCTCTCATCCGCAAGGTGCGATAACACAAGGTCGCAACCCGGCTCCTAGCTTCTTACAAGGGGCAAGTACCACACTTGCCGACATGAGCGACAACTCCCCGCGTCCGCCGTACGGGCCCCAGCCGGGCTCCCAGCCTGGGTACGGCCCTCAGCCCGGGGCCCAGCCCGGGTACGGCCCTCAGCCCGGGGCCCAGCCCGGCTACGGCCCACAGCCTGGTTCTCAACCCGGTTACGGCCAGCCGCCGCCCCAGTACGGGCCGCCGCCGCAGTACGGGCCTCCGCCTCAGTACGGCCCGCCGCCCGCATACGGCCCACCTCCTCAGTACGGACAGTACGGCCAACAACCCCAATTCCCCGAGCGAATCGACTCGAAAGCCATCAAACCGCGACTTTGGTGGATCGCGCTCGTCTGGGGCATCGCCGTGGTCTGCACCATCGCGGGCGTCGCGCTGTTCACCGGCGGCATCGTCAGCAGCGTCAGCGACATAGCGCCCGCCAAGACGTTCGCGTCCGGCGAAACCGTGACGGTGCCCATCGACCCGGCGAACAAACCCGCCGTCTACCTCTCCAGCGACACCGCCGTCCACTACGAGTGCCAGATCACGAACGGGGCCAGGCTCGCCAAGACCACGGGCACGCAGACGGTCACGTCCGGGTCCGTCAAGTGGGAGCAGATCCTCGTGATCAACGCGCCCGCCAGGGGCGACTACCAGCTGTCCTGCACCACCCAGGAGCAGGCCGACGTGCGTTACGGCGTGGGCCGCGAGCTGACCTCGGCCGCGGGCGGCATCGCCGGCGGGGTGATGGCGCTCATCCTGCTCCCCGGGGCGGGACTGCTGGTCGCCATCGCCGGCACCATCATCGTGCTGGTCCGCCGCAGCGGCGCGCGCAAGCGCCTTGCGGTCGGCGGGTGATTTGCTACGGTCCCCGTGTGTACGAGGGCGATGTGCTGGCGGGGAATTGGCGGCGGCCGGGCAAGGGCAAGATCCCGAAGGTGCCGGCCGAGCCGGACCTCGTCGTGGAGGACGCCGACAGCGGCTTCTGCGGCGCGGTGGTGGCCTGTGACAAGGAGGCCGTCACGCTCGAAGACCGGTTCGGCAAGCGCCGGCTGTTCCCGCTCGCGCCCGCCGCGTTCCTGCTGGAGGGCAAGCCCGTGACGCTGGTACGCCCGTCGGCGGCCCCGGCGGCGCCCAGGCGCAGCGCGTCGGGTTCGATCGCCGTGGAGGGACTGCGGGCGAGGGTCGCCCGGGAGAGTCGCATCTACGTGGAGGGCGTGCACGACGCCGCCCTGGTGGAGAAGATCTGGGGCCATGACCTACGGGTCGAGGGGGTCGTGGTCGAATACCTGGAGGGCGTGGACCATCTGCCGGCCATCGTGGCGGAGTTCGGCCCCGAGCCGGGGCGCCGGCTGGGGGTGCTGGTGGACCACCTCGTGCCCGGCTCCAAGGAGAGCAGGATCGCCGCCGAGATCACCTCGCCGGACGTGCTCGTCGTGGGGCATCCGTACATCGACATCTGGCAGGCGGTCAAGCCGTCCGTCCTGCGCATCCCCGCCTGGCCCGCGGTGCCGCGCGGGGTGCCGTGGAAAGAGGGGGTCATCGCCGCCCTGGGCTGGCGCATGGAGCCCGCGGAGGCGTGGCGGCGGATCCTCGGGGCCGTCTCCACGTACACAGACCTGGAGCCCGAACTGCTCGGCCGGGTCGAGGAACTGATCGACTTCGTTACGGAGGCATCATGAGCCAGGACCCGCCGCAACCGCCGCCGGACGACGACGCCACCCGCTTCGTCCCCCCATCGAGCATCCCGCCCGGCCAGGGCATCCCGCCCGGCCAGGGCTCCGGCTCCCAGCAGCCGGGATACGGCCGGCAGCCCGGCTCGTACGGTCAGCAGCCCGGCGTCTACGGGCAGCAGCCCGGCTCCGAGCCCCATTACGGCCAGCCGGGGTACGGCCAGCAGCCAGGGTCCCAGCCCGGCTACGGCCAGCCGACGTACGGGCAACCCGGCTACGGCCAGCCCGGCTATGGACACCCAGGCTCTGGACAGCCCGGCTACGGCCAGCCCGGCTATGGGCCGCAGTCCCAGGGTTACGGCCCTCCCCCGCCCGGTTACGGCTCCGCGCCGCAGCATCCCGGCCACGGGTACGGGTACGGCGCGCCCGGCGAGCCGTACGTCCCCGGCAGGTTCGGCCCCCGCCCCGGCACCGACGACACCACCATGGCGATGCTCTCTCACGTGCTCGGCCTGGTGGTCTCCTGGGTCGGCCCGCTGATCATCTACCTGATGAAGAAGGACGAGTCCCCCTACGTCAGGGATCAGGCGGCGGAGGCGCTCAACTTCCAGATCACGATGTTCATCGGCTACGTCATCTCGGGCATCCTGACGATCGTCTTCATCGGCCTGCTCCTGCTGCCGGCCGTCTGGATCCTGTCCCTGATCTTCCACATCCAGGCCGCCGTAGCCACCAACAAGGGCGAGCCGTACCGCTACCCGTTCGCCGTCCGCCTGATCACCTAGACCAGCAGGTCCCTGATCAGCGCGTCGGCCAGCAGCCGCCCCTGGAGCGTGAGCACCATGAGGCCCGACCTGAACGGCCCGGGCTCCAGCAGGCCGCGCGCCAGCGCGCTCGCCACGGCCGGGCGCGCGTCCGGGGCCACCTCGGCCAGCGGGTAGCCGGACGACAGCCGCAGCTCCAGCATCAGCCGCTCGGCCGCCCGGTCGTCGTCGCCGAGCACCTCGCGCGCGTGGGCGGGCGACGTGCCCGCGGCCAGCCGCTGGGCGTAGGCGGCCGGGTGCTTGACGTTCCACCAGCGGGTGCCGCCGACGTGGCTGTGGGCGCCGGGCCCGGCGGCCCACCAGTCGCCGCCGGTCCAGTAGAGCAGGTTGTGGCGGCAGCGGGCCTGGTCGGACGTGGCCCAGTTGGACACCTCGTACCAGTCGAACCCGGCCTGCGACAGCAGCTCGTCGGCGATCAGGTAGCGGTCGGCGGCCACGTCGTCGTCGGGCATGGGCAGCTCGCCGCGCCTGATCCTGGCCGCCAGCCTGGTGCCCTCCTCGACGATCAGCGAGTACGCCGACACGTGGTCGGGCCCGGCCTCGATCGCGGCGGTCAGCGAGGCCCGCCAGTCGTCGTCGGACTCGCCGGGCGTGCTGTAGATCAGGTCGAGGTTGACGTGCTCGAACCCGGCCTGCCTCGCCTCCTTGACGGCCACGGCCGCCCTGCCGGGGGTGTGGCGGCGGTCGAGCACCTGGAGCACGTGCTCGGCCACACTCTGCATGCCGAAGCTGACCCGGTTGAAGCCGCCCTGGCGGAGCTTGTCGAGGTAGGCCGGGTCGACGGACTCGGGGTTGGCCTCCGTGGTCACCTCGGCCCCCGCGCTCAGCCCGAACTCCGAGCCGATCGCGGCCAGGATCCTGGCCAGGTCTTCCGGGGGGAGCAGCGTGGGCGTGCCGCCGCCGAAGAACACCGTCTCCACCGGCAGCTCGGCCGAACCCAGGACGCGGCGCGCGAGGCGGATCTCCTCGACGACCGTGTCCGCGTAGTCCCGGTGCGAGGCGCCGGGACCCAGCTCGCTGGCGGTGTAGGTGTTGAAGTCGCAGTAGCCGCAGCGGGTCACGCAGAACGGCACGTGCACGTAGAAGCCGAACGGCCGCTCGCCGAGGCCCCTCAGGGCGCTGTCGGGCAGCTCGCCCGAAGTGGGCACGGGGTCGCCGTCAGGCAGGGTGGATGGCACCCTTTCAGTTTGCCGGGTGTTCGAGGTGCTATCGAACCGCAACCCCTGAGAGGTCACATGGCAGGCATCGGCATCGTGGGCGCGGGGATCTCGGGGCTGACCCTCGCCCTGCGCCTGCAGCAGCTCGGAGTCGAGGCCACGCTCTACAGCGAGCAGGACCCCGCTTCCCTGCGCTCGGGGCGGCTGCCCAACACGGTGAGCAGGATGGGGCACACCCTGGAGCGGGAGCTGGGCAGCGAGCACTACCGGGATCCCGGATGCCTGATGGGATCCGCCGAGCTCTCGATCAAGGGGGATCCGCCGCTGGAGTTCCTGGCCAGGATCGCCGAGCCGTTCCACGCGGTCGACTTCCGGCTGCTGCTGCCGGCGTACCTGGACGACTTCACCGGCCGGGGCGGCGAGGTCGTCGTCACCGGCGCGCCGGCGGACGCGGCGCGGGTGGACCGCTGGTCCCGCAGGCACGAGCTGATGGTGGTGACGGCCGGGCGGCGCTCGGTGGCGGAGCTGTTCCCGCGCGACCCGGCGCGCTCGCCGTTCGACCGGCCGCAGCGCGTCCTGACGGCCGGGTTGTACGGCGGTCTCGACCTCGGCCCCATGTTCAGCTACAACGTCTCGCCAGGGTGTGGGGAGATCCTCCGCATGCCGATGATGACCAGGCACGGCGTGGTCTCCGGCGTGCTGGTCGAGGCGGTTCCCGGCGGGCCGCTGGAGCCGCTCTCGCGCATGCCCGCGGCCGAGGTCGCCGGAGGGCTGGCCGGGCTGCTCGCCGAGCACGCGCCGCGGCTGGCCGAGCGGGTCGATGGAGGCTTCGAGCTGCTGGGCGAGGACGACCTGCTGCAGGGGGCGATCACGCCGGTCGTTCGCGAGGCGGTGGCCGAGCTGTCCGGCGGGCGGATCGCGCTGGCCGTCGGCGACGCCTGGATCACCAACGACCCGCTGACCGGCCAGGGCGCGAACCTGGGTTCGGCCTGCGCCTGGATCGCGGCCGACGCCATCGCGGCGGGCGGCCCCTACGACGCCGCCTTCGGCCACGCCACGGCGGAGCGGATGTGGGAGGCGGCGGCGCCGGTCACCGGCTGGACCAACGCGTTCCTGCGGCCACCGGCCGCGCACGTCGTGGCCCTGCTGCTGGCGGCCACGACCAGGCAGGACGTGGCGGATCTGGTCCTCGGCCTGTTCGCGAACCCGGCGTACGCGTGGGCGGTGATCTCGAGCCCCGAGGAGGTGGCGCGGATCATTGACGGCGGCGGGCCGTCGCCCTACTTTTAGGAAAGTTTCCTATAAGTGCATTCCCCGGGAGTCGCCCCGTGAAGAAGACGATCCTCCTCGCACTCTCGCTCTTACTCGGTTGTACGGCGATCTCCGTCCCCGCCGAGGCCCGCACCGGCTTCAAACGGGTCGCGTACTTCATCCAGTGGGGCGTCTACGGGCGCGACTATCACGTCAAGGACGTGGACGCCACGGGCGCCGCGGCCAAGCTCACGCACCTGAACTACGCGTTCGGGTTCGTGAACGCCGAGGGCGCCTGCTATTCGGCCGACCCGTGGGCGGACTGGCAGCGGCCCGTGCCCGCGGAGCAGAGCGTGGACGGCGTCGCCGACGCGCCCGGCCAGGCCCTGAACGGCAACCTCAACCAGCTCCGCAAGCTCAAGGCCAAGCACCCGGGGCTCAAGGTGATGATCTCGCTGGGCGGCTGGACCGGGTCCAAGTACTTCTCCGACGCGGTCCTCACCGCCGAGTCCCGTGCCGCGCTGGCCCGCTCGTGCATCGACCTGTGGCTGCGCGGCAACCTGCCGGACCTCCCCGCGGGCACAGGAGCCGGGGTGTTCGACGGGATCGACCTGGACTGGGAGTGGCCGGGCTCCTCCGGCGCCGAGGGGAACGTCGTGCGGCCGGAGGACAGGCGGAACTTCACGCTGTTCGTGGAGGAACTGCGGGCGCAGCTCACCGCCTTCTCCTCGAGCGCGCAGCTCACGGCCTTCCTCCCGGCCGCGACCGCCAAGATCGACGCCGGGTTCGAGGTGCGGCGGGTGTTCAGGGCGCTCGACTTCGCCACCGTCCAGGGATATGACCTGCACGGGACCTGGGAGGCGCAGACCGGACACAACGGCAACCTCCTCACCGATCGGCGGGATCCGAACCCGGTGCGGTACAGCGTGGACCAGACCGTACGCGACTACCTGTCCCGCGGGGCACCCGGCCGCAAGCTCGTGGTCGGCGTACCCGCGTACGGCCAGGGCTGGACGGGGGTCACCGGCGGCGGAGACGGCCTCTACAAGCCGGCCACCGGCCCCGCCGCCGGCAAGTGGGGGCCCGGGACCGAGGACTACAAGGACCTGGCCACCAAGCCCGGCAAGCGCTACCGGGACCTGCGGACCGGGGCGCTGTGGCTGTATGACGGGAACGAGTTCTGGTCGTACGACGATCCGGCGGTGCTCCTGCAGAAGGCGGCGTACATCCGCCTCAAGGGGCTCGGCGGCTCGATGATGTGGTCCATCGACCAGGACGACTCCCGCGCCTCCCTGACCTCGGCCCTGTACTCCGTCCTCCGCTGACCCTGATCCCCGGATAGCCATCCCGCTCCGGGCCCATCACCCTCGCCCTGGCCGGGCACGCACCGCCCGGCCTTCCAACCTCTCCACCCCCACCAGCCATGACCGGGCGCGCACCGCTGCCCTCAGGCCTTCCGGCACCTCCAGGCCCACCGGCCCGAGGCGGGCGCGCCCGGCCGCCCGTACTTCCAGCCCTCACCCCCACCAGCCATGACCGGGCGCGCACCCTCAGGCCTTCCAGCCTCTCCACCGCCACCAACCATGACCGGGCGCGCAGCACTACCCTCAGCCCCTCCACCCCCACCAGCCCCGGCCCTGTGCGCGTCGCTGGGTACCGCCCGGCCTTCCAATACCTCCACGCCCATCAGCCCGGGCCGGGCGCGCACCGCTGCCGACCGGCCTTCGAGCACCTCCACGTCCACCGGCCCGGGCGGACGTGCACCGCTGCCCCTGGCCTCCCAGCCCCTCCACACCCACCAGCCCGGGGCGTGCCTAAGATCGTTGGCCCCTGAAAAGGCGCTCGGCCATGCGGTCCCACTCGGCGTCGTGCCCGGGAACGGCCAGGATGCGGCGCAGCGCCTCCTCGTCCCCGTGCCGAGCCCGGAACCAGTCCCCCACCGTCACCCCGATCTCGGGCCGCGAGACGACCTCCACCTCATCCCCCACCCCAAGCTCCCCGAGTGAGACCACCCGCAGGTAGGCCCCGGGCCGCCCCGCCGCCGTGAATCGCTTGAGCCACCCGGGCTCGTCCATCCAGTTGCGGAACACCACGCACGGGATCCGGGGCCCGCTCACCTCCAGCAAGGCGCTGCCCACCCGCCACCGCTCGCCGATCACGGCCCCCGTGACGTCGAGGCCGGACGTGGTGAGGTTCTCGCCGAACTGCCCGTTACGCAGCTCCCGCCCGAGCTCCCCTTCCCACCAGTCGTAGTCCGCCCGGGCGTAGGAGTAGACGGCTTGGTCGGGCGAGCCGTGGTGCTTCTGGTCGGCCCGCTCGTCCCCCGCGAGCCCGTTGGCCAGTACGGCCACCCGGTGCGTGACCGCCCGCTTGTCGATCGCCGTACGCCCCAGCTTCCCCGCCCACTCAGCTTCGACCGACTTGCCCACATTCACGGAGATAACGCCCATGCCTGGACGGTAACCGAGAGCCCGCTCCCCAGCGACCCGGTCACCTCTCACCTCGGTCTCCACCCCAGGGTGGAGATCCGCGCACTCAACCCTCGGGCCGATCCGGTACGCCCCGCCGATCCCTACGGTCAAACCCGTGGAACCCATACTGATCTCTCCCCTGATCATCATCGCCGTAGTGTTCGTCGTCTACCGCCAGATGCAGCGCCGTCCCACAGCCAAGCGGGGCATCCTCTTCACCGCCACCGCCATGATCGTCGTCGGCATCGCGTCAGGCGGGGCCGTCGATCCCCGGCACCTCGCGCTCAGCCTCTGCCTGGTCCTGGTGGAGGCCGTCATCGCCGTCGCCCTGGGCGTGTGGCGGGCGACGACCGTACGGGTGTGGCTGGACGACTCCGGCGTCTCCTGGTCGAGGGCCACGGCCTGGACCATGCTCGTGTGGCTCGCCTCGATCGCCATCCGCGTCGGCCTGTACTTCGCCGGAGGCGCCCTCGGCCTCGAACTCTCCACCGGCGGGATCCTGCTGTTCGTCGGCCTCACCATCGGCGCCCAGGCATACGTCGTCGCCCGTCGGGGGCGTGCGCTTTCCAGCATGGACAGGCGACCGGATACCGTCGTGGGGTGATGCGTGCGCCGTACGGAATCGCCCTCCCGCTGCAGCTCGGGGTGATCGCGCTGCTGATCGCGGCCCAAGCGGGAGCGACCCCCGCGCCGGGCCTGACCGGCACCGGACTGGCGATCACCCTCCTGACCGCCGGACTGGGCCTCGCCCTGCTCACCACCCTGTTCCTGTCCCTCCACGACCGCCGTGCCCAGCCCCACCCCACCCAGCGAGAGGTCCCACGGGAGCCCCAACCCAAGGTCCCAACGGATGCCCAAGGGAAGGACCAGCGGAACGTCCCACGGGAGGCCCGGCAGGAGGTCCCTTTGGAGACCCAGGGAGCGGCCCCACGGGAAACCCCGTGGGCAGCCCAGACAGAAGCCCGACGGGAGGCCCCGCTGGAGGCCCCACGAAAGGTCTCACGGGTGGCCCGGCAGGAGGCGCAACCCGAGGGCCGATGGGAGGTCCGGCCGAACGGCCAGTGGGAGGTCCGGCCGGCGGGCCAGTGGGAGGTCCGGCCGGCGGGCCATGCGGCGGGCCATGCGGAGACTCGACGGGCGGGAGGCTCACCAGCGCAGCCGTCGGCGGCGGCCAGCCCATCGCAGCCAGAAGCGCCAGTGCCGGCGCCAGCGCGGGTGCCGGGCAGCTCGCCGGCACAGCCAGCGGCGCCGGCCAGCCCACCGCAGCCAGAAGCGCCAGTGCCGATGTCGGTGCCGGTGCCGGTGCCGGTGCCGGGCAGTTCACCGCAGCCATCCGCGCCAGACAGCCGGACGGCCCCACGAGCACCGGAACCAGGCAACCGACCGCAACCGGAAGCACCGGCGCCAGGCAACCGACCGCGACTGGAAGCACTGGCGCCAAGCGGCCCACCGCAGTCAGCACCGCCGGTACCGAGCAACCAACGACAGCCGGAGCCCTCGATGCCGGGCAACCAACCGCAGCCAGAGCCCCAGGCACCAGGCAGCCCGACGCCGTCAGGGCCGACAGCAACCGGCGGGGCGACACCACCGGGATCACCGAAACCCGTCACCCCGACCCCCTCAGGGGCAGCGGCACCCGGCGGCCTAGCGTCGTCGGCGCCCGGTGGCCCGATGCAGCCGGGGTCGGCGGTGTCGAGGAGCCGGTGGATGCCGGGTGGTGAGCCGGCGGGGGCGAGGTTGGGGGAGTTGCGGGCCGTACAGGTCTTCGGGGTGCCTGTCGCGCTGATCGCCCTCGCCCTGGCCGTGATCCTCTCCATCGTCCTCAGCACCCTGACCGACGGCGGCGCCGCGATCGGGGCTCTGCTCATCTGCATCAGCCTGGCCGCGACCCGCTTCACCCTGCGCCAGGCGCTGCCCATCGGCCTGCTGGCCGTCGGGGGGCTGGTCGTGGCCGGTGCGAGCGTCGGCAACCCGGCTCGGGACCTCCCCCTCGTCCTCAGCACCTGCCTGATCTTCCTGCTCTCATATGCGGCCAGGCAGCGCAAGGCCACCAGGGCCGCCGAGGCGCGAGAGGCCGTGCTCGCGGAACGGGCCAGGATCGCCAGGGAGATCCACGACATCCTCGCCCACTCCCTCTCGGCCCAGCTCGTCCACCTGGAGGGCGCCAAGCTGCTGCTGCGCGCCGAGCGCACGGCCGACGCGCTCGACCGGGTCACCCAGGCCCGCGACCTGGCCAAGTCGGGGCTCGACGAGGCCAGGCGCGCGGTGCAGGCGCTGCGCGAGGACCCGCCCGCGCTCCCCGTGGCGCTGCGCACGCTGGCGGACGACTTCGAGAGCACCGCCCACCAGGCCTGTACGCTGCGCGTCTCCGGCCCCGAGCACCGCCTGCCGCCGGAGACGGAGCTCGCCCTGGTGCGCACCGCCCAGGAAGCCCTCACGAACGTACGCCGCCACGCCCCCGGCAGCCCCGCCACGGTCGAGCTCGAGTTTGACCGGCTCTGGTGCCAGTTGCGCATCACCAACCCGGCCTCCGCCGAGAAGGGCTCGCCCGGGGGCGGCTACGGGCTCGTGGGCATGCGCGAACGGGCCGAGCTGCTCGGCGGGACGCTGTCGGCAGGCGAACGCGACGGCGGCTTCCAGGTGCACCTGAAGGTGCCGGCATGACCGAGGGCGCCCGGATGACCAGGGTCATCGTGGTGGACGACCAGGCCGTGGTGCGCGAGGGCCTGGTGCTGCTCCTCGGGCTGCTGCCGGACATCGAGGTGGTCGGCTCGGCCGGCGACGGCGAGGCGGCGCTGCGGCTGGTCGAGGAACGGCGGCCCGACGTGGTGCTCATGGACCTGCGCATGCCCCGCATGGACGGCGTGGAGGCCAGCGGCCGCATCCGCGCCGAGTTTCCGGACACGCAGGTCGTGGTGCTCACCACGTACTCCGACGACGAGTCCGTCTTCGCGGCGCTGAGAGCGGGCGCGCGCGGCTTCCTCACCAAGGACGCGGACGCCGACGACATCTCCAAGGCCATCGCCACGGTGAAGCGCGGCGACGCCCAACTCGACCCCACCGTCCAACGGCGCCTCCTGGACACCATGTCGGCGCCCATGAGGCAGACCACGGCCACAACCGGAAACACCCCTCCTCCTCCTGAAATCGTCCGTGACGGGCTCCCCGACCGGCTCCCCGACGGGCTGACCCCGCGCGAGGGCGAGGTGCTGGCGCTCATCGCCGACGGCCTCTCGAACACCGAGATCGCCGCCCGCCTCTACATCTCGGAGGCCACCGTCAAGACCCACATCAACAACCTCTTCGCCAAGGCGGGGCTGCGGGACCGCGCCCAGGCGGTCTCCTACGCCTTCCGGCACGGGGTGGCGCACCCTCAGTGAGCCGGCCGATCAGGAACGCCTGAGCAGCGAGCCGGCCGATCAGAAACACCTGATCAGGAACGCCTGAGCTGGGACTCGCCGTCGAATCCGGCCAGTTGTAACAACGTCTCCAACGCCGCCTGCCTGCTCTCCTCGACCGAGTCACCCCGTTCGCCGAAACACTCCGCCGCCACGTCGAGCAGCGCCGCCACCACGGCCGCGTCGGGATAGGGCACGTCGACGAGCGCGGTGCCGTCGGCTGCCTCCTCCCCCGGAACCAGGTGGAGCCTCAGCAGCCGTCGAGTCTCCTCAGCCACAGCCACCCCCAACACGGCGGCACGCTCGAATCGCTCAGAAGCAATCACGTCACCCTCCAGTCGCACTGGTGTTCGGAATAGAAGGTAGGCGATGGCACCGACAGAAAATCGCCGCGATCATCCGCGCGCTCGGCTGGCTAGGCTCGACTCCGTGTACGACTCGATCATCAGCGTTCACGACCTCACGGTCGAACTCGGCGGCAATCCCGTGCTGCGGGACATGGAGCTGACCGTGTCACCGGGCGAGATCGTGGCGGTCGTCGGCCCGAACGGGAGCGGCAAGTCGACCCTCCTGCGCTGCCTGGCCGGGCTCCAGCCCGCCACCTCCGGCCAGGTCCGGGTGTTCGGGGAGCCGCCGGCTGACGACGCCGCCTTCTGGCGCCGGGTGGCGATGCTGGGCGACGAGCCCACCTGGTACCCGGGGCTCACCGCCCGCGAACACCTGGAGCTGATGGGCGCCGTGCACGCCGAGGCCCGGATGGAGGTGGAGGCGGCGCTGGAGGTGTTCGCGCTGGTGGAGCGGGCGGACGCGCCGCCGCTGAACCTGTCCACCGGGCAGCGCCAACGCCTCTCCCTGGCCTCCGCGCTGCTCAGGCCGAGCACGTTGCTGCTGCTCGACGAGCCGGAACGCGGTCTGGACGCCGGTTTCCGTGCCCGGCTGGCCGATCTGCTCGAGGAGTACGCGGGCGAGGGAGGCACCGTGGTGATGGCCACGCACGATCACGGCCTGGCCGGCCGCGCCCGCCAGGTCTCACCGTCTGGGGTGGACGCATGAGCCGAGCCGGCGTACCCGACCTGGTCCCGCCGCCGGAGGTGACCGCATGAGCGGGATCGGGGGTGACCGCATGAGCGGGATCGGGGGTGACCGCATGAGCGGGGCCGGGGGCGGAGGCGTGAGCGGGGCCGGGAGTGGAGACGCGAGCGGGGCCGGAGGCAGTGTGCGGGTGGTGCGGGCGTATCTCCGCTCACGTGGCCCCGCCCGCGGAAGCCTGCTCGATCGGTACGTCGCCGGGTTCGGGCTGGCGATGCTGGCCGCCGTGCTCGGCCACCCGCTCACCACCGTGCTCCAGGGGCTGGCCGGAGCCGCCGACCCCGCTCGCGTGAGCGCGGGAGCGGCCCTGCTCGCGCTGGCGCTGGCCGGTTTCCTGGCCGCAGCCCGCGCGGCGGGACCCGTGATGCTGCCCGCCGCCGACGCCTCCTGGCTGCTGCCCTCGCCGCTGAACCGGCGGCACCTGCTCGGACGCACCGCCAGGGTGCTGTTCGCGGTGGCGGTGGCGGCCGGGCTGCTGCTCGGGCTGGGGCTGGTCGCCGTGCTGGGCGCCCCCGACCAGCTCGTGTGGCGCCTGCTCGGCGCGCTGGTGGTGGGCGTCTCGGCGAGCGCGGGCGGGATGGCCCTGGCCGTGCTCGGTCAGGCGTCCCAGTCGTGGCAGGTCTGGCTGACGGCCGCGACGGTCGCGCTGCTGGTGATCGCCGTCGTGACCGTCAGCGGGCAGCTGCGCACGGTGCTCGCCGTCGCCGCGAGCGCTCCGCTGTCGGCGGTGGCCGTCGCCGCGGCCGTCGCGGCGGCGTCCTCCGCCCTGCTGGTACGCCACGCGTGGGCGTCGCTCGACCGGATCCCCACCCGTACCCTCGTCACCGCCTCGACGAGGGCGGGCCACGTCGCGAACGCGGCCCTCGGCCTCGACCCCGACGCGCTCACCTGGATCGCGGAGGACAACCACTGGCGGGCCAGGAAGCTCAGCTCGCGGCGGTGGCCGTCGCTGCCCGCGCCCCTGGCGCTGGCCTGGCACGACTGGCGCCGGGTGGGCCGCAGGCCGGGGCGGCTGGGGGCCATGTTCGCGATGTCCGCGTTGCCGGCCGTGCTGGCGCAGGCGGGCGGTGCTCCGGTGGCGCTCGGAGCGGCCGTGCTGGCGGGTTCGCTGGCCGTGGCGGCGGTGAGCGTGTCGGGGGCGCGCAGGGACGGCGACAATCCGGCGCTGTCCAGGCTGCTCGGCGTGGACCGTCGCCAGGCGCTCGCGGCCCGCGCGGTGCTGCCCATGCTGCTGAGCGGCGCGTGGGCGACCCTGGGGCTGGCCGCCCTGAGCGCGAGCGGCGCGCTGCCGGGGGCGTGGTGGCTGTTCGGGCCGCCGGCGGCCCCCGCGCTGGCCGCGGCCGCGCTGCGGATGGCCAGGAGGGGTCCGGTCGACCACTCCATGCCGATCATCGACACCCCGGGCGGCGCGATCCCGACCGGGCCGCTGCGCTGGGCGCTCACCGGGGTGGACCTGGCCCTGCTCGGGTGCCTGCCCGCCGTCGCCGCGCTGCTGTCCCCGGCGGGCCCGCTGGGCGGTTTCCTGGCCGCGCAGGCCGCCGCGGGCGCTCTGGTGCTGGTGGGGTACGTGGTCCGCAACCGCGGGTAGGGCGCTCAGGCCACGTACACGAAGCTCTCGACGCCCCCGTACGGGATCGTCCGATCCCTGCGCATGCCCGCCCGCTCCGCGACCTTCAGCGACGCCAGGTTGTCGGGCCGGATGACCGCGACGACGGTCCCGAGCCCCTTGCCGACCCGCAGCGCCGCCTCCACGAGCTCCCCCGCGTACCCGTGACCCCAGGCGGACGGCCGGAACCGGTAGTAAAGGTTGAGCACCTCGTCCCCGCCGACCATCGCGCGGCGCAGCCCCCCGAACCCGAGCACCTCCGATCCGCCGATCGCCCGCGCGGCCCAGTAGCCGATGCCGCGCTCGGCCCAGTCGGCGAGCCACAGGTCCAGCATGGCGCGGCTGGACACCAGGTCGACGCTGGGGCCCCCGGGGTTGTACACATTCGTACGGGGGTCGGAGTGAAGCTCATGGACAGCGGTCAGATCGTCGAGCGTGACCCGAGAAAGGACCATGCGCGCGGTTTGCACCACTTCCATGCTTTCAGGGTAGTCGCCTACCCCGAAAGCCCTACTTCTTCTTGTCGGCGGACGACTCGGTGGACAGCGCGGCGACGAAGGCCTCCTGGGGCACCTCCACGCGCCCGACCATCTTCATCCGCTTCTTGCCTTCCTTCTGCTTCTCCAGCAGCTTCCGCTTACGGGAGATGTCACCGCCGTAGCACTTGGCCAGGACGTCCTTGCGGATGGCGCGGATGTTCTCGCGGGCGATGACCCGGGCCCCGATGGCGGCCTGGATCGGCACCTCGAACTGCTGCCTGGGGATCAGTTCGCGCAGCTTCTTCGCCATGTCGACGCCGTAGGTGTAGGCCTTGTCCTTGTGGACGATGGCGCTGAACGCGTCGACCGGCTCACCCTGCAGCAGGATGTCCACCTTGACCAGCTCGGCCTCCTGCTCGCCGGCGGGCTCGTAGTCGAGCGAGGCGTAGCCGCGGGTGCGCGACTTGAGCTGGTCGAAGAAGTCGAAGATGATCTCGCCCAGCGGCAGCGTGTAGCGGATCTCGACCCGGTCCTCCGACAGGTAGTCCATGCCGAGGAGCTGGCCGCGCCGCCCCTGGCAGATCTCCATGATCGCCCCGATGAACTCGGACGGCGCCAGGATCGTCGACTTGGTGACCGGCTCGAAGACCTGCCCGATCTTCCCGCCCGTGGGGAACTCCGACGGGTTGGTGACCGTGAGCTCCTTGCCGTCCTCCATGACCACGCGGTAGACCACGTTGGGCGCCGTGGAGATCAGCGACAGGCCGAACTCGCGCTCCAGCCGCTCCCGCACGATCTCCATGTGCAGCAGCCCCAGGAACCCGACCCGGAACCCGAACCCGAGCGCCGCCGACGTCTCCGGCTCGTAGACCAGCGCCGCGTCGTTGAGCTGCAGCTTGTCGAGGGCCTCGCGCAGCTCGGGGTATTCGTCGCCGTCGATCGGATAGAGCCCGGAGAACACCATCGGCTTGGGGTGCTCGTAGCCCGCCAGCATCTCCTTGGCCGGCTTGGCCGACGAGGTGACCGTGTCACCCACGCGCGACTGGCGCACGTCCTTGACGCCGGTGATCAGGTAGCCCACCTCACCGACGCCCAGCCCCCGCTCGGAGACCTTGGGCTCGGGCGAGATGACGCCGATCTCGAGCGTCTCGTGGGTGGCGGCGGTGGACATCATGAGGATGCGCTCGCGCTTGCTCAGGTGGCCGTCCACGACTCGCACGTACGTGACGACGCCACGGTAGGTGTCGTAGACGGAGTCGAAGATCAGCGCCCGGGCCGCCGCGTCGGCGTCGCCCACGGGGGCGGGGATCTCCCGGACCACGTGGTCGAGCAGCTCGCGCACGCCCTCGCCGGTCTTGCCGGACACCCTGAGCACGTCGGACGGGTCGCAGCCGATCAGCCCCGCCAGCTCCTCGGCGAACTTCTCCGGCTGCGCCGCCGGCAGGTCGATCTTGTTGAGGACGGGGATGATGTGCAGGTCGGCGTTCATGGCCAGGTAGAGGTTGGCCAGCGTCTGCGCCTCGATGCCCTGGGCCGCGTCGACCAGCAGGATCGCGCCCTCGCACGCCTGCAGCGACCTGGACACCTCGTAGGTGAAGTCGACGTGGCCGGGCGTGTCGATCATGTTGAGCACGTGACCGTCCCACGGCAGCCGCACGGCCTGCGACTTGATCGTGATGCCCCGTTCGCGCTCGATGTCCATCCTGTCGAGGTATTGGGCACGCATGGAGCGGTCGTCGACCACGCCGGTGATCTGCAGCATCCGGTCGGCAAGGGTCGACTTGCCATGGTCGATGTGCGCGATGATGCAGAAGTTGCGGATCAACGCGGGGTCGGTCTGGCCAGGCTGAGTGCGCACCGAAGTCCGTTTCGACAGGGTTGAGGTCGAGCAGTCTTTCATGGTGACATGCCCGGGTGAATGCCCGAACCGTCATCCGCCACGGCCTGCGCCTGCTCACGCTTGCCTTGGCCATCGTGCTCGCGCTGGTCGGCCTCCTCGCCGCCGCGCTCCGTCTCCAGTTTACCGGTGCACCGGCGGCCTGGGCGAAGAGCACGGGCAACGACGCGCTCTGGCTGGGCCACGCGTGGGTGGACGGCCGCCGCACGGAGCGCGACGTCGAGCAGCTGGCGGTACGGCTGCGCGCCACGGGGATCAAGGACGTGTACGTCCACTCCGGCCCTTTCAACTGGGACGGCACCTTAAGTCCCGACAAATACCCCAACGCCGGAAATTTCGTGAAGTGGTTACGCGAGCGCCTCCCCGCCGTCCGCATCTCCGCCTGGCTCGGCCAGGCCGTCAAGAACGGCCTCGACCTCGACGACCCCAAGGCCCGCGAGAACATCCTGTCCGGCGTCGCCGCCATCATGAAACAGGGCTACGACGGCATCCACTACAACTTCGAGCCGATCGGCGACGGCGACACCGAGTTCCTGGAGCTGCTGGAGCGCACCCGCCGGCATACCAGCCTGCTGTCCACCTCCACCCCGCAGATCGAGCCGTACCCGGGCCTGCGCCTGACCGCCAGGGCCCTGCTGTCGCACGACAAGTACTGGTCGCAGGGCTACTTCAAGCAGGTCGCGGACCGCGTGGACCAGGTCGCCGTCATGACGTACGACTCCTTCACCCCCCTGCAGTCCCTCTACGGCGGCTACGTGGCCCGCCAGGCCGAGCTGGCCCTGGACCTGGTGCCCGCCGCCAAGGCCCTCTACATCGGCGCCCCGGCCTACCACGACCACGGCGTGGCCTGGGCGGACAACGCCGAGAGCGTCGCCATGGCCGCCGAGGGCGCCCGGCTCGCGCTGTCGGAGCACGGCCGCCGCGAGCGCTTCGGCCTGGCCCTCTACGTGGACTTCGCCGCCACGGAGGAGGACTGGCACGAGTACGCCACACGCTGGCTGATCGGCTAACCTAGGGTTCCCGCGCCGAGCGAGCGCCGAGCATCCGAAACGCCGATGCTCAACTACGCGTTGATTTGAGAGCCGACCTGAGTTATTGGTATCCTGTTCAACTGCGTGTGGCGCGCCCTCTCTCGAGCCCGCGCGCCCCATCCATCACTCAGACTTTCACCGAGGCTTCTTCGTGGCGAACATCAAGTCCCAGATCAAGCGCAACAAGCAGAACGAGAAGGCTCGCCTGCGCAACAAGGCGGTCAAGTCCTCTCTGAAGACGGCTGTCCGCAAGTTCCGCGAGGCCGCCGAGCAGGGCGACACCGAGCAGGCCGCCGTGCTGCAGCGGGCCGCCGCCCGCCAGCTCGACAAGGCCGTCAGCAAGGGCGTCATCCACAAGAACCAGGCCGCCAACCGCAAGTCCGCGATCGCCAAGCAGGCCGCGGCGCTGGCCGCCAAGTAAGCCGGCCGCCGGGCAGAACGCCTGGCACAGGAAACGCCGCACTCCCTCCGGGGGTGCGGCGTTCTCGTTTTCGCGCCCTTTTGTCACAGTTTCGATATCACATGCCCGTATCGGGTGCGTCACCGTTCCAAAGATCGCCTTGCCCCGCCGCCCAGACCTGCCAGAAGGTGCACTAAAACGGGGCGAAGGGGGACACATGCGGGGGCCGTTGGTCGTCAAACGGGCGCTCAGCGAGCCGCTGCTCCTCCTGGCCGCCTTCGGCTCGATCCTCCTGGCCACGACCACGCTGGTCGCGCTGACCATGTACGCCTCCTCCATCGCGGACGCCGGTGTCCGCCGGACGATGGAGACGGCCTCCTACCGCCAGACCGCCGCCACCGTCAGCGCCCCCGTGACGGCCGAGACGTTCCCGAAGTTCGACCGGTCGGTACGCGCCGAGTTCGCCAGGGCCTACACCCGGCCGCCCGCCGTCACCACCAGCTTCCGCTCCGACTCCTACGTCATGCCCGGCCAGGACGCCCAGGAGCGGCCCGAGCTGCTCAGGTTCGGCAGTTACGACGAGCTCGACCGGCACGCCAGGCTCGTCTCCGGCTCCTGGCCGCACGCCGGCGGGGAGCGGGTGGAGGCCGCGATCTCGCTGTCGGCGGCCTCGGCGACCGGGTTCAAGGCGGGGCAGGAGTTCACCACGAAGGGCCGCCTCGACCCGCGCCCGGTCACGGTCCGCATCGTGGGCGTGTTCCAGCTCAACGACCCCTTCGGCGAGCGGTGGGCGGGTGAGCAGCTGCTCAGCCGGGGTGTGGAGCGCGGCGAGTTCACCACGTACGGGCCGCTGATGGTGGCGCGCGAGACGTTCGTCGCCCGCTTCGCCACGAGCGTGAACGCGACCTGGACCGCCGTACCCGACCTGCGCGCGCTCACGCCCGCCCAGCTGCGCCCGCTGGCCGGAGCGATCGACCAGCTGGGCGCGCGGCTGAAGGCGGACGGCTGCGGCAGTTGCGTGGCCGCCAGCCGCCTGCCCGAGATCCTGACCCAGCTCGACACCGCGTCCCTGGTCGCGCGTTCGACGATGCTGATCCCGGTGCTGCAGCTGCTGTTGCTGGCCGCGTACGCGCTGATGCTCACCGCCCGCCTGCTCGCCGACCACCGCCGCATGGAGGTGGCGCTGCTGCGTTCGCGCGGCGCGGGCACGGTGCGGCTGGCCGCGCTGGCGGGCGGCGAGGCGCTGCTGGTGGCGGTGCCGTGCGCGGTGGTCGCGCCGTTCCTGGGCCCGCCGCTGCTCGCGCTGGTCAACCTGCTGCCCTGGATCAGGGCGTCAGGGGTACGGCTGGCGCCCTCGGCCGATCTCGGGACGTTCCTCGTGTCGTTCGGCGTGGCCCTGGCCGCGGCCGCCCTGCTGGTGCTGCCGGCGCTGGCGGGCGCGCGGCGCACGTACGTGGAGGAGCAGGCGGCGCGCGGGCGCGGCGGGCGCGGGCTGATCGAGCGGGCGGGCGCCGACCTGGCGCTGCTGGTCGTGGCCGGGCTGGCGATCTGGCAGCTCCAGCGCTACGGCGCGCCCGTGACCGCCACGACCGCCGGCGGGCTCGGCATCGACCCGCTGATCATCTCCGGGCCGGCCCTGGCCCTGCTCACGGGCGGCATGCTGGGGCTGCGGCTGGTGCCGCGCGTCTCGAAGCTGGCCGAGCGGGTGACGTCCAGGCGGCCGGCGCTCGCCCCCGCGCTGGGGGCCTGGCAGGTGAGCCGGCGGCCGCTCAAGTACGCGGGCCCGGCGCTGCTGCTGACCATGGCCATCGCGATCGGCATCGTCTCCATGGCCACCGCCTCCACCTGGCGGGCCTCGCAGGCCGACCAGGCCCGCCACCAGGCCGGGGCCGACCTGCGGCTGTCCGGTCCCCCTGACGGGCCGGAGCTGGGGGCGCTCGGGCGCGGGACGGCGTTCACCGCGCTGCCCGGTGTCACGGCGTACTCGCCGGGGTTTCGCGGGCAGACCGAGGTGAGCGGCGAGAGCGCGCTGCTGCTCGGCCTGGACGCGGGCAAGCTCGGCGAGCTGTTCCACCTGCGTGCCGACCTGTCCGCGCAGCCGGTCGGGGAGCTGTCGCGGGCGCTGGTGGGAGATCTGGCGGGCAAGCTGGACCTTCCCGGGCAGCCGTCGGCGCTCACGCTGCGGGCGGAGGCGGACGGCGACCTGCCGCTGCGGCTGGTGCTCTCCGACGCGCTCGGCGTGTGGCGCGACGTGTCGCTCGGCGTGCTGCGCAAGGGTGAGAACCGGATCGACGTCGACCTCCGGGCGCTGGCCGGGCGTACCGGGAAGATCACCTATCCGCTGTCGCTGCGCGGCCTCGTCGCGGGCGCCCCCCAGAGCCCCGCGAACCTGACCCTGACCGGCCTCAGCGCCGACGGCCGCGAGGTGGCGACGCCGCCGGTGTCCATGAAGGTGACGCGGCCCGCGGCCGCCGGCCTCGCGCCGCTGCCGAAGCCGGGGCCGCTGCCGGTGGTGCTCACCGCCGACCTGGCCGCCTCGCTCAAGCTGGCCGTCGGCCAGGTCGGGGCGGCCAGCATCGACCGCAGGGTGCTCCAGGTGAAGGTGGTGGGGGTCGTGGACAGCATGCCGACCACCCCCGCGGGGCAGAAGGCGGTGCTCGCCGACTGGGGGACGCTGCAGACGTACGAGCTGGCCGCCGGGCAGCTGCCCAGGCCCGCCACCGAATGGTGGCTCGCGGCCGGTGACACCGCGCCCGCGGTGAAGGCGCTCCAGACGCGGCCCGAGTGGGACGTGACCGCGCTCGACCAGCGCAGGCTCGCGACCGAGCTGCGGGACGACCCCCTGGCCAGCGGGTTGCAGGGGGCGCTGATGCTCGGGTTCGCGGCGGCGCTGGTCTTCGCGACGCTCGGGTTCCTGGTGAACGCGACCGTCGCGGCCCGGGAGCGCATGGGCGAGTTCGCGATCCTGCGGGCGCTCGGGGTGAGCTCCAGGCAGATGTTCGGGGTGCTGGCGGTCGAGCAGGCGTTCGTCATCGGGCTGTCGCTCGTCGCGGGCACCGGGCTCGCCGTGGTCGTCGGCGTGCTGGTGGTGCCGCACATCGTGCTGACCGGGCAGGCCTCGGCCGTCACCCCCGGCGTGGTGCTCGACATCCCGTGGGCGGCCACCGCGGCGATGCTGGCGCTGGTGGCCGCGGTGCTGCTCGCCATCGTGGCCGGGCTGGCCCGCCGCCTGCGCGGGCAACACGGGCAACTCGTGGAGGAACGGTGAGGATCGCCCTGCTCGCCCGCGTGCACCTGGGCACGATGGCCGTGCTCTTCGTGCTGGCGCTGAGCGCCTGCCTGCTGGTCGCGGGGTTGCCCAGGGCGATGCAGGCGTCGTTCGACGAGGCGCTGCGGCGTTCGCTGGTCAGCGCCCCCGCGGTGCAGGCCGACCTGACGGTGTCCGTGGAGTCGCGTTCGTCCGAGGAGGACCTGCACGAACGCGGCCAGTTCGACGCCCGCGACCGCCGCTGGCGCCAGATCCTGCCGCCGGCGCTGCGCCCGCTGGCGACCGGCGCGGGCCACATGAGCGCCAAGACCACCTTGACGCCCGTGACCGGGACCCGCGGCCACACCCACATGAACCTGGGCTGGCTCTCCGACGCGGACCGGCGCGTGGACTGGGTCCAGGGGCGGGCGCCCGGCAAGCCCTCGACCATGCGGTACGAGGGCGCGACGATCCCGGTCTTCGAGGTGGGGATCGTCGCGGACGCCCTGCCCGAGCTGGGCTTCGAGGTGGGCCAGACCAAGATGGTCGGCGAGAACGACTACGCCGCCCTGAAGATCGTCGGCGCCTTCAAGGCCAAGGACCCCCATGACCGCTACTGGTCGCACAACGTCGACCTCCTCCAGGTCATCAAGGCGCAGACGCCGGGCAGCGACGAGCTCGAGAAGCACGTCACGACGCTGATCCCCGAGGAGGGGCTGACCGCGCTCAGTGGCGAGGGGCGCAACCTGTCCTACCACTGGGTCCTGCCGATCGACGCCCGCGGCGCGAGCGCGCTGGCCGCGCCCGACATCCAGGCTGCGGTCGCCGAGTTCGGGCGGGTGGCCGCGCTCCAGTCGACGGGCAGCCCGTACCGTCTGGACACCGGGCTGTCCAAGCTGCTCGCCGAATTCCTCTCTGCCGTGGGCACCGCGCAGACCGTGATGTACCTGGTGCTCGGCGGGCTGCTGGCGGTGGCGCTCGGCGTGATCGCGCTGGTCGTGCTGCTGCTGGGCAACCGTCTCGATCACACGCTGTCCCTGGCGCGGGCGCGGGGCGGGTCGCTGCGGCAGGTGGCCGGGACCGGGGCGCTGCTGACCGGCGTCGCGGTGCTGCCCGCCGCGCTGGCCGGGTACGGGCTGTCGTTCCTCGTGCCCGGTCCCGTGCTGCCCATCGTGCACCTGGGGCCCTTGGTCGTCGTCGTGGCGGCCGTCGGGTTCGCCGGGACGCGGCTGGCCCTGGTCCATCGCACGCCGCTGCACGAGCGCCGCGACGACGTGTCCGCCGGCCGGCCCTCCGCCCGGCGGGTCACGCTGGAGGTGCTGGTGGTGGTGCTCGCGCTGGTCGGCGCGTACCTGCTGCGGGCCCGTGGCGCCTCGCAGGACCCGTTCCTGCTGCTGGTGCCCGTCGGGCTGACGCTGGCTGCGGCGTTGATCACCTTGCGCTGCTATCCGTACCCCTTGCGGCTGTTCGTACGGCTGGCCGCGCGCGGCCGGGCGGCCGTGCCGTTCCTGGGGCTGACCAGGGCGGCCAGGGCGCGCTCCGCCGGCGTGCTGCCCGTGCTGATCCTGCTGCCCGCGCTGGGCGTGTCGGTGTTCGCCGCGGTGATCTCCGGCGGGATCGCGGACACGCAGCGGCTGGCGTCCTGGCAGCAGGTGGGCGCGCCGATCAAGGTGAGGTCGGACATCGAGATCCCCGCCGCCTCGATCGACCGGATACGGGCGACGCCCGGGGTCGAGCAGGTGGTGATCGCGCAGACCGGACGGGTGCAGGTCGGGTACGGCGCGGAGCGGGCCGAGGCGCTCGCCGTGGACGTGGCGCAGTGGCGCCAGATCCTGGACGGCGCCCCGATCAGCGTGCCCCCGGTGTCCGACGGCGCGCTGGTCTCCCCTGAGCTGCGGGGACGGGGGACGTTCGAGATCGGGTGGCAGTCGCGGGTGAAGCTCGCCACGCGGGGCGTGGTCGAGTCGGTGCCCAGTTTCTTCACCTCGGGGAAGTTCATGGTGGTGCCGCTGGGCGTGCTGACCCGGCCCGCCCCGAACACCCTGCTGATCAAGGGCGACGTCTCCCCCGAGGTGCTGGCGCGGCTGGTCCCGTCCGCGACCGTGGAGTCGCAGGAGGGGGCGCTGAGCGCCATCCAGGACGACCCGCTCACCAGCACCGTGCGCCGGACGCTGGTCGTGGTGACGGTGGCGCTCGGCTCGTACGCGCTCGTCGCCGTCGTGCTGGCGCTGGTGATCGGCGCGGCCGAGCGCGCCGGCGCGCTGTCGTTCCTGCGCACGCTCGGGCTGTCGGACCGGCAGGCGCAGCGGCTGACCGTGCTGGAGATCCTGCCCATGATCGTCGTCACCGCCCTGGTCGGGCTCGGCCTGGGCCTCGGCCTGCCGTTCGCGCTCGGGGCCGGCGTGGACCTGTCGTCGTACGCCGGCGGCCTGCCGGTCGGCGACTACTCGCTCGACCTGTTCGTGCCCGTGCTGCTGGCGGGCGGGCTCACCGCCGTCGCCGTGCTCGGCGCGTACGCGCACACCGCCATCAGCCGCCGCCGTAACCTCGGCGCCGTCCTTCGAGTGGGGGATCTGTCTTGAATCCGACCCTGTCCGAGCTGGAAGCCAGGGCCACGCGGGAGAAGGCCGCGTTCGGCGGCGACGCGCACATCGTGTGCGACAACCTCGTCCGCATCTACAAGACCGAGGGCGTGGAGGTCGTCGCGCTGCAGGGGCTCGACCTGGTGATCGACAAGGGCGAGCTGGTGGCCATCGTGGGCGCCTCGGGGTCGGGCAAGTCGACCCTGCTCAACGTGCTGTCCGGGCTGGACGTGCCGACGGCCGGGGTGGCCAGGGTGGCGGGGATGGACCTGCTGTCGATGAACGCCCGCGACCGGCTGCGGTACCGGCGGTCCGTGGTGGGCTTCATCTGGCAGCAGACCGCGCGCAACCTGCTGCCGTACCTGTCCGCCAGGGAGAACGTCGAGCTGCCGATGAAGCTGGCAGGTCGCCGCGGGGGTCGCGCGCTGGAGCTGCTGGAGCTGCTGGGCGTCGGCTACTGCGCAGACCGCAAGATTCCCGAAATGTCGGGCGGCGAGCAGCAGCGGGTCGCCATCGCCGTCGCGCTCGCCAACTCCCCGCAGCTCATCCTCGCCGACGAACCCACCGGCGAGCTGGACAGCGAGACCTCGGAGCAGGTGTTCGACGCGCTGCGCAAGGCCAACAGGGAGCTGGGGGTGACCGTGGTCGTCGTGACGCACGACCCGCTGGTGTCGGAGCAGGTGGACCGTACGGTGGGCATCCGCGACGGGCGTACCAGCAGCGAGACGCTGCGGCGCGAGGGCGCCGAGGGGCAGATCGTCGCCGAGGAGTACGCCGTGCTGGACCGGGTCGGGCGGCTGCAGCTGCCGCGCGACTTCATGAACGCGCTCGAGATGGAGCGGCGGGTGCGCCTCGAGCTCGAATCCGACCACATCGGCGTGTGGCCCGCCCGGGAGGAGCCCTCTGATGACTGACTCGCCCCTGGTCGTGGTGGAAGGGCTGCGCAAGGTCTACCGGACCGGGCCCAAGGAGGTCGTGGCGCTGCGGGACGTGTCGTTCTCGGTGTTCCCCGGAGAGCTCGTCGCGGTCCGCGGGCGCTCGGGGTCCGGGAAGACGACCCTGCTCAACCAGATCGGCGGCCTGGACAAACCGGACGCCGGCCGGGTGGTCGTCGCCGGGCACGAGGTCACCGCCATGTCCGAGGACGACCTGCTGGCCCTGCGCCGCGACGTGGTGGGATTCGTGTTCCAGTCGTTCGGGCTGATCCCGGTGCTGTCCGCGGCCGAGAACGTGGGGGTGCCGATGCGGCTGCTCCGGACGCCGGCGGAGGAGCGCGAGGCCCGCGTACGTCTCCTGCTGGCGCTGGTGGGGTTGGAGCAGCATGCCAACCAGCGGCCGTACGAGCTGTCCGGGGGGCAGCGGCAGCGGGTGGCCATCGCCAGATCCCTGGCGAACCGGCCCCGGCTGCTGGTGGCCGACGAGCCCACGGGGCAACTGGACTCGCAGACCGGGCGGCAGATCATGGAGCTGCTGCGGGCCCTCGTACGGAGTGAGGGGGTCACGGCCCTGGTCGCCACCCACGACCCCAGCTTGATCACGCTGGCCGACCGGGTCCTGGAGATCAGCGACGGCATCATCCACGAACCGGCCCTCACCTGACCCACCCTCAGCCCTCGGTTTGCTCCGATCGCCGACCGGTGGTAGGCCAGTGGGACATTTCAGCTGATCGGAGACATGCGTGACTCTTCCGCCGTTCCGCATCGAGGTACCCGGCGACGTGCTGGACGACCTGCGAGCTCGACTACGCGCGACCAGGTTCACGGACCGCACCGGCGCCAAGGCCTGGCAGGCCGGCGCCGACCCCACGTACCTGCGGGAACTGGTGACGTACTGGGCGGAGGACTTCGACTACCGCGCCCGGGAGGCCGAGCTCAACGCGCTGCCGCACCACCACGAGCAGGGCCTGCATTTCGTCCGGATCGCCGGAGTCGGCCCCGCGCCCATGCCCATCCTCCTCTGCCACGGATGGCCGAGCAGCTTCCTGGAGATGCTGCCCCTGGCGGCCCGCCTCGCCGATCCCGCCCGCCACGGCGGCGACCCCGCCGACGCGTTCGACGTCATCATCCCGTCCATGCCGGGCTTCCTCTACTCCGATCTGCCGCCGGAGCCGCTCACCCGGGCCGCGATGGCGCGAATGCTTCACACGCTGATGACCGAGACCCTCGGCTACGACCGGTACGCCGCCTTCGGCGGCGACATCGGCGGGGCGGCCACCCAATGGCTGGCCGCTCTCTACCCGGAGGAGGTGATCGGCATCCACCTGATCCATCCCCCGTTCCCCGCGTCGTTCGACGATCCTCCGATGTCGGCGGACGAGCAGGCGTTCGTGGCTGCCGAGGAGGCGTACGACGAGCTCGACGGCGGCTACAGCGCCATCATGGGAACCCGGCCCGACACCATCGCAGCCGCCCTGATCGACTCACCCGCCGGACTCGCCGCCTGGATAGTCGACAAATACCGGGATTGGAGCGACTGCCACGGCGACCTGGAGTCCCGCTTCGACCGCGACACCCTGCTCACGATCCTGACCCTGTACTGGGCGACCGGCTCGATCGGCACGTCATTCAGGCAGTACTACGACTGGGACCACAACACCCCCCGCCCAGCCATCACGGTGCCCACAGCCATCACCCTCAGCCACGAACCATGCATGTCCGGCATCCCCCGCTCGATCGCCGAACGCGCCTGCACCGACCTGCGCCACTGGAGTGAACCCGGCCGCGGGGGCCATTTCCTGGCCCTGGAGGAGCCTGCGCTGATGCACATGGAGCTGACGACGTTCTTCCGCCCTCTACGCCCAACCCCCTGACCAACTCCTCGTGGCTCAACCGCATCAAGGCGCAGTTCACCGCCTTGCGCTACTTCGCGCTGGACGGGACCGACCATGCCAGCCACGAAGAACAGGGCAGCACGATCCGCCGCTACATCACCTGGCGGAACCGGCATGCAGACGACGTCCGCCTCCGTCAGATCGTGACCAGGGCGAACGTCGCCTGAGGCGGCACTAGACGAGGATGACGCGGCGGCCGCGGGTGTGGCCGGCGCGGCTGTCGATGTGCGCCTTTGCGGCTTCGGCCAGCGTGTAGGTCTTGTCGACCGGGATGTGGAGCTTCCCCCGCGCGATGAGCGCGGCGGCCTCGGCGAGTGCTTCCGGCACGCTTCCGGCCTCGCCGGAGAATCGGACGCCGAACTGCGGCGCGCTGAGGTCGGCGATGGAGACGACCTTCTGCGGGTCCCGGGTCAGCTCCAGGAGTTCGGGAATCACGCCGGAGCCGGCGAGATCGAGGGCCGCGTCGATGGGACCGAGCCGGCGCACTCTGTCGACCCAGCCGGAGCCGTATGTCGTGGCGAGAGCACCGAGGCTGCGCAGATAGTCCTGGTTCGCCGCCCCGGCTGTGCCGATCACCGTGATGCCACGGTCGCGGGCGATCTGCAGCACCGCGGACCCGACTCCGCCGGAGGCGCCACTGACCAGGAGCGTCTGCCCGGGCTGGACGCCGACCTGGCCGATGATGCGCAGCGCGGTCTCGACCACGGAGGGATACCCGGCCGCCTCTTCGAAGGACAGGCCGTCCGGCATCCGAGCCCAGGCCGAGAGCACGGCGAACTCGGCGTAGGTGTCAGTGCCCTCGCCGAACACGCGGTCGCCGATTTCGAACCCTTCGACGCCCTCCCCGATCTCGTCGACCACTCCTGAGGCGTCCAGTCCGACTCCGGCCGGCAGCCGGATCGGATGGGCCTTCAGAATCTGACCTTCACGAATTCTCCAGTCGACGGGGTTCACGCCTGCTGCCCGCACCGCTATGCGTACCTGGCCGGGGCCCGCGTGGGGTTCCTCGGCCTCAATGATGTGCAGGACGTCCGGACCGCCGAACTCGGTGAAGTTCACTTTCTTCATGCGGCAGACCATAACACTAACGGTTAGTTTTTTGAAACGGTCATGCTTTCACACCTGGTAGTGTTAACCCATGACCGAGCAGCCCGGACGCCGCGAGCGCAAAAAGGCCGCAACCCGCCAGAAGATCGCCGACACTGCCCTGCACCTGTTCGCCGAGCGCGGCTACGATGCGGTGGGCATCCGCGAGGTAGCCGCCGAGGCCGACGTGGCCGTGACCACGGTCTTCTCCCACTTCAGCTCGAAGGAAGCCCTGGTCTTCGAGCAGGACGAGGACTTCGAGCAGCGCCTCATGCGGGCGGTCACCGACCGGCAGCCGCACGAGGCGCTCATCCCCGCTCTGCGCCGCGAGATCCACGCCATGGTGCAGCACTGCACGGCGGACGGCGCCGCCCCGCTGTGGCGCATGATCGAGGAATCACCGGCGCTGCGGCAGTACGAGGAGTCGATGAGACAGCGCCACGCCCGGTCGCTGGCAACGGCCATCGCCACCGACCTGGACTTGCCGCAGACCACGCCGACCTGCAGCGCAATCGCACGCTTCGTGGTCGATGCCTTCTCGGTCGCCCGCGAAACGGACGACCCGCAAACCGCGGTGGACGAGATCTTCCGCATGATCGAAGCGGCTTGGGCGGTCGCTGGCGCCACTCCACCTACGCGGGAGAGCGTTGCGGTGTGAGGCGCTGGGGATGGAGAACGCGCCGACCGAGCACGGATCCCGACCGGCGCGTCGCAAGCTACAGGGCAATCGTTGCCTGATAAGGCACTTGTGCCCTTGACGGTTGGGCAACAACCCAAGCCGCTCCTTCTTTGCACCACCGGCCGCATGCCCAACCAGCGCCGCTCACCGGACCACCCAATACGCCGAGCCGATGCCCGAGCCCGAGCCCGACGGCCCGGTACAGTACGGCCAGTCCGTATGGGCCTCTCCGGCCTGGCGCCAACCGACACCCCTAGCGGGGCGTCGACCGCCGGCTACCGCCCCGTGCGGCTGGCCACGATCACCTGCACCGCGTGCTCCAATGCGTACGCCGGGTCCGCTCCCCCACCCTTGACCTGCTCATCCGCACTCGCCACAGCCTGGATCGCCCTGGACAGCCCTTCAGGCCCCCACCCGTTCAGCTGCCGCTTCACCCGATCGACCTTCCACGGCGGCATGCCGACATGGCTGGCCAGCTGCCCACCTCGGAGGTTGCGCGGTGCGCTGCCGACCTTGGCCAGCGATCGCAAGCCCCCGGCCAGCGCACTCACCAGCAGCACGGGGGCGACCCCAGTGCCGAGAGCCCACCGCAGTTGCTCCAGCGCGTCCGCCAACCGGCCCTCGACAGCGGAGTCGGCCACGTTGAACCCGGTGACCTCGGCCCGGCCCTTGTGATAGCGGGCCACGGCGGCCGCGCTGATCGTCTTGTCCTCCGTGTCGAACACCAGCTGGCTGCACGCCGCCGCCAGCTCCCGCAGGTCGTTGCCCACGGCGTCGAGCAACGCCTGGGCCGCGTCCCCGGAGATCCCTCGTCCGGCCCGCTTGAACTCCCCCTTGATGAAGTCGAGCCGCTCCCCCGCCTTGGTGACCTTGTTGACCGTGACCACCTGGGCCCCGGCCTTCTTCACTCCGTCGACCAGCGCCTTCCCCTTCACCCCGCCCGGATGCGACAGAATGAGCACGGTGTCGTCGGAGGGCTGCTTGGCATAGGTGACGACCTCGGCGGTGACGTCCTTGGAAAGATCCTGGGCCGATCGGATCACCACCACGGAACGATCGCCGAAGAGCGACGGAGAGGTCAGCTGCGTCAGCTCACCGACCGCGACCTTCCCGCCCATGAGGTCATGCACCTCAGCTTGCGGGTCGCCGGCCCGCGCCGCCGCGACGACAGTGCTCACGGCCCGCTCGGCCAGCAGCTCCTCATCGCCGAGGACCAGGGTCACAGGTGCTGGATCGGTTCCCGCCATGTCAGGCAGCATGCCATGCGTCACCGACAACCCGGTACTCGGAGCGCACGCCCTGCCGGGACGGGGCCGTGTCGGGACGGGGCCGTGTCGGGACCGGCCGTGTGCGGACTGCGGGGCTGCGTGGCTGTGGGCTGCGGGCTGCGGGCTTTGTGGGGCTCTGTGTGGTACAGGAGTGCGCGGTGCGGATGGCGGGACTTGCGGAGCTGCTGCGGGACCGTATGGGCTACGGACGGTGTGAGGTTACGGGCCGCGCTCATCTGAGCGCCCTGCGGTCCAGCCCTAGACGGCCCACTGCCCGCCGTGTCGGGACGGGCCGTGTGCGGACTGCGGGCCGTGAGGCCGTGAGGCCGTGAGGCCGTGAGGCCGTGAGGCCGTGAGGCCGTGAGGCCGTGAGGCTGCAGGCTTTGCGGGAGTGCGCGGTGCGGATGGCGGGACTTGCGGAGCTGCGTCGGGACGGTATGGGCTACGGACGGTGTGGGGTTACGGGCCGCGCGGAACTACTGCCATCCGCCCCTCCCGCTCCACGATGGCGAGGTCGCCGGACTGGTCGGTCCGGTAAACGCTGGCTCCCAGCCGACGCAAGGCGGCAAGCGTGGACAAGGCGGGATGGCCGTAGTCGTTGTCGGCGCCCACGCTGATCAAGGCCGCCCGTGCGCCGACAGCCGCCAAAAAGGCCGGGGATTGCCGGTTGGATCCATGGTGCGGGGTCTTGAGGATGTCGGCCTGTACCGCTGTCCGGCGCAACAGTTCGTCCTGTGCCTCCGTCTCCAGATCACCACTGAGCAGAACGGATCCGGACCGCCAGCGTACGTGGACGACCACGCTGGAGTTGTTGATGGCGCTGCCCTCTCCTTGCCCGTTCATCTCGCCCAAGGTGGGGTCGGGACTGAGCACGGTCAGCTCTGACGGGCCGAAGCGCCACCGAGTTCCGGGTGAGGCCGTCCATTCCGGTATCCCACGGCGTTCCAGCGTGGCCGAGAGATGCGCGATGGCTCGTGCGCTCGTGCGCTGCGGGCTGACGACCACGGCGCCGACGCGCCGGTTGCGGAGTACGCCGGGGAGGCCGTTCACATGGTCGGCGTGCGGGTGGGTGAGGATCAGGAGGGGTACGTCGTCGACGCCGAGCCTGCGTAGGCACCGATCCATGATGATCGGATCGGGGCCCGTGTCGACCACGATCCCTCTTCCCGGTCCGGCCGCCACGACGAGCCCGTCCCCCTGACCGACGTCGCACATCACCATCAGCCACCCTTTGGGTGGCCAGGAGCCGACGATCGGCCGGATCACCAGTACGGCGACCAAGGCCGCCCCGGCCACGGTCACCGCCACGGCTCTCCATGCCCTGCGCCGCAGGATCGGCACGACGACCGCCACCGCGAGCAGCAGCAAGCCCAATCCCGGAAGTCCGCCGGGCCATGGCACGGTGGCGAAAGGCAGGTTCACTGCCCAGCGGGCGACGATGATGATCCACCCGACCGCGTATCCGGCCGGGACGACGAGAAGCTCCGCACCGCCGGGCCATACGGGTGCCACCAGGGCGGCGCCGAAACCGAGCAACGTCGCGGGGGCCACCGCTGGGGCGACGAGCAGGTTGGCGATCACGGCGACGGGCGTCAACTGCCCCGACATCAGCACCAGAATGGGCGTCACCGCCACCTGGGCGGCCACCGGCACAGCAAGAGCCTCAGCCATCCAACGCGGGAACCGGTACGGCACCTTTGTGTTGTTCTGATCGTCGGTGTCGTCCTCGGCTTTTGGGGATGACAGGCGGTCGCGCCAGCGTGGGGCGAGGATGAGGATCCCGGCGGTGGCTGCTACGGAGAGGGCGAAGCCGTACGAACGGGCTAGTTCTGGGGCGAACAGCACCAGGAGGAGGACCGTTGCCGACAGGGCCGCGAGGCCGTCCTTAGCTCGGCCTGTGCCCAGTGCGATGGCGGCGGCAAGGCCCATCAGGAGGGCGCGTAGAACGCTCGGGGAGGGGCGGGCAACCACGGCGAACGCGAGCATCGCGATGGCAGCGAAGACGGCCCTCACCGGGAGGGAGAGCCCGATGAGGCGGGAGAGGGCGAGGGCGGCGCCGGCCACGATTGCGAGGTTTGCTCCGCTTACCGCGTTCAAGTGGCTCAGGCCCGCCTCCTTGAGGTCGGACGAGACCTGGGGATCCATTCGTGAGACGTCGCCGACGACCAAACCCGGCAGGAGGCCTTGCTGGTCGGTCGGCAGGGTGGCAGAGGCTGCCCGGAGGCCCGATCTGAGGCTGCCTGCCGCTGTTTGGAGCGGGGACGGGGGTGTCAGGACTCGCGGTGGACCTTGCACCAGGAGGATGGCCGCTACGAGGTCGCCTGGGGTTGGCTTGGCCAGGCGGCCGGTGACTTCGACGTGCTGGCTGGGGAGCAGGGCGCTCCAGTCGTGTCCGTTGGCGAAAACGGTGATGGGGACGCTGACGGCCTGCCGGTTGCCGGCCGTTTGGATGATCTCCAGGGTGGCTGGGGTCACGTAGCTCTCTTGGTTGAAGTGACCGCTTCTGGGTTGTCGGCGCTTGGGGTCGTCCGTCAGGGCGATCTGGGCCTTGATGGAGGTGTTCTTCTTGGCCAAGTCGGCTGCTGGGCCGGTGGTCAGGGCGTGAACTCTGAGGGCGATCGACGTCGAGGCGGCGGCCGCGCAGATGAGGGTGGCGATGGTGATGTTGCGCCAGGGGGTGGGGTGAGGTGGTCGCCGTACATTCTGCGAACTTTGATGCTGCTCGGTCTGGCCGGAAGGGAGGCAAAGTTCTCGCCACGTCTGGCGGGGTGGGGCCCATGCAGGGTGGGCGGTGTCGGTGGGTGACTGTGAACGTCCATCCATGGACATCGAAGGCCGCGGAGACCGATGAGTGAGCCTGGCCAGCAAGATCGGGAGGTGGGTGGGCCAGGGCCAGGCGCGGCTGGCGAGGCGCTGGTCGATCATGGTCCCGCACCCGGCGGCCCAGTCCCCATACCGGGCGGTCGAGCCCTCGTGCTGGGTGGCCGGGTCTCCGTGTTGGGTGGTCCGGGTGTTGGGTGCTTGCCGGGATGGGAAGCGGGTGCGGCGCAGTGTGGATCGGGCGGGCCAGGCTACGGCTGCGGCGGCCAGGGATGTGGATAGGGCGACGATCAGGGCTGTGTGGGCGGAGCAGCCGAGTAGGACCAGGGCACTTGCCCAGGCGGCGAGTGCGGGGAGGATGAGGGGCCAGGTGTGTTCACGCTGGGCAGTGTCGGGATCGGGGTGAGGGGCTCCGGTGCTCGTGCCGGCTCCGTCGGCGGGCCGGGTGCCGTCGGGTCGGGGGTTGGCGTTGTGTTGCCTTGGAGATGTTGGGTGGGCGTTGTCGGTACGCGGGGTGGCCATGTCAGACGCGGACCTTTGGTTTGATTTCGTCGTACTTTCGTGGGCCTATGCCGGTTACCTCGCGTAGTTGTTCGACGGTGGTGAAGCCGCCGTGGGCGTCTCGGAACTCGGCGATGCGGGCCGCCAGGACCTCGCCCACTCCTGGGAGTTGTTCGAGTTGGTCGGTTGTGGCGGAGTTGAGGTCGAGCACGGTGGTGGCCGGGTCTGTGCTGGTTGAGGCCTGAGTTGCCTGGCCGGCGGGGGCGCCCACGACTATCTGCTCGCCGTCGATCAGGCGTCTGGCGAGGTTGAGTGCCCCTGGGGAGGCGCCGCGGGACACGCCGCCGGCTGCTGCCACCGCGTCCGTGACTCGGGCGCCTGCGGGGAGGAGGTAGACGCCCGGTTTGCGGATCTTGCCGGTGACGTGGACGGTCACCTTGGCGACGGCGGTCGGGGACGGCGATTTTGGTGGCTGTGAGATCGGGGCGGGAGGAGGCAAGGGCTCCGGTGCGGGCTGGGAGCGCCAGAGGAAGAACACTGCTACGGCTGCCGCGAGGGCTCCCAAGGCCAGCAGGACTCGGAGGCCGGGCTTGCCTGGGTCGAGGGCTGGGGCTTGGGAGGTGAGGGCTGCGCGGAATGCTTGGAAGGTGGGTGGTACGGGGGCGGGTCCGCACCTTGGGTCGGGTGATGGCGATGCTTTTGGTTGCTGGTTGGGGATTTGGCCGGGTGCGGGTGAGGTGACGGCATCGTCATGGTCATGTCGCTCTGAGAGTGTTGAGGGAGCGTCGTCCCAGCGGCTTTTCCCACCACCTGATGCTGCGGGTGCAGGGTGCTCCCAGCGGCTTCCCTGGCGCAGGGTGGTGAGGGCGGCCTCGTCCCAGGCTTCGCTCTCATGGGACTCGGTTGAGGGCTGCCCGGCTTGGTGTGCTGAGGTGTGGCTCCGTGCCTGATCCCCGGCCGCCGGCTCGGGCATGGCGCCGGTGAGCCGGCCGAGAGAACGGCGGGAGCGGCGGGAAGGCGCGGTGATCGACCGTAGCCGGGACTCGGCTATGGTCCGCTCTGCCGTGGGGTCGGGGGTTCGCACGGCTGAGAAGGTAGATCCTCGGCGGTGCTCGTGGAGGTTCCGAACCGCGTTCTGGGGATGGGGTGGGAGATGAGCGCAGGGGGTGTGGACAACAAGGTCGGCGCGATCAAGGTGAGCGTGCAAACGCGCTCAAGGACTGCGCAGGAGCCTGAAGGGTCATGGATGGGTGTCGCCGGGCCGGGCTGTTGTGCTGGGTGTCGCCAGGCTGGAGGGGCGCGTTGGGTGCCCAGGGTTGGACGGCTCCGCCGGGCATCACAGGGCTGGAAGATGTGGGGCTGAGGTCCCTGCTGGGCGTCGGAAAGCTAAGGGCCTGCCGGGTGTCCGGGCCCAAGACGCCATGCTGCGCCTCGGAGGGCAAGGGGCCTGCCGGGTGTCCGGGCCGAAGACGCCATGCTGGGCCTCGGAGGGTAAGGGCCTGCCGGGCGATTTGGGGGCTGGGGTCCCTCAGGCGAGGTGGCGTGCGTTTGGCTTCGCCAAAGGTCAGGGGGTGTGGGATGTGACCGTGAGGCCCAGCATGCCGGGCCCTACGTGGACGCCGATCACCGCCCCCACCTCCACCACCCGCAGCTCCACCAGACCGCCCAACCGCTTCGGCAGGCGTTCCGCCAGGGCCTCGGCGCGCTCGCTCGCCCCCAGATGCTGTACGGCCGCCTCCACGGCCCCCTCGCCCGCCGCGTGGACGGCGAGGTCCTCCAGGCGGGCGATGGCGCGGGAGGACGTGCGGACCTTCTCCAGGAGCGAGATGCGGCCGTCGGCGATGTGGAGCAGGGGCTTGATCATGAGGGCCGAGCCGACGAGGGAGGCGGCGGTGCCGATGCGGCCGCTGCGTCGTAAGGCGTCGAGGGTGTCCACGTAGAAGAACGTCCGGGTGGTCTCCATGCAGCGGCGGGCCGCCGCCGTCACCGCCGGAAGGGCGGCGCCGCTCGTAGCGGCGCGGGCGGCGGCCAGGACCGGGTAGCCGAGGCCCATGGCGATCGAGCGGCTGTCGATGACGTCCACGGGCACGGGCGCGTCGGCCGCGGCGGTCAGTGCGGAATCGGTGATGCCGGACATGTCGCGGGAAACGTGGATCGAGACGATCGCTGTCGCACCGGCGGCCGCCAGGGAGGCGTAGCAGGAGGCGAAGCTCTCCGGGGCGGGTCGGGAGGTGGTGGCGGCGGTGAGGTCGCCGGTGAACAGCGGCTCGTCGTACGAGACCCCGCCGGCGATCACCTGGACGGGGACGACCGTGACACCTGGTACGGCGGGCAGGTAGGCGGTCGAGTCGGTGACCACGGCGACCGAGGGCGGCATAACCCCGAGAGTAACTACTGGACCGGCGTCCCACCCCGCCACACGCGGCGCGGCTTGAGACCGAAGGACCAGGCGAAGGCGCCCTCGTGGTCGGCGTCCCACTGCACGATGTCGGCCAGCCGGCCCGGCGCCAGGACGCCGCGGTCGGGAGCGCCCAGGACGGTGGCGCCGCCGAGGGTGGCCGCGCGCAGGGCGTCGTTGACGCTCATCCCGAACGCCGACACCGCCATGGCGATGACCAGCGACATCGAGGTGATGCCGCAGAAGCCGGGGTTGTGGTCGCTGCCGAGGGCGATCTGGACGCCATGCTTGATCATCTGGCGGACCGGCGGGAGGTGGCCGCGCTGCAGGGCCGTGGCCGGGCAGACGACGGCGGGCACGCCGTAGCGGGACATGATCGCGATGTCCTCGTCCGACATGTGGTGCAGCCCGTCGGCGGAGGCGCAGCCGAGCTCGGCGGCCAGCTGGACGGCGCCGCGGCGGCTGTAGAGGCCGGCGTGGATGCGCGGCAGCAGCCCGACGTTGCGCCCCGAGGCCAGCACCCAGCGGGACTCCTCGGTGGTGAAGTGGCCCTCGTCGCAGTAGACGTCGACGCTGTCGGCGCCCGCCGCGGCGGCGTCGGCGCACCAGGCACCCACGGCCTCGACGTATTCGCGCTGCCGCCCGAAGTACTCGGGCGGCACGGTGTGCGCCGCCAGGAAGGTGACGTGCACCCGCGGCATCATCGGCTCCTTCTCCAGCTCGCGCAGGAGCCGCACGTCGGCCAGCTCGCCGTCGCGGGTGAGGTGGTAGCCGGTCTTGGCCTCGACCGTGGTGGTGCCGCTGAGCAGCCAGCTCCGCAGCCGCTCGCGCACGCCGTTGCACAGGGTCCACGGGTCGGTGCCGCGGGTCACGGTGACCGTGGAGCCCACGCCGCCGCCCGCCGCGGTGATCGAGGCGGCGCTGGAGCCGCCGGTGCGGATGGCCAGCTCGGCGTAGCGGTTGCCGGCGTAGACGGGGTGGGTATGCGCGTCGATGAGACCGGGCGTGACGAGCGCGCCGCCGAGGTTTTCGACGTGGTCGACGTCGACGATGTCGTCGACGACCCCGGGGACGCTCTGCGGGAGGTCGGGTGCGCGCCCGACCCACGCGATGCGGTCGTTGTGCACGAGGATGGCGGCGTTGCTGAGGACCTCGTTGCCGGTCCACAGGCGGCCGATGTTGGTCAGCAGTCGAACGGTCACCGCATCACCGCCCTGCGTGATCCCCCGCCCGCGCACCGGCATGGGCGCAGCGCACAGCTCAGGGGCTGTGCCGCGCCCACTGAGTCCGCTCCGGGTCCGGACGACATGGGGGGTCTCCTGCTCTCATCCGCATCTTGTTGTGCGGTGACCGTATCGCCAGAGTCATGATCCGGCGATTTCAGTTCAGTTACGTTATTTCACAGCTGGGCTTGCTGTACAGGGTTATTCGGAAGAAAGACCACTGATCCCAACCGTCACCCAGCCCCACCTCGTCCCCAAGGCTCCCGTTGACGACCTCAATCACCAGAGTCATCATCCGAAACCCAGAACCGAAACCTAGAAACCCGACCGCGTAAAGGGTCTGGCCGATTCTAGCAACCCCAGGGTTCGGGGACCACTGCCGCTTTTGGGTAGCCATGCGCGCTTTGCGGCGAGGGCCACCCCACCAGCGCCACGGCCGGGCGACCCCACCGTACCGCTTGTGTGGGAGTCGCCCGGCCGCAACGACGAAACCGGGGGGTGACCGGAGGGTTAGAAGACCCGCTCCACGGGCTTGCCCACCCGCTCGAGCTCCTGCCACAGGCTGGGCAGCACCCGGGCGTGCAGGATCGTCCCGTCCTCCACGTGGTCCACGGAGAGCACCTCGCCCTCCTTGTGGGCCCGGGAGATCAGGTCTCCCCTGTTGTACGGCACCAGCAGCTGGATCTCGTGGTCCAGCCGGGGCAGCTCCCGCTCGATGACCTCCATCAGCTCGGGAATGCCGCGGCCGGTCCGCGCCGACACCACGACGCAGTCGCGCTCGCGCCGCATGATCCGGTCGATCACGTCCTGCTCGGCCGCGTCGGCCTTGTTGATCACGACGATCTCGCGGATCTCCGAGGCGCCCTCGATGTCGCCGAGCACCTCGCGCACGGCGGCCAGCTGGCCCTCGGGGTCGGGGTGCGAGCCGTCCACCACGTGCAGGATCAGGTCGGCCTCGGCGACCTCCTCCAGCGTCGAGCGGAACGCCTCGACGAGCTGGTGCGGCAGGTGCCGCACGAAGCCCACGGTGTCGGCGATCGTGAAGAGCCGGCCTTCGGCCGTGCGCGCCCGGCGCACGGTCGGGTCGAGGGTGGCGAACAGCGCGTCCTCCACCAGCACCCCGGCTCCCGTGATGCGGTTGAGCAGCGAGGACTTGCCCGCGTTGGTGTAGCCGGCGATGGCCACGGCGGGGACCTCGCGCCGCTGGCGCTGGTAGCGCATGGTGTCGCGTGAGGTGGACATGCCGCTGATCTGGCGGCGCAGCTTGGCCATCCGCTCGCGGATGCGGCGCCGGTCCAGCTCGATCTTGGTCTCACCGGGGCCGCGGCCGCCGATGCCGACGCCGCCCGCGGCGCGACCGCCGACCTGCCTGGACAGGTTGCCACCCCAGCCGCGCAGGCGGGGCAGCAGGTATTGGAGCTGCGCCAGCTCGACCTGGGCCTTGCCCTCGCGGCTCTTGGCGTGCTGGGCGAAGATGTCGAGGATCAGGGCGGTGCGGTCGATGACCTTCACCTTGACCGTCTCCTCGAGCTGGCGGAGCTGGCCGGGGGTCAGCTCACCGTCGCAGATCACGGTGTCGGCGCCGGTCGACTCGACCACGTCGCGGAGCTCGAGCGCCTTGCCCGAGCCGATGTAGGTGGCCGGATCGGGCTTCTGGCGGCGCTGGACGAGGCCGTCGAGCACCTGCGACCCAGCCGTCTCGGCCAGGAGCTTGAGCTCCAGCAGGGAGTTTTCCGCGTCCTCCACTGTGCCTGACGTCCAGACGCCGACGAGGACGACCCGCTCCAGCCGCAGCTGCCGGTACTCGACCTCGGAGACATCCTGGAGTTCGGTGGAGAGGCCCGCCACGCGGCGCAGCGCCTGGCGCTCCTCGAGGTCCATGTCGCCGGTCTCGAACTCGTCGAGGTCGAGCGCGGTGTATTCGTGCATTCGTGTCATCTCTATTAGGGAACGTCTGGACACCTCGGTGTCTTCCCACGATGGTGGCACGACACCCTCGCCACAATCACCCCCTTATCCGGCGGACACCGTGACGTCGCCGGATCCGGTCTTGAGCGAGATCTTGTGCGGCGAGGAGCTGTCCTTCTTGACCGAGACGTTCGCGTCACCCGACCCCACCTGCGTCTTCACGTCGTAGGCACCGTCGGGCACGCGGAGCACGATGTCCCCGGAGCCGGCCTGCAGCTCGGCGCTGTCGGGCACGGCGGTGTACTTGAGCTCGACGCTTCCGGACCCCGCCTCCGCGACGATCTTCTTGCCCGCCAGGTCGGCGGCGTCCAGGTCGCCGGAGCCGACGTGTACGTTCAGCTCTCCGGCCAGGCCCCTGAGCGTGGCGTCGCCGGAGCCGCTCTCCAGGTCGACGGCCAGCCCCTTGGGGATCTCGATCTTGTAGTCGACGCTGCAGGTGCCCAGGTTCGACGGGCAGTCGTAGGACAGGACCAGCCCGTCGCCCTCGACGCCGTGCTCCGCCTTCGGCTTGGCGTCGCCGCGCCAGCGCAGCGTCTCGGTGACGCGTACGGTGCCGCCATCGGTCCCGGTCACCACGGTCTGGCCCGCGCCGTTCTTGACCTGCAGCCGGGCGACCTTGTCCGTCACCTCGTAGGACGAGGTTTCCTCGCTGGCCGGTCCGGTGATGCTCGCCAGCCCGCATCCCGTCAGCATCAGCGCGGAGGCCAGCAGCCCGCCCGCGATCGCGATGGTCTTCATGCCGTCAATCTTGTCCGGGCACGCCCCTGACGACATCGGGGATGCCCCCGACGACTCCCCGAAGGAACCCCAACCTTTGACCCGGGACTACCAGGGGAGTAACTTCACTTCCACAATCCAGAAGTCATTTTCCACGAAGCGGAAAGGCACCCCATGGAGATCACCGGCCCGATGCTCGACCGGTTCGACGAGATCCTCACGCCTGAGGCGCTCGATTTCGTGGCGACTCTCCAGCGGGAGTTCGGCGCCAGGCGGCTGGAGCTGCTGGAGGCCCGCCAGGCGCGGCAGGCGGAGCTGTCGGCGGGCGGCCTGCTCGACTTCCTGCCGGAGACGAAGCAGGTCAGGGAGGCCGACTGGCAGGTCGCCCCGCCCGCGCCCGGCCTGGAGGACCGCCGGGTGGAGATCACCGGCCCGGTCGACAAGAAGATGACCATCAACGCGCTCAATTCCGGCGCCAAGGTCTGGCTGGCCGACTTCGAGGACGCCAACTCGCCGCTCTGGGAGAACTGCGTGAGCGGCCACCTCAACCTGCGCGACGCGCTCGACCGCACGATCGACTTCGAGACCGGCGGCAAGTCGTACGCGCTCAGGCCCGACGACGAGCTGGCCACGGTCGTCGTGCGCCCGCGCGGCTGGCACCTGGACGAGAAGCACGCCCGGGTGGACGGGCAGCCGGTCTCGGCCTCGCTGTTCGACTTCGGGCTCTACTTCTTCCACTGCGCCCAGCGGCAGATCGACAAGGGCAAGGGCCCGTACTTCTACCTCCCCAAGATGGAGTCCCACCTGGAGGCGCGGCTCTGGAACGACGTGTTCACCAGGGCTCAGGAGCTCCTCGGCATCCCGCACGGCACGATCAGGGCGACCGTCCTCATCGAGACCTACCCGGCCGCGTTCGAGATGGAGGAGATCCTGTACGAGCTCCGCGACCACTCGGCGGGGCTCAACGCGGGCCGCTGGGACTACCTGTTCAGCGTGATCAAGAAGTTCCGGACCCGGGGCCGCGAGTTCCTGCTGCCCGAGCGGAACGCGGTCACGATGACGGCCCCGTTCATGCGCGCGTACACCGAGCTACTGGTGCGCACCTGCCACAAGCGCGGCGCGCACGCCATCGGCGGGATGGCGGCCTTCATCCCCTCCCGGCGCGACCCCGAGGTGAACGCCGTGGCGCTGGAGAAGGTGCGGGCGGACAAGACGCGCGAGTCGGGCGACGGCTTCGACGGCTCGTGGGTGGCGCACCCCGACCTGGTGCCGGTTTGCCGCGAGGTGTTCGACGGCGTGCTGGGGTCGCGGCCCAACCAGCTCGACCGGCTGCGCGAGGACGTCAACGTGACCGCGGCCGAGCTGCTGTCCGTCTCCGAGACGCCGGGCGAGATCACCGAGACCGGGCTGCGCAACAACGTGGACGTGGCGCTGCGCTACCTCGCCGCCTGGATGGGCGGCCTGGGCGCGGTGGCGATCCACAACCTCATGGAGGACGCCGCCACCGCCGAGATCTCGCGCTCGCAGATCTGGCAGTGGATCCACAACGACATCACGCTCGCCGACACGGGCGCCCAGGTGACGAAGGAACTGGTCGAGCAGATCATCGCGGAGGAGCTCGACAAGATCGCCGAAGAGCCCGGCCACGACGAGAAGCTGTACGGTCAGGCGACCGCGCTGTTCAAGCAGGTGGCGCTGGACGACGACTTCGCCGAGTTCCTGACGCTTCCCGCCTATGCTCAAATGCCGTAGAACTAGGAAAAAGAGGGGGATCGGGTGCTGGAAACGCTGACAGCGGCCCTGCGCTCGCTGCTGCCCCATGACTCGGTGATCACCGATCCGGTGCGCCTGCGCACGTACGAGTGCGACGGCCTCACCTACCACCGGGCGACCCCCGGCGTGGTCGTGCTGCCCGACACGGCCGAGCAGGTCGCCCGCGTGGTCCGCGTGTGCAACGACTTCGGCGTGCCCTTCGTGGCCAGGGGCTCGGGCACCGGCCTGTCGGGGGGCGCGCTCCCCCGCGAGGACGGCGTGCTCATCGTCACCTCCAAGATGCGCAGGATCCTGGAGATCGACCTGGACAACCGCCGGGCGGTCGTCGAGCCCGGCGTGACCAACCTGGCCATCACCGAGGCCGTGCGCGACCGGGGCTACTACTACGCGCCCGATCCCTCCAGCCAGCAGGTCTGCTCCATCGGCGGCAACGTCGCCGAGAACTCCGGCGGCGCCCACTGCCTCAAGTACGGCTTCACGGTCAACCACGTCGAGGCCTGCGAGATCGTCACCCCCGACGGCGACCTGGTCACGCTCGACCGCATGGACCCCGGCTACGACCTGCTGGGCGCGTTCATCGGCTCCGAGGGCACGCTGGGCATCGCCACCAAGATCACGGTACGCCTCAGCCGCGCGCCGGAGGCCGTGACCACGGTGCTGGCCGCGTTCGAGAGCATCGAGCAGGGAGGCCAGGCCGTCTCGGCGATCATCGGCGCGGGCATCGTGCCCGCCGCGATCGAGATGATGGACGCGCTGGCCATCGAGGCGGCCGAGGCGGCGGTGGCCTGCCGCTACCCCGAGGGCGCGGGCGCCGTGCTGATCGTGGAGCTGGACGGCCCGCGGGCGGAGGTGGACGAGCAGTTCGCCCGGCTCACGGAGATCTGCTCGGGCGCCTTCGAGCTGCGGGTGGCCGCCGGCGCGGCCGAGCGGGCGGCGATCTGGAAGGGCCGCAAGTCGGCGTTCGCCGCCGTCGGGCGCATCAGCCCGGCCTACATCGTGCAGGACGGCGTGGTGCCGCGCACGTCCCTGCCCGGTGTGCTGGCGGCCATCGACCGGCTCTCGCACGAGCACGGCATCAGGGTGGCCAACGTCTTCCACGCGGGAGACGGCAACCTGCACCCGCTCGTGCTGTTCGACGACGCGGAGCCGGGGGCCGGCGAGCGGGCCGAGGTGGTGTCCGGGGCGATCCTGGACCTGTGCATCGAGCACGGCGGCTCGATCACGGGCGAGCACGGAGTCGGGGTGGATAAATCCCGCTATATGCCGAAGATGTTCAGCGCGGACGACCTGGACACCATGCAACTCGTCCGGTGCGCGTTCGACCCCCGTGGCCTGTCGAACCCGGGCAAGGTCTTCCCCACCCCGCGCCTGTGCGGCGAGGTGCCGGGAGTGCGCAAGGGCGTGCACCCGCTGGTGGAGTCGGGAAAGGCGGAGCAGTTCTGATGCTGGCCGACACGGGGGTGACCATCAGGCAGGCGGACGCCGACGACGCCGTCAACGGCGTGCGGCCCCGCTGGGTCGCCCTGCCCGAGACGGTCGAGGAGATCTCGGCCGTGCTGCGGGCCTGCGCCGAGCAGGACCTGGCGGCGGTGCCCGCGGGCGGCGGCACGAAGCTGCACTGGGGCGCCCCGCCCGAGCGCTGCGACGTGCTCATCGACCTGTGCTGCATGAACTCCCTCATCGAACACGCCGCCGGCGACCTCGTGGTGCGCGCGCAGGCCGGGCTGACCATGGACGCGCTGGCCGCCGCGCTCGCCGAGCAGGGGCAGGAGCTGGCGCTCGACCCGCCGTTCAAGGAGCACACCACGGTCGGCGGCACGCTCGCCACCGCGACCGCGGGCCCGCGCGCCTTCCGGTACGGCACCCCCCGCGACCTGCTCATCGGCATCACGGTCGTGCTGCCCGACGGGACCGTCGCCAGGTCCGGCGGCCGGGTGGTCAAGAACGTCGCCGGCTACGACCTCGGCAAGCTCTTCACCGGCTCCCAGGGCACGCTCGGCGTGATCGCGGAGGCCACGTTCCGGCTGCACCCGCTGCCCGCGGAGCGGCGCTGGCTCGTGGCGACCACCGCACCGGCCGGGGACGTGCTGCTCCGCCTGGCCGCCTCCCAGGCCGAGCCGTCCGCCGTGGAGATCGACTGCCCCGACGGCAAGGAGGCGACGGTCGCGGTGCTGGTGGAGGGCGCGGCGGCCGAGCAGCGCGCGCTGGGGCTGCGCGAGGTGCTGGGCGAGGGCACGATCACGGCCGAGGCGCCGGAGTGGTGGGGGCTGATCCTCAGGGACGACGTGCTGCTGGAGACCCGGTTCCCGCCCGCGCGCGCGGCCGACGCTCTGGCCGCCGCCGGGGAGGCCGGGTTCGCCTTCCGCGGGTCGGCCGCGGCGGGGCGGGCGTACCTGGAGCTCTGGGGCGAGGTCGCGGAGGAGGAGCTGGCGGCGGCCGTCACCCGGCTGCGCGGGCGGATCGAGGCGCTGGGCGGGCGGCTGAACGTGCTGGCCACGCCGTACGAGGGCGTCGACAGGTGGGGGCAGGTGAGCGGGCTGCCGTTGATGCGGCGGGTCAAGGAACGGTTCGATCCCGGGCGCAGGATGTCTCCCGGCCGGTTCCTGGGAGGGATCTGAGTGGACCCCGAACTGATCAACGACTGTGTGCACTGCGGGTTCTGTCTTCCCACGTGCCCGACGTACGTGCTGTGGGGCGAGGAGATGGACTCCCCGCGCGGCCGCATCCACCTGATGAAGCAGCACGTCGAGGGCACCCCGGTCACGCCCGAGATGGCCGGGCACTTCGACGCCTGCCTGGGGTGCATGGCGTGCGTCACGGCCTGCCCGTCCGGCGTCCGCTACGACCGGCTGATCGAGCAGACCAGGGCCGAGGTGGAGCGCGAGCACGTGCGGGATCCGCAGGAGCGGGCCGTGCGCGGGATCGTGTTCGGCCTGTTCCCTTATCCGCGCCGGCTGCGGCTGCTGCGGCCGGGGATGTGGCTGGCCGAGCGGCTGGCGCCGTTCCTCGCCAGGGTCCATCCGAGCCTCGGGGCCATGGCCGCGCTCGCGCCGCGCGTCGAGCGCCGGCAGCGGATGCCGCGCGTGGTCAGGGCCAGGGGCGAGCGGCGGGCCGTGGTGGGCATGCTCACCGGATGCGTGCAGGGCGAGTTCTTCCCCCAGGTGAACGCGGCCACCGCGCGGGTGCTCTCCCTGGAGGGCTGCGACGTGGTCATCCCGCGCGGCCAGGGCTGCTGCGGAGCGCTCAGCGTGCACTCCGGGCGCGACGACCAGGCCAGGCGGCTGGCGCGCCGCACGGTCAGGACGTTCGAGAAGGCCGGGGTCGACACCGTCGTGGTGAACGCGGCCGGCTGCGGCTCGTCGATGAAGGAGTACGGCGAGCTGCTCGGGCGCGAACCGGGGTTCAGGGTGGTCGATCTGTCGGAATACCTCGCCGAGCTGGGGCCCGTGGCCAAGCGGCACTCGCTGCCGCTCACCGTCGCCTACCACGACGCCTGCCACCTGGCCCACGCCCAGGGCGTGCGCGCCCAGCCGCGCGAGCTGCTGAGCGGCATCCCCGACCTGGTGGTCCGCGAGATCCCCGAGTCGGCCATCTGCTGCGGGTCGGCGGGCACGTACAACATCTTCCAGCCGCAGGCCGCCCGCGACCTCGGCGACAGGAAGGCCGCCTCGGTCGCCACGACCGGCGCCGAGCTGCTGGTCTCGGCCAACCCCGGCTGCACGATGCAGATCGCGGCGGCCATGCGGCGCGCCGGCTCGGACATCAGGGTGGCCCACACGGCCGAAGTGCTCGACGCCTCGCTGCGCGGGGTTTCCCTATGAGCGTCCAGTCGGTGGATCGGGCGCTGGACGTGCTGGAGGCGCTGGCCGAGCACGGGGGCGAGGCGGGCCTGTCGGAGATCGCCGCCAGGACCGGCCTGCCGTACGGGACCATCCACCGGCTGCTGCGCACCCTGCTCGTCCGCGGCTACGTGCGCCAGGAATCCGACAAGAGGTACGCCCTGGGCGGCGGCCTCGTGCGGCTGGGCGGCATCGCCGGGAGCATGGTGGGCGGGTGGGCGCAGCCGTACCTGACCAAGATGGTCGAGCTGTCCGGCGAGACCGCCAACCTGGCCGTGCTCGAAGGCGACTTCGTCGTCTACGTGGCGCAGGTGCCCTCGCCGCGCAGGCTGCGGATGTTCGCCGAGGTGGGCCGGCGGGTGCTGCCGCACAGCACGGCCGTGGGCAAGGTGCTGCTGGCCGGGCGGCCCGCGGCCGAGGCGGTGGCCGTCTTCGAGCGCACCGGCATGCCCCGCCGCACCCCCAACACGATCACCGACCTGACGGCCATGCTGGCCGAACTCGAGCTCGTCAAAGCGCAGGGCCACGCCATGGACCTGGGCGAGGAGGAGCTCGGCGTGCACTGCCTGGCCGTGCCCGTGTGGGACGGCGACCGGGTGGTGGCCGCGATGTCGGTCTCCGGGCCCGCCGAGCGGATCGACGCGATCGACCGCGAGGACCTGGCCGAGGGCATGCGCAAGATCGCCCTCGACTTCGGCAACGAGCTCGGTCCGGCGACTGACGGGCGCTGAACGAAGTTACGGTAAAGGCATGTGTAGAAGCATCAAGACCCTGCGCCCCCCGTTCACCGAGAGCGTGACCGAGGAGGACGTGCGGGCGGCGGCGTTGCAGTACGTCAGGAAGATCTCCGGCTTCCGCGCGCCCGCCGCGCACAACGCCGAGGCGTTCGACCGGGCGGTGGAGACGATCACCAGGGCGTCGGAGGAGCTGCTCGGGGCTCTCCAAGTTCGCGGATCGCGTTGACAGGCACCCTCGGCCGGTGAAGTGTTCCCTCGTGTAGGCCCCGAGCGAGGGAGCGCCCATGATCAGCGGGCTGTACCAGGGACAGGACGGCGACTCGCAGCTGGCGCTCCGGGTCGACGTCGACGGGGCCAGGCCGACCGGGCGGGTGAGCGGTGATCTGTTCACCGTGGCGGGCGCGACGACCTCCTACGCAGGCTCGTTCGTGGTCGACTCCCCCACCGTCGAGGGGGCCCGGATCCAGGGGCGCGGGGTCTTCACGTTCGACACTCCGGTGAAGGACGTGAGCGTCACGATCGACGGCGGCTCGGGCACGGCGGAGGTCGCGGGGCGCACGTACCAGGTGGCCTTCGCCTCTCCTTACTTCCGCAGCGTGCTGCTGGAGCAGGACTCCGTGGTCGGGACCGTGCCGTTCGTGTCGTACCGGACCGGCACGCTGCCGGGGCCGGACGGCTCGCCGGCCAGGGAGCTGAGCGTGCGGGCGGCGTACGCGGAGGCGGGCATCGAGCTGACCCTCGCCGAGCCGGGGGTGATCCCGGTGGACGGGTCGGGCGCGGACCTGGCGTGGGACGACGCCGAGCTGCATCACGCGATGACGCAGCAGTTCAGCGCGTTCGGCGACGCGCCGGCCTGGCGCGTGTGGCTGCTGGTGGCCAGCAAGCACGTGGGCGGCTACCGGGGGATCATGTTCGACTACAACGACGCGCACCAGCGGCAGGGGTCCGCGGTGTTCTACGACGTGATCAAGGGGACCACGCCGCAGGCGCAGCGGGCGCAGCTGCGTACGTACGTGCACGAGCTCGGGCACGCCTTCAACCTGCTGCACTCCTGGCAGAAGAACCTCGGCACCCCGCCCCAGCCGCTGGGCCCCGACGGGGGCTTCGGCGACCTGTCGTGGATGAACTACGTGCAGAACTATCGCCCAGGCGGCGAGCCGGGTTACTGGGCGGCGTTCCCGTTCCACTTCACGGACCCGGAGCTGGTCCACCTGCGCCACGGCTTCTACCGTGACGTGGCCATGGGCGCGAACGCGTTCGGCACCGGCGCCGCCGAGATCGCGCCGTTCGAGCAGCCCGTCGAGGACCGCTCCGGGCTGCGGCTGGAGCTGCGCGCCAAGGAGTCGTTCGAGCTGGGCGAGCCCGTCGTGGTCGAGTTCAAGCTGTCCTGCGCCGGCGAGCCCCGCGTCACGCACGGCCACCTGCACCCCGACACCGAGTTCACCCAGGTGTCGATCACGCAGCCGGGCGGCAGGACCGTGCTGTACCGGCCGATGATGCGGCACTGCGTGGACACCTCGCCGGAGATCCGGCTCGACGAGGGCAACCCGGCCATGTACCGCAGCGCGTACATCGGGCACGGCCGCGACGGGCACTACTTCCAGCAGCCCGGCGAGTATCACGTGCGCGCCCAGTACATCGCCGCGGACGGCTCCCGCATCGTCTCCCCCGCGTGCCTGGTCAGGGTGCGCTTCCCGGTCGGCCGCGACGACCACCAGGTGGCCGAGCTGATGCTGGGCGAGGAGCAGGGGCAGCTGTTCTCGCTGCTCGGCTCCGACTCGCCCGCGCTGCGCTCGGGGAACGAGGCCCTGGACGAGGTCATCGACCGGTACGGCGCCCACCCGCTGGCCGTCTACGCCCGCCTGGTCAAGGGGCTGAACGCCGAGCGCGGGTTCAAGGCGGTGACGGCGGGCAAGCGGCTGCGTGTCCGGCCGCCGGATCCCGAGCAGGGCATCGAGCACCTCAGCCGGGTCGCCCGCGACGCGAGCATCGACAACATCACCCTGAACCTGGTGATGCGCCGCCTGGCCAGGGCCGAGGCGCGGCAGGGGGACCTCGACCGGGCGAACGCGGTGATGGACCAGATGGTCGCCACGTTCCAGGCCAAGGGGGTGAACCCCATCGTCCTGGGTCAGATCCAGCGCCAGGCGGAGCTGACGAAGACGGCCCTGAGCGCCGAGGCTTAGCAGCTCATTCGAGCAGGCGGTGCTGGGCGGCGAGGAACCCCGCGTGGAAGCGGGTCCTGGCGTCCAGGCGCTCGCACAGCATCTGCACCCGGCGCTGCACCGTACGCGGGCTGAGCCCCAGCTGCCTGGCGATGGCGTCGTCCTTCATCCCGGCCGCCAGCAGCGCCAGCACCTCGGTGTCGGGCGTGCGCGGCCACACCTCGGGCTCCAGGCCCTCCGCGGCGGTCAGGCGGAGCGGCACGGCGGCCCGCCACAGCGTCTCGAACAGCCCCACCAGGGCGTCCAGCAGCGCGGACGGGTGCACCACGAGCGCGCTCTCCACGGCCTGGTCCTCGTCGGAGACCAGGGGCAGGATGGCGGTGCGGGCGTCGGCGATGGCCAGCTTGACCGGCACCTGCCCGAGCCTGGCCTGCTCGCCGTCGGCGACGGCCCGCCGCGTGTGGGCCAGCATGCCGGGGTGCTCGAACGCCTGCGGACCGTAAATGCCGCGGGTGGGCGCCCCCTGGCGGGCCGCCCGCCTGCGGTTCTCCAGGTCGTCGCTGACGTCCACCGCGTACGGCGGATGCACCAGCACGAGCATCTCCCGCGTGGCGTTGCGCTCCAGCTGGAGATAGCGGCGGGCCACGGCGTCGCGCCCGCTCACCACCTCCAGCACCTCCTCCGGGTTCGGCCCGTTGCGGTCGGCGACCTCGGTGGCCAGCAGCGCGGCGGCGGCCCTGCTGTGCGCGATCTCCTCCTGGCGGCGCGCGACGAGGATGTCGATGGCGACGTTCGGCGGGGTGGCGATCAGCCGCAGCGGCCGGCCGGCCACCCGGGAGATGAGGCCGAGGTCCTCCAGCCTGGGCAGCATGCGGCGGATGGCCGCGGCGGAGGAGCCGGTCTCGGCGGCGAGCTGGCTCAGCGTCGCAGGTCCGTGCCTGAGCAGCGCGCGGTAGGCGGTCTCCTCGGCGACGGTGACGCCGAGTCCCTCCAGCAAGCGCCGCTGCGCCATGTCCCCTCTTTCCGGCATGCAGTGATCTACGTTCAGGTTAAGGCAGCCTTGCCACGGCAAACGTTGAAGTGAGCAGCTTGGACGCGTGATAAGGCCTTTTATGGGCACTTGACCTAGACTTTACGAAGGTTCGGCGAAGTCTGGGGAGTGGGCGTGGGGCGGCGGGTTCGGGCGTTCATGGCCGGTACGGCCACGGTGGCGGTGCTGGCGGGCTGCGGCGGGCTGCAGGGGCAGTCCTCGGCCGGCACCGATAAGGGGGGCAAGTCCGACTCGGTGTCCGTGTCGGACGCCCGCAAGAAGCTCGACAAGTTAACCGTCAAGGGCCGCGCGCCGAAGACCGGGTTCGACCGGGACAAGTTCGGCCCGGCGTGGGCGGACGTCGACCACAACGGCTGCGACACCCGTAACGACATTCTCAAGCGGGACCTGGTGGACGAGAAGTTCAAGGCCGGGACCCACGACTGCATCGTGCTGAGCGGCACGCTGCACGACCCGTACAGCGGCAAGACGATCAACTTCAAGCGCGGTCAGGACACCAGCACCGCCGTCCAGATCGACCATGTGATCCCGCTGTCGGACGCCTGGCAGAAGGGCGCGCAGCAGTGGGCGGCGGACAAGCGCAAGGAGTTCGCCAACGACCCGCTGAACCTCATGGCCGTCGACGGCCCGCTCAACGGCCAGAAGAGCGACTCCGACGCCGCCACCTGGCTGCCGCCGCGCAAGGCGTACCGGTGCACCTACATCGCCCGCCAGATCGACGTGAAGACGAAGTACGGCGTCTGGGTGACGTCGGCGGAGAAGGACGCCATGGAGAGCATCCTGTCGAGCTGCTGAAGATCTATACGAACTGTCACGCGGTCCGTAAGATCCAACGGCATGCATGCGACAAAACGGATCAAAGTGATGATTGCCGCCGCGGTCACGGTGCTCGCCTCCACCGCCCTGCCCGCCCCGGCGCACGCCACGACGAACCTGGTGGTCCTCAACTGGAACGTCGCGGGCGACACCGCCGACATGAAGGCCATCGCCGGGGTGATCCGCGGCAGCGGCGCCAACATCGTGACCGTGCAGGAGATCCATCGCAAGCCGGAAGCCGACCAGGTCAAGCAGTTAGCGGACGAGCTCGGCTGGGACATCACGGCCAACGCCCACTTCGGCGCGGGCGACAACCCCGGCCCCTGTGACGATCCGCAGCCGGGCAAGGCGGGCAACGCGATCCTGTCCGCGTTCAAGATCCTCGAACGCGTGACGATCCCGATCAGCGACTTCGAGACCTGCCCGGTCAACCGCTCCATGGCCGGGGCCAAGCTCGACCTCGGCGGCGGCTCGACGATCACGGTGTTCACCACCCACCTGTCCCCCGGCCTGTCGGCCACCTCGGTGGCCCGCCGCGAGGCCCAGGCGGACAAGGTGCGCAATTACCTCGCCAACCGGTCCCCGCTGATCCTCACCGGCGACTTCAACGCGCCGCCCACGGACGCGCTGTCGAAGAAGTTCGTGAGCGCGGGCTGGGTGGACACCGGCGCCAGGTATGCCAACCAGCCGACCCACGGGGACGCCCGCATCGACTACATCTACACCAAGGGCGTCACCACCACGAGCGGCTCCGTCCTGTCGAGCACCCTGTCCGACCACCGTCCGATCGTCATGAAGATGACCCGCTGACGGCCGAAGGCCCACCGCCGCGCGCGGTGGGCCGGTGACCGTAGGGATGCGGTCAGTCGTCGTCGTGGCCGTGGTCGTCACGGCCGTGGTCGTCGTTCTTGTCCGTCTCGTGCTTGGTGACCTTGCCGGTGGCCGCGTCCACGTCCAGTTCGTGGCGCTGCGTGCCCTTGGTCAGCTCGACCTCCCACACGTCGGGCCGCGTGCCCCTGCGCTGGTAGTCGACCTCGCTGACCCAGGCCCCGGCCACCTCCTTGTGCGCGATCTGCATGGCCTGCTCGGCCGTGACCTTGGGCGCGGCGGCCGTGACGTTGGGCGTGGCGGCCGGGGACGTGGTGGCGGCGAAGGCGACGCCCCCGCCCGCGACCAGCGTGACGATCCCGGCACCGACGACGATGAACTTCTTCGTGATCTGCATGACCCCACGAAATCGCGATCTCCGATAATCGCGCGCTAAGCGGTGGTAAAGACCACCTCCACCCGTGCGCCGCCCCCTTCGGGCGTGGAGACGGCCAGGTGGCCGCCCGAGGACTCGGCGGTACGGCGGGCGATGTCGAGCCCGAGGCCGGTCGAACCGCCCCCGCTGTTGCCCCGTTCCAGCAGCTCCGGGTCGAAGCCGGGCCCCGAGTCCTCGACCGCCAGCACGGCCCCCGACGGGTGCGGCGTGAGCCGTACCGCCATGGAGGCCCCTTCCGGCGTGTGCGCGAAGACGTTGCCGAGCAGGGCATCCACGCAGGCCGCGAGCTCCTGGGCGCTCACCGCGACGGGCAGCGGCCCGTCGGGCAGCGAGATCGACAGCTCGCGGCACTGGTCCTCCGCCAGCACCGACCAGAACCGCACCCGCTCCCCCACCACCGCCGCCGCGTCGCACGACGCGCGCCCGGCCGAGCGGCGCCGCGCCTCGGTGATGACGGCGCTCACCGCCCGCTCCAGCGCGTCCACGCGGGCCTGCACCCGTGCCGCCTCCTCCGGGTCCCGCAGCGACTCGGCGTCCAGCCTGAGGCCGGTCAAAGGGGTACGCAGCCGGTGCGACAGGTCGGCCACCGACTCCCGCTCCGCCACCAGCAGCTCATCGATCCGCCCCGCCAGATGGTTGAGCGCCAGCGCCACCGAACGCACCTCCGGCGGCCCGCCCGGCTCCGCCCGGGCCGTCAGGTCGCCGCCGGCCAGCCGGTGCGAGACCCGGGCCAGCCCGTCCACCGGCCGCGTGACGGCCAGCGCCAGCCGGTCCGCCAGCACGATCCCCAGCACCACCAGGACGATCCCCAGCACGAGCAGCCCCAGCCACGCCTCGCGCACGCCCTTCGTCAGCTCCGCGTCCGGCACGAACACCCTGATCACCGCCGTCCCCCCGGACGACTGCGCGGAGACCAGCACCTCCCTGCCACCGGAGGCCACGGCAGTGACGCTGCGCCCGGTCGCGGCCAGGCGCACCGCGTCGGTACGGGCCGCCGCCGCCCCCGCCGTACGCCCGTCCGGCAGGAACACCGTCACCGGACGCGACACCTGCGCCATCGCCAGCTCCAGGTCGGGCGTGCCCACCGCGACCGCAACGGACTCGGCGGCGGCGGTCGCCCTGCCCATCGCGCCGTTCTCGGCCACGGCCCGGATGAGCAGCGCCATCGGCACCAGCAGCGCGATCAGCACGAGGGACGTCGTGGCCGCCACCAGCAACGCCAGCCACCGCCTCACGCCCGCCCCCTCCGGATCCCGGCAGCCGTCGTCAGGCGCGTCATGACGGCTCGACCAGCTTGACGCCGACCCCGCGCACCGTGTGCAGGTATCGGGGCTCCGCGGCCGTCTCGCCCAGCTTCCTGCGCAGCCACGACAGGTGCACGTCCACGGTCTTGTCGGCACCCCCGTACGGCAGCTGCCACACCTCCGTCAGCAGCTCCCGCTTGGTCACCACCTCGCCGGGCCGCGCGGCCAGATAGTGCAGCACGTCGAACTCGCGCGGCGTCAGATCCAGCGCCGCCCCGTCGAGCGTGGCCGTGCGCGCCCGCGGGTCCACCCGCAACGCCCCCACCGCCAGCGCCGGCTCCGGCGCCGACCCCCCGGCCCGCCGCAGGACGGCCCGCACCCGCGCGTCGAGCTGGGCCGCGCTGTACGGCTTGACCACGTAGTCGTCGGCCCCCGCGTCCAGCACCGGCACCATCTCGGCGTCCCCGTCGCGCGCGGTCGCCACGATGACCGGCACCCGGCTGACCGCCCGCAACATCCGCAGCAGCTCCACCCCGTCCAGATCCGGCAGGCCCAGGTCGAGCACGATCAGGTCGGGACGGTCCTGCACGGCCAGCCGCAGCCCGTCCAGCGCCGTCGGGGACGAGGAGACGGCGTGACCGAGCTCGCGCAGGCCGCGGCTGAGCGCCGTGCGGATCGCCACGTCGTCCTCGATGAGCAGGATGTCAGCCATATACAAGAACGTAGACGGTCGATGACGATGCCTTGAGCAGCCTTAGCGCCGCCTTAACCTGGTGTTAGCCGTACATGGGGGATGGTTGTCGACCATGAAGAGACTCGTGCTGGCCTGGGCCGCCACCGCCGTCGCCGCGACCGGCGCGGCCGTGGCGGTGCTCGCCCTGCTCGGCACCGGCCTCACCGGCGACTCCGGACACGTGCTCAGCCCCGCCGAGGTCCGCGCCGCCCTCAACACCGCCACCCACCGCGCCACCGGCACCCCGTCCGACGATGCCACCCCGACGCCGGGGACGCCGACGCAGGCGGTCCAGGACAAGCTGCTCCGCACCCCGGGCGGCACCGTGATCGCCTCGTGCGAGGGCGATCTGGTCACGCTGCGCTCGTGGAGCCCGGCCCAGAACTACTCGGTGGACCACGTCGAGCCGGGGCCCGCGCGCAGGGCCAAGGTGGAGTTCGAGCCGGAGGAGGGCGTGGATGTCGAGCTCGAGATCGAGTGCTCGGGCGGCCGCCCGGTGACCAGCTTCGGCTCGTAGCCGCCCGCGTCAGGTGAGCAGGACTCCGCCGTCCACCGGAAGCGTCACCCCGGTGATGTACGAGGCCGCGTCGCTCGCCAGGAAGACCGCCGCGGCCACCAGCTCCGCCGGATCGCCCGGCCGCCTCATCACCACCCTGGACTCGACGACCGCCTCCACGTAGCCGGGCTTGAACTGCTCGGTCATCTCCGAGTGGAAGAACCCCGGCTCCAGGCAGTTGACCCGGATGCCGCGCCGGCCGGTCCACTGCTGCGCGAGGTCCCTGGTGAGGCCGATGATCGCCGCCTTCGAGGCGCTGTAGGCGGCCTGGGGCAGCCCGGCCGTGGTCTCGCCGAGGATGCTGCCGATGTTCACGATCGAGGAGCCGGGCCGCATCACCCGCGCGCACGCCTGAGCCATCCAGTACGTGCCGAGCAGGTTGACGTCGATGACCTGCCGGAACTCCTCGGGCGTCTCCCGCAGCGCGGGCACGGCGGTGCCGATGCCGGCGTTGTTGATCAGGACGTCCACGGCGCCCATGGCGTCGACGGCGGCGGCCACCAGCGCGTCGCAGTCCTCCGGACGGGCCACGTCGGTCTGCACGGCCAGGCACCGCCGGCCGGTCTCCTCGACCAGCCTGCGCGTCTCCTCCAGGCGGTCGGCGCGCCGGGCCCCGATCACGACGTCGGCGCCGGCCTCCGCGAGACCACGGGCGAACGCGACGCCCAGCCCCGAGGACGCGCCGGTGACGATGGCCACCTTGCCGTCGAGCGCGAACCGCTCCAGCACGTCACATCCCGCCTTCCCGCTCACCCACACGGCGACGCGACCGCGCAGGACCGAGCACCGCGCAGCGGCGCCCATCCCTGCCGCGCCCATCGACCCGGCGCTCCAGAATGCCGCGCACGGGTCACGAGCGCAACGTGCCGTGGCCCGCATCGGTTGGCCCTTGTTCAGGGGGCGGTGAGCACGACCCGGGGGGCGGGCGCCGCACGTGGGCGACGCCCTTCCCCCGGGACGGTGCCGTCAGAGGCCGTATTCCTTGACGATCCGCTCGTGCCGCTCGACCTCGACGTCGATCTCGCGGGCCAGGTCGAGCCAGGCCAGCGGGTGCACCCACCGCTCCGTGGCGTCGTCGAGCAGCGCGTCGACCTCGGAGGGCGACACGTTCGGCGGGACCGCGACCCAGCCGAAGACCCCGGGCAGCGACTCGCCCGTGCTCGGGTGGGTGATGGTGTAGTTCTCGTCGCTGTAGACCCACATGGGCCAGCCGCGCTCGGCCATGACCTCGGTGAACTCCGCCCAGTCCTCCTCGCTCGGCGCCGCGCCGTCGAAGAAGTAGCTGGTGTAGCCGCCGGGCCGCAGGATGCGCACCGCGGCGAACGGCGGCACGAAGTTCTGCTGCTCCTGCGGGTCGTCGGGCACCGGCTCCAGCAGCTGCGGGTCGAAGACGACCAGGTCGCCGGCGTTGTAGTCCATGCCGCGCGGCTGCGGCAGGGCGAGGCGGGCCGTGGCGGGGCCGGTGCGGATGGACAGCACCTGGCGCTGGCCGCCGTCGGGCGCGGGGAGGATGAGCCTGATGAGGCCCATCTCCTCCTCGATCGGGCCCTCCTTGGACTTGATCGGCATGCCGATCTTGGCCGCGCCCTTGCGTACGGTGTCCCAGTCCTCCGCCGAGGTGGCCATGACGATCATGCGCCAGACGTCCTCGTCGGCGAGCTCGTCGATCACCTCCAGCAGCACCTCCGCGGCCCTGGAGTTGGCGTCGAGCTGCTGGGCGGCGCCGGACAGCAGGCGGCGGGCGTCGAGCCCGGCGCCGGCCGCGACGGCGTGCTCGGCGGCCTCGACCGTCTCCTCCCAGCGCTCGCGCGCGCTGTGCAGCCGGGCCAGCGTGAGGTGCTGGGCGGCGTGCGGCAGCATCGCGGCCATCTGCTCGAGCCGCTCGTCCTGGCGGGCCTCGACGAGCAGCGTGGTCAGGTAGGCCACGTCGTCGGAGTCGGCGGTGGCGATGTCGCCGGTGTCGACCAGCATCTTCCAGTAGATGTCGGCGCCGGTGGCCGGGTAGCCGAGGAAGCCGAGCGTGGTGGTGTGGCGGCGGGTGGCCTCCAGGTCCTCCCCGGACAGCGGCGCCAGCCAGCCGACCCACCGCTCCGGGTCGGCGTTGAAGCCGTCGGCGGCGTCGAAGAGGCCGACGCGCTCGTCGAGCGGGCCCGGGGCCTCGGGCTCGGAGGTGGCGTCGGCGGCGGCCCGCAGGGCGGCGACGCGGTCGGCGACGCCCTCGCTCTCGCGCAGCTCGGCGGCGGCGGACTCGGTCAGGTCGGCCAGCAGCCTGGCCTGCCACACGCCCTGCCTGGCGATGGCCAGGTCGCCGGCGACCAGCGCGAGCTCGACGCGGGCGCGGTAGCCGCCCATCATGCCGAAGTAGTCGATCCACTGGCGCAGCACGCGGCCGAGCTGCCAGGTGTTGGTGATCTGGGACGAGCCGGCCAGCTTGCTGACCGCCTGCGACCACTCCACGAACACGCGCGGGTGCTCGCCGACCACGTCGAGGTCGGGCAGCGCGTCCACGGCCTCGGCGGTGCGGCCGAGCGTGGCGAGGATCAGGGCCCGGCGCACGCCGTCGCGGTGCTCCTTGGCCACCGGGTCGTCGGCCTGGAACTCGGCCGCGGCCTGCAGCGCGGTGAGGGCGTCGTCGGCGCGGCCCGCGGCGAGCAGCGCGCGGGCGCTCTCGGCGCCGAGCTCCCAGCTCGCCTCGCGGCCCGCGACCCGCAGCCGCTCGACGGCGGACTCGGCGTAGGTCACGGCCTCGCCAGGCTTGCCGGCGTCGATGAGCGCGGCGACGTACTGGGTGACCAGGCCCGTGAAGGCGGACTTCTCCGGGCTCATGCCCTCGAGGTGCGCCCCGAGCGCCTCCAGGCGCTCGCTCGCGTAGCCGGGGCCGTCGGTGTTGGCCCAGGCGACGGCGAGGGCCTCGACCGCCGCCGGGGCGGCCGGGCACTCGCGGACGTCTTCGCGCTGGGCGAACGCCAGCAGCTGCTGCGCGTCGTCGACGGCGACCGCGCCCTGCGCCCGGTCGCCGATGCGGCCGATCAGGTGCCAGTAGCGGGCGTAGAACTCGAGCCAGGGCAGCTCAAGGGCCTCGGCCTGCTGCGCGATGGCCGGGGCCATGACGTCGAGCTGCGGATATCGGCCCTCGTAGGCCTGTGCGGGGAGGTCTCCCAGCGCCATGGCGAGGCCAACGTTGCCCGCCTCGGAAAGCTGCTGCTGGGTTTCGCCGACCCAGGCCCAGATGTCCACGTCCATGGGCAGCCAGTCTGCCAGGTCAACGAGCGTCCCCAAAACGCAGAAGGCCGATCAGCTCGTCCGTTTCGCTGCTGTCAAGGACCGAAAACACCGATGCCATCAGGTCGTCCGTCGTCTCCTCCACCGCGGCGCGGCGCGCCACGACCTCCGGACCCGGCGTGGCGTACGGCTCCGGCCACTGGAAGAACTTGGCGATCATCTCTCCCGTGGTGGCCCCGAACGGGGTCGCGTCGTGGCCGCTCGCGAGCGTGGCCTCCAGCGGGTGCAGGCCGGCCGCGATCACGGCGTTGGCGTGCAGTCCGCCGCGCAGCTCGCGTACGACGTGCATGAGCTGCACGGCCCGCGCCGGCGGGTCGTCGGGCAGCGGCACGGCCCGCCAGCCCGCGAACAGCGGGACGCCCGCGCACGGGGCGGCTTCGACGACCGGCTGGAGCAGCTCCGCGAGCCTCGCGCAGCCGTCGTAGCCGCCCAGCTTGCGCCGGCCCCAGGCCCTGCAGATCTCGGCGTACAGCTCGACGGCCTGTTCGACGGGGAGCTTGCGGCCGCCGTTCCAGCTCTGCTCGACGTGGTCGGGCGGGAAGAAGACGACGACCGAATTGACGACGTCGGCGTCGCATTCGCCGAGCACGCCGCAGCGGCCCCGGAAGTAGAGCTCGCGGGCGCCGAGGCCGTATTCCTCACAGACGGCCTTGGCCTCTCTGGAGATCATGAACCCGCCGCCGTACTGGCCGATCGCCGCCTTGACCTGTGTCGCGGTGGTGCGTGGGTCAGCCATGGTCCACCTCTCAGTTCGGGAAGTGGACCCAGCATCCCTCAAGAGAACATTATTCTGCAAGCATCAGCTCGCCCCTGGCCACGATGACCGCGGGGCCGGAAAGGTAGCTCGTCTCCTCCTCCAGGACGACGGTCAGCGTGCCGCCCGGCACCTCGATCGTCCAGGTGCCGGTGGTCTCGCCCGTCAGGGCCGCGGCGGCGACGGCCGTGGCCACCGTGCCGGTGCCGCAGGAGCGGGTCTCCCCGCAGCCGCGCTCGTGGACGCGCATGACCGCGCGGCGGGTGCCGACGGGGTTGAACAGCTCGATGTTGACCCCGGCGGGGAAGACACCGGGGTCGAAGCCCGGCTGGTAGTGGAGGTCGAGCTGGACGACGGGGTCGCCGATGGCGCAGGCCAGGTGGGGGTTGCCCATGTCGACGTGGATCCCCGTGTATTCCTGGCCGCCGACGGTCGCCACGCTCTCGCCGCGGACGACGGGCTTGCCCATGTCGACGGTGATGTCGCCGTTGGGCTCGACGCGGACCCTGCGCACGCCGCCCCTGGTGGCCAGCATGAACTCGCCGGGCTTCTCCAGCCCCTCGTCGAGCAGGTAACGGGCGAACACCCGCACGCCGTTGCCGCACATCTCGGCCACGCTGCCGTCGGCGTTGCGATAGTCCATGAACCACTCGGCCACGGCGGCGTGCTCGGCCACCTCAGGGCTCTCCTTGGTGCGCGTCACCACCAGCACGCCGTCAGCCCCTATGCCGGCTCTCCTGTCGCAGATCTTGGCGACGAGCGAGGCGGTCACGCCCGCCTCTCCGCCAGGGTCGGGAAGGATGACGAAGTCGTTCTCGGTGCCGTGCCCCTTAAGAAACCGCATTTTACAAGCTTATGCGAACGGGTTTGCGGAGATCAGCGCGAGGGACCGCTCAAGCAGATCCGGGGCGTCGTACGGCACCCAGCGCACCCTGGGATCGCGGCGGAACCACGACTCCTGGCGGCGGGCGAAGCGCCTGGTGGTCCTGACGGTCTCCTCGATCGCCTGCTCCTCGCTCCACTCCCCCTCCAGGAAGCGGATGACCTGGGCGTATCCGAGGGCGCGGCTCGCCGTGCGGCCCTCGGCCAGGCCCTGCCCGAGCAGCCCCCGCACCTCCTCGACCAGACCCGCCCGCCACATGCGCTCGACCCTGAGCGCGATCCGCTCGTCCAGCTCCGGCCTGGGCACGTCGAGGCCGATCTGCACGCTCGGGTAGACGGCGTCGTAGCCGGGCATGGTGGCCGAGAACGGGCGCCCGGAGTGCTCGATCACCTCCAGCGCGCGGACGATGCGGCGGCCGTTGCTCGGCAGGATCGCCGCCGCGGCCACCGGGTCGAGCTCGCGCAGGCGCTCGTAGAGCGGGGCGGGGCCGCGCTCGGCCAGCTCGCCCTCCAGCCTGGCCCGGATCTCCGGGTCGGTGCCGGGGAACTCCAGCTCGTCGATGGCCGCCCGCACGTACAGGCCGCTGCCGCCGACCAGCACGGGCACCTCGACGGAGTCGATGACCTGCCTGGCCAGCTTCTGGTATTCGGCCACGCTGGCCGTGACCGTGACGTCCCAGACGTCCAGCAGGTGGTGGGGGACGCCGCGCTGCTCGGCGGGGGTGAGCTTGGCCGTGCCGATGTCCATGCCGCGGTAGAGCTGCATGGAGTCGGCGTTGACGCACTCGCCCCCGAGGCGGAGCGCGATGTCCACGGCGAGGTCGGACTTCCCGGCCGCCGTGGGGCCCACGACGGCGATCACTGGCTGCTGGCGCACAGGGACAAGTCTGCTAGAGGTCGAGGAGTGTCGGCTGCAGGTACCCCTCGTGGGTGAGCAGCCAGCGCTTGGTCTCCACGCCCTCGCCCCCGCTGAACCCGCCCAGGCCGTTGCCCGCGATCACGCGGTGGCAGGGCACGATGATGGGGATGGGGTTGGAGCCCATGATCGAGCCGATGCCGCGCGCGGGCACGCCGGAGCCGCTGCGCGTGGCCAGTTCGCCGTAGGTGACGGCGGTGCCGTACGGGACCCTGTGCAGCGTCTGGAGCACCCGCAGCCGCGAGCCGGACATCAGCCGCCAGTCCACCGGCGTCTCGAAGGCCTTCAGCTCGCCGGCGAAATAAGCGTTCAGCTCGGCGACCGCGAAGGCCGTACGATCCGAATCATGGACTTCAGCCAGGCCGAGCCGCTCGTCCAGCCGCGGCCGGGACCTCCAGCCCGACGCGACGATCCCGACCTCGGTGACGGCCAGCACGAACGGCCCTACCGGCGTCGGCACCTCGGCGAACGTGACTGTGGTCATCATGTCCTCACGTGAGTTGGTGGTGCTGGGCACTTCCAGCGCGGTTCCTACCCGACACCGTAACCACAACGGTTACCTTCTGCGCTGGGATGGACAAGGCTTCCTTTTCGACCCCGGCGAGGGCACGCAGCGGCAGATGCTGCACGCCGGGGTAAGCGCCAACGACGTGCACTGGATCTGCGTCACGCACTTCCACGGCGACCACTGCCTGGGCGTGCCCGGGGTCGTGCAACGCATCGCGCGTGACAAGGTCAGGCACCCGGTGCGCGCGGTCTTCCCCGGCTCCGGCACCGAATACTGGCGCAGGCTCCGCCACGCCGCCGCCTTCGCCGACACCTCGGTGATCTCCGAGCACCCGCTCTCCGGCGACCTGGCCTCCGTCGGCTCGCTGACCGCGCGCCGCCTGTCCCACCCCGTCGAGTCGTACGGCTACCGCGTCCAGGAGCCGGACGGCCGCACGATGCTGCCCGACCGGCTGGCCGCGTACGGCATCCGCGGCCCGGAGGTCGGCGAGCTCCAGCGCACCGGCTCCGTGCGCGGGGTCACGCTCGACCAGTGCAGCGTGCCCAGGCCGGGGCAGAGCGCGGCGTTCGTCATGGACACGCGGCTCTGCGACACCGTCTTCGAGCTGGCCTGGGGCGCGGACCTGCTGGTGATCGAGTGCACGTTCCTGTCGCCGGAGAGCGCGCTGGCCAAGGAGTACGGGCATCTGACGGCGTTCGAGGCGGGGCTGGTGGCGGCGGACGCGGGGGTGCGCAGGCTGGTGCTGACGCACTTCTCCGAGCGCTACGGGTTCACCGACGAGCCGGCCTTCGTGGCCGAGGTGCGCCGGCACTTCGACGGGGAGGTCGTGCTCGCCCGCGACCTGATGAAGATCCCGGTGCCGAAGCGTCAGGTCCACAGGCCGGCGAAGTAGCCCACGCCGTAGGGGGCCGTCTCCATGAGCAGGCGGCCGTCGTACCTCCGCGTGCCGGCCGCGCCGGCCAGCACCTGGAGGGCGGCCCGCCCGCCGGCCCACAGCCGGTCGGCCAGCGCGGGGTCGAGGGCGGCGAGGGTGGCGGGGTCGGCCTGGGCGACGGCGTTGGCGATCAGGTGGTTGTACGGTCCCGCGGCCTCGTCGTACTTGCCGGGGGCCCTCGGGCTGAGGCAGGCGGAGCCGTCAGCCATGACCAGCAACGCCACCTTTTGCGCGATTTTTCCTAGCTTTTCGCCCAGCAGGAGGCATTCCGCGCTCGGCGCGTCGAGCGCGACGGACTGGAAGGCGTCCGGGGCCTGCTCGCCCAGCAGCCAGCGCCCCACGGTCAGGGACAGCGGGAGCGCCGGGTCCGCGTGCCCGGCCGTGACGTCGATCCCCCACGGGCGGAGGGTGCCCGCCGCCTGGCCTCCATACGCCGCCGCGGTCTGCGCGCCGCCCACCACGATCAGCGCGTCGGGACGGGCCTCGTGGAGTGCGGCGATCGCCGTGTGACAGGCCGAGCGGAGGTCGTCGAGCTGGAGCGTGATCAGCGGGGTGGGCGGGCAGACGGCCGCGGCGACAAGCACGGGGCAAGCGTACGCGGCGGCCCGCTCAGAAGGGACTGCGACCTGCCCTGACCTTCGCGATCAGGCCCTGGGCGTAGACCTGGACGGCCTGGTGCAGCCCGCTGCCGAAGCTGATCCGGGCCACGCCGAGCTCGGCCAGCCGCGCCGGCTCCGGGGCGCCGGGCCGGACGTAGACGTTCACCGGCGCGCCCAGCTCGCTCACCAGGGCCCGGATCTCGTCCTCGTCGGCCAGCCCGATCGGGTAGACGCAGTCGGCCCCCGCCGCCAGATACCGCCGCGCGCGCTCCAGCGCCGCCTCGCGCGTCCTCGGGCCGGACAGGTAGGTGTCGACCCGCGCGTTGATCACGAGCGCCTGACCCGCCGCGGCCCGGACCTCGGCCAGGAAGTCCGCCTGCTCGCCGGGATCGATCAGCCCGCCGGCGCCGGAGTCCTCCAGGTTGCAGCCCACGGCTCCGGTGGCGAGCAGGCGTTCGACCAGCTCGGCGGGCTTGAGCCCGTAGCCGCGCTCGATGTCGGCGGTGACCGGCGCGTCCACGACCCTGGCGATGCGGGCGACGGCCGCCATCATCTCGCCGACCGGCGTCCGTTCGCCGTCCTCGTATCCCAGGACCCGGGCGACGGCGGCGCTGCTGGTGGCCACGGCGGGGAACCCGGCCTCGCGCACGGCCAGGGCGGAGGCGGCGTCCCAGACGTTCGGCAGGATCACGGGGTCTCCCGGCACGTGCAGCGCGCGCAGGACGGAGGCCCTGTCAACAGAGGCTCTGTCAGTCGTCATGGTGCGACTCTACGGACGGAGGCGGCTCGCGCCGTAGGTCCAGTGCCGCCAATAAACGCCGAGCCACTTGACCGAGGTGGGATCAGCAGCCGCTCTTGGCGCACTGCCCGCTGAGCTCGCCCGCCGGACCGTCGGCGGGGTTGTCGCCGTCCGCCGGCTGCGCCGGCTTGGTGGGGGCCGACTTGGTGGGGGCCGGCTTGGCGGGGGCCGTGGTGGCGGGGCCGGTGCCGCGGTCGCTGCCCGTGGGCTCGTCGCCCGTGCCCAGGTCGGGGGCGGCGTCGCCCATGCTGCCGTCGTCGGGGGCGCCGGCCGCCGGGTCGCCCTCGGGGGCGTCGGTGGTGACGTCGCCCATGGTGGCGTCGTCGCCGCCGAGGTCCTCGTTCCCCGCGGTGCTCTGGGTGGCCGCGGGACGGGCGCCGCCCGGCGGGACGGTGCCGGCGGGGTTCGCGGCCAGCAGGTAGCCGACGCCGCCCGCCGCGAGCACGGCGACGAGCGCCGAAGCGGCGATGGCGATGGTCTTCTTCGTGCTCTTCGGGGATTTGTCCGCCAGGCGGGTGTCCCCCGGCCCGGACAGGATCTCGTGACGATCCGGCTCTATCGGATCTCGCATGGTGGTGCAGCTCCCTGCGGTCGTATCGGCGAAAGCTAACCGGCTTCCGCGGGTGATGGACCACACTAGCCGCAACGGATGAATGCTCGCACACCAATCACAAAGGAATCACGACATGTCCCCTCGTGGATCCGTTTACCCAGGTCGCCGCGCCCACCTCGCGCCGGTCACCGGAGTCGCCGGGGTGCTCGCGACCGCGATCGCGGGCATATTCCTGGCATTTACCAACTCCGCCGAACCGCCCGCGCAAAGCCCGCCCGAATTCGATCAGAAAAGCCCGCTTACCCCAAGATCGCATTCTCCTTCGGCGACTCCGGTCCCGGATCAATCGGATGGATCGTTCCAAGATCTCTCGTGGACCCAGGTCGTTCCCTCACCCGGAGTGCCGGTCCCGGCGGATCCCCTGGCCTCGGTGGAGGCCGTACCGTCCCTCGACCCGGGCCCGCCGGCCTCGGTCCACGGCCATCCGCCGCTCCCTCCGGCGCCCACCCCGCACCGGCCCGCCCCCACGACCCGGCACCCGGCCTCCGTCGCCACGCCGCCGCCCGCGAGAACGGCCCCGAAGCGTCCGGCGCCACCCCGGAACGAGGTGGCCGTACCTCCGCCGGCGAGCTCACCCACTCCCCAGGCGCCGCCCCAGGCACGCTCCGCCCCGGAGCCGGACCGGCGCGCGGACCCGCCCCCGGCGATCTCGGGAGGGGCCGATCCCTGCGCCACCTTCCACGACTTCCGCCGCGAGCCCTGCTACGCCTACCTCAACCGCCTCACCCACTGACCTCAGTGGGCCGAGCAGGCTCCGGAAGGGGCGGCGGGGGCCGGGGCAGGGCGGCCGATGGTGGGCATGCCCAGCAGGACCCCCGGCGCGGGCTTCGCCCCGCCCTGGCGGGACTCCCAGGCGTCGCCGGCCCTCGTGCGCCGGACCGTCGCCGCCGGGCCGTCGGCCACCAGGTGGTGCGGGGCCGCGTACGTGACCTCGACCGTGACCATGTCACCGGGGCGCGGCGTCTCGGCGCCGACCGCGAAGTGGACCAGGCGGTTGTCGGCGGCGCGGCCCGACAGGCGGCGGGTGGCGTCGTCCTTGCGGCCCTCGCCCTCGGCGACCAGCACCTCCAGCGTGCGCCCCACCTGCTTCTTGTTCTCCTCCCAGGAGATCTCCTCCTGCAGGGCCACGAGCCGCTCGTAGCGCTCCTGCACGACCTCCTTGGGCACCTGGTCGGGCATGGTGGCCGCCGGGGTGCCGGGGCGGATGGAGTATTGGAAGGTGAAGGCGTTGGCGAAGCGGCTCTCGCGGACCACGTCGAGCGTGGCCTGGAAGTCCTCTTCGGTCTCCCCCGGGAAGCCGACGATGATGTCGGTCGAGATGGCCGCGTCGGGCATGGCCGCGCGCACCCGCTCGATGATGCCGAGGTAGCGCTCCGCCCGGTAGGAGCGGCGCATCGCGCGCAGGAGGCGCGAGGAGCCCGACTGCAGGGGCATGTGGAGCTGGTGCATGACGTTGGGCGTCTCGGCCATGGCGGCGATGACGTCGTCGGTGAAGGCCGCCGGGTGGGGCGAGGTGAAGCGCACGCGCTCCAGGCCGTCGATCGTGCCGCACGAGCGCAGGAGCTTGCCGAAGGCCAGGCGGTCGCCGAACTCGACGCCGTAGGTGTTGACGTTCTGGCCCAGCAGGGTGACCTCGAGCACACCCTGGTCGACCAGCGTCTGGACCTCGGCGAGGATGTCGCCGGGGCGGCGGTCCTTCTCCTTGCCGCGCAGCGACGGCACGATGCAGAAGGTGCACGTGTTGTTGCAGCCGACCGAGATGGACACCCAGGCGGCGTAGGCGGACTCGCGCTTGGTGGGCAGCGTGGAGGGGAAGACCTCCAGCGACTCCTTCAGCTCGACCTGCGCCTCGCCCTCGATGCGGGCCCGCTCCAGCAGCACCGGCAGCGAGCCGATGTTGTGGGTGCCGAAGACCACGTCGACCCACGGCGCCTTGCGGACGATCTCGCCCTGGTCCTTCTGCGCCAGGCAGCCGCCCACGGCGATCTGCATGCGCGGGTTGCTCACCTTGGCGGGGCGCAGGTGGCCGAGGTTTCCGTAGAGGCGGTTGTCGGCGTTTTCCCGCACGGCGCACGTGTTGAACACGACCACGTCGGCGGTCTCGCCGTCGGGGGCGGGCACGTAGCCGGCGTCCTCCAGCAGACCGGACAGCCGCTCGGAGTCGTGCACGTTCATCTGGCACCCGTATGTGCGCACTTCGTATGTGCGGGCGCCCTCCTGGGTCACAGTCATGGCATGTTCAAGGGTAGTCGCTGTCCGGCTCCGGACGGTCCCGGCTGCGCTAAAAGGCCAGCTTGATGGCATGATGTGATCGGATCGGTATTGCTTGGTTAGTGACCAGCACTCTTAACAGCGTCTACGGTTTGACGCATGACGGAGAACGGTAACGACGCTCCACTCGTACGGTTGGAGAACGTCAACAAACACTTCGGGGCGCTGCACGTCCTGAAGGACATAAACCTGACCGTCTCCCGCGGCGAGGTGCTCGTCGTTATCGGTCCCTCGGGCGGAGGCAAGTCCACGCTCTGCCGCACGATCAACCGTCTGGAGACGATCAGCGAGGGCCAGATCATCTTTGACGGTCAGGTGCTCCCCCAGGAGGGCAAGGGCCTGGCGAAGCTGCGTTCCGAAGTCGGCATGGTCTTCCAGTCGTTCAACCTGTTCGCGCACAAGACCATCCGCGACAACGTCACGCTCGGCCCCCTGAAGGTGCGCGGCGTCTCGAAGGACGCGGCCAACAAGCGGGCCATGGAGCTGCTCGAACGCGTGGGCATCGCCGCGCAGGCGGACAAATATCCGGCCCAGCTCTCCGGCGGCCAGCAGCAGCGCGTCGCCATCGCCAGGGCGCTGGCGATGGAGCCGAAGATGATCCTGTTCGACGAGCCGACCTCCGCTCTGGACCCCGAGATGGTGCAGGAGGTGCTCGATGTCATGATCGGGCTGGCTCGCGACGGGATGACCATGATGGTCGTCACCCACGAGATGGGCTTCGCCCGGAGAGCCGCCAATAGGGTGGTTTTCATGGCCGACGGCCAGATCGTGGAGGAGAACACCCCCGACGAGTTCTTCACCAACGCGCAGACAGACCGGGCGCGTGACTTTCTCTCCAAGATCCTCACGCACTGATCATTGAGGCAGGTATACATGCACATGCGTCGAACGGGAGCGGTGCTCTCGATAGCGGCACTCGCCGCCGGTCTGACCGCTTGCGGCGGCGGCAGTAAGACTTACGCCAGCGTGGTGGACAAGGTCAAAGACGGCGGCACGATCGTCGTCGGCACCAAGTGGGACCAGCCGAGCCTGGGCCTGAAGGGGCCCAACGGGCCCGAGGGCTTCGACGTCGACGTGGCCAAGGCCGTGCTGAAGCAGATGAACGGCGGCAAGGACCCGCAGGTCGAGTGGAAGGAGTCGGCCTCCTCCAACCGCGAGCCGTTCCTCCAGAACGGCACGGTCGACATCATCTTCGCCACCTACTCCATCACCGAGGAGCGCAAGGGCAAGGTCACCTTCGGCGGCCCCTACGTCGTCGCCCACCAGGACGTGATGGTCCGCAAGGACGACACCGCGATCAACACGCCGCAGGACCTCAAGGGCAAGAAGATCTGCAAGGCCTCCGGCTCCAACTCCTACAAGCGGATCACCGACCCGCCGCCGGACGGCAAGCTCGACATCGACGCCACCACCGTCGACGCGGCCAACTACTCCGAGTGCGTGCAGAAGCTGACCGGCAGCAACCTCGACGCCGTCACCACCGACGACCTGATCCTGGCGGGCTTCGCCAAGCAGGCCGGCGGCAACTTCAAGGTGCTCGGCCAGGGCTTCACGGACGAGAAGTACGGCGTCGGCCTGAAGAAGGGCGACACCAAGACCTGTGAGGCCGTCAACACCGCGGTGAAGGCGCTCTGGGACGACGGCACCATGAAGCAGCTGCTGGAGAAGTGGTTCGGCGGCATTCAGGGCCTGAAGTTGTCGGAGGAGGCGCCGCCCGCCGAGGGCTGCAGCTGATCATGCCAGAGGCGGCGGCCGGTGACCCGGCCGCCGCTCCCCTATGCGGTGGAGCACGATGGAAGATCTGATTAGGTACGCGCCCGACCTCGCACTGGGGTTCCTGGAGAACATCAAAATCTCCATCGTGGCCGCGATCACCTCGCTCATTCTCGGCACCGTCCTGGTGGCGATGCGAGTTTCCCCCACGCCGGTGCTGCGCGCGGCCGGCACGATCTACGTCAACATAGTGCGCAACACCCCCCTCACGCTGGTGCTGGCCTTCTCCGCGCTCGGCCTCAGCGACCAGCTCGGGCTCGTCTTCTCCGACGTGCCCAGCACCAACTCGTTCTGGATCGTCTCGATGGGCCTGTCGGCCTACACCGCGGCCTTCGTCTGCGAGGCGCTGCGCTCGGGCATCAACACGGTGCCGCTCGGGCAGGCCGAGGCGGCCAGGGCGATCGGGCTGACGTTCATGCAGTCGCTGCGGATGATCATCCTCCCGCAGGCGTTCCGCGCGGTCATCGCCCCGCTCGGCAGCGTGATGATCGCCATGGTCAAGAACACGACCGTGGCGACCGCCGGCGGGTTCGCCCTGGACTCCGCGAGCAAGATGAAGGAAGCCTTCGACCAGGTCGGCGCGTCGATCCCGATCTTCCTCGGCATCGTGGTCGCCTTCATGGTCGTGACGCTGCCCATCGGCTACTTCACCGGCCGGCTGGCCAGGCGACTGGCGGTGGCGCGATGAGCACCACAGTCCTGTTCGACGCCCCCGGGCCGCGCGCGCGGGTGCGCAACAACCTCCTCACGGTGGTCAGCGTCGTGGCCGTGGCCGCCGTCCTGTACGGCATCTACCGCGGCTTCGACGCCAAGGGCCAGTGGGAAGGCAAGATCTGGCAGCCGTTCCTGCAGTGGGAGACGTGGGAGGTCTACATCTTCCCCGGCCTGCTCGGCACGCTGCAGGCCGCCGTGGTGGCCGCGGTGCTCGCGCTGGTGTTCGGGGCGGTCTTCGGCCTGGCCAGGCTCTCCGACCACGCCTGGATCCGCGTCCCGGCGGGCGTGGTGGTCGAGGTCTTCAGGGCCATCCCGCTGCTGCTGCTGATCTTCTTCATCTTCTACCTCGCCCCGGCGGTGGCGGGCGGCGGCGACTACACGTTCATGGCGGTCGTCATCGGCCTGATGCTCTACAACGGCTCGGTGCTGGCCGAGGTCGTCAGGGCGGGCGTGCACGCGGTGCCGCGCGGCCAGTCGGAGGCGGCGTTCGCGGTGGGCATGCGCAAGAACCAGGTCATGCGCCTGGTGCTGCTGCCGCAGGCCGTCACGGCGATGATGCCGGCGATCGTCAGCCAGCTCGTGGTGCTGCTGAAGGACACCGCGCTCGGCTACATCATCGCCTACGTCGACCTGCTCAACACCGGCTTCAAGATCCTGCCGGCCCGGTTCTTCGGCTCGCTGATCCCCGCGGCGATCGTCATCGGGATCATCTACGTGGCGCTCAACATGGCGCTGAGCTTCCTGGCCACGCGGCTGGAGCGGCGTAGCAGGCGCAGCCGTAAGACGGCCGCCGCCCCGATCGCGGCGCCCGGCTCGGCCGAGGTCAGCGTGGGCGCGGGTGAGGGCACCGAGGACGCCGGGCTGGCCCCCGACCGTCCCGTGGAGTGACCGGACGTACGGGCGTGTTTGCGCCCGTACGTCCGCAAATCTCCAAGAGGATCCCATTTCTCCGTTGAAACCGCCCCAAGACCGGTCCGAACGGTTTGCCCAGCCCCCAGACTGTCTCCATGCGTGGCGTGGCGCTCGCGGGGGCGGCCGTGGTGGCATTGGCCGCCGCGTGCGGCGGCGCGGGCTCCTACACCACCGTCGTGGACAAGATCAGGAACGCCGGCCGGGTCGTCGTCGGCACCAAGTGGGACCAGCCGAGCCTGGGCCTGAAGACCGGGGACGGCCCTCCCGAGGGCTTCGACGTGGACGTGGCCAGGTACATCGTCAACTATCTCGCCCGCGGCCGGCACATGCAGATCACCTGGCGCGAGTCACCCTCGTCCACCCGTGAGGCGCTGCTCCAGAACGGCAGCGTGGACCTCATCGTCGCCACCTACAGCGTCACCCCGTCGCGCCGGCCCAAGGTGACCTTCGGCGGGCCCTACATCGTCACCACGCAGGACACGATGGTCCGCGCGGGCGACACCAGCATCAAAAAGGTGAGCGACCTGCGGGGCAAGCGGCTCTGCCTGGCGGAGGGCTCGAACTCGTACCGGCGGATCGTCGATCCCCCGCCCAACGGCAAGCTGAGCCTGCCCATGCGGCTGGTGCCGGCGGCCAACTACTCCGACTGCGTACGCAAGCTCGACGACGGCAAGCTCGACGCGGTCAGCACCGAGAACCTGGTCCTGGCGGGCTTCGCCGAGCAGGAGCCGGGCCGCTTCCGGCTGCTGAACGACCCCGTCAGCGAGGAGCACTGGGGAGTCGGCATCAAGAAGGGCGACACCGCCACCTGCGAGGCCGTCGACCAGGCGGTCGCCTCGATGTGGCACGACGGCACGGCCACGCGGCTGCTGCGCAGATGGTTCGGCAAGACGGGGCTCAAGCTGCCGTCGTCCCTGCCGTCACCCGTGGGGTGCCCCTGAACTGTGGGGACCGCCCCACGCCGTTGCCGATCTTCCGGCAGGATGCGGGTATGCCTTTCTGGCCCTCCCCCATCTCGACCAGAGACGTGGCCGCCTCCGGCGTGCGCCCCGGCTGGCCCACGGCCCAGGACGGCCGGATCTGGTGGACCGAGGACCGTCCGGACGAGGGCGGGCGCACCACGATCGTGTGCCGCGACGCCGACGGCACCCAGCGTGACCTGCTGCGGGCCCCATGGAGCGCGCGCACCAGGGTCCACGAGTACGGCGGCAGGCCGTACGCCATCACAACCGGGGGCGAAGTGGTCTTCGCCAACTTCAAAGACCAGCGCCTGTACATTCTGGGCGATTACGGCGACCCGAAACCCATCACGGACGAGGGATGCCGCTACGCGGATCCGCTGGTGCGCGACGGCCAGGTCTGGTGCGTGCGCGAGCGCCACGCCGAGGAGGGCAAGGTCACCCGGGCGATCGTGTCGATCTCGCTGGACGGCGGCGAGATCCACGAGTGGGCCACCGGCTGCGACTTCTACGCCTCTCCCGCCCTCTCCCCCGACGGGCGGCACCTGGCCTACGTCTGCTGGGACCACCCGCGCATGCCCTGGGACGGCACCGAGCTGCGCGTCACCCGCCTGTCGGGCGGCGAGGCCTGGACGGTGAAGGGCGGCCCGGCCGAGTCCGTACTGGCCCCGGCCTGGAAGGACGACTCCAGCCTCTACCTGGTCTCCGACTGCTCCGGCTGGTGGAACCTCTACGAGGTCGGCCTGCGCGGCGACGGGCTCCGGGCGCTCCACGCCGCCGAGGAGGAGTTCACGCTGCCGCCGTGGCGGCTGGGCGGGCACCCTTACACCGTGCTCGGCGACGGCCGCCTGGCGGTCCTGCACGGCCGTGGCGACCTGCGGCTGGGCGTGCTGGACCCCCGCTCGGGCACGCTGGCCGACCTCGAGGTGCCCTACGACGGGTGGGACGCGGCGCTGGCCGCCGAGGGCACGTCCGTGGTCGGCATCGGGTACGCCCCCACGTTCCCCCGGTCGGTCGTCAGCGTGGACGTCGCCTCCGGCGCGGCCGGCGCGCTCAAGAGCGACCTCTCGCGGCTGCCCGACCAGGCCCTCCTGCCCGTTCCACGCGCTGTCGAGTCGCCCGCGCCTGCCTTCCTCTACCCGCCGTACGGTCCGGCGACCGAGGGCACGCCACCCTACGTGATCTTCGTGCACGGAGGGCCGACCGCGCACGCCGACACCGCGCTCGACCTGGAGAAGGCGTTCCTGACCTCGCGCGGCATCGGCGTGCTCGACGTCAACTACGGCGGCTCGACCGGCTACGGCCGGGCCTACCGCGAGCGGCTGAAGGGGCAGTGGGGGCTGGTGGACGTGGCCGACACGATCGCCGCAGCCCGGTGGCTGGCCGCCGAGGGGCTGGCCGACCCGCGCAGGATCGCGGTGCGCGGCGGCAGCGCCGGCGGGTGGACCGTGATGGCGGCCTGCTGCCGGTCCGACGTGTTCGCGGGCGGGGTGTCGTACTTCGGCGTCAGCGCGCTCGCGCCCCTCGCGGCGCACACCCACGACTTCGAGTCACGCTACGTGGAGTGGCTGGTGGGGCCGGAGGACCCGCAGGTGTACGCCTCCCGCGAGCCGCTCGCCCTCGTGAACGGCGTGAGCTGCCCCATGCTGCTCCTGCAGGGGCTCGACGATCCCGTGGTGCCGCCCGAGCAGTCGGCGGCGTTCGCGGACGCGCTGTCGGAGCGGGGCGTGCCGTGCACGTATCTGGCGTTCGAGGGCGAGTCGCACGGCTTCCGCCGCACGGAGACGCGGATGACCGCGCTGGCCGCTGAGTTGGCCTTCTACCAGCAGCTTTTTAGCTAATGTCGTAATTCTTTAACAGAATTCGCACCAAATCGATATTACTTGCCAGTCGCTAATCGTCATCGGTTACATAACCGGCCTTTTCAATTGCGCTCCCTCGCGCGTGACCATGCAAGGTGGGACGTGCTCCGCGGCCACGGCGCACGCCCCACACGGCCAGCCATGCACGCCCCGCATCTCGGCACGAGGGAGGCCAGATGGCCAGCATGCGCCATTTCAGCATTGCCGTGGCGGTCTTCGCAACTTTGTTCGCCACCGCCTGCCAGACAGACACCGGAGCCAGGAATTCCGCGCCGCCCACCTCCTCCGCCCCGGGCCAGCCGGTTTCCGGGGGCACGCTCAGGCTCGTGGGCGGCGGGGACGTCGATCACCTCGACCCCACGAGCTCGTACTACACGGTCACCAACGGGATCCTGCGCACGTACGCGCGCGGGCTCTTCGGGCTCAACGGGGTGGCGAAGGGGGCCGACACCACCAAGGGCTTCACGCTCGTCCCCGACGTCGCCTCCGAGCTGCCCACGACGGGCAACGGCGGCCTGAGCGCCGACGGGCTCACGTACACGATCAAGCTCCGTGACGGCGTGCAGTGGGACACGCAGCCGCCGCGCGAGGTGACGGCGGGCGACTTCGTCCGCGGCTTCAAGCGGATCTGCAACCCCGTGGCGGGCTCCGGCGCGCCCGGCTACTACACGAGCACGATCAAGGGCATGCAGGCGTACTGCGACGCCTACGCCAAGGCGTTCACCAAGGCCAAGCCCACCGCGGCGGCGCTGGCCGACTTCCAGAACTCCCACGAGATCGCGGGCGTCCAGGCCAGGGGCGACAAGACGCTGGTGTTCACGCTGACCCAGCCCGCCAGCGACTTCCTCAACATCCTGTCGCTGAACTTCTCCGTGGCCGCGCCCAAGGAGTACGACCAGTACGTGCCGGACGACGCCACGTTCCGCCAGCACACGATCTCCGACGGCCCGTACCGGATCACCCAGTACGTGGCCACCAAGTCGATCAGGCTGGAGCGGAACCCGGCCTGGAAGCAGGAGTCCGACCCGATCAGGCACCAGTACGTGAACGCCATCGAGGTCAAGATGGGCGTCAACGAGCCGGACGCGGTGCAGCAGCAGCTCGAGGCCGGCAGCGCCGACCTGTCGTGGGACCTGCCGGTGCCGACCGCGCAGATCCCGCGGCTCAAGAGCTCCGGCGACCCCAACTTCACGATCTTCCCGGGCGCGGTGAGCAACCCGTACATCGTCTTCAACCTGCAGAGCAAGAACGCCGGCGGCGCCATGGGCAAGCTCAAGGTCCGCCAGGCCATCGAGTACGCGGTCAGCAAGGTCGCCATCGCCAAGGTCTACGGCGGCGCCGACGTGGCCACGCCGCTGCACACCGCCATCCCGCCGGGCAACATCGGCTACCAGGAGTACAACCCGTACCCGAGCCCGGGTGACGCGGGCGACCCGGCCAAGTGCAAGCAGCTGCTCACCGAGGCCGGCTACCCGAACGGGCTGACCCTCATCGGCGCCTTCCGCAACGCGGGCAACCACCCGGCCAACTTCCAGTCGTACTCGGCGGACCTGCAGAAGTGCGGGATCACGGTGAAGGGGCTGCCGGTCCGGCAGGGCGACTACTACGGCGCCTTCCTGCAGAACCCGTCCATCGCCAAGGCCGGCAAGTGGGACATCTCGGCGCCCGGCTGGGTCCCCGACTGGTACGGCAACAACGGCCGCGCGGTCGTCCAGCCGCTGTTCGAGACCAACTGCAACCCCGGCACCAGCAACTACGGCTGCTACAGCAACCCCAAGGTGGACTCGCTGATCAAGCAGGCGCTGGCCCAGCAGGACCAGACCAAGGCGGCCGCGCTGTGGCACGAGGTCGACACGACGGTGATGGGCGACGCGGTGATCGTGCCGCTCAACAACCAGAACACGCCGGCCTACAAGAGCAAGCGCGTGCAGAACGCCCTGTACCTGCCGGCGTTCCAGCTCTACGACTACACCAACCTCTGGCTCGACCCCAACAACCCGTGATGAGCCTGCTCGAGGTGACGGACCTCCGCGTGGCCTTCCCCACGTCCGACGGCGTGGTGCAGGCCGTGCGGGGGCTGTCGTTCCGCATCGAACGCGGCCGCACGCTGGCGATCGTCGGCGAGTCCGGCAGCGGCAAGACGGTGAGCACCCAGGCCATCCTGGGGCTCACCCCCGGGGCCGACATCTCGGGCAGCGCCGTGTTCGACGGCGTCAACCTGCTCGACCTCGACCGCGAGCGGCTGCGCCACATCCGGGGCGCCGAGATCAGCGTGATCTTCCAGGACCCGCTGACCAGCCTGCACCCGCTCTACAAGGTGGGCTGGCAGATCGAGGAGTTGATCCGGGTGCACCGGCCGGACACCTCCCGCGCCGAGGCCAGGAGGCGGGCGGTCGAGCTGCTCGGCCTGGTCGGCATCCCCCGGCCGGATCGCCGGGTGGACGACTACCCCCACCAGTTCTCCGGCGGCATGCGGCAGCGGGCGATGATCGCGATGTCGCTCGCGCTCAACCCGAAGCTGATCGTGGCCGACGAGCCGACCACGGCGCTCGACGCGACCGTGCAGGCGCAGATCCTGGAGCTCATCACGCGGGTGCAGGCGGAGTTCGGGGTCGCGCTCATCCTCATCACGCACGACCTCGGCGTGGTGGCGGGCATGGCCGACGAGGTGCTGGTCATGTACGCCGGGCTCGCCGTGGAGCGGGCCGACCGGCGCACGCTCTACTACCGGCCGCACCACCCGTACACCAAGGGCCTGCTGGAGTCGATCCCCGGCAGCAGCGGGGACCGGGGCGGGCGGCTGCGGCCCATCCCCGGCTCGCCGCCGAGCCTGATCGCGCTGCCGTCCGGGTGCGCGTTCCACCCGCGCTGCCCGTACGCGATGCCGGTCTGCTCGGCCGAACGCCCGCCCCTGGCCACGGTCACCGGCACCGGTGTGGGCACGGGCACGGGTGGCCACGCCTCGGCCTGCTGGCTGCCGCACGAGGCGGTCGGGCTGGGCGCGGCCGCCGACGCGCTGCGGCTCAAGGCGAAGGAGTCGTGATGCTGCTCGAAGTCTCGAACCTGGTCAAGCACTACCCCATCACCACCGGCGCGCTGGTCAGGCACGTGGTCGGGCAGGTCAAGGCGGTCGACGGGGTCAGCTTCGCGCTCGCCCCCGGCGAGACGCTGGGCCTGGTCGGCGAGACCGGCTGCGGCAAGTCCACGCTCGCGCGCTGCATCGCGGGGCTGCATCCGGTCACCTCCGGCAGCGTGCGGTTCGACGGCGCGGACATCACGAACCTGCCCAGGAAGCGCATGCGGCCCTACCGCCGCGACATCCAGGTCATCTTCCAGGACCCGTACGGCTCGCTGAACCCGCGCCGGCGGGTCGGGTCGATCATCGCCGACCCGCTCGTGATCCACCGGGTCATGAGCGGCGAGCGGCTCCGCCGGGCCGTGCAGGAGCTGATGGAGCGGGTCGGGCTCAATCCGGAGCACTACAACCGGTTCCCCGCGGAGTTCTCCGGCGGGCAGCGGCAGCGGATCGGGGTGGCCAGGGCGCTCGCGCTGCGGCCCCGGCTGATCATCTGCGACGAGCCGGTGTCGGCGCTCGACGTGTCCATCCAGGCGCAGATCCTCAACCTGCTGAAGGACCTGCAGGCCGAGTTCGGGCTGACGTACCTGTTCATCGCGCACGACCTGTCCGTGGTGCGGCACATCAGCGACCGGATCGCGGTCATGTACCTGGGCAAGGTGGTCGAGCTGGGGGACGCGGAGTTGGTGTACGACCGGCCGCGGCATCCGTACACGGACGCGCTGCTGTCGGCCACGGCGGTGGCCGACCCGGACGAGGCGGAGCGGCGGCAGCGGATCGTGCTGACCGGGGACGTGCCCTCGCCGATCGATCCGCCGTCCGGATGCCGCTTCCATCCGCGGTGCCCGCGTGCCCAGGAGCTCTGCTCGTCCCTGGAACCCCAGCTCGACGGGCCGCCTGAAAGGACCGCGCGTGATGGGGCGACGCTCGACGGGTCGGCGGCGCTTGATGGGGCGACGGCGCTTGAGAAGGCCCCGGCGCTTGAGAGGGCGGCTGCCTGCCATTTCCCGATCGAGGTGGTCGTATGACGCTGACCGAGATCAGACCCGGCGCCGTCGCCTCCCAGGGGATAGCCGGGCGCGGGCCCTGGCAGCTCGCCTGGCGCCGAATCAGGACCGACCGGGTCGCCATGGTGTCCGGCCTCGTCGTCATCCTGCTGTGCGCGCTGGCGCTGGCCGCGCCGCTCATCGCCGCCTGGAACGGCCACGGCCCCGACGACCAGTTACGCGACACCGGCATCACGGCCCAGGGGCTGCCCGTGCCACCGAACGGGGAGTTCTGGTTCGGCACCGACCGGCTCGGGCGCGACCTGTTCATCAGGGTCCTGTACGGGGCCCGGGTCTCGCTGCTCGTCGGCGTGGTCGCCACCGGCCTGGCGGCATTGGTCGGGGTGGTCGTCGGGCTGCTGGCCGGATATTACGGCGGCGTCGTGGACACCGTGCTGTCGCGGCTCATGGACGTGGTGCTGTCGTTCCCCTACCTGATCTTCGCGATCGCGGTGGTGTCCATCGCCGGACCCTCGCTGTCGGCCACGATCGGGGTGATCGCGTTCTACTCGTGGGCGGCCATCGCCCGCGTGGTGCGCGGGCAGACGCTGTCGGTCAAGGAGCGCGAGTACGTCGAGGCGGCCCGGTCCATGGGGGCGGGCGACTTCAGGATCATGTTCGTGGACATCCTGCCGAACCTGCTCGCGCCCGTCATCGTGCTGACCACGCTGCTGGTGCCGGCGGCCATCGTGTTCGAGTCGACGCTGTCGTACCTGGGGCTGGGGATCGTCCCGCCCACCCCGTCGTGGGGGAACCTGCTGAGCGAGGCGCAGGGGTTCTACCGGGTGGCGTACTGGTATCTGGGGTTCCCGGCCGCCACGCTGCTGGTCACCACGCTCGCGTTCAACCTGGTGGGCGACGGGATCAGGGACGCCATCGATCCGCGGATGGAGCGCCTGTTCAGCCGCCGCCGTACTCGTAAGGGGGCGTGATGCTGCGCGCGTTCCTGCTGCGCCGGGCCCTGCTCGGCCTGCTCGTGCTCTGGCTGGTCACCCTCGGGACGTTCCTGCTGTTCTTCGTCGCGCCGAGCGATCCCGCCAGGACGCTGGCCGGGCGGCAGGCCACTCCCGAGCAGGTGGAGCTGATCCGCCACAACCTCGGCCTCGACCGGCCCACCCTCGTCCAGTATCTGGACTACCTGGGCCGGCTGCTCCACGGCGACCTCGGCCAGTCGTACTTCTCCGGCGAATCGGTCGGCAAACTGCTGGCCGCCGACTTCCCGCCGACGTTCTCGCTGGTGCTGGGGGGCGCGGTGCTGTGGTTCACGCTCGGCGTCGGCGCGGGGGTGCTCAGCGCCACCCGGGCCCGATCGCTGGTGGATCGCGGCCTGACGCTGCTGGCGCTGGCCGGGGTCTCCATGCCGACCTTCGTGGTGGGCCTGCTGCTGCTGTACTTCCTGTTCTTCCAGCTGACCATGGCGGGGGTGCCCATCCTGCCGCCCGACTCGTACGTGCCGTTCTCGCAGAACCCCGCCGAATGGGCCCGCCACCTGATCCTGCCGTGGATCACGCTGGCCACGGTCCAGGCGGCGTCGTACGCCCGGCTCACCCGCGGCTCCATGCTGGACGTGCTCGGCGAGGACTACATCCGCACGGCCCGGGCCAAGGGGGTGCCCGAGCGGCGCGTGATCTACCGGCACGGCCTGCGGGCGGCGCTCACGCCGGTGGTGACGCAGCTCGGGGTGGACGTGGGCACGCTGATCGGCGGGGTGGTGGTGACGGAGTCGGTCTTCGGCCTGGGCGGCGTGGGGCAGGCGGTCGTGCAGGCGTTCGTCAGCGGGGACCTGCCCGTGATCATGGGCGTGGTCACGCTGGCGACGACCGCGGTGGTGGTGGCGAACTTGCTGGTGGACGTGGCGTACGGACTCCTCGACCCCCGTATCCGCCTTGCCTGACGCTCACCCGGGACACCGGACTCCGCCGGGCGTGTCCCGGCGGTCGTCCGGGATACCGGCCCGTGGCGGCCGTACCCCGGCGATCGCCCGAGATACAGGGACTCCGGCGGGCGTGCCCCGGCGGCCGCCCGGGATACCGGCCCGTGGCGGCCGTACCCCGGCGATCCTCCGGGATACAGGGACTCCGGCGGGCGCGCCCCGGCGCCTCAGCCTCCCTCAGGCACCGCCACGCCCGCCGGCCCTCCCCGACCAACAGCCGACCAGCGCGTCCCCTCCCCCGAACACCACCACACCCGGCGACGCCATCGGACGATCAAGCACCACCACGCCCGCAGCCCTATCAGGACGGCGGAACACCATCACACCCGCCAGCCCTACGGGACGGCCGAACACCACCACACCCGCCAGCCCTATGGGACTTCCGAGCATCGCCACATCCATCGCCTCTCCGCGAACGACGGTCAATCACGACACCCACCGCGGTGTTCCAGATCCAGACCGGCGACGCGACCTACCTGGCAAACTCCGTGGCCCTGGACTCCCTCACCACGGTGATGCGGATCTGCCCCGGATACGTCAGCTCCTCCTCCACCTGCTTGGCCACATCACGGGCGATCACCTGGGCCTGGATGTCATCGATCGCATCCGGCTTGACCATGACCCGGATCTCCCGCCCGGCCTGCATGGCGAAGACCTTCTCCACGCCCTCGTACGACTGCGCGATCTCCTCCAGCCGCTCCAGCCGCTTGACGTACGCCTCCAGGGACTCGCGGCGGGCGCCGGGACGGCTGCCGCTGATCGCGTCGGCGGCCTGCGTGAGAACCGCTTCGACGGTGCGCACCTCGACCTCGTTGTGGTGCGCCTCGATGGCGTGCACCACGTCCTCCTCCTCGCCGTACCTGCGGGCGATCTCCGCCCCGATCAGCGCGTGGCTGCCCTCGACCTCGTGCGTGAGCGCCTTGCCGATGTCGTGGAGGAGCGCACAGCGCTTCATCAGCGCCTGGTTCATCCTCAGCTCGGCGGCCATGATCCCGGCGATGTGCGCGGACTCGATCAGGTGCTTGAGCACGTTCTGCCCGTACGACGTCCGATACCTGAGCTGCCCGAGCAGCAGCGTCAGCTCGGGATGCATGTCGGTGATCCCCAGCTCCACCAGGGCGTCCTCACCGGCCCGCGCGCACAGATCCTGCACCTCCTGGCGGCTGCGCTCGTGCGCCTCCTCGATGCGCTGGGGGTGGATGCGGCCGTCCAGCACGAGCTTCTCCAGCGTCAGCCGGGCCGTCTCCCGGCGCACGGGATCGAAACACGACAGCAGCACGGCCTCAGGAGTGTCGTCGATGATGAGATTCACGCCGGTTGTGGACTCGAAGGCCCGGATGTTCCGCCCTTCGCGCCCGATGATCCGGCCCTTCATCTCGTCTCCGGGCAGATGCAGCACGCTGACGACCGACTCCGCCGTCTGCTCCGCCGCCACCCGCTGCACGGCCAGCGTCACGATCTTGGTGGCCCGCTTCTCGCCCTCCTTGCGGGCATCCCTCTCGATCTCCCGGACGATCAGCGCGGCCTCGCGCTTGGCCTGGTTCTCGATCTCCTTGACCAGCTCGGCCTTGGCCTGGTCGCCAGTCAGCCCGGAGACCCGTTCGAGGATGGCCCGCCGCTCGTCCTCGACCTGGAGCAGCTCCTCGCGCCGGTCGGCCAGCTCGACCTCGGTCTCGGCCAGCTTCCTGTCGCGCTCGGACTGCCGCCTGGCCTCCTCGTCCAGCCGCTGCTCCCGCTCGGCCAGCCGGGACTCCCGGCGCTCCAGGTCGGCGCGCAGCTCCTTGAGCTCGGACTTGAGTATCCGGCTCTCCTCCTCGACCTCCCGCCGCATCTGCGCGGCGCTCTCGGCCGCGGCCTCCGACCTGCGCAGAATCTCCTGGGCGTCGGTCTCGGCCTTGTGCCGGATCTCCTGCGCCTCCTCCCGCGCCTGCTCAAGCTCTTCGTGTACGACTTTCTGCTGCTCGGGACTGGCCTTGGACACGCGTGGCAGACTGCTCGAGGTGCGCCTTATGACGACGAGAAGCGCGACGATCATCCCGAACGCGAGCACGAGCACCGCCACCATCAGCACCACGACAAGCGGCCCCATGTGCGCCCCGCCCTCCTCGCGTCGTCAACACCTCATAACGCGGCCACAAACGGGAGGGGTCACAAGCGCGCCACGAATAGCCCGGTCGGCGTCTGGATCGATATACAGCCAAGGCTGACCGGGCGTCGACTCGCAAAGCCGACACCTCGCCCGCCTAGATCAACCAGCCTCGTTCGTCCGTCGTTCACCGGTATGGCAATCCGCGCTGCGCGGAGTAACTCCTCACTGCCGTCGAGGTTATGCGTCGAACAGGTCACGAGCAAGCAAACGCGTCATCAAGCGTGTCTTACGGGCCTGCATCTCCACCGACACCTACAGGCAAGACAGGGGACGCGCATGGACAAGGGAGCATGCGCGAGTGCAAGAGCACGCGCACCCGCAATCCCTGTAGCACTCGCAAATGCAGATGCAAGAGCACCTACAGCCCGAGCAATCGGCCAAAAGCCGCCACCCCAGAGCCCCCCAAAACAAGACAAGCCCCAGAACTCGCCAAGCCATCCCACGGGCAAGCCACACAACGGGGCAAGCCGCAGAACGCGGCAAGCCACGGAAGCGTGGGAAGAGCTGCGGTGCCGCGGAGCTCCGAGGCAAGCCGCAGAGGGAAGGGAGAGAGCCCCAAAACGGGCCAGCCGTGGAGCGAGCAGGGCCTGCACAACGAACGAGCCCCAGAACGCGGGGCGCGCAAGAGCCCAAGTACCTTGCGGAAGGAGGGGCCCCGTCGCCCGCACCAGAACGTTGTTCGCCTCTAGACGCAAGCCATGGAGCCGGGCGAGCCATGGAGCAGAAGATGCTACGGGAAGTCCTCGTCCATCTCGATCCCCTCCTGATCAAGCGCCTCGCGGATGACGCGGTAAGCCAGCCCCGAGGAGTATCCCTTGCGTGCCAGCATGCCCGCCAGCCGCCGCGTGCGGGTCTGCGGGTCGAGCGACCGCGTGGAGGCGAGCTTGCGCTCAACCAGCCGCCGCGCCGTCTCCGCCTCCTGGTCGGGATCCAGCCGCTCGACTGCCTCCTTGACCGTGTCGGTGTCCACACCGCGATGACGTAGCTCAGCGGCCAAGGCACGCTTGGCCAGCCCTCGGCCATGGTGCCGGGAGTCGACCCAAGCCTCGGCGAACGCCTCGTCGTTGATCAGCCCCAGCTCGGAGAAACGGCTGAGGACCGCTTCAGCGGCTTCGTCGGGCACGTCACGTTTCCGGAGCGCCTCGGCAAGCTGGGCCCGCGTCTTGGGCGCCATGGTGAGCAAACGAAGACAAATAGCCCGCGCCACCGACTCCGGATCAGCGTCCTGCCCGCCCCCGCCGAAGCCCTCACCACTCAGCCCGGATCCGCGAGACCTCCCAGCTCTACGCCCGGATCCGCCTGATCTCTCGCCCCTACGCCGGGATCCGCTCCCACCTCTCCGACCAGCTCCGTCAAAGCTCTCACTATCCCGCCCAGCTCCGCCTGATCTCTCGCCCCTCCGACCAGCTCCGCCAAGACTCTCGTCATCAGGCCAGGCCCCAGCAAAACCGTCACGGCCTCGCGCACTTCCAGCGAAGCCGCCACCATTGTGCGCGGGCCCGGCGGGGTCGTCACCGTCATGCGCAGCCCCGGCGGGGTCGTCACCGTCATGCGCAGCCCCGGCGAAGCCGCCACCACCTCGCCCAGATCCAGCAAAGCCTCCGCCACCTTGCCTAGGTCCAGCAAAGCTGTTGCCGTCCTGCGAGCCTCCGGCGCGCTCCTCGCTTTCACGCTCGAGTCCGGCGACGTCGGCGGCATCGCGTGCCGCTCCGGCGGGGCTCCCGTCATCCCACCGGGACCCGGCGAAACCGCCGCCGTCGTTTGGCGCTCCGGCGAAGTCGTGGCCATGCTGGGCAGCTTCGGCGAAGGGCCCGTTGTCTTGTCGGGTTTCGGCATCCGATTCCTCGGATGGCCAACCGCGCCCGCGGGCATTTCGCCCGGCCCGTCCGTTGGAGCGGCCGGATCGCCGCCCTCTGGTCGATCGTTTCCTACCGGTCTCACCGTCGTCCGACGGTTCGGCCGCGAACCAACTGCTCCCCGCGAGCACTTCGGAGTGCCACCCGCCGTCTCCGCGGTTGGCAGGCTCGGCAGGCGCGGCCTCCTCGGTGGCGCGCCACCTTTTGGCGGTGGCCCATCCGCCGTCCGGGTTCCCCCGGTCGGCGCCGGCAGGACTCGGGTCAGCGTCAGGGGAGCCACCGTCGTCGAGGTGCCCGGCGGCCTCAGCGTCTGGGCTGGCCTGGTTGTCGGCGCGCGATTCGTACTGATCGTCTGCGACGGTCTGGCGCTCGGCAGTGAGCCAGGATGCACGCTGATCATTCGCCCCGATTTGGGTGTCGGCGGTTGCGCTGGAGTCGTATTGGTCGTCTGGTCGGGCTCGGGTATCAGCGGTTGCGCTGGAGTCGTACTGGTCGTCTGGTCGGGCTCGGGCCTCGGTGGTGATGCGGGGGCCGTCCTGATCGTCGGTGTCGTCCCCGAAGAAGGGGTGCCTGCCGGTGCGTTCCCGGTAAAGGTTGCCTGTGGCCTTCCGGATGCCGGTGGTCACCTGGTCGTCGGTGTGGACGCCGTCCTGTCCACCCATGGCGGCACGGACATCGTCCGGCTCGCCCGTGGCGGCCTGGGCATTGTCCAGCTCGCCCGTGGCGGCATGCACAGCGCCGGGCCCGTCTGTGGTGGCACGCCCGTCTGGCTGCCCATCTGTGGCGGCACGCCCATCGTGCTGCCTGTCTGCGGTGATGAGGTTGTCGGGGTGCTCGCCTGGGGCGGCACGGACATCGTCCGGCTCGCCCGTGGCGATATGCACGGCGCCGGGCCCGTCGGTTATGGCACGCTGCTCGCCGAGCTGTCCGCCTGTGGCGGTGGAGTTGTCGAGCTGTCCGTTTGTGGCGGTGTGCTCGTCGGGCTGTTCGCCCTTGGCGGTGGGGTTGTCGGGGTGTCCTTCCTTGTCGGCTGCGATCTCGGTCTCGGCCGAGGCGCGTTGGCGGGTGCGGTGCTCGCGCCACTCGTCAACCGATGGCCAGCCGTCCGCGGCCGAGCGGGCCAGGTCGCGGCCCCGGGAGGGGGGAGGGACGGGCCGGGCGCCCCCGGATTGGGGCGCCGGTGGCCGGTTCGGGTCACTCATGGGAGGGGGCACGATCGCTCATGGGGTGGACGATCAGACGTCACCCGGCTTCGGGGTGGACTTCGAGCCACGGCCGGAAGGAGCGGCGGCCGGGGCAGGGGCCGCGGCGGCTTCGGCCGGGGCGTCGAGGCGGGGGCCAACGCCCAGCTTGTCCTTGATCTTCTTCTCGATCTCGTTGGCCATGTCGGGGTGGTTCTTCAGGAAGTTGCGGGCGTTCTCCTTGCCCTGGCCGAGCTGGTCGCCCTCGTACGTGTACCAGGCGCCGGACTTGCGGACGAAGCCGTGCTCCACGCCCATGTCGATGAGACCGCCCTCGCGGGAGATGCCCACGCCGTAGAGGATGTCGAAGTCGGCCACGCGGAAGGGCGGAGCCATCTTGTTCTTCACGACCTTGATCCTGGTGCGGTTGCCGACCGCCTCCGTGCCGTCCTTGAGGGTCTCGATGCGGCGGATGTCCATCCGGACCGAGGCGTAGAACTTGAGCGCCTTACCACCCGTCGTGGTCTCGGGGCTGCCGAACATGACGCCGATCTTCTCGCGGAGCTGGTTGATGAAGATGGCGGTGGTGCCCGTGCTGTTGAGCGCGCCGGCGACCTTGCGCAGGGCCTGAGACATGAGGCGGGCCTGGAGGCCGACGTGGCTGTCGCCCATCTCGCCCTCGATCTCAGCCTTGGGCACCAGCGCGGCCACCGAGTCGATGACGATGATGTCGACGGCGCCGGACCTGATCAGCATGTCGGCGATCTCCAGCGCCTGCTCACCCGTGTCGGGCTGGGAGACCAGCAGGGCGTCGGTGTCGACCCCCAGCTTCTTGGCGTATTCGGGGTCGAGGGCGTGCTCGGCGTCGATGAAGGCCGCGATGCCGCCGGCGCGCTGGGCGTTGGCCACCGCGTGCAGGGCGATCGTGGTCTTACCGGAGGACTCCGGGCCGTAGATCTCGACGATGCGGCCGCGCGGCAGGCCGCCGATGCCGAGGGCCACGTCAAGGGAGATCGACCCGGTGGGGATCACCTCGATGGGGGCTCGGGCGTCATCGCCCAGGCGCATGACGGAGCCCTTGCCGAACTGTCGCTCGATCTGAGCGAGCGCGGTCTCGAGGGCCTTCTCGCGGTCGTTGATAGCCATGGGAACTCCCCCTGGAGGGTCGTGGTCCGATCAGTCGAGTGAAAGCTACGGCCTGCCACCGACATTTTTCATGCGACTGCCGGGGAAGACGTGGCTCGGGCGAAACCCATCGTAGCCGAACGGCTGTTCGATCACAGCAGGAACACGCAGGTCGCCGTCAATACCCGCCTTCGGTGGCGGGGGCGGGGGTCAAGCAGGCGCCAGTGTTCGGTCGCGTTTCCCGTCCACGATCGGCTGTCCGGCGGGGCAGGACGGGGCAGGGCAGGACGGGGCAGGGCAGGACGGGGCAGGGCAGGACGGGGCAGGGCAGGACGGGGCAGGACGGGGCAGGGCAGGACGGGGCAGGGCAGGACGGGGCAGGGCAGGACGGGGCAGGGCAGGACGGGGCAGGGCAGGACGGGGCAGGGCAGGGAAAGTTTGGACCTGCGCGGGAACGGCCGGGGCTTGGCGTGCCGACGCGGTACCCGGGCGACCACTGCTTACTGTTGTCCCAGCGCACCGTGACGGTGTCCTTTTCGACCTCGGGCGCGACGGCGTCGGCTTCACCGCTCCGTCTTCGACGGTCGCCGGGATCCCGGTCCCCGGGCGACGGCTCTCAACCGGCGGCCGTGGACGGGGTGGTCTACGCGATCGGCGCCTGCCGCGCGGGTGCCCGCGACTGGCTGGCCGCCGCCGAGGCGCTCATGCGGCGGGCCACCGAAGTCGGCGTGGCCCTCGGCGCCCGCAACGGCCGTGGACACGGTGAGGCCCTCGGCGTCGCGGACGTGGCGGCTCTCGGTGCCTGCGGCAGCCGTGGACGTGACGGCGCGGCTCTCGGCGCCCGCAACGGCCGTGGACACGGTGAGGCCCTCGGCGTCGCGGACGTGGCGGCTCTCGGTGCCTGCAGCGGCCGTGGACGTGACGGCGCGGCTCTCGGCGCCCGCAACGGCCGTGGACACGGTGAGGCCCTCGGCGTCGCGGACGTGGCGGCTCTCGGTGCCTGCAGCGGCCGTGGACGTGACGGCGCGGCTCTCGGCGCCTGCAGCGGCCGTGGACCTGGTCACCCTCGGCGGCCGTGGACGCGGTGCCTCTCGGCGTCCCTGGCGGCCGTGGACCTGGTAGCCCTCGGCGTCCCTGGCGGCCATGGACCTGGTAGCCCTCGGCGTCCCTGGCGGCCGTGGACGGTGGTGGCCCTAGGCGTGTGGTTCGAGCATGGTTTCGGCTTCCGTATCGGGGGTCCGGGCGCGCAGGAGTTCATTGAGCCGTATGCGTTCACGTTCGACTCCAGACGCATGCGCATCCCTGTGAACAAGCCCCGCCGATGTTGGCCTCCAAGGTGTTGCCTGGGCGGTGAGCTGGGGAGACTCACTGCAGGGGCCGAGGGTTGGAGGCGGCGAGTGGCGAGCGGCTACACCAGTGAACGGCGCACCCATCTCGAGGCGCTCGCCGAGGTGCTCCCCCAGCATGGTCTGGTCAGCCGCATGGTAGGCAACGACGATCCGGTGCTGTGGGTCTGGCACCCGCGCACCGGCCGTCAGACGATCATTTTCGCCACCCCGTCGCACCGCGGATGGACGTTCCTGTGGTCGCCCGGCGGGCAGGGCAGCGTGGAGGAGCTGGAGGTCACGGCCGGCGCGTTGCGGCAGGCCCTGGACACGTCGCAGCCCTGAGGCCGCCGCGGCTAGCGGAGCTTGGGCGAGACGTCCTCCACCTGGCAGACCGCGCGCCAGACGGTCTTGGCGCTCTCCCCGTCGGCCAGTGCCTGCATGACGGTCCGTCCGCCCAGCGGCGCGAGCACGTAGTCGCGGGCCCACGACTCGGCGTACGTGTCGCCGAAGTGAGCGTTCATCCGTCTCCAGAACTCCGTCAGGCGCATGGACTCAAGTATGGAATCGCCTGGGGTGTGGGTAGGACATCCCCATGCCAAAGACCCCCAAGTCTTCGCCGCCGAAGACAGCCGAGACCAAGGCCCACAGGGCCAGACGCCGCCGATTACTGCACACGCTGCGCCTCGCCGTACAGAAGGAGAAGTCTGAGCGATCAGAAAGGCACGCGGGCGTCAGGCAGGAGCCCCGTGCGGGCCGGCCGCGTACGCGCAGGGCGTCGCGGCGCTAGGGCGGACCCGCGGTCACAGCACACTCGAGCCGTACATCTCACCGAGATGGTCGGCGAGCAGCTCCAGCCGGGCGCCATCGGGGTCCTTGAAGTAAATGGAGGCGCCGCTCTCTATCTGGTGCGGCACGCCGGCCATCTCCAGCTTCCCGCGCAGCCGCTCCCACGTGGCGGGGTCGACGGAGATCGCGACGTGGTGCAGCCCGCCCAGCACCTCCTGGTACGGCCCGAGGTCGAGGCCGGGGAAGTCGAAGAACGCGAGCAGGTTGCCGTTGCCGATGTCGAAGAAGAAGTGGTTGGAGCCCTTGTAGTCGCGGTTCTCGATGATCTCTGTGAGCGGGAACTCCAGGAGCTCCTGGTAGAACTTGATGGTGCGCTCCACGTCCGACGAGAGCAGGGCCATGTGGTGCAGGCCCCGGGCGCTGCTGGATGGCCGGTGCGCTAAGACGTAGCGCCGTCTCATCTCCGCTCGGCGGGCTTCGATGGCCGCATAGTCAATGGTCACGGTCGCTCTATGTCCGCCAGGGCCCCCGCTCAACCGCCCGCCCGGGCGCCAAATGCGTTTTCTGTCGGTGGCGCGAGGCAATATGTGCAGGTGAGCTCGCTAGACCAGTTCAGCCAGGTGACCAGGCAATGGTTCACCGGAGCCTTCCAAGCTCCCACGGCCGCCCAGGAGGGCGCGTGGGAGTCGATCTCGCGCGGCGACAACACCCTGGTCGTCGCTCCCACCGGCTCGGGCAAGACGCTGGCGGCCTTCCTGTGGTCGCTCGACAGGCTGGCGTTCGAGAAGACCGGGCCCGCCCCGCAGGCGCCCGCCGCCGGGCGCGAAGGCGTTCCGAAGGGGACGCGGGTGCTGTACGTGTCGCCGCTCAAGGCCCTGGCCGTGGACGTCGAGCGCAACCTGCGCGCGCCGCTGGCCGGGCTCAAGCAGACGGCGCGCCGGCTCGGGCTGCCGGTGCCGGAGATCTCGGTGGCGATCCGCTCGGGCGACACCCCCTCGCAGGACCGCAGGCGCTACGCCGCCAAGCCGTCCGACATCCTGATCACGACGCCGGAGTCGCTGTTCCTGCTGCTCACCAGCCAGGCGCGCGAGGCGTTGCGGGGCGTGGAGACGGTGATCGTGGACGAGGTCCACGCGGTCGCGGCCACCAAGCGCGGCGCTCATCTGGCGCTCAGCCTGGAGCGGCTCGACGCGCTGCTCGACAAGCCGGCGCAGCGGATCGGGCTGTCGGCGACGGTGCGGCCGGTGAGCGAGGTGGCGGCGTTCCTGGGCGGCGCGCGGCCGGCCACGGTCGTGCAGCCGCCGTCGGAGAAGCGGATCGAGGTCGAGGTCGTCGTCCCGGTCGAGGACATGACGGAGATGGAGGGCCGGCCGCGGCCGGAGGGCGGGGAGGAGTTCGCCCCCGAGCCGGGCAGCCGGTCGATCTGGCCTCATGTGGAGGATCGGCTGTTCGACCTGATCGGGGCGCACAGCTCGACGATCGTCTTCGCCAACTCGCGGCGGCTGGCCGAGCGGCTGTGCACCCGCCTCAACGAGCTCGCGTACGAACGGGAGGGCGGCGGGGTCGAGGCCATCGACCTGTCCATCTGGGAGACGCCCCCATCGCCGCAGAAGCCGCAGCGGATGCCCGCCGACATGATGGCGCAGGCCGGGGCGAGCAAGGGGGTCGTGACCGAGATCGTGCGGGCGCACCACGGCTCGGTCTCCAAGGAGGAGCGGGCGCAGATCGAGGAGGCGCTCAAGTCGGGCCGGCTGCCCGCCGTGGTCGCCACCTCCAGCCTGGAGCTGGGCATCGACATGGGCGCGGTCGACCTGGTCGCGTGCGTGGAGGCGCCGCCGAGCGTGGCCAGCGGGCTGCAGCGCATCGGCCGGGCCGGCCACCAGGTCGGCGCGGTGTCCAAGGGTGTGATCTTCCCGAAGTACCGGGGCGACCTGGTGCAGACGGCCGTGGTGGCCGAGCGGATGAAGAGCGGCCAGATCGAGGAGCTGCGCTATCCGCGTAATCCGCTCGACGTGCTGGCGCAGCAGATCGTGGCGATGACCGCGCTCGACGAGTGGACGGTCGACGAGCTGGAGTCCGTGGTCAAGCGGGCCGCCCCCTACGCCACGCTGCCCAGGACCGCCCTGGAGGCCACGCTCGACATGCTGGCCGGGCGCTATCCGAGCGAGGAGTTCGCCGAGCTGCGGCCGCGCATCGTGTGGGACCGGGTCACCGGCACCCTGCAGGGCCGTCCGGGCGCGCAGCGGCTGGCGGTCACCAACGGCGGCACGATCCCCGACCGCGGCCTGTTCGGCGTCTTCCTGGTGGGCGAGAAGGCCTCCCGGGTGGGCGAGCTCGACGAGGAGATGGTCTACGAGTCGCGCGTGGGCGACGTGTTCGTGCTGGGCGCGACGTCCTGGCGGATCGAGGACATCACGGCCGACCGGGTGCTCGTCTCGCCCGCGCCGGGCCAGCCGGGCAAGCTGCCGTTCTGGCACGGCGACGCGCCCGGACGCCCGGCCGAGCTGGGCAAGGCGATCGGGCAGTTCCTTCGCGAGCAGGCCAAGAACGGCTCGACCGAGCGCATGCGGGAGGCGGGGCTCGACGAGTTCGCCTCCGGAAACCTGCTGGCCTACCTCCACGAACAACGCGAGGCCACCGGCTACGTCCCCGACGACCGCACGCTCCTCGTCGAGCGTTTCCACGACGAGCTCGGCGACTGGCGCGTGGTCATCCACTCCCCCTACGGCGCGCGGGTGCACGCCCCGTGGGCGCTGGCGATCAACCGGCGCCTGCGCGAGCGTTACGGCATCGACGTGCAGGCGGTCCACTCCGACGACGGCATCGTGCTGCGCATCCCCGACACGCTGGCCGAGCCGCCGACCGACGTGGCCGCGTTCGACGCCGAGGAGATCGAGCAGATCGTCACGGAGGAGCTGGGCGGGTCGGCCATGTTCGCCTCCCGGTTCAGGGAGTGCGCGGGGCGGGCGCTGCTGCTGCCGCGCCGCACGCCGGGCAAGCGCAGCCCCCTGTGGCAGCAGCGCCAGCGCGCCGCCCACCTGCTGGGCGTGGCCTCGCAGTACGCCTCGTTCCCGATCGTGCTGGAGACCATGCGCGAGTGCCTGCAGGACGTCTTCGACGTGCCGGGGCTCGTCCAGCTCATGCGCGACATCGCCGCGCGGCGGGTGCGGCTGGTGGAGGTGGAGACCTCGCAGGCCTCGCCGTTCGCGGCGTCGCTGCTGTTCCATTACGTGGGCGCGTTCATGTACGAGGGCGACGCGCCCCTGGCCGAGCGGCGCGCCCAGGCGCTGGCGCTGGACACCACGCTGCTGGCCGAGCTGCTGGGCCAGGCCGACCTGCGCGAGCTGCTCGACCCCGACGTGATCTCCGACACCGAGCGGGAGCTGGCCAGGCTCGACCGGCCGCTGCGCGACCTGGAGGACCTCGCCGACCTGCTGCGCTCCCACGGGCCGCTGCTCGCGCCCGACGTGAGCGTGCGCGGCGGCGACCCGGCCTGGCTGGAGGAGCTCGAACGCTCGCGTCGCGCGATCCGCGTACGCATCGCCGGCGAGGAGCATTGGGCGGCCATCGAGGACGCGGCCCGCATGCGTGACGCGCTGGGCGTGCCGCTGCCGGTCGGGCTGCCCCACGCGTTCCTGGAGCCGGTCGCCGATCCGCTGGCCGACCTGGTGGCGCGGCACGCCCGCACCCGGGGGCCGTTCCACGCGGGCCCGGCCGCGGCCCGGTTCGGGCTGGGCGTGGCCGTGGTGACCGACGCGTTGCGCCGGCTGGCCGCGTCCGGGCGGGTCGTGAACGGGGAGTTCCGGCCCGGCGGGCGGGGCGAGGAGTGGTGCGACGCCGGGGTGCTGCGGATGCTGCGCCGCAGGTCGCTGGCCCGGCTGCGCAAGGAGGTCGAGCCGGTCGCGCCGGAGACGCTGGCCCGCTTCCTGCCCGCCTGGCACGGCATCACCGGCTCGGGCGCCGCGGGGGCGGTCGGCGGCCGGGGCGCGAGCGAGGCGGCCCGGGCCATGGACGCGCTGGTCCGCTCGATCGAACAGCTCCAAGGGGCCGCCGTGCCCGCGTCCGCGCTGGAGACGCTGGTGCTGCCCGCGCGGGTGCCCGGCTACCATCCGGCGCTGCTCGACGAGCTGACCTCGTCGGGCGAGGTGATGTGGGCGGGGCAGGGCTCGCTGCCCGGCGGCGACGGGTGGGTCTCGCTCTACTACGCCGACACCGCGCCGCTGCTGATGCCCGAGCCCGCCGAGATCACGATGACCCCTCTGCACGAGCGCGTGCTGGAGCTGCTGGGCGGGGGCGGCGCGCTGTTCTTCCGCGGCCTGTCCGACCAGCTCCAGTCCCTGGACGACGCGGCCCTGGCGGCGGCGCTGTGGGATCTGGTGTGGGCGGGGCGGGTCTCCGGCGACACGCTGGCGCCGCTGCGGGCCACGCTCGGCACCGGCCGTCCCGCGCACCGGCCCGCCACCACGCGGCGGCGCCGGGCCGTGCTGCCGAGCAGGAGCGGGCCGCCCACGGTGGGCGGCCGGTGGTGGCTGCTGCCCGCGCCCGCCGCCGACAGCACCCAGCGGGCGCACGCGCAGGCCGAGGTGCTGCTGGAACGGCACGGCGTGGTGACCCGGGGGGCGGTGACCTCGGAACGACTTCCTGGGGGATTTACGCCCATATATCAGGTTCTGCGGGCGTACGAGGAGAGCGGGCGCTGCCGCCGGGGCTACTTCGTCGAGGGCCTCGGGGGCGCGCAGTTCGCCCTGCCGGGAGCGGTCGACCGGATGCGCGCCATGGCGCCCGGCGTCGCCCCGACCAGCGGTCCGGGGCCCGGCTCATGGGTTGGGGGTCCGGGGTCTGACTCATGGGCTGGGGGTCCGGGGTCTGACTCATGGGCTGGGGGTCCGGGGTCTGACTCGGGGGCCAGGGGTATGGGACCCGGCTCCAGGACCGAGGGTTTGGGGCCCCGCTCAGGGGGCGGAGGTACTGGACCCGGCTCAGGGGGCGGAGGTACTGGACCCGGCTCAGGGGGTGGAGGTACTGGGCCCGGCTCAGGGGGTGGGCGGCGGGCCGTGGTGCTGGCCGCGGCCGATCCGGCCAGCCCGTACGGTGCCGCGCTCCCCTGGCCGCAGCATCCCGGCGAGCTCGGGCACAAGCCCGGCCGGAAGGCCGGTTCGCTGGTCGTGCTCGTGGACGGGCACCTGGTGCTCTATGTCGAACGGGGCGGCAAGACGCTGCTGTCGTTCGCCGACGACGACCGGCTGCAGCCCGCCGTCGATGCCCTCGCGCTGGCCGTGCGGGACGGGGCGCTCGGGAAGCTGACCGTGGAACGGGCCGACGGCACGTCCATCGTCGAGTCGCCATTGGCGGCGGCCCTGGAGGCTGCCGGTTTCCACCCCACACCCCGGGGGCTGCGCCTGCGCGCCTGAGCCCGTGCGGCACGAGGCCAAGCCGATCTCCCTCGGTCGGCCTCCGGCTGGGCGACGCGGAGGCCGTCGCCCGCCCTGCGTGCGACGGCCTTGAAGTAGCGCGGTGACAGCAGAGCCATTATGCCTCTGAAGCTATGAACATATGAGAATACTGATCTTGGACAGCATATAGCGGTCCTTCCTAGGCTCATCCGCGAGGATTCAACCTTTGGAGGTTCCGTGCCCTTCGGGTATGTGTTCACTGTGACGCTCGTCGCGATCGGCACGCTGTTCGCGCTGCGGCCGGTGCCGTTCTCACGCCCGCTGGGCCGTATGAGCTACTACTTCGGCCTGGCCGCCAATGAGCTGCCGTTCGCGGCCTTCTTCTGGATGCTGCTGCTCCCGACGGCGCTGGCGTTCGCCGACGGTGACATCGACTCGGCGGGCGGCTGGGCGGTCGTCGCCCTGGCCGCCGTGACCGCGATCGGGCTCGCGGTCATCGCCTACCGCGCGATGGGCGAGAGGGTCAGGATCGAGCGGGCGATGGACTTGGGGCTGGGCGCGGGATGGCGGGCCGCCATCGACGCCGACCTCGGCGTCGGACTGCGGCGCCGTCCCCCGCTGGCCCGCATCCTGGTTCTGCCCATCTTCCGGCGCCGCCTGGACGTCCGGCGCGTGGCCGACCTCGCCTACGGCGGCGCGGGCCGCCGCAACCTGCTCGACCTCTACCACCACCGCTCGCGCCCGTCCGGCGCCCCCGTGATGATCCACCTGCACGGCGGCGGCTACTCCGGCGGCCACAAGAACAGCCAGTCGCTTCCCCTGCTCTACCACCTCGCCAGCCGGGGATGGGTGTGCATCAGCGCCAACTACCGGCTGCGGCCCGAGGTCCAGCATCCGGACCACCTGATCGACCTCAAGAAGATCATCGCATGGGTGCGCGAGCACGCCCACGAGTACGGCGCCGACCCGTCGACGCTGTTCGTCGCGGGCAGTTCGGCGGGCGGGCACATGGCGGCGCTGGCCGCGCTCACCCAGAACGACCCCGCCTTCCAGCCGGGCTTCGAGGACGCCGACACCTCCGTGACCGGCGCCATCTACTTGAACGGCTGGTACGGCACCTACTTCGGCCAAGGCCCCGAGTCCTCGCCACTGGCCCACATCGCACCGGACGCACCACCGTTCCTCGTGGCTCACGGCGATCTGGATCCGCTGGTGCCCTCGGCCGATGCCCGGCACTTCGCCGACCGGCTACGCCAGACCTCGGCCAACCCCGTCGTCTACGCCGAGCTGCACGGCGGGAACCACGCCTTCGACCTTTACCACTCGGTCCGCTTCGAGGCGGTCGTCGACGCGATCGAGGGCTTCACCGCCTGGGTGAGATCACGGGAAAGAAGAGCCGTAGCTGGCTAGCGGGGCGTCCGAATGCTGGTCGGGCGCGTCGTGGTGGTCCAGGCCACCCTGGTCGGCCGCGACCGATCCGCCGGTCGAGATCAGCGACGAGGGGATCGGTGCCGCGATCAGCGAACCGTGGGGGCCCAGCCCGAGGTGCGGAGGTCGAGGGTCGGAGCCAAGGGGTGCGGGCGGGTGGGGTGGGGTTGGGGTGGAGGTGCAGGGGGTGGTGGGCGGGTGGAGGGGTGGGTCGTGCTGTATACGATTGTCGCCTCATGACTGATTTAACGCTGGGCGCGGCCCATTCGACCTTGCGCGACGAGGTCACCAAGGAGCTGCGGCGACGCATACTCTCCGGCGAGCTCGCCCAGGGTGAGCGGCTGGTCGAGGATCGGCTGGCCGCGCTGCTCGGCGTGTCCCGCAACCCCGTACGCGAGTCCATCCGGGTGCTGGCCACGGAGGGGTTCGTCGAGGTCGTGCCCCGGCTCGGCGCCACCGTCGCGCGGCTGTCGGCGGCGGAGGGTGAGGAGCTCTTCGACGTGCGCATGGCGGTCGAGGGCCTGGCGGCGCGGCTGGCGGCGCGCAAGCGGACGCCCGAGTCCGCCGCGCGGCTGCGGCGGGTGCTTGAGCAGGCCAAGGAGGCCGTGGAGAACGGGCGGCTGGAGGAGGTGGCCGATCTCAACACGGCCTTCCACCTGGCCGTCGGTGAGGCGGCGGGCAACTCGTACCTGAGCCTGATGATGAAGCCCATGCTCCTGCGGGCGCAGTGGGTCTTCAGCCAGACGGCCGCCGCGCGCGGGCCGCACTCCTGGAGCGAGCACCTGAGCCTGTGCGAGGCCATCGCGGCGGGCGACGAGGACGAGGCGCAGGCCAGGGCGATCGCGCACGTGGCGGCGGCCAGGCGGTCGTTCCTCACGGCGATCCGCACGGCGGCCTCCGCGCCAAATCCCCCGAACGATTAGAAAACACTCAGATAACAACACAGGGTCATGAAACACCAGTGAAATGTGAGGTCTTGTATACAGTCTCCTAAACCTTTCAACGGAGGCCCCATGAGACCGTCCCCCAGGCTCGTCGCGGCGCTCGCCGTTCTCCCCCTTGCGCTGGCAGCTTGCGGCGGAGGCGGATCGAGCGGCACCCCCGCGGCCCCTCCCTCCATAGCCGACGCCTCGGCCGACAACCGGCCGGTCAAGGCGGGCGGCACGCTCAACGTGGCGCTCAGCGCCGACCCCGACGCGCTCGACCCGAGCATCTCGACCACGCTGGTGGGGCGCGAGGTGTTCGCGAACATGTGCGAGAAGCTCTTCGACATCGACGCGCAGTCGAGCCTGGTCCCGCAGCTGGCCAGCGCCCTGCCCGAGGTCTCCGGCGACGGCAAGGAGGTGACGATCAAGCTGCGCGAGGGCGTGAAGTTCAACGACGGCACGGCGTTCGACGCCGAGGCGGTCAAGAAGTCGCTGGACCGGCACCGCACCTGGGAGAAGTCCGCGCGCCAGGCCGACCTGGCGGCGGTGTCCAAGGTCACCGTGGCCGACCCCACGACGGTCAAGCTCACGCTGACGCAGGCGTTCACGCCGCTGACCGCGCAGCTCGCCGACCGCGCCGGCATGATCATGTCGCCCAAGGCCCTGGACGCGGGCAGCGACAACTTCGGGGCGAGCCCGGTGTGCGTCGGGCCGTTCAAGTTCGCGAGCCGTACGTCCGGCAGCCAGATCGTGCTGGAGAAGGCGCCCGACTACTACGACGCTGCCAAGGTCAAGCTCGACAAGCTCGTATACAAAATCATCGTGGACCCGAACGTACGGGCCGCGAACCTGAAGTCCGGCGACGTCCAGGTGGGCGACAACCTCGCCACCACCACGGTCAAGGGCGTGCAGGGCGACCCCAACCTCAAGGTCGTGTCCGGCGGCGGCCTCGGCTACTACGGCATCACGATCAACACCGGCAACGCCAGTGGCTCCACCGAGAAGCCCGGCACGGTGAACACGGCGCTGGCCAAGAGCCCGCAGCTGCGCGAGGCGTTCGAGCTGGCCCTCGACCGCGACGTGATCAACAAGACGGTCTACAACGGCCTGCACGAGGTGGACTGCTTCCCCGTGCCGGTGGACAGCCCCTACCGCGCCAAGGACCTGCAGTGCCCGAAGCGCGACCTGGCCAAGGCCAAGCAGCTGGTGCAGGCGTCCGGCGCGCAGACGCCGGTCCCGGTCACGCTCACCAGCCCGAACGACGCCACCAACGTGCGCCTGGCGCAGGTCATCCAGCAGATGACCAAGGAGGCGGGCTTCAACGTGAGCGTGCAGAGCGCCGAGTTCGTCAGCACGCTTGAGCAGGGCAAGTCCGGCAAGTTCGACGTCCTGCTGAACGGCTGGTCGGGCCGGGTGGACCCGGACGGCAACCTCACGAACCTCATCACCAGCCGCGGCAGCAACAACTACAGCGGCATGTCCGACCCGGGCATCGACGACCCGATCAAGCAGGCCGCCGCCGAGTCGGACCCGGCCAAGCGGGCCGAGCTCTACGCGAGCGCCATGAAGAAGGCCGCCGAGGTGCGCGGCGTCCTGTACCTGTACCACAACAAGTACTACCTGGGCATGAGCAAGAACGTGGCCGGCGTCCAGTACTTCAAGGACGGCCTGCCGCGCTTCGTCACCGCGGGGTTCACCGCGTAATGCTCTGGTTCATCCTCCGGCGCTGCGGATCGGCCGTGATCGTGCTGTTCCTGGCCAGCGTCCTGATCTTCCTCGGGATCAGGGCGCTGCCCGGGGACCCGGCCACGGTCATGGCGGGCGAGGAGGCCTCGCCCGCCGTGATCGAGGCCATCCGGCACGAGTTCGGCCTGGACAAGCCGCTGCCCGCCCAGTACCTCGACTACGTCGGCCAGACCCTGACCGGCAATTTCGGCCGCTCCACGCAGGACCAGCTCCCGGTGATCGACATCATCGCCGAGCGGCTGCCGGTGACGCTGGAGCTGTCGGCCCTGGCCATGCTGGTCGCGATCGTCGTCGGCGTGGGCGCGGGCATCGTCGCGGCCGTCCGGCGCGGCCGGCTCGCCGACTACCTGGCCACCGGGTTCGGCCTGGCCGGGCTGTCGGTGCCGCACTTCTGGCTCGGGCTGCTCGGCATCCTGCTGTTCGCGGTCACCTGGCGGGTCCTGCCCGCCTCCGGGTACGTCCCCTTCACCCAGGACCCCGGCCAGAACCTCCAGCGCATGATCCTGCCCGCCCTAGTGCTCGGCACCGGCTTCGCCGCCATCCTCATGCGGCAGACCCGCTCGGCCATGCTCGGCGCGCTCTCGGCCGACTACGTCCGGACCGCCAGGTCGAAGGGCCTGTCCGAGGTCAAGGTCGTGGGCGCGCACGCGCTGCGCAACAGCCTGACGACCGTGGTCACCGTGCTCGGCCTCCAACTCGGCGCGCTGATCAGCGGCGCGGTGGTGACCGAGCAGATCTTCGTGATCCCCGGGTTCGGCAAGCTGACCGTGGACGCGGTGCTGACCAGGAACTACCCCGTCATCCAGGCCGTCGTGCTGATCACCGTCATCGGTTACGTGCTGGTCAACCTGCTGGTCGACATCGTGTACGCGTTCCTCAACCCCCGGATCAGGCTGTCGGGGGGCGCGAATGACTAGGCTGTGGCGGCGTTTCAAGAGGCGCCCGATGCCGATGGCCGGGCTGGTGCTGGTGGTCGCGTTCGTGCTGCTGGCGCTGATCGGGCCGCTGGTGACCGGCGACCCCACCACGCAGGACTACCTGGCCACGCTCGCGCCGCCGTCGGGCGCGCACCCGATGGGCACCGACGACCTGGGCCGCGACGCGTTCGCCAGGATCGCGCACGGCGCGCAGGTGTCGCTGCAGGCCGGGGTGCTCTCCACGCTGCTGGCGATGGTCGTGGGCATCCCGATCGGCCTGGTCGCGGGGTTCTACCGGCGCTGGCTCGACCCGGTCGTGATGCGGCTGGTGGACGTGACGCTGGCGTTCCCGTTCCTGGTCTTCGCGGTGGGGCTCGCGGCGATCATCGGGCCCTCGCTGAAGGGCGTGGTGTTCGCGCTGGGCTTCTCGCAGCTGCCCGCCGTCATCAGGATCACCCGTGGCGAGGTGCTGGCGGTCAGGGAGATGGACTACGTGGCCGCGGCCGTCGCCGACGGCGCGGGCGACGGGCACCTCATCTTCCGTTACGTGCTCCCGAACTGCCTCAACCCGCTCATCGTGCAGGCCACCGTGGCGATCCCGGGGGCGATCATCGGCGAGGCCACGCTGTCGTTCCTGGGGCTGGGCGTGCAGCCGCCCACGCCCTCGTGGGGCGTGATGCTGACGACCGCGCAGCAGTATCTGAGCGACGCCCCCTGGCTGGCGGTCTGGCCCGGCGTCATGATCGCGCTGGCCACGCTCGGCTTCAACCTGCTGGGCGACGGGCTGCGGGACGTCCTGGACCCGAGGAGCGGCCGATGAGCCTGCTGGAGATCACCGACCTGCGGGTCGGCTTCGACACCGAGGACGGCCTGGTGCAGGCGGTCAGGGACATCTCGCTCACGCTGGACGAGGGCGAGATCCTGGCGCTGTGCGGCGAGTCCGGCTGCGGCAAGTCGGTCACCGCGATGTCGGTGCCCAGGCTGCTGCCGCCCGACACGACCCGGTTGTCCGGCTCGGTCAAGCTGGACGGGCGCGAGCTCACCACGCTCCCCGAGGCGGACCTGCGGCACGTACGCGGCAAGGAGGTCTCGGTCGTCTTCCAGGAGCCGATGACCTCGCTGAACCCGTCGTTCAGCGTCGGATACCAGATCACCGAGGTGCTGCGCAGGCACGAGCGCCTCTCGCGCCAGGCCGCCAGGAGCCGCGCCGTCGAGCTGCTGGAGCTGGTCGGCATCCCGGCGCCGCAGCGCCGCATGAAGGAGTACCCGCACCAGCTCTCCGGCGGCATGCGCCAGCGCGTGATGATCGCGATCGCGGTGGCCTGCTCGCCGCGGGTGCTGATCGCCGACGAGCCCACCACGGCGCTCGACGTGACGATCCAGGCGGGCGTGCTGGACGTCTTCCGCGACCTGCGCGACCGGCTCGGCACGGCGATCATCCTCATCACGCACGACCTGGGCGTGGTGGCCGACATCGCCGACCGGGCCGTGGTCATGTACGCCGGCCGCGCCGTCGAGCAGGCCCCGGTGGCCGAGTTGTTCGCGAACCCGCGGCACCCGTACACGCTGGGTCTGATGAACGCCCTCCCGTCCGCGGCGGTCGACGGCCGCCTGGCCGAGATCCCCGGCATGGTGCCCTCGCCGCTGTCGGACCCCGAGGAGTGCGCGTTCCAGGCCCGCTGCCCGCGCGCCCAGGACGACTGCCGCGCGGCCAGACCCCCGCTCGAACGGCACGCGGACGGCCATCTGGCGGCCTGTTTCCACCCGGGAGGCAAGCAGTGATCCTGCGGATCGACAACCTGGTCAAGCACTACGGCCAGGTACGCGCCGTGGACGGCCTGTCGCTGGAGCTCGGCCAGGGCGAGGTGCTCGGCCTGGTCGGCGAGTCGGGCAGCGGCAAGTCCACCGTCGGCAAGTGCGTGCTGCGCCTGACCGAGCCCACCTCGGGGGCCATCGAGCTGGACGGCCGCGACATCACCCACCTGTCGCGCCGGGCCATGCGCCCGCTGCGCAGGGACGTCCACATGGTCTTCCAGGACCCCTACTCCTCGCTCAACCCGCGATTCACGATCGGGCAGATCGTCGCCGAGCCGCTGCTGAGGCACAAGGTGGCCGACCGGCGTGAGGTCTCCGGACGCGTGTCCGCCATGCTGGAGAAGGTGGGGTTGCGGCAGGAGATGCGTTCCCGGTTCCCGCACGAGCTGTCCGGCGGGCAGCGGCAGCGGGTCGGGCTGGCCAGGGCGCTGATCCTGGAGCCCAAGCTGGTCGTGGCGGACGAGCCGGTGTCGGCACTGGACGTGTCGGTGCAGGCGTCGGTGCTCAACCTGATCACGGACCTGCAGCGGGACATGGGCTTCTCGTGCCTGTTCATCACACACGACCTGTCGGTGGTGGAGTTCCTCGCCGACCGGATCGCCGTCATGTACCTGGGCAAGATCGTCGAGTCCGGTCCGACGGCCGAGATCTTCGCCGCGCCGCGGCACCCGTACACGCAGGCCCTGCTGTCGGCGGCGCCGGTGCCCGATCCGGTGCGGCAGCGGGAGCGGCGCAGGATCGTGCTCGGCGGGGACGTGCCCAGCCCGGTGGACCCGCCGTCCGGGTGCCGGTTCCACACGCGGTGCCCGCTGGCGTACGACGCCTGCCGCAGCGAGGAGCCCCTGCTTCAGGACCCTCGCGGCAACGGCCATCCGGCCGCGTGTCATCTGGTTACGGTGGACCGCATTCCCGACGCGGCCGCCAATCTGTAGAAGGAGAGATCTTGTTCACCACCAGGCCCGAGCTGACGGGCGACTTCGGCATGGTCGCCAGCACGCACTGGCTGGCCTCGGCCACCGGCATGGGCGTGCTGGAACGCGGCGGCAACGCCTTCGACGCGGCGGTGGCCGCCGGGTTCGTGCTCCAGGTCGCCGAGCCGCACCTGAACGGCCCCGGCGGCGAGGTGCCGATCCTGCTGTGGAGCGAGGACGAGCAGAAGGTGTCCGTGGTGTGCGGGCAGGGCGTGGCGCCGGCCGCGGCCACCATCGAGCGCTACACCGGGCTGGGCCTGGACATCGTGCCCGGCACGGGGCTGCTGGCGGCCACCGTGCCGGGGGCGTTCGGCGGCTGGATGCTCATGCTGGAGCGCTGGGGCACCTGGTCGCTGGCCGACGTGCTGGCGCCCGCGATCCACTACGCCGAGCACGGCGTGCCGGTGCTGGAGCGCATCGCGGCCACGATCGCGTCGGTCGAAGGACTGTTCACCGGCGACTGGCCGACGTCGGCGGCCACCTGGCTGCCCGGCGGCCGCGTCCCGGCGGCCGGGTCGAAGCTGGCCAACCCGGTGCTGGCGGAGACCTACCGGCGGGTGGTCGCCGAGGCCGAGGCCGCGTCGAGCACCCGCGAGGGACAGCTCGCCGCCGCCCGCCGCGCCTGGTACGAGGGGTTCGTGGCCGAGGCGATCGCCGAGTTCTGCGCCAAGACGGCCTGGCGGGACAGCAGCGGCGAGGCGCACGGCGGGCTGCTCACCGGCGACGACCTGGCCCGGTGGTCGGCGTCGGTCGAGGAGCCGCTCGCCTTCGACTACCGCGGCCACACCGTCTACAAGACGCGGGCGTGGGGGCAGGGGCCGGTGTTCCTGCAGCAGCTCGCCCTCCTTCAGGGCTTCGACCTGGACGGGATGGAGTTCCTCGGCGCCGACTACGTGCACACGGTGACGGAGGCGGCCAAGCTCGCCTTCGCCGACCGCGAGGCCTGGTACGGCGACACCGACGTGCCCGTGTCCGACCTGCTCAGCGAGGCGTACAACGCCGAGCGGCGCAAGCTCGTCGGCGCGCGGGCCAGCTTCGAGCTGCGGCCCGGCTCCCCGGGCGGCCGGGCGCCCAGGCTGCCCGACTACCCCGCGCCCGGCACGGCGAGCGACGCCCCCGGCGTCTCCGGCGCGCGCTCCCCGCAGGGCGTCGGCGAGCCGACCGTGGCCCGCGACGGCACGGTGAAGGGTGACACCTGCCACCTCGACGTCGTGGACCGGTGGGGCAACATGGTCTCCGCCACCCCCAGCGGCGGCTGGCTGCAGAGCTCCCCCACGATCCCCGAGCTGGGCTTCTGCCTGGGCACCAGGGCGCAGATGTTCTGGCTGCAGGAGGGGCTGCCCGCCTCGCTGCGCCCCGGCACGCGTCCGCGCACCACGCTGACGCCGTCGTTCGCGCTCAGGGACGGCAGGCCGTGGCTGGCGTTCGGCACCCCCGGCGGCGACCAGCAGGACCAGTGGAGCCTGAACTTCTTCCTCGCCGTCGTCCACGGCGGGCTGAACCTCCAGGAGGCCATCGACGCCCCCATGTTCCACTCCGAGCACTTCCCCAGCTCGTTCTTCCCGCGCGGCTCCCGGCCCGGCGTGCTGCACGTCGAGGACCGGGTGGACGCGGCCGTGACAGCGGAGCTGCGCCGGCGTGGGCACGAGGTCGAGGTGCAGGGCCCGTGGACGCTCGGCAGGCTCAGCGCCGTCGCCCGTGACGGCGAGTTCCTCAAGGCCGCCGCCAACCCGCGCGGCGCCCAGGGCTACGCAGTCGGCCGATGACGGATCTCCTGTTCATGCTGGGCGCCGGTCTGCTGGCCGGGGTGGTGAACGCGCTGGCGGGCGGTGGGACGCTCATCTCGTTCCCGGCGCTGCTGGCGCTGGGCTATCCGAGTCTGACCGCGTCGGTGACCAACGCGGTGGCGCTGTGGCCCGGCTATCTGGGCGGCGTGCTCGGCTACCGGGCCGAGCTGCGCGGCCAGCGGCGCCGGGCGGCGGCGTTGTCGATCACGACCGTGCTGGGCGCGGGCGTGGGCAGCGCGTTGCTGCTGCTCACGCCCGGCCGGCTGTTCGAGTCGCTGGTGCCGTGGCTGGTGGCCTTCGCCAGCCTGGCGCTGCTGGCCCAGCCGTGGCTGCGCAGGCTCTTCGGCGGTGAGGCCGACGGGCCGCCCAGCAAACTGGTGTACGCCGGGGTCTTCCTCGGCGGCTGTTACGGCGCCTACTTCAACGGCGGCATGGGGGTGCTGCTCCTGACGGTGCTCGGCATGTTCCTGCACGACAACCTGCACCGGGTGAACGCCGTGCGGGCCACGCTCGCGCTGGTGATCAGCACGGTGTCGGTCGTGGCGTTCTCCCTGTTCGGTCCCGTGCAGTGGCAGGCCGTGGCGGTGATAGCGCCGGCCAGCCTGGCCGGCGGGTTCCTGGGCACGCGTCTGGCCAGACTCATGTCGGCCAAGGTTCTGCGCGGCGTCGTTGTCGCGTTCGGCCTGGGCGTGGCCGTGGCGCTTGCCTTGCGTTAGGCCGTGCGTCAGTCGGCGTGGCTACGCGACGGTGGCCTCGATGAGGTCGTCCACCACGTCGGCCAGGTCGTGGCCCCTGGCGTGCACCCGGCGCTGGCGCATGGCTCCCGAGCCCTTGCGCAGCAAGCGGTCCAGCCCCTCCTGGACGAACGTCAGGTCGCCGGCCTCCGCCAGCGCCTTGCGTACATGCTCCAGGAGGCGGCCCGCCATCACGGGCGCGGGCACGAGGGTGCCGTGCCGCACGTCCATGCTGTCGCCCGTCAGCCCGTAGCGGGCCGCGCGCCAGTAGGCGGCGCGCAGCACCTCCGCCGGGATCGGCAGCCCCCGGTCACCCCGCTCCACCGCGGCCAGCGCGGTCACCACCAGCGCGCGGATGAGCCCGATCAGGGTGAGACTGTCGCTCACGTCGAGCGGCACGTCGGCCACCCTGATCTCGACCGTGGGCAGCCGGGACGACGGCCGGGCGTCCCAGTAGACCGTCTTGGCGTCGAGCAGCACGCCCGAGTCGGTGAGCGCGCGCACCGCCAGCTCGTAGTCGCCGAACGACGGGAAGTACGGCGGCGCGCCGGACACCGGCCAGCGGCCCCAGCTGATCACCCGCCACGACGCGTAGCCGGTGTCGCGGCCCACGAAGAACGGCGAGTTGGCGGCCAGCGCGATCAGCGTGGGCAGCCAGGGGCGCAGGTGGTTGCCGACGTAGACGGCGTGCTCCTCGTCGGGCACGTCCACGTGTACGTGCAGGGCGCAGATGCTGATCTCGTCATGAAGTGCGCGATAGAGCGTCCTCCCTTGGTGATAGCGATCGTCGTCGGCGAGCGGCGGCGGCATGACGTTCCCCAGCACGGGGATGCCGCTCGCGACGACGGCCAGCCCGCACGATCGGGCCGCGGCCGCCACCTCCCGCCGCGCGCTACGCAGTTGCGAGCCGAGCTCGCTGAGGTCGGCGGAGGGCGGCGTGCGTGCCTCCACCTGGAAACGGGTGATTTCTTGCACCACGTCGAGCACATCCGTCGCCGCGGCCAGGACATCGGCCGCTCGGGGAGCCACGTGGCGGGTGCGGGGATCGACTACGAGGTATTCCTCTTCGATCCCGATCAACGGAACCATGCCCACACCTCGCTGGGAGACCAAACCTCCGACTGAAGGTTGTGCCCGGCGCGCGCCCCGGGGAAAACCCGTCAAGCAAACGGTTGCTTAGAGGGGCCCGTAGTGGGCGTGGGAAAATCCCGTGGACATGGCCCAGTAACGATCGCCGTACGACCAGTGCCACCACTCGGTGGGGTAGTTGACCAGGCCGACGGGCTCCAGAGCGGCGGCCAGGAGCTTGCGGTGGGCGCGGGCGTCGGCGGAGATATTGGGGGCGGCCGTATAGCAGGCGCCGTCGCTCTGCTCCGGGTTGTCGTTGACCTGGGTGCCCATGTCGTACTCGACGCCGTCGGGGTCGCACAGGGTCAGGTCCACGGCGGCGCCGGCGGTGTGGGGGGCGACCTCGACCGGGGACACGTACCGACTCGCCGCGATATATGACTCGTCGGGGGAAATTTCGGGGAATGTGGTGTGAAGTTCTGCCCGGTACGTCTCGAAGATCCGCCGCTGCGTGGCGATGGGCCGGTAGCCCTCCACGATCAGCAGGTGATACCCGCCGGGCAGCGAGCGCTCGGCCCGCTCCAGCCGGTCGAGCAGGCCGGAGCGCAGGTGCGCGTACGCGCCCTCGTCGTCGGCCAGCCGCGCGTCCACGCGCAGCCGCCCGCGCACGTCGGCCAGCGGCTCGCCGCACTCGCGCACGGGAAGCGCGGTCACCCTGGGGTCGGAGATGAGCACGACATCGTTGGGAGACTGCCACATGAGCAGAAATTCTCACACAGTGTCGGAGAAGACCTGCTCCCGGGCCTGCTCCAGAGCGGCCACCAGCGCCCCGCGCAGCACGGGGTTGCCCGCCACCTGGGTCGTCACCACGGTCGGCCGGCTGGGGCAGACGCGGGCCACCGCCTCCTGCACCTTGGCGGCCAGCCGCGCGCCGCCCGCCCGGCCGATGTCGCCGCTGAGCACGATCAGGCCGGGGTCGAGCACGACGGTCACCGCCGCCGCGCCCACGGCCAGCCGTCCCGCCAGCTCGTCCAGGTAGCCCTCGTCGCCGGCGCGCACCAGGTCGGGCACCGTCCTGCCGGTCACGCCGTGCCGGTCGGCCAGACCGCGCAGCGCGTCGTGCCCCACCAGGCGCTGGAACGAGCCCGACTGCGGCTCCGAGACGTCCGACGGCAGCGGCTCGCCGGGGACCGGCAGCCAGCCGATCTCGCCCGCTCCCCCGCTGGTGCCCCGGTGCAGCCGGCCGCCCAGCATGACGCCGAGGCCCTGGCCGACGCCGGCCCAGATCACCACGAAGTCGTCGTGGCCGACGGCCGCGCCGTGCTTGTGCTCGGCGAGCGCGACCAGGTTGACGTCGTTCTCGATGGTGACGGACGCGCCGAGCGTCTCGCGCAGGCTGGCCAGCACGCCGACGTGCCAGTCCGGCAGGTCGTACGACCAGCGCACGTCGCCCGTGACCGGGTCGACCACGCCCCTGGTGCCGATGACGAACGCGCGCAACCGCGACAGGCTGACGTTCGCCGTGTCGCAGGCGCGCTGCACCGCCTCGTGGACCGCCTTGACCGGGTCGCGGCCGTCGGACGGGTTGAGCGTGATCTCGACGACCACCCTGCCTGTGATGTCCGCCACAGCGACCTTGAGGCTGTCGGGCAGGACCTCGAGGCCGGCGACGTACGCGCTGGAGGGAACGACGGTGTACAGGGCGGCGTGCGGCCCCCTGCCCCCGGCACGCTCCCCCGCGACCTCGACCAGCCCCCGCTCCTCCAGGCGAGCGAGCAGCTGACCTGCGGTTACCTTGGAGAGCCCGGTCCGTTCCCCCAGCTCGGCCCGGGTGAGCGGGCCGTCCGCCAGAAGGAGTTCGAGTGCCGCGCGATCGTTCAACCGGCGCAGCAGCCGGGGGACTCCCGGGCTTCGACTCATTACCGCACCCCTCTCGTCACGAATGGCTAACGGGCGTTTCTTTTAAGAAAGTTTCTTGTTAGTTTAGCAGCGTTGTTCGACATTTGACGATCAGCCTGGTGCGGACCGTAGGCCGGCACCCGGGAAGGGAGAACCCTGTGAGGATCGCGAAGATCACAGCCGCTACGGTCAGCACGGCCGCGCTGGCTCTGGGTCTGGCCGCCTGTGGCTCAAGCGAAACCCCCTCGTCCTCACCCAGCGCCGCCGCACCCGCCAGCAGCGGCCCCAAGTACGCCGGCAAGACGCTGACGTTCTGGCGCCTCGGGGACACCAACCCCGCCGCCCAGAAGTACACCGACGAGCTGGTCGCCGAGTTCGAGAAGGAGACCGGCGCCAAGGTGAACGTCGAGTGGATCCCTTGGCCGCAGGTCAACGACAAGTTCACGGCCGCGGCCGCCGGCGGCACCGGCCCTGACGTGACGGAGATCGGCAACGACCAGGTGCCGCTGTGGCAGAGCCAGGAGGCCCTGGAGCCGATCACCGACATCGTGGCGAGCGGTGACCAGGCCCAGATCCCCAAGAACCTCATGGGGCTGGAGACCATCGACGGCGAGACGTACGCCGTGCCGTGGGGCGGCGGCAGCCGGGCGGTGCTCTACCGCGCCGACTGGTTCAAGGAGCTCAAGATCGAGATCCCCAAGACCTGGGACGAGCTCGTGGCGGCCGCCAAGAAGATCCAGGCCAAGAAGGGCAAGGACGTGGACGGCTTCGCCTTCAACGGCGGCTCCGACGCCAACCACCTGCTCGGCGCCCTCGCCTGGACCGCCGGCGGCGACTACGCCGTCAAGGAGGGCGACAAGTGGGTCGGCAAGCTCACCGACCCCGGCTTCAAGGAGGGCTTCGCCCAGTACACCGGCCTGGTGACCGGCGGCCTGTCCAGCAAGTCGCGCCTCAACCAGAACACCACCGAGATCCGCACCCGCTTCGCCAACAACAAGGTCGGCATGTACCTCACCGCGTCGTGGGACCTGCCGGGGATCGCGGAGGACAGCAAGGGCAAGCTCAAGGGCGACAAGCTGGCCTTCTTCCCGCTCCCGGCCAAGGCGGGCGGCGAGGCGCAGTCCTTCCTCGGCGGCAACGACATCGCCGTGTGGGGCTCCGCGAAGGAGAAGGACGCGGCCAAGGAGTTCGTGAAGCTGGCCTCCAACAAGCAGTGGGGCGTCAAGTACGCCACCGACGGCGGCCTGCTCCCCGTCTACCCCGAGGCCCTCGCCGCGCTGTCCAGCGACCCGGCACAGGCGCCGTTCGCCGCCGCCTTCGCCAAGGCCAAGGCCTTCCCCGCCGACCCGCAGTGGACGGAGGCCAACGAGACCAAGGCGGTGCTGCAGAACGCGGCCCGCAAGGTCATCGAGGGCAAGGCGAGCGCGGATGACGCGCTGGCCGCGGCCAACAAGGAACTCGAAGACATCCTCAACGCCTCCTGAGACCTATGACGAACACGTCAACGCTCGCCCCCCGGGGTGGAGGCCGCGCCTCCACCCCGGGACGGCGCCGCTCACACCGGCCACCGCGGGCCAGCGGGCTGCCCGCCTGGTCGATCCCCTACGTCCTGCTGATCCCGGGGCTGCTGGTCATCGGCGCGCTGCTGCTGTGGCCGCTGATCCAGATGGTGATCATCTCCTTCCAGAAGGTGGGACTCGTCCAGATCTCGGGCAAGAAGCCGGCCACCTGGGTCGGGCTCGAGAACTTCACCAAGGTCTTCGAGAACGACATCTTCTGGTCCTCGCTGCGCAACACGGTGGTGTTCGCGGCGATCGCCGTGCCGCTCACGCTGATCCTCGGCACCGCCGTCGGCGTCCTGCTGCACCGGCTCGGCAAGAAGATGTCGTTGTTCGTCATCATCGGCATCATGTTCGCCTGGGCGGTGCCGCCGGTGGCGCAGGGCATGATCTGGCGCTCGCTGTTCGACGCCGAGGCCGGCATCGTCAACTGGGCGCTCAACCTGCTGCCCGACGGGCTCTCCAACGCGCTGTTCGGCAGGGCGAACTGGTCCGGCGTGCCGTGGCTCAACGACGCCTGGTCCATCTACATGGCGCTGACGGTCTGCGTCGTCTGGGCGGGCTTCCCGTTCATCGCCGTCTCGGTGCTGGCCGGCCTCAAGGGCATCCCGGCCGAGCTGTACGAGGCGGCCAAGGTGGACGGCTCCGGCGCCTGGCGCACGTTCAGGAAGATCACCTTCCCGCTGCTCAAGCCGGTGTTCGCGGTGCTGACCGTGCTCTCGATCATCTGGGACTTCAAGGTCTTCGCCCAGCTGTACGTGCTGGCCGGCACCACCAACCGGGAGGCGTACAACCTGTCGATGTACGCGGTGACCGAGGCCTTCAAGGCCCCGCCGAAGATGGGATCGGGCGCGGCCATCGCGGTGGTGCTGACCGTGATCCTGCTCATCGTCACCGCGGCCTACATCCGCCAGATGTTCAAGCAGGAGGAGCTGTGAAGAGCCCGCTGGCCCGCAGGCGCCTGGGCAAGACCGCGCTCAACGCGGCAGGCGTGCTGGTCTTCCTGGTCGCCGTCTTCCCCGTCTACTGGATGGTCTCCACCGGCTTCAAGGCGAACGACCAGATCTTCACCACCGACTTCATCCCGTTCCCCACGCACTTCACCTTCGAGCACGTCACGCGGGTGCTCACCGACGGCGTGGCCGGGCACTCGATCTGGCTCTACATGCGCAACAGCGCCATCGTCGCGCTCGGCACGGTCCTGATCGGCGCGGTCTTCGCGCTGCTGTCGGCCACCGCCGTGGCCCGGTTCCGGTTCAAGGGACGCACGCCGTTCCTGGCCCTGCTGCTCGTCGCGCAGATGATCCCGGCCGAGGCGCTGCTCATCCCGCTGTTCCTCGGCGTCAAGCGGCTGGGCCTGTACGACCAACTGCTCGGCCTGATCGTCACGCAGGTCGCGCTGACGCTGCCGTTCGGGATCTGGATGCTGCGCACGTTCGTGGCCGCCGTGCCCAAGTCGCTGGAGGAGGCGGCCTGGATCGACGGCGCGAGCCGGTTCACCACCTTCTGGAAGGTGCTCTTCCCGCTGGTGGCCCCGGGGCTGGTCGCGACCAGCATCTTCTCGTTCATCACCGCTTGGAACGAGCTGATCATGGCGCTGTACCTGATCAACGACCCGACGAAATACACGATGCCCGTCGCCCTGCAGTACTTCTTCGGGCAGAAGGGCACCGACTGGGGCGCCATCATGGCCAGCTCCACGATGATGACCATCCCGGTCGTCATCTTCTTCCTTCTCGTACAACGCCGCATGGTCTCCGGCCTGGTCGCCGGGGCCGTGAAGGGCTGACATCCGCAGGGCGAACGCCTTGTTCGACCCTGCCCATCTTTGGGCCTGAAATCCGATGAGGAGCTATGAGTCAGAGTGATCGGGGGCTGCGCCGCCTCGCGGCCGGCACGCTGCTCGTCGCCTTCCAGGGCACCGTGGCGCCCGAATGGGTGCTGCGCGAGCTGGAGCAGGGCCTGGGCGGCGTCACGCTCTTCGGCTTCAACGTGGCCGACCCCGGCCAGGTGAGCGGCCTGACGTCCGCGCTGCGGGGCGCCGGGGAGCCCGTCATCTCGCTGGACGAGGAGGGCGGCGACGTGACGCGGCTGGCGTACCACGTCGGCAGCCCGTACCCGGGGAACGCGGCGCTGGGCGCGGTGGACGACGTCGAGCTGACCCGCCGGGTCTACCGCGCGATCGGCTCGGAGCTGGCCGCCTGCGGCATCAACCTGGACATGGCGCCCAGCGCCGACGTCAACACCGAGGCCGACAACCCGGTGATCGGCACCAGGTCGTTCGGGCCCGACGCGAAACTGGTCGCCAGGCACACGGTGGCGGCCGTGGAGGGCCTGCAGTCGGTGAACGTGGCCGCCTGCGTCAAGCACTTCCCCGGCCACGGCGCCACCCGGGTGGACTCCCACCTGGCGATCCCCGTCGTGGACGTGGGCCTGGACGTGCTGCGGGAGCGGGAGCTGGCCCCGTTCCGGGCGGCGGTCGGCGCGGGGGCCAGGTCGGTGATGACCGCGCACGTCGCGGTGCCGGCGGTGACGGGCGAGACGCCCGCGACGCTGTCCAGCGCCGCGCTCACCGGGCTCCTCAGGGGCGAGCTCGGCTACGACGGCGTGGTCATCACCGACGCGCTCGACATGCGGGCGATCACCAGGAGCGTGGGCCTGGCCGGCGGCGCGGTGCTGACCCTCGCGGCCGGGGCCGACCTGCTGTGCCTCGGGCCGCTGCCGACCTACGACGACGTCCAGGCCATCATCGCGGAGATCGTCTCCGCGGTGCGCGAGGGGCGCCTGCCGCTCTCCCGGCTGGAGGAGGCGGGGGCACGGGTGGCGGCGCTGCGGGCCTGGTTCGGGGCGCCCGCGCCCGTCGCCGCCGAGCAGAACGTGGTCGGCCTGCACGCCGCGCGCCGCGCCGTGCGGCTGACCGGAGAGACGGAGCCCCTGGTCGAGCCCCTGGTGATCGAGGTGGACACCCCGCCGACGATCGCCGTGGGCGACGTGCCGTGGGGCGTGGGCCCGTGGCTGCCGGACGCGGAGATCGTCCGGGTCAAGCCCGCGGCCGCCGACGTCCCTGCCCTGCTGGCCAAGGCCGTGAACCGGTCCCTGGTCGTGGTGGTCAAGGACGCGCACCGCCACCAGGCGAGCCAGGAACTGGTCTCCGCGCTGGTGGCGGCCCGCCCGGACGCGACGGTGATCGAGATGGGGCTGCCCGTGTGGCGCCCCGACAGCGCCGCCTACATCGCCACGTACGGGGCCGCCCGGGCCAACGCCCAGGCCGCGATCGAGCTCCTCACGGCCTGAGACGCCGGCGACTCGCTCACGGTCTAAGGCGCCAGCAGCTCCTCGCGGGCCTGGTCGAGGGCGGCCAGCACGGCGCCGCGCAGCACCGGGTTGGCGTCGGTCACCTTCGTGGTGACGACCTGGGGGCGCACGGGGCAGATCCTGGCCACGGCCTCCTCCACCCGGGAGGTGAGCGCGGGTCCGCCGGCGTGGCCGATCTCCCCGGCCAGCACGACCAGGCCGGGGTCGAGGATCACGCACACGGCGGCGACGCCCAGGGCGAGCCGGTTGGCGATCTCGTCGAGCAGCGGCTCGCCCGCGGCGCCCGCCGCCATCGCGACCTTGACGCACTCGCCCGCGCTGTCGGCCGCGAACCCGTACGTCTGGGCCAGCTCCGCCACCGCCTCGGCACTGACCAGCGACTGCAGGCCGCCCGCCAGCGAGGGCAGCCGCCCGGGCTCGGTGCGGATGTCCTCGGGCAGCGGCACGCCGGGCACCGGCAGGTAGCCGATCTCGCCCGCGCTGCCGGAGCGGCCCCGGTGCAGCTTGCCGCCGAGCATGATCGCCAGGCCGAGGCCGCGGCTGGACCACAGCAGGACGAAGTCGTCGAGCCCCTTGGCCGCCCCGTCGGCCCGCTCGGCGAGGGCGGCGAGGTTGACGTCGTTCTCGATGGTGACCTGGCGCCGCAGGTCGCCGGCCAGGGCCTCGTGGATGCCCTCGTGCCAGCCCGGCAGGTCGAACGAGAAGCGCACGTCGCCGCTGCGCGGATCGACCACGCCAGGGGTGCCGATCACGACGCCGCGCAGCTTGGAGAGGCTGATCTTGGCGCTGCGGCAGGCCTTGACGATCGCGCCGTGGACCACCGAGACGGGGTCGTCGTGGCCGCCGGGGTCGACCGTGACCTCGGCGATCGTGTTGCCGTGGATGTCGGCCACCGCGGTGGAGATCAGCTCGGGGCCGACCTCGAGGCCGGCCACGTACGCGCTGGAGGGGATCACGGAGTAGAGGGCCGCGTTGGGCCCCCGCCCGCCGGCCTGGGTGCCGACCACCTCGACCAGGCCGCGCTCCTCCAGCCTGGCCAGCGTCTGCGAGGCCGTGACCTTGGACAGGCCGGTCAGATCGCCGATCTGGCCACGGGTCATGGGGCCTGTGGCGAGCAACAGGTCCAGCGCGGCCCGGTCGTTGATCTCCCTGAGCAGTCTGGGCACACCAGGGCGTCGCTCCACGCTGAATTCCGCCGTCTCATGAGAACCGCTGTTTTGAAGCGCTCCCCACGGATGAATCCGGGGGATTCCAGCCGTCCCAACCGTGCGGCTACGCGCATGGTCGCGACGCTGTTGCTTGGCGATTCACCTTCCGGCCCCGCTCGCGCGGGTTTCCACGCCCCAGCCCGCACACCCGGTCTGGGCTGCGCGTGCTCCGCCCTTCCGGCGGTGAGTAGATCCTGCCTTGGCCTCCCTCGCGAGCTTGGTTATCACTCGCGTGTTCGACCACGCCACACCTTACCCGCACTGGGTGCACCACCACAGCCGGTTCCCGTCAGTGCCCGTTCTGACGAGCTTGCGCCTAACCAGTGTTGACCAGGGGGGATAATCGAGAACATGCGCCTTTCCGCTCGTGTCGACTACGCCCTCCGTGCCGCCGCCGAACTCGCCGCAGCCGGTGCAGGCCCGACTACCGTGGGCGAGCTCGCCAAGGAACAGGACATGCCGCCCAAATACCTGGAGAACATCCTGTTGCAGATGCGGCGTGCCGGGCTCGTGCGCGGGCAGCGTGGGCCCGAGGGCGGCTACGTGCTGGCCAGGCCCGCCACCGAGATCTCGCTGGCCGATGTGATCAGGGCCGTGGACGGCCCGTTGGCCAACGTACGCGGCGAGCGGCCCGAGCATGTCGGCTACCGGGGGCCCGCCGAGTCGTTGCAGCAGGTGTGGATCGCGTTGCGCGCCACCGAGCGCTCCATCCTGGAAGAGGTCACCCTCGACCAGGTCGCCTCCGGGGCGCTGCCCGAGCGGGTCCGCCAGCTCGCCGCCGACCCGGCCGCCTGGGACTGATCCCTACGGCGGCGGGCGCCGCCTGCCCGCCGCCCAGAAGAGCCCGAGGGCGGCCAGCTCCACGACGGCCGCCGCCGGGGGCAGCCAGCCGCTTCCATGGCTCTGCAGGACGAGCCCGCCCACCGCGCCGCCTCCCGAGACCCCGACGTAGACGGCGCTGCTGTTGAGCGCCAGCGCCTGCGGCCCGGCCGGACCGGCCAGCGCGAGCAGCCGGGTCTGCGCGGGCGGCGGGATCCACCACGACACGGCCGCCCACACCAGCAGCAGCGGCAGGAGCGCGGGCAACGGCACCGGCCGCAACGCCCAGCAGGCGGCGAACAGGCCCATCACCGCCGCGAACCCGGCGATGCCCGCGATCAGCGCCCGATCCGCGCCCCACCAGTCGGCGGCCCATCCCCCGAGCTGCCCGCCCGCCAGCCCGGCCAGGCCTGCCAGCGCGAACACCCAACCCAGCTCCGCCGGCCCGGCCCCGGCCAGGTCCCGCAGGTACGGCGCGAGATAGGTCATCAGCATCATGCTGCCCAGCACGATCCCCACGACGCCGAGCAGCCCGAGCAGCACCTGAGGCCGGACCAGCGGCGCCAGCCGCTCCCTGACCGGCATGGCCGCCACCGCAGGCGGCTCCGGCAGCGTCGCCCTGATCGCGACCAGCGCGGCGAGCCCCAGCAGCCCGCCGAGCACGAACGTGGCCTGCCAGCCGAACGCGCCTCCCACCCACGTGCCGATGGGCACGCCGAGCATGAGCGACCCGGTCATCCCGCCCATCACCAGCGCCAGGTAGCGTCCCCGGCACTCGTCGGGGGCGAGGGAGGCGACGAGGGCGTAGGCGGCGGGCACGACGGCCGCCGCGGCCAGCGCCGCCAGCACGCGCAGCCCCATGAGGACGGCGTAGGACGTCGTGAGCGCCGCCGCCCCGTTCGCCACGATGAACAGCGCCAGGGCCCAGGTGAGCAGCCCGCGCCGCGACCACGTGGCGCTCACCACGGAGGCCACGGGCGCCCCCAGCGCGAACGCCAGCGAGAAGGCGGTGACGAGCTGCCCGCCCGCCGCCTCGCTGACCTCGAGATCGGCGGAGAGCGCGGGCAGCACGCCCGCGACGACGTAGTCGTCGGTGGCGAAAGTGAACGTGGTGAAGACCAGGGCGAGCAGCCACGCGGGCAGGCGGGCACGCGCCCGCACGTCGATGGACATGGGTATCCCCTCAATAAGGGTAACAGTCGTTTCCCATATAGGGTAACAGTCGTAACCCCAATGACGTCAGAGGGATTTCGCCGATGGCCAGGACCGCCGACCCGCACCGCCGGGAAGAACTGCTCGACCAGATCGTCGACTACCTGGCCGACCACGGCCTCTCCACGCTGTCGATGCGCCCGCTGGCCGAGCATCTGGGCAAGTCCACCCGTGTGCTGACCCACCACTTCTCCGACAAGGAGGCGCTGCTCTCGGCCACCATGGAGCGCCTGGACGAGCGGCACCGCGCCTGGCTGCGCTCGCTGCCGGGCTGGACAGGCTCCGACAGCGTGGGCACGATCATCCGCCGCACCTGGGACTGGCAGGCGCAGGAGGAGAACCTGCCGGTCGCCCGCCTGATCCGCGAGATCGAGGGGCTGGCGGCCGGCGGCAGGCTCCTGGGGCACGTGCCCCGGCTGCTGGCCGACCGGTCGGAGTTCGTGGCGGGTCTGCTGCGCGATCGCGGCGTCCCGGAGGCCGACGCGTTGCGGATCTCCACCCTGGTCAACTCGGCGTACTCGGGGCTGCAGATCGACTTTCTCACGACCGGCGAGCGCGAGCGCGCTGAGGAGGCGCTCGATCAGCTGTGCGCGCTGGTGGACGGCTGGGTGGCCGCCCACGAGGCGGGCAGGCGTTCCTAGACTGGAGGGATGCCCGAAGGAGACGCCGTCTACCGCACGGCCGCCAAGCTGCGCGGCGCACTCGACGGCCAGGTGCTCACCAGGTCGGACTTCCGCGTTCCCAGGCACGCCACGGCCGACCTGACCGGCCGGGCGGTCATCACCACGGTCTCCAGGGGCAAGCACCTGCTCACCCGCGTCGAAGGCGACCTGACCGTGCACACCCATCTGCGCATGGACGGGAGCTGGCAGGTCATGGCGGCCGGACGCCGGACCGCGCCGGGCGACCAGGTCAGGCTGATCCTGGCCAACGAGCGGTGGCAGGCGGTGGGGGTCAGGCTGGGAATGGTGGATCTCGTCAGGACAGGCGAGGAGGAGCGGCTGGTCGGCCACCTGGGGCCGGATCTGCTCGGCCCGGACTGGGACCCGGATGAGGCCGTGCGAAGACTGCGAGGGGCGCCCGACAGGACCATCGGGGAGGCGCTGCTCGATCAGCGCAACCTGGCGGGGATCGGCACGATCTATCGCGCCGAGACCCTGTTCCTGCGGGGTATCTGGCCGTGGAAGAAGGTCGGGGAGATCGAGGATCTCAACGGGCTCGTGTCACTGGCCCAGCGCTTGCTGGACGCGAACAAGGGACATGCGGGCACGGTGACCACAGGTGATCGCCGCCCGGCGAACCAGACGTGGGTCTACGGCAGGGCGGGGAAGCCCTGTCGCCGATGCGGCACCCGCATCAGCCGTGGGGAGATGGGGGCGCAGCCACAGGAACGGCTGATCCTGTGGTGTGCTGGCTGCCAGCTGGGTTAGGCAGCCACCATGTCCTTGACTTCGGGGAACACGGAGTCGGAAATCGACCCGGGAACCGTCTCCGTAAGGGGCAGCCGTTCGCGATCGGGCACGTCGGCCAGCACAGGGGCAGCCTGGAGCTCCGCCAGCGCGAACTGGTCGGAAACCTCACGCAACACCTGCGAAAGGGGCACTTCGAGTGCGCCGCAAATGGACGCCAGCAGCTCCGACGAGGCTTCCTTCTGGCCGCGCTCCACCTCGGACAAGTAGCCGAGCGAGACACGTGCCTGGGTGGACACCTCGCGTAGCGTGCGTCCCTGCCGCACCCTCAACCGCCTCAGCACGTCGCCGAGCAGCTGACGCAGCAGAATCATCTGTCGCTCCCTCCCCGGCGCGGATGACTTCACCACGCCCCGCGCGATCGAATCGTGCCGCACTGTGGTCTTCTTTGCTTCGTACATACTCCTCGCCGTCATCATGGGGCGTGGCCGCCCCTGGACCGCCGCTCGTGACTCTTCAGGCCCGCCGGCCGGGCGCTCGGTGCTTGCAGTTGGCTCACGGACCTCACTCACAGCTCCACCGTACCCGTATCCACCGACACCGCGTCAGACCGTGGTTCGCATGTTCGCTCGGGACGTAACACGGTAATCACCCGGAATGTTCCCCTATGTTCGCCTTCAGCACACCTGACAGTAGATCGACTGCCTCGTCCACCGTCTCTACCCTGATACGTTCGCGCGACCCGCAAAGTCTCAATTCACGCCCCCAAATCCTGCCCCCCGGCCCGCAGACGGCCGCGTAGACGGTGCCGACAGGCTTGCCGTCCTGCGGCTCCGGCCCGGCCACCCCCGTCACGGCCAGCCCGTACGTGGCCCCGCACAGCCGCGCGACCCCCGCCGCCATGGCCGCGGCCACCTCGGGATGTACGGCCCCCTCACGCCGCAGCAACTCCCCCGGCACCCCTAGCAGCTCCTGCTTGAGGTCGGTGGCGTACGAGATCACCCCGCCCCGGAACGCCTTCGACGACCCCGCGACCGACGTGATGGCGGCCCCGATGAGCCCGCCGGTCAGCGACTCGGCCACCGCCACCGTGGCGGACCGGCCCACCAGCATCCTCAGAACCTCGGCCGTCTCGGCCATCGATCACTCCCCGCGCACCTGCTTCGCGACCTTGCGCAGCCGCACTGCCCTGATGACGTAGTCGACCCCGGTGGCCACCGTGACCACCAGAGCCGCCCCCATGACCACCCAGCGGAGGGGCCCCGGCACCCCCGGCAGGAGATAGAGCACGATCGCGGCGATCTGCAGCACCGTCTTGACCTTGCCGCCGTAGCTGGCCGGGATGACCGCGCGCCGCAGCAGCACGAGCCTGAGGACCGTGACGCCGATCTCCCTTGCGAGGATCGGGATCGTGACCCACCAGGGCAGCTCGTTGAGGATGGACAGGCTCACCAGCGCCGCGCCGGTGAGCGCCTTGTCGGCGATCGGGTCGGCGATCTTGCCGAAGTCGGTGATCAGGCCGTACCGCCTGGCCAGCTCACCGTCCAGGTGGTCGGTGATCGAGGCCACCGCGAAGACCGCCAGCGCGGCCACCCGCCAGCCCGTGCCCGGCAGGAACAGGCAGAAGACGAAGAAGGGGACGAGCGCCAACCGGAGAACCGTGAGGACGTTGGCGATGTTCCACGGGCTTACGACGCGGCGCTCGTCCCTTTTCATGGACTTGCCTTGATACGCGCGATCAGGTCGACCCCCTCGGAGTCGACCACGACCGCGCGCACGATCTGCCCCCTGACGAGGCCGATGCCCTGCACCGTGACGGAGCCGTCGACCTCGGGACCCTGGTGGGCGGCCCGGCCCTCGTAGCCCCCGTCGCCCAGGTCGTCGTCGATCAGCACGTCGACCTCGGTGCCTATGCGCTCCTCAGCGCGCTGGGCGGTCAGCTCCTCGGCCAGCTCGGTGAGCACGCGCACGCGCTCGTCGATGACCTCCTGGTCGAGCTTGTCAGGCAGCCCGGCGGCCTCCGTGCCGTCCTCGTCGGAGTAGCCGAACACGCCGATCACGTCGAGCCTGGCCGCCTCCAGGAAGCCCACCAGCTCGCCGAACTCCTCCTCGGTCTCGCCGGGGAAGCCCACGATGAAGTTGGAGCGCACGCCCGCCTCGGGGGCGCGCTCGCGGATGGCCTCGAGCAGCCCCAGGAAGCGCTCCGGGTCGCCGAAGCGGCGCATCCTGCGCAGCACGGAGCCGCTGGCGTGCTGGAAGGACAGGTCGAAGTAGGGGGCGACGCCCTCGGTGCCCGTGAGCACGTCGATGAGCCCAGGACGCAGCTCGGCGGGCTGCAGGTAGCTGACCCGCACCCGGGAGACGCCCTCGACCGCCGCCAGCTCGGGCAGCAGCTTCTCCAGCGCCCGCAGGTCGCCGAGGTCCTTGCCGTAGGAGGTGGAGTTCTCGCTGACCAGGACGAGCTCGCGCACGCCGCGGTGGGCCAGCCAGTCGGCCTCGGCCAGCAGCTCGTCGGGCCGGCGCGAGACATAGGAGCCACGGAAGGCCGGGATGGCGCAGAAGGTGCAGCGCCGGTCGCAGCCGGAGGCCAGCTTGAGCGAGGCCACCGGACTCTCGTCGAGGCGCTTGCGCAGCACGCGCGGGCCGCTCGCGGGCGCCAGGCCCTCGGGCAGATCGCCGTGACCGGGGATGTTGGCCTTGGGGGCGCTGGCACGGTCCACCGGCGAGATGGGTAGCAGGGTGCGGCGGTCACGTGGCGTGTGGGGCTTCAGCGGCCGCCCGGCGAGCACGTCGTCGAGGCGGCCACCGATCTCCGTGTAGTCGTCGAAGGAGATCACCGCGCTGGCTTCGGGCAGCGCCTCGGCCAGCTCGTTGCCGTAGCGCTCGGCCATGCAGCCCGCTGCGACCACCTTAGCGCCGGTGTCGGCGGCGGCCAGCAGCGTGTCGATGGAGTCCTTCTTGGCCGAGTCGATGAAGCCACACGTGTTGACGACGACGACATCGGGGTCGTCGTCGCCCAGCTGCCAACCGGCAGCCTCAAGTCGCGCGGCCAGCTCCTCGGAGTCGACCTCGTTGCGCGCGCAGCCCAGAGTGATCAGCGATGCGGTTCGGCGGGATGACATGGTGAACACTACGGTATCGGGAGTTGGCCACCACCCGATGCACGGGCTCCCGCCAGACGGCTATCGCGAGGTCGTTTTGGGCGGCCCGAACGAGCGCCGCAGCATCTCCCCCCTGCCCGCGTCCAGCTGCACCTTCTTGCCGTTCACCTGCAGCGTAACGGCCGACGCGTCCGCCAGCAGCACGCTGACCTTGTCTTCCGCACTCCACGTGTCGGACTTTCCGGCCTTCAGCGTGCCCGAGAACAGCTTGCGCCCCATCGCGTCGTGAGCCTGGACGTACGACGACCGCTTCGCCTTGATCTCGACGGTCACCGTGCGTTTGGCCGCCTTGCCCGCTGCCGGCTTCGGCTGCTCGACGGGCATGTTCGGCGGGACCTTGGGCCGGGCCGAGGCCACCTGCACGTCGGCCGTCCGCACCTGGTCGCTCGCGCCGCCCAGCACCCGCATCATGCCGAAGACGACCACGATGGCCAGCGCCACCCCGAGCGCCATCGTCCAGTTGGGCCCGCGCCGCTCCGGCACGTTGATCTTCCTGTCGGCCTGGAACACGGCCGAGGCCGCGACCGGCCTGGGCGCCCCGCCGTGCTGCTGGTCGTAGAGATGGACGGTGGCCTCCGGATCGAGCCCCACCGCCTTGGCCACGGCCTTGACGTGCCCCCTGGTGTAGAAGTCGCCACCGCACTGGCTGCCGTCATCCTGCTCCAGGCCATGGATGATCGCCTCGCGGATCCTGGTGGCCGCGCTGACCTGCTCGACGGTCAGCCCGGCCGCTTGCCTGGCTGCCGCCAGCATGGCCCCGATGCTCTGCTCCTGCACAACGAACGCCTCCCCCACGGCACCTGCACCTGCTACCACAATGGGTAGTGATTTATATTCAACCAGTTACTACCCGGCAGGCACGCATTGGGGTCATTCGCCACGCAGGTCAGCCAGCAAACCCGGCAGATCGTCCGGTTTGACCATCACCTCGCGGGCCTTGGAGCCCTCGCTCGGGCCGACCACGTTCCGGCTCTCCAGGAGGTCCATCAGCCGTCCCGCCTTGGCGAACCCGACCCGCAGCTTGCGCTGCAGCATCGAGGTCGACCCGAACTGGGTGGTCACGATCAGCTCAGCGGCCTGGATCAGCAGGTCGAGGTCGTCGCCGATGTCCTCGTCGATCTCCCGCTTGACCGGCGCCGCGGCGACGTCGTCGCGGTACTCGACCTGCATCTGCGTCTTGCAGTGCGAGACGATCTCGGCGATCTCCTTCTCGGAGACGAACGCGTTCTGGATGCGGATGGGCTTGCTCGCGCCCATCGGCAGGAACAGCGCGTCACCCTGGCCGACCAGCTTGTCGGCGCCCGGCTGGTCGAGGATGACCCGCGAGTCGGTGAGGCTCGACACGGCGAACGCCAGCCTGGACGGCACGTTCGCCTTGATCAGGCCGGTGACGACGTCGACGGAGGGCCGCTGGGTGGCGATCACCAGGTGGATGCCGGCCGCGCGGGCGAGCTGCGTGATGCGCACGATCGAGTCCTCGACGTCGCGCGGGGCCACCATCATGAGGTCGGCCAGCTCGTCCACGATCACCAGCAGGTACGGGTACGGCTGGTAGACCCGCTCGCTCCCGGGCGGCGGCTGCAGCTTGCCGGCCCGCACGGCCTTGTTGAACTCGTCGACGTGCCGGAACCCCGACGCCGCCAGGTCGTCGTAGCGCCGGTCCATCTCGCCCACGACCCATTCGAGGGCTTCGGCGGCCTTCTTCGGGTTGGTGATGATCGGCGTGATCAGGTGGGGGATGCCCTCGTACACGCTGAGCTCGACCCGCTTCGGGTCCACCAGCACCATCCGCACCTCGTCGGGCGTGGCCCGCATCAGGATGCTGGTGATCAGCCCGTTGACGCAGACCGACTTACCGGCGCCGGTGGCGCCCGCGATGAGCAGGTGGGGCATCTTGGCGAGGTTCGCGACGATGGTGCGGCCCTCGACGTCCTTGCCCAGGCCGACGATCATCGGGTGGTGGTCGGCCTGCGCCACCTGCGCGCGCAGCACGTCGCCCAGGGCCACCAGGTCCTTGTCGGCGTTGGGGATCTCGACGCCGATCGCCGACTTGCCCGGGATGGGCGACAGGATCCGGACGTCGGCGGACTTGACGGCGTACGCGATGTTCTTGGTGAGCGCCGTGACCTTCTCCACCTTGACCGCGGGCCCCAGCTCGATCTCGTAGCGGGTCACCGTCGGCCCCCGGGTGAACCCGATCACCTGCGCGTCGATGGCGAACTGCTCCAGCACGCTGGTCAGCGCGTTGACCACGGTGGTGTTGGCCTTGGTCTGCGGCTTGGGCGCCGTGCCCTGCTTGAGGAACTGCAGGTCGGGCAGGCTGTACGGGCCCGCCTGCGGCGACAGCACGAGCTGCTCCACCTTGCGGGGCGCGGGCGTCGGCTGGGGCGGCTCCGGCCGCTTCTCGGCCTCGGCGGCGGGCGCCTCCTCCTCGTCCGTCAGACCGGGCACGATCTCGGGCGAGTGCTCGGGCCGCTTGTCGGTCTTGTCCGACAGGACCGGGGTGTCGTACGGCTTGACCGAGTCGGCCCCCTCCTCGGCGGGCTTCTTGGAGGTCCTGACCCGCTTCTTGCCCGGCTGCCGCGGCTCGGGCTCGGCATGCCGCTCGAAGAGCATGTGCCTGAGCTCGGCCAGCCGCTCCGGGATCCGGTGCACGGGGGTGGCGGTGATCACCAGCACGCCGAACCCGGACAGGAGCAGCAGCAGCGGGATCGTGATCCACGGCGGCAGGATGCTCATCGGCGGCGCCGACACGATGAACCCGACCATGCCCCCGGCCTGCGACACCTTGTCCATGCCCTGGCCCTCGCCGGCCGGGTAGGGGGTGCCGTTGGCCACGTGGATGACGCCCAGCACGCCGACCATCAGCGCGGCCCACCCGATCACCATGCGCCCGGTGTCGGCGTTCTGGTCGGGATGGCGCAGGTAGCGCCAGGCCAGCAGCCCGAACAGCAGCGGCAGCGCCCACGCCAGCGAGCCGAACACGGCGTGCACGGTCGTGTTCACCACGCCGGAGACGGCCCCGTCGGCGTTGCGCCACGTCATGGCCGCCAGCACGATCGCTCCCGCGAGCACCGTCAGGCCCACCCCGTCGCGCCGGTGCGCGGGATCGAGCTCGCGGGCGTTCTTGCCCAGCGCGCGAGCCGTGCTGCCGATGCCGTTGGCGAGCAGCATCCACAGCCCGACGATCAGCTTGCCGATCATCGTGAAGACCCAGCTGATCGGGTCCTGGTGGGTCATCGAAGGCTTGCGACCGGAGGCCGCCCGGGGACGCCCCGTCGAGGAGGCCCCGCGCTTGGCGGGGGTCGAGCGAGACGAGGTCGACCGCTTCGCCGGCCCCTTCGATGCGCTTTTCGGCGTACGGGTGGCCATGATGCCAAAGGTACGTCGGAGACACCGTGGATCGCGCGGAGGCTCGCCGACGAACCCGCCGAACGGGCACGAAGATCCCGGGAAGGTTCACCCGATGGCCACGTGTAAGCCGCGTGGCCGCAGACAGCTCCTTCCTGAATGGTCCTATGCCTCTCCTCAACCTCCGGGACGTCGCGACGGAGACCGCGCTGCGCCCCGGTGTGCTCTACCGCTCCGCGCAGCCGCACACCCTCACGGCCGAGGACGCGAAGCTGGTGGCCGGGCTGCGGCTCATCGCCGACCTGCGCGGCGACCTGTACGTCGGCCTCCTGCGGCACAGGACGACCTGGTTCGCCGGCGTCGTCGCCGAGATCGCCGACGGCCTGCCCGCCCTCGTCCACTGCGCCGCCGGCAAGGACCGCACCGGCATCGTCGTCGCGCTGATCCTCGACCTGCTCGGCGTGGAGCACGAGGCCATCGTCCGCGCCTACGCGCTCACCGCGAAGGCGCTGCCCGACGTCATGCTCATGCTGGAGATGACGCCGTCGTGGGACGCGCCCGCCGCCCTGCCGGAGGCGCCGGAGAGCGCGATGCGGACGTTCCTGGCCGCGCTGGGCGAGCTGGGCGGCGCGGAGCGACTCCTGCTGGCCAACGGCCTCACCAAGGCGCACGCGGACCGCCTCAGGGCCGCCCTCGTCCCCTGATCGACGTCTGTCCGGAAACCTTCTTCACAACAGGAGGTATCAACGGCACCACTCTGCCACTCTGAGAGTGACCGTACTGCCACATCGAGTGATGCTCTAGGACGCAGAGTGGACACGACCAGGGTGTCGAGCACGGCCTTCGACGGGACGCCCCATGCCCCGGCTCAGGCGCGCAAGTTCGTCCGCCAGGTGCTCGGCGAATGGCGCCTGAGCCATCTGGCGGAGGACGCCGTGCTGCTGACCAGCGAACTCGTCACGAACGCCGTCGTGCACGCGGGCACCGGCGTCGAGCTCACCTGCCGCCTGGACGTGACGGCCAGCCCCCCGAAGCTGGAGATCGAGGTCGACGACCGCCACCCCGCGCGGACGGTCCTGGCGGCCGGGCCCCCGCCCGAGCCGACGCGCACGTCGGGGCGCGGCCTCGCGCTCGCGGGCATGCTGGCCGACGCCTGGGGCGTCACGTACACGAGGACCGCCAAGCGCGTCTGGGTGCGCATGGAGATCTCGGACGGCTGCGACGTCCAGGAGGCCGCGCCGGCGCCGCCCAGCGCGGCGCCCATCGAGACCCTGCACGTCGGCGTGATCGTCGCCGACCGCGACGGGGTCGTGCGGTCGTGGAACCCGGAGGCCGAGAAGCTGCTCGGCTGGCGGGCCGACCAGGCGGTGGGCCGGCCCCTCGAGCGGTTAGTGGCCTGGCGCGGCCACGGGCCGTACGCGCTGTCCCTGGCCGACACCCTCGGCCTGGGCCGCTGGCGGGGCGAGGCGCGCATGCGGCACCAGGACGGCCGGCTCGTCCCCGTCTACGTCTCCCACCAGCGCTCCACGCGGCAGCGCTGCTCGATCTGGATGGTGGTGGCCGCCGACCACGGCTACGTGCTGACGCCGCCGCCGGCGCCGCAGCCGGGCGGGGCGGGCCGGCGCATCAAGGACCTGCTCGACCAGGACATGCCCTTCGCCGAGCTGCTCGACACGATCGCCCGGATCGTGCAGATCTCCAGCGGGGGCGACGCCGCTTACGTGCTGCTCGCCGCGGAGGGCGGCAACAGGTTCGGCGTGGCGGCGGGCGCGGGCGCGACGGCGGGGCTGGTGGGGGTGCTGGCCACCGGAGTGTTCGGGGCGGAGCGCACGACCCCCACGATGATCGAGGACCTGCTCGCCGTGGACGTCGAGCTGGCCCAGCAGCTGCGGGCCAGGTCGCTGGCGTGCGCGCCGCTGCTGGTGGGCGGCGAGCTGGCCGGCTACATCGTGGTGACGGCCGCCCAGCCGGACCGCTTCGACCAGGAGCTCACGGTCAGCCTCCAGCACATCGCCGGCCAGGTGGCCGTGCCCGTGCAGCGCGAGCGGCTGGCCGAGCAGGACCGCGCGCACCGGGGGCGGCTGTCGTTCCTGGCCGAGGCGGGCGAGCTGCTCGCGGGCGTGCACGACGAGGAGCTGATCGCGGCGCTGGCCGCGCAGCTCGTCGTGCCCAAGATCGCCACCTGGGCGGCCGTCTACCTGACCGACCTCGCGGGCATGACCAGGCTCGCCCACGTCTGGCACAGCGAGGAGCGCCACAACGCCGACCTGCGCAAGTCGCTGCCCGCCATCCCGCGCACCGCCCTCCACGAGGTGAGCTGGCCGGTCGGTCCCGAGACCGTGCTGTCGTTCCCGCTGCTCACGCAGGGCAGGTCGCATGGCGCGCTGGTGATCGGGCGCACCGAGCCGACCCTGCCGCTGGAGCTGGCCGACCTGCTGTCGGACCTGTGCCGCCTGGTGGCGCTCAACCTGCACACCGCCATGCTGTACGCCAGGCAGGCGACCACCTCACGGGTGCTGCAGCGCAGCCTGCTGCCCATGCGCGTGGCGCCCATGCCCGGCCTGGAGTCCGCGGTCGTCTACGAGCCGGCCGAGGAGGGCGCGCACGTCGGGGGCGACTTCTACGACCTGTTCACGGTGGCCGACCACTGGTGCTTCGCGCTGGGCGACGTCTGCGGCAGCGGGCCCGAGGCGGCCGCCGTCACCGGGCTCGCCCGCCACGCCGTACGCCTGCTGGCCAAGGAGCACTACACGGTGGCCGACATCTTCGACCGGCTCAACCACGCGCTGCTGGAGGAGGGCGAGGAGGGCAGGTTCCTCAGCCTGCTGTGCGGCGAGCTGACCCCGCTGCCGCAGGGCGGCGCGCTCTGCACGATCGCCTCCGCGGGCCACCCGCCCCCGCTCCTGCTGCGGCCTGACGGCAAGGTCGAGCCCATGGCGAGCCCGCAGCTGCTGCTGGGCATCGAGTCCGGCGCCAGGTTCTACGTCGAGACGTTCGAGCTGGCGCCGGAGGAGCTGCTGCTGTGCGTCACCGACGGGGTGACCGAGCGGCGCAACGGCGACCGGCTGCTCGACGACGGCGACGGGCTGGCCGAGCTGCTGTCCGGCTGCACGGGGCTGAGCGCCCACGCGGTGGCCGAACGCGTGCGGCACGCGGTCGAGACGTTCGCCGAGGAGCCGTCGCAGGACGACGTGGCCCTGTTGGTGATCAAGGCCTCCGCCGCCCCGCACCCCGTCAGGAGATGAATTTGTACGTGGTCGTCGAGGTGCGCCGGCGGCCCGGCCGGAGCACGGTGGAGGGGAACTGGGGCTTGTTGGGCGAGTCGGGGAAGTGCTGCGTCTCCAGGCACAGCCCGCCGAAGGGCCCGTACGGCGTCGCGTCCCCGTCCAGCATGTGGCCGGTGTAGAACTGCACGCCCGGCTCGGTCGTCGTGACCTCCATGGTCAGCCCGCCGGCCGTCACCGTGGCGCCGCCACCGCCGAGCACGTAGCAGTGGTCGTAGGCGCCGTCGTTGCGCTCCCCCACCGCGTGCGGCTCGGTGAAGTCGAACGCCGTGCCCTTGACCGGCGCGAGCTCCCCCGTGGGGATCTTGGCCTCGTCCACCGGCAGGTAGTGCTCGGCGTCGATCCGCACGACGTGGTCGCGCACGTCGCCCTCGCCCGAGAGGTCGAAGTAGGAGTGGTTGGTCAGGTTGACCACGGTCGGGGCCTCGGCCTCCATCTCGTAGTCGATGCGGAGCGCGTCGTCCTCGAGCGTGTACGTCACCCGGGCGGTCAGCGTGCCGGGGTAGCCCTCGTCGCCGTCGGGGCTGATCAGCCTGAGCGTCACCGACTTGTCGTCGTTGGACTCGATGGACCACACCTTCTTGTCGAAGCCCACGATGCCGCCGTGCAGGTGGGCGGTGCCGTTGTTGACGGCCAGCTCGTACTCGACGCCGTCCAGGGTGAAGCGGCCGTTCGCGATGCGGTTGCCGTACCTGCCGACGACCGCGCCGAAGTAGCGGCTGCGGGTCAGGTAGTCCTCCAGCGTGTCCAGGCCGAGCACCACGTTGCGGCCGGACACCTCCAGCGAGCGCACGATGGCGCCGTACGTGAGCACCTCGGCGCGCAGCCGTCCCGACGACAGCTCCACCAGCTCGACGCTCTCCCCTGACGGCAGCGTTCCGAAGTTCATGATTGGGCCCTTCCCGTGGACTCTCTGACAATGAGGGCGGTGTCGAGGGTCACTGTCGCGCCCTCGCCCCCCGACTGGAGCAGCAGGTCGACGGCCATCCTCCCGGCCGCCACGGCCGGCATGGCCACCGTGGTGAGCTTGGGCCGGTTGAGCCGGCCCGGCAGGATGTCGTCGAACCCGATCACACTTATCTGGTCTGGTACCCCTATCCCCATCTCCGACAGCCCCTCAATGAGGCCAAGCGCGACGAGATCGTTGTACGCCAGCACCGCCGTGGCCCCGCAGGCCGCCACGTCGGCGGCCACCGCCAGGCCGCCGGACTCCGTGGGCTGGTTGGGGCCGAAGAAGACGAGGTCGAGCCCCGGCGCCTCGGCCGCCGCGCCCTGCATCTCGTTGCTGGTCCACGAGCCGATCGGGCCCGAGACGAGCGCGATCCTGCGATGCCCCAGCCCGACCAGGTGCTCCAGCGCCAGCTTGGCGCCCTGGGCGACGTTCATCAGCACGGCGGGCAGGCCCCTGATGCGCCGGTTGATCACCACGAACGGCACGTCCTCGGCCAGCCGTTCGATCATCTTGTTCGACAGGCGAGGGCTGCACAGCAGGACGCCGTCCACCTGCTTGGTGAACGTCCTGATCAGCTCCTCCTCGACGCGCGGATCCTCGTCGGTGTCGGCCACGAACACGTGGTAGTCACGGCCTCTGGCCTGCGCCTGGGCGGCTTTGATGAGCGGCGGGAAGAACGGGTTGGAGATGTCTGCCACGATCAGGCCCATGTTGAACGTGCGGCCGGTCGTGAGCGCCCTGGCGGCGCGGTTGGGCCGGTAACCGAGGTCGTCGGCGGCGGCCAGCACGCGGCTCCTGGTGGCAGGATTGACCAGGTGGGGGGCGGAGAAGGTGCGGGACACGGTGGAGACGTGCACGCCGCAGGCGCGGGCCACGTCCTTGATCGTCGCCGCCATCGTCGTTCTCCCTTGCAAACGGTTGCCAGACTAAACCTTGACCTTCGCGCCTCCCGTCGTCAAGGTTCTTGCAACCGGTTGCCATATACCCCCACGACAACCACGCGCGCATCCAGCGGCCCGCTGCCACGCGCCCACCCGCACCTGCGCATCCACGGCCTGGACAGCACCACCGCCTGGCCGCGCAACACCCCGGCGCGCACACCCACCTGCACCTGCACATCACCGCCGGGGCCACGTGTCCGCCAGTGGCACGCTTCCATCCGGAAGTGCACGCCCATCGAGCGGCCATTGCGCGTCTCTCCGGCGCACGCGTCACCCAGGCGCGTCCGCCCTCCCGCGCCTGGCGAGCACCGATGCGGCGCGATCCGGTGCGGCCGCAAATCGACCAGGGTTACCAGCGACCCCCCAGCTCGTTGAGGGTGAACACCCCTCCGGCACGGTTGTGGAGCGGCTCAGAAAGATCCGGCTCCCCCAGCTCGGCGATGCGCGCCGCCGCGTGGGGTTCGGAGGAGTCGCGGGACTCGTACCCGATGGCCTTGGCCTCCTCCAGCGACCACCACCGCCGCGCGTTGTCCGAGACCCCCCACACCACGTGGTACCCGGGCGCGGTCAGCGCCGCCTCGATCAGCCGGGCCAGGTCATCAGGCGAGATCCACGTGGCCAGCCCGCGCGTGTCGCCGGGGGCCTCGTTGCAGGTGCCGAGCCGGACCACGGTGACGTTCATGCCGAAGCGGTCGTGGTACAGGCTCCCGAGCGCCTCCATGACGACCTTGCTCACTCCGTAAAAGGTGTCAGGCCGGGGAAAGGCGTAGTCGGGCAGGTCGGAGCCGTCAGCGGGCCGGGTGTGGTAACCGGCCGCGTGGTGGCTGCCCATGAGCACCAACTGCTGGACGCCCTCCTCGCGCGCCGCCTCCAAAAGCACTTGCGTGCCGTTGATGTTGGCCTGCACGATGTCCGCCCAGGGATGTTCCCGGCTCTGGCCGCCAAGGTGGATCACCGCGTCCACGCCCTTCATCGCCTCGGCCACCGCGGCCGGGTCGGCGAGGTCGGCCGTCACCCACTCCTCGCCGGGGCCCGGCTCGATCGGGTGAAGGTCGGAAAGCCGCAGCGTGCGGCCGTCACGGGCGAGCCGTGGGCGGAGCAGCGTGCCAACTTTTCCAGCAGCTCCGGTCATAAGAATGCGCATGTCTCATGGTGTACACGATTCTGGCCGAAATTCACATCCTTGAATATTGACCGTGAACCATGCAAGTAGTTACGTTCACAGCCACGAGTTCAAGTCCACGACTCAAGTCCACGTATGTGAACGGGAGGCGGTCTGATGTCACGTCGTCTGCTCGGGGTCGCGGTGACAGCGACCCTGGCCGTAACGCTGACAGGCTGCGGCTCCGGGGGATCAAGCTCAGACAACGCTCTGGAGATCTGGATCAGGCAGGCGCCCGATTCCGACTCCGCCAAGACGGCGGTGAAACTCGCCGACGCATTCACGAAGGCCAGCGGGGTGAAGACGAAAGTCGTCGCATTATTCGACGACTTCGAGACCAAGCTGAACCAGCAGGCCGCCCAGAAGAAGCTCCCCGACATTGTGATCAACGACACCGCCCAGCTCGGCAACATGCACTCGCAGGGCTGGCTGCGCGAGGTCGACAAGGCCGCGCTGGCCGGCGGTGACAAGCTGTCCGAGCGCGCGTGGGTGGCCGCCACGGGCAGCGACGGCAAGTTCTACGCCGCCCCGTTCTCCGCCCAGGCCTTCGCGCTGATCGTACGGAAGGACTGGCGCGAGAAGGTCGGCCTGGAGCCGCCGAAGACCTGGGACGACCTGGCCAAGCTGGCGCAGGCGTTCACCGAGAAGGACCCCGACGGCAACGGCCAGGCCGACACGGCGGGCTTCGTCATCCCGGCGGGCACCAAGCGCGGCTACGCCTCCTGGTACGCCTCCTCCCTCATCTACGCCAACGGCGGCGACTTCATCAAGAGCACCGGCGGCGGCCACTTCCAGGCCACGGTCAACGACCCCAAGACCGTCGAGGCCGTCCAGTACCTGCAGGACCAGTTCTGCAAGACCAAGACCGTCAACCCCGGCGCCGTGAGCAACGACACGACCGTCACGCACGAGGTGTTCGAGAAGGGCCAGGGCGGCATCTACCTGGTCGGCCCGTACGTGCTGGCCAGGTTCGTCAAGAGCGTCGGCACCGACAAGATCGAGGTCCTGCCCCTGCCCAAGGGCCCGTCCGGCGGTCCCGGCACCCTCGGCGAGGGCGAGAACGTCTACATGATGGCCGGCTCCGACCAGCAGGACGCGCAGAAGAAGTTCGCCGAGTTCGCGATCTCCCCCGAGGGCCAGAGGATCGGCATGAACAAGGACGCCAACGGCGCCATCGTCCGCCTCCCCGTCAACACGCAGGTCGACATGGCCGCCGAACGGCAGGATCCGCGCTGGAAGGTGTTCCAGGACGCGTACGCGAACGCCGTCTACGCCCCGCCCGTGCCGAACTGGGCGCCCATCCGCCAGGACTCGGCCGACACCATCAACGCGGTCTGGGCCGACTGCTCCTCCAACGTCAAGGCGGCCATGGACCAGCTGAACACCAAACTCACCCAGGAACTCCAGAGCCAGAAAGCGTCATGACCTCGACACTGACCGAGGCGCGCAGCCGTACGGCGACCCCCCACCGCCGCACCAAGCGGGTGCGGTGGCGGGGGCCGCTGGTCGCCTGGCTGTTCCTGGCGCCCGCGCTGCTGCTGTTCCTGTACTTCAAGTTCATCCCGATGTTCGTGGGCCTGTGGAAGAGCTTCTTCAAGGTCCAGACGTTCCTCGGTGACGAATGGCTGGGCCTGCAGAACTACCAGACGATCATCAGCGACGCCGACTTCGCCGCGGCCATCTGGCACAGCGTCCTGCTGGCGCTGGGCACCACGGTCGGCTCGCTCGTCCTGGGCCTGGGATTCGCGCTGCTCATCGAGGGGCCGGCACGCTACCTGTGGTTCGTGCGCACCGCGGCCTTCCTGCCCGTCGTCACCACGATGGCGGCCGTGGCCGAGGTGTGGCGGATCATGTTCCACCCGGCCCCCAGCGGGATGCTGAACGTCATCATCGGCTGGGTCGGCATCGATGCCCAGCCGTGGCTGGCCAGCGAGCACTCCTCCCTGTGGTCGATCATGCTGATGAGCATCTGGCGCGGCACCCCGTACGACATGATGATCTTCCTGGCCGGGCTGGTCGGCGTCGACCGCACGCTCTACGAGGCCGCGGCCGTGGACGGCGCCTCCACCTGGCACCGGCTGCGGCACATCACGCTGCCCGCCCTGCGGCCGGTGTTCTGGATCCTGTTCACGCTGGCCGCCATCCGCGGGCTGCGGGTCTTCGTCGAGGTGTACGTCCTGACGAACGGCGGTCCGAACGGGTCGTCCGAGGTGCTGATGACGCTCATCTACAAGCTCGGGTTCCAGAAGAACGACCTGGGTGTGGCCTCGGCGGGCGGGATCGTGCTGTTCCTGGCCACGCTGGTGCTCACCCTGGTCGCGCAGATGCTGCGCAGGAGGCAGGCGACATGAGGTTCGACAGCGCGCTGGGGCTGGAGTCACGCAAGGGGCCCCTGGCCGTCGGCGGAAAGGTCCTGATTTATGGCTTTATGGTGGTGGTTTTCACCGGGCCGCTGGTCGGGCTGCTCGTCAGCGCCTTCAGCAAGACGCTCGACCCCACCTCCTTCTCCCTGTGGCCGGACGACTTCACGCTGGAGAACTTCGTCCAGGCCAAGGAGAAGAACGTCTACCTCTACCTGCTGAACTCCTTCATCGTCGTCGGCTTCGGCCTGCTGCTGCAGATGCTGGTGAGCGTCTTCGCCGCGTACTCGCTGGCCCGCAAGAAGTTTCGCGGCATGACGTTCGTGCTGCTGCTCATGCTCACCACGATGATGCTCCCCGAGGAGATCATCGCGATCCCCCTCTCGCTGGTCCTGGCCGACATGCCGCTGCTGCACGTGAACCTCATCGGCACGTACGCGGGCATGATCCTTCCGGTCGGCGCCTGGGGCTTCTCCATCCTGGTCATGACCGAGTTCATGAAGGAGGTGCCGGTCGAGTTGGAGGAGGCCGCGCGCATCGACGGCGCGGGCGAAATGCGGATCTTCGCCACCATCATCCTGCCGCTGTGCCGTCCCGCGCTCGGCGTGATCGGGGTGTTCGGCTTCACGATGATCTGGGACCAGTACCTGCTGCCCCTGATCGTCGCGCCCGAGTCGAGCATGTGGACGCTGCCCATCGCGCTGCGTTCGCTCCGCTCGGACGAGGAGGTGGGGATCGGTGTGCTGTTGGCCGCCTCGCTGCTGGCGCTGCTGCCGTCGATCATCGCGTTCCTGGCCTTCCAGCGGCAGTTCATGCGCGGTCTGACAAGCGGTGCCATCAAGGGTTAAGTGTCCACGTATCTGGACGCTATCCCATATCCTGGATGTCAACCCGCAGCAGTAGATGGGATGAGTATGGAGCCTCAGCTGGTCAAGTCCGCGGAGCGGACGGTGCGCATCCTGGAGGCCCTGGCCGATTCGCACGACAGCCTGACGCTGTCGGAGCTCCAGCAGCGCACCGGGTTTCCGCGCAGCAGCCTTCACGCCCTCATGCGGACGCTGGTCGAGCTCAACTGGGTCGAGACCGACTCGGCCAGGTCCGCGTTCGGGATCGGGCCGCACGCGCTGCTCACCGGCACCGCGTACCTCGACAAGGATCCCGCGCTGCCGTTCGCGCAGGAGACCTTGGAGGACCTGCGGGCAGAGATCGGCCAGACCGCCCATTTCGCCCGCCGGGACGGCGCGCACGTGCTCTACCTGGCCACCCGCGAGTCCCGCGAGGCCGACCACGTCATCCCCCGGGTGGGCCGGCGCCTGCCCGCCCACGTCACGGCGCTCGGCCAGGTGCTGCTCGCCCAGCTCACCGACGACGAGGTCATGGCCATCCTGCCCGAGCCGCTGTCCTCGCTCACCGACCACACCATCACCGACCTGAACAAACTGACCGGCGAGCTCGACCAGGTCCGCACCCGCGGCTGGGCGTACGAACGCGAGCAGGGCACCCCCGGCCTGGCCTGCGTGGCCGTGGCGGTCGACTACCGCATCCCGGCCACGGACGCGATCAGCTGCTCGATGCCCGCGAGGCTGGCGCCCGCCGAGGTCGAGCGGATCACCGAGGCAGTGATCAAACACACCCGCAAGCTGGCTGCCACTCTCCGCAGGGAGGGCATCCGCTAGAAAGGACCGTCGATGCGGCTGGATGGTGTTCTCTTCTTCCCGGTGACCCCCTTCAAAGCCGATGGCGACCTCGCCGAACCCGTGCTGGCCCGGCACGTCGCCGACGGAGTCGCCGCGGGAGCGGGAGGAGTGTTCGCCGCGTGCGGCACCGGCGAGTTCAACGCCCTCGGCCTCGACGAGTACACCCGGGTGGTGGCCGTCTCCGTCGCCTCCGCCGCGGGCCGCGTCCCCGTCTTCGCCGGCGCCGGCGGCCCGCTGCCCGCCGCCAGAGCCACCGCCCGCGCGGCCGCCGCCCAGGGCGCCGACGGGCTGCTGCTCATGCCTCCCTACCTGGTCAGCGGCCCGCCCGCGGGCCTGGTGCGCTACGTACGCGAGGTGGCCGCGACCGTCGACCTGCCGATCATCATCTACCAGCGCGGCACCACCCGCTTCACCCCCTCAGCCGTCGCCGAACTCGCCGAGGTGCCCAACATCGTCGGCTTCAAGGACGGCCTGGGCGACTTCGACCTGCTGCAACGGATCATCCTCACCGTCCGCCGGTCCACCGACAAGGACTTCACCTTCTTCAACGGCCTCCCCACCGCCGAACTCACCGTCCCCGCCTACCGCGGCCTCGGCGTGAACCTGTACTCGAGCGCGGTTTTCGCCTTCGCACCCGAGATCTCCCTGGCCTTCTACAAGGCGGTGACGGGCGGGGACGAGGTGCTGACGCAGCGGCTGCTGACCGACTTCTACCTCCCGCTGGTGGAACTCCGCGACCTCGTACCCGGCTACGCGGTCTCGCTGGTGAAGGCGGGGGCGCGGTTGCGGGGGGTGGAGGTCGGAGGCGTACGCCCACCCCTGCTGGACCCGACCCCCGAGCACACGGCCTGCCTGGAACGCATCATCACCAGCGGCCTATCCATAGCCGGCACCTAACCCCCAAGGCCAACCCCTCACCACCAACGCCGCCGCGGTGGCCGCCGGCCACCGTGCGGGCGGCCCGCCCCAGGCCCACCGCCACCCCAAGCCAACCTCCCGACCGCCACCCCAGGCCGACCCCCCGACCGCCACCCTGGGCCGACCCCCCGACCGCCACCCTGGGCCGACGCCCAACCGCCACCCTGGGCCGACGCCCAACCGCCACCCTGGGCCGACGCCCAGCCCCAGAGCCGAGGCCAACCCACCTCAAAGCCAACCCCCAGCCGTCATCCCAGGCCCCCAAGCGCCACGACAGACCGACGGCACCCTCTAAGCCCACGCCTGAGGTCAACTCACCTCAAAGCCCAAGCCCAACCCCCGCCCCAGACCAGCGCCGAACTCCCACCCGCGACAAGCCAGCGCCCTGCCCACCTCAAGGCCAGCGCCTGACGCACGCCAAGCCGACGCCTGACCCCACCTCAACGCCTGACCTTCGCCTCAAAACCGACCCCCACCCGGCCTCAAGCCAGCACTCAGCCCCCCACCCAGGGCCAGCGCCAAACCCCCACCCCGACCTCACCCCGGAGCCGACGCCGACGGCCAGCCCACACCCGGGCCAACGCTCGACCCCCACCGCCCAGCCAACCGGGCCCAGCCGAAGCGCCCCGCGACGCCCCATGGCCGCCTCTCGGCCCACGACCGACCAGCCAGCCTCACCGCTGGCCAGTCAGCCGCACGAAACCATCGCCACGAGCCCGACGGCCGGCACCATCACGGCGTCAGCCCGCGAACAGCACCATCACCCCACTTCGGGAGTGACCCGCTCACACCTCCAGACGACCGTCAACCCTCCGCGGAACGGACAGCGGGTTGTCGTCCTTGAGCTCGTCCGGCAGCAGCGCCTCCGGCCAGTCCTGGTACGCCGTGGGCGCCAGCCACCGATCGATCGCCGTCGCCCCGACCGAGGTGGAGGTCGTGGTCGCGGCAGGCCAAGGACCACCGTGCTGCATCGCCCAGCACACGGCCACCCCGGTCGGCCACCCGTTCCAGATGAGCCGGCCGGCCTTCCTCCCCAGCACCTCGACGACCTCGCCGGCCTCCTCCGGATCGGTGCCGTGGACGGTCGCCGTCAGCGACCCTTCCAGCCGCTCAAGCACGGGCCGCAGATCGGAAATTTCCCGATACGTCACCACAATCGACGCAGGCCCGAAGCACTCCTCGGCGATCCGCGGCAGCTTCTCCTCGAACGTGTCGAGATCGGCGGTGAACACCTTGGGCGTGACCGCCCAGCTCCCCTCCCCGGCCTTGCCCTCGGCCAGCAGTTGCAGCTCGCCCAGCCGCTCGACCCCGCCGAGGTACCCGTCCCTGATCCGCTCGGCCAGCATGGGGCCACCGCTGGTCCCCTCGACCGCCTCCGCCAGGGCCTTGCGCAGCTCGTCGCCCTCGGGCACGAACATGAGCCCGGGGTTCGTGCAGAACTGCCCGACCCCCAGCGTCAGCGACCCGGCGAACCCCGTGGCCACGTCCTTGGCCGGCGCGGAGGGCAGCACGACGACGGGGTTGACGCTGCCCAGCTCGCCGTAGAACGGGATCGGCACCTCCCGCTCGTCGATCAGGCGCTGGATCGCCTTGCCCCCGGCCACGGACCCGGTGAACCCGGCCGCGACCACCCCGGGGTGCTGCACCAGATCGATCCCCGCCTGCATGCCCTGCACCAGGCCCAGCAGGTCGGGGTACGGGAGCGCGCCCCGAACGATCTTCGCCACCCGCTCGGAGGTGTTCGGGTGCCCGGGGTGCGCCTTGACGACCACCGGACATCCCGCCGCGAGCGCGGACGCCGTGTCACCGCCGGCCACCGAGAACGCGAACGGGAAGTTGCTGGCCGCGAACACCGCGACGACGCCCGGCAGCGCGTGCTTCATCCGCCGCACGTCGGGCCGGGGCGGCGTGAGCGAGGCATCCGCATGATCGATGATGGCCTCGACGTAACCGCCGTCCCTGAGGACCTGGGCGAAGAGCCGGAACTGTCCCGCCGTACGCGCGACCTCGCCGCGCAGCCGTACCTCGCCGAGCGCGGTCTCCTGGTCGGCGAGCTGCCACAGCTCGTCCACGTGAGCGGTGAGCGCATCGGCGACGGCCTCGAGCGCGAGCGCCCGCTCAGCCGCCGGAGTCGCCCGCCAGGCAGCGCCTGCGGCGGCCGCGGCGGAAACGATCAAGTCGACCCCGGCACTGTCGGTCTCCGGCAGTGCGGCGCCAACGGTCTCGCCGGTCCTGGGGTCGTGTCCGTAGATCATCGAAAGGCCCTTCCGAGCTTGACACTTCTTCAGCTTGATTCTTACAGTTGCGGCAACTTGTCCACAAATCTGGCTATTGTTCACATATCTGGACGGCGGTCTAAATGATCATCAGACAGATCCATGTCATGCCTGTCGCCTTCCGGGATCCGCCACTTCTGAACGCCGCCGGAGTCCACGAGCCGTGGGCCCTCCGTACCATTGTCGAGGTCGTCACCGATGAGGGCCTGACCGGGTTGGGGGAGACCTATGGGGACCTCGGGCACCTGGGCAAGGTACGCGAGTGCGCGCAGGCCCTGATCGGCCTCGACGTGCACGCCACGAACACGATGTACGCCCGGATCAGCGCGATCGTCGGCCACACGGTGACCGACCTGCACGGACTGACCGGTGTCGCCACCAAGGAGAAGAGCATCGACCGGGTCTTCTCCCCCTTCGAGGTGGCCTGCCTCGACATCCGGGGCAAGGCGGCCGGTGTCCCGGTGAGCGAACTGTTGGGCGGCCGTGTCCGGGATGCGGTGCCGTACAGCGCGTACCTCTTCTACAAGTGGGCGGGCCACCCCGGCCAGGACCCCGACCGGTTCGGCGCAGCCTTGGACGAATCGGGTCTCGTAGAACAAGCGTCCCTCCTCATCAAGGAATACGGCTTCGAGTCCATCAAGCTCAAAGGCGGCGTTTTCCCTCCCGACCAGGAAATAGCCGCAACCCGCGCGCTTCACGAGGCATTCCCCGGGGTGCCCCTCCGCCTGGACCCGAACGCCGCTTGGACGGTCGAGACCTCGATCCGCGTGGGCCAGGAGTTGGAGGGCACTCTCCAATACCTGGAGGACCCCACTCCCGGCATTTCCGGCATGGCGGAAGTGGCCGCCGCCGTCCCCATGCCGCTCGCCACGAACATGTGCGTGGTCACCCATGAACACCTCCCTCCCGCCATCGCATCCCGCGCGATCGGCGTACTCCTCCTGGACCACCACTACTGGGGCGGACTCGTACGTTCCGCGCATGTCGCCACCTTGTGCGACACATTCGGCCTGGCGCTGTCCATGCACTCCAACTCCCATCTCGGGATCAGCCTGGCCGCCATGACCCATTTGGCCGCCGCCACACCGAACCTCACGTTCGCGTGCGACACGCACACCCCCTGGCAGGACGGCCAGGACGTGGTCGCGCCCGGCGTCCTGCGCTTCGTGAACGGCGCCGTCCCTGTGCCCACCGGCCCCGGCCTCGGCGTCGAGCTCGACCGCGACGCGCTGGCCGTCATGAACGAGCAGTACGAGAAGTGCGGGATCTCCGCCCGCGACGACACGAGTTACATGCAACGCTTCGAGCCCACCTTTTCCGCAAGGAGACCGCGCTGGTGAACGTGGCCTACGTCTACCCCTGGGACATCGTCGGCGACCCCTCCGCCCCCGACCGCCTGGCCGGCCTGGGCGTGGAGGCGGTAGCTCTGGCAGCGAGCTACCACTCGACGAGAGCCGCCACGCCTTACCACCCGTCCCACCGCGTACTCGACGTTCCCTATCCGGCCTTCTACCTCCCGGTCCGCCCGTCGTCCTGGTCCCGCCTGGTCCCCGCGGCCCCCACCTGGACCCCGCAGGACGCGTACCTCCAGGCCCGAGACGCCCTGAAGGCGGTCGGCCTCCAGGTACACGCCTGGACCGTCCTGACTCACAACTCCCACCTCGGCACCGCGAACCCCGACTTGGTCGTACGCAACGCCTTCGGCGACCCGTACCCGTACGCGCTCTGCCCCGCCCACCAGGACGTCCTGGAGTACTGCGAGCACCTGGTCGAGGAGATCCTCACGGTAGGCGAGCCGGACGGCCTCATCCTGGAGGCCTGCGGCCCCATGGGCTTCGGCCACCAGAGCGTCCACGAGAAGACCTCCGGTGCGGATTGGACGTCCGCCGACTCAGACCTCCTCTCCCTGTGCTTCTGCACGGCCTGCGCCGACCGCTATCCCGCAGCCACCCGGGACAGAGTCCGCGCCGCCATAGACCGCACCCACCCCACACAATCCATCTCCGGAGCCCCCACCAGCACCACAGGGCCCGACCCCACCACGCCCAGCAACAGGGCTGGCACCACGACCTCCAGCACCACCACGACCGGCGACACGGCTGGCACCACAATCTCCAGCACCACCACGACCGGCCCTACCACGCCCAGCAACACCACAACCGTCAAGGCGAGCTACACCGCAGCAGCATCCGACACCACCACGGTCGGCGCCGCGACTCCCAGCACTCAACCACTCACGATCGAACAGGCTCTCGGCGAGCTGACCGACGAGGTACGCGCCGTTCGCATAAACCTGTCCGACTCTCTCCGCCATCGCCTGATCGCCGTCGCCCGTAGGACCGCCCCCAACACCCCCATCACCCTGCACGCCAACCCGAACCCCTGGGCAGCAGGCGCCTTCGCACCACTGCCGTCAGGCGAGCCGGGAGCAGACGTGCTGGTGGCCAACTGCTGGGGCGACCCCGCCACGGACGCCGCCCGCCTCGCCCAGCTCAAGGACCTGTCCACCCCCGGCCAGCGAATTGGCGCCTACGTCCTGGCTCTCCCCCCTCGTCCGGCCGATGCCACGGTCCTGGCCGACCAACTCCGTACGTACGCCAAGGCAGGCGCGACCGAGTTTCACCTGTACCACGCCGGCCTGGCCTCCCCGCAGCGCCTGGCCGCCATTACAGAGGCCCTACGCCAGCACGCCTAACGCGACAAACCCAGCCACTCGAACTCCCGCCGAGAACCGAACTCCACAAACCAGGGCCCTGCGCAATGCGTGGGGCCTTGAGCGCTGAGGCCCCACCGCAGCTAAGTTTCCACATGTGACCGATGTGCGAATTGTGTATCGAAAGTACGGCGGAGCGCTGCACTGGAACCACCCCGGCCGGCTGCTGGGCGAGGACGAACACGGAGTCTGGGCGGAAGTCCCCGGTGGAACGGTCGCCCGCAAGGGCGAGGGCCCACCGGTCACGTGGGAGACCACTGCGATCATGCTTTTCCCTCGAAACGCCTGGTGGACTGCATCGTTCAACACACCACCCCATCGGAGCGAGATCTACGTCGACGTCACGACCGTCCCCGAGTGGAGAGACGGCGAGGTGACAATGCTCGACCTCGATCTCGACGTCATCAGGATGCGAGACGGCCGGCTCATCCTCGACGACGAAGACGAGTTCGCCGAACATCAGGTCCTCCTGGGCTATCCCCCCGAGCTCATCGCCCAGGCAGAAGCTACTGCCCGCTGGCTACTCGACGCAGTAGGCCACAGAAAGGGCCCATTCGGCGGCGCCCACCTCGATTGGCTCGCCAGAACCACCTGACATCACCCCAGCACCCTCCCCACCAACTCACGAGAACCCACACCGCAACAAAGCCACCAATATCGCCCAACAAAACGCTGATAGATCCAACATCAATCCGCAACTCAGCACCGATACAAACGAGTTCAGCCCGCCGCGGAAACGAGCCCGCTCTCATACGCCGCAATAACAAGCTGTGCCCGATCCCGGGCCTCCAGCTTGGCCAGCAACCGAGTGATATGAGTCTTCACGGTAGCCAAACTCACCTGAAGGTATTCCGCGATCTCTCCATTGGACAAGCCCCGCGCGATCAACATCAGGACCTCACGCTCCCGCTCAGTAACTCCGTCCAACCCCTTCACCCGAGGCAGAACAGGTGTCCGCGTGAACTCCTCAATCAACCTGCGTGTAACCGTAGGCGCCAGCAAGGCTTCCCCGCTCGCGACCACGCGAATAGCGGCGAGCAGATCCGCAGGCGGCGTGTCTTTCAGCAGGAATCCGCTAGCCCCAGCCCTCAGCGCATCATAGACGTAAGAATCGAGGTCGAACATCGTCACGACAAGGACTCGCGAAACATCCCGCAGGCGCCGAGCGGCCTCGATCCCATCCATTTCAGGCATTCGAACGTCCATAAGCACGACATCCGGCCGCTGCTCCAAGGCAACAGTAACAGCCTCCGCCCCGGTGGCCGCCTCGCCGACAACAGCCAAATCCGGCTCGGAGTCCACAAGCACTCGAAAACTTCCCCTGAGCAACGCCTGATCGTCGGCGATAACAACTCGGATCACGAAACCTCCTCGTAAGGCAATTCGGCGAAAACACGAAACCCTCGTCCAGAAAGGCGCCCGGCTTCAAACGTCCCGCCGTACATCATGACCCGCTCCCGCATCCCGATCAGGCCGTGCCCGGTGCCGGCACCAGACGACGTACGACCGCCAGTCCCGTCATCCACCACCTCGATCCGTACTTTCCTGCCATCGGCGACCACGGACACCCGGCAGCGAGCGCGCGCGGCATGTTTGATGACATTCGTCAGCGCCTCCTGCACGATGCGATAAACCGACAACCCCACACCCTCAGGCATCCGCCCTCGCCTGTCGGGCCCTCCTTCTCCGCCTCCATCGCCGTTCCCGATCCGCACTTCGAGCCTGACCTCGATCCCCGCCAACCGAGCCTGCGCCACCAGCCCTTCTATCCCTGCCAGGCCGGGTGCGGGGACAAGATCGGGCTTGGACGAAGATCGAAGCACACCGAGCAAATAGCGCATCTCAACCAGTGCGCTCCGGCTGGCCGTCTCGATCACACGCAGCGCGTCATGCGCCTCATCCGGCCTGGTCGCCATCACATGATTGGCCACGCCGGCCTTGACGGCGATCAATCCCACACTGTGCGTGACCACATCGTGCAGCTCGCGAGCGATCCGTAAACGCTCCTCCGTCACCGCCTGCGATGCCAACCGCTCAGCGTCGCGGGCCGCGTAGAGCCTGCGCTCCTGCACGGCCCGGCCGACCGTCCAAGCGCCGCCCAGCGCTGCGATCCCCATGAGTGGCTGGTCAAAATGCAACAGCCATCCCGGAGCGGTGTCACGCGGCGCACCTGCTAGAGCCAGGCCGAGGACCGTGACCAGGCTCAACCCGCCAATGGCCGACGTCGGGACCACAGCCCCGAATCTGTCGGAGAGGGCGACTATATAAAGCGCGTACGCAGGCGCGAGGTAGGCGAACCCCACGGCGTCGACCAGCGCGGCGAAGATGGCGACCACGAGCGTGAAGCAGAAGACGGGCAGGGGCCACAGTCTTCGCAGCCCCAGGGGCAGCCCCAGCCAGAAAGGGATGGCGAGCCTCATCCAGGGCGGCAGCGCGGTGGCGTTCACCGCTACCGTGAAAGAAACAAAGGCAAAGCACATCCCCGCCGCCAGATCGAGCATGATCAGCTGGCCACGGCTCAATCGCCTGGCGAAGAAGGGATGGGTGTCGTCCACGCGTTGAACGGTAGCCGCTGCGGCTGCCTCCTCACGTCAACCCAGGGTCTGACCTTGAGATTCGAACCGTGGTCCGACGCGCGGGCGGCCCACCGTCCCGCATCCTTTACGGCGTGATCGAACTCCAGCACCTCACGAAGCGCTACGGTGGCACCCTCGCCGTGGACGACCTGTCGTTCAAGGTCGAGCCGGGTCACGTGACCGGCTTCCTCGGCCCGAACGGCGCGGGCAAGTCCACCACGATGCGCCTGATCCTCGGCCTCGACGCCCCGGCCTCGGGCCGGGCACTGGTCAACGGGCGCCGATACACGTCGATCGCCAGGCCGATGCACGAGGTGGGCGCCCTCCTCGACGCGGCTGCCGTCCACGGCGGCCGCAGCGCCTACAACCACCTGCTGTCCCTGGCCCGCACCAATGACATCGGCCCGACGCGAGTGGCCGAGGTGCTCGACCAGGTCGGCCTGGCAGGCGTGGCCCGAAAACGGGTGGGCGGGTTCTCGCTCGGCATGAAACAGCGGCTCGGCATAGCATCGGCGCTGCTCGGCGATCCGGCCGTGTTGATGTTCGACGAGCCGGTGAACGGCCTGGATCCAGATGGCGTGCGCTGGATCCGCGACCTCATGCGTTCTCTGGCCGCCGAAGGTCGCACGATCCTGCTCTCCAGCCATCTGATGAGCGAGATGGCCCTCACCGCCGAGCGCATCATCATCGTGGGCCGCGGCAAGCTGATCGCCGAGTCCACCGTCGCGGAGCTGACAGCGCGCTATCCCTCGCTCGAAGACGCCTACATGGCCCTGACCGCCGGCAGCGTGCAGTACGGAGCGTCCCGATGAAGGCGGTGCTCTCCTCCGAATGGCTGAAGCTGCGTTCAGTGACCTCCACCTACCAGACGCTGGGTACGGCGGCCCTCACAATGCTCCTGGGCGTGGCATGGACCCTCTACGTGAGCGGCCTGGCCGACGAGCGAGGCGAGCTGCGGGCAGCGGCCCCAGAGCAGGGCTTTCTCCCGCTCGTCCAGATCAGCCTGGCGGTGCTGGGCGTGCTCGCGATCACTTCCGAGTACGCCACGGGGACGATCAGCACCAGTCTGATCGCCGTCCCGAAACGTGGCACATTACTTCTGGCCAAGGCCGGCATCGTCGGCCTGGCCACGTTGACAGCTGCGAACGCGATCCTCCTGGTCACCTATTCGGCGAGCCGCTTGATAGCAAGCGGCCATGAGCTGGGCTTCAACAACACCTCAATCACCGACGACTTGCCAATGCTGCTCGCTTCTGGCTTGTCGGTGACTGCCCTGGCATTGGTAGGCCTCGGCCTCGGCACCGCGATCCGCTCAACAGCGGGAGCAATCGTCTCGATCGTGGCATTGCTGTTCGTGCTGCCAGGTGTCGTCAACTACTTGCCCCCGCCCTGGAATACCCGTGTGGCCACGCTCCTCCTACCGAACCTCGTCCCCCAAATAGCCGATCAGCGCCTCTCCTCGCGCCTGGGCGACGGTCTCCTGCCTCCTTGGGCCGCACTAGCCGCCCTCCTCGCCTACCCCCTCATCGCCCTCGCCATCGGCTACTACCAACTCAACCGAAGAGACGTCTGAGCGAGCCCTTCCCTTTCCAGGACGAACACCACAGACGCCACCGCACAAACGAAACAAGCTCATATAGAGCGTCCACGCAGGCGCGCTCCCACAGGAGCCGAAATACCTGCAGAAACATCCGGCACCAGGGGTGAAACGAACATCCCCCACACCCCGATCGAGCAGCCCCAGACGCACTCTCACCACAGAAGCGCAGCAGCGAAGCCCGCTCTACCACTGGTGTGCGGACAGCGAAGCCCGCTCTACCCACAGGAGCAAGGACAGCAAGACCTGCTTCCGCCACACGAGCAGCCAGTTAACGAACGCTCTCCCCCGCAGGCCGCACGGCCCTTCAAGCATCCCCACACCAAGCACCAAAGCACCATGAATGGCCCCGCGACAGCAGGAACAAGCACAATTCCTGCCCGCAAAGGGACGCTTGCATGAGCATTCCCCAGCAGCGGGAGAGCCACTTGCGTGAGCGTCCCCAGCGGAGCGGCAGCATGTTCCCGCTCAAGCGTCTTCCGTAAGCGCTATAAGGACGACCGCACGAGGATCCGCACCATCACCTAACCGAACGGTCCCGCACCACGGCAATGGCCCTGGGAACGCAAGGCCGCACGGACGCTCCTGCCCTAGAAACAGGCATAACGGAGCATTTCTCTCACGAACGGACCATCACATGACCACACTCATCCGAAGAATGGGTACCCGCATCGGCATCCTCAGCTCGGAGCGGACGGAAGCATGAGCGTTCTCACCTCGGAATGGCTGAAGGTACGTTCCCTCCGCTCCACGCACCTGATTCTCAGCCTCAGCCTCGGCACGGTTGTCTTGGGGTTCTCACTCGCCGTGATGGCCGCCAACATGTATGACACCGCCCCTGCCGCCCAGCGACCCGGCGCCCGGATCGCGGACCTCGAGGAGGTGATCGCGATCGTGCCCCAACTGTGCATGGGCATTCTGGGCACGCTTGCCATCACTTCCGAATACGTGACCGGCCTGATCAGAACGAGCTTGACCATCGTCCCGCGCCGGTGGCCCGTCCTCGTCGCCAAATCCGCCATTGTCGCGGCGCTGGGCCTGATCACCGGCTTGGTGACAGTCTTCGGCACCTACTTCGTCACCCGATGGGTGATAGGCGACCGCTTCTCCGGCGCGTACACCGACGCTTTCATGGACCGACTGCCGCTCCTCGCGGCCATCAGTCTCACAGTGCCCACATTCGCGCTGCTCGGCTTGGGCTTGGGCGCGCTCTTCCGCTCAACCGCCGCCTCGATCGCCACCTTGGCCAGCCTCGTCTACGTGATCCCCATGATCATTGGCAACATCCCGGAGCCATGGAGTGAACGTCTTGGCTCTGTGATGATCGGCGCGCTTCCCCGCGAGATCACTGGCGACCTGATCACCACATCGGTATACGGCTCACTCCTGCCTCCCGCAGCCGCCGCCGCGGTACTGGTCGCGTACGCGGCGCTTCCATTGGCAGGGGCCATGTGGCTGGTAGGCCGGAGAGACGCCTGAGATGCCCGCCCCGGAGCCTACGATGCCACCACCCCATCACCACATCGGTATATGGCTCCGTCCCGCAGCCGCCCCCGCAGTACTGATCGCATACGCGGCGCTTCCATTGGCAGGGGCCATGTGGCTGGTAGGCCGGAGAGACGCCTGAGATGTCCACCTCGGAGCCTACGATGCCACCACCCCATCACCACATCGGTATATGGCTCCGTCCCGCAGCCGCCCCCGCAGTACTGATCGCATACGCGGCGCTTCCATTGGCAGGGGCCATGTGGCTGGTAGGCCGGAGAGACGCCTGAGATGTCCACCTCGGAGCCTACGATGCCACCACCCCATCACCACATCGGGCCGAGCGCCACTTCCCGGCTCAGACGCGCTTGGCAATTCATCCGCCGCATCATCGGGCTCCCAGAGGTACGCCGCGACACTGTCGCAGCGGCGCCCACAGGCCAAGCAAGCATGCCGGCTCACCGCGCGGAGGCGTCGGCTGGATCCGTGGGCTCATGGTTTCCTGGCAAACCGAGAAGGAGCAGTCGTCCGCAACATCCCGATCCGACCAGCACACGCCGTCGGCCTGCCCCGCACGAAAGCGCCAAGAGTGCCCAACCCTCTCCGACGGCCGGCAACGCTCAACGAATCAGGTCACTCACAACACCGCCGCTCCTTCGCAGGCGCGGTTCCTGCCGGCCCTTTGGGGCACCCACCAGCACAAAGCCCCCGGTCCCACTCACGAGTGGAAGGACGGCCGGAACATCAGGGACAGCTAGGAAGAGCACGGACTATAGGGCCAGGGACAGTGAATGCCCAAGCTCACAGCAGCCACCCAGAACGGCGAACGACGCCACACCACTCAAACCACCTGCGTCCACTCGATGGACGGCGAGAGCAGCAAACCCTCAGCTCACCAGCGGCCACCTGGAATGGCGATGGCACCGAACCGTGAACACCGACTGCGCCCGCGCAGAGGGGCGGCGGCGCCAAGTCCCTCGAATCGCTAGAGGCTGCTTCGAAGGGCAAGGCCACCAAGCACTGACCGGCATTCATCCCGGAGGGCGACACCACCGAGTACTACCGACGACCGGCACTCCCCGGACAGCTAGACCACCAAGCACTACCGACGACCGGCACACATCCCGGAGAGCGAGACCATCGAGCCCCCGTGACGATCAGCACCCACCCCGAAGGGCAGGGTCACCGGAACCCGCTGACCACCGGCGCCCCAGAGAGGCGACACCACCGCATCACCCAGGCCGGTAGTGCTACTAAGCCGGAGGGGCGAAGGCACCGAGTCGCCCGGCCTTCCGTCGGCCTCCCGAACGAGCGGGCGACGTGGTCAGACGCCCGTCCCGCACCTGCTCCCCCGAAGGTACGGCAGACGAACGCGCCTGCCGTACCGTGGGAGAGCTCAGACCTCGAGGATCACAGGGATGATCATGGGGCGGCGGCGATAAGTGTCGCTTACCCAGCGTCCCACCGTACGGCGGACCACCCGTCGGATCTCCTGCATGTCGACCACCCCGTCTGCGGCCTTCTCCGCGAGGGCTCGCTCGATCTGCGGGATGAACTCCTCGAACTGGGCGGGGTCGATGCCGGAACCACGCGCGTGGATCTCGGGGCCGGCGGTGAGCTTGCCCGTGTTGGAGTCGACCACGACGACCACCGAGATGAATCCCTCGTCGCCGAGGATCCTGCGATCCTTCAACGAGGTGTCGGTGATCTCGCCCACCGACGAGCCGTCGACGTAGACGTACCCGGCGTGAACCGCACCGACGATCTTCGCCCGGCCGTCGACCAGGTCCACCACGACGCCGTCCTCGGCGATCACGATGTGGTCCTCGGGCACGCCCGTGAGGGCGGCCAGCTTGGCGTGCGCCCGCAAATGACGCCACTCGCCGTGAACGGGCATGAAGTTCGACGGGCGGGTCAGGTTGAGCACGTACAGGAGCTCGCCGGCGGCCGCGTGGCCGGAGACGTGCACCTTGGCGTTGCCCTTGTGCACGACGCGGGCGCCCCACCTGCTCAGCCCGTTGATCACCTTGTTGACCGCGGTCTCGTTCCCCGGGACCAGCGACGAGGCCAGCAGCACGGTGTCGCCCTCGGCGATGCGGATCGGATGATCGCGGTTGGCCATCCTGGACAGCGCGGCCATGGGCTCGCCTTGAGAGCCGGTGCAGATGAGCACCACGTCCTGCGGCGGCCACTCCTCGATGTCGCGCGAGTCGACGATCAGCTCCGGCGGCACCTTGAGATATCCCAGGTCGCGGGCCACGCCCATGTTGCGCACCATCGAACGTCCGACCAGGGCCACCTTGCGGCGGTGTTTGGCGGCCGCGTCCATCACCTGCTGAATGCGGTGCACGTGCGAGGCGAAGCTGGCCACGATGACCCGCTGTTCGGAGGTGCGGATCACCTCGTCGATGACCGGCCCGATCTCGCGCTCGCTGGTGACGAACCCTGGTACTTCGGCGTTGGTCGAGTCGGACATCAGCAGGTCGACGCCCTCGGTCCCGAGCCTGGCGAAACCGCCGAGGTCGGTGAGGCGGCCGTCGCTCGGCAACTGGTCCATGCGGAAGTCGCCGGTGTGCAGGACTATGCCCGCAGGCGTCCTGATGGCGACGGCCAGTGCGTCGGGGATCGAGTGGTTGACCGCGAGGAACTCGCAGTCGAACGGCCCGAAGACGTGCCGTTCGCCCTCGATCACCTCGATCTTGGTCGGTTGGATCCTGTGCTCGGTGAGCTTGGCCTCGATCAGGGCAAGCGTGAGCTTCGATCCGATGAGCGGGATATCGCGCCGCTCGCGCAGCAGGTACGGCACCGCCCCGATGTGGTCTTCGTGGGCGTGCGTGAGCACCACGGCTTCGATGTCGTCGAGCCGGTCCCTGATGTATTCGAAGTCGGGCAGGATGAGGTCGACACCCGGCTGATCGGGCTCGGGGAAAAGTACCCCGCAGTCGACGATCAGCAGGCGGCCGTCGTATTCGAAGACGGCCATGTTCCTGCCGATCTCCCCCAACCCGCCGAGCGCGACGATGCGCAGGCCGCCGTCAGGCAGCACCGGCGGGGGACCAAGCTCAGGATGCGGATGGCTCATGCCTGGCCCCCACGGTCAGATCGTGTTCTCAAAACTCCCGGTTCCTCCCCGTTCCTATGCGTCTGTCAACTTCACCCCGCCGGCTACCAGGCAAGCACGCAGCTCGGCGATTTGCGTCTCTGTCGCGTCCACGAGCGGCAGTCGTACCGAACCCACCGGTACGCCCACCATGCTCAGTGCCGCCTTTGCCATGATCGCGCCACCGGCGCGCAGCATGATCCCGTCTACCACGGGGGCCACCTGGCTGTGTACGGCCAGGGCCTGGGAGACCTCGCCGTTCTTGTGCAGGTGGATCATGCGCGCCAGCTCGGCTCCCACCACGTGCCCCACGACGCTGACGAACCCGGCCGCCCCCAGGGAGAGCCACGCCAGGTTGAGCAGGTCGTCGCCGGAGTAGAAGGCCAGATCGGTCGCGCTCATCACCTGACTGGCGGCGAACAGATCGCCCTTGGCGTCCTTGACGGCCACGATGCGTTCGTGCTGCGCCAGCCTCAGCAGAGTCTCGGTCTTGATCGGCACGCCGCTGCGTCCCGGAATGTCGTACAACATCACCGGAAGGTCGGTCGCGTCAGCGACGGCGGTGAAGTGCTGGTACAGCCCCTCCTGAGGGGGCTTGTTGTAATAAGGCGTCACCACCAGCAGACCGTGCGCGCCCGCACGTGCCGCCTGCTTCGCGAGCTCGACACTGTGGCGGGTGTCGTTGGTGCCCGCCCCTGCGACCACAGTCGCACGATCGCCCACTGCCTCGAGGACGGCGCTGACGATGCGCTGCTTCTCCTCGTCCGACGTGGTGGGCGACTCACCGGTCGTCCCGTTGACGATCAAGCCGTCGTTGTGCTGCTCATCCACCAGGTAGACGGCAAGACGTCGCAGGGCCACATAATCGACCTCGCCGTCACGAGTGAACGGCGTGACCATGGCGGTCAACATGCGGCCGAAGGGCGCGTCTGTGGTTCCAGTTGGCGATGCCATAGTGCGAACGCTACCTGGATTCAGAAATCCATTGGACGCCGCCACCCCGCTTTGCCTGCCTGGAGCCGCTTTTTGTCCCCTTTCGCGGGCATCTCAGAGGCTTCCCTGACGACGACAACCATCTCACCTGGCATCGGAACCCGGGTTGCATCCCGGGGGTGGTGTGCGAGTTCAGCTGGTTCCGGGCGTGGCGTCGCGAAAAGGACGACGGCTGCCCGATATGCCCATCGCAGCCAAAGCGCCCGTGGGGCTGGATCGCGTGCCGCACCCCACCGCCACAGCCGATAGCAGCACCGGCATCCCGACCTTCCCCACCGCGGTCAAAGCAAGCGTGGGACTGGATCGCGTGCCGCACCCCACCGCCACAGCCGATAGCAGCACCGGCATCCCGACCTTCCCCACCGCGGTCAAAGCGCCCGTGGGACTGGATCGCGTGCCGCACCCCACCGCCACAGCCGATAGCAGCACCGGCATCCCGACCTTCCCCACCGCGGTCAAAGCACCTGTCACGCCCGCATACGACCGCCGCAGCCGCGCCAGGTCGCGGTGGGCGCTGTGGGTGGCGGTTGCGGCCGCCGCGCCCAGCACGGCCGAGTGGCCGCCGGCTTCCGTGATCCCGGTGCGTGTCCCATGTCAGCCCATGGGTCAAACCCTGGCGGGAAGCGCTCATCCACATCATCACTGTCAGCCCACGACCCTTGGCAGGAGGCATCTGGCAGTTGTGAGGGACTTCCCCGCCCTGACAGACGCCCCAGAGGAGCCCAGCGGGCCGTTACGCTCCCCTAGCTGCCGTGGGCGAGCCTGGTTGCGCATAGTTGCACCGGGTCACGTCGGGAGGTCCCAACTAAGACAGCTCGATCTGGTATCTGATGAAACCTCGATTCTCAGCCACCTTGTCGTACAAGCTCCGCGCCGTCGCATTTGACTCATGCGTGTTCCAGTACACGCGGGAGCAGCCGCGTTCCCGGGCCCAAGCGGTCACAGCTTCGATCAGCGCGCGAGCCACGCCTCTGCCTCGGGCGTCTGGAGCGGTGAACAGGTCCTGGAGGTAACAGACGTCGGTGTCGGGCGCTGAGGTGTTCGCGTGGGTGAAGAAGTGTGTGATGCCGACGAGCCTGCCGTCCAACCTCGCGCCGAAGGCGTGCAGGCGGGTGTCCGCCCGGAACTCCTGCCACGCGCGGTCGTACATCTTGTCCGGTTCGACACGCTGATAGAAGTCGATGTACGCGCGGAACAAGTCCTCCCAGACATCCCGATCGGATGGAAGGAGCTTGCCTATGTCGATCATGAAGTTTCCTCTTGCTTGGACATCTTCGAGGAGCGCAGGTCAGCAGCTGTGGCTGGGCGCGGCAACGCGGGACATGTCCTGTTGAGTGATTGATGTCGGAGTCAGTGCCGCCAACGTAGGGAAAAGTGGTCCAGTGAGGTACGGCCACTCCGTGGCGATATAAGAAGACCACTTGTGCCTGGCGGTTGACCGCCAGGCGAGCTGACGTGGGCTGCGGTGCGTGGGAGGCATGTGGGAGGCATATTGAACAGCAGTTCGCCCCACGCACGTCCGGAACAGCAGGCACCGCCGCAGACCTCGAACGGCAACGCATCCATCGCGGCGCGCGGCGTCGCCTCGCGCGCCCGCCCCCGCCGCGAATCGCTGAAGCCCACCACACGACTCGAACGGCGAGGCACCTATTGCGCAACCGGAAGGTCAAGCGTCTATGCGGCTCCCGAACGGCCACGCATCCACCCACATTCCAAGGCCACGCCGCCATCCCGGCCTTCTCAAGGCAGCGTGGTCGCCAAGGCGCCTCACCAGCCAGGCCTCCTCAACCAGGCCACGCAGCCATCGCGCTTCCCTGACCCACAGCTCCGCAAGCACCGCATGGCAGCCTCACCCAGGCACCTCACCAGCCAACAACTCACCAGCAAGGCGCCCTGATCGGGCATCGCGGCCGCCATGGGCCTGGACTGGCCGCCTATCGCATGGCTCACAAGGCAGCTGGCCATGACCCCATGTGGGTGGCCATCTGGACCCCGTGGCCGCTGTAGCCGACGGAGTAGTGCATCCCGTCCCGTACGCCGGCGTCATCCCAGCCAGGCCGCCTCACGCGGAGCTGCGCAGCCGCCACGTTCCAGGCCATACCCACCACCGGACTCCAACGGCTGTGCATGCCCGCACGAGAGCGCACCCGCGGGCTCGCTTGGAAGTTCTGCCCATCGCGCGCCTCTCGAGGTAACGTGCGGACAGGCATCTCACCGGTCAAGATCACCCAGGAAGCAGCACGGCCAGTGCATGCTTCCGAGGTCTACGCGCATCGCAGGTCTCGACCGACGACGTGCCGGCCAGATGGTACGGATGCGGCCAAAGGGCCAGGTCAGGGCGCTGCCGCAGCCCCAAGTGCGCGAAATGGAAGAGGCCGCCGATATGTGCTCGGGGGTACACACATCGACGACCTCTACCGGAGAATCGGACCGTCTTACACCGGCGTTACAGGGTTTCTCCGATAATTTTCTGCCATCGCAAAGTTGGGGCTCCAACGCCCATCGATGACGGTCGGTTACCTGCCGAATACGGCAACATGGGGCAACGCCTCACACGAACCCCCAGGGATGGACTAGTGGCCACCTCAGATCCGGTCTACCTGCGTGTCGTCGAAGACATTCGGCGGCAGATCACCGACGGCACCCTTCCCCCAGGCGCGCCGATCCCATCACGAGCGCAGCTGACCCGTAAATATCAGGTCGGGGAGACCGCCGCCCGGCACGCGCTACGCGTGCTCGCGGGCGAAGGCCTCATCATCGGCCGCGTGGGCTCAGGCCATTACGTCAGGGAACGCCCCGACCTGACCCCGCTCTACCGATGGCGCTTTCTCGATCACCCTGCCCCGTTCGCGGCCGACCTGCAGTCACAGGGCAGACGCGTGACATGGGACTGGCACAGCGAACCAACCGAAGCAGGGCCCGACATCGCCAGACGCCTGCGCCTCAGCGAATCAACCACGCTGACCAGAACGCACTACATCTTTCGCGGCGAGGGCCGGCCGCTGCAGCTCGCCACGTCGTACGAGCCGCTGGAGTTCACTCCCCACTCCGAGGAGGAGCGGCGGAGCCTGGTGGCCAGGATGTACGCGCACGGCATAAAGATCACCGAAGTCGTCGAGAGCGTGCACAGCCGGGTTCCGCGCCCCGCGGAGAGCGACGCGCTCGATCTTGCGGCGGGCGTCCACGTGCTGCACATCGAGCGCACCCACTGGGCAGGTGACCGTCCCGTCGAGACGAGCGACATCGTCGTTCCAGGCGACCGGTTCAGAGTCACGTACAGCATGCCCGTCTGATCTCTCGGACGCGGACGTCTCCGGGCGAAGCCCCTTCTCGCCCGGAGCCCCCTCAGCCGAGTATGGCGGCGATCGCCTCCTCAGCGAGCGCGGGGCCGGTATCGATGGCGCGGTGAGCCTCCGCAAGGCGCTCCAGCGGGTCATTCGGTCCGCGGTCAGGCGTATTTGCCCTGACCTACGAATTCTGTGCCCGCGGTGGGAGTGGACCGCCAGCAGGTGCACACGCCGGGCTCGTCTGCAGTGCGAACGGCATCCCGCCCCCACGGGCGTGGACATCATCCGACCTCCGCGACGGAGCAGGTGATGGTAGGCGCTCAGTGAACCGGCGCAGGCGTTGAGGATCGCATCGAAGTCCGGTCTATCGTGAGCCGCATGGTCGCTCAGGTAGGCGGAGGCGAGATCTCGGGCCGCACTACGCGTTCACGGCGCCGGCGGTGACCTTGATGCTCCCTGGCCTGGCCGAGTTGAAGCACGCGACTGCCCACACCGTCGCCGGCGCCACCGTGGGCGAGATCACCGAGCGAGCGGTGATGAGCCGCGCCGCTTTTTATCGGAATTATCGCGATAAATATCACCTCATGGAGAAAATCCTCAACGAGGCCATAGAGGCACTACTGGGCAGTATGGGGGATGACGACGAACCATCCCCGGTCGAACGCTGAGCGCGTCCTGCCAGCATGTCGCCGAACATCAGCGTTTGTACGGTGCATTGCTCGGCGAGAAGGGTAGCCCGTGGTTCGCGGCGAGGATGCCGTCTTCGCGCTCGAACATGGTCGCCCAGCACCTGGACCCGCTCCCTCGTCGAGTGGCCTGGTGGCGGGATGTTCGCACAGGCGATCACGTGGGGCTGGAGAACGGGCGGCCGATGTCACCGTACGAAATCGCCACCCAGACGGGACGAGGCGGTCGCCCCGGCCTTGATCACCGAGGCCGACCGCGCGCCGGACTGACACCTTTCCCCCATCCGGCGGCAAACGCCGGATTCCGGTAAAAGCGCAGGTCAGAGATTGTCGGTGCGCGCTGATACAACGGTCGCGGAGGTTGCCGATGCGAGTCAAAGATCTGCCCAAGAGCGACCGGCCACGCGAACGGCTCATGTCCAGCGGCGCCGCCGCGCTGGCGGACCGCGAGCTGCTGGCCGTGCTGCTCGGCTCGGGATTTCGCGGGTCGAGTGCCCTGGATCTGGCCAGCCAGGTGATCAAGCACTGCGGAGATCTCGATGGCCTCCGCCGTTCGGACCCGCATCGGTTACTCGCCGTGCCCGGGATAGGCCCCGCCAAGGCCGCGCGAGTCGCCGCGGCCTTTCATCTCGTACGCCGTGCGGACGCGTGGCCGGAGCGCGAGCGGATCACCAGCACCTCCGACCTCGCCAATCACTGCGCCCCGCTGCTCCGGGGCCGCAAACAGGAGCGGCTCGTCCTGGTGGTGTGCGACACCCGTGGCAGGGTGCTGAAGCATTCGATCCTGACCGAAGGCGCGTCCGACCACACAGTGGTGCCGATCCGGGAGGTGATCACGGAGGTGCTCACCGCGAGCGGGGCCCTGTTCGGCCTCGCCCACAACCACCCGGCCGGCTCCCTCGAACCGAGCCGATCCGACCTCGAGGCCACGGCCCAGCTCGTCCGGGCTGCCGAGACGGTGGGGCTACGACTGCTCGACCACCTGATCATCACGGACGCCGCCTGGCGGCGAATCCCTACATAAATCGATTCCTCTAGGGACCATAAACCCACCGAACACCAAAGGGAATCATCCTGTGTATAGCGCCGAACTGCAGTTTTCCAAGTGACGGCCATGAGAATCTAATACCGCGGGTAGGCCGTTACGGACGTCAGCCGGCCATTACTCGCAGCGGCATGGTCCCTTGCCTCCGGAGGGCTCGGGGCCATGCCCGTCACTCGCACCGATCCCAGGCGAAGCCCGGCGCCCTTCGGCGGGCGTTCGGGCAGGCGCGTCGCCTGGGGTCGCAAGGTGCGCCCCCGATGGCTCCTGCGTGTGCCATCACCTAGGGTGTCCGGTTCGCGCGCTCGGCGGCCAAAGCGCGAACCGGACACCTGTCCACTCTCCCGATGCCTGTGGCAGGCGACCGGAGCCCCATCCGTAGGGCGTGGAGCGACGGACGAGGCCATCCCGCACGGCATTTTCGACCTGAGCGCCGATAGCGGCCAGGTCAACGTCGGCACTGCACCACGACACCGCCGCGTTCGCCGTGGAATCCATCCGCCGCACCGCCGACGTCCTGGATGCCTGATCACCGACGTCCTTGGAGGCCAGGCTGCGTGCCCATCCCGACGTGCAGGTGGTATGCCGGGACGGCTCAGGGGCCTACGCCGAAGCGATCCGCCGCGCGCTGCCGGATGCCATCCAGGTCGCTGCCCGGTGGCACCTGTGGCACAACTTCGGTGAGGCCGTCCTGAAAGAGGTGGCAGGGCATAGCGCCTGCTGGGCCAAGGCCGGACCCCCTGCAGGACGGCAAGCGTGCGCAGATCACACGAGTGCATATGGCGGCCGCCCGCCCGGTGCTGTTCCAGCGCAGGTTCGGCGCCGAGAGCCGGGCGATCAGTCACGGGACGATCCGCAAGATGATCCAGGCAGCCCTGGCCGACACCGGCCTGATCGATCCGATCGATGGCAGGCCACTGAACTACACGCCCCACGACTTCCGCAGACTGTTCATCACCGATGCCATCCTCAATGGCCTGCCACCGCATATCGCCCAAGTGATCGCCGGGCACCGCGACATCAACGTCACGATGGGCTACAAGGCGATCTATCCCGAGGAATCGATCCAGGCACACCTGGCATTCCTTGCCCGGCCCCGCAGCCTGCGCCCAGCGAGGAATATCGGCTTCCGACCGCCGAGGAATGGGAGGAGTTCCTCGGCCACTTCGAGCGGCGCAAGCCGTGGTGGACCTTCCAAGCCCCACCATCCGTCGCGAGCACTGACTCCTTGGATCAGAACCCTCCAAGATCGACAATAGGTTCAGAGAATCCGCCACCGCATCCTCTTGGCCTAACTCTCCGTCATCGCCTAAGACAGACCGAGCCGTTGTTCCTACAGCCCCGTCCAGCAGGCTGGTCCAGGTAGCCAGCGCCCTTGCGTGAGTGGTCCAGGGGCTTTCGTGGATCACCGTCTTCTGGCGAAGGCGACGAGTCCGGCGGATGAAGAACTGGCCGCCGCTCTGGCACAGCTCGTAGAACGTCGGCATACAAGCGCACGTGTAGTCCCGGACTCGCACACGTGCGGCGTGGGGCGACGCGGGATTCCAGCTGATGACCACGTGACCGGGCAGTGGGTCCGGGACATGGACGGAAATCTCACAGCAGGGCCAGTCGAGGGGCTTGGACATGGCTTCAGCATAACGTCTGGTTGTCTCCTCTCGTCTAGTAGGTAGGGGTGATCTGTCTATAAAGACAGAACGATATGGGAGGTCTTGCGCCTGTTGGTCTAAGTTGCAGGCGTGCTCGACTATGACGGGGACACCCACATCTACCTCCAGATCGCCGAGATCCTTCGGCAACGAGTCTCCGGTCTCGCATCCGGGCACCCGGTGCCGAGCGAGGCGGACATTCAGCAGGAGTTCGGCGTCGCAAGGACCACTGCCCGGCGGGCGGTGCACGTACTTCGCGAGGAAGGGCTCATCTACACCGTTCAGGGCGAAGGGACCTTTGTCGGCGGGCCAGACGAAGCGCCTCGTAAGCAGCGGAAAGTCCCTCTGTACCAACAGATCGCAACGGACATCGCCGAGCAGATCAAGGAGGGACGTTTCTTGCCGCGGCGCTCCATACCGGGTGAGTCGGCGTTGGTGGAGCAGTACGACGTGGCCCGGGAGACCGTGCGACGCGCCATGGCGCTCCTGCGGGAGCAAGGGTGGATCTACACGGTCGCGCAGCGAGGCAGTTACGTGTCGCCGAAGGAGTCGTGGCCCCAGGCCTGACTGTGCTCGCCTGCTTGTATCCAGACGTCTACGCTGTGGGCATGCTCGACCGCGACGGGCCGGTCCCGATCTACGTCCAGATTGCCGACGCGATCCAGGAGCAGATCGACGGCGGGCGGCTGAGAGCCGGCGAGGCCGTGCCGAGCGAGGCGGCGCTGGAGGCGAGGTTCGGTGTCGCGCGATCAACCGCACGTAACGTTGTCCGGGAGCTGCGCCAGCGTCGTCTTGTCCACACCGTTCAAGGTGAAGGCACTTTTGTCGGGCCTACCGGCATTCCTCGGATAAAGCCGAAGAGGGCTCTCTATCTGGACATCGCTCATGATATTGCCGGGAAAATCAGGCGCGGTAAGCTCCGGCCGAACTGTTTGATAGCGAGCGATGCGACCTTGATGCTGCGGCATGGGGTTGCCAAGGTCACGGTCCGGAAGGCCATTGCTCATCTCAGGGAGCAGGGCTGGGTGTTCACCGTCCCTTATAGAGGGACTTATGTGAATGAGCCTGAGAAGTGGCCCGTGCGCGAGAGCGCCCGATAGCCGATCCCACCGCCCCTCTTCGGCAATGTCGACCGGATGCCTATTGTGGTGGCTCTGCGTGCTCCTCCGCTGCGCGCTTGGGTAAGTGCGGCGTCTCACTGGGCGGGGGAGGTCGCCGGAGCCTGTGTGGACCCAGTGAGTGATGTCGGGGCGGGGGGCGGGCCGATGTGACGGCGACCGAGGGAATCGATCTTCGCTCCTACGAGGGCGGCCAGGGGAAGGGATCTTCTCCCCCGGCTGCCCGCCCGAGTCGCAGTGGCTGACCGTAAGCCCTGCGCCAGCGAGCGCCTACTGTCGGTAAGCCCCCTTACCGGCGAGTTCCCACTACCGCTGAATCTCCACTACTGGTAAGTGCCGCTACCGGTGAGTGCGCGCTGACAGTGAGTCGCCGTGGCTCAGTTGAGTTCCTTCGATTCCATGGGAGTGCGATCCCGAGTCGTCGGTTTTCTGTTGATGGGCGGGTAAGGCGATGCGTGGCGACTCGGGAGGACACGGCAGCCGGCCCGTCGACGGGACGTAACCCTCGGATAGCTGTCGGTTCTCGCTTCATACCGGGTCCGTATGTTTAGAGCACGTATCCACCCTTCCACTAGACGTTTTCCTTGTGCAGGTCTGTACGGTTTCGTCTACGATCCGTACCGTGTTAGATCGCGAAGGGCCCGTGCCTATCTACAAGCAGGTCGCCGACCTCGTGCGCGATCAGATCGAGCGGGGTGAACTCAAAGCCGGCGATCCTGTGCCCAGTGAGGCGACGCTCGAGAAGGATTACGACATCGCGCGCACCACGGCCCGGCGGGTGGCTCGGGAACTGCGCGAGCAGGGACTGGCGCACACCATTCAGGGTGAGGGGACGTTCGTCGGCCGGCCGGGGACGCCGCGCTCGCCCAGGAAGGTGCCGCTGTATCAGCAGATCTCCACGGAGGTCTCCGCGCGAATCGTCCAGGGCGAGATCTCGCCGAACCGGGCCATTCCCGGCGAGAAAGTGATGATGCGGCAATACGGCGTCGCCAAGGTGACGGTGCGGCAGGCGGTGGCGCATCTCAGGGAGCAGGGATGGGTGTTCACCGTCCCTTATAGGGGCACTTTTGTGAATGAGCCGGAAAAGTGGCCCAGGAATAGGGATTCTTAATCACCCTCTTATGTCAGGCTGCTTGTATATCATCGAGACGTGTTGGATCGCTCGGGTGACACGTACCTCTATCTTCAGATCAGCGAAGTCCTCAAGTCACGCATAACCGGCGGACTCTCCCCGGGGGATCTCGTGATCAGCGAGGCGGGGATCCAGCGGGAGTTCCGGGTGGCCCGGACCACCGCGCGCCGGGCGATTCGGGTGCTGCGCAACCAAGGGCTGGTCCACACTCGCCAGGGCGAGGGCACGTTCGTCAGCTCCCCCGGCGAAGGGGCCGAGCAGATTCCGCTCTACCGGCAGATCGCCGACGAGCTCAGGGCAAGCATCCAGGCCGGCGAGCTGCCCGCGCACCGGCCGCTGCCGCGCGAGGTGACGCTGGTGCGCCAGTACGGCGCCGCCCGTGAGACCGTACGGCGGGCCATAGCGCTGCTGCGGGAGCAGGGATGGGTGTTCACCATCCCGCACCGCGGCAGTTACGTCGCGCCCGAGGAGCGCCGGCCGCCTTCCTGATCCACGACGCGAAACCACAGGCACACCACCGTGGTCGAGTCGTCCACCTCGTAGCCCTGGCTTTTCCAGTAGCGGCGGTGGCCCTCGCGCCAGTGCTCCACCGAGCGGAAACCCTCGCCTTCGGCCTGGGCGAACTCCCAGGTGACCGCCGCGAACGGGGTCAGCTCCACCCGCGTCATCTCTATCTCGGCCACCCGCGCACCCGTGTCGTCCACGAGGACCAGGCGCTCGCCGACGTGCTCCACCTCCTCGCCCTCGGCGTGGTAGTCGAGGGGCAGCAGACCGGCCGTGGCCGTTTTCTCGCCCGCCAGAGCAAGGTCGGTCAACTCGGTACGGAACTCGCCGGGCGTGCCCAACTCCAGAACCCTGAGTCCGTCGATGCGTGGCCACATAGGACGCATATTAGAAGACCGGGATGATGTCCTCCGGATCGATGAAGTCCACCTCCACGCCTTCCAGGTCCAGCTCGGGAATGGCGGGGAAGGCGATGCCCCAGCGTTCCACGATCGCGCGGATCCGGGCCATGGCCACGCGCCAGTTCTCCGCCTGCTCCTCGTACGACAGCACGCCCAGCCCCGCCTGCCTGGCGTGGTCCATGAGAACGCGATGGTTGGGCAGGAAGTACGGCGGCAAGTCCCAGAAACCCCCGGGCGGCTCCCACAGAATCATGCTGAGGAACACGAAGCCCGCTCTGAGCTGGCGGGTGATGAGGGTGCGGGTCTCGTCGGTGAGCCCCGGCCATTCGTTCTCCAGAATGGTCATGCAGATTTGCAGATGACGGGACTCGTCCCTGCCTATTCGCTGGAACATCTCGCTGAAGACCGGATGATGAGTGCCCGACGACATTCCTCTGAACAGCGTCGAGGCCGCCATTTCCCCCATCATGAAGCTGGTGAAGAGGACCGGCAGCGAATATTTGCCGACGGCGGAGTTGTAGCCGGTCCAGTAGCGACCGCCATTGTGGTAGAGCCAGCCGATGTTGTTGTGGGCGGCCCTTTCGAGATCGTCAGACGGGGTCCAGTCGAGCGGGCCGCCGGGCCACAGTTTGGCGATGGTGCGCTGGCAGCATTCCTCGTGGTTCATCTCGTCACGGGTGATCGAGAAGAAGCACTTCCTGACCGGGTCCTCCTCGTGCTTTTCGAAGGCCTGGATCGTGGCGCGGGCGAACACCGCCGGGCCCGAGGCGTCGAAGTTCGCCAGGACCGCGAACCAGTACATGATTCCCAGCCGCTGCTCCCGGGTGAAGTCGTCCGGGTCCAGGCCGTCCCAGGGCAGGTCGGCCGGGTTCCAGACCACGCGCTTGGACTTTTCGTAGATCGCGGCGAGCTTCTCGGTCTCTACCCGCCACTCCATGGGATAGATGTTGGGCTGCGGGATCTCCGGCGCGGGCCAGAAGCCGCCCTCTGGGATCGTGAGGTCCGCCATTGTTGTGACACCTCCTCCCCCATCCTGCGTGCAGGCGTCACGCCTTTCAAGTACGGGCACGCTGAGTGACGGCCACGCACACGAGCACGGCCAGCGCGGCGGCCACCGTGGCCGGACCGAACCGCTCCCCCAGCAGGAACCAGGCCCAGAGCAGGGTGAGGAGCGGCTGGGTGAGCTGCGTCTGCCCGGCCCTGGCGATGCCGCCGCGCGCCAGGCCCGCGTACCAGGGGATGAAACCGAGGAACATCGAGATCAGCGACACGTACGCGAAGCCCGCCAGCGCGTGGGGGGTCGGGGTGATGGGCGTGAGCAGGGCCAGCGCGACGGTCACGGGGACGGTGAGGGGCAGCGAGAGGACGAGGGTGTGGGAGATGACCTGCCAGCCCGGGGTCCGCCTGGACAGCCGACCGCCCTCCGTGTAGCCGATCGCGGCCGACAGCAGGGCGCCCACCATGAGCAGGTCGGGCCAGGTGGGTGTGCCCTGGTTCTGGGTGAGGGTGAAGGCCGTGATGGCCAGGGCGCCCGCCGCGCAGGCCACCCAGAACAGGAGACGGGGACGTTCTCCCGCCCTGAGGACGGCGCAGGCGGCGGTGGCGGCCGGGAGGAGGGCGACCACGACGGCGGCGTGCGACGTGCTGGCGCCCAGGGCCAGGGCCAGGCCGCTGAAGACGGGAAACCCGAAGACCACGCCCAGGGAGATGAGACCGTACGCCGGCCAGTCGCGCCTTTCCGGAATTATGGCGATTTTTGCGGCTTTAAGGCAGGTCAGGGCAATAAATCCGGCTATGGCGGCGCGTCCGATTGCCACGAGCCATGGGTGGAAGCCTTCCATCGCGAAGACGGTGGCGGGGAGGGAGCCGGAGAAGGCCAGAACGCCCAGGAAAGCCAGGGAGGTGCCCTGCGCGGCGCGATCCATGACGGGAGGGAGTGCTACTCCGTCAGGAGCAGTAGCGCTATTCTGTCTCTTCATGGACAACGATAGCAGTATCGCCCAGATCGCCGCGATACTGCGCGAAGAGGCCGGCCGGTTGGGCCCCGGGGCTCGGCTGCCGTCCAGCCGGGAGATCATGCGGCGGCACAACGTCTCCCCCGTCACCGTGTCCAGGGCCATCGGGCAGCTGGCCGCCGAGGGCAGGGTGGTCGCGCGGCCCGGCAGCGGGGTGTTCGTGACCCCTCAGGTGGCCGCCGCGCAGGAGGCGGTCGATCTCTCGTGGCAGACCGTGGCGCTCGGGGACCGGGTGGTCGACGAGGAGCCCGTGGCGACTTTGCTGGGGGCGGCGGCCGACGGGGTCGTGCCCCTCACCGGCGGGTATCTGCCGGCGGGCCTGCGGCCTGACAAGCAGCTGGGGGCCGCGGCGGCGCGGGCGGTGCGCAGGCCGGACGCGTGGGCCATGCCGCCCCTGGCGGGGCTTCAGGAGCTGCGCAGGTGGTTCGCGAGGCAGACCGGGGGCGACGTGACCGCCGCCGACGCGCTGATCGTGAGCGGCGGGCAGGCGGCGCTCACTCATGCGTTCCGGGCGCTGGCGGCTCCGGGCACGCCGGTGCTGGTCGAGACGCCCACCTACCCGGGCGCGCTCGCGGCGGCCAGGGCGGCGGGGCTGCGGCCCACGGCCGTGCCCGTCGACCGGGACGGCGTACGCCCTGAGCTGCTGGCCGAGGCGTTCGCCGTCACGGGGGCAAGGGTCTTCTTCTGCCAGCCCACCCTGCAGAACCCGACGGGGGCCACCCTGCCGGTGGAGCGCAGGGAGCAGGTGCTGCAGGTGGCCAGGGCGGCGGGGGCGTTCGTGGTCGAGGACGACTTCGCGCGCTACCTGACCGAGCAGGCGCCGGCGTCCCTGGCCTCCATGGACCAGCACGGCACCGTCGTCCACGTGAGATCGCTGACGAAGATCCTGTCGCCGAGCATGCGGGTCGCGGCCGTGATCGCCAGAGGGCCCGCCGGGCACCGGCTGCGGGCGAGCCAGCTCGTGGAGTCGTTCTTCGTGGCGCGGCCGCTGCAGGAGACGGCGCTGGAGTTCGTGGGGTCGCCGGCCTGGCAGCGACATCTGGCGGCGGTGCACAGCGAGATCAGGACCAGGCGCGACGCCCTCGCGGCCGCGCTGGCCACCCACCTGCCGCAGGCGGAGGTGCACCTGCTGCCCATCGGCGGGATGCACCTGTGGGTGCGCCTGCCCGCCGAGGTCGACGAGAACGCGCTGGTCGAGGCGGCCAGGCGGAACGGCGCGCTGGTGAGTCCCGGCAGGCTGTACTACCCGTCGGAGCCGCCGGGGCCGAGGATCCGGGTGACGCACATCGCCGCCGCCCATCTGGCCGAGTTGCACGAAGGGGTACGGCGACTCGCCCGGGCGGCGGCCGAGGTGACCCGGACCGGCTGATGAAGCTCTGGGCGAGATCGGCGGCGAAGAGGGGTTCGCGTCGTCTCCAAGGGTCAAACACCGATACGGTGTAACTCGTGCCTTGTGGCATGGACGGCAGGCGAAGGAGCGGGCCGAGATGGCAGACGTAGGCGTCCGGGCGGCCCGGCGCGAGGATGTGCTCCAGGTTGCGAATTGTCAGATCCGCGCCTGGCGTTACGGCTATCGGGATTTCCTCCCCGAGGGGCCACTCGAGCAGATGACAGGCGCGGCGGCCGAGAAGATGTGGCTGCGCCAGTGGGACGAGGCGATCGTGGCCCCGCCCACCCCCAGGCACCGGGTCCTGGTGGCGGTGGAGACCATCCTCGACACCGAGGGCTTTCCCGCCCTCGGCGCGGGCGGCAGCGCCGCCCTGACCACCCCCCGGGGTGGCGAACGCGTGGTGGGGCTGGCCTCCCACGCTCCCGCCGAGGATCCCGACCTGGATCCCACCGTGGTGGCCGAGATGCTGACGCTGCTGGTCGACCCCGATTTCGTACGCCGGGGCCACGGCAGCCGGCTGCTCAACGCGACCGTCGACTACCTGCGTGAGGACGGCTTCCGGCAGATCGTCACCTGGGTGTTCGCCGACAACTACGCGGTGCTGGGCTTCCTGGAGTCGGCCGGCTGGGGCGAGGACATGGCCGAACGCGTGCTCGACATGGGCCGTCCGATCCGGATGATCAGGCTCACGACGGACATCAGCTAGAGGACGAACGACAGACATGGCAACCCCTGCCCAGTGGATCGCGGGCGCCCGCCCGCGCACTCTCCCCAACGCCGTCGTGCCCGTCATGGTGGGCACGGGCGTGGCGATCGGCGAGGGCGGCTTCGTGTGGTGGCGGGCGGTGCTGGCGCTGCTGGTGGCGCTGTCGCTGCAGATCGGCGTCAACTACGCCAACGACTACAGCGACGGCGTCCGCGGCACCGACGACCAGCGGGTCGGCCCGATGCGGCTGGTGGGCTCGCGCGCGGCGAGCCCGCGTGACGTGCTGGTGGCCGCGCTGGGCTGCTTCGCGGTCGCGGCGGTGCTGGGGCTGATCCTGGTCGTCGTCACGCGGGCGTGGTGGATCCTGCTGGTGGGAGCGGCGTGCATCGCCGCCGCCTGGTTCTACACCGGCGGCAAGCGCCCGTACGGCTACCGCGGGCTGGGCGAGATCGCCGTGTTCGTCTTCTTCGGGGTCGTCCCCGTGGTGGGCACGGCATATGTGCAGACCGAGTCGCTGAGCTGGCCGGCGTTCTTCGCCTCGATCCCGGTGGGGCTGCTCTCGTGCTCGATGCTCGTGGTCAACAACCTGCGCGACGTCGGCACGGACGGCCAGGCCGGCAAGCGCACGCTGGCCGTGGTGCTGGGGGCCGAGCGCACCCGCGCGCTCTATGTGGCCTGCCAGGTGGTGCCGTTCGTGGTGGCGCTGGCGATGGTCGCGGTGACGCCGTGGGCCGCGCTCGTGCTGCTGGCCGCGCCGCTGGCGGTCAGCCCGATCAGGACCGTGCTGGGCAAGGCCGTGGGCCCCGCGCTGATCGCGGTGCTGCAGCAGACGGGCAAGCTGCAGATGGCGTACGGGCTCCTGTTCGCCGTGGGGCTGGCGATCGTCTTCTAAGCTTGGGCCTGTGAAGGACTTCATCGCGGGGCTGCCCAAGTGCGAGCTGCATCTGCACATCGAGGGCACGCTGGAGCCCGAGCTCAAGTTCGAGCTGGCCGGGCGCAACGGCCTGGAGCTGCCGTACTCGTCCGTCGAGGAGATGCGTGCGGCCTACGCCTTCGACAGCCTGCCGTCGTTCCTCACGGTCTACTACGAGGGCATGCAGGTCCTGCGCACCGAGCCCGACTTCTACGACCTGGCCATGGCCTACCTGAGCAAGGCCGCCGAGCAGAACGTCCGCTACGCCGAGATCTTCTTCGACCCGCAGGCCCACACCTCGCGCGGCGTGCCGTTCGACGTGGTGATCCGCGGGCTGCGGCGGGCGCTGATGGACGCGGAGGCGCGGCTCGGGGTGCGGGCGCAGCTCATCATGTGCTTCCTGCGTGACTTCCAGGCCGAATACGCGATGGCGACGCTGCTGGAGTCGCTGCCGTACAAGGAGTGGATCGTGGGCGTCGGGCTCGACTCCGACGAGAAGGGCAACCCGCCGGTCAAGTTCGCGGCGGTGTACGAGCGTGCCAGGCAGGAGGGCTATCTCCTGACCATGCACTGCGACGTCGACCAGGAAAACTCGATCGAGCACATTCGCCAGGCCGTCGAGGACATCGGCGTCAACCGCATCGACCACGGCGTCAACATCCTGGAGGACCAGCGGCTCGTGGAGGTCGTCCTGGAGCGAGGCATGGGGCTGACCTGCTGCCCGATCTCCAACGGCTACGTCACCGACTCGATGAAGGCCGAGGGCATCCGCAGGCTGATGGACCTGGGCGTGCGCGTGACGATCAACTCCGACGACCCCGCCTATTTCGCGGGTTACGTGGGGGAAAACCTCGAGGCGCTGCAGGGCGCGCTCCAGCTGAACCGCGAGGAGCTGGCCCGGCTCGAACGCAACGCCTTCGAGATCACCTGGCTCCCCCGGCACCTCAAGGACGCCTACCTGGCCGAGGTGGACGCCTACCTCGCCGCCGCCGGCTGACGCCGTTCCCCATGGTGAATCATGCCCGTCTGAGGCGGGATTTCGCCGCTCTGGGCGTCGAGCCGGGGCAGGTGGTGCTGCTGCACTCCTCGCTCAGCAGCATCGGCCGGGTCGAGGGCGGGGAGCACACCGTGGTCGCCGCGCTCAGGGAGTCGCTGGGGCCGGACGGCACGCTCACGGTGCCCACCGGCACCTCGGCCAACTCCGACACCTCCCCCGCCTACCGGGCCGCCGTGGCCGGGATGACGGCCGAGGAGGCCGAGGCCTTCCGGTCGAGGATGCCCGCCTACGACCCCGGCTCCACCCCGTCCGTACGGATGGGCCGGATCCCCGAGTGCGTACGCACCTCGCCGGACGCCCGTCGCAGCGCCCACCCGCAGACGTCCTTCGCCGCGGTGGGCCCGCAGGCGGCGCGCATCACCGGCGACCACGCCCGCGACTGTCTCCTGGGCGAGCGGTCCCCGCTGGCCAGGCTCTACGAGGCCGGCGCCCTCGTCCTGCTGCTCGGTGTCGGCTACGACAAGTGCACCGCGTTTCACCTGGCCGAATACCGCTACCGCCCGGATCCGCCGCGCCGCGGCTACCGCGCGGTGGTGGACGACGGGGAGGGGCGGGCGTGGTGCGAGTTCGAGGACGTGCAGGTGGACGACAGCGACTTCGCGCGGCTGGGGGCCGACTTCGAGCGGGCCGGTGACGTACGGTGTGGCCCGGTCGGCGCGGCGCGGGGCCGGTTGTTCCCGCTGGTCGCCGCCGTCGACTACGCCGCCGCCTGGTTCGCCGCCAACCGCGCGCCACGCCCCTGACCAGAGCGGCAGGGAAGCGCCACACTCCCGAGCACGGCGGCCCCTGACGACGGCATCCCTGATCACGGCTCCCGGCTAGTGGCGCATCACCACGCGGGGCGCGATCTCGATCCCCAGCTCCCGCTCGTGCTCCACCAGCGCGCGCAGCTCCGGGCCCCAGTCCTCCTCGGCCAGCACCGAGAAGCCGTGCCGTGTGTACCACGGCGCGTTCCAGGGCACGTCGCGGTAGGTCGTCAGCGTCACGGCCGGCGCCCCGGCGGCCCGCGCGTGGTCGAGCACCGCCGCGACCAGCCGCCCGCCGATGCCCTGGCGCATGTGGCCGGGATGCACGGCGAGCTGCTCCAGATGCAGGTTGCCGTCCACCCATCCGATCAGCGCGAACCCCGTCGGCGGCGTGCCCTCGACCAGCACCCTGAGGGGGTCGCCGACCTCTTCGATCATGGTGGTGCCGGGCGGGAAAACGATGTCCACCTGCTCGAAGAGCTTGTCCGCCGCCAGCTCGATCGCGGTCAGCCCGGGGAGCTCACCTGCCTCGGCCCATCGCACCATGCCGACACGATCTCATGGTGGAGCCGGATCCCGCCGCTCATATTTTAATGTTGATGATCGTAAGGCCCGGCTGTGCGGAGCCGGGGCCCCTCTCCTCACGACGTGCCCACGACCGTACGGTTGTGGGCACGTCGTGTGCGGCCCCTGCCGAGGCCGGGAAGGTCAGAGGTCGAGGAGCGGTTCGAGGCCCACGGTGAGGCCGGGGAGCTCGCGTACGCGGCGCACCCCGAGCAGCACGCCCGGCGTGAACGACGCCCTGGTCATCGTGTCGTGCCGGATGGTGAGGATCTCGCCCTCACCGCCCAGCAGCACCTCCTGGTGCGCGATGAGGCCGGACAGCCGCACGGCGTGCACGTGGACGCCCCCGACGTCGGCCCCGCGGGCGCCGTCGAGCGCGGTGCTCGTGGCGTCGGGCATCGGGCCGACCCCCGCCTTGGCGCGCGCCTCGGAGACCAGCTCCGCCGTGCGGCGGGCCGTGCCGGACGGCGCGTCGGCCTTGTTGGGGTGGTGCAGCTCGACGATCTCGACCGACTCGAAGTAGCGGGCCGCCTGCTGCGCGAAGTGCATCATGAGCACGGCCGCGATGCCGAAGTTGGGCGCGATAAGGCAGTGGGCGCCCGGCGACTCGGCCAGCCAGCCGCGCACGGTCTCCAGCCGCCCCTCGTCGAACCCGGTCGTGCCCACCACCGGGTGGATGCCGTGCCGGATCGCCCATTCGAGGTTGCCCATGACGACATCGGGATGGGTGAAGTCGACCACCACCTCGGCGCCTTCGAGCCCTTCGATGGGGTCGTCCTTGTCGATCGCGGCCACCAGCTCCATGTCGGAGGCCGCCTCGACCGCCTTGCACACCTCGACGCCGACGCGCCCACGGGCGCCCAGTACACCAACCCTGATCACAGGGCCAACCCTATACCAGCGGGAAAACCCGCCCATGGGACCGCAGGGGACCCATGTGGCGGGTTCGTCCTCACGGGCGGACGGCCTCGGTGAAGTCCTTGTCACCGTACGGGCCGATCACGGCGAGCGTGAGCGGCCGCTTGAGCACGTCCCGCGCCACCTCGTCGATCTCGTCGGGAGTGACCGCCTCGATGCGTGCCAGCACCTCGTCCACCGACATCAGCTCGTCGTAGACGAGCTCGTTCTTGCCGATGCGCGACATGCGCGAGCCGGTGTCCTCCAGGCCGAGCACGAGCCCGCCGCGCATCTGCCCCTTGCCGCGCATGATCTCGTCGGCGCTCAGGCCGTCGGCCACCACCCTGGACACCTCGTCCCGGCAGATCTTGAGCACGTCGTCGATCTTCGACGGCAGGCAGCCCACGTAGATCCCGAACTGGCCGGTGTCGGCGTAGGCGGAGGTGTAGCTGTAGGCGGAGTAGGCCAGGCCGCGCTTCTCCCTGATCTCCTGGAAGAGGCGGGACGACATGCCGCCGCCCAGGGCCGCGTTGAGCACGCCCAGCGCGAACCTGCGGTCGTCCGTACGGGACAGGCCGGTCGTGCCGAGCACCAGGTTGGCCTGCTCGGTCGGCCGGTCGAGCACCCGCACGCCGGAGCGCAGCTCGGCCCCGGGACCGCTGGTGCGCGGCGGCGCGAACTCGGCCGGGCCGCCCAGCGCGCCCGCCCGCTCGTACGCCCTGGTGACCAGCTCGACGACCTCTTCGTGCCGGATGTTGCCCGCGACGGACACGACCGTGCGGCGGGGCCGGTAGTAGCGGTGGTAGTACTCGGCGATCCGCTCGCGCCCGAGGGCGTTGATCGACTCGACCGTGCCCAGGATGGGCCGGCCGATGGCCGAGTCGCCGTAGAGCGCGGCGGCGAACTGCTCGTGCACCACGTCAGAAGGGTCGTCGTCGTGCATGGCGATCTCTTCGAGGATCACGCCGCGCTCGGACTCGACGTCCTCCTCGGTGACCAGCGAGCTGGTCACCACGTCGGCCAGCACGTCGACCGCGATCTGCAGGTCCTCGTCGAGCACGCGCGCGTAGTAGCACGTGTACTCCTTGGCGGTGAAGGCGTTGATCTCACCGCCGATGCCCTCGATGGAGGCGGAGATCTCCATGGCGTCGCGCGTGGGGGTGCCCTTGAACAGCAGGTGTTCGAGGAAGTGGGTGGCCCCCATGTGCTCGGGGGCCTCGTCACGCGAGCCGATGCCGACCCACATGCCGACCGCGACGCTACGCACGGTCGGCATGGTCTCGGTCACCACGCGCAGCCCACCTGGGAGGACGGTGCGCCTCACCACCCCGGCCCCGTCCCGGCCGGGATGCAACGTGGTGGTGCTCACGGGGCCTCCTTCGTCGGCCCCGTGAGCAGCGTGCTGCGTTTGATGGTTCCCTCGCTTCGCTCGCTCACGAGTTCCGGTCGTCCCCGTCGGCGTTGCTGCCGCGGGTGCGGACGCGGGTGCGGGTGCGGCGGGGGCGCTCCGACTTCTCCTCGGCGGCCTCCTCGGCCTGCGGGGCCTCGGTGTCGTCGCCACCCTCGGCGGGCGCGGCGGCTGCCTTCGCCTCCTTCTCCGCGGCCTCCTTCTCGATGACCTCGACGGGCACCAGCGAGAGCTTGCCCCGGGCGTCGATCTCGGCGATCTCGACCTGGATCTTCTCGCCGACGCTCATGACGTCCTCGACGTTCTCGATGCGCTTGCCGCCGTGCAGCTTGCGGATCTGGGAGACGTGCAGCAGGCCGTCCTTGCCGGGCAGGAGCGAGACGAACGCGCCGAAGGCCGCGATCTTGACGACCGTGCCGATGTAGCGCTCACCGACCTCCGGCATGTGCGGGTTGGCGATGGCGTTGATCGCCGAACGGGCCGCCTCGGCCGACGGGCCGTCGGTGGCGCCGATGTAGATCGTGCCGTCGTCCTCGATGGTGATCTCGGCGCCCGTGTCGTCCTGGATCTGGTTGATCATCTTGCCCTTCGGGCCGATGACCTCGCCGATCTTGTCGACCGGGACCTTGATGGTGATGATGCGCGGCGCGGTCGGGTTCATCTCCGCCGGAGAGTTGATCGCCTCCTGCATCACGTCGAGGATCGCCAGGCGCGCGCCCTTGGCCTGCTTGAGCGCGCCCGCGAGCACGCTCGCGGGGATGCCGTCGAGCTTGGTGTCGAGCTGCAGGGCGGTGATGACGTCCTTGGTGCCGGCGACCTTGAAGTCCATGTCGCCCATGGCGTCCTCGGCGCCGAGGATGTCGGTCAGGGTGACGTACGTGTCGCCCTCGCCGATCAGGCCCATCGCGATGCCCGCGACCATCTCCTTGAGCGGCACGCCCGCGTCCAGCAGCGCCATCGTGGAGGCGCAGACCGAGCCCATCGAGGTGGAGCCGTTGGAGCCGAGCGCCTCGGAGACCTGGCGGATGGCGTACGGGAACTCCTCGCGGGTCGGGAGCACCGGGATCAGCGCCCGCTCGGCCAGCGCGCCGTGACCGATCTCGCGGCGCTTGGGCGAGCCCACCCGACCGGTCTCACCGGTGGAGTAGGGCGGGAAGTTGTAGTTGTGCATGTAGCGCTTGGTCCGCTCAGGGTTGAGCGTGTCGATGACCTGCTCCATGCGCAGCATGTTGAGCGTGGTGATGCCCAGGATCTGGGTCTCGCCGCGCTCGAACAGCGCCGAGCCGTGCACGCGGGGCACCACGTGGACCTCGGCCGACAGGGCGCGGATGTCCTTGGTGCCGCGGCCGTCGATGCGAATGCCCTCGTTGACGACCCGCTCGCGCATGAGCTTCTTCATCACCGAGCGGAACGCGGCGGAGATCTCCTTCTCGCGCCCCTCGAACTCGGGCAGGAGCTTCTCGGCGGCCAGCGCCTTGACCTTGTCCAGCTCGTTCTCGCGCTCCTGCTTGCCCGCGATGGTCAGCGCGGCGGCCAGCTCCGTCTTCACCGCGGCCTCGACCGCGGCGTAGACGTCCTCCTGGTAGTCGAGGAAGACCGGGTATTCGGCCGTCTCCTTGGCCGCGACCTGCGCGATGCGCGACTGGGCCTCGCACAGCACCTTGATGAACGGCTTGGCGGCGTCCAGGCCCTGCGCGACGGTCTCCTCGGTGGGCGCGACGGCCCCCTCGGCGACCAGCTTCAGCGTGTCCCTGGTGGACTCGGCCTCGACCATCATGATCGCGACGTCGCCGTCCTGGAGCACGCGGCCCGCGACGACCATGTCGAACGTGGCCCGCTCCAGCTCGTGGTGCGTCGGGAACGCCACCCACTGGCCGTCGATCAGCGCGACGCGCACGCCGCCGATCGGGCCGGAGAACGGCAGCCCGGCGAGCTGGGTGGACAGCGACGCGGCGTTGATCGCCACCACGTCGTAGAGGTGGTCGGGGTTGAGCGCCATCACCGTGGCGACGACCTGGATCTCGTTGCGCAGGCCCTTGACGAACGACGGGCGCAGCGGCCGGTCGATCAGGCGGCAGGTGAGGATCGCGTCCTCGGAGGGACGGCCCTCACGCCGGAAGAACGAGCCGGGGATGCGGCCCGCGGCGTACATGCGCTCTTCGACGTCGACGGTGAGCGGGAAGAAGTCGAAGTTCTCCTTCGGGGACTTCGACGCGGTGGTGGCTGAGAGCACCATCGTGTCGTTGTCGAGGTAGGCGACGGCGGAGCCAGCCGCCTGGCGCGCGAGACGGCCGGTTTCGAACCGGATCGTACGCGTGCCGAAAGAGCCGTTGTCTATGACGGCTTCAGCGGTGTGGACACCCTCCACGGGGGACCTCCTTGTGGTCGGTCTCCCGCGCCCTTTTTCTCACCGGCACCCTCGTTAGGTGCAGCGCCGGTCTTCGATCGAAGCGCCCGGTCTCATTTCACTGACAAATTCCTACCGGAAGCCACTACCGAGGACCGGCCCGCAGGCGTCGCGGGTCGCATGGTGCTGAACGGACGCGGGGGCTGTGTGTCTCGGATCTTCAGTTGTTGGTCAGGTGTGACAACGTATCCACATCGCCACATATCCGACCATATGGCTCTACCCATATGAGAAGGGAGCGGCGCGTTCGCCGCTCCCTTTCATGCTATCGGCGCAGGCCGAGCCGCTCGATGAGCGAGCGGTAGCGCTGGATGTCGACCTTCTGCAGGTACTTCAGCAGGCGACGCCGGCGACCGACGAGCAGAAGCAGGCCACGACGGCTGTGGTGGTCGTGCTTGTGCGTCTTCAGGTGCTCGGTGAGCTCGCTGATGCGCTTGCTCAGCAGTGCGATCTGCACCTCGGGCGACCCGGTGTCGCCTTCGGCCGTCGCGTATTCTCCGATGATGGACTTCTTGGCAGCGGTGTCGAGGGACACGGCTCTCCTTTGAGCTACGGGCACGCGCGAACGGTGATAAAAGATGCGAACGACCGTGCGTGCCTACAGTCGCCGCGTGAAGGCCGTCATGGGCAGCGCGCAGCGGCGCCGCTACTGAGCCGACATGCAAGGTTACCACTTCACGCGCTGTGCTCGGACGCTCCTTTCCGGGCTTCATCCGCGTCGCGATTTCGCGGGTTTCAGCTCGTGAGCCGGCGGGCGGCGTCGACATCGGCGTGAATCTGCTCGATCAGCGCCTCGATCGAGTCGAATCGCGTGTTGCCGCGCAGCCGGGCGCGGAATTCGACCGCGACGTGCACCCCGTAAAGCTCGAGATCATCCCGGTCCAGCGCATATGCCTCGACCGTCCGCGGCACTCCCTCGAAGGTCGGATTCGTGCCGACCGAGATCGCCGCCGGCCACCGCTCCCCCTGGTAGAGCGCGGGCAGGTTGGCCATCGGCACGCACTCCAGCCATCCCGCGTAGACCCCGTCGGCCGGGATGGCGGTGTGCTGGGGGGTCTCGACGTTCGCCGTCGGGAAGCCGAGCTGGCGTCCGCGCTGGTAGCCGCGTACGACCACGCCCTCCACCCGGTGCGGCCGCCCGAGCTGCTCACCGGCGCCCTCGACGTCGCCCGCGACGATCCGCTCGCGGATCGAGGCCGAGGAGACGGCGTCGAGCAGGGGCACGGCCTCCACCTCGAAGTCGTACTTGTCGCCCAGCGTCCGCAAAGTCTCGACGTCGCCGCCGGCCTCGTGGCCGAACCGGAAGTCCTCGCCCACCACGACGACGCCCGCCGCCAGCCGCTCGGCCAGCACGGCCTGGACGAAGTCGTCCGGGCTCGTCCGCGACAGGTCGAGCGTGAACTCCACCACGTCGATCTCGTCCACCCCCAGCCCGGCCAGCAGCTCGGCCCTGCGCCGGGGGCTGGTGAGCCGCAGCGGATGCGTCCCGGGCCGCACGACCTCGTCGGGGTGCGGCTCGAACGTGACGGCCACGCCGCGCAGCCCCCGCTCGCGGGCGATGGCGACAGCGCGCTCGACCACCCGCCGGTGCCCGCGGTGGACCCCGTCGTACACGCCGATGGTGACGACAGACCTTCCCGAACCCTGCACGCTAGGCCCCATTCGCTCGTGGCGGATCAATCCCCCACAAGCCTGCCACGCGCGTCACCGTTCGCTCCAATCGAGGGCGATAGGATCGGGCATCATGCCTCGTTACGCGCTTCTGATCCTGCCTGCCTTCAACCGGGTCTACGGAGAGAGCTCCATCCGGCTGACCAGGAGTGAGCTGGCGGTCTTCAGCACGTACGGCCTGGACGGGAAGATCCTGGCCAGCGAGGAGACCACCATCGGCGGCGTGCCGTACGTGACGTTCGAGACCTCCGAGCCGCTGACGCAGCCGGACATTTCTCTTTTGTCGAATCTTTCCTCGGTTTATGCGATTTTCGGGGTTGAAGGGGAGCTGCTCCGGCCGCTCTCCATGTCGTCGCTGGATCGGCTGAGCAGCGACCTGATCACCATCCAGAAATACGCCGGCAAGACCAACGAGCACTTCACCAAGCTGCTGCTCAACGTCACCCTGCTGGCCGGGGCCAAGGGGCTGGGCGAGCGGCTGTCGGTCTTCGACCCGCTGTGCGGGCGCGGCACGACGCTCAACCAGGCCCTCATGTACGGCTACGACGCCTACGGGCTCGACGTCGACGGCAAGGACTTCGAGGCGTACGCCGGGTTCATCAAGACCTGGCTGCGCAACAAGCGGCTCAAGCACACCGCGGAGACCGTGCCGGTGCGGCGCGAGCGGGCCCTGGCCGGGCGGCGGCTCAACGTCACGTTCGGGCTGTCGAAGGAGGCGGTCAAGGCCGGCGACGTGCAGCACCTGGCCGTCGTCAACGCCGACACCCTCAAGAGCAGGGACTTCTTCAAGCCGCGGTCGTTCGACGCCCTGGTGACCGACACCCCGTACGGCGTCCAGCACGGCAGCAAGGGCGGCGGCGGCCTGTCCCGCAGCCCGATGGAGCTGCTGCGGCAGGCCGTGCCCGTCTGGGCCGAGCTGCTGCGCCCCGGCGGAGCCATGGGCATCTCGTGGAACACCTACGGCGGCAAGAGCGCGGAGCTGGCCCAGATCCTCGACGGGGCGGGGCTGCAGGTGATGGACTACCCGGACTTCGAGCACTGGGTCGACCAGGCGATCGTCCGCGACATCATCGTCGCCCGCAAGCCCGCGTAGCCCCTTACGAGGCCCTCAGAGGGGGCTAGGAGACGAAGACGGCGAGGGGTTTGGCCACTCGGCCGTGCTCCTCCACCAGGGCCAGCAGCTCGCCCTCAGGCCCGAACACGCCGATCGGCCCCTCGCCCAGCCCGGCGGCCGCCAGCCGCCCCCCGTGCCCGATGACGCGCGCCTCCTCGGCCGTCACGTCGCGGCGCGGGAACGCCGCCGCCACCGCCTCGCCGATGGGCAGGATCACGCACTCCTCGGTGAGCTGGTCCATGGTCCTGGCCAGCGACAGGCCGTAGGGGCCCACGCGGGTGCGCCGCAGCGCCGTCAGATGCCCTCCGACCCCGAGCGCCGCGCCCAGGTCGCGGGCCAGCGCCCGGATGTAGGTGCCGCTGGAGCAGGTCACGACCGCGTCCACATCCACGACGTCGTCGTGCGCCCGGATGTCGAGCACCTCGAACGAGCGCACGGTGACGGGCCGGGCCCGCAGCTCGACCTCTTCGCCGGCGCGGGCCATCTTGTAGGCGCGCTGCCCGTTGACCTTGATGGCGCTCACCTGCGGCGGGACCTGCATGATCTCCCCGGTGAGCGCCGCGACGCCCTTGTGGATCTCGGCCGCCGTGACGCCGGACGCCGGGGCCGTGGCGGTGACCTCGCCCTCGGCGTCGTCGGTGTTGGTGCTCACGCCGAGCCTGATCGTGGCCTCGTACACCTTCTCGGTCAGCGTCAGGTGGCCGAGCAGCCTGGTGGCCTTCTCCACGCCGACCACCAGCACGCCCGTCGCCATCGGGTCGAGCGTGCCCGCGTGCCCCACGCGGCGGGTGCCCGCGATGCGCCGCATCTTGGCCACCACGTCGTGGGACGTCCACTCGCCCGGCTTGTCGACGATGATCAGCCCGCTCTCCGCCATCCAACCTTCCCAAGTTCGCGCCGGAAGGCGTCCATGGTCGCCTCCACGGTCTCGTGCGAGGTGTAACCGGCCGCGTTGTGGTGCCCGCCACCGCCCAGGGCCGCACACGCGGCCCCGACGTCGGCGTTGCCCTTGGAACGGGTGGACACCTGCCAGTCGCCCTGGTCGTCCTCCTTGAGCACGACCGCGACCTCGGCCTCGTCCGTGCGCCGGACGATGTCGATGATGCCTTCGAGCTCCGCGTACGGGAGCCCGTGCGCGGCCCGGTCGACCCGCGTCACGTACGTCCAGACCAGCCCGTCCTCCAGCGCCGCCCGGTCGAGGGCGGCGGCCAGCACCTTGAGGTAGCCGAACGGGGAACGGTCCCACAGCTCGCGGGCGATCTCGTCGGTGCGCAGCCCGGTCGCCACGAGCCTGGCCGCCATCTGGTGCACGGCGGGCGTGGTCGAGGAGTGCCGGAACGACCCCGTGTCGGTCACCAGGCCGGTGTAGAGGCAGACGGCGATGTCGCGGTCGAGCCGCCCGCCGAGCCGGTACATCAGCTGCTCGGCCAGCACGGCCGTCGCGGCGGCCGTGGAGTCGATGAGGCTGAGCGTGCCGAACCCCTCGTTGGACGGGTGATGGTCGACGACGATGACCTCGCGGGCCCTGGCGGTGTTCTCGCGCAGGAGCCCGAGGCGTTCGAACGTCGAGACGTCGAAGGTGATCATCAGCTCCGGCGCCGCGGGATAGTCCTGCGGCGGCACCAGCATGTCCTGGCCGGGCAGGAAGCGCAGCAGCCGCGGCACCACGAAGTGGTGGTCGCCGAACGACGCGACGACCCGCTTGCCCATCGCCCGCAGCACGAACCCCACGGCCAGCATCGACCCGAGGGCGTCGCCGTCGGGCGTCACGTGACAGGCCAGCGCGATCTCGTCGGCCCGGCCGATCAGCCGCAGGGCCCGGTCCCATGCGGCCTCGGGGATCGCCCCGCCGGCGACCGTACGGGGGTCCGCACGGAACGGGCGATCCGCTCTGTCGCGCACGTCGGGGGTCACGCCTGGTCGTCCTCGCCCAGGTCCGCTTCGCCCTCCTCGGGCTTGCGGTAAGGGTCGGCCTCGCCGGCGTAGGAGGCGGTCTCGGCCCGGCGCGCCACCTCCGCGTCCCGGGACCGGGCGGCGGTGATCAGGTCGTCGAGGTGACGCGCGGAGTCGGGCAGCGGGTCGTGCTTGAACGTCAGCGTCGGGGCGAAGCGCACGCCGGTCTGGCGGCCCACCTCGGAGCGGATGATCCCCTTGGCGCTCTCGAGGGCGGCCGCGCTGTCGGACCGCTCGGCCTCGGAGCCGTACACCGTGTAGAACACGGTCGCCTCGCGCAGGTCGGCGGTGACGCGCGTGTCGGTCACGGTGACGAAGCCCAGGCGCGGATCCTTGATCCGGCGCTCCAGCATCTCGGCGACGATCTGCTGGATGCGGTCGGCGAGCTTCCGCGCTCGTGCGGCATCCACCATGTTCGCTCCCCCTCACGCACGACCTGGCCGTGCAGTCGTTCAATCTTCGTCGTTGTAGAGCCGGTGCCTGGCCGACAGCAGCTCGATCTCCGGGCGGAAGGCCACCATCCGCTCGCAGGCGTCCATGATCTCGTTGCAGTTACCCGCAGAGGAGGAAACTACCGCGACGCCGACCTCGGCCCTGCGGTGCAGGTCGAGATGGCCGGTCTCGGCCACCGCGATGCTGGGATAACGGCGCTGCAGCTCGGCGATCAGCGGCCGCACGACAGAGCGCTTCTGCTTCAGCGACCTGACGTCGCCCAGCAGGATGTCCAGGGTCAGAGCACCCACATACATCGTTGGTCACCACCGCTTGTCCTCGTGTGGTGAACGCACGCCCGGCCTGCTGCGGTGGGGACCAGGCCGGGGCGTGCGAGAGGCGCCCGGCGGATCTCCCGCCGGGCGCCGAGCCGCGCGTCAGTCTCGCGGCTTCTCCCGCATCTCGAAGGTTTCGATGACGTCGCCTTCCTTGAGATCGTTGTAGCCGATGCCGATACCGCACTCGAAGCCCTCACGGACCTCGGTGACGTCGTCCTTCTCCCGCCGCAGCGAGGAGACGGTGAGGTTGTCGGTCACGACGACACCGTCGCGGATGAGGCGCGCCTTGCTGTTGCGCACGATCCTGCCCGAGCGGACCAGCGAACCGGCGATGTTGCCGATCTTCGGCACCTTGAAGATCGCGCGGATCTCCGCCGTGCCCAGCTGGACCTCTTCGAACTCGGGCTTGAGCATGCCCTTGAGCGCCGCTTCGATCTCCTCGATCGCCTGGTAGATGACCGAGTAGTAGCGGATGTCGACGCCCTCGCGCTCGGCCAGGTCGCGCGCCCGGGGCTCGGGGCGGACGTTGAAGCCGATGATGACCGCGTTGTCGTCGGCCACGGCCAGGTTGACGTCGTACTCGGTGATCGCGCCGACCGCGCGGTGCAGGACACGGAGCCTGACCTCGTCGCCGACGTCGATCTTGAGCAGGGCGTCTTCCAGGGCCTCGACCGAACCGGACACGTCACCCTTGATGATGAGCTTGAGCTCGTCGACGCTGCCCTTCTCGAGGTCCTTGAAGATGTCCTCGAGGCTGCGGCGACGGCTCGACTTCGCCATGTCGGCGCTGCGCTTGCGCGCCGCGCGCTGCTGGGCGATCTGGCGGGCCATCCGGTCGTCGGTGACGACGATGAAGTTGTCACCGGCGCTCGGCACGGCCGTCAGACCCATCACCAGGACGGGACGGGACGGCGTGGCCTCGTCGACCGGCTCGCCGTTGTCGTCGAGCAGCGCCCGGACGCGGCCGAAGGCCTCGCCACAGACGATCGAGTCGCCGACGCGCAGCGTGCCGCGCTGGACCAGGACGGTCGCGACGGGGCCGCGGCCACGGTCGAGGTGAGCCTCGATCGCGATGCCCTGGGCGTCCATCGTCGGGTTGGCCCGCAGGTCGAGCTCGGCGTCCGCGGTCAGCAGGATGGCCTCGAGGAGGTCGTCGATGCCCGTGCCGTTCTTCGCCGAGATGTCGACGAACAGCGTGGAACCGCCGTACTCCTCCGCCACCAGACCGTACTCGGTGAGCTGGGCCCGGACCTTGTTGGGGTCGGCGCCCTCCTTGTCGATCTTGTTGACCGCGACCACGATCGGCACGTCGGCCGCCTGGGCGTGGTTGAGAGCCTCGATCGTCTGCGGCTTCACACCGTCGTCGGCCGCGACCACCAGCACCGCGATGTCGGTGGACTTGGCGCCTCGGGCACGCATGGCGGTGAACGCCTCGTGACCCGGGGTGTCGATGAAGGTGATCTTCCGGTCCTGGCCCTCGTGCTCGGCGGCGACCTGGTAAGCACCGATGTGCTGGGTGATGCCACCCGCCTCGCGCGCCACCACGTTGGTCTTGCGGATGGCGTCGAGCAGCTTGGTCTTACCGTGGTCGACGTGACCCATGACGGTCACGACCGGCGGACGCGCGGCCAGGTCGGCCTCGTCGCCCTCGTCCTCGCCGAACTCGATGTCGAAGGCCTCGAGAAGCTCGCGGTCCTCCTCCTCCGGGCTGACGACCTGGATGTTGTAGTCGAGCTCGGTGCCGAGGATCTGCAGCGTGTCCTCGCTCACCGACTGCGTCGCGGTCACCATCTCGCCGAGGTGCAGCATGATCTGCACGAGCGAGGCGGGGTTCGCGCCGATGCGGTCGGCGAAGTCGGACAGCGACGCGCCGCGCGGAAGGCGGATCGTCGCGCCGTTGCCGCGAGCGACCTGCACACCGCCGATCGCCGGCGCCGACATGTTGTCGAACTCCTGGCGCCTCTGCCGCTTCGACTTGCGCCCGCGGGCCGGACGGCCGCCGGGACGCCCGAAGGCACCCGCCGTGCCGCCACCGCGACCACGACCGCCGCCACCGGGACGACCGGCGAAGCCGCCACCGCCGCCACCGGGACCACCGGTGCCGGTGCGCTGGCCGGTGCCGCCACCGCCGCCGGGACGACCGGCGAAGCCGCCGCCACCACCGGGACGACCGCCGCCGCCGCCACCACCGGGACGGCCACCGCCGCCACCGCCGGGACGACCGCCGCCGCCACCGCCACCGGGACGGCCACCGCCGCCACCGCCGGGACCGGCAGGACGACCCTGCGGCATCATCATCGGGTTGGGACGCGGACCGCCGGGACGGGGACCACCCGCGCCGGGACCCGGACGCGGACCGCCCGCACCGGGCGGACCCGGACGCGGCCCGGGACGGGGACCGGCGTCACCGGTGCCACCGCGGCCCTGCGGCGGGCGCGGCATCGCGCCGTCGCGCGGCGGGCCGTCGCGGCGCTCGCGGCGGTCGGGACCGCCGCCGTCGCGCTGGCCGCCGCCGGGACGCGGCGGACGGGACTGGCCCATGCCGCTGGCGGTCGAGGAGAACGGGTTGTTACCGGGGCGCGGACCACGCGGGCCCGGCTTGGGACCCGGACCGGGGCGGGGACCGCCGCCGGCGGGCGCGCCGGGACGCGGCGCCTGCGGGGCGCCACCGTCCCTGTCCCTGGGACCCGGACGGGGCGCGGGACCCGGCTTGGGGCCGGGACGACCGCCGCCGCCACCGCCGCCACCACCACTGGGGCCGGGACGCGGACCCGGGGTCGGGCGCGCGGGCGCGCCGCTCTCGAACCGTGCTTGAGGAGCCCCGGACGTCTCACCGCGAGCGGCCTCAGGCTGCTGCTGCGGCTGGTGAGGCATGGGCACCGGCGGGCGCGGCTGACCGCCGCCCGCGGGGCCCGGACGCGGACCCGGACCGGGCCTGGGGCCCGGCCCCGGACGCGGGGCTGATGGGGTCGGCGCCTGCGCGGCGCCGTTACCGGCCTGGCCTTCTGCCGGCCGGGGGGCAGCCTTGGGCGGCTGCGGCCTGTTGGACGGCTGTCCGCCGCCTCTGGAGGGCCCACCCTTCGATGCGCCCAGAGCTTCGGTGAGCCTGCGGACCACCGGCGCCTCGATGGTCGAGGACGCCGAACGGACGAACTCTCCCATCTCCTGGAGCTTGGCCATGACGACCTTGCTCTCTACGCCGAACTCCTTAGCGAGCTCGTATACCCGGACCTTCGCCACTGCACTCCCTTACTCGGCCCGGGAGGCTGGCTATGCCGTCCGGACCGTCGCTAACTTGACGTCTTCATCGCCGCGTGCTCATCAGGCGCTCATAGCAATCTGACTCCGCCCATCAACTCGGCGTCCTACATGACATTTGCGTGGTCTCCCTCCAGTTGCGCCCGCACGCGCGAGACGTCAAGCGGTCCCGCCACGCGAAAAGCGCGCGGAAACGCTCGGCGACGCTCGGCAAGCTCCAGACAGCTCAAGGACGGATGCAGCGATGCACCGCGGCCAGGAAGCCGTCCTCGCAGGTCAGGGACCACATGGTCCTCGACCCGCACCAGACGGAGCAGCTCGGACTTAGCCGTACGAACCCTGCAGCCCACACAGGTGCGCTGTGGGGTCGCTTGGCCACCATATTCCAGCTTACCGTGTCGACGCATCTACGGAACCGGCGGCATCTTCGGCCTGTGTATCCGGCCGGATGTCGATCCGCCATCCGGTGAGTCTCGCGGCGAGCCGGGCGTTCTGGCCCTCTTTCCCGATGGCCAGCGAAAGCTGGTAGTCGGGCACGGTCACCCGCGCGACGCGCCCCTCGAGATCGAGCACCTCGACATGGGAAACACGCGCCGGTGACAGGGCATTCCCCACGAACTCGGCCGGGTCCTCCGACCAGTCGATGATGTCGATCTTCTCGCCGTGCAGCTCGGTCATCACGTTGCGCACCCGCGAGCCCATCGGCCCGATGCAGGCGCCCTTGGCGTTGACGCCGGGCTTGCGGGAGCGGACCGCGATCTTCGTGCGGTGGCCCGCCTCGCGCGCCACCGCGGCGATCTCCACGGTGCCGTCGGCGATCTCGGGCACCTCCAGCGCGAACAGCTTCTTCACCAGCCCGGGATGCGTGCGCGACAAGGTGACCGAGGGGCCCTTGTGGCCCTTCTTCACCTGCACGACGTAGGCGCGGATGCGCTCTCCGTGCACGTAGTCCTCGCCGGGGACCTGCTCGGCGTGCGGCAGCACGGCCTCGATCTTGCCGAGGTCGACCAGCACCACCCGCGGGTCCTTGCCCTGCTGGATGACGCCGGAGACCAGCTCGCCCTCGCGGCTGGCGAACTCGCCGAAGTTGATCTCGTCCTCGGCGTCGCGCAGCTGCTGCAGGATGACCTGCTTGGCGGTGGTGGCGGCGATCCGGCTGAAGTTGTTGGGAGTGTCGTCGAACTCCCTGACGACCTCGCCGTCCTCGTCCAGCTCGGCGGCCCAGATCGTGACGTGACCGCTGCTGCGGTCGAGCTCGGCGCGCGCCTTGGAGGCGGCGCCGTCGGTGCGGAAGTAGGCGATCAGCAGCGCGTCCTCGATCGCCTTGACGACCAGGTCGAAGGAGATGTCCTTTTCTCGCTCGAGGCTGCGCAGGACGCTCATGTCGATGTCCACGACGGCTCCCCCCTTAGCCTTCGTCGCCGTCGACGTCGTCGATCCGGCGGAACTCCACCTGTACCCGTCCCCGGGTCAGGTCCTCGTAATCAAGCCTGCGTGCGGCGCCCTCGACGTCGAGGTCGACACCGGCCTCGTCCGCGGCCAGGATGCGGCCCTCCACCACGGTGCCGTCTCTCATCTCGGCCTTCACCAGGCGTTTCGCGGCGCGGCGCCAGTGGCGTGGCTCGGTGAGCGGGCGATCGACGCCCGGCGAGGAGACTTCCAGCGTGTAGGCCGCCTGGCCCATCGAGTCGTCGTCGTCGAGGGCCGCGGAGACCGCCTGGCTCACGTCGGCCACGTCGTCGAGGCTCACGCCGCCGTCGCGATCGACGATCACGCGCAGCAGCCGTCTCTTGCCGGCCTGGGTGACCGTGATGTCCTCAAGATCGAGGCCCTCCGCGCTGACCACAGGCTCAAGGAGCTTCATCAGGTGGTCGCGGGGTGATGCGCTGCCCATATCGACCTCCCCTATTGTCATGTCTCAGCCGGGCGGACCTCGCCTCTGGCTCCCCGCCGTCTGGCCGCTCAGCCAGCGACGACAGTTGACACCCTATCTGTACGGGGGCACGGAAAGAGCGCCACTCGTCATGGTCGAATGGCGGAGCGTCGCCTGACAGCGATCGCGGGCACCAGCCCGTACGATGCTACCGACGAGAAAGCCCCCGAAGGGCCCGCCGCCGCGGCGTCGATCGGGCGCGCCCGCCCATGGGCGGCTTTCCGTCGGTCGGCTCCACCGTCACTGGAGGTCCTAGCCCGTGCGCCCGCGTCACCTCTCCCGGCGAGCCTTGCTGGCGGGCGGAGCGGCCGCTCTCACCGCCTGCAGCTCCACCGGCCCGCCACAGCCGTCCGTCCGGGCCTCCGACTCCCCCGAGACCTTGCTGCTGAAGGACCTGATCGCGGAGAAGGAGCGGACGATCGCGCTCTATTCGTCGATGATCTCGGGCGGGGCCCAGAAACTGGTGCCGTTCCGTGACCGACACCAGGCCCACGTGAACGAGCTGCGCAAATACGTCACCGTGGCCTCGGCGCCGCCCGTCACCGCCACCTCCACCCCGGCCCCCGCCCCCAAGCCGTCCCTGTCGCGCCTGCGCGAGCTGGAGCGCAAGGCGGCGGCCCTGCGCATCCGCCAGCTCGACCGCGTCTCACCGGGCGTGGCCCAGCTCATCGCCAGCATCGGGGCCTGCGAGGCGGCCCACGCACTCGCCCTGCCGAGGTCGCTGTGAACCCCGACGACGTCGAGAAGCTCCGCAAGGCGCTGGCCGCCGAGCACGCCGCGCTGTTCGCGTACGGGCTGCTGGGGGCGCGGACGTCGGGGCCGCTGCGGGCCAGGATGAGCGCGGCCTTCGACGCCCACCGGGACTGCCGCGACCAGCTCCGCACGTTGATCACGGCGCGGGGCGGGCGACCGGCCGAGCCCGAGGCGTCCTACGCGCTGCCGTTCTTCCCCTCCGGGCCGGAGCTGGCGGTCAAGCTGGCGGTGCACCTGGAGACCGGCGTCACGGCCGCCTACCTGGAGCTGGCCGCCGCGCAGGACGTCTCGCTGCGCCGCTACGCCGCGCAGGCCATGCAGGAGGCGACGGCCCGCTCGTACGCCTTCCGCCCCGCCCAGCCGCCGGCCTTCCCCGGCATGCCCGCGGCGGCGCCGCCCCCGTCCCCGCCCGCGTCACCCTCGGCGTCGCAGCGGGGCGGCTGACCGGCGGGACCTCTCACCGGTACAGGACGGAGAGCAGGTCGGGGCCGAGGCGTTCGACGGCGTCGGCGTCGAGCTGGTAGTAGACGACCGAGCCGCGCCGGTGGGTGTGCACGAGCTGGGCCTCCCTGAGCCTGCGCAGGTGCCGGGAGACCTGGGGCGCGGTCATGCCGAGCTGGATGGCCAGCTCGGAGGTGGCGACGGGGTTGCGCAGGATCGCGTACGCCAGCCGCAGCCTGGTCGGGTCCTGAAGCGCGGCGAGCCGGCGCCTGGCCGTCTCCAGCGTCGGCGTGGCGGCGCCGTCGGCGCTGTACTGGATGACGACCGGGTAGCCGGGATAGTGCTTGATCACGAAGTGCGGCCGGCCGTGCACGGTCGGGACGAGCAGGCAGGGCCGCCCCTCGTCCACCCGGGCGGTGGCGTTGTAGAGCTTGTCGAACACGATGCGCAGCGGCTTTCGCGCGCCGGACGACGTGAACGCGGTCGGCAGGTCGGCCAGGACGAGGGCGCCACGCCGGCGCAGGTCGCGTACGCGTTCCGCGCGGTCGCGGTCGAGAGCCGGGCGCAGCGACGGCCATTCGGCGTCGAAGGCCGCGGCGGCGAAGTCGGCGAGGAAGCCGAGCAGCTCGCCGCGGAACGCCTCGGGGTCGGCGCGCAGCCGGGCGCCGATCTCCATGCGGCTGGTGGAGATCAGCCGCAGCCGGTGCAGCACCTCGTCGCTGAGCCTGGGCGCAAGCTCGGTGTCGTTCGTGCCGATGAGGGCCTGCACGGTCATCGCCACGAAGTCGCCGATGGGCAGCCCGGCCACCTCCCGCAGCTCACCGGCCAGCGTGCGCGCCGGCCCCGCCGACAGCGGCAGCAGGTAGCGGGCGCGGAAGGCGCCCCAGAGCGGCGCCCAGGCGGCGGCCGTGGCCAGCAGCTCGCTGTCCAGCCCGGCGTGCGCCCTGGCCACCCAGCTCGCGCTGCCGGGGTGGTGGCCGGGCTCGTCGAGGGCGTGGAGGCAGGCGCACAGCTCGGCCAGCGGCGAGCGCTGGACGGCGACGGATCCGGTGCCGGGGGAGTCGAGGAGGAGCGTGACGGCCACCCTGAACATTACCGCGTTGACGTCAATCTGCTTGAGAGTCACCCGGCGTTTGCCCAGGCTGTGGCGTCATGGCTGAGGAACTGCACGTGGTCAGGCACCCGACCGGCTTCTATTCGGCGGGTGCGACGACCGTATTCGCGTCGAGGTACGACCAGAGGTTCTCCTACTGCTTGTACGTGCCGTCGGCGCACGACCGGGACGGCGCTCCCCTGCCACTGGCGGTTCTGCAGCACGGCACGGGACGGCGCGGCCCGCAGTACCGGGACAACTTCGCCGAGTGGGCCGAGAAGCACGGCTGCCTCGTCCTGGCCCCCCTCTTCCCCGCCGGCATCGGCGGCGACCCGTACGACCTGCACAGCTTCAAGTTCCTCAAGTACGGCGACATTCGCTTCGACCACGCGCTGCTGGCCATGGTCGAGGAGGTCGGAGAGCGCTTCAACGTACGGACCGAGCGGTTCCTGCTGCACGGGTTCTCCGGCGGCGGCCAGTTCGTGCACCGCTTCGCCTACCTGCACCCCGACCGGCTCACCGGATTGTCAATCGGTGCACCAGGGCGGATAACGTACATCGATCACAGCAGCCCGTGGTGGATCGGGCTGAAGGGGTTCGAGGAGGAGTTCGGCAGCGCTCCCAGATTCGAGGAGCTTCGTGACGTGCCGGTGCAGATGGTCGTGGGCAGTGCGGACGTGGAGACCTGGGAGATCAACAACCAGGGCGACTCCAACTGGATGGACGGCGCCGACGCCCACGGGGTCACCCGCGTCGAACGGCTCAGGGCGCTGCGCGACAACTTCCAGGCCCATGGCATCGACGTGCGGTTCGACGTCGTGCCGGACGTGGGTCACGACCCGATGTCGGTGCTCGAGCCGGTCAAGGACTTCTTCGCATCGATCCTCACCCCCCGGGAGTCATCATGAAGATCAAACTGCTGGCCGCCGCCGCGCTGGCCGTGACGCTCGGCGGCTGCGCCGTGGGCGAGGCCACCGACTCGGGTGGCGGCTATCCCAGCAAGCCCCTGTCGATCATGGCGCCGGGCAGCCCCGGCGGCGGCTGGGACACGCGGGCGCGCGGCATCGCCAGCTCGCTCAGCGAGTGCAAGGTGGCCGACGTGGACACCACGGTCACGAACGTGCCCGGCGCGGGCGGCACCATCGGGCTGGCCCAGTTCGCCAAGAAGAAGGGCGACCCGTACCAGCTCATGGTCATGGACAGCGTGACCATGCTGGGCGGCATCGTGAACAACAAGTCGCCGGTCGACCTGGCCACCCTCACCCCCGTGGCCGGGCTGAGCCGGGGGCCGACCGCGATCGTGGTGGCGGCGAAGTCGCCGTACAAGGATCTGAAGTCGTTGCTGGACGCCATGGAGGCCAAGCCCCACAGCGTCAAGTGGACGGGCGGCTCGCTCGGCGGGCCCGGCCAGATGACGGTGGCGGGACTGGCCAAGGAGCGGAACGTCGCCGCCAAGGACGTCAACTTCGTGCCCACGGCGGGCGGCGGCGAGTCCCTGAACCTGCTGCTCAGCGGCGCCGCCACGGCCGGCATCGACACCGTCGCCGAGCTGCGCGCGCAGATCTCCGCGGGTGAGCTGCGGGTGCTGTCGGTGGACTCGGAGCAGCGGGTCGCGGGCATCGACGCGCCCACGATGAAGGAGCTCGGCCTGGCCAACGCGGCGATCTCCACGCTGGCCGGCGTGCTCGCGCCCGCGGGCCTGACCAAGGAGCAGCAGCAGGACGCCATCGGCCTGCTGGACAAGGTGCGCCAGACCCCCTGCTGGAAGAAGGTGCTCGAGCGCAACAACTGGGTCGAGGACTGGCAGCCGGGTGACCGGTTCGGCCAGGTGCTGGCCCAGCAGCGGACCCAGGTCACCACCATCCTGGGCGAACTGGGGCTCGGCAAGTGACCCAGCGGATCGTCTCGCTCGGCTTCCTGGCGGCGGCCGTGGTGGTGCTGGCCCAGGCGTTCGCGATCCCGCAGGGCGAGGGCTACCAGGCGGTGGGGCCGCGCGCGTTCCCGCTGCTGGTGGGGGTCGGGCTGGCGGTGGTGTCGATCGTCGGGGTCGTCCAGGCCTTCAGACCGGGTACGCGGGAGCCGGCCGCGACACCCCCGGCCCCCGCCGCCGCCGGCACCGTGGACGTCGGCGTCGGTGTCGGCGTCGGCGTCTCCGCGGACGGCGGCGGCGGTGAGGCGTCGGAGAAGCCGCACTGGCCCTCCGTCCTCCTCCTGATCGGCAGCCTGGCCGCCTACGCGCTCCTCCTGGTCCCGGCCGGCTACTGGCAGGCGACGACCGCCTTCTTCGTCGCCGTCGCCCGGGTGCTGGGCAGCAGGAGGCTGGTGCGCGACGTGCTCGTGGGGCTGGCGCTGGCGCTGGCCACGTACTTCCTGTTCGACCGGCTCCTCGGCATCTCGCTGCCGCCGGGCCTGGTCAGATTGGCGATCTGAGATGGACGTGCTCGGCAACCTGCTGGACGGCTTCGGCCACGCGCTGAGCCTGCAGAACCTGCTGCTCGCCATGCTCGGCGTCACCGTCGGCACGCTGGTCGGCGTGCTTCCCGGGCTCGGGCCCGCCACGACGATCGCGTTGCTGCTGCCGCTGACGTTCGTGTTCGATCCGGTGGGGGCGTTCGTGATGTTCGCCGGGATCTACTACGGCGGCATGTACGGCGGCTCGACGACCGCGATCCTGCTCAACATCCCGGGCGAGACGGCCTCGATCCCCACGACGCTCGAGGGTTATCCGATGGCCAGACGCGGCCGGGCCGGGGCGGCCCTGGCCACGGCGGCGATCGGGTCGTTCGTGGCGGGCACGATCTCCACGGTCGTCATCACGTTCCTGGCCCCCGGCATGTCGAACATCGCCAAGCTGATCCAGCCTGCCGAGTACTTCTCGATCATGGTGCTCGCGTTCGTGACGGTGACCTCGCTCATGGGGGACTCGATCGTACGGGGGCTGTCGAGCCTGTTCCTCGGCCTGACGATCGGGATGGTGGGGATCGACCAGATGACCGGTCAGCCGCGGTTCGCGTTCGGCGTGCCGGACCTCTACGAGGGGCTGTCGGTGGTGGCGGTCGCGGTGGGGCTGTTCGCGGTGGCGGAGGCGATCTCCACGGCCGCCTCCCGGCACCAGCCGGCGCAACCTCCGGTCGCGGTCGCCGGGAAAGTGGGGATGACCCGCGAGGACTGGCGCAGGTCGTGGAAGCCCTGGCTGCGCGGGACCCTGTTCGGCCTGCCCATCGGATCGCTGCCCGCCGGAGGCGCCGAGCTTCCCACGTTCCTGAGCTACAACGTCGAGAAGCGGCTGTCCAAGCACAAGGAGGAGTTCGGCCGGGGCGCGATCGAGGGCGTGGCCGGTCCCGAGGCGGCCAACAACGCGGCGTTCTCCGGGGTCCTGGTGCCGCTGCTGACGCTGGGCATCCCGACGTCGGCCACGGCGAGCATGCTGCTGATCGCGTTCCAGATCTACAACGTGCAACCCGGGCCGCAGCTCTTCGACCAGCAACCGGTGCTGGTGTGGACGCTGATCGCCAGCCTCTACATCGGGAACGTGATGCTGCTGGTGCTCAACCTGCCGCTGATCCGGGTCTGGGTGAAGCTCCTCACCGTCCCCGCCGCCCTCCTCACGGCCGCCATCCTGACCTTCGCCACGCTGGGGGTCTACTCGATCTCCCAGAGCGTCTTCGAGGTGCTGGTGGCGTACGGGTTCGGGCTGCTGGGCTGGATCCTGCACCGGGCCCGGTACCCGGTGGCGCCGCTGATCCTGGGAGCGGTGCTGGGGCCGCTGATGGAGGTCCAGTTCCGCCGCGCCCTGGCCTTCAGCGAGGGCGACCCCTCGGTCTTCGTCACCCGCCCGGTCTCCCTGGCCATCCTGCTCATCGCAGCCGCCTGCCTGATCGGCCCTCCCCTGCTCCGCCGTCGCACCAAAACCCCCGTCCCCACCACCACCTGACGCCCTCGGTCCGTCACCCGCGTGCCCTCCCGCGCCTCTGCCACCCCGTCGGGACGGCACGCGACGGCGCTCAACGGCGTTCGACGGCAGCGACGTTCCGGGACAACGGCGCGCGACGGCGCAACGGGGCACGACTGCAAGGGCCCGCAGCGGGGCGTAACGGCAGCGGCATGCACCCGCGCGGCAGGCCGTGCATCGCTGTGGGAGCCGCCCCGATCGCGGCGACCTCGTGGGAGGCGCCCCCGATCGCGGCAACCTTGTGGCAGCCGTCCCAAAAGCGCCGCGTCGGCGGGGCGATGTACGGCGGAGTCCGGCGCACATGCACGGCGGCCGACCACGGGAGCGCGCTCAACGAAACGCCGCCTTGAAGCACCCGGCACGTCGTGGTGGCGGGAGGTGGGTGCGGCGTCGCCCCCAAGGAGCGCATCGCCGCCCAAGGTGCCCAGCGTTCGAGGTGCCTCGCCTCTGGGCGTATCGCCTCAAGGAGTGCCTCACCTCCAGGGGTGTGTCACCCCCGGAGGCGGGTCGAAGGGACTGCGCGCCGAGCCCCGTACGGGCCCGGCGCGAAGGCCGAGGTCAGGCGAGGGCGGCGATGATGCGGTCGGCGGCCTCGGACAGGGGGATCTCCGACTTCTCCCCGGAGACCCGGTCCCGAAGCTCCACGACCCCCTGCGACAGCCCACGCCCGACCACCACGATGGTCGGCAGCCCCAGCAGCTCGGCGTCCTTGAACTTCACCCCAGGCGAGACCGAAGGCCGGTCGTCCACGAGCACCCGCACCCCGCGCGACTCCAGCTCGGCCCCCAGCTCCAGGGCCGCCTCCACCTGGTTTTCCTTGCCGGTCCCGACGATGTGCACGTCCGCGGGAGCGACCTCGCGGGGCCACACGAGCCCGAGCGCGTCGTGGGCCTGCTCGGCGATGACCGCCACGGCCCGGGAGACGCCGATGCCGTAGGAGCCCATCGTGATGCGGATCGGCTTGCCGTCGGGGCCGAGGGCGTCGAGGCCGGCGGCGTCGGCGTACTTGCGGCCGAGCTGGAAGATGTGGCCGATCTCGATGCCGCGGTCGATGGACAGGCCGGAGCCGCACCGGGGGCAGGGGTCGCCGGCGCGCACCTCGGCGGCCTCGATCGTGCCGTCGGGGGTGAAGTCGCGCCCGGCCACCACGTTGGCGGCGTGCTTGCCCGGCTCGTTGGCGCCGGTCACCCAGGAGGTGCCGGTGACGACCCTGGGGTCGACGAGGTAGCGGATGCCGAGCGAGCTCAGGACCTGCGGCCCGATGTAGCCGCGTACGAGCCCGGGGTGCTTGGCGAAGTCGGCGGCCTCGAAGATGGCGGGCTCGCCGGGCGCCAGCGCCGCCTCCAGGCGCTTGAAGTCGACCTCGCGGTCGCCGGGCACGCCGATGATCAAGGTCTCGACCTTGTCGGAGCCCGGCGTGGTGACCTTGACGACGACGTTCTTGAGCGTGTCGGCGGCGGTGACGGACAGGCCGTGGTGCTCGTTGACGTACGACACCAGCGACTCGATGGTCGGGGTGTCGGGCGTGTCCATGACCTGCAGCGGCGCCGCGTCCTCGATCGGACGGGCGGCGGGCGCGGGCGTGACGACGGCCTCGGCGTTGGCCGCGTAGCCGCACGAGTGGCAGGCCACGAACGTGTCCTCGCCCGTGGGCGTGGGCGCCAGGAACTCCTCCGACGCCGACCCGCCCATCGCCCCCGACTGCGCGAACACGATCTTGTAGTCGATGCCGAGCCGGTCGAAGGTGCGGATGTAGGTGTCGCGGTGCTGCTCGTAGGAGTGCTTGAGCCCGTCGTCGTCGAGGTCGAATGAGTACGAGTCCTTCATCAGGAACTCGCGCCCGCGCAGGATGCCCGCCCTGGGCCGAGCCTCGTCGCGGTATTTCGTCTGGATCTGGTAGAGGGTGACCGGATAGTCCTTGTATGAGGAGTATTCGCCCTTGACCATGTCGGTGAAGAGCTCCTCGTGCGTGGGACCGAGGAGGTAGTCGGCGCCCTTGCGGTCCTGGAGCCGGAAGAGCGTGTCACCGTATTCGGTCCAGCGGCCGGTGGCCTCGTAGTATTCGCGGGGCAGCAGGGCGGGGAAGAGCACCTCCTGGCCGCCCATCCGGTTCATCTCCTCGCGGACGATCCTGGTGACGTTCTCCAGCACCATCTTGCCGAGGGGCAGCCAGGAGTAGATGCCGGGCGCCACGCGACGAACGTAGCCGGCGCGGACCAGGAGCTTGTGGCTCGGCACTTCCGCGTCTGCCGGGTCGTCCCGCAGGGTGCGAAGAAACAACGACGACATGCGCAGCAACACGGCTACTCCTTGCTCGAACCTGGACGTGAAGGATTACAGGCTATCGACTCCGGGTGGCGCCGCGCGCGAGCTTATCCACAGGTCCCGCAGGACTCAGACCGTCAACGGGATCCAGCCGGACACGAAGGCGGCCAGGAACACCGTGAACACACCGGAGAACACCGCCGACAGCGTCAGCGCGCGTACCCGTCCCCAGGCGTTCCTGCGCAGCATGAGCACCAGCCCGACGGACAGCGACCCGATCAACAGCGCCGGAACCGGCCAGAACGACCGCTCACTGTCGATGAACCCCGGCGTCGCCCGGTCCACCACGTCGGCGAGCAGCGCCGCGCCGACCGCGCCCGCCGCGAGGTCGCCCCAGACGTCCTCCCTGCGGGTGGCGAAGGCCAGCAGGCCCAGGGCGACGAGCAGGGCGAGCGTCCAGTTGAGCCCGGCGGCGCTGCCTCCGACGACCTCGAAGGCCATGTCGCCCTTAAGCGCGCCCGCCCCCATGGCCGCGACCAGCGTGGAGGCCACGGCCAGGAACGTCGTCAGCAACGCCCACCCGAACCCCGACGCCGTCGCGCCCACGGCCAGCGACAGGCCGAGGTAGACGTACGGATCGTAGATCTGACCGACCCAGGCGGGCCCCTTGCCGGCGAGGAGCATGCCGACGAGCCCGACGGCGAGTCCTCCGAAGAAAGCCGACAGAAGGTGGCGTTCGATGCCGCGCTGCCGCCGGTCGTACTCGGCGAGGTCGGCGTAGTCGATGCTGGTGTCGTTCATATCCATTTCCCTGGTCAACCCTTCCCCGGGTAACCCTTGGGATGACCAGTGCCAGATTATGTGACTGTACAAAAAAGGCAAATTTGGGTCACCCGAATGCCAAACGAGCAATCGCTTGGTTAGCATTGGGTCGTGGCACTCCCCGATGAGCTGCGCGCCGTCGTCCGCGACTACCTCGCCGACCGGCCGGACGCACCGTGGCAGGCTTTCGCGCGCGACGTGGGGATCGCGGGGCTGCTCGTCCCCGAGGAACACGGCGGGGCAGGATGCGGTCCGGCCGAAATGGCCGCCGTGAGCGAGGAGCTGGGCCGGGCGCTGTCGCCGCACCCCTTCCTGCAGACAGCGGTGATGGCCGTCGAGGCGCTGCTGGCGAGCGGGGCGTACGACCTGCTCCCGGCGCTGGCCGACGGCGCCACGACCGCGACCGTGGTGCCGCCGGGCGAGGGCGCCCTCCGGCTGGAGTCGGGCCTGCTCACGGGTGTGGTCCCGTACGCGTTGGCGGGCGAGCTGGCGCTGGTCTACGTCGACGGGCTGCTGGTGGCGGCCGTGCCCGCCCGGCGCAGGACGTACCGGACCATGGACGAGAGCCGGCCGCTGCAGGAGCTCTCCTTCCACGACACCCCGGTACGGCGGCTCGGCGACGGCTCGTCATGGCCCCGCGTGCGCGACCTCGGGATCGCGGCGCTGGCCGCCGAGCAGGTGGGCGGCGCGCAGCGGTGCCTGGAGATGGCCGTGGAGCACGCGAAGCGGCGGCGGCAGTTCGGGCGGCCGATCGGGTCGTTCCAGGCGATCAAGCACAAGCTCGCCGATCTGCTGCTGGTGGTGGAGTCGGCCCGGTCGGCCGCGGGGGCGGCGGCGGTCGACGAGGTGTCCGCGGCGATCGCGGGGTCGTACTGCACGGAGGCCTATCTGGCGGCGGCGGGTGAGAACATCCAGGTCCACGGTGGGATCGGGATCACCTGGGAGCATCCTGCGCACCGCTACCTCAAGCGGGCCACCTCGGACGCGCAGCTCTTCGGACCGCCGCAGGCCCATCGCGCCCGTCTGGCGGCCCATGCCCTCGGTTAGCGCTCCCGGCCCACTTCCCTCTGGAGGAGCCGGGCGGTGGTGCCGAGCGGGTCAGCCGCCGAGCAGTTCTTCCCACGGGTGGCGGGTGTTGGTGCGGCGGGTGGTGTCGAGGGCTTCGGCCAGGCGCCAGAAGCCGGGCCGCTCCCGTACGGTGGCCCGCCCGATCGGGTCGATGGCGCGCAGCTCGAACCGCACGCCCATCACGTCGAGCACGGCCGAACCGCTGCTCCCCGGCCCGGCCTCGGTGACGAGCGGGCCGTCGTAGTCGGGGTCGCGCACCTGCTGGGCCAGCAGTAACGCCACCTCGGACGCGTACGGCCCGTCGCGCCACTCGACGTGCCAGCTGTGATCGGCGCCTCGCCACCACGTCAGGTCGCGGCACGACTCGATGAAGTCGGCCTCGGTCGCCAGCGCGGCCATCACCCGGCCGAACGCCTCATACCTGCGGGCGCTGGTGAGCGAGAGGTCGTCGTCGGCGGAATCGGGGAACGGGCCGTCCTTAGGCCGCCGCAGCGCGTGCTTTCGCTTCACAGGCATCCACTCTGATCGGGTCCGCGCCCTTCCCGCAAGTGTTCGCTGCTGATACGCTCTACCAAGCGAGCGCTTGGTTCACTACTTCGGAGGCGCGATGACGTCCGTACGGATCAGCCTGGGGTATGAGCTCGAGGTTCGCGGTCGCACCCGCGAAGTGGAGCAGCAGGCGTTCCAGAACGTGGTCGACCAGGTCGTGCTGGGCGACCGGCTGGGATTCGACACGGCCTGGTTCGTGGAGCACCACTTCACCAGGGGCTTCTCCCACTCCTCCGCGCCCGACCTGGTCCTGGCCGCCATTTCACAGCGCACCGAGCGCATCCATCTGGGGCTCGGCGTGGTGCTGCTGCCGTTCCAGTCCCCGATCCGCACGGCGGAGCGCGTCGCCACGCTGGACGTGCTGAGCGGCGGCCGGGTGGAGTTCGGCACGGGACGGGGGGCCTCGCCCCTGGAGTACCAGGCGTTCCAGCGGCCGTTCGAGAAGTCGCGGCAGATCTGGGAGGACTCGCTGGAGGCGACGCTGGCCATCTGGCAGGCCGACGGCGAGCCGGTCAGCCGGTCGAACGAGTTCTTCGAGATCCCCGACGTGGCCGTCTACCCGCGCCCGGCCCAGCGGCCGCACCCGCCGGTGTGGGTGGCCTCGACCTCGCTGGAGGGCTATCTGGCGGCGGCCAGGCACGGGTACAACCTGCTCGGCATGACGATGCTCAAGGGCATCGACGACGTGGCCTCCGACATCGCGAAATATCGGGAATGTCTGGCGGAGCACGGCTTCGACCCGGCAAGCCGCCGCGTCGCCCTGATGATCCCCTGGTACGTCGCCCCCACCCGCGACGAGGCGACCGCCGCGGCCGCCGACGCCGTCCTGTGGTACATCCGCCGCCAGGTCAACCTCGTCACCCCGCCCGACTACTACGACGCCCGCCACGCCACTCATCGGGTGCTGGGGCAGCTCGCGGCCGGGATGCCGCCAGACGAGTCCATGGCCACGCTGCGCGAGCACCTGATGGTGGTGGTCGACGACGTGGAGGGCTCGCGCAAGGCCCTGGCCAGGATCGCCGAGGCGGGCGCGACGGACCTCATCATCCAGGCGCAGGTGGGCGGGCTGGCGCATGACCGGGTGTGCGACTCGATGGCGCTGTTCATGACCGAGGTGGCCCGTTGACGGCCCGCCCTACGCCCCGGACGCCCGACCGTACGGAGATGGTGCTTTGATGGTCCGCTGGCTCACCCGTGACGACCTCGGCGCCGCCGCGCGCTCGGCCACCGGGCTCCTGCTCGTCTCCCCCGACCTGTCGAGCGCCGTCCCGCTGGACCCCCGCGACCACGTGCTGACGGCGAAGGCGCTACGCGAGTGCGGGGTCGGCGAGCGCGAGCGCGTCGTCGTGGCGCTCGCCGAACCCGCCGGGGCGCTCTGGACGGCCGCCGCGGCCGACGTGGCCGAGGCCGCCGCCGACGTGGGCCCGCGCGGGCGGATGCGCCTGCACCACGCGCTGACCGCACTCAAAGCCTCCACCCTGGTCACCACCCCGACGGGCGCGATGGACTTCCTGGCCCGCCTGCACCTGGAGTTCCTGCTGGACCCGCTGGACCTCGGGCTCAGGAACATCGTCCTCACCGGCGAGATCGCCTCCAAACGGACGATCGCCCACCTGGCGGGAGAGTTCGAGGCCCAGGTGACGGAGGTGTTCGCGAGCCCGTTCACCGGCGGCGCGCTGGCGTGGCGGGCGTCGGAGGACGAGCCGCTCACCCCGCTCGCCGATGACGTGCTGGGCCTGGCGGCGCTGACCAAGGACGACTCCCCCGACCCCGCGGCCGGGCTCGCCGAGCTGGTCGTCACCTCCGCGGCCGGCGACACCGTGCTCAGGACCGGCCAGGTCGCCGCGCTCGGCGGCGCGGGCATCCCCGCACCGGCCCACACGGTGGGCGACCACGTGCTGGTCAGAGGCGTGTGGCTGGCGCTGCCGCGCATCGAGAAGGCGCTGTCCAAGGTCGACGGCGTGTCCGGCTGGGATTTGTCGATCAGCCGCCAGGGGACGCTGGACGCGGCCGTGCTCACGGTCACGTTCAGCCGGGCGAGCCTGGTCCGCAACCCCATGTGGAAGTCGAGGATCCAGCAGGCCGTCCAGGCGCTGACGCCCATATCGATCAACGTGGAGATCGCCCAGGACGTCTCCGAGACCCCCGCGCCGGGCACGGTGAACGACCTGCGCGGCCACCACCTCGGAAGGGACCGCGCTCTCATCACCTAGGGGTGACATGGCACCGATGCCGGACTGGGGAACGCTCCCCCGCATGCTTCGCGACCAGGCGGACGACCACCCCGGCGCCGTCGTGGTCGCCGAGGGCGGCACGCGGATGACATTGTCCGAGCTGCGGGCCTCGGCGGCCGAGATCGCCCGCGGCCTCATCGCCCTCGGCGTCGAGCCGGGTGACCGGGTGGCGATGTGGGGGGTGAACTCGGCGTTCTGGGTGCGGCACGCGTTCGGGATCTGGGACGCGGGAGCGATCATCGTGCCGCTCTCGCCCCGTTTCAAGGGCATCGAGGCCGCCCAGCTGATCGAGAAGACCGGCGCCAAGGTGCTCGTCACCGGAGCGGGCCCGTCGCCCACTCCCCTCGCCGACCTGCTGCCGCCCCTTCCCGGCCTGCGCCGCCCCGACGACTTACGCGCCCTGGGCGCGCGGGTCCCCGCTCGGGAGGCCGAGGAACGGGCGCTCGCCGTACGCACTGACGACCTGTGCGAGATCATGTCCACGTCGGGCACCACGGGCGTGCCCAAGGGCGTCATGATCGACCACTCCCAGGTCCTGCGCGGCTACTGGGACTGGTCCGAGATCGTCACCCTCGACGAGCGCGACCGCTATCCGATCGTCGCCCCGTTCAGCCACGGGTTCGGGCTGAACGCGGGGCTCATCGCCTGCGTCCTGCGCCGGGCCACGATGATGCCGATCCCCGTCTTCACGCCCGACGCCGTGATGTCGCTGATCTCCTCCGAGCGGATCACGGTGCTGGCCGGGCCGCCCACGCTCTTCCACCGGATCCTGGACGAGCTGGACCGCGGGTCCTGGGACGTGTCCTCGCTGCGCGTGGCCATCTGCGGCGCCGCCGCCGTCCCCGCCAGTCTGATCACGCGGCTGGTGGAGCGGGTCGGGCTGGAGCGGATGATCAACGCGTACGGGCTGATGGAGGGCACGGTCGTCTCCATGACCCGCGCCGGGGACCCCATCGACGTCATCGCCAACACCACCGGCCGGACCGTGCCCGGGATCGAGGTGCGGATCGTGGACGACGACGGCAAGGAGGTCGCCGCCGGGGAGCGCGGGGAGATCCTGCAGCGGGGCTACGGGGTGATGCGGGGGTACTGGGGCGAGCCCGCGCGGACGGCGGAGGTCGTCGACGGCGACGGGTGGCTGCACACGGGGGACGTGGGGGTGCTGGACCCGGCGGGCAACCTCGCCATCGTGGACCGCAAGAAGGAGCTCTACATCGTCAACGGGTTCAACGTCTCGCCGGCCGAGGTGGAGTCGCTGCTGATGCGGGAGGGGTCGCTGGCGCAGGTGGCGGTCGTGGGCGTGCCTGACCCGGTCAGCGGGGAGGCGGGGGTGGCGTACGTCGTCCCGCGGCCCGGGGCCGCCGTCGATCCCGAGGGGCTGATCGGCTGGGCCAGGGGCAACATGTCCAACTACAAGGTGCCCAGGCGGGTCGTGGTGGTGGACTCGCTGCCGGTGAACGTGAACGGCAAGGTGGACAAGCGGGCGCTCCGTACGTCGGCTGACGGCCTTCCGAGCTGAGCTCCCGCAGAAGGGTGAGGCTGCTGGGGCGCGAAAAAGTGAGAACGGGGGCGCGAGGCCGTCTGGCGAGGCTTCGGGGCGGGTAGGGTCAAATTAGCGCAATCTGCCCCAGGAGCTGCCATGTTGCGCCTGTTGGCCGGGGAGGCCGCACGGAGATTCGGGGGGCGCGCCGCTGTCGTCACCGGCTCCACCGTGCTGACCTTCGCCGATCTGGACCGGCTCTCCGACCAGGTGGCCGCCGGGCTCGCCCATCGGGGGACGCGCGTCGGCGACGTCGTGGCGCTGGCGCTGCCCGACGGGCCCGAGTTCGTGATCTGTTACGTGGCGGCCGCGAAGATCGACGCGGTGACGGCCGGCATCGGGACCGAGCGGCCGGAACTGCTGGCCCGGCTGGACCCTGCCATCGTCATCACCGCCCCCGGGGTGCTCCCGCCGCTGCCCGGGCTCGACGTGGTGACGCTGCCCATCGTTCGCGGCGGCCCCGTCCGGCTCGGGAGCCTGTGCAGGCGGGAGCCGCCACCGCCGCCGTTCCCGCCGGATCCCGCGCGACCGGTCGTGATCACGTTCACCTCGGGCAGGACGGGACCCCCCAAGGGGGTCGTGTTCGGCAACAAGCAGCTGGAGGCGATCAGGGCCCACGGGGCGGGGACGCGCTGGGGGACGGGCGACGCGCGGCTGGTGCCGCATCCGCTGGGCCGGCTCGGGTTCGCCACGCGGCTGCCGATGTTCCTGCAGACCGGGCGGACCTGTCACGTCCTGCCCGAATGGAGCCCGGACGCCGCCGTCAAGGTGATCCGCGAGCACGGGATCGGCGTGCTCAACGGCACCCCTTACCAGCTCTCGCGCATCCTGACCTGCGGCGCGGACCTGCCGGACCTGGCCCTCATCCTGTCCGCAGGCGCGCCCGCCCCGCCCAAGCTGATCAGGGCGTTGCGGGACAGATACCGCGTGCCCGTGTGCAACCGCTACATCTGCCCCGAAGCCGGGCTGGGGCTCGGCACCCGGCCCGACGACCCGCCCGAGGACGCCGAGGTCTGCGTCGGCAGGCCACGCGACGGTGTGGACGTGTCGATCAGGAGCGCCGACGGACGCGTACTGTCAGATGAGGACGAAGGCGAGGTGCTCCTCCGCTCCGAGGCGGTGATGAGCGGCTACGTTGGCAAGAACACCGATCATGCGGTGTTCGCGAGAGACGGGTTCATCCGGACCGGCGATCGGGGATACCTGGATCACACCGGCCGGTTACATCTGGTGGGACGCGTGTAACCGAGTCTTAGGAGGCAGCGTGGCGTTGCGCGTGGCGGTCATCGGGTCGGGCCCCGCCGGGATCTACACGGCCGAGGCGCTGGTGAAGCAGTCGGCCGAGCCCGTCGAGGTCGATGTCCTCGAACGCCTGCCGACCCCGTACGGGCTGGTCAGGTACGGCGTCGCGCCCGACCACACGTCGATCAAGTCGATCGCGAACTACCTGCGGAAAGTCCTCGAACTGCCCGAGGTCCGCTTCCTCGGCGGCGTCACGCTGGGCGAGCACGTCTCCGTGGAGGACCTGCTGGGCGCCTACGACGCGGTCGTCTACTGCACGGGCGCGATGGTCGACAGGAAGCTCGGGATCCCCGGCGAGGACCTGCCCGGCAGCGTGGCGGCCACCGACTTCGTCAACTGGTACTGCGGGCACCCCGACGTCGATCCGGGGCGGTTCACGCTCGACAGCTCCGAGGTCGCGGTGATCGGCGTCGGCAACGTGGCGGTCGACGTCGTACGCGTCCTGGCCAAGACCCACGAGGAGCTGCGCTCCACCGACGTGCCGCACGACGTGCTCGAACGCCTCGAGGCGAGCCAGGTCAAGGCCATCCACATGATCGGCCGCCGCGGCCCCGAGCACGCCAAGTTCACCCTGAAGGAGCTGCGCGAGCTGGGCGAGCTGGCCAACGCCGACGTCTGCGTCCGCCCGGACGAGGCCGTCGTCCTGGGCGTCGACTTCCCGCGCCAGGTCCAGGGCAACATCAAGGTCCTGCAGTCGTGGGCCGCCCGCAACCCGGTGGGCCGCCCCCGCCGCCTCGACGTGCGCTTCTGGCTGCGGCCCGTGGAGATCCTCGGCACCGAGCGGGTGGAGGGCCTCAAGCTCGAACGCACCCGCCTGTCGGAGGAGGGGCGCGTGGTCGGCACGGGCGAGTTCGAGACGCTGCCGGTCGGCATGGTGCTGCGTTCGGTGGGCTACCAGAGCGTGCCGCTGCCCGGGGTGCCGTTCTCTGAGCAGACCATGACCGTGCCGAACGAGGCCGGGCGGGTGCGCGACCGCGAATACGTGGCAGGCTGGCTCAAACGCGGTCCCACCGGGGTGATCGGCACCAACAAGTCCGACGCGGCCGAAACGGTCCGCACGCTCCTCGCCGACCTCTCGGATCGCCCGCGGGTGAGCGGCGGGGCCATCGACGCGCTGCTGGCCGCGCGCGGGGTGCGGCCCGTGACGTACGAGGACTGGCTGGCGATCGAGGCGGCCGAGGCCGAGCTGGCCAGGTCGCTGGGCCGGGGCGAACGCGTCAAGCTGGTCGGCCTGGAGGCAATGCTCCGTGCGTTCCGTTCCTGAGGGGTTCGACGAGGCCTACCGGATCCAGCAGGCCCGCTACCCCTCCTCGACCGGCGAGGAGCGGCAGCCGGTCCACACCGTCTACGTCCCGGCCGACCGGTTCTCGATCCGCACCCTCTCCGAGTGGCGCGATCACGCGTTGTCCCTGGTCAAGGCACATCTGCCCGATCCCGCCGCGCTGGCGGAGGTCTTCGGGGTGTCCGGCGGGCTGGCCGCCGCCGTGCATCCCAAGGTGATCCAGAAGCTCACCTCGGAGCCGATCGAGGACCTGCGCATCGACTTCGAGGACGGGTACGGCGTACGTCCCGACCTGGTGGAGGACGACCACGTGGCGCAGGCCGTCGAGGCGGTCGCCACGATGCACACGGCGGGCACGCTGCCGCGGCGGTGGGGCCCCCGGGTGAAGTCGTTCGCCGACGGGGATCCCGCGCGGTCGGTGCGCACGCTCGACCTGTTCCTCTCGGGGCTGATGGAGCGGGCCGGCGAGCTGCCGCCGGGCTTCACGGTGACCTTTCCCAAGGTCCTCATGGAGGCCTACCTCGGTCAGTTCACGGAGGTGCTGGCCCGGCTGGAGGACGAGCTGGAGGTGCGGCTGCGGTTCGAGATGCAGGTGGAGGCGCCGCAGACGCTGCACTTCCTGCGCGGGGACCTGGCGGAGTCGCTGGGCGGGCGGCTCGCGGCGGCGCATTTCGGGGTCTTCGACTACACCGCGGCGATCGGGCTGCCGCCGCACGAGCAGCGGCTGGACCATCCGGCGTGCGATCACGCCCGGCACGTGATGCAGACGGCGTTCGCGGGCACGAGGGTGGAGCTGTCGGACGGATCTCTGGCCGCCTCGCCCGCCTCCGGGCTCACCCGTGACGTGCACGCGCTGTGGCGGCGGCACGCCGAGCTGGTCAGGCATTCGCTGGGGCACGGCTTCTACCAGGGGTGGGACATGCACCCTTCCCACCTGGTGAGCCGCTTCGCCACCGTTTACGCCTTCCATCTGGAGCGCTATGACGCGTACCAGGAGCGGGTGAGAGCGTGGGAGGAGCAGCGGGAGGCCGGAGGCGGCCTCATGGACGAGCCCGCCACGATCCGCACGCTGGCGGCCGCTCTCAGGCGCGCGGACGCGGCCCTGCCCTAGCGGTCTCAGTCGCGTTCGACCAGGGAGCGCCACTGGCGTACCAGGCGCCAGTCCACCGGGTCGGACCAGCTCGCCCGCACGGCGGAGCCCACGTGGAAGGCGCGGATGCCGTAGTCGAGCAGGGCCGGCACGTGCGCCGGCTTCAGCCCGCCCCCGGCCAGGATGATCGAGCCGTCACCGGCGTCGGCCCGCGCCCTCAGCACCGGCAGCCCCTCCCCCACCCCGTTGGGCGAGCCCGAGGTGAGCACGGTGGCCAGGTTGGGCAGCAGCCGCACGGCCCGCCAGGACGCCTGGACGTCGGCGGCGTGATCGACCGCCCGGTGGAACGTCCACGGGAGCGGCGAGACGCCGTGGATGAGCGCCTCGGTCGCCGTGAGATCGACCTTCCCCGAGCCGTCGAGGAACCCGAACACGAACCCCGCCGCCCCCGCCTGCGCCAACGCCTTGGCGTCGCGGCTCAGGCGGTCGAGCACGTCGGGGTCGGCGGTGAAGCCGGCGTCACAGCGGAGCATCACCATCTGAGGGAGGGGGCACTCCGCGGCGATCGCGGCAACCGTCTCCGGGGAGGGGGTCAGCCCGTCGGCCGCCATGTCGGCGACGACCTCCAGCCGGTCGGCTCCACCCTGTTCGGCGGCCACTGCGTCACGCACGTTGAGGGCGATCACCTCGAGCAGGGATCCGGTCATGGAGGAGAGGTTATATGGTGCTCTGCACCGTTCCGCCGCCGATCACCCCAAAAAGTCCCGGCCAACGGCCTCCCCGCCGCCCCAGAGGCCCGCTCCAGGCGCCCTGACGCTCCCACAGCGTCCGCGCGACCGGTACCCCCTGCCCGAGCCCGCCGGACGAGCCCACAGCCCGCCACGCGCCCTGTGGGGCGGGGGGCATCGGACGCGAGGGCGCTTGGCCCCGATCCCGAGGGGACCGGGGCCGTGAGTGCGGGTGTCAGGCGGAGATGAGTTCGGCCATGGTCAGGTCACGGAAGGCCGTGGTGGCCAGGTCCAGCGACGGGCGCTCGAAGAGGGCGCCGGACGCGCGGTGGGGAAGGTCCACCGTGCGGACGTGGCGGAACCCGCGCCTGCGGTAGTACTCCTGCAGCCGCCAGTTGTCCTTGGCGCAGTCCAGGCGCAGGTACGGCAGGCCGGCCGCGTGGGCGTAGGTGCAGGCCCAGTCCAGGAGGGCGTCCCCGAGGCCGCTGCCGGACCAGGGACGCGCCACGGCGAGCTTGTGGACATAAAGGGCAGCCCCGGGGTCGTCGTCGAGTGTCCAGAACTCGGGGTCCGCGTGGTCGTCGACGGCTATCGTGGCTACCGGCGGGGCCGATTCGTCGGGGTCGAGGTATCTGAGCTCGTCGTCGAGCAGGAAGAGCACCCGCTCCTCAATGAGCGGCACGATGCGCTCGGGGCCGAACCCCCCGCGCGGCCACTGCCGCACTCCTCGCGAGTAGAGCCACTCGGCGGCGTCCGCGAGCAGCGTGAGTACGCCGGGAAGGTCCTCGGGCTCCGCTCTGCGGAGCGCGAGCGGGTGGAGCAGCGTGTTGGTGTTGGTGTGCATAATAAAACTCCCGTTGCGTAGGGTTTGCGCGCATACACAAAGCGTGATGAAGCAATGGTGCGCGTAGCCGAAAATGGGGCCTCAACCCGATAAATATGGATAAATGGCGATTTAGGGGAGTATGCACGACTCCCCTAGGCCAGCGAGGCGGCTAATTTCTCGCTGCGCCCGGCCCCAGCCGGCGGGATCACCCCTTCAACCGAGCTCGTTAGCGGCCATCGAGCTCGTATCTGATCAAATGTTTGTCGGCGGGCAGCACCGACACCGCGACACGCACTGGCATGTCGGCCCCGTCGAATCCAACTCGGACATACACCATGACCGGCGTGCCGAGCTCGAGCTGGAGGCGCTCGGCCTCCTCCTGGTTGGGCATGCGGGCCCAGATGTCGTCGGTGACGCGCACCTGCGCATGCCCCAGCTCCTCCAGCACCCGGTTCGCCCCTCTCGCGATGTCTCCGGGCCTGGCGATCTCAGAGTCGGCAACCAGATCACGGGGGAAGTAGGAATCGTTGGTGTTGTACGGCTGACCGTCCACGAAACGCAGCCGGCGCCTCACCACCGCCAATTCCCCGTCCGCCAGCTCCAGCCTGCTGGCGATCTCCTCTACAGGAGAGACCGTCAGCACCTCGATGTACTGGCTAGGCTCGCGGCCTTCCTGCGCCACGGCATAGGCGAAGGCTTCCCGCAGTTCCCCAGAAGGTTGTGGCTCCAGCTCCCGCTGCGGATAGATCAGCAGCGGTCTGCGGTCTCTGACCACGGTTCCGCGCCGCGGCGTGCGCGTCACGAGCCCCTCATTGACGAGCTCTCCCAGGGCCAGCCTTACGGTGTTCCTGCTCACCCCATGGTCTTCCATGAGCTGCGCCTCGGTCGGCAGCTGTGATCCCGGGCCGAGGACACCCGAGTAGATGGCTCGACGCAACTCCGCAGCCACCTGCTGATACAGCACCGACCTTGCCACTTTCACCCCTTTTGTTCCAACAATTTAGACGATCTGGTTCTAGCAGGCCACAACCCCTTGACCGAACCGCCTCCACCGGCCCATCATCCATTCGTTGGTACAAATCCATCTAAAGGCCGGTGAGGGGGTGAAGGCCAGTGTTGCCGGTCCGCACGGGTACGCCGTACCTGCCCTGGCATGCCCCTTGCGAAGCAACACGTTTACTGCGTTACGGGTTGCGTCGCCAGGGGTTCACCCACACCTACCAGAGCATGGGCATCGGTGTGCGCGAGCTATCGGTGTTGACTGAGCTGACCGTGTGGTGCAATGACGGATCCTTTGTCTGGAATGAGGAGGGTGGCGCCCCCGTCACGCACCCCATTGATGACCCGGTTGGTGCAGCTCAACGCATCGCCGCACGTTACCGGCAGCGGGAGCTTTCACACTCCCCCATCGACTCCGTGCGCGAACCAACGGTCTAGGACTCCATCCCTCGCCGGAGTCCTGGCGCCGTCGCGCACGGGACAGGAAGCGCGTCCTGGCGGGTCCCCCACGCCCGCCAGGGCGCGTTTTCCTCCAAGGGACCAACGCAGGGCATCGCGCCTTCCCGCCGCGGGCGGGGGCCGGGCCCTTCCAGGCGGATCCCGCGCCCCAGGCGCGTGAGCGACCGCCGGCCGCGCCGCTTCCGGGGCGCCCGCCGTCCTTCGGGTCCTCGCCGATCCCCAGGTGAACGCCGCCCTCCGGATGCGCACGCCACCAAGGTTCCTCGCCGACCCCGAAGCACTCGCCGCCGCCCGGAACGGCCCACCCCATCTCGTACGGTCACCACGGGCGACCCCACCCGCCGACCATGGCCGGGCCCCGTCCAGGGAGACGCTTCTCCGGTGTGCGGGACCGGGCGCCGTCACGGCACGGCACGACCGGCGGGGTTGTTCCGTCGAGGACCGGCGGGCAGGCAGGATCGCTCCTCGTGACCCGCAGGTCACGCGTGTCATCGAGATCCCGTCAGTCATCGTTCGCCGCCAGTCCGAGCCGTCCGCGTCGACGCCTTCTGCCATCATCATCAACCTTCGGAGCCGAACTCGTGGGCCCCTTCGTGATGGTGGGACTGGTGGGATTCCCGGTACCAATCCAATTTCCGGAGCAAGGTCAACTAGGGGGAGGACTCGCGCCGCACCGGAAGATCATCCAGATTTCCGTCATCCTCCACCGGCGCCCAGTCCACCAGGGTCAACCGCTCGTCGACCCGGCGGTAGGCGGCCCGAACCCGCCGGCCACGCTCCGGAGCCCCGTCGCCGCGCCAGTTCCCGTACACGAAGCACCCCGGCACCGCCGCCAGCCGGACCATCACCACCACGTACGGCACCCCGAACCCCGGCATGAACGGCTGATGGTTGACGATCCAGCTCTCGACCACCCCCTCGGGCTCCACCTCCCGCCAGTGCCACGCCTCCGTGCGGCACTCGGGGCACAACGCCCGCGCGGGGAAGCGCACCGCCCCGCACCCGTCGCACTCCTGGACGGCGAACTCCTGCCGGCCGACCCGCTCCCACCACTGCCTGGAGTCCCGGTCGGGTTCGGGCCGGTAGGCCGTCATCATGATCTCCTCAGGATCAGGGCGGAGGTGGCCGGCAGGATGTAGCCGGGCTGGGCCGTGGACAGCGCGACCTCGGCCCCGGGCACCTGGCGGTCGCCCGCGTCGCCTCTGAGCTGGGAGACCGCCTCGGCGATGTGGTTGATGCCGTGGACGTAGCCCTCGGACAGGAAGCCGCCGTGGGTGTTGACCGGGAGCGGGCCGTCCGGCGCCGTCGCACCCGAGGCCACGTACGGGCCGCCCTCGCCCTTCTCGCAGAACCCGTAGTCCTCGAGCTGGACGATCACCGAGTACGTGAAGCAGTCGTACAGCTCGGCCACGTCGATGTCCGCCGGCCCCAGACCGGCCTGCGCGTAGAGGCGCGGGGCCAGGGCGGCGGCCGCGGTCACCGTGGGGTCGGCGGACGGGCCCGAGAGGTGCGACGTGCCGCCGCCCCAGGCCGCGGCCGAGATCAGCACCGGGGGGCGGCGCAGCGCGCGGGCGCGTTCGGCCGTGGTGACGACCACGGCGCAGGCTCCGTCCGTCTCCAGGCAGCAGTCCAGCAGCCGGAACGGCTCCGCGATCCACCGGCTCGCCAGGTAGTCGTCCAGCGTGATGGGGGTGCGCATCAGGGCGCGGGGGTTCTTGGCCGCGTTGGCGCGCTGAGTGACGGCCAGTTGCCCGAAATGCTCGGCTTGAGTGCCATATTTCAACATGTGGGCTCGGGCGAACATGGCGTACTGCTGCGGCGGCGCCACATACCCGTACGGCGCCTGATACTGCACCTCCGGGCTCACCGGCACGCCCCGGCCGGTGCCGCCCATGCGGAACTCCGAACGGGCGTTGATGGCCCGGTAGCAGACCACCGTCTCGGCCACCCCGGCCGCCACCGCCAGCGCCGCCTGACCGACGACCGCGTGCGAGACGCTGCCGCCGCCGAACTGGTCGAGGTGCCAGGCGAGGTCGGTCAGGCCCAGCGCGGGGGCCACCAGCGTGGGGGCCGCGGAGTCGCCCACGCGGTGCGTGGCCAGACCGTCCACATCGTCCACCGCCAGCCCCGCGTCCTCCAGCGCGGCCAGCACGGCGCGGCAGGCCAGCGTGAGGGTGCTGACGCCCGAGTCCTTGGTGAAGGGGGTGTAGCCGACCCCGGTTATCGCGGTGCGGTCCCGGATGTCAAGCAAGCGCTTGTGCACAAACGTCACGTTAGGCCGGTAATTTCCCCCATGTCAACGCGCCTCACCCCCCGCACCCCCCGCACGGCATGCGAACTTGACATGGTTTCCCCGTTCGCCCTAGCGTCCAAGCAAGCGCTTGGTATAGTGAGCGCAGACGGTGGACTAGGAGGCGGACCATGAGCACACACGCTGCCCGGCTCGTCGCGCCGGACGGCTGTCGCGGCCTTCCGACGCCCCCTCAGCGCAGGATTCGCAACGGAGCCGCCATGCCGACCGGCCCTTCACCTCACAGCGCGAACGGTCACCTCGACAGCCGGCGCTTCCGGCAGGTGCTCGGGAGGTTCGCGACCGGTGTGGTGGCGATCACGGCGGTCGACCCGGTGAACGGCCTGCCGTGTGGCCTGGCGGCCAACTCCTTCACCTCGGTCTCGCTCGACCCGCCCCTGGTGGCGTTCTGCGTGGCCTACACCAGCACCAGCTGGCCCAAGGTGCGCGGCGCGAAGGTCATCACCGTGAACGTGCTGGCCGAGCACCAGCAGGCGGTGTGCTCCCAGATGGCGACCAAGGGCGGCGACAAGTTCGCGGGCCTGGAGTGGACCGGCTCCCCCGGCGGCAACCCGGTGCTCGAAGGCGCGCTGGCCTGGATCGACTGCGCGATCGAGGCCGAGCACCCGGCGGGTGACCACATGATCGTGGTGGCCCGGGTGCTCCAGCTCGACACGCACTCCGAAGGCGGCCCGCTGCTGTTCTTCCGCGGGGGCTACGGAGGCTTCGTTGAGCGTCTCTGACAGAGGCGCGGCGGGGCTGCGGGAAGAGGCGCGGGCCTGGCTGGAGGACGCGCTGAGCGGAGAGTTCGCGCACGTCAGAGGGCTCGGCGGGCCCGGGCGCGAGCACGAGGGCCACGAACTGCGGCAGGCGTGGGAGCGCCACCTCGGCAAGGCCGGGTGGACCTGCCTGGGCTGGCCCGAGCGATACGGCGGCCGCGCCGCGTCCCTGGAGGACCAGGTCGCCTTCTACGAGGAGTACGCCAGGGCCGACGCCCCCGCCAGGGTGGGCCACATCGGCGAGGGGCTGATCGGCCCGACCATCCTCGAATTCGGCACCGACGAGCAGAAGGACCGTTTCCTGCCGCCGATCCAGCGCGGCGACGAGCTCTGGTGCCAGGGCTACTCCGAGCCCGAGGCGGGCTCCGACCTGGCCAACGTGCAGACGAAGGCGCACCTGGAAGGCGGCGAGTGGGTCGTCACCGGGCAGAAGGTGTGGACGTCGCTGGCGCACGTGGCCGACTGGTGCTTCGTGCTGTGCCGTACCGAGCCCGGCTCGCAGCGGCACAAGGGGCTGTCGTACCTGCTCGTCCCCATGGACCGGCCAGGGGTGGACGTGCGGCCGATCGTGCAGCTCACCGGGACGTCGGAGTTCAACGAGGTGTTCTTCGACGGCGCGCGCACGGCGGCGGGGAACATCCTCGGTGCGCCGGGCGACGGCTGGCGCGTGGCGATGGCCACGCTCGGTTACGAGCGCGGCGCCTCGACGCTCGGGCAGCAGATCGGGTTCAGGCGGGAGCTGGCCAAGGTCATTGAGACCGCCGGGCGGACGGGCGCGATCGACGATCCGGTGCTGCGTGACAGGCTCGTCCAGGCGTGGCTGGAGCTGGAGATCATGCGGCTGAACGCGCTCCGGATGCTGCGTCCTGACCCGGGGCCCGAGGTGTCGATCGCCAAGCTCTACTGGTCGGAGTGGCACCGGAGGCTGGGCGAGCTGGCGCAGGCGGTGCAAGGGAAGGCCGGGCTGGTGGCCGAGCCCGTGGAGGGCGAGTTCAACGACCTGCAGCGGCTCTACCTGTTCAGCCGCGCCGACACGATCTATGCCGGATCCAGCGAGATCCAGCGGAACATCATCGCCGAGCGCACTCTGGGACTCCCCCGCTGATTGGAGCAAGGATGCCCCCGTACCCCAAGGCGCACGGACTGCTCGACGGCAAGGTGACGCTCGTGACGGCCGCCGCAGGGGCGGGCATCGGCTACGCGACCGCGAGGCGCTGTGCCGAGGAGGGCGCCACGATCGTCGTCTCGGACCGGCACGAGCGCCGCCTGGCCGCCGCCGCCGACGCGCTGACCGAGCTCACCGGCGTCAAACCGCTGGCCGTGCCGTGCGACGTCACGTCGGAGGCGCAGGTGCTGGCGCTGTTCGACGCGGTGGTGGAGGCGCACGGCAGGCTCGACGTGGTGGTCAACAACGCCGGTCTCGGCGGTACGGCGCCGCTGGCCGAGATGTCCGACGAGCAGTGGCACACGGTCATCGACGTCACCCTCAACGGCACCATGCGCTGCACCAGGGCCGCGCTCAGGCAGATGATCGCCCAGGGCTCCGGCGTGATCGTGAACAACGCCTCGGTGATCGGCTGGCGGGCCCAGCGCGGGCAGTCGCACTACGCCGCCGCCAAGGCCGGGGTGATGGCGCTGACCAGGTGCGTCGCGCTGGAGGCCGCCGAGCACGGCGTGCGGGTGAACGCGGTGGCGCCCTCGCTGGCGGTGCACCCGTTCCTGGCGAAGGTGACCAGCGAGGAGCTGCTGGCGGAGCTGGCGGCCAAGGAGGCGTTCGGGCGGTCGGCGGAGCCGTGGGAGGTGGCGAACGTGATCGTCTTCCTGGCCAGCGACTACTCGTCGTACATGACGGGTGAGGTGGTCTCGGTCTCCTCGCAGCACCCCTGACGGGGGGCGCCGCGGCCACCCTGACCCCGGCGCGTCAGGGAAAGATCAGGGTGGTCGGCAGGGTCCCGGGGATCTAGTGTCCGAGGCATGGGCGCACGCTCCTCCTTCCTGCTCGATGTCCTCATGGCAGAGTTCGGCGAGTCGATCAAGCGAGACCCCGCGGCGTTTAGGCGGAAATTTCGGAAGATGGCGGCCTCTCCGTTCGCGTTCTACCGGGGCAGTGCCTGCCTGTTCTACGCGGACATGGCCGAGTCCTACGCGGACCGTTCCTACCTGGACGAACCCACCAGCCGGGTGTGGATCCACGGCGACCTGCACGCCGAGAACTTCGGCACGTACATGAACGCCTCCGGCGTCCTCGTCTTCAACGTCAACGACTTCGACGAGGCGTACGTGGGCCCGTACGTCTGGGACCTCAAGCGCTTCGCCGCCAGCGTGGCGCTCATCGGCTACGCCAAGGCGCTGTCCGACGACTCGATCAGCGTGCTCGTCACCGACTTCGCCGCCGCGTACCTGGTCGAGCTGGGCGCCCTCGCCGCGGGCGGGGACGACGCGATCGGCTCGCTCACCCTGGGGACCACCAGCGGCGTGCTGCACCGGGTGCTCCAGACGGCGCGGCTCAGCACGCGGGTGGCGCTGCTGGACGTCGAGACCGTGATCGACGACTACGACCGGCGGTTCGCGCTCATGGAGGGGCGGGAGCCGGTGGACGCGGCGACCAGGCAGGCGGTGCTGGGCGCGTTCGAGGATTACCTGACCACGCTGCCCGTGCAGGCCGGCCCGGTCGAGCACGTGATCAAGGACGTGGCGCTGCGCAAGGGGGTGGGCATCGGGTCGGCGGGGCTGCCCTCGTACAACCTGCTGCTCGAAGGGCGCTCGCAGGCGCTGGAGAACGACGTCATCCTCTACATGAAGCAGGCGGCCGTGCCCGCGGTGGCCCGCCACGTCACCGACGAGAAGGTGGCCTCGTACTTCCTGCACCAGGGGCATCGCACGGCGGAGTCGCAGCGGGCGCTGCAGGCGTACGCCGATCCCTGGCTGGGATACACCACGCTCAACGGGGTGGGGCAGCTCGTGGCCGAAGTGTCGCCATACTCGGCGGACCTGGACTGGGACGACGTGAACGAGCCGGCCGAGCTGCGCTCGATCGTGCAGGACCTGGGGCGGGCGGTGGCGCGCATGCACGCGGTGGCCGACGACGAGTCCAGCCACGACCTGGTCGACTTCTCGACGGAGGAGGCGATCGTGGCGGTCATCGGCAACGACAAAACCGGATTTATCGGGATGCTGGTGGATTTCGCCCACCGGTACGGGGCACAGGCCCGGGAAGACCATCAACGGTTCGTCGACCTGTTCCGCAACGGCCGGCTCCCTGGCGTCTGACTCCGGCCGCCGAGCGGGCGGTCAGGCAGGAGGGGCGTCGTGCGACATCTGATCGGGCTGCTGCTCGGGACCGAGGAGGACTGGCCGTCGGCGTTCGAGACGGTGCTGCGGCGGCTCGGGCCCATCAAGGGGGTGGGCGAGTTCGACGTGGAGCGGCTCACGATCGAGCCGTTCGACCTGCGCGCGAAGCCGCGTCACGAGCTGGTGATCGACCGGCTCGCGTACTGGTACTACCACCCGCGCGAGTGGCTCAAGAAGGTCGCCATGATGGACGACGTCTACCTCCTGAACAGCCCGTTCACGTTCCAGTCGATGGAGAAGCACACGGCGTACTGCGCGATGATGCGGCTCGGGCTCAAGGTGCCGGAGACGGTGCTGGTGCCGTTCAAGAACCCGGTCGACAACGCGCGGTACGCCTACACGGCGGCCCGCTACAACCAGTCCTTCGACCTGGACGAGGTCGCGGAGCGGATCGGCTACCCGCTGTTCATGAAGCCCTACGACGGCGGGGCCTGGCGCGGCGTGTCACTCGTGCGCGACCGGGACGAGCTGCACCGGGCCTACGACCAGAGCGGCGAGATGCTCATGCACCTCCAGCAGGCCATCGACGGTTATGACGCGTTCGCCAGGTCGCTGTCGATCGGCGCGGAGACCATGGTCATGCGCTTCAGGCCCGAGGAGCCGATGCACGCCCGCTACGTCGTCGACCACTCCTTCCTGTCGCCGTCCGTGGGCGAGGAGGTGGTGACGATCGGGAAGCTGGTGAACGCGTTCTTCCGGTGGGAGTTCAACTCCTGCGAGACCCTGGTCAAGGGCTCTGACGTGCACCCGATCGACTACGCCAACGCCTGCCCCGACGTGGCGCTGACCAGCCTGCACTACTACTTCCCCTGGGCGATCAAGACGCTGGTGAAGTGGAGCGTGTTCTGCGTGGCCACCCGGCGCAGGCCGCGCATCGACCTGGAGACGCACGACTACTTCTCCGTGACGGGGACGTACGAGGAGCGGCTGGCCGAATATCGCCGGCTGGCCGACGCGTACTTCGAGACCGAGCGCTACCACGAGTTCTGCCAGGACCGCCTGGCCCGCCTCGACGAGGTGGTGCTGGAGTGGGTGGCCGGGGCCGAGTTCGACCGGTTACTGGTGGACACCGTGACCGCCACGTATCCGGCCCACGAGCGTGACCGCTTCGTCGAGCACTTCAGGGGGCTGCTGCGCCTGTGGGTGAAGGACTCAGAGCAGCTCGCGTAGCGCCTTGGCGAAGTTCGCCGGCGCCTGCGGCTCCCACCGCAGGTAGAGGTACGGCTCCGTCAGCTCCACCTCGATGACCGCGGGCTCGCCCCCGGGTAGCCGGACCAGGTCGATCCTGGCGTAGAGAAGGGGCTGAGGTACGGCGGCGAGCACCTTCTTCGCGAGATCGACCTGGTCCGGGGCTGGGGTGCGCCGCTCGGACCGCGCGTTGTCCTGCTCGCTCGCCCCTGGGACGAGCATGGGCATGCGGCGGACGGCGTGGCTGAGGCGGCCGTTGAAGTACAGCAGCGAGGTCTCCCCCTCCGCCTCGACCATGTCGAGATACGGCTGCACCATCGGCGTGCGCCCGCCGGCCTCGATCGCGGCGGCCAGCGCCCGGGCCTCGTCGCGATCGGTGGTCCTGGTGGTGTCGCGGGCGCCGGCGGAGATGGCCGGCTTGACGACGTATTCGGGCCAGTGCGGCAGGTCCTGCGACGACCAGTGCGTCGGCACGATCGGCACGCCCAGGTCCCGCAGGTAGGTCTTGTCGGTGTTGGACTCCAGCACGGAGCCCGGGTTGAGCAGCCTGGTGACGGACTCCACGCCACGCGCCCACTCCAGGAACTCCGCCCGCCTGAGGTCGTAGTCCCAGACCGAGCGGACGACGACGGCGTCGTACGCGCTCCAGTCGGCGGCGGGGTCGTCCCAGCGCTCGACCCGGCCCTCGATGCCCGCCTCGCGCCAGGCGGAAAGGACCGGGTCGCGCTCGTCGTCGACGCCGTGGGGATCTTCAAACGTTACATAGGCACAAAGAACCACCCACGGATGCTAGTACGGGGGCGAGCCAGGCCATCTCGGGACCTGGCCCGCACCCCTCCCGGCTAGTCGAACTCGACCATGTCGTCGATGCCCACGATGCTGCGGTTGGTGGCGGTCGCGGCGTTGCCGTTGACGTTGTTGACGCTGGTCGCGCCGCGGCCGCTCACGTTGCTGCTGACGACGTTGCCGAAGTTGTTGCCCGACTGCGAGGAGCCGCGGTTGGAGCTGGAGTTACCCGCGTTGACGTCCGCGTACGCGGGGGCCGACAGCAGGGTCACCCCAGCAGCGGCGGCGACGACGAGACCGGTCACGCAGAGCTTCTTCACCATGGTCGTGGTCCTTTCAGATCGTGTTGGCTTTGGACGTCAGCCGGTCAGTAGAAGATGTAGGTCACCGTGATGCCGCCGTTGGTGGCGGTCGGTGCGATGCCGTTGACGTTGTTGACGTTGGTCGAGAAGTCTCTGCCGCGGTTGACGGCGGTGACGTCCCCGAAGTTGTTTCCGGACTGGGACGAGTCGCTGTTGCCGCTCCAGTTGCCGGCGCGGGTGTCGCCGCTCAGCGGCCCCCACCAGTCGTCAGCGTGAGCCGGGGCAGCCAGGAGTGCGCCGCCGACGGCCGCGCCCAGCACGGCTGCGGCGGCGCACACTCTTTTGATCAACTTCTGCTCCTTCGCCGGTAGGGTTCAGGGCCGGCGGGCACGGGCGCGCCGCCCCTTTGACCTTCCTTGACCGCAGGAGATCAAGGTCACAGCGAGCATATAACCGTGGGTTGCCGATCGGTAGCACTCTGTTACCAGAATATTGTTCGCCCAATAGGCTGACAGAAGATGTCAGTGACCTGGGCCTAACGTCCGCCGCATGATCTACGAACTGCGCCAGTACACCCTGCTGCCCGGGCGGCGGGACACGTTGATCGAGCTGTTCGAGCGTGAATTCGTGGAGACCCAGGAGGCGGCGGGCATGGGGGTCACCGGCACCTTCCGCGTCCAGGGCGCGCCCGACCGGTTCGCCTGGCTACGCGCATTCCCGTCCATGGCGGCACGCAAGGACGCGCTGGAGGCCTTCTACGGCGGGCCCGTATGGCGGGCCCACCGGGACGCCGCCAACGCCACCATGATCGACAGCGACGACGTGCTCCTCCTGCACTCCGTGGGGGCCGAGCCGCCCGCCTGGGAGCGGCCGCCCGCGGGCGCGACCGAGCCGCCGAAGTCCCTGTACGCCGCCACGATCTACCACGTCGAGGACGGCTTCTCCGCCTTCTTCGCCCGGGAGGTCGCGCCCGTGCTGGCCGAGGCCGGGGTGCCGCCCGTCGCGTGCCTGGAGACCGAGCACTCGGAGAACGACTTCCCCCGGCTTCCGATCCGGACCGGGGAGAACGTGTTCGTGTGGTTCGCCCGCTTCGACCCGGCCGAGGAGGAGCGGGAGGTGGACCTGCCCATGCTGAAGCCCCGCCTGACGGCCGCCCCCGAGCGCATCCTGCTCCACCCGACCGCCCGTTCGGCCATGCGCTGACCCGTCCGGCTCACGTCCCGTACACGGGCTCCGGGGACGGGGCGGCGGCCAGGAGCCCGGCGACCGCCTCGCCGACGGCCGCGGGGTCCCAGCGGGCGCCGCGCTCGGCCCGCTCGCCGTGGCGCCAGCCCGTGGCCAGGGCGATCGAGCCGCCCTCCACCTCGAACACCCGCCCCGTCACGTGGCCCGCCCCCTCGGAGCCGAGCCAGACGACGAGCGGGGCGATGTTGGCCGGGTCCATGGGGTCGAAGCCGGACTCCGGCCTGGCCATGGTCGCGGCGAACACCTCCTCGGTCATGCGGGTGCGAGCGGCGGGGGCGATGGCGTTCACCGTCACGCCGTACCTGCCCAGCTCGGCCGCGGCCACCTGGGTCAGCGCGGCGATGCCCGCCTTGGCGGCCGAGTAGTTGGCCTGGCCGACGCTGCCCAGCAGGCCCGCGCCGGACGAGGTGTTGATCACCCGGCCCGTGACGCGCTCGCCCGCCTTGGCGCTCTCCCGCCAGTACGCCGCCGCGTGCCGCAGCGGCAGGAAGTGGCCCTTGAGATGGACGCGGACGACGTCGTCCCACTCCTGCTCGGTCATGGAGACGAGCATCCGGTCCCTGACGAAGCCCGCGTTGTTCACCAGGACGTCGAGGCGGCCGTACGCGCTGACGGCGGTCTTGACCAGCCGGGCCGCGCCGCCCCAGTCGGACACGTCGTCGCAGTTGGCCACCGCCTGGCCGCCGAGCGCCTCGATCTCCGCGACCACCTCCAGCGCGGGGCCTCCCGAGGCGCCCTCGCCGCCGGGGCCCGTGCCGAGGTCGTTCACCACCACGCGGGCGCCCTGCCGGGCGAACTCCAGCGCGTGATCCCTCCCGATCCCCCGTCCGGCGCCCGTCACGATCACCACGCGGCCAGCACAGATTCCCACACAGACCTCCCAGAAGGATCATGCAGAGATATCAGGAAATGTCACCGGAAGCCAGGTGCCGCCAGGCGGGGATCTCGCCGCCGCCGTCCACCCGGACCTCCGCGCCCGTGACGTAGCCGGGCGCGGCCAGCCACAGGCAGGCCGCGGCCACGTCGGCGGGCGTCGCCATCCGGCCCGCCGGGATGGCCGCCCCCATCCCGTCCTCCTGCCCTCCGTAATGGGAGGCGGCGTTCTCGGTGTCGGCGAGGCCGACGACGACCGTGTTGACGCGCACCTCCGGGGCCCACTCGGCGGCCAGGCAGCGGGCCAGGTGGTGCAGCCCGGCCTTGGCGGCGCCGTACGCCGAGGTGCCGGGCGAGGGGCGGGCGCCGCTGGCGCTGCCGATCATCACGATCGCCCCACCGCCGGCGGCGAGCAGCGGGTAGGCGAACTGCGAGACCAGCAGCGGGGCCGTCAGGTTGAGCTCGACGACGCGGGCGTGCAGGCGCGGCGAGGTCCCGTCGAGCGGCGCGTACGGCGAGCCGCCGGCGTTGTTGACCACCACGTCCAGCCGGTCGAACCCGGACATCAGCCGCTCGACGTCCTCGGCCACCCGCACGTCGGCCCGCGCGAACCGGATCCCCGGCGCCGGGGCGGCCGGCTCGCGCCGGGCGCAGACCGTCACGTCGGCGCCCGCCTCCCGGAAGGCGCGGGCGATCCCCGCCCCGATGCCCTGGGTGCCGCCGGTCACCAGGACGGCCCTGCCCGTGTAGTCGTAAGTCACGGTCACGGGTGCTACCGTACCAAGCAAGCGTTAGGTGCAACCAGGGAGTCTCATGGGGATCACTCTGCGGGCCGGGCCGATCGCCGAGGTGGTCGTGGACGTGCCGCCGGTGAACGCGTTGACCGTGCGCGGCTGGGAGGAGCTGGCCGGGGCCGTCCGGCGGGCCGGGGACGATCCGGAGACCAGGGTGGTGGTGCTGCGGGCCGAGGGGCGCGGGTTCAACGCCGGGGTCGACATCAAGGAGCTGCGGGACGCCGAGGGCCACGAGGCGCTGGTCGGGGTCAACCGGGCGTGTTACGCGGCGTTCGCGGCGGTCTACGAGTGCGCGGTGCCGGTGATCGCGGTGGTGCACGGCCACTGCCTGGGCGGCGGCGTCGGCCTGGCGGGCAACGCCGACATCGTGGTGGCCGGCGAGGACGCCTACTTCGGGCTGCCCGAGGTGGACAGGGGCGCGCTGGGCGCGGCCACGCACCTGGCCAGGCTGGTGCCGCAGCACCTGATGCGGGCCATGGTCTACACGTGCAGGAACGTGACGGCGGCCGAGCTGCACGCGTTCGGGTCGGTGCTGGAGGTCGCGCCGCGCGACAAGCTGCGTGACGCGGCGCTGGAGGTGGCGGGGCAGATCGCCGCCAAGGACCCGTACGTGATCCGCCGCGCCAAGGAGTCCCTCAACGGCATCGACCCCGTGGACGTCAAGCGCAGCTACCGCTTCGAGCAGGGCTTCACCTTCGAGCTGAACCTGATGGGCGCCGGAGACCGGCACAGGGAGCGATTCACGTGACCAAGCTGATGTCGGCCGAGGAGGTCGCGGGCACGGTCGAGAGCGGGATGACGATCGGGATCGGCGGCTGGGGCTCGCGGCGCAAGCCGATGGCCCTCGTCCGCGCCCTCCTGCGCTCCCCCGCCACCGACCTCACGATCGTCTCGTACGGCGGCCCGGACGTGGGCATGCTGTGCGCGGCGAAGAAGGTGCGCAAGGTCGTGGCCCCGTTCGTGACGCTCGACTCCATTCCCCTGGAGCCCCATTTCCGGAGGGCCAGGCAGGCCGGGGAGATCGAGTTCGCGGAGTACGACGAGGGGATGTTCATGTTCGGGCTGCTCGCGGGGGCGCACCGGCTGCCGTTCCTGCCGACGCGGGCGGGGCTGGGGTCGGACGTGCTGCGCGTCAACCCCGGGCTGCGGACGGTGCGCTCGCCGTACGCGGACGGGGAGGAGCTGGTCGCGGTGCCCGCGCTGACCATGGACGTGGCCCTCGTCCACCTGAACCGGGCCGACGCGCGGGGCAACGCCCAGTACCTGGGGCCCGACCCGTACTTCGACGACCTCTACGCCAAGGCGGCGCGGCGGTGCTACGTCTCGTGCGAGCGGGTCGTGGAGAACCTGCTGAAGGAGGGGCCCGTGCAGTCGCTGCTGATCAGCCGGTCGATGGTGGCGGGGGTGGTGGAGGCGCCGGGCGGGGCGGGGTTCACCTCGTGCGAGCCCGACTACGGGCGCGACGAGGCGCTGCAGCGGCGCTACGTGGAGACGCCTTGGGAGGAGTTCGATGAGCAGCAGGGCTGACGTGTGCGTGGTGGCGTGCGCGGAGGCGTTCCGTGGCGACGGCGAGATCCTGGCGGCGGGCATCGGCGGGCCGGTCACGGTGCTGGCGGCGCGGCTGGCGCGGCTGACATTCGAGCCGGAGCTGCTCACGCACGACGGCACCTGCCTGCTCACCGGCGACGTGCCCGCGCTGGGCGAGGCGCCCGGGGTGGTGGAGGGGTGGCTGCCGTTCCGCGAGCACCTGTGGCTGGTGCTGAACGGGCGCCGCCACGTCATGCTCGGGGCGAGCCAGATCGACCGGTACGGCAACACGAACATCTCCTGCATCGGCGACTGGGCCCGCCCCAAGGCGCAACTGCTGGGCGTGCGGGGCGCGCCGGGGAACACCCGCTGCGACCCCACCAGCTACTGGATCCCCCGCCACTCCCCCCGGGTGTTCGTGCCCTCGGTGGACGTGGTCAGCGGGGTCGGGACCGACAGGGGCGCCTTCGACCTGCGCCGCGTCGTGACGAACCTGGCCGTGCTGGACTTCCGCACCCCCGGCGGCACCATGCGCCTGGTGTCGGTGCACCCGGGGGTCGAGGTGGACGACGTGGTGGCGGCGACCGGCTTCGAGCTGGACATTCCCGACAACGTGCCCCGGACGCGCGGGCCGACCGTCGAGGAGCTGGAGGTCCTGGACCGGCTCGACCCCGAGCGCCTGCGGGACCGGGAGCCGGCGTGAGGACCGCGCTGACGTCCCTGGTCGGGTGCCGCCACCCGATCGTGCAGACCGGCATGGGGTACGTCGCGGGCGCCCGGCTGGCGGCGGCCACCTCCCAGGCCGGCGGGCTCGGCGTGATCGGCGCCGCGACGATGTCCGCGGCCGAGATGACCGCCGCGATCAGGCGGGTGAAGGAGCGCACGGACGCGCCGTTCGGGGTGAACCTGCGCTCCGACGCCGACGACGCCGCCGAGCGGATCGGGGTGCTGATCCGGGAGGGCGTGCGCGTGGCGTCGTTCGCGATGGCGCCCAAGCGGGACCTGATCGCCCGGCTCAAGGACGCGGGCGTGGTCACGATCCCGTCGGTCGGGGCGCGCCGGCACGCCGAGAAGGTGGCGGGCTGGGGCGTGGACGCGGTGATCGTCCAGGGCGGCGAGGGCGGCGGCCACACCGGCTCCGTCGCCACGACGTTGCTGCTGCCCCAGGTCGTGGACGCGGTGGACATCCCGGTGATCGCGGCCGGGGGCTTCTTCGACGGGCGGGGGCTGGTGGCGGCGCTGGCGTACGGGGCCTGCGGGATCGCCATGGGGACCAGGTTCCTGCTGACGAGCGACTCCCCCGTGCCCGACGAGGTGAAGAAGCTCTATCTCGCGACGCGGGACACGGTCGTCACGACCAAGGTGGACGGGGTGCCCCACCGGGTCCTGCTGACCCCGTTCGTGGTCTCGCTGGAGCGCTCGCGCCTGGTCAGGGCGGTGGTGAACGGGGCCAGGTTCAGGCGGCTGTCGGGGCTGTCGTGGGGCGAGCTGCTGCGCGAGGGCCGCCGGATGAGGCAGGCGCGCGACCTGACCTGGGCCCAGGTCCTGCAGGCGGCCAACACGCCGGTGCTGCTGCGGGCCGCGATGGTGGAGGGCCGGGCGGACCTCGGGGTGATGGCGTCGGGCCAGGTGGTGGGCGTGATCGACGACCTGCCGTCCTGCCGCGAGCTGATCGAGCGCATCATGACCGACGCCGAGACCACCCTGACCCACCTGGGCCGCACGCTTGCCTAGGGGGTGGGCGCCAAGGCGGCCAGGCCGCCGCGGCGGCGGCTCAGGGCGGCGCCGGCGGCGAAGGCCAGGGCCGCGCAGCCGAGCTGGGCGAGGGCCGTGGAGGTGGGTATCCACAGCAGGTCGCCGAGGTCGCCGAGGGCGGCCGCGGGCAGGAACAGCACCAGCGCCGCCCGTCGCCCCAGCGCCGACCGGCACGCGACCCCGGCGGCCAGCGAGACCACGACGAGCCAGGGCACGGGTTTCCAGACCACGACATCGTGGTGGGCGGTCACGTCCACCCAGCGCACGAGGGCCTTGCTGGCGGTCAGCCCCACCAGCGCGAGCGGCGCCCAGAGCAGCAAGGTACGCCGGGGGATGGCCCGCAGGGCCCGGTGCGCTGCGGGTATGAAGGCGATGACGGCCGCCGCCACGTGCGCCACGAGGACCGGGCCGACGTTCGGTGTCGCCAATTCCACCAGAAGGACCCGGCCGCTCGGCACCGACCGGATGTCGAGACCCGGAATCATCCCGCTCCAGGGGTCCGCCATACCCACCACGAGCATGACCGCGCCGAGCGCGGCGACCCACTTGCGGCCGGACAACACGGCCAGTGCGAGCACAGCCGCGATGGCGATCGGCTGGACCAGGTGCCGGGTCGTGGCGGGTCCGGTCAGGACGACGACACCGTAATTCCACGCGGTCTCCAGGGTTGGGACGCCGTTCACCAGCGCCTTCGCCAGCGCCGCCGTCAGCATCAGCAACGGCCACAGCGCCACGGCGAGCGCGACCCCGTCCCGCCAGGAGGGCGCCGACCCCGCGCCGAACGCCCGCCGGGCGTGCACGCGCAGCGCCCCCCACAGCAGGTCGGCCGCGTCGGCGGGATGCGGGCGGGTCTGGCCGGGCCGCGCTCCGGCCAGCAGCACGCCGATCATCTCCTCCTCGTGCCGCTCCTGGTGATCGCGCGGGTAGCAGGCCAGGAGGCGGCGGTAGCGGGCTTCGAGCGGGCTCCTGCCATGCGCTTCGAGCGGGCTCACGCCAGGCCTCCCGCCCCCGCGGCGCGCAGGCGCGCGGCGGCCGCCCGGGCGTGCCTGCTCATCCGCTCGGCCTCCGCCGCCAGCCTGGCCGCGCCGTCGCCGGTGAGGCGGTAGTAGCGACGCACCCGCCCGTCCACGATCTCCTCCCGGTCCGCCTCGATGAGGCCCTCCGCCTGGAGGCGGTCGAAGGCGGCGTACAGGGTGCCGGCGCGCAGGCGGACCTGGCCGTCGGAGATGCGCTCCACGTCGGTGATCACGCCGTACCCGTGCTGCGGCCCGGCCGCCAGCGCGGTCAGGATCAGGAACGTGGGCTCCTGCATCGATTTCATATGATCAATATATATCGATGATCTGACTATCGACAGCGCGAACGGGCGACGAGAGAGGCGCCCGAGGCTAGAGCACGGTGATGCCGCGGGCGGCCAGGATGGCGTTGGCCTGGGCCTGGTTGATGATCGCGCCCGCGAACGCCCGCAGCTTCGCGTCGTCCGGCTCGCCCAGGTCCGCGCCGCGCAGATCGGCCTTGTTGAACTTGGTCTGGAGCAGGCGCGTCCCGATGAAGCGGCAGTCGCTGAACGTGGCCTCCGTGAAGTCGCACCCCGACAGGTCGGCGTCGTCGAAGCGGACCCCCTCGACGGCCTCCCCGCGCAGGGAGCAGCCGCCGAGGTTGGCCAGGGTCAGGTTGGAGCGGGCGATCTTGAAGCCGGTGCCGCGCGAGCCCGTCAGCGCGGCGCCGATCATGCGGCACCCCGTGAACGAGACGTCCGTGAGGAGCGCGCCGCCGAACTGGGCCGAGGACAGGTCCACGTCCGTGAATGTCACGTCGATGAGGTCGGCGTCGTTGAAGCGGGTCCGCATCCCGCCCCCGCCCGTGAACGAGGCCCCGTCGAGATCGGCCTTGCGGAAGTCGGTCTGGTCCAGCACGCACGACTCGAACCTGGCCCCCGCCAGCGGGGCGCCCCACAGGTCGGTCTCCGTCAGGTCGCACTCGCGGAAGACGTGCGTCTCGTCCGCCGGGAGCCGGTCGGCCAGCGCCTTGCGGGAAAGATCCTCGCCGTCGAAGTTCACGGGATCACACCCTACCGGTGAGCACCTCCGCCGCCTGCCCGCGTCACGACCTGCCCGTGAGCACCTCCGCCGCCGCCTGCCCGCGTCACGATCTGCCCGTGAGCACCTCCGCCGCCGCCTGCCCGCAGACCCGGGCGGAGCCGTACGTGGCGATGTGCACGGCACCCAGATCCGACCGCTCGGGCAGCCCCATCTCCACCACCACGGCGTCGGGCCGGGCGCTGAGCAGGTGCCGCAGCGCCTGCTCCTGCCAGGCGTGCCGGTGGACGTCCCGGACCACGATCACCAGCGGCCGCCCGGCGGCCTCCCCGAGCAGGCGCTCCAGCGCCGAACCCGTCGAGTCCCCCACCGCCAGCCGGGTCACCACGGTGCCCGGCAGCAGGCGGGCCAGCGGCCGGCCGACGCCCCACGGCGTGTTCCTGTCGATGGCCAGGTTCATCTCGGGGGCCAGCTCCACCACGGACGCGGCCGAGGTCAGCGGCAGCACGGGGGCGGTGGAGCGGCGGGTGATCCGGATCGCCCGGCGCGCGGCGGCCAGGCCCACGGAGCCGTCGCGGGGCGCCTGGCTGCCCGAGGAGGCGGCCCATGAGGCCAGCTCGCGGACCCTTCGAGCGGCGTCGGCCAGCCGCTCCTCGGGCAGCAGTCCCTGGGTCACCGCCGTGGCGATCGCGTCGCGGATGCCGGCGGCGGTGGCCTCGTCGGCCCGTTCGCCGCCGACGCAGATCGCGTCGGCCCCGGCGGCGATGGCACGGGCGGAGGCGCCCCCGATCCCGTACGTCCCCGACACCGCGGCCATCTCGATGCCGTCAGTGATGATCATTCCTTCGAACCCGAGCTCCTCCCGCAGCAGCCCGGTGAGCACCTTCGGGCTGAGCGTGGCGGGCAGTTCGGCGTCGTACGAGGGCACGAGGAGATGGCCGGTCATGACGGCCCTGACGCCCTCCTTGATCGCCTCCCGGAAAGGGAGCAGCGCGTCCTCGATCCCGTCGGCCACCACGGGGACGCCGTGATGCGAGTCGACCGAGGTGTCCCCGTGCCCGGGGAAGTGCTTGGCGCACGCGGCCACGCCCGCCGACTGCAGGCCGCGGACGAACGCCCCGGTGTGCCGGGACACCAGGGCCGGGTCCGCGCCGAAGGCCCGCAGGCCGATGACGGGGTTGTCCGGGTTGGAGTTCACGTCGGCCGAGGGGGCGAAGTCGAGCGTGACGCCCGCCGCCGCCAGCTCGGCGCCGAGGTCCCTGGCCAGGGCCTCGGTCAGGGCCACGTCGTCCACGGCGCCCAGCGCGTACGCTCCGGGACGGCTGCTCCCCGCGGCCACCTCCAGCCGCGTGACCTCCCCCGACTCCTCGTCGGTGCCGACGAGCACCGAGGGGTTCTCCGCGCGCAGCGCGGCGGTCAGGCGGGCCACCTGAGCCGGGTCGGCGATGTTGCGCGAGAACAGCACCACGCCGGCCAGCCCCTCGCCGAGCCGGCGGCGCAGCCAGTCGGGAGGCATGTGCCCGGTGAAACCGGGAAAGAGGACGGCGTCGGCAAGGCGAAGCAGGTCACCGCTCAAGGGCATGACCCGAAATCTAATAGGAAAGTTTCCTATTTGCTAGAGTCATTTTCAGACGTCAGCACCTTCCTTCAGGCGGGCAGCCGCTCGATGACGGTGACGTTGGCCTGCCCCCCTCCTTCGCACATGGTCTGCAGGCCGTACCGTCCGCCCGTACGCTCCAGCTCGTGCAGCAGCTTCACCGCCAGCACGGCTCCGGTCGCGCCGAGCGGGTGGCCGAGCGCGATGGCGCCGCCGTTCGGGTTCACCTTGGCGGGCTCCGCGCCGGTCTCCTTGATCCAGGCCAGGACGACCGGCGCAAACGCCTCGTTGATCTCGATCGCGTCGAAGTCGCCGATGGACAGGCCCGTCACGCCGAGGGCGTGGGCGGTGGCCGGGATGGGGGCGGAGAGCATCACGATCGGGTCGGCGCCGCGGGCCGACAGGTGGTGCACGCGAGCGCGCGGGGTCAGGCCGTGCTCGCGTACGGCCCTGGGTGAGGCGACGAGCAGGGCCGCCGCGCCGTCGGAGATCTGGGACGCCAGGGCCGCGGTGAGCCGGCCGCCCTCGACGAGGGGCTTGAGCCCGGCCATCCGCTCGATCGTGGTGTCCCGGCGCGGGCACTCGTCCGTGGTCACGCCCTCGTAGGGGGCGATCTCGCGCACGAAGCGCCCGGCGTCGATGGCGTGCAGGGCCCGGCGGTGCGACTCGTACGCGTACCGCTCCATCTCCTCGCGCGACAGGTCCCAGGTGACGGCCATCTGCTCGGCCCCCGCGAACTGGGAGACCTCCTGCGTGCCGTACCGCTCGACCCAGCCCTTGGACCCCCCGAACGGCGTCTCGTGGCCGAAGGCGCGGCCCGCGAGCATCGCGGCCGAGATGGGGATCATGCTCATGTTCTGCACGCCGCCGGCCACCACCAGGTCGCTCGTGCCGGACAGCACCGCCTGGGCGGCGAAGTGGAGCGCCTGCTGGGACGAGCCGCACTGGCGGTCCACCGTGACGCCGGGCACCTCCTCGGGGAGCCCGGCCGCGAGCCAGCAGGTGCGGGCGACGTCCCCGGCCTGCGGGCCGATCGTGTCCACACAGCCGAAGATCACGTCGTCGACGGCCGCCGGGTCGGCGTCCGTCCGCCGCATCAGCTCCCTGAGCACGTGCGCGCCGAGGTCGGCGGGGTGCGCCGCGGCCAGGCCGCCGTTCCTGCGCGTGACGGGGGTGCGGACGGCTCCGACGATGTACGCCTCGTTCACCATCATCGCATCGTAGCAAGCGCTTGGTAGAGCACGGAATGCCGCATGAGCTGCACCGGTTAGGTGAACAAGCGATTGTGCGAGGGCTCATAATGGTGTCGTGACCACGCGTAAGAACTCCGGCACCACGACCACCCCGGCCAAGCGCCAGCGCGCGAGCTCATCGGGGACCGCCTCCGAGCGCCGCGACCACCTCGTCAAGCTCGCCGCGGAGCTCTTCGCACGCAAGGGCTTCCAGGCCACGACAGTACGTGAGATAGCCGACGAGGCAGGCATCCTCTCCGGAAGTCTCTACCACCACTTCGACTCCAAGGAGACGATCGTCGACGAGGTGCTCTCCACCTTCCTCGACGACCTCATCGCCCGCTACCGCGCGGCGGTCGACACCAGCGCCGACGCCCGCACGGTGCTGTCGGAGATGGTCCGCATCGGGTTCGGCACGCTGGAGCCGCACCGCGCCGCGATCACCGTCATGCAGAACGACTGGAACTACCTGCGGCAGTTCGAGCGGTTCAACTACCTGGTCAAGGCCGAGGACGAGGTCGAGCAGATCTGGGTGACGCAGATCAAGGCGGGCCAGGCGGCCGGGCTGTTCCGGGCCGACGTCGATCCGAAGCTGACCTACCGCATGATCCGCGACACGATCTGGGTCGCGGTGCGCTGGTTCCGCCCCGGCGGCAGGCTCAACACCACCGGCCTGGCCGAGCACTACATCACCGTGCTCTTCGACGGCCTCGCCACCGGCGAGCGCACCACGCAAAAGGGATGAGCCTCGGCAAGGCAGTGCGGCTGGCACTGCAGGGGGTCGCGGAGCCCGGCAAGGCCGAGGCGATGCGCACGTACATGAAGTCCACGATGCCGTTCCTGGGCGTGCAGGCGGTGCGCAGGCGGGCGGCGCTGCGACGGGTGTTCGCCGAGCACCGGCTGGAGAGCGCGCCGGAGTGGCGGCGGGCCGTGCTGGCGCTGTGGCGGGAGGCCGAATACCGCGAGGAGCGCTACGCCGCCGTCGAGCTGTCCGGCTACCACCTCTACCGCGACTACCAGACCCTCTACACCGTGCCGATGTACGAGGAGATGATCGTCACCGGGGCCTGGTGGGACCTCGTCGACGAGCTGGCCACCCACCGCGTCGGCGGGCTGCTGACCACCTACCCCGATTCGATGCGGCCGCTCATGCTGGAGTGGGCGCACGACCGCGACCTGTGGAAGCGGCGCACCGCGATCCTCAGCCAGAACCGGTTCAAGGAACGCACCGACACGGCCCTGCTGTACGCGTGCATCGAGCCGAGCCTGTCGGACAACGACTTCTTCGCGCGCAAGGCGATCGGCTGGGCGTTACGCGAATACGCCAAGACCAATCCCGACGAGGTGCTCCGCTACGTCAACGCCAAGGGCCTCACCGGCCTGAGCCGCCGCGAGGCCCTGAAGAACCTCCCCCTCACCTAGTCCACAGGGCGTCCTGGACGGCCTGCACCAGGGCCATCAGCTCCGGTGTCACCCGCTCCTTCGACCAGGCCAGCGCGTACGTGATGCGCAGGTCGCCGGCGTCGAGCGGCACGAAGCGCACGTCGTCCCTCCTGATGGTCCTGACCAGGAGCTGCGGGATCGGCAGCAGCCCGGCGCCCGCGGCCACCAGGTCGAGCGCGGCCGCGAAGTCGTCGTCGGCCGCCAGGCGCGAGCGCCCCGGCAGCCCCGGCCACGGGCGGCTGCCCGGCGTGAGCAGCACCTGCCCGCCCAGCTCGCCGGGCGCGACCTTGGGCCGGGAGGCCAGCCGGTGACCCGCGGGCACGGCCAGGTGGTCGACCGTGACGTGAAACCTGGCCGCCGTCACGAACTGCGCCGGCGCCGGAGTGGCCAGGATCGCCGCCGAGACCTCGCCGTCCGCCAGCGCCCGCACCGCCGCGCCCCGGCCCGCCGCCCGCAGCTCCACGCCGATCGCCGGGGTGCGGCCGGCCAGCCGCCTGACGATCCGCGCCGCCAGCGCTCCGACGAGCGGTGGATAAGCGAGATGAATGGTCGGCCTGGCCAGCCGCGCCGACTCGGCCTCGAAGGCGCCCACCGACTCGATCACCTGCTCCGCGTACGGCAGCAGCGCCTTGCCCTCCGCCGTGAGCCGCACGTCGCGGGCAGTCCGCTCGAAGAGCCTGACCCCGGCGGCGCGCTCGAGCCGGGTGATGGCCTGGCTCATGGCGGGCTGGGACATCCCCAGGTCGGCGGCGGCCCTGGAGAAGCTGAGCCGCTCCGCGACCCTGGCGAAGCAGTGCATCTCCTTGAGCATAAGCAGCACCAATCCATGATGCACGAGCTCCCGAGTGCTCGGCAGGATGCCTGCGACCAGCCGAACGAGATCAAGGGAGCCAGACATGTCCCCATTCCCCAAGTCCACCGTCCTCGGATATCCGAGGATCGGGCCGCGGCGGGAGCTGAAGCGGGCGCTGGAGTCGTACTGGGACGGGCGGTCGAGCCGGGCGGAGCTCGAACGGGTGGGGGCCGAGATCAGGGAGCGGACCTGGCACAGGCTGGCCGAGCTGGGGCTGGAAGGGCTGCCGTCCAACACGTTCTCGCTGTACGACCAGGTGCTGGACACGGCGGTGCTGCTGGGCGCGGTGCCCGCGCGCTACCGCGAGGCCGGCGACCCCTACTTCGCGATGGCCAGGGGCACCGAGGGGCTGGCGCCGCTGCGGATGACGAAGTGGTTCGACACGAACTACCACTACATCGTGCCGGAGATCGGCCCCGACACCGTGTTCAAGCTGGACGCGGCCAAGCCGCTCTCCGAGGTGCGCGAGGCGCGGGCGCTGGGGTACGAGACGCGGCCCGTCGTGGTGGGGCCGGTGACGTTCCTGCTGCTGGGGTCGGCGCTGGACCGGCTGGACGACGTGCTGGCCTGCTACGAGGAGCTGCTGTCCGCGCTGGCCGCCGAGGGGGTCTCGTGGGTCCAGCTCGACGAGCCCGCGCTGGTCGGCGACCGGACCGCCGAAGAGCTGGCCACCGTGCGCGCCGCCTACTCCCGGCTCGGCTCCCTGACCACCCGGCCGGGGCTCTTCGTGGCCTCCTACTTCGGCGACCTCGGGGAGGCCCTCCCGGTCCTGGCCGAGACCCCGGTGGAGGCCATCGGCATCGACCTCGTCCGCGGCGCCGTGCCCGTGCTCGACCTGACCGGCAAGACCGTGGTGGCGGGCGTGGTGTCCGGGCGCGACGTGTGGCGTACCTCGCCCGGTCGCGCCCTGGCCGCCCTGGGCGCCGTACGCGCCTCGGAGGTGGTGGTCAGCACGTCGTGCTCGCTGCTGCACGTCCCCTACGACGTGGAGGCCGAGCCAGAGCTGGACCCCGCGTTGAAGGGGCGGCTGGCGTTCGCCGAGCAGAAGGTGGCGGAGGTGGTGGCGCTCGCGCGGTCCCCGCTGCGGGACGCTCCGCACGCCGCGCCCTCCGTGGCGCTGCCGGCGCCCGTGGTGCCGGAGGAGCGCAGCCCGTACGCGGTGCGGGCGGCGGCGCAGGCCGAGCACCTGCGGCTGCCCGCGCTGCCGATCACCACGATCGGCTCGTTCCCGCAGACCGGCTCCCTGCGCGCCGCCCGTGCCGCGGTCGTCTCGGGCACGCTCTCCCAGGCCGACTACGAGCGGCAGGTCGAGGCCGAGATCGAGCACGTCATCCGGCTCCAGGAACGCCTCGGGCTCGACGTCCTCGTCCACGGCGAGCCGGAGCGCAACGACATGGTGCAGTACTTCGCCGAGCACCTCGACGGGTTCGCCGTCACCAGGAACGGCTGGGTCCAGTCGTACGGCTCCCGCTGCACCCGCCCGCCGATCCTGCACGGGGACGTCGGCCGCCCGTCGCCGATCACGGTGCGGTGGGCCACGTACGCGCAGTCGCTCACGGACAAGCCGGTCAAGGGCATGCTCACCGGCCCCGTCACCATCGTGGCCTGGTCCTTCGTCCGCGACGACCTGCCGCTGCGCGACGTCGTGTTCCAGGTGGCGGACGCCGTCCGGGAGGAGGTCCGCGACCTGGAGGCGGCCGGTGTGTCGGTCATCCAGGTGGACGAACCCGCCCTCCGCGAGCTGCTCCCGCTGCGGCGGGCCGCGCAGGCCGACTACCTGGAGTGGGCGGTGGCCGCCTACCGCCGGGCCACGTCGGGGGCCGGCGACCGCACGCAGATCCACACGCACCTGTGCTACTCGGACGCCGACCAGATCCTGGCCGCCATCGACGGCCTGGACGCCGACGTGACCACCATCGAGTCGGCCCGCTCGGGCGCGCGCATCCTGGGCACCGTCGGGACCTTCGGGCGGGGGCTCGGGCCCGGCGTCTACGACATCCACTCGCCGCGGGTGCCCGCCGCCTCGGAGGTCGAGGACCTGCTGCGCCGGACGCTGGCGGCGCTGCCGGTGGAGCGGGTCTGGGTCAACCCGGACTGCGGGCTGAAGACCCGGACGTACGAGGAGGTGGAGGCGTCACTGGCGAACGTGGTCACGGCCACCCGCCGGGTCCGAGCGGACCTTCACGCTCTCTGAGAGGCGTGGCGTCCTTCAGGAGACGTGGCGTTCGGTGAACTCCTCGATCGTCATCCCGAACAGGACCTCGTCGTCGTAACGGCCGTCGGCGTAGTGGCTCCTGCGCCGGCGGCCCTCCTCGACGAACCCCAGCCGCCGGTGCAGCGCCAGCGACGCCTCGTTGGTGCCGTAGACCCCCGCCTCGGCCTTCTGGAAGCGGCGCTCGAAGAACATGTATCTCAGGAGCAGGACGACGGCGTCACCGGCGTACCCCTTGCGGTGGTGGGGCGTGCCGATGCCGATCCCGTACGCGAAGGTGCCGTGCACCCGGTCGACGCTGTGCGTGTTCAGCATGCCGACCGGGGTGTTCCCTTCCCGGGTGGCGATCACCAGGCGTACGTCGTCCAGGTCCTGGGTCCGCTCGGCCAGCTCGACGGCCCACTTCCTGGCCCGCGCCGCCGACTGCGGCGGGTGGAGATGCTCCCCGCTCCTGACCGCGTCGGAGTATTCGTTGAAGGAGTGGAACGTCTCCCAGTCCTCGGGCTCGATGGCGCGCAACCGGACGAGCCGGCCTACCCATGCCGACGTCATGCCCGGCAGCAAACCACGCCCCCGCAGCCCACGGCCAACGGTTTTCCCGGCAGGCGCGCGTCACGGCTGCGGATCACCACCCGGCACCTCATTTCGGAGCCGCCTGGCTCAACGGTCATAAGATCGTCGGTGGTCAAGTGCTCCGTGACGGGGATCAACTGCGGATGGGATACGCGGAGCTGCGATTCGTCCAGCCTGCCGCGGCGGGGGCCCGTCGGCAGGTTACGAGTTCGGGGACGTACGCGGGCCGGTGAACGCGGGAAGCGGCATCCAGTACGTGGGCGGACATCACCAGACCGCCAGGCGGGACATCCACGGCGTCGCGGGACACCAGCTCGCCGGCCAGGGCCTCCACGCCGACCTAGAGGCCATCAGGAGCGCACTGGACGAGCTGAGACTGTCCGCGGCCGAGCGCCAGAGCGCGGAGCGCGAACTGTCGGCGGTCGAGGACGCGGTAGGAGGAGAGACACCCGACAGGGAGCAGGCCGGTCACCACCTCCAGGAGCTCACCTCGGGGCTGGAACGCGCCGGAGCCGGCGCCACGTTGATCGACGCCCTGGGCCGCATCGCCCAGTGGCTCGGCCCGCTGGGCGCCGGAGTGCTCACCCTCTTCGGCCACTGACGCCTGAGCATCCAGCCGTCCAGCCGTCCGGCCGTGCGGGCGCGGCGAATCCGTGCAGGGGGTGGGCCGTGCCGCCCGGCTGGGAGCACGTTCGGACTCGCCGAAGTGCGGATGCCCCTCGCCCCCGGCAGGACCCTGTCCCGGGGATGACACCCGTCCAGGAGGATGGGTGTCATGACGCACTACAGCAGGCTCTACAAGGTCGTGATCGATGTCCCGGAGGGCGATCACGACAAGGAAGTGACGTTCTGGCAGGAGGCGACCGGTCAGACGCTGACCCGGTTCGAGCGGTACCCGGAGTACCACGGCGCTTCCTTGCCCGGTGACGTCTTCGCCCTGCTCGTCCAGCGACTCGGGACGGGCCCCGCGCGGGTCCACCTCGACATCCACACCGACGACCTGGAGGCGGAGACCGCGCGCCTGGAGGCCCTCGGTGCCCGGCGCCTGCGGCTGGTCAACGACCATTGGTGCGTCATGGAGGACCCCGCCGGGCTGCCCTTCTGCGTCATCCCTCAGCCGCCGGGCTCCCTGAACGACCAGAACGCCCAGCGCTGGGACGGCTGACACCGCCTTGGGGGTCAGGTTGCCGTGAACGTCGACCATGAAAGGGTGATGAGATGATCGAGCTCGACGTCCCGGCGGGTGGCGGCCGCACGCTGCACGTCTACGACACCGCCCCGGAGCAGAGCGGGCGGTTGCCTGTCATGTGGCATCACGGCACACCCAACGTGGGGGCGCCTCCGGAGCCGCTCTTCACCGCGGCCGCCGAGCTGGGGTTGCGCTGGGTGTCATTCGATCGGCCGGGCTACGGCGGCTCCAGCGTCGCGCCAGGGCGCACGATCGCGTCGGTCGCCGCTGACGCGGCAACGGTCGCGGACGCGCTCGGCATCGATCGGTTCGCCGTCGCGGGGTACTCCGGCGGCGGGTCTTATGCTCTCGGATGCGCGGCGGTTCTGGGTGGTCGCGTCCAGGCCGTGCTGGGCCTGGCCGCCATCGCCCCGTACGGCGCGGCCGGACTGGACTGGTTCGCCGGGATGATTCCGTCAGGCGTGGCCGCGCTGAGGGCAGCAGTGGAGGGCCGAGAGGCGAGGGCGGCGCTGCAGGCGTCGGACTTCATCTACGATTGCGAGTTCACCGAGGCCGATCTGGCCTTGTTCGAGGGGCCGTGGGGATGGCTGGGGAAGGTCGGGAAGCCGGCTCTCGCCGCCGGTCCGTACGGCCAGATCGACGACGACGTCTCCTACACCCTTCCCTGGGGCTGCGATCCCGGCACTGTCGACGCCCCGGTCCTCCTCCTGCACGGCACCGGCGACCGGATCATCCCCGCCGGTCACGGGTCGTGGCTGGCCGCCCATTGCCCTACCGCCGAGCTGCGGCTCTGCGAGGGCGACAGCCACTTCACCATCGTCACCCATGCCGAACGAGGTCTGGAGTGGCTTCGCCGGCAGATCTGACGTCCGGTCGGCGGCACGGTTGTCGCGTCCGTCATCGAAGACCAGCGGGATGTCCGCCGACTTGGTCCCGGCGGCATCTTCACCCGTTGCAGGCCCAGGCCGATCGCGAACGTCGACTCCGCTATTCGCCTGGCCCACCAGCGCCGCCGCCAGTCCGCGGAGAAAGCCGCCCTGGGTCGTCCCCATCGAGCCGGCAGACCACGGCCACGGACGCCCCCGTTGCGGCCCGGTGGGGTGCGGCGTCAACCGCCTCCAGAGGCCGTGGCCGCGAGACACGACGAGCTCGCCATCCGCTACGAGGCGACCGTCCTCGGCGCCGCCATCGACGAACGGCTGTGCCCAACGTCAGTCACCGAGAACAATCCAGTAGCGGCGCTTGACCCCGATCTCGGTGCTGCGCACGTCTTCCAGGACACCGCCGTTGCCTTCGATGGTGCGCGCCGAAGCGACGTTGCCGTCGTCACAGGTGAGAAGGACCCGGTCCAGACCGAGCGCCGGCGCCTTGAGCAGCACCGCTCCCAGCGCCCACGTGGCCAGTCCCCGCCTTCTGGCAGAAGGCCGGATGCTGTAGCCGATGTGCCCGCCGCCTTCCAGCAGAAAGGCGTTCAGATAGTGGCGGAGGTCGATGGCTCCGAGGTAGGTCTCGCCGTCGACGATCCACCAGTGGGTGGCGTGGACGCGTCCTTCCCCGACGGGCAGCGACCGGTCTGACTGCCGGCGCAGCCGCTCGACCCATGAGGCGAACCCTTCCGGACTGTCGAGGTCATCGTCAGCGACCAGCCGCAAGCCGGCCCCGTCCTGGTGAGCACCGGGCGGCCACTCGTCACGCGCGGTGAGCCACGAGGAATGGAGCCGCCCCGTGGGAGCGATCAGTTCGATCATGCGATGGACGATAACATCCCAATCTGCCACATGATCAGGCACTTTGTGCTGGATCGAGCTCCTGGGGCGAGTCGGCCTTGAACCTGTGTCAACAGGTCTTCGTCCAGCACGCCGGTACGCCCTTCGAGGGCGGACTTCGGCAAGGGCTGCACGGCCGGGACCCTGATCCAGCATTTCTTGACAGCTCCACCCTGGCCTTTGGCAAGTTGCACGTGACGAGATAGACGCCTCCGACGATGTAGGGCCCGGGCACCTACTCCTCCAGGAGGCGACGGATCGCCTCCGCCCGATGCTCGGCGAGGTGACGGATCTCTTCCTCGAGATCCTCGATGCCGCCAGGCTCGTCGTCAGGCAGCGGATTACGCTCGGCCCACCGGCGGAGGCGAGCCAGCCCGGAGTGAGATCACACAACTGGCCCGCTGAGAGTCGCCCGTGGTCGGCCAGAACGGCCTGCATGATCACGGCGAACTCGACGCTCACCACCGTCCGAGGAACATCGACCAGGTGAATGGTCCACTCACGACGACCGGCGAAAGGGTCCGCACTCTCATCAAGGAGGATCACGCCCGCCTCACGAAGGTCACGCTCGACCTCGACCAGACGGAAGCTCCGAGGACCGCCAGGGTTCCAACGCCATTCGAGGCCGGAGCCGGCGGGCAATCCCTGCTCGACGGCGCGGAGATCGGCCAGTTAGAGGAGATGGGAGAGCTTGGTGCGGCTCACACGCGTGCCGGTCGCCCGGGCAGTCGCCAGCAGATAGGCGACTGCCGCCGCGGAGCCACGAAGGGGCACAGGGGCCGACACGATGTCCGGTGTAGGCATCGGGTGCGCGTCACCATCGGCGCGGCCGAGGTCCGAACTTTCCTCTTCCGCGCGGCGCCCCTTCAAACGAATCTCGTACCGCTGTTCGGCAAGCGAGACGGCCTTGGCCCGACTGGGGGGAGACGACTGAGGTCCCTGAGCGCGAAGCGCCCCAGGCGAAGACCGTGCGCGCCGCGCCTCCAAGGCGAACAGCCCGAGCGGAGCGAGGACCGCTCGGGGCGGGCTCCAGCAGGGCCACCCGGTAACCGGGCAACGGGCGGGTGGCCCTTGCGCGACCTACCCGAAGGTCCAGGCCAGGTGGGTCAGGGCGGCCTCGGCGTAGTGGTGGGGGCCGGTGCTCAGGCCGTACGCCAGGTCCTCGATGAGTGCGCACCTCGCGTAGAAGAGGACCCGCGCGCGGGCCGCCTCGTCCAGGGTGAAGGCGTAGCGCGACACCGTCAGCTCGAAGACCTCCGGTCCCAGGTCGCGGAAGATCCGGGCGAAGTCGTGGGCGGGGTCGGTGATGGCGGCGTCGGTCCAGTCGATGACGCCGGTGATCGTGCCGGTGGCCGCGTCCGCCAGCAGGTGCTCTGCGCCCAGGTCGTTGTGGCAGAAGCGGAGCTCGGTGGGCTCGTCCGGCGGCGGCTCCCGCAGGAAGCGCTCCACCAGGTGGCGCTGTTCTTCCGGGACGTGGGCCTCGACGTCGCGGTAGTCGAGCTCGGCGTCCTGGAGGAGGTCCAGCGCCGGATAGGTGTCCACCGGTGCGAGGTCGCGCATCCTGTCAGGGGAGGCGCCGTGCAGGGCGCTGAGGAGTTCGGCCAGGGGCCGGGCCAGGAGCCGGGGGTCGTCCACGGGGTGGCGGTTGAGGGGCTCGCCCGGGAGCTTGCTGTAGGCGATCACCCCCGACTCCTCGTCGGCGAAGACCACCTCGGGGACCGGCAGCGGGGACAACTCCCTGACGGCCGCCAGGCGGGCGACCTCCTGGCGGGTCTCCTCGGGGGTCGCCGCCTTGTTACGCCGTACCAGTAATTCGTTGTTGACCTCGTACACCCTGTTGTCGAGGCCCTGGCCCAGCCGATCGACGGAGCGCACCCGGTAGTCGGGGAGATGACGGGCCAGCAGCGCGCGGATTTCTCCAGTCACACCCGCAGCCTAAGCCCCAGCGGCTACTTGAGGGCGCCGGATGTCAGACCGCTCTGGATCTGGCGCTGGAAGACCGTGTAGACCACCAGCATCGGCAGGATCGCCAGGGTCAGGGCGGCGAAGAGGGCGGACCAGTCCTGGTCGTATCCGGCGGCGGTGGAAATATCGGCGATTCCCATGGTGAGGACCCATTTGTCGCGCTCCTGCAGCAGCACCAGAGGCAGCTGGTACTGGTTCCACTGGCCCAGGATGTTGAAGATCGTGATGCTGATGATGCCCGGCTTGGCCATCGGCAGCATGATCTGGAAGAAGACGCGGGTGTGCGACGCGCCGTCCACCATGGCGGCCTCCCCCACCGCCGTGGGCAGCGTGCGGAAGAACGCCGACAGGAAGAAGACCGTGAACGGCATCGAGTACGCGATGTAGACCAGGACCAGTCCCGCGTGCGTGTTCAGGCCGATGAAGGGGCCGATGAGCGGCACGTTGCCCATGTTCTGGACGACGAAGAAGAGCGGGGTCAGGGCCAGGTAGACGGGAAAGGCCAGGCCCGAGACGAAGAGCAGGTAGATCGCCCGGTTGCCGCGGAAGGGGTAACGCGCCAGCACGTACGCCGCCATCGACCCGATGAGCATCGTGCCGAACGTACTGAACGACACGACGATGACGCTGTTGAGCATGTACTGCCCGATGTGCGCCTGCTCCCAGGCCCTGGCGAAGTTGTCCCAGTGCAGCGTGGCCGGCAGCGACCAGGCGTCACCGAAGATCTCGTCCTCGCTCTTGACCGAGGCCAGGAACGTCCACAGGATCGGCACGATCACCAGCAGCGACCAGACCAGCAGCGCGACGTGCGTCAGCACGCCCAGCGGGCCGAGCCGGCGCCGGCGCTCCTGGCGGGCGAGCCTCCGGGAGGTGGCCACCGTCCACGAGATCATCGTTGTCATCAGTACTCGATTCGTTCGCGCCGCGAGAGGCGCAGCGAGAGGATCGCGAAGCCGACGGTGAAGAAGAACATGATCACGCCCAGCGCCGAGGCATAGCCGAAGCGGAAGTACTGGAAGGCGTTGCGGTAGATCTCGGCGGCCATGACCGTGGTCGACCAGTCGGGGCCGCCGTGCTGGTCGGTCATCACCCAGACGATCGCGAACACGTCCAGCGCCAGGATCCCCAGATAGACCCAGGCCACCTGCACGGTGTCCCAGAGCAGCGGCAGCGTGATGCGGAAGAACAGGCTCACCCGGCCGGCCCCGTCGATCTGCGCGGCCTCGAACATGTCCCTGGGGATGGAGGCCAGGCCGGCGGAGAAGAGCACCACGTAGAAGCCGACCGCCTGCCACACCATGACGCCCAGCACCGACCAGAACGCCACGTCCGGATCGGACAGGAAGCCGATCGGCCTGACCCCGAGCGCCATCAGCGGGCCGTTGAGCATGCCGCTGCCGTCCGGCCGGAACACCTGCTGGAACAGCACCGCCACCACCGCGACGGCCAGGACCTGGGGGAAGAAGAACACCACGCGGTAGAACTTCGACCCGCGGATCCCCGACGTGCCCTGCGCGCCGCCCACGTTGAGGAGGAAGGCGAAGAACAGGGCGATGACGATCGTGATCAGCGGCAGCAGCACGAGCAGCGCGCCGTTGTGCGTGACGGCCTTCCAGAACGTGCCGTCGCTGAAGAGCCGCTTGAAGTTGTCCAGGCCGATGAACGTGGGCGTGGCCGTCACGCCGCGCCAGTCGGTCATCGCGATGTAGAAAGCCTGGATGTACGGCGAGATCACGTAGACCAGGTAGAGGATCACCGGGGCTGCCAGGAACGAGGTGATGAACAGCCCGCGGCGATACCTGTTGAAGATCATCAACGCTTGTACTTCTTGATCGAGGAGTCGTTCTTGATCTCGTCGGCCTTCTTCTGCAGGCGCTCGAGGTAGGCGTCCGGCTTGAGCCCGCCGGTCATCAGCTCGCCGGTGGCGGCGATGGCCTCGTCCTTGAGCTGGGCGTACCAGGTCTGCCAGCGGTAGTAGACGACGTTCGTGCCCGCGGCGGCGAACGCCTTGGTCGCACTCTCGGCGCCCGGCGACAGCTGCCGCCCCTCGCCCGCGCCCTTGACCACGGAGACCGTCTTGACCAGCTCGCTGAAGTCGCCCGCCGCCTTCTTCGACAGCATGGCCCGCAGGTACTCCATGCCGCCCTGCGGGTTGGGGGACTTGGAGGGCACGATGAAGTTCTCGCTCGGCTGGCTGTGCAGGGTGCCGTACGGCAGCTTGTCGGAGCTGCCGAAGTCGGGGATCGGGAACATCCCGTACTCGAAGTCGGCCGGGGTGGTCGTCTTCTGCTCGTTCTCCAGCCAGGAGCCGGAGGGCAGCATGGCGACCTTGTACTTGTTCTGGGCCGTCTGGGTCTGCACGTGGTCGAGGCCGGCGGTGCCCTCCATGAGGTACTTGGCGCCGATCTCGGCCCAGGCGGTGGTCGAGGTCTTCATGGCCTCGCTCTTCCAGGCGCCGTCCTCGAGGTTGTCGATGTTGACGAGCACCTCGGCGCCACCGATCTTGGCGGCCATGGTGAGCAGCGGCTCGTACAGGTACTGCGGGAACTTCCCGGCATAGGTGAAGGGCGCCATCTTGCCGGACTTCTTGATGGTCTCGCAGAGCTTGAGGAACTCGTCCCAGGTCTTCGGGGCCTCCCAGCCGTTCTCCCGGAAGGCCTTCTGCGAGTACCAGATGCCGAAGATGTAGTTGACGTAGCCGAGCACGCTGAAGGTGCCGTCGTACGTGCCGAGGTCGATGACGGCCTGGTCGATGGTGTCGCGGACCTTGGTGTTCGGGTCGTCCCAGCTGGGCGCGTCGAGCAGCGGGGTGAGGTCCTGGAGCTGGCCGTCCTGGGCGAGCGCGCCGAAGTCCATGGCGTTGGCGCCGGAGTTGTCGATCACGTCCGGCGGGTTGCCGCCGGCGAAGCGCGGCTGGAGGACCTTGGTGACCTCCTTGGTCGCGTTGTGCTTGATCTCGACGTTCGGGTGCTTGGCCTTGAAGAGCGGCTGGTGGATGTTCTTGGCGTAGTCCTGGCCGAAGCCGCCGTCGAAGATCCACACCTCCAGCGGCTTGTTGTCCGCCATGCCGAACGGGTTGGCCGCGCTCGTCGCGACCGGCGCCGCCGAGGACGACGCGGTGGGCTTGGCGGCCGGCGTGGCGCAGGCCGCCAGAGCCCCGGCCACGGGTACGAGTGCGGCGCCGCGAAGGAGCTCACGCCGGCTGATATGGGGGGTGTTAGGCATATGACTTGCTCCTGACTTGTCTAAGATCCGCGTCGGATCCGGCCTGCGTAGCGGCTCTCCAGGGCCTTGTTGTGCTCGTCGCCGCCGGTCACGTTGACCGACATGTAGATCGGGGGCGTCTCGCCCATCGCCACGAGCTCGTCCACCGCCCGGGTGACCACCATCTGCGCGAGCAGCGCCGAGGTGACCGTGGACACGGCTCCGTACGTGCCGCCGCCGGGCAACTCGAGGATGGCGTCGCCGTACGGCGCGCCGTTGTCCAGCACGACGTCGGCCAGGTCGAGCAGCTTGCGGCCCGACGGGTGGCGCGAGGTCATCCGCGTGCTGTGCTTGACCGAGGTGAGCGCGATCAGCGGGTGCCCGCGCTCCTTGACGAGCGTGGCCAGCTCGACGACCGTGCCGTTCACGCCGGAGCTGGAGATCAGCACGAACACGTCCTGCGGGGCCACCGGCGCCAGGTCGTAGATCTCGTGCGCGATGGCCGGGTCGCGCTCCAGCTCGGAGGTCAGCACGCCGGGCGGGTGGCCCCCGTACAGGACGAGGTCCCTGGGCGAGAGGCGGTTGCTGGGGACGAGGCCGCCGGCCCGTCCGGCGATCTCCATGGCGATGGCCTCGGAGTGCCCCGAGCCGAACGCGTTGACCACGCCGCCCGCCCGGATGGAGGCCACGAGCAGCGCGGCCGCCTCCCGTACCGGCTCGGCCTGGCTCTCCGTGACCTGGCGTGCCAGATCGAGGACCTCGGTTGCGTACGTCATTCAGCCTCTCTCCACCCGATGGCTCTCCACGGCGCTGATCGTGCGCTCGAACGCCTCGTTGGTGCGTTCGTAGGTGCGCTGGGCCACCGCCACGTACACGGCGTCCAGCACGAACAGCTGAGAATGCACGGCGGCCAGCCCGCCGAGCCGGAACGTGGTCTCCCTGCTGGCCGTGGTCAGCACCAGATCGGCCAGCTCGGCCAGCGGCGAGCGGGCGAAGGAGGTGACCGCGACCGTCAGCGCGCCGTGGCTGCCGGCCTCGGCCAGCGCCTCCATCACCTCGCGGGTGCGGCCCCGGTGGCTGATGCCGATGGCCACGTCGCCGTCCTTGAGCAGGGCCGCCTCCGACAGGGCCACGTGCGCGTCGCCGGCGCTCCAGCCGGGTACGCCGATGCGGCGCAGCCGGCCCTCGAACATGGCGGCGACGTTTCCGCTGGTGGAGACGCCGACGAGGAGCACGCGCGGCGCGGCCACGATCGCGTCGGCCACCTTGGCGACGACGTCGAGGTCGAGCTGCGCGGCGGTGTCCTGGATGAGCCTGGCGTCGGCGGCGGCCATCACCTCGATGGCCGAGTCGAGCGGGTCGTCGGGGCCGATCTCGTGGCCGACGCCCGCCCCCCAGCCCGCCTGCGCGGCCCGGCCGGTCTCGGTGGCCAGCGCGACGCGCAGCTCGGCGTACCCCGAGAAGCCGAACGCCCGGCAGAACCTCGTCACGGTCGCCGGTGAACTGCCGGCCCGCTCGGCGAGCGCGATGATGGTCGAGCGCGCGGCCTCGGCCGGATCGCCGAGAATCACCTCGCCGACCCTGCGCAATGCCTCCGGCAAACCGGGTAGTTCTGTTTCGACGCGCCCGAGCGCTCCTGAAGTCACGAATATTCCTTCCGAATACCCGGTCTTCTGGCGAAAATTATTCTTGCTTCCGGTCCGCGTCAACCCCCAGACTCGGACCGTGACTGAATCGCTAGTGGTCGGTGTCGACGCCGGAGCCACGTCCACGCGGGTCGCCGTACACGCGCTCGACGGCACCAGGGTCGGCTACGCCCGCGCCGGCGCGGGCAATCCCACTGCTCACGGGCTGGACAAGGCGGTGGCCAACGTGGCCGCCGCGCTCGCCGGGGCGCTGGGGGAGCATGACGGCCGGCGGGTCGTCGCGTCGCTGACCGGGGTGGCGGGGCAAGTGGCCGAGATGGTGCCCGAGGTGGCGAAGGTCTGGGCCGGGCACGGCATCGCGGAGGAGCCGCGCTACATGGGCGACACGCTGATCGCCTACGCTGCGGGCTCGCCGGAGCCCGCCGGCTCGCTGCTGCTGTCGGGCACGGGCGCGGTGGCGGCCAGGATCGTGGACTTCCGGCTCGACGCCGTCGCCGACGGGCTGGGCTGGCTGCTGGGCGACGAGGGGTCGGGCTTCTGGATCGGCCGCCGGGCCGTCATGGCGTTGATCGGGGCATTGGACCGCGGCATGCCGGTCCCGCCCGACGACCGCATCAAGGATGGCGGCGTGCTGGCCGAGCTCGTGGTGGAGCACTTCCTCGGCGACGACCGGCCCGCATCGCCGCGCGCCGCCGCCGACCGGATCGTGCGGCTGGCACAGGCCGACCACATGCGCCTGGCCGCACTGTCCTCCCTGGTCAGCCGGGCCGCCGCAGCAGGCGACGAGACAGCGCTGAAGATCACGCAGGATGCCGCCGACCATCTGGTCGCCACGCTCAGGCGAGTACACGTGTCCGGTCCGGTGGTGCTCGCCGGGAGCGTGCTGACCAGCGAGGGTCCGGTACGCCAGGCGGTGGTGGAGCTGCTGGCGGACCGGAACGTCACGACCGCGGGTGACGCGGCGGGCGCGGCGGCCTGGCTGGCGGCCCGGGACCTGCTCCCGGAGGGGGAGGCGAAGGCCCTGCACGCCGCGTTCACCGCCGTCAGCCCTTGACGGCCCCCGCCGTCATCCCGGTGCCGACCCTGCGCTGCAGGAACAGGAAGAGCAGCAGCGCGGGCAGCGCGAACAGGCTGGCGGCGGCCATCGTGGCGCCCCAGTCCGTGCCGAACACGTCGCGGAACGACGACAGCCACACCGGCAGCGTGCGCTTGTCCTGGTCCTTGATGATCAGCACGTTCACGAACGCGAACTCGTTCCACGCCGTGATGAACCCGAACAGCGACGTCGCCATCAGCCCGGGCGCCAGCAGCGGGAAGACCACCCGCCGGAAGGCGGCCAGGCGACCGCACCCGTCCACCTGCGCCGCCTCCTCCAGCTCCGGCGGGATCGCGGCCAGGAACCCGCGCAGCGTCACGATCGTGAACGGCAGCGTGATCATGAAGTAGACGCCGGTCAGCATCGCCAGCGAGTCCAGCAGCTCGGTGTCCCTGGCGATGATGAACACCGGCACCAGCAGCGCCTCCCACGGCGCCATCTGCGCCGCGAACACCGCGACCACGAACGCCCCTCTCCCCCGCCAGCGCATCCTGGCCACGGCGAACGCCGCCAGCAGCGCCGTCACCAGCGCGACCAGCACCGCGACCACGGTGACGACGAGGCTGTTGCGCCAGAAGGTCCAGAACCCCGGCGCGTTCACCGCCGTCGCGAAGTGCTCCAGGGTCGGGTGCGCCGGCCAGAACGTCGGCGTGGCCGCCTGGATCTCCCCGGTCGGCTTGAACGCGGTCAGGAACATCCAGTAGACAGGGAAGATCGTCATCACGAGCACGACGACCGCGGCCGCGTTGAGCGTCAGCCTCTTCACTGGCGGACCATCCTTCGCAGGTTGCTGACCAGGGCGACGGCCAGGATGACGACGGTGAGCATGGCGACCGCCGAGCCCAGGTCGTACCGGTGCAGCACCCGGGCGATCTTGAACGCGTACACCGGGAGGGTGGTCGTCGCGCCGTCCGGGCCGCCCTGGCTGAGCACCCAGATCTGCGGGAAGCACTTGGCCACCCAGATCACCTCCAGCGAGGCGACCAGGGCGAACAGCTGCCGCAGCATCGGCAGGGTGATCTTCCAGAAGACCTGCCGGCCGGTGCCACCGTCGATGCGGGCGGACTCGTACAGCTCCCCCGGAATGGTGGTCAGCCCGGCGTAGAGGGTGAGCGCGGCGAACGGCACCGACTGCCACACGACGAGGATCACGAGCACGGCGAACGTGGCCGTCCCGTCGGCGAACCACGGGTAGCCGCGGAAGGAGTCGAACCCGAGCATGACCAGCAGCCAGTTGACCACGCCGAGCTCCGACTGGAACAGCCACTGGAACACCGTCGTGGCCGCGATGATCGGGGTGGCCCAGGCCAGGGCGAGGGCGCTCATCAGGGCCAGGCGCAGGCCGCGGCGCAGGCGGGTGAGCATCAGCGCCACGCCCGTCGACAGGACCACGATCAGCACCACGTTGATCGCCGTCCACCCCAGAGTGCGCCACAGCACCCGCCAGAACTCCTCGCCGGCCAGCAGCTCGGCGTAGTTGTCCAGGCCGGCGAAGGCCGCGCCGCCCCTGATCAGCTCCCCCATGCGGAAGTGCTGGAAGGAGATCACCGCGGCCTTGAGCATCGGGTAGAGCAGGAGGAAGGCCCCACCCGCCACCGTGGGGGCGATGAGCAGGTAGGGCCACGGGCTCCTGGTGCCGCGCATTCAGGACCCGCTGTTCAGGGTCGTGGTGATGGACTCCGAGACCTTCTTCGCCTCCGTCGCGGGGTCGGCGCCGGTGAGCACGGCGGTCATGTACTGCTTGATCACGGAGGTGGCCTCGACGGCGGCCCAGTTGGGGGTGTTCGGGGTGGCGCGGCCGCCCGCGGCGCCCTTCGCCATGGCCGCGGTGCCCTCGTCGCCGGACAGCACGCCGGCCAGCGAGGTGCGGTTGGGCACGAAGCTCATCGCCTTGGCCAGCTCGGTCTGGAACTGCTCCCCGGCCAGGGCCCTGACCAGCTCGTACGCCGCCTCCTGGCGCTTGGACGCGGCCGGGATGATCAGGTCGGAGCCGCCCGTGAAGACGGTGCCGGGCCTGTCGGCCGTCTTGCCCGGGATGGGGAAGAAGCCCATCTTGCCCTTCAGCTTGCCGTCAACCTCCAGGACGCGGGCGGCGATGCCGGGGACGGCGATGATCTGGGCCACCTTGCCCTGGGCGAAGACCTCGTGCTGGGGCGGGTTGGCCTCGTCGGCGTCCTTGGGGCCCTTGCCGAGGGCCTGGAGGCGCTTGTAGAAGTCCATGCCGGCCAGGGCCTGCGGAGTGTCGAGGGCGCCCTTCCACTTGCCGCCCTCCTGGACGGCCAGGTCGCCGCCCTCGTCCCAGATGAAGCCGGCGAGCGCGTACCAGGTCTGCCCGGTCAGATAGATGCCCTGATTTCCGTTTTTATTTAGCTTTGCGGTGATATTTAGCCATTCGTCCCGCGTTTTCGGTGGCTCCTTGATGCCCGCTCCGGCGAACAGGTCCTTGTTGTAGACGACCACGCGGTTGGCGGCGTACCAGGGGATCCCGTACTGCTTGCCGTCGACCTTGCCCGGCTGGGCCAGGCCCGGCAGCCAGTCCTCGCCCTTGAGCTCGGCGATCTTGGCGGTCAGGTCCGTGACGCCGCCGCTGGCCGAGTACTGGGCGACCTGGGTGTTGCCCACCTCGATCACGTCAGGGGCGTCGGTGCTGGCCAGGGCCGCGGTGACGCGCTCACCGATGCCGTCCCACGCCTGGATCTGGATGTCGAGGTCCACGCCCTGGTGCGCCGCCTCGTACTCGGTCTCGAACTTCTTCAGCAGGTCCTGCGTGACGCTGCCGTCCATGATCCAGACGGTCAGCCTGGCGGGGCCCGCGGAGGCCGCGGGCTTCTCGGCGGCGCCGCACGCGGCCACCGCGAACACGGCCGCCAGGGCCAGGATGCGGTTCTTCATGGCGATCCTTGTCACGGGTTGGGGACGGTGTCCGTGAAGGAGGTGCCGGCGGCGCGCAGGGAGGCGACCCGGGCGGTGACGTCGGCGGGCGGGACGACCTCGTTCTTGCTGTAGTAGAGCCAGTCCACCTGCTGCCGGTACGTACGCGTCCCCGTGGCGCTCTGGAGATCGATGAACCACTGGTTGAACATGATCCACATGGGCGTCTCGGGATAGTAGACGTCACCGTGGTCGGCGAACAGGCGGCCGTCCACGTAGTACCTGATCCGGCCGCCGGAGACCTGGATCACGAGGTCGTGCCAGCCGGCGAAGCTCGCGCGCTCCTCGGTGTGGGTGTTGACGGCCTGCCAGGGGTCGGCCTGGTAGGTCTCCCAGCTGGTGGTGTAGAGGATGTTGGACGGCTCGCCCCAGCCGCCGTTCGGCAGGTACTCGAAGTCGAGCTCGCCGTAGTCGGGGTCCAGGTTGTAGCGCAGCGGGGTGATGGTGAAGAACGTCTGCACCACGTGCTCGCCGTCGGGGCCACCGGTCGGGGCGTCGCTGAAGCGGACGCGGGCGCCGTAGGTGCCCTCGAAGAACTTGCGGTTGGCGGTGGACAGCTCGGTCTGCACGGTGCCCGCGGCGGTGCCGTTCGTGGTGGAGTCGAGCGTCAGCAGGCCGCCGGGGAACGAGACCGCCGAGGGCGACCAGGTGGCGCCGGGCACGCCGGGGCCGCCGGAGCTGGAGCGCACCGTCCAGCCACGCTGGGCGAGGCGCGGGTCGCTCGACCCCGAGTACGTGAAGTCGTCGAACAGCACGCCCGCCGAGCCCGTCGGGGGAACCGTGGGCGTGGGAGTGGGGGTGGGCTCGGTGCCGTTCGGCCGCCCCCACGCGAGCCGGCCGTTGACGTGGACGGTGACCTTGTCCCAGTTCGTGTAGGCGGTGTTGGAGCCGTAGGAGTAGTCGTCGCTCTGCGTGAACGTCTGCCAGTCCGCGCGGTAGAAGCGCAGCTGCAGGTCGCCGGTGTTCGCGCCGGGGGCCAGGTTGCCAGAGGTGAAGCCGACCTCCAGGTACTGGTCGGCGCCCGACTGGCGGACGAACTGCCCGGTCACCGTCGAGCAGCCCACCACGGCCCAGGAGCAGGCGAAGCGGTAGGTCTCCGCGCCGGTCAGGTAGTAGCGGATCTTGACCTGGTCGAGCGGGATCGTGGTGGTGCCGTCGTTGAAGAGCTGGAGCCAGGGCTCGGCCTGGGCGGTGGTGGCTCCAGGGGCGCTGGTGCGGTACTGGAGGCGTACGGACTGCTGGGCGCTGGCCGGAGCGACCAGGGCCACGACGACGAGGACGAGAGGGAGAGCTAAGGAGAGAACAACTTTTCCGATATTTCGGTACATGGGGGGTTCTCCTTGCGAGGTGCGGCCCCGGATTCCGGGCATGCCGAACAGAGCTCGTGGCGGCTTGCGGAGGACTCAGGCGCCGCGCCGGATGCGACCGGCGTACAGCGCCTCCAGCTTGAGGTTGTGGGCGTCGCCCTCGGGGACGTTGGCCGACAGGTAGACCGGTGGCACCTCGCCCGCTTCGAGCAGGTCGCGTACGGTCTGGGCCACGACGAGCTGGGCCAGCAGCGCCGAGGTGATGGTGGAGACGGCTCCGACGGAGGCGCCTCCGTCGGGCAGGGCGAGCACCGCGTCGCCGTAGGGCGCCCGGTTGTCCAGGACGACGTCGGCCAGGTCGATGAGCTTGCGCCCGGAGGGGTGGCGGGAGGCGACGGCCTCGCCATGGGCGCGCGAGGTGATCGCGATCAGGTCGTGACCGCGCTGCTTGACGAGCGTGGCCAGCTCGACGACCACGCCGTTGACGCCGGAGTTGGAGATGATGACGAACAGGTCGCCGGGGTGGACGGGCGCCAGGTCGAGGATGGCGCGGGCCACGGAAGGGTCGCGTTCGAGGTCGTAGCGGTCCAGCTCGGAGCGGGGGGCGTCGCCGTACAGGACGAGGTCCCTGAGCGCGAGCTTGCTGGTGGGCACGAGGCCGCCGGCGCGGCCGGCGATCTCCATCGCGACGGCCTCCGAGTGGCCGGAGCCGAACGCCTGGATGACGCCGCCCCCGCGCACCGCCTTGGTGAAGAGGCCGGCGGCCCGGGCGATCTCCGGGTCCTCCGGGATCGCCCGGACGAGGTCGGCGATGTGCTGAGCGAACTTTGCTGGATCTACTGTCATAAATCCCCTTCCGGGAGTCGATGTCCGGCCACCGCCCGGACAGTCACGTCGAAGGCCTGCCTGGTGCGCTCGTAGGTGCGTTGCGCCACCGACACGTACACGACGTCGAGCACCAGGAGCTGCGAGTGGATCGCGGCGAACCCCTCCGACCTGAAGCTCGTCGCACGGCTGGCCGTGGTGAGCACCAGCTCGGCCACCTCGGCCAGCGGGGAGCGCGGCTGCGAGGTGACGGCCACGGTGATGGCGCCGTGGCTGCTCGCCTCCGCGAGCACCTCGATGACCTCGCGCGTGCGGCCGCTGTGCGAGATCCCGATCGCCACGTCGCCCTGTCCGAGCAGCGCGGCGTCCGTCAGCGCGCTGTGCGCGTCGGACCTGCTCCAGGTCGGTACGCGCATGCGCTGCAGCCGGTACTCCATCTCGCTGGCCACCGCCGCGCTGCTCGACACGCCGAACAGCAGCACCCGCCCGGCCCTGGCCACCGCCTGGGCGGCCTTGTCCACCACGGCCAGGTCGAGCTGGTCGGCGGTCTCCTGGATCAGGCGGATGTCGTTGCCGGACACGACGCCGAGCACCTTGTCGAGGCTGTCGTCGGGAAGGATCTCCTGGCCGATGTCGGTGTGCCAGGTCTGCTGGGCCTTGCGGCCGGTCTCGGTGGCGACGGCCACGCGCAGCTCCGCGTAGCCGGTGAAGCCGAGGGCGCGGCAGAAGCGCGTGATGGTCGCCGTGGACGTCCCGCTCCGCTCGGCCAGGTCGACGATGGTCAGCCGGGCGGCCTCGGCGGGCCCGGCCAGGATCACCTCGGCCACCTTGCGCAGCGCCTCGGGCATGTCGGGCTGCTCGGCCTGGATGCGGTTGAGTAGTTCCACGCGATGAAAATTATGACCAGGATCTGGCACCGTCAAGGCATTTGGGCAATAATTTTTGACATGCTGATACTCGGAGTCGATGCCGGCGGCACCTCGTCGCGGGCCGCGCTGTTCACGGTGGACGGAGCGCCGGCCGGGCGGGGCCACGCGCCCGGCGCCAACCCGGTTACGCTGGGCATGGACCAGGCCTGCGCGCACCTGACCGCCGCCGTCCAGGAGGCGGCGGCGGTCTCGTTACCGCACGTCAGCGCGGTGGTGCTCGGGCTGGCGGGGCATCCGGGGGCGTGCCGGGCGCTGGCCGCGCGCGTCCTGAGCCCGCTCCTCCCCCACGGCCCGCCGGTACGGGTCGTCGGTGACACCGTGACCGCGTTCGCGGCCGGCACCGCCGCACCGTCGGGCACCGTGCTGATCTCGGGGACGGGGGCGATCGCGGCAAAAATTACCGACCACGAGCAGACGGCGACCTCCGACGGGTACGGGTGGCTGCTCGGGGACGAGGGGTCGGGCTTCTGGCTCGGCCACGCCGCCGCCCGCGCCACCGTCCACGCCCTCGCCGCCCTCGCCGCTCTCGCCGCCGGAAGCCCCGAAAGCACCGGAAGCGCCGGAAGCGCCGGAAGCGGCGGAAGCGGCGGAAGCGGCGAAAGGTGCGAAAGGTGCGAAAGCACAAGAAGTGGCGGAGACGGACGGCTGGTGGCGCTCGTCGTCCGGCACCTGCTGCCCGAAGGCGCGGGCGAGGATCCGGTCGCGCGGCTGGCGGCGGCGGTGCACGCCCGGCCGCCGCTCGCGCTCGCCGAGCTGGCGCCCCTCGTCAGCCGGGCCGCCGAGGCGGGCGACCCGGTCGCGCAGGCCCTCGTCACCGAGGCCGCGGCACGGCTGGCGAGCACCGCGGCACGGGTACACGAGCCCGGCCTCCCGATCGTGCTCGCGGGCGGCGTGCTCACGTCGGAGGGCCCCGTCAGGCGAGCGGTCGAAGACCTCCTGGCGGACGCGGTCACGGCCGGGGACGCGGCCGGCGGCGCGGCCTGGCTGGCGGCCCGCGAACTGCTCCCCGAGGCCGACGCGCAAGGACTCCACGCGGCGTTCACGAAGCGGCCCGATCGGGCTTCTCACCGTACGAGCAGGGCCGCGCCCCCGTCTCACCGCACGAGCAGGGCCGCGCTCCCGTAGCTGCCGCCGAACCCCGTCACGAGAGCCACCTCACGCCCCCCGCGCAGCTCCCTGACGGCCTGGGCCACGTTGTTCAGGCCGTGCACGTAGCCCTCCGAGAGCAGCCCGCCGTGCGGGTTGACCCAGGCGTGGCGGCGCTCCAGCAGGTACGCCCCCAGGTCCCCGCGCTCGACCAGCCCGAAGTCCTCCAATTGCCGGGGCACGAGCCAGGAGTAGGCGTCGTACGGCAGTGCCACGTCCACGTCTGGCGGCCGCAGGCCGGACGCCTCCCAGAGCATGGGCGCCACGTACGCCGAGAAGATCGCGGTGACGTCGGGGGCGCGGTCCATCGACGAGCAGCCGGGGCCGCCCCCGCGCACGACCGCCCGCACGCGTGGCCCGTCGAGCACGCCGCTGACCACGAGGGCGCAGGCCCCGTCGGTCTCCTGGCAGCAGTCGGCCGTGCGGAGGGGGGTGCTCACGTACGGCCGGGCGAGGTAGTCGGCGAGTTCCAGGGGTTCGCGGCGCAGGGCCCGGGGGTTGGCCTTGGCGTTCTGCCTGGACTGGGCGACGACCGCGTGCAGGTGCTCCTCCGTGAGGCCCGTGTCGTGCAGGTAGCGGGTCGCGGCCAGGGCGAACATCGGGATCGGGCCCGCCAGCCCGTACGTGAAACGCTCCTGGGGGCCGGTGGAGACGGTGTTCATGCGCTTGCCTGAGCGGCCGTTGAGCGCCCGATAGACCACGATATTTCGCGCTAAACCAGCATGTATGAGCATCGCCGCGTCGCCCAGGATCGACGCCGCCTGCGTGCCTCCCCCGGCGATGTCGTTGTGCCACCCGAGCCGCTCGATCCCCAGGGCCCGCGCGACCTGGACGACGGGCGCGGAGTCGTTCAGGTGGTAGCTGAGCACCGCGTCCACCTCGCGCGGCCCGATCCCCGCGTCCGCGCACGCCGCCCGGCACGCCTCGACCGCCAGCTCCAGCTCGCTCCGCCCGGACTCCCTGGTCAGCGCCGTCATCCCGACCCCGGCCACCGCCGCCACCCCCGCAAACGGCTGCATCCGCCGCCTCCCACGTCCGTGGCCCGCTCCGTAGAGGCACGCTAGCCCGCGCCGGGCAGTCGAGACAAGCGCTTGCTCGGCAACCGTTCCCAATCCGGAAATGTCGCCACCAGTGGATAACTGAATATCTTCACGGGAGGCAGGTCCTCTTGTAATACGGAGGAGTGATCAACCGATAAGCCCATCATCACGCTGAGGTGAGGGATGGATCTACGCTACGTCCGGTACGCGATGGCGATCGCCCGCGCGGGCAGTCTCCGCCGCGCCGCCACCGCGCTGCACATCGCACAGCCCACGCTGTCGGAGCAGCTCAGAGCCCTGGAGAAGGAGATCGGCGTCGAGCTGTTCAGCCGGTCGTCCAGCGGCGTGCAGCTGACCGCGGCGGGCGAGGCCTTCCTGGCCCAGGCCACCGTGGCGGTCGACGCCTTCGACCGCGCCGTGGCCGCCGCCAGGAACACGGCCACGACCGCGCGCCTGGGCGTGGCCGACGGGCTGGCGGACGTGGTGGCCCGGTTGCTCTCCCAGCTCCAGACCTCCAACCTGCGCGTGGCCCCCATGGGGACGGCCGAGCAGATCGTCTCCATCGCGGACGGCACCCTGCAGGCCGGGCTCGGCTACGCGCCGGGCTCGCTGCCCAGGGGCGTGGCCCGCATGCTGGTCCACCGTTTCCCGGTGCGTGCCCTGCTCCACCGCGATCACCCCCTGGCGTCGTACGAGGCGCTGTCGCTGGCGGACCTGGCGGGCGAGCCGCTGGTGATGCCGGAGTCCGACGCGGTCGCCGGGGCCCGCCGCTTCCTGGAGGCTTTCGTACGGCACCGCCTCCACCCCCGCCTGGGCCCGGCCGCGGCCACGCACGACCTGGTCCTCAACCTGGTGGAGGAGGGCGCGGGCTACGCGCTGTGCGTCCACGAGGGCACCACCATCCCCGACACACTCACCTTTGTCCCTATAAAAGAGGATGTGCCACCGTTGGAGGTGGTCTTCCTCTGGAACCGCCAGACGGACGTCCACGAGCTCCTCAGTGCGGCCCGGCACCTCGCCCGCTCTGGATAGCGCTATTATCTATCGATGCGCATCTCCGAACTCAGTGCCAAGTCCGGTGTGGCCATCCCGACGATCAAGTACTACCTCCGCGAGAGCCTGCTGCACCCGGGCGAGCAGACAGCCGCGACCAGAGCCGAGTACGACGAGTCCCACCTGCGCAGACTCCGCCTGATCCGAGCCCTGCTCGAAGTGGGCCGGCTCCCCGTCGCCTCGATCAAGAAGATCATCGAGGCGGTCGAGGACGAGTCGCTGCCCGTGCACCTGCTGCTCGGCACCGCCCACTACGCCTTGAGCGCCGCGGTCGAGCCCGAGCCCGGCGAGGAGTGGCAGAGCGCCCGCGACGAGGTCGACCGCCTCATCGCCGACCAGGGCTGGGACGTCACTCCGGGCGCCCCCTCCCGTGACGAGCTGGCCCAGACGATCGTCCGGATGCGCCAGCTCGGCCTGCCCGTCGACCTGAAGCCGTACGTCGAGATCGCGCAGAAACTCGTCTCCGAGGTCGAGATGAACACCATCCCCTTCGACGGCCCGCGCGAGGCCGCCGTGGAGGCCCTGGTGCTCGGCACCGTCCTGTACGGCAAGGCGTTCGAGGCGCTGCGCCGCATGGCCCAGGAGTCGGAGTCGGCCCGCCGCCTGTCCCCCTAGAGGAGGCCGTTCTCGCGCAGCAGCGCGAGGTTGTTCACGGTGACGGCCCCGCGCCAGTCGAGCGCCCCGGCCGGGGAGATGCGCGCGTAGTCCACGTCCCATCCGCCGTCGTCCTTCTGCTGTCCCGCCAGCCTCACGAGGTCGGCCGCGATCACGTCGGGCTCGAAGAGGTCGCGGGCCGGCCGCCCCGGGTGGGGCGCGAAGTCCAGCGGCCGCAGCGTCTCGTGCTCGGTGCCGCCCTCGACCGGCACCCGCCCGTCCGCGGGGATGTGCGCGGCGAGCCGCTTGAGCAGGTCGGCCGCCCTGGGCTGGGTGCCGTGCACGGCGTCGAGGAAACGCACCGCGAACGCCAGCACGTACGCGTGCGGCATCGTGTCGAGCTCCTGGATCGCGTCGAGGCAGTATCGCGTGGCCCGCTCCAGCCACGGATGCGCGGCGACGGCCGGGTCGTGGGCCGCGACGCGGTGGGCGGCGGCCGCGGAGATCGAGGTGATCTGCAGGGACGAGGTGCCCGCGTCGCCACCCGCCCACCAGGGCGCGGTGGCCTCGCCCACGGAGAGCGGCAGCGAGAACGGCACCCCGCCGTCCGGCAGCGTGACCGACTCCAGCCAGTCGCACAGCGCCGCCGCCCGCGGCGAGGTCACGGGGGCGACGTCCGCGAACACCTCGAAGGCGTGCAGCGCCGCCCCCGGCTGGCTCTCGGGCGAGCGCAGGTCCGGCTCCAGGCCCCAGCCGTACCCGCCGTCGGGGTTGCGGTAGGCCTCCAGCGCGCCCAGCACGGAGGCGGCGTCGCCGTCGCCCATGAGCAGGTCGTAGCGGCGGCGGTCCAGAACACGCGCGTGCCCGGCGAGGAAGCCGGGGACCGCGGAAAGGTTCACGTTCATGAGGTCATCGTGCCCATGTCGGCGACATGCGGTCTTGTAAGTTCCGGACCGGTCCGCCGGCGGTGAGAATGGGGCGCATGGACGGCGAGCGGGCCCGCGCGAGGTTCCGGGGCGAGCGGGTGGCGCGGCTGGCCACGGCGAGCGGCGACGGGACGCCCCACCTGGTGCCCGTCACCTTCGCCGTCATCGGGGACCGGGTGGTGACCGCGATCGATCACAAGCCGAAGACCACCACCGACCTGAGACGGGTGCGCGACATCCGGGAGAACCCGCGGGTCAGCCTGCTGGCCGACCACTACGAGGACGACTGGGCCCGGCTGTGGTGGGCCCGCGCCGACGGCCTGGCCGCCGTCGTGGAGGAGGGGCCGGAGCGCGAGCCGGCGCTCGACGCGCTGGCGGCCAAGTACGGCCAGTATCGCGAGCACCGGCCCGCCGGCCCCGTGATCGTCGTGGACGTGACCCGCTGGAGCGGCTGGTCGTTCACTCCCTGATGGTGACGGGCCGCTTCAGCAGCCACAGCGCGGCCCGCTGGAGCATCGTGCGGTGCACCTCGTTGTCGTACGACCTGGTGTCGTGGCCCAGCGCGTCGTAGAACACCCGGCCGCGCCGCACCGGCCGCGCCCAGACCAGCGGCTGGCCGTTCGAGGACGCCAGCGGCTCGACGTCCGGCAGGATGTCGAGGTCGCTGTAGACCTCGTCCACCACGTCGAAGTCCCGCAGGCCCTCGACCACCGGGTGATCGCCGTGCACCCGCACGCCCGTCCATCCCAGCGGCGGGTGGTGGGACTTGGGCCAGGTCCAGCAGCCGCCCAGGACGCGCGGCCAGCCCTGCCAGTCGTCGAAGCAGATCGACGCCGAGTGCATGCACAGCAGCCCGCCGCCCCGGTCGAGGTGGTCGAGGAGCGTGGTGCGGGCCTGCGCCGGTAAGGCGAAGCGCCACTCGTCGCGCAGGTCGGCGAAGCGGTCCTGGCCCATCTGCCAGCGCAGCGCGTTGACGGTGATGAGCTGGACCTCCGACGGCTCGCTCAGCGCGCCCGCGATGTCCTCGGTGATCTCCGACTCGACCCCCACCTCGGCGAGCACTTCCGCGAGCGCGGCCGACGTGGCGGCGAAGTCGTGGAACAGGCCTCCTGACAGGATCAGATTTCTCGCCACCCACCAAGCTCATCATGCTTACCGCGGCTTTTCCACCCATGGACTGCCGCCTCCCCCGCTTCGGCCCCCGCACGGGTGACCGGGCATGATGCCAACCGTGGACTTCGAGGAGCACCGCCCCATGCTGCTCGGGCTGGCCTACCGCCTGCTCGGCAGCATGTGGGACGCCGAGGACGTCGTGCAGGAGGCCTGGCTGCGCTGGCAGGGCACCGACCGGGGCGAGATCAAGGAGCCGCGCGCCTTCCTGGTGACCGTGGTCTCGCGGCTGGCGCTCGACCAGCTGCGCTCGGCGCGGGTCAGGCGCGAGGCGTACACGGGGCCGTGGCTGCCCGAGCCGGTGATGACGGCGCAGGCGGGGCCGCTGGACACGGCCGAGCTGCGGGACACCGTCTCCTACGCGACCCTGCATCTGATGGAGCGGCTGTCGCCGCCGGAGCGGGCGGTGTTCGTGCTGCGGGAGGCGTTCGAGCTCCCGTACGACGAGATCGTGGAGATCGTCGGCACCTCCGCGGCCAACGCCCGGCAGCTGCACCGCCGGGCCTCCGTCCGGCTCGCCGAGGGGCGCGACCGGTTCCACCCGTCGGCCGAGGACCACACCAGGCTGCTGGCGAAGTTCATGGACGCGGCGGCGGGCGGCGATCTCGCGGCGCTCGCCGAGCTGCTGCACGAGGACGTCGTGTCCTACAACGACGGCGGCGGCAAGGTCAGGGCCGCGCTGCGGCCGATCCTCGGGCGCCGCAAGGTGGTGGCCTTCCTCAACGGCCTGCTCAGCCGCTACGACTTCGGCGACTCCCGGCTGATCGAGGTCAACGGCCAGCCGGCCCTCTGGACGCGGGTCGCCGGCCACCGCCAGGTCGTGCTGATCGACGCCCGCGACGGCGTCATCACGCGGATCTACGGCCTGCTCAACCCCGACAAGCTCACCCGCGTCACCCCCGGCGCAGAGGTCGCGGCCCTCCCGGACGATCTATAGTCGCCCCTATGGATCTCGGCATCTCGGGCAAGGTCGCCCTCGTCACCGGAGGCAGCGCGGGCATCGGGCTCGCCGCCGCCAAGAGCCTCGCGCGGGAGGGCTGCGACGTCTGCGTCGCCGCCCGCAACCCGGAGCGGCTGGCGGAGGCGGTCGTGCAGTTGCAGGAGTACGGCAAGGTCGTGCACGCCGTGCTGGCCGACGTGGAGGACCCGAACGCGGCGCGGCGGGTGGTCGAGGAGACGCGTGACGTGCTCGGCCCGATCGACATCCTGGTGGCCAGCTCCGGCGGGCCGCCGTCCGGCCGCTTCGACGAGACGAGCCTGGCCGACTGGGACGTCGCCGTCCAGCGCAACCTGCTCGGCACCGTACGCCTGATGTACGCGGTCCTGCCCGAGATGCGCTCGCGCGGCTGGGGCCGCATCGTCACGATCACCAGCAGGTCGGCCCGCGAGGCGCTGGACGGCCTGGCGCTGTCCAACGCCACCCGCTCGGCCGTGGCCGGCGTCGTGCGCACGCTGGCCCGCGAGGTCGCCCGCGACGGCGTGCTGGTCAACAACGTGATGCCGGGCCCGATCGACACCGACCGGCTGCGGACGCTGGCGGGCGACGAGGAGGGGCTGGCCCGGCGGGGCGAGGCGGTGCCGGTCGGGCGCGTCGGCAGCCCGGAGGAGGTCGGTGACGTGGTGGCGTTCCTGGCCAGCGAGCGGGCCTCGTTCGTGAACGGGATCTCGATGCTGGTGGACGGCGGCGAGAGCCGCGTCATCGCGTGACGGGCGTCACTTCCGCACCAGCGTGCGCGTGATCGCGGCGGCCCAGGGCTCGTCCGCCTCCGGGAGCTCGATGTAGTACGACAGGTTCGCCCGGTGGAAGCAGGCGCCCATCAGCATCGACGCGGCGGCGTCGGCGTCGATGCCCTCGTCGAGCCGGCCGCCGCGCTGCTCGGCCCGCAGGATCTCGGCCAGCGCCCGGATCGGCAGGTGCGGCCCCATGTCGTTGGCCGCCAGCATGCCCCTGAACCCCGCCATGAGCGACGGGTCGGCCAGCAGGCCGGAGGCGATGGCCGCGGCCTTGGTGTAGAACTCCAGCGCCGTCAGCGCGAACTCGGCGAGGTTGCCGGCCAGGTCGCCCTGCCCGGTGCTCTCCCGCAGCCGCGCCAGCGCGGGGCCGAGCGCGGGCAGCCGCTCCAGCAGGACCGCGAGGAACAGCGCCTCCTTGCCGGCGAAGTGCTTGTAGAGCAGCGCCTCGGAGCAGCCGGCCTGCTGGGCGATACGCTTGGTGGTGGCACCCGCGATGCCGAACTCCCGAATCGCCTGCTCGGCGGCGTCGATGATGCGATCGCGTGTACGCATCCGACCATGATATGAGCGAGTGCTTACTGACTCCCCCGCACATGACATGCTTCCAGTAGGGACGAGTGGGGAGAAGACATGGACAAGCCCGTCATCGTTACTGTTGATGACGATCCTGGCGTCTCTCGGGCGGTGGCCCGCGACCTGAGACGCCGCTACGGCCACGAATACCGGATTGTCCGCGCCGAGGCGGCCCGCGACGGCATCGAGGCCGTCCGGGAGATGCGGCTGCGGGGCGACGAGGTGGCGGCCATCCTGGCCGACTACCGCATGCCGCAGATGAACGGCGTGGAGTTCCTCGAGGCCGCCATGGACATGTATCCGTACGCGCGCAGGGTGTTGCTGACGGCCTATGCCGACACCGACGCCGCGATCCAGGCGATCAACGTGGTGGACCTGGACCATTACCTGCTCAAGCCGTGGGACCCGCCGGAGGAGAAGTTCTACCCGGTGATCGACGGCCAGCTCGACGCCTGGATGCGCACCGACCGGATCGAGCGGTCCGAGCTGCGGGTGGTGGGCGACCGGTGGTCGGCGCAGTCGTACAGGGTGCGTGACTTCCTGGCCCGCAACCACGTGCCCTACCGGTGGATGCTGGCGGAGGACCCTGAGGGCGCGCAGCTGGTGAAGGCGGCCGGCGAGGGCTGCCACCTGCCGCTCGTGGTGACCTCCGAGGGCACCACCCTGGAGTCGCCCGACCAGGCGACGCTGGCGGCGACGGTGGGCCTGTCGACCACTCCGGCCACCGACTTCTACGACCTGATCGTGGTGGGCGGCGGGCCCGCCGGGCTCGGCGCGGCCGTCTACGGCGCCTCGGAGGGGCTGAAGACCGTGCTGGTCGAGGCCTACTCCTCAGGGGGCCAGGCGGGGCAGAGCTCCCGGATCGAGAACTACCTGGGCTTTCCCGACGGCGTCTCCGGCCAGCAGCTGGCGGACCGGGCGCGCAGGCAGGCGCTGAAGTTCGGGGCGGAGCTGCTGACCGCGCGCAAGGTCGTCTCGCTGGAGCCGCGCGGGCAGGCACGGGTGATCGGGTTCAAGGACGGCGGGGAGATCGCCGCGCACGCGGTGATCCTGGCGACCGGCGTCACCTACCGCCGGCTGGACGCGCCGGGGCTCGACGAGTTCACCGGCCGGGGCGTCTTCTACGGCGCCGCCCTGACCGAGGCCCCGTCCTGCCAGGACACCGACGTGTACATCGTGGGCGCGGCCAACTCGGCCGGGCAGGCGGCCGTCTACCTGTCGGGATTCGCGAGCAAGGTCAACTTGTTGGTGAGGGGTGACGGTTTGGAGAAGTCCATGTCGCACTACCTCATCGAGCAGATCGCCGCGATCCCCAACATCGAGGTGCACCTCCAGACGGAGGTCGTCGGCGGCGAGGGCGACGGCCACCTGGAGCGGCTGACGCTCTCGACCAAGGGCGAGCCGCGCACGGTCGACGCGCAGTGGCTGTTCGTGTTCATCGGCGCCGAGCCGTACACGTCGTGGCTGGGCGAGACGGTCGAGCGTGACGAGAAGGGGTTCGTGCTGACCGGGCCCGACCTGGTGCAGGGCGGGAAGCGGCCGCGTAACTGGCCGCTTCGGCGCGAGCCGTACTTCCTGGAGACGAACGTGCCCGGGGTGCTGGCCGCGGGTGACGTACGCGCCGACTCGATCAAGAGAGTGGCCTCCGCCGTCGGCGAGGGCGCGATGGCCGTCGCGCTCGTGCATCGCTACTTGGAGAAGCAATGACCAACATCGACATCGATGAACTGCGCAAGCTCTTCCTCTTCGAGCGGCTGAACGACGAGCAGCTCACCAAGCTGGCCAACAGCGGCGAGGTGCGCACGTTCGGTCAGGACGAGGTGATCCTCCAGCAGGGCGACCCGGCCGAGTGCTTCGCGGTGCTGCTCGAGGGCGAGATCCAGATGATCAGCGAGACGGTCAGCGCCGGGACCGTGGCGATGCCCCGTGTGTCGCAGCCCGGCGTCTACGGCGGCGCCACCAGCGCCTACCTCGGCGACCGGGCGCCGCAGACCTACCAGCACACGCTGCGGACGACCGCTCCGACGCGGATGTTCATGCTGCCGGCCAAGAAGTTCGCCTACATCGTGGCCGAGTGGTTCCCGATGGCGATGCACCTGCTCGACGGCATGCTGTCGGGCGGGCGGATGCAGCGGGAGATCATCGACCGGCGGCAGCGGCTGACCGCGCTCGGCACGATCACGGCCGGGCTCACGCACGAGCTGAACAACCCGGCCGCGGCGGCGGTGCGCGCCGCCAGCGAGCTGCGCTCGCTGATCAAGACCTCGCGGCTCCAGCTCGCCCAGCTCGCCGAGGAGGGCATCCCGCCGGAGAAGCTGCGCACGCTGATCGAGTGGCAGGAGTCCTGCACGGCCAACCTGGGCAAGCTGCCCCAGCGCAGCCCGCTGGAGATGTCCGACGCCGAGGACGAGCTGGGCGAAGCGCTGGAAGAGCTGGGCGTCGAGGACGCCTGGGACCTGGCCCCCGCGCTGGTCACCGTCGGGTTCACGCCCGAGTCGCTGGAGAAGATCCGCGGCAAGGTGGGCGAGGACCGTGCTCCCGCCGCGGTGCAGTGGCTGGCCAAGGCCATCGAGATCTCCCAGATGCTCAACGAGGTGACCGAGGCCACCGAGCGCATCACGTCGCTGATCGGCTCGGCCAAGCAGTACTCGCAGATGGACCGGGCGCCGTTCCAGCAGGCCGACGTGCACGACCTGCTCGACAGCACGGTCGCGATCTTCCGCGGCAAGATCGCCCCGGGCGTCACCGTGGTCACCGACTACGACCGCACGCTGCCGCACATCCCCTGCTACGCGGGCGAGCTCAACCAGGTCTGGACGAACCTCATCCACAACGCGCTCGACGCGATGGGCGAGGAGGGCACGCTCACGATCCGCACGGCGCACGACGAGGACGAGGCCATCGTCGAGATCGGCGACACCGGGCCCGGCGTGCCCGAGGCGATCAAGGACCGGATCTTCGAGCCGTTCTTCACGACGAAGAGCGTGGGTCAGGGCACCGGTCTCGGCCTGGACATCTCCTACCGGATCGTGGCCGGCCGGCACGGCGGGGAGATCAAGGTGCGCTCGGTTCCGGGCGAGACCTGGTTCGAGGTACGGCTGCCGCTCCGGGAGCCGGTTGCCGCCGTCTCTTGACCTCACTCTTGTCAGGACACTTCCTTACCGCATGTAATGGTTGACCGAAATGCGGGAAGGAGGCGTGCCAATGAGCGCGTCCGAGACGGTGACAGGTTCGCGGTCCCTGAACGCGCTCCTTCGGGTGCTGGGCGGGATCGAGCGGCTGGGCAACCGGTTGCCCCATCCGTTCTGGCTGTTCGTCATCCTGGCCGCGTTACTGGCGCTGGTCAGCTGGGGCCTGGCGGCGGCCGGGGTGTCGGCGGTCAACCCGGCGACGGGCAAGACCGTCGTGGCCCAGAACCTGCTGTTCGCCGACGGCGTGCGGATGATGGTCGGCGACGCGGTCAAGAACTACACCTCCTTCCCGCCGCTCGGCACGATCCTGGTCGTCATGCTCGGCGTCGCGGTCGCCGAGCGCTCGGGACTGCTGGCCGCCGTGCTGCGCGCCGGGGTGTCGCGGGTGTCGCCGAAGTGGGTGACGTTCGCGCTGGCGTTCACCGGCATGGTGGCGCACGTGGCCTCCGACGCCGCGTACGTCGTGCTCATCCCGCTCGGCGCGCTGGCCTTCCGCGCGGTGGGGCGCAGCCCGATCCTGGGCATCGTGGTGGCGTTCGTGTCGATCTCGGCGGGTTACGACGCCAGCCCGCTGATCACGCCGACCGACGCCATCCTGTCGGGGCTCACGACGGCCGCGGCGCACACCGTCGATCCCGCCTACACGGTCACGCCGCTGGCCAACTACTTCTTCTCGCTGGCCTCGTCGCTGGTGCTGGCCGCGACGATCACCTTGGTGACCGAGCGCGTGCTGGCCCGCCGCGTCGAGTCGCTCCCCATCGACCCGGAGCCCTCCTCCCCCTCCTCCCCCGGCTCCATCGATTCCCCTGGCGCCCTCGCATCCCCTACCTCTGCCAACTCCCGCACCTCCGCCGGCTCCTCCGACTCCGCCAGCCCCGACCTGGGCGCGGTGGGCGGGTAGGCGCGGCCGGCGGGATGGGCGCGGCCGGCGGGATGGGCGCGGCCGGCGGGATGGGCGCGGCCGGCGGGATGGGCGCGGCCGGCGGGATGGGCGCGGCCGGCGGGGTGGGCCCGGCCGGCGGGGTGGGCCCGGCCGGCGGGGTGGGGGCGGCCGGCGGGGTGGGGGCGGTCGGCGGGCTGGCGCTCAGTGCCTCGGAGCGGAAGGGGCTGCGGGCCGCGTTGATCGCGCTGGTGGTGTACGTGGCCGCCGTGGTGGCGGCCGTGCTGCCCGCCGGGTCGCCGCTGCGCGGCAAGGACGGCGGCATCGTGCAGTCGCCGCTGCTCACCTCCATCGCGATCTTCCTCGCGCTGGCGTTCCTGGCCGTCGGATGGGCGTACGGGAAGGCCGCCGGGACGATCACCGGCAGCCGGGACATCCCCGGCTTCATGGCCCACGGGTTCCGCGAGATGGCGCCGATCCTGGTGCTGTTCTTCGCGATCTCGCAGTTCCTGGCGTACTTCAAGTGGACCGGCATCGGCGAGATCATCGCGATCAACGGGGCCGGCCTGCTGAAGTCGGCCGGGGTGAGCGGGCCCGTGGTGTTCCTGGGCATCCTGGTCGTGGTCACCCTGATCAACCTGGTGGTGACCAGCGGGTCCGCGCAGTGGGCGCTCGTCGGCCCCGTCTTCGTGCCGATGCTGATGCTGCTGAACATCCCGCCCGAATACACCCAGGCCCTCTACCGCATCGCCGACTCGTGCACCAACGCGATCACGCCCATGAGCCCGTACTTCGTGATGGCGCTCGGCTTCCTCCAGCGCTACCGGCGCTCGGCCGGGATCGGCACGCTGGCCTCGATGACCATCCCCCTCTCGTTCACCCTGCTCGTCGTCTGGACGCTGCTGTTCTTCGCTTTCTGGTGGGTCGGCATCCCGCTCGGCCCCGGAGCTCCGATTCCCTAGAAAGGACCTCGTGTTGATCACCGACTGGGCCCGGCAGGCCCTCCCGGCCATGCTCGACGACCTCAAGGCCGCGGTGGAGCTGGAAACCCACAGCTACGACAAGGCCATGCTGGTCAAGGGGCTGCGTGAGATCCGCGGCCGGGCCGTCGAACGCCTCGGGACCCCGGACGAGGAGGTCCTGCACGACGGCGGGTCCTACGGCGACATCCTGGAGCTGACCTACCGGGGCACCGCGCCCGGCACCGTGCTCATGCTCAGCCACTACGACACCGTCTGGCCGACGGGGACCCTGGCCGCGTGGCCGTTCACGGTGGTGGACGGCAAGGCGACCGGTCCTGGCGTGTACGACATGAAGACGGGCCTCGTCCAGTCGATCTGGGCCCTGCGCGGGCTGCGCGAGCTGGGGCTGCCGCATCCGAGCGTGCGCTACCTCTTCAACGGGGACGAGGAGATCGGCAGCCCCGCCTCCCGCGCGCACATCGAGGCGGCCAGCGAGGACACGCTGGCGACCCTCGTCTTCGAGGCCTCCCAGGACGGAGCGCTCAAGACCGCCAGGAAGGGCGTGGGGCTGTTCAACGTGAACGTGAGAGGGGTGGAGGCGCACGCGGGGCTCGACCCGTACGCGGGGGCGAGCGCCATCCACACCCTGGCCGAGATCGTCACCACCCTGGCCCGAGCCGGCTCCCGCGAGCGCGGGACCACCGTGAACGTCGGCCTGATCAGCGGCGGCACCGGCCGCAACGTGACGGCCGGGGACGCGAGCTGCGGAATCGACGTACGCGTCACGGACCCGGCGGAGATGGGACGCATCGACGACGTCTTCGCCGGCCTGAAGGCGTCGGACCCCCGGGTGACCATCTCGGCCACCGGCGAGTGGAACCGCCCGCCCATGACACCGAACGCGGCCTCCCAGCGGCTGTTCAAGGAGGCGCGGGAGGTGGCGGCCGGGTTCGGCTGGCTGCTGGACGAGGTGTCGGTGGGCGGCGCCAGCGACGGGAACTTCGTCTCCGCGCTGGGCCGGCCGGTGCTGGACGGGATGGGCGCGGTGGGGGACGGGGCGCACGCGCGGCACGAGCACGTGCTGGTGGAGCACATCGCGGAGCGCACGGCATTGACCATGGGCCTGATCACCGCGCTCGCCTGATCCCTCCAGGGGAGGCAACCGCCCGTCCGACGGCCTCAGGGTGGGCACGGGCGGTCGCAAGCGGCACGTCAACCCGTCGGAGCTCACCGTCGGAGCTCACCGTCAGAGGCCACCGCCAGAGGCCACCGCCAGAGGCCACCGCCAGAGGCCACCGCCAGAGGCCACCGCCAGAGGCCACCGCCAGAGGCCACCGCCAGAGGCCACCGCCAGAGGCCACCGCCAGAGGCCACCGCCAGAGGCCACCGCCAGAGGCCACCGCCAGAGGCCACCGCCAGAGGCCACCGCCAGAGGCCACCGCCAGAGGCCACCGCCAGAGGCCACCGCCAGAGGCCACCGCCAGAGGTCACCGTCGGAGGTCACCGTCGAGCGTCGGAATCGGGAGACCAGGGCCGGGAGACCGGGGCCAGGAGACCGGAGCCGGGAGTGGGACCGGGAGACCGGGGTCGGCGGTCGGCCACCAGGCAGGACGTGCCAGAGGCGTCAGCCGAAGACGCGGTCGCGGGCCAGGTCCAGGGCGGTCAGCACGGCGCCCTGCAGCACCGCGTTGCCCGTGACCGTGCTGGCCCGGACCTCCGTGGGCGCCGGGGCCAGGGCGCGCAGGTGGTCGGCCACCAGCTCGGCCAGTTCGTCCCCACCCTCATGCCCCGTCGTCCCGCCGAGGACGACGAGCCCGGGGTCAAGGAGGGTGGCGTAGGCGAAGGCACCCTGGGCGATCCGCCGGGCGAGCTCGTCCCGGTCGAACCTCCGTATGATCTCGGCGTTCAACAGCTCGCAGAACGCCACACCCCCGACCTCCAGGAACCCGATCTCCCCCGCGCCGCCCGACGCCCCCCGGCGCAGCCGGCCCTCGAGCACGACCGCCGCTCCCACCCCGTCATCCAGCCAGAGGAGCACGAAGTCCTCGCTCCCGGCGGCGGCTCCCGTGCGGAGCTCGGCGATGGCGGCCAGGTTGACCTCGTTCTCCAGGATCACGGGCACGCCCAGGCGCTCGCGTACGGATCCCATCGTGTCGCGCCGCCACCCGGGCACGTCGTTGGGCGACACCAGCTCCCCGTCACGCGGATCGACCAGCCCCGGCGCCCCGACCACGACCGTGTCCAGCGCGCGCCGCCCCACCGCGCCCCCTACCACCTTCGCGATGAGGGCCGCCAGGTCGGCTCTCGCGCCGATCGTCGTACTCGCCTCGCTGACCACCCGCCCGGTGATGTCGGCGACCGTGACGTTGACGGCGTCGCGCCGTACGTCCACCCCGGCCACGTGGGCCCGATTCGCCACCAGCCCGTACAGGCGCGCGTTCGGGCCCCGCCGGTCCTCGCCGCTCTCGCCTGTGACCTCGACGAGGCCGCCCGCCATGAGCCGTTCGATCAGGTCGGACACGGTGGGCCTGGACAACCCGGTCAGCGTGCGGAGCTGGGGCGCGGTCAGCGGCCCGTGTTCCAGCAGCAGGTCGAGGGCCAGCCGGTCGTTGATCGCTCGGGCCAGGGCAGGGGTGGCGGTCTTCACGGTCCTCATAATAATCAGGGACCCTGCCTAAAACCTCTTTTCATCAGGAAGCCTGCCTGATAATTTCCAAGCCATGAGTCATCAGCGGGCCATCACGGCCGTCTTCGTCGCGCACGGCGCCGTCGCCGGCAGCCTGTCCACGCGCATCCCCTGGATCCAGGAGCACCTGCACCTCAGCCCCGGCGCCCTCGGCCTCGTGCTGCTGTGCCCGTCGATCGGCGCCTTCGTGGGCATGCCGATGGCCGGCCGCCTGGCCTACCGCTTCGGCAACCGCGCGGCCACACGCGTCCTCCTCGCCCTGTGGTGCGCGGGCCTGGCCCTCCCCGCGCTCTCGCCGTCGCCCGTGTGGCTGTTCGGGGCGTTCCTGCTGTTCGGGGCGTCGGCGGGCATGTGCGACGTCGCGATGAACGCGCACGCCGTCCTCCTCGAACGGCATCTCGGCCGCTCGATCATGTCGGGACTGCACGGCATGTGGTCCGTCGGCAGCCTGGCCGCCGGCGGACTCGGCGCCCTGGCCGCCCACGCGGGCATCGACGCCCGGATCCACCTCGGAGCCATGTCGCTCGCGTTACTCGGCTTCGGGGCGGCGGCCGGGCGCGGCCTCCTCCCCGACAGCGGGATGACGGGTTCGGTACGCGACGCGCCCGCGCCGCGGCGCTTCGCGCTCCCCACGCGAGGGATCCTGGTGATCGGGCTGGTCGGGTTCTGTGCGACGTTCGCGGAGGGCGCCAGCTCGAACTGGTCCGCCGTCTACCTCACCGCCGTCACCAACGCCGGCCCCGGCTTGGCCGCCGCCGGATACACCGTCTTCATGCTCTGCATGGCGAGCACGCGGCTGCTGGGCGACCACGTCATCCGCCGGATCGGTCCGGCGGCGACCGTCAGGGCGGGCAGTGCCGTGGCGGCGGTCGGCGGCGTCCTCGTGGTCGCGGCCCGCACGCCCGCGCTCGGCATCGCCGGGTTCGCCCTGATCGGACTGGGGATCGCGGTGATCGTGCCGCTCGTGATCGCGGCGGCGGGCAACGCGGGCACGACTCCGAGCGAGGGCGTGGCGGGTGTCGCGACGATCACGTACCTGTCAGGTCTGATCGCCCCGGCCGTGACGGGCTGGGTGGCGGGCGCGCTCAGCTACCCCGCCGCGTTCGCGCTGATCACGTGCGTGGTCTTGCTGCTGACGCTGCTCGCCCCGGTCCTGCGCCCCTCCCGCACCTCACCCTCACAAGGGGCCGTCCGTGCCGATGCCTGACCCCGACAACCCGCCGATCGCACCTCTCCCCCGGAAGGGGCCGCCCGTGCCTACGCGCGAGCCGATAACCCGCTGATCGCACCTCTCCCCCACAAGGAGCCGCCCGTGTCGACGCCTGACCCCGACAACCCGCTGATCGACGAGGCCCTCGCACGCCGCCTGCTGGCGACGCAGTTCCCCGGTGGGCCGAGCTGCCCCTCTCTCCCGTGCCGCGGTCCGGGGTGGACAACACGACGTTCCGGCTCGGCACGGACATGTCCGTACGATTGCCGCGCTATCCCCGGTGGGTCGGGCAGGTTGACCGCGAGCATGAATGGCTGCCGCGGCTCGCCCCGCACTGCCGCTGCCGATCTCCGAGCCGCTCGCGAAGGGCCGGCCCGGCGACGGCTACCCGTTCCCCTGGTCGGTCTACCGGTGGCTGCCGGGCGAGACCACGGAGGAACTGGCCGACCCCGTCGAGGCGGCCAAGGAACTGGCGGGGTTCGTGAGCGCGCTGCAGCGGATCGACGCGACCGGCGGCCCCGGGCCCTCGTGGAGCAACGCGTTCCGCGGCGTGCCGATGGGCGACAAGCGCGACTCGGTGGCCGCCGAGGCCCGCGTACGCCCCAAGATCGAAGCGCTGCGCGGGATCGGTCACGCGCTGCAAGACCGCCCCACCGCCCGTTGCCTCAGCGTGTGGCTGGGACGTCCAGCCAGTCAGCCCAGGTGGTCAAGTATCGGTCGTCGCGAACGGTGGTTGCGCCGACATCGAAGGCGCAGGTCTGCACCGACCGAGCCTATGCGTGAGCGATAGGCAGGGGCCGCATGGCCGGCTGAGGTTCGGGACGCCTCCGGTATTGCCGGCCTTCGGAGCATGCGGCCGTGCGGCCGAAACCCTGAAATAGCTCGCGGCACGGGTATGGCGTTTTGCATCCAGGGCGGAGGATCTTCTACCCGGGTGGCAAATCCTTCCCCGCGCGTCAGGGCGCCCGCCGGTCTGCACTTCCAGTGGTTCCCATCCGAAGTGGCGAGTTCTCAGCTGACGTGACGAGGATTGCCTCCTGCCGCCGATGTGGGTGTTCGAGCCTCGTCCTCGCAGCAAGTCGGCGGAGACATCGATCAAGGAGTGTCATGACCGTCGTCCTGTCCGTGGAGCCGACCGTGTCCGCGCCCGCGTTGCGCCTGCGACCGTGGCGAGGTGAGGACGCGGTGGCCCTCGTGGCGGCTCATCGTGATCCACTCCTGCGCCGCTGGTTGACCACTTCTCTGGTCCGCGAGGCGGACGCCCGTCGATGGATCGATGATCAGAACGACGGGTGGACCGCAGGCGTCCGATTCAGCGTGGTCAAGGGAGGCGTCGATCCTACGGACGCCTCGGCGGAGGTGGGTTACTGGGTCTCGGCTGAGGCCCGAGGTCGAGGAATCGCTCCGCGCGCCCTTGAGGCCGTTTCGGCTTGGGCGCTCGGCTCGCAGTGCATGATGCCTCTGGCACGCCTCGATCTGCTTCATGCCGTGGACAACCATGCTTCCTGCCGCGTGGCAGAGAAATGTCGATATGGCCTCCACTCCGTGCTCCCCGCCCAACCCCCTGCCTTCCCAACCGAGGGGCACCTGCACGTACGCACGAACACGGCGGCTGAATCCGTGAGCGTGGAGTAGCGGCGTCCCGTTTCCCGAAATCCGCCACTTCGCATAAGAGCCTGCTGACAAAGGCTTAAGAGGTCGCGCAGATCGGGATGCGTGAAGTCGGTCGGCAGACGGGACAGGCACAGGGAGGTCCGTAGCCCTCAAGGGGTAGAGTCCGTCGCATGATCGACATTCCGCTCTGGTCAGCGGCTCCTCCGGGCCCTGCTACCGGAACCCCCAGCCTGACGCTGTACGGAGCGGACATCCCGGCCTCGGGTGCGGTGGTGGTGTGCCCCGGCGGCGGTTACGCCAGACTGGCCGAGAACGAGAGTACGGATGTGGCCCGCTGGCTGGTCACGCTGGGCGTCGACGCCTACGTGCTGCGCTACCGGGTGGCCGGGGGCGAACCGAGCCGCGAGCCGCTGCATCCGGCTCCCTTGCACGACCTGCGCCAGGCAGTGAACGTCGTCCGGGAACGCGGCGCCACGCGGGTCGCCGTCATGGGGTTCTCCGCCGGCGGCCATCTCGCCGCCACCCTCGCCACCTCCAAAGAGGGCTCGAACGACGGCGGGCGCCCAGATGCCGTGGTGCTCGGCTACCCGGTCATCGACCTCACCGGGGCGCACTCCTCGTCGCGCTACCGGCTGCTCGGCACTGACGGCAGCGAGGAGCAGGCGACAGCCCTATCCGCCCACCTGAACGTGACGGCCGAGATGCCGCCGACATTCCTCTGGCACACCGCGAACGACAATGTGGTCCCGGTCGACAACAGTCTGCTGTTTGCCGCCGCACTCGCGCGCGCCGGCACGCCGTTCGAGCTCCATGTCTTTCCCGAGGGCAAGCACGGGCTCGGGCTCGCCCAGGGCGAACCGAGCGCGTCCGCTTGGCCCGGCCTCTGCGCCACTTGGCTCGCGGCCCAAGGCTTCGGCCCGCGCCCCTGATCGCCGACCGCCCCGCAGGGGGCGGCGGCCTTGTGGTCCTCCGTGGGCCCGATCGCGGGCATATCACTCGAAGATGGCCTCGACCAAGGCATCCCTCGTCTCCGCCTCAGCGACCGAACCCTTTGTCGGCAGGCTCTTAAGGCCGCCCCTGGTCATCGCCGACAGCGACCACGGCACCAACGTCGCCTGGCGAACGAGCTCCGCGTCGAACAATGCGGCCGCCTCCTCAGGCCGCTGGGCCGTCGCGGAGTACGCCGCGCACGGTGTCGAGCCGTACACCCGGTTCGAACTCAGGCAGCCACCATGTCGCGCCGGCCTGCGCGTACGGCTCGGGGTCGGCGCCGAGCGGCATACCGAGGGCGATGTCGTACGAGGCCATGTCTCCACGGCGCAATTCCGTGAGGGTGCCGACGATCCCGGCAAGCTGGTCCGGGTGCTCCAGGTTGGCCGGAAAGAAGCCATCGAGTCGGGCAGCCCGGCGGATCGGCTTGACGTTGCCCGGGAATCCGGCTGCCCACACCGGCACGCCAGGCCGCTGAACCGGCCGCGGCAGGAACGCGATGTCGTCGACGGTGTAGTGCTCACCGCGATGATGCACCGGTTCACCGGACCAGGCGGCGGCCAGGATCGCCAAGGACTCGTCGAGCATCCGCCCGCGCCGCCGGTCGTCGAGTTGCTCGCCGGTCTTGGACAGCTCGCCGACGAACCGGTCGCTGCCGAGGCCGACGCCGAGGGTGAGGCGGCCGTTGCTGAGCCGATCCAGCGTCGCAGTCTCCCGCGCGACCTTGGCCGGTCGCCGGCGGGGAAGCACCGACACCATCGGGCCGAGCCGCAGCCGCTCGGTCGCGGTGGCGATCGCCGCCAGCGCGATCCACGGGTCGGCGACCTGCCGGATCGGCGCGCGCCAGCACAGCTGATCCCACACGAAGCAGCCGTCCCACCCGACTTCCTCCGCTTCGGCGGCGACTCGCGCGACCACCCGCGGGTCGGCGAGGTCGTCGAAGAGCGGCAACCAGAGTGCCGACCTCAGCCGGTTCATGCGCGGTCTCTTTCCGTGTGCCGTACCAGGGCCGATACGAAGTCCTCCCACACCGGCTCGGGCAGGTCGTGTCCGGCTCCCTCCAGGACCAGCAGCTGCGCACCGGGGATCGCGTCGCGAAGTGCCTCGCCGTGCGGCAGCGGCAGCACTGGGTCGTGGTCGCCGTGGACCACGAGCGTCGGCGCCGCAATGTCGCCGAATCCGCCCCGGGCAGGCCCATCGAGCTCGATGGCGTAGTGGTTGACCAGAGTCGACGCGTAGCTCCTGGCGCGCGCCACGTCACGTTCGACCAACGCTCGGATCGCGGTCTCGTCGAAGTACGGCGAACCACCTGCGTACGCCCTGGCGCCGGCGACCACGTACTCGACGACCGCGGCCGCGTCGGAGGTATCCGGCTCGGCCGGCATGGTCAGATCGCTCGACGGCGGCGGCAGGTCGTCGGCCCCGGTCGAGCCCGACATGAAAGTCAGCGAGGCGACCCGCTCGGGATGGTCCACACCGAGAATGAGTCCGGTCCGGCCGAACATCGACTGACAGACCACATGGGCGCGTTCGATGCCCAAGGCGTCCTGGATGCCGAGCACGTCGAGAGTCAGGTCGGTGAACGAGTACGCCGGCTCGCCTGGCGGATAGCCGGTCGACCGGCCGGTATCTCGGTGGTCGTAGCGGATGACGTACCGGTCTGCCGCCGCGATTCGTTCGCACAGCTCGGCGTCCCACCACAGCATCGAGGCGGCCGACCCGGCGACGAGCAGGATCGCCGGATCCGCTCGATCCCCGAAGGTCTCGACACACAGCTCGGCGCCGTTGATCTTGAGGAGCTGCTCGCCGTGAGTGAGCGTCCCGGCCATGTTGGTTCTCCTTCGTATCGTCGTGCCGAACGCCACCACCCGCTGGCGCGGACGTCATGGCGACCTGCCTGGCGGCTGGTTCTGTCACGCTAAGCCCCGCGACTCGATCGTGAAAAACGATGATTTTCGATTGATTCGATCGCTTATGCCAATGCATGCTGGACTCATGACCGACGTCGAGCTTCGCCACCTGGCGGCGATGGCCGCCATCGCCGAGCAGGGCTCGTTCGGTCGGGCGGCTGCCAGTCTCGGTTACACCCAGTCGACGGTGAGCCAACAGATTGCCGCGTTGGAGAGGGCCCTCGGCGGTCCGGTGTTCGACCGGCCGGGCGGCCCCAAGCCGGTACGGCTCACCCCACTCGGCTCCGTGGTCCTCAACCACGGTCGCGAACTGCTGGCGAAGGCGGAGGCACTGGCCGACGCCGTGGACCGGTTCAAGGCGGGAGATGGCCGGATCGACATCGGCACGTTCCAGAGCGTGTCCAACGTGATCCTTCCGTCGGTTGTACGGCGGCTGCGCGACGAGCACCCCGGCTGCGACATCAGGTTGTCCGAGGAGGAACCCGATCAGCCGCAGATCGGCGACCTTGACCTGCTTTTCTACGACGGCCGCATCGACGGCGACGTCGAGCACCTCAAGCTGCTCGACGATCCGTACCTGCTGGTGGCCAATGCCAACACCTTCCCCGACGGTCCGGTCCCGCTGGATTTGCTCGACGGCGCACCCATGGTGGCCTGGCCGCTGACCTGCGACCAGCCCGCGATGGAGCAGGAGGTCGCCCGCAGTGGCGCCCGGCCGCAGATCGTCTTCCGCACCGCGGTCAACGACACCCTGTTGTCGATGGTGCGAGCCGGCCTGGGATCGGCGATGCTGCCCTGGCTCGTCATCCGCGGCGCCGGCATCTCGTCCGACGGCAGCCTCCGCGTCCACGAGCTACGGCCATCCCCACCACCGCGGGAGATCTACCTGCACTGGCGGGCGGGACGTACGCACTCACCACTTGCCAGGCGAGCCATCGAGATCGCCGCAGAGGTCGCGGCCGAACTCGCGCCGCCGCCGGCCAGCGCTTGATGCATGGCGGTTGCCCACGACTTCATGGGAACCCGCACGCCCACGTCACGCAGCTGTGACGTCGGCGTGTCTGCTTAAGACAGCAAGAGCGGCGACCATCCCGATTTCGAATGGCGAACCGCGGGCCGACGACGCGAGCGCTCGGCAGATCAAGAGAGAAGCCACACTTCCGGCGGCAAAACGCGTTGCTGGCGAATCAGGCGATGGCGCAGGCGAAGTACCGGCGCGTCATCCAGTATTGCGAGACCGCCCTACGGGGAGCGCGTGGTCATCTGCGTTGCTTTATACACAGCCCACCAGCGGCATCTCCGACTCCGAGCACCACATCTTCCGCGCCGGCAGCGCCCGGTACATCGGCCCGCCGACCGAGGCATGGGAGGCTGAACGCATCGAGTGGGTGCCATTCACGGACATCCGCCGTCTGATCGACAAGCGCGACCTGGTCAGTGGAACCGGTATGAACGCCCTGCTCTACGTGCTTACAGAGGTGTAGTAGCAGCCCACTAACGCGGTCTCACCCGCCTCGGCGTGCTCCTCAACGAGAAACCCCGCGATCTCCAGCCTGGCCGGCATGCCGGCTGTCACCGCTCCACACCTTCGGGCGCTTCGCGTAAACACCTGCCGCATCGATCCGCGCATCGCCCCGTCCTCTCGCGGGCGAGGTAGGGCTCCAGCGAGCCGATCGGGCAACCACGCAAGAGGCGATCGGCTGGCGAGCGAAGCGAGCGGGGTTGGGGTGGGCTCCAGTAGGTCAAGCCGGTAATCGGGCAAGGGGCGGGGCTGGCGAGCGAAGCGAGCGGGGTTTTCGGGGGGTCGAAGGGGGGCGGAGCCCCTCCTGGGAGGCGCTGTCTGGAGCCCCTTGGCGCGAAGCGCCCCCTTCGTGGAAGGCCGTGCGTTTCGCTCCGGGACTCCCTAGGGCAACCCAGGTGGGCGTGGTACGCTCCCAAGCGAGCGCTTGGTTTAGTCGCCTGCCGAGGGGTCGCCGCATGAAGTTCTCGACCTTCCACCTCTTCCACCGTTTCGACGGCCACAGCTTCAAGGACGTCTATGACTACCATCTGGAGCTCGTCGAGCTGGCCGAGGAGCTGGGGTTCGACGGGGTACGGCTGGCCGAGCACCACTTCCGGGACTACGGCGTCGTCCCCAACCTGTTCACGATGCTCGCCCACGCCGCCGCCCGCACCTCCCGCATCCGGCTCGGCACGGGCATCGTGGTGCTGCCCCTCCACAACCCGGTCCACGTGGCCGAGGAGGCCGCGATGGTGGACGTGCTCTCCGGAGGGCGGCTGGACCTGGGGATCGGGCGGGGGTATCAGAGCTTCGAGTTCGAGGGGTTCGGGATAGACCTGGCGGAGGCGCGCGACCGGTTCAACGAGGCGCTGGAGGTCATCGTCGGGCTCTGGACGCAGGACTCGTACCAGCATGAGGGGAAGTTCTACAAGACCGGCTCCGAGGTGGGCCTCGTCCCGAGACCGCTGCAGTCGCCGCACCCGCCGCTGCACGTGGCGGCCGTCTCCCCCGAGACCGTCACCATGTACGCCGAGCGCGGGCTGCCCATCCTCGCCGACCCGGCGGCGCCGTTCCGCAAGGTCGTCAAGGCGGCGGAGACCTGGCGGGAGACGGCCGCGCAGGCGGGCCATCCCGAGGGCGCGGAGCTGGTGGTGGCGCGCAGCGTGTACGTGGCCCCCACCCTGGAACAGGCGCGCGAGGACCAGGCGCGCTTCGAGGCGTCGTTCGACCGGTCGCGGATCTTCAACGAGCGCAGCGCCCCCATCGACCCGAAGACCGGCCGGGCCGCGCAGGGCTTCGAGTACTACCAGGACCGCTACCTCAAGGGCGGCACGCTGTCGACCGACTTCCGGTGGGAGCAGCTGGACGTGATCGGCGACCCGGAGCGGGTGATCGAGCAGATCTCCCTCCTGCGGAACTCCGGCTTCTCGAACCTCCTGTGCGACTTCGGCAGCACCCGCCCCATGCCGCTGGAGGAGATGAAGCGGATCATGCGCTTCTTCGCCGCCGAAGTCATGCCCGCGTTCCGGTAAGCCCTCGGGAGGCCCAGATGATCCACAGCCTGTCCCTGTCAGACCTCCTCGCCGATCATGCCCGCAGCCGTCCCCAGGTCACGGCGGTGGTGGACGGGGAGGTACGGCGTACGTACCCCGAGCTCGACGCCCGGGTGACCCGGCTGGCCGACGCCCTGGCGGGGCGGGGTGTGGCGGCCGGGGAACGGGTGGTGTGGCTCGGCCAGAACTCCCATGCCGTACTGGAGCTCCTGCTGGCCTGCTCGCGCCTGGGCGCGATCCTCTGCCCGGCCAACTGGCGGCAGTCGGAGGACGAGCTGCGGTTCGTACTGTCCGATCTGACCCCCAAGGTCGTCGTATGGGATCCTTCGGACGCCACCACGGCCGTGTCCGAGAGCACCTGGGTGCGGGCCGGGGACGACTATGAGCAGCTGGTGGCGAGCGGGGCCCCGAGGGACTTCCCGCAGGTGGACGACGGCGAACCGGTCCTCGCCCTCTACACCGCCGCCTTCGACGGCCGCCCCAGCGCGGCCCTGCTCAGCAGCGCCGCGCTGGTCGCCCACAGCGCCTCGCTCCTCGTCGTACGCCAGATGGAGCCCGGCTTCACGTTCCTCAACAACGGCCCGCTCTTCCACGTGGGCACGATGATGTTCTGCCTGGCCACGTTCCAGATCGGCGGCACGAACGTGTTCACGCCCGCCTTCGACCCCGAAGAGGTCTGCCGCCTGATCGACGCCGAGCGGGTGACGCAGGCGTTCCTGTTCGGGCCGATGATCGACGCGGTGACGGCCGCGAACGCCGGGGGCAAGTACGACCTGTCGTCGCTGAGGTTCGTCTCGCACTCGGCCGAGTGGGACAGCATGATCACGGTGGACGACTCTCCCTGGTGCCGGTCCAAGATGGGCGGGTACGGGCAGACCGAGGTCGGTGGGATGCTCACGTTCCTCGGGCTGGCGGATGGGGGGTCGGGGTTCGCGGGACGTCCCTCTCCGCTGGTCCAGGTACGCATCCTGGCCCCGGACGGGGCCGAGTTGCCGCCCGGCGAGGTGGGCGAGATCTGCGCCCGCGGCAAGACCCTCTTTTCCGGATATTTCGCCCGGCCCGACTTAAATGCCGCTAAGTCCGCGTACGGCTGGCACCACACCGGCGACCTCGGCCGCCGCGAACCCGACGGGACCATCACCTTCATCGGCCCCAAGCTTCGCATGATCAAATCAGGCGCCGAGAACATCTACCCGGCCGAGGTGGAACGCGCCCTCAAGTCCCACCCGGCCGTGGCCGACGCCGCGGTCATCGGCGTCCCCGACCCCACCTGGCACCAGGCCGTCAAGGCCGTCGTCGCCCTCAAACCGGACACCACCGCCACGGCGGACGAGCTCGTCGACCACGTCAGGACGCAGCTGGCGTCGTACAAGAAGCCGAGCCACGTGGCGTTCGTGGACGCGATACCGAAGCGCGGCTACACCCCCGACTACGACGCCCTGGACTCGGCACACGGCGGCGGCAACTACCCGGGCACCTGACTCCAGGCTGCCGCAGCCGACCAGCGGCCGGACGGGCGGGCGGCATCGCATGGAAGCGGGCGAACGGGCACAGGCGGAAAGGCGCAGGTGAGCGGGCGTCGGTGGGGCTGGGGGCTTGGGCGGGCGTAGGGGGTGGGGGTAGCCGGGCAGGCGGGGAGCTATAGGGGGAGGCCGGCTTCCAGGTGGGCCAGGGCCTGGTCGAGTTCGGCCGAGGCGTCGAGAGTCGGGTCCTTTACCAAGTCAAGCCAGACCGCCATCAGCACCCCCACGATCGCCCCCGTGACATTGCGCAGCCCCGGGTCGTCGGCCGGTCGGCCCTCTCGGGCCGCCAGTTGCTCGTGCATGGTTCTGACCACGCCGCTGATGTTGTCCAGGCTGGCCGCCCACAGCTCCGGCACCGTGAACATGAGCTTCTCCCGCTCCATGCTCTCCACGAACTCCTCCGCCGTCTGCCCGGCCATCACCGCCCGCATCGCGGCCCGTACCGCCGGCACGGGCTTGAGGTGGGCTGGGGCGGACTGGAGCGCCTCGATGAAGGGCGGGAACTGGTCGACCAGCACCAGGTCCTCTTTGGTGGCGAAGTAGCGGAAGACGGTGCTGGGCGCCACCTCCGCCGCCTCCGCGATCTGCTCGACCGTCGTCGCGGCGTATCCCTGCTCCCGGAAGAGCCGCAGCGCCTCCTTCTGGATCAGCGCCCTCGTCTTGGCCTTCTTCCGCTCACGCAGGCCCGGTCGATCGCTCATGAGACAGCATTCTCCGTCGTACGTCCTCCCCGAGTCCAATCGTAGGAGAAGACGACGATTCGCTATACAACTCTTATTTGAGAGTCTACTCTCAAAATTATGCGACTTCCCATCGAACGCAACCAGGAGTGCCCCTTCGACCCGCCCGCAGGGCTGCGTGATCTACCGCCGATGGCCCGGCTGGAGATGGCCGACGGGCACCAGGGCTGGCTGGCCACGACGATGGCGGCGGGCCGTACCGTGCTGGGCGACCCGAGGTTCAGCGCCAGGCAGGAGCTCAAGCACACCGCCGTCCACGTCGTGCGCCCCGGCGGTCCCGCCCGGCCCGCCCCGCCGGGGTTCTTCGCCGCCACCGACCCGCCCGAGCACACCCGCTACCGCCGCCTGCTCACCGGGCAGTTCACGGTGCGCAGGATGCGCCTGCTGGAGCCGCGCATCGAGCAGATCGCGGCCGACCATCTCGACGCCATGGCGAAGGCCGGGCCGCCGGTCGATCTGGTGACGGCCTACGCCCTGCCGATCCCGTCGCTGGTCATCTGCGAGCTGCTCGGCGTGCCGTACACCGACCACGACTTCTTCCAGGACCGCAGCGCCGCCCTCGTCACCCCGGACAGGGACGGCGCGCAGGCCACGGCCGACCTCACGGCGTATCTGGGCGAGCTGGTACGCCGCAAGCGGGCCGAGCCGGGCGACGACCTGATCAGCGGCCTGACCGGCGAGCTGACGGACGAGGAGCTGACCTACGTCGCGCTGATCCTGCTCGTGGCGGGCCACGAGACCACCGCGAACATGCTGGCCCTGGGCGTGTTCGCGCTGCTGAAGGAGGGACTGCCCCTCGAGGAGGACGCAGTGGAAGGCGCCGTGGAGGAGCTGCTGCGCTGGCTGTCGATCCTGCACCAGGGAGCGCCGTCCAGGGCGGCGCTGGAGGACGTGGAGGTGGCGGGCCAGCTGGTCAGGAAGGGGGAGACGGTCGCGCTGTCCCTGCCCGTGATCAACCGCGACGGCGCGGTGTTCGAGGATCCGGACGCGCTGAGGCTGGACCGGCCGGACGCGCGGCGGCACCTGGCGTTCGGCCACGGCGTGCACCAGTGCCTGGGGCAGCAGCTCGCCAGGAACGAGCTGCGCATCGGCTACCGGGCGCTGTTCGAGCGCTTCCCCGGCCTGCGGCTGGCCGTCCCCGCCACCGAGGTGCCGCTGAAGCATGACGCCTCGGTGTACGGGGTGCGATGCCTGCCGGTGACCTGGCCGGCTGCCGAATGAACGGCGACCCGGCCGGCTGACGACCGTGACGTCAGGGTCAGAGGATGGCCAGCGGGGTCACCGGGCTGCCCGTGCCGCCCTCGATCCTGAGCGGCGCCACCACGAACACGAACTCCGTACACCCCCTCTCCCCCAGCTCCTCCAGCCACAGCATCTCGATCAGGTGGACCCCGTGCCGGTGCAGCAGGATGAGGTGCAGGTCATCGGCTAGGCCCTCGTCGGCGAGCCCACGGGCGTTGAGCCCGCCGATGGCGGCGTTGTCCGAGGCCACCACGGACACGTCGTGCGCCGCGAGCCAGCGGCCCGCCTCCGCCGACAGTCCGGGCTGGCCTGACCAGTACTCCTCGCGCGAGCGCCCCCACACCGCGGGCCACCCGGTACGGATCACCGCGGCGTCCCCAGGCCGCGGCGTGGCGATCTCGGCCAGCAGCTCGGCCGGGATCCGGAAGTCGGCGGGCAGGTGGTCGAGGCCGAGGCGCCGGGGCACGTCGAACAGCACCCCCTTGGCCACCACGCCGCCCACCTGCTCGATGCCGCACCTGGTCGCCCCATAGGAGCGGACCCGGGCCGCCGGGTGGCCGTTGTAGAGCTCGTCGCCCGACCACATGTGGCACAGCGCGTCCATGTGGGTCGTGGTGCCGTGGTGGCTGACGACCAGCGCGTCGTCGGCCACGTACAGGCCCTCCCCGATCGCGCGGGCGCCGGCCGCGTAGTCGCCGCCGTCCACGGACATGAAGTGCTGCGGCAGCGGGCGGCCCGGCAGGTGCGGCACCGTCGTGGGGGCGGGCGAGGAGGTGGCGCCCCTGATCGGCATGGCCAGGCTCAGCACCTCGCCCGTGGTGGCGCTGCGCAGGGCGTCGAGCACCACGGCCGGGGTGAGGAGGTTGAGGGTGCCGCGCTGATCGTCTGGGCCGAATCGTCCCCAGTTGTTAGGCTCGTGAACCAAGTAAGCGCTCCCTTTCCGATGTCCCCCATGCGGAGGTCTGATGCACTGCGATCCGCGGTTCTCCCGCGTGCGTGAGGTGTTCGAGCGGCAGCTCGCCGACGGGTCGGAGCTGGGCGCCGCCTTCGCCGTCCACCTGGACGGCGAGCTGGTGGTGGACCTGTGGGGCGGCGTCGCCGACCGGCACACGGGCCGGCCGTGGGAGCACGACACGCCCGCCTTCGCCTACTCCTGCACCAAGGCGATCACCGCCACCGTGCTGCTCCAGCTCGCAGAGCGGGGGCTGGTGGACGTCCAGGGGGCCGTGGCGGACGTGTGGCCGGAGTTCGCGGCCCGGGGGAAGGGGGCGATCACGGTCGAGCACCTGCTCACGCACCAGAGCGGGCTGCCGGTGGTGGAGGAGCCGGTGCCGGTGGAGGAGTTCGGGGACCTGGCGGCCATCGCCGCCCGGCTCGCCGGTCAGGCGCCGCTGTGGGAGCCGGGGTCGGCGCACGGGTATCACGCGCTGTCGTACGGGTTCCTGGTGGGCGAGGTGATCAGGCGCGTGACGGGCAAGTCGGTCGGCGAGCTGGTGTCCGCCGAGATCGCGGAGCCGCTGGGGCTGGAGCTGTGGGTGGGCGCGCCGGACCCGGTGATCGCCCGTACGGCCCGTCTCAAAGCAGGTGAACGCCCGCAAGCGGCGGCCACCGAGGGCCAGGCTGAAGCCGAGCCGGCTGAGGGGGCGCTCGGTCCGGGCAGCCTCATGGTCGCCGAGATGGCCAAGGCGGCGCTCGATCCGCACAGCCTCATGAACCGGGCGCTCGGCAATCCCGGCATGCACCGCCTCAAGGGCGGCGCGAACCACCCCGTCATCCTGCGCGCCGGCTGGCCCGCGGCGGGGGTCGTCACCACGGCCAGGGGTCTGGCCGGGTTCTACCGGTCGCTGATCGCGGGCGACCTGCTGCGCCCCGAGACGCTGCGGGACGCCGTACGCCCCCGCGTGGACGGCCCGGACCGCGTCCTCTTCCTGGACACGTCGTTCGGGCTGGGTTACATGCGGCCGTCGATGACGTTCCCGATGCCGTCCGAGACCGCGTTCGGCCACTCCGGGCTGGGCGGCTCCCTCGGCATCGGCGACCCGGAGCGCGGCCTGGCCATCGGCTACGTCATGAACAAGATGGCCAACGCCGTCTCCGGCAACCTGCGCGGCCTGCGCCTGGTGCAGGCCGTCTACGACTCGCTCTGACCGCCGCATGACCGCTCACTGCATGGTCACGCCGCCGCTCACCGACAGCGTCTGCCCGGTGATGTACGCGGCGCGATCCGTGCAGAGGTAGGCCACCAGGCCGGCCACGTCGGCGGGCGTGCCGAGGCGGCGCAGCGGGATGCCCCGCGCGATCCTGTCCACCAGCCCCGGCTCGGCCGCCGACACCCGGCGGAGCATCGGCGTGTCCGTGGGGCCCGGGCAAACCACGTTGGAGGTGACGTGCGCCTTGGCCGCCTCCCGGGCGAGCGTCTTGGCCAGCCCGAACAGCCCCGCCTTGGTCGCCGCGTACGCGCCCTCGCCGCCCGACCCCGCCCTGGCGCCGTCCGAGGAGATGAACACCAGCCGCCCCCACCCCCTGACCGCCATCCCGGGCAGCAGCAGCTTGGTGAGCAGCATCGGCCCGCGCAGGTTGACCTGCCACATGAGGTCCCAGTTCGCCGGGTCGCTCTCGGTGAACGGCTCCACGATCGACACCCCGGCGTTGTGCACCAGGATGTCCACGGGGCCCACGGCGCCGCCGAACTCCGCGACGGACGCCGGCGAGGTCAGGTCGACGGCCAGCGGCCGCGCGCCGGGCAGGCCGGCGGCCACCTTCTCCGCGTTCGGCAGGTCCACGTCGGCGACGACGACCCGCGCGCCCAGCGCGGTCAGGTCCGTGGCGATGGCCGCGCCGATCGCGCCCGCTCCCCCGGTGACCACCGCGACGCGCCCGTCCAGGCGCAGCCCGTCCATCACTTCCACTCTTCGATCAGGTCCGCGGTGGCGGCGCGGGTGGCGAGGAGGCTGATGGTGTGTTTCAGTACGGCCTGCGCGTACTCCTCCGGGATGCCCGCCACCGCGTCCCTGACCACGGTCACCCGGTAGCCCAGGTTGACCGCCTCCAGCGCGAGCCCGGGGATGCCGAGGTTGAGCGAGACCCCCAGCGCGACCACGTGGGAGACGCCCAGGGAGCGCAGCGTCATGTCGAGCGAGGTGCCGGTGAACGGGGAGAAGCCGTGGTGGCGGCGGCTCTCCAGGTCGCCGCCGTCCCACAGCTCCGGGAGGACCTCGGTGGCGGCCGTGCCCTCCAGCATGTGGCCGGGGTCCTTGAGCAGGGCGACGATGAACGGGCAGTTGTCCGTGTGGGAGCCGGACCGGTCGGGGCGGAAGGCCGCCGTGCAGTGGATCACCGGGATGCCGGCCGACCTGGCCGCGTGGAGGAGGCGGGCGGCGTTGGCGACGACGTCGTGCCGCCCACAGGCCGCCACCAGATCCGGAAATTTCGTGAGATCGCCGACGACGCCCCTTTGCATCTCCATCACCAGCACGGCCACGCGCTCCACGGGCGACCTCCGTCGATTTAGCCGAGCGCTTGCTTGGGACGTCTCAGCATATCACCCGCGACACAGGGTTATTTCGCATTAACGCCCGGCGAAATATCTCCAGTCGTGACAACCCGAACCCCGGGTGAGACCGTCGAATCGTTGACGGCTGCTGATGGGGGTTCGACTTGGTCCCTGGTTACCGTGAAGTGCGCCAGCTCGGCGCCGGCCGTACCGGCCGCGTGTTCCTCGCCACCTACCAGCAGACGGGCGCCTACGTGGCGATCAAGTACCTGAACGCCACCCTGCGCAGGGACGCCGAGTTCATGGACCGCTTCCGGTCGGACACCCACGAACTCGTCGAGATCGACGACCCCAACGTGGTGCGGCTCTACGAGTACGTCGAGACCCCCACCAGGGCGGCCGTCGTCATGGAGCTGGTGGACGGCGTGTCGCTGCGTACCCTGCTGGCCGAGCACCGCGGGATCAGCCCGGAGGCGGCCCTCACCGTGCTGAAGAGCACGCTGCTGGCCCTGGCCGCCGCGCACGAGCGAGGGGTGCCGCACCGCGACGTCAAACCGGAGAACATCCTGGTCCAGGCCGACGGCACCAGCAAGCTGGCCGACTTCGGCGTGGTCGTGCACGCGGAGGAGCCGGGAGTGCCCGCGGGCAGCCCCGAGTACATGTCGCCCGAGCTGTGGACGCAGGGCAGGGCGGGGCCGCCGGCGGACGTGTACGCGGCGGCGTGCGTGCTGTTCGAGGCGGTCAGGGGGCGGCCTCCGTACCGGGCCGTCAAGGAGGGCGGGGACGGGGCGCTGGACGTCCCGGCCCTGCGGGACAAGCACCTGGTGGAGCCGGTGCCGCTGGAGGTCGCGCCCGACTCGCTGCGCGACCTGCTCAGGCGCGGGATGGCCAAGGACCCGGCGACCAGGTACGCCTCGGCCAGGCAGTTCGCGGCGGAGCTGGAGGAGGACGCGGTCGCCGGGTACGGCCCGGACTGGGAGAAGCGCGGGCGGCGGCACCTGGGCGAGCTGGCCACGCTGCTGGCCCTGCGCTTCCCGCTGGCCAGGACCGAGCGGGCCGCCGGAGTCACGAGCACGATCCGTGACCGGATACCCCGGCTGCCGCCGCACCTGTGGGTGGCGGGGGCGACGGTGGCCGCCGTGGCGATCTCGCTCATGATGTCGGGCGGGCGGCTGCCTCCCGGGCCGGGCGCGATCCTGATGCCGCCGCCCAAGACGGCGCAGGGCGAGCCGGAGCCCGTGGACGCGGCCACGCCCACCCGGACCCGGACGTCCGCGGCTCCCCGGCGCAGCACGCCCGCGCGCACGGTCTCCCCTCCTCCCTCCAGCCCTCCTGCCACCGTGCGGCAGGGCGGGACCTCGGTGCCGCGTCCGACCGCGGTGCGGGCCGCCGGGATCGTGGGGTGGAGCGGCACGGCGGGGACGATCAGGGTCGCGGCGGACGGCACGGGGCCCGTGCGGTTGCGGATCTCGTACACGCGGCGGGAGGGGGACGGCGGGGCGGCCCGGACGGTGCGGCAGGAGACGCGGACCTTGCAAGGGAGCACGGCTTACAGCAGTGCCGTCACGCACGATCCCGGGAGTGTTTCCTGCGGGAAGCGGGTGTATGTCGGGATCGTGGTGATGACGGAGCCGGCGGCGGGGAACGGGCCGCAGGTGAGCGAGGCCGCCGTCGACGGTCCCGCCTGTCCCACGCCCACGCCCACGCCGACTTCCCACTCGCCCACGCCCACGCCGACGCCGACGCCCAGCGAGGAGCACAGCAGGACGGCCGTCGGGACGCCCGCGCCGTCGGAGGAGTCCTTCGCCCGATCGCCGGACGAGCCCACCGGACAGGCCTCCGAGGAGCCCATGATGCTCCTGTCGACACCTGAGGAGGAGCCGCCCCTTTAGCGACGCTCTTCGGCTGGGGTCCCTCAGGGAAAAGGCGGGCGACCCGGTCGCGGGGCGGGGCCTTGTGGGGTAACCAAGCGTGCGCTAGCTTGGCAAGCGATGAGCGGTGACACCTCTGCGTACTGGGCCGCCTGCGAGCGCGGCGAGCTGGTCGTCCAGCGCTGTACGTCCTGCGAGCGCCGCATACACCTCCCCGAGGCGGCCTGCCCCTGGTGCGGTGGCGGAGAGCTCGTCTTCGAGCCGGTCGAGGGCGAGGGCGCCGTGCACACCTTCACCGTCGTGCACCGCTCGTTCGCCCCCGCCTACCGGGGCCGGGAGCCGTACGTGATGGCCTGGGTGGACCTGCCGGCCGGCGTGCGGGCGTTCGGGCACGTGGTGGGATGCGCCCCCGGCGAGGTACGCGTCGGCATGCCGGTACGCGTGACGTTCATCGACGAACTCCCCCATTGGAGGCCCGCGTGAAGCTCGGCAACGTGCTCATCCCCGTCGCGAACCTGGACGAGGCGATCGCCTTCTACGGGCTGCCGGTGAAGTTCAGGGACGGCGACAGGTTCGCGGCGCTCGACGGCGGCGGGGTCACCGTGGCGCTGGCCGGGCCCGCCGAGCACGTCACGGCCTCGGTCGCGCCGTCGTACAAGGTGGACGACGTGGCGGACGCCGTGCGGGAGCTGACGGCACGCGGCGGCGAGGTGGTGCGGGAGCCCGAGAAGGGGCCGCATGAGATCCGGGCAGTGCTGCGCGACCCCTCAGGAAACGTCTTCGTGCTCTATCAGCCCCTCTGACTGGAGGCCCCCATGGCGCGATCACCGTACGGCAACTACGGCCACGCGATCCTGACCGCCGGAGCGCTGCGCACGCCCGACCAGGTCGCGCTCACGTACTGCGACGAGCAGAGCTTCACCTACGACCAGCTCAACAGGAACGTCAACCGCCGCGCCCACGCCCTGCTGGAGAAGGGGGTCGGGCCAGGCCGGCGGGTGGCGGCGCTGCTCAACGAGACGCTGCGGGTGGCCGAGGTCTACCTCGCGCAGGCCAAGATCGGAGCGGTGACGGCGGCGCTGAACCCGTACTGGCCGGTGGAGACGCTGCGTGACGTGGTGGCGGCCTCGGGGTGCACGGCGTTCGTGTACGACGCGACGGTCGAGGGCGTGGTCGGGCAGATCAGGAACTCGCTCCCCGGCGTGACCACGTGGATCGACGTGCGCGAGCTCGTAGGCGACTCCGACGAGGAGCCGCCGGTCAGCGGCTGGTACGACGACCCGCTGGCCCTCTACTACACCTCGGGCACGACCGGACTGCCGAAGGCCGTCGTCCACACGCACGCGTCGTCGCTGGCCACGGCGCAGATCTGGCTGGACGTGCCGCGCGGCCCCGACTCGGTGTTCGGGACGGGTGCGATCATCTGGGGCATCGGCTTCCCGGCCATCGTCGGGCCCGCCCTGTACGCCGGGATGCGGCTGGTCCTGGAACAGGACTGGGGCCCGGCGAACTTCCTGCGCGTCGTCCCCCGCGAACGGGTCACGCATCTGTCGCAGATCCCCTCGTTCTACGCGGCCCTGCTCGCCTCCCCCGAGCACGAGGACGTGGACCTGTCGTCCATCCAGGTGATCATGCTGGGCGGCGAGCCGCTGACCGCGACCATGCTCGAACGGATCAAGGCCAGGCTCCCGGAGGCGGGCGTGTACTCCTACTACGGCCAGACCGAGGCCCCGTACACGTGCATGGGCCGCGTGGACGACGGCACGACCCCGCTCGGCTCCTCGGGCCGCCCCCGCACCGGCAACGCGGTGCGGATCACGGACCCGAACGGCGAGCGCGTGGTCGGCGAGGTGGGCGAGATCAACCTGGCCGGGCCGCACCGGATGACCGGTTACGACGGCCTGCCCGAGCGGACGGCCGAGGTGCTGCGCGGCGAGTGGTACGTCGGCGGCGACCTCGGCACGCTCTCCCCCGACGGCGTGCTGCGCGTGCTGGGCAGGCGGGAGGACGCGATACTCAAGGGCGGCGTCTGGACGCAGCCGGTCGTGATCGAGGAGGCGGTCTCGGCGCTGGACGGCGTGGCCGAGGCCGGCGCGGTGGGCGTGCCCGAGGGGGCCTCCGAGCAGGAGGTCCTGCTGGCGGTCGTGCCGCGGGCGGGGCACACGCTGGACGCGTCCAAGCTGGCGCTCGCCCTGGCCGACACCCTGCCGGCCCATCAACGGCCCGACCACATCGTGGTGGCCGTGGCGCTGCCGCACTCGCAGGACGCCTCCGGCGGCCCCGGCAAGCTGCTGCGCGGGAAGATCCGCGAGCTGCTCGGGTGAGCGCGTACGAGCACGAGGTCAAGGCGCTGCTCAGCGCGGCGGGGGTGCCGGTGCCGCGCGGGGTGGTCGTGGACGATCTGGACTTCGGCCGGGCCGGGGAGCTGACCGAGCCGCTGGTGCTGAAGGCGTTCGGCCCGGGACTGGTGCACAAGTCGGACGTCGGGGCCGTCGCGCTGGGGCTCTCCAGGAAGGATCTCGCCGGGGCGGCGGCCGGCATGCGGGCCAGGCTGGAGGTCGCGGGCTTCCTCGTCGAGGAGCAGGCCGAGGCCGGCGTGGAGCTCATCGTGGGCCTGGTGCGCGACCCCGGGTTCGGGCCGGTGCTCCTGACCGGGCTGGGCGGGGTGTGGACCGAGGCGCTGCGCGACACGGCGCTGCGGCTCTGCCCGATCTCGGAGGAGGACGCGCGGCGCATGCTGGCGTCGCTGCGCGGGTCCTCCATCCTGTACGGGAGCCGCGGCGCCCCGCCGGTGGACGTGGACGCGGTGGTCAAGCTGCTCATGACGGTCGGCGGCCCGGGCGGACTGTGGGAGCGGCTCGAACTGGGCGAGTTCGAGCTGAACCCGGTGATCGCCGGCCCCTCCGGGGTGATCGCGGTCGACGCCCGTCACCTGCCTGCCCCGGGACCCGCGCCGGGCGCGCCCCGCGCGGCGACGGACTTCCTGCCGCTCTTCGAGCCCAGGGCCGTGGCCGTCGTCGGGGCCTCCACGACCAGGCCGAACTTCGGGAACATGTTCCTCGGCTTCTACCGCGCCGCGGGCGTCCCGCTGGTGGCCGTGCATCCCACGGCGGCCGAGGTGGCGGGGGTGCCGGCCGTGCCGTCCCTCGCCGAGGCGGACGTGGACTACGCCCTCGTGGCCGTGCCCGCCGAACGCTGCGCCGAGGTGCTGCGGGAGGCGGGCGGGGTGCCGTTCGTGCAGGTCATGAGCGGCGGGTTCGCCGAGACGGGCCGGCCGGACCTGGAGGAGGAGCTGGTCGAGGCGGCGCGGGCGGCGGGCACGCGGCTGCTGGGGCCCAACTGCATGGGCGTGTACAGCCCTCGGGGACGGCAGACGTTCGTCGGGGGCGGGCTCGGCCCCGCCGGGCAGGTGGCGCTGATCTCGCAGAGCGGCGGGCTCGCGGGCGAGGTGATCAAGGTCGGGGAGCGGCGCGGGCTGGCGTTCAGCCGGGTCGTCACCGTGGGGAACTCGGCCGACGTGACCCCCGCCGAGCTGCTGTGCTGGCTCGCCCGGGACGAGGAGACGCGGGCCGTCGGGCTGTACCTGGAGGACCCGCGTGACGGGCGCGAGCTGTTCGAGGCGCTGCGTGCCGCGGAGCTGCCCGTGGTGCTGCTGGTCGGCGGGCGGAGCGGGCAGGGGCAGGAGGCGGCCGCGTCCCACACGGGCGGCATGGTGAGCGACCGGCGGGTGTGGGAGGCGGTGGCCGAGCAGTCGGGAGCGGTGCTGGTCGCCGGGCAGGACGACCTGATCGGGGTGCTGGCCTTCTTCCAGGCGCACGGCTCGCGCCACGCCCGCGGCGGCGTGCTGGTGGTCGGGCCGAGCGGGGGCGCGAGCGTGCTGGCGGCGGACGCGTTCGACCTGGCGGGGGTGCGGCTGGACCCGCTGCCGCCGGACGCGCCGGCGGCGCTGCGCGGGCTCGGGGTGGTGGCCTCCGGCAACCCGCTCGAAGTGCCGGTCGGGCCCCTGGGGCGGGCCGGGCTCGTGCCCGAGGTGGTCTCCGCGCTGCTGCGCTCCCGGCCGTACGGCGACGTGGTCCTGCACGTGAACGTCCAGGCGTTCTTCACGTACGGGGACGCGGCGGAGCCCCTGTACGCGTACGCGCGGGCGGTGGCGCAGGCGCAGGCCGCGCTGCCGGACACCAGGATCACCCTCGTCACCAGGAACGGCGAGTGCGCGCCCCCGGGCGTCGAGGACGAAGTGAGGCGGATCGCGGCGGCGGCGGGAATCCCCGTCTACCGCTCCATGGAGGCGGCGGCGGTGGCCGTCGCGGCTGGAGGGCGTCATGGGGTTGCTTGAGGGCAAGGTCGCGTTGATCACCGGCGGCGCTCGCGGGATGGGGGCGGCGCACGTGCGGCTGTTCCTGGAGGAAGGGGCGCGGGTGGTCTTCGGTGACGTGCTGGACGAGGAGGGCAAGGCGCTGGCCGAGGAGACGGGGGCGGGGTTCGTCCATCACGACGTGACGAGCGTCGAGGACTGGGAGCGGGCGGTGGCGACGGCCACCGAGCTGCACGGCCGGCTGGACGTGCTGGTCAACAACGCCGGGATCCTGAAATTTCGGCGCATCAGCGATATGTCACCCGAGGACTTCGACCGGGTGATCGGCGTCAACCTCAAGGGCACCTGGCTCGGGATCAAGTCGGTGATCGACCCCATGAAGGCGGCCGGGCGGGGCGCCATCGTGAACATCTCCTCGATCGAGGGCTACGTCGGGGCCGAGGGGCTGTCGGCGTACTCGGCGTCGAAGTTCGGGGTGCGCGGGCTGACCAAGTCGGCGGCGCGGGAGCTGGCCCGGTTCAAGATCCGGGTGAACTCGGTGCATCCGGGCGCGATCAACACCTCGATGGCGATGGACCCCGACCTGATGAACGAGGTCGACGCCGACGCCTTCGTCAAGTCCATGGTCATCAAGCGCTTCGCCAAGCCGGTGGAGGTGTCCCACGTGGTGGCCTTCCTGGCCTCGGACCGGGCCAGCTACTGCACGGGCAGCGAGTTCACCGTGGACGGCGGGCTGCTCACGGGCGCGGGCTACTGACTCAGGGCAAGCCTCTCACCTGGAACAAGATAGATCTTTTTGGATTAAACCTCCTTAGCTTGGACATTTCTGGCAATATCTTTGACCAGCGGGTTCTTGGTCCAGGAAAGCTTGAACGTCACTTGGTGCTGGCTTGACCTGCCGGGACGGCACGGTAGCCTCGCTCATCACGGAAGACGACAAGCCTCCGGTTTTGTCCCAGTAGTCACAGGGTGTCCCTTTACCCGGGATCTATGCGGACAAACCGGCTTGCCCGGAAGGTGTCCCCATACTTCCATGACGCCAGAGATGCAGAAGTACATCGAGTTGCTGGAGAGCCAGCTCGGGTATGCCGAGAAAGCAGGGGCGTACACCAAGTTCGGCAACTGGTACGGCAAGAACGTCGAGTTCGACGCCGACTACAGCTCCGCCCCATGGTGCGACATGTACCTCTCATGGGCCGCGCACAAGCTCGGGTACGAGGACTGGATCGGGCAGTTCGCGTGGACGGTGTCGCACGCGGAGTGGTTCAAGGAGCAGGGGGCGTGGGGCCACAAGCCCAAGCCCGGGGCGTTCGTCTTCTACGACTGGAGCGGCTCGAACAGCATCGACAAGATCGACCACGTCGGCATCGTGACGCGGGTCGAGGGCGACACGATCTTCACCATCGAGGGCAACATCGACGGTGGCGTCGCCAAGCGCAAGGAACGTGACACGAGCAAGGTCGTCGGGTACGGCTACCCGGAGCGCATCAAGTCCCGCCTGGACGAGGAGGCGGCCCGGCAGCAGCGCGAGGCCCAGAAGAAGGCCAACGACCAGGCCGCCCTGCAGCCGGGTCCGGGCACCGACGTCGGGGCGCTCCAGCCCTCCGGGACCGAGCTGCTCACCTCCCTGATCCCCCGCAGCGAGATCGAGGAGCCCGCCCAGGCCCCCGAGACCGGCAGCTCCCCCGCGAAGAAGGAGCCTCAGGCCGCGCCCACCGCCCCCAAGGACACCACCGGCCCCGTCACGGGCTCCGTCACCGGTCCCGTCTTGGGCACCGTGGCCCCCGAGAGCCCCAAGCAGCCGAAGAAGGCCAAGCACGCCAAGCCGGCGACGGCCGACACCACGGCGGCGACCGCCGAACCGCTCCCCACGCACGCGGGCGCCTCGGCCACCGGCCCGATGCCGGCCATCTCCTCGCCGGCGCTGGTCGGCTCGGCTCTGGTGGCGGCCCTGGCGCTGCTCGCCGTGGCCAAGACCCGCCGCCTGCGGACCGCCCCGGCCACCGCCGGTGCCACGGCGCCCCGCCCTGCCGTCAACCGCCGGCGTCGCCGCCGCCGGCTGGAGGTCGAGGTCGAGCCGGTCCGTACGAGCCGTCGAACGGCCGCACTCCAGCCGGCCGCGACCCTGGACGCCCTCACGGCCACAGCAGCCCTGGACGCAGCAGCCCTGGACGCGGCGGCCCTGGAAGCCTTCCAGCCCGCCGCATCCCTGGACACCGCCGCCCTGGACACCGCCGCACTGGCCCCCGCGGCTTTGGACGCCCTCCAGCCCGCGACGGCCTTGGACGCCCTCCAGCCCGCCACCGCCTTGGACGCCGCCCGGCCCGCCGCCCGGGCCGGCGGACGCCGGAGGCGCCCGCTCGACACGCGCCCCTTCGACCTCGCCACGGACGCGCCCCGCCGCGCAGCCGTGGACCGGCTCCTGGACGAGCACGCGGACCTGCACCGTCACCTCGCCGGCATCGATCCGTTCGACGCCTTCTGCGCCTCCCGGCCGACCGAGCCCGCCGGGAGCGGGCCGGTCGAGATCCTGTTGGACACCGGGCCGCTGGAGCGCTTCGTGGACACGGGGCCGTTCGAACGCATCGTCATCCCCCAGGCGACCAGCGCGTTCGACGCCTTCAGCCGGACCGCCGGCAGGGGCGGGGACACTGCCGGCATCAGCGACACTCCTGACATCGGCGCCACCTACCAGGGACGTCGCCGCCGCCTCGGGCGTCCCGCCGACGAGTCCGGGACGGCCGACCTCCCGCTGCGCGGCCGCCGCCACCGCCGTCCGGCGCCCACCCAGGGCGTCCACATCGGTGGCGCGCAGCCGTTCGCGCAGGACGCCCCGCTGGCGGGCCGCCGCCACGCCTCCGCCGGGTCCCCGCAGCCGCACCGGCGCGAGGACGAGCGCCAGCTGGTCGGCTCGGGCGGCACCGGCAGGGCCGCCTCCGGTCACCCGGCCAGGAGCGCCCCGAGTCAGCCCGGCAGGAACGCCCCCGCCCAGCCCGGCCGGAGCACGCCCGGCCAGCCCCGGCGGCGGGGACGCCACCGCGCGTGAGCGACCCTCACGAGACGTCGCCACCACGCGAGAACGACCCTCCTGCCACGCCGCCACCGCGCGTGAGCGACCCTCCCGCCACGCCGCCACCGCGCGTGAGCGACCCTCACAAGGCGTCGCCACCGCCTGCGAGCGCCCCTCGCGCCGTGTCCCCCACCCCGTAGTCGGCGGCGAAGGCGGCCAGCCGGGACACCGCGTCCCGGCTGCGGCTCCAGGGCCGTACGATCAGCCGCTCCACGCCCAGCGCCGCCCAGGCGGGCACCTCGTCGGGCGAGGCCAGCGCGTACGCGTGCGCGGTCACCGGCACCCCCGCCCCCAGCCGGTCGAGCTGCGGCTTGATGGACTCGAGGGTGTGCGGCATGCTGATCCACCCGTCGCACAATCGCGCGGCCCGGCGCAGCGCGGCGGCCGACTCCCCGCCCGCGAGCACCGGCAGCCGCCGCTGCACCGGCTTGGGCTCGAACGCGACCTCGGGAAAGGAGTAGAACCTCCCGGAATGGGTGACCACCGGCTCGCTCCAGAGCCGCCTGACCACCTCGATCGCCTCGTCCAGCCGGGCCCCCCGGGTGCGGAACTCGACGCCGGCCGCCTCCCACTCGCCCCGGTACCAGCCCGCGCCCACCCCGCAGATCGCCCGTCCCGACGAGACCACGTCCAGGGTGGCGAACGCGCGGGCGGACACGAAGGGGTGGCGCAGGGCGAGGAGCTGCACCGCCGTACCGAGCCTGACACGGGAGGTGAGGGCGGCGAGCCAGCACAGGTACGCGGGCGCGTCGAACAGCGGCGTGCCGGGCTTGATCCCCGGGTCGGACGTGCCCGGGTAGTGGGCGAGCGACAAGTCGGTGGCGAAGACGAGGTGCTCGGGCAGCCACACCGACTCGAACCCCAGCTCGTCCGCCGCCACCGCCACGTCCTTCCACGCGGCCGGATGCACCAGTCCGAGCGGCACCCCGAACTTCATGGCCACCTCCGCAGGTCGCCGTCCAGGACGGCGGTTCTGACGCGTTCCCGGTGCGCCGCCGTGGTGCCGTACGCGGCCGACAGCGACCAGGCCCGCGCGAGCCAGAACCGCAGGTCCAGCTCCTCGGTGTAGCCGATCGCGCCGTGCGCCTGCAGCGCCACCCGCGCCGCCAGCACGGCGGCCTCACCGGCGGCGGCCTTGGCCGCGCTCACGTCCCGGTCGGCGGTCCCGGCGGCCCGGTCCACCGACAGGGCCGCCCGGTGCACCAGCGGCGCGGCGAACTCCACCGCCACGGCCGCGTCGGCGAGCTGGTGCTTGACCGCCTGGAACGACCCGATCGCCGCCCCGAACTGCGTCCGCACCCGCGCGTAGGCGACGGTGACCGCGAGCAGCTCCCTGGCGACCCCGATGAGCTGCGCCGCCGTCGCCACCGCGGCCCGCCGCAGCGCCGGCGCGGCGGGGCCGCCCAGCTCCTCGGAGTCGTCGAAGGCCACCTCGAACACGGGCCGGCACGGGTCCACCCCGCTCCTCGGCACCACGCGTGCAGACTCCCTGGCGACCAGGCGCCACCCGCCGTCCCGGGCCACCAGCAGCAGGTCGGCCAGGTCGGCGTCCGGCGCGTACGCCTGTCCCGGCGGCAGCACGGTCACGCACAGGGCGCCGGAGGCCAGCTTGGGGTTGTCCGGCAGCAGGTACGGCGCCACCACGGCGGTCTCGACCACCGGCCCCGGCAGGCACGCCCGCCCGGTCTCCTCCAGCGCGGGCAGGACGTCGGCCAGCCCGAGCCCCAGCCCATCGCTCTCGGGCGGCAGGAGCAGGCCGAAGAACCCGAGCCCGGCCAGCTGCTCCCAGGCCGGCCGCCGCTCCGACCGCAGCGCCGCCGGCGGGCAGTGCGCCCGCAGCACGTCCCGCACCGTGGCGGCCAGCGCGAGCTGCTCGTCCGTGAATCCGAAGTTCATCGTGGCAGCCTCAGAACCCGCTCGGCGATGATGTTGCGCTGGATCTCGTTCGTGCCCGCGTAGATGGGCCCGGCCAGCGAGAACAGGAACCCGTCCAGCCAGCCCGCCTCCCCCGCCCGGTCCCCCAGCAGCTCCATGGCCAGCGTGTGCATGCGCAGGTCCAGCTCGGACCAGAACACCTTGCCCATGCTGGCCGCGGACCCGATCTCCTCCCCCGCCATGAGCCGCCGCGCCGTCGCGAACGTGTGCAGCCGGTACGCCTCCGCCTCGATCCAGCACCTGGCGGCCCGGTCGGCCGCCACGGGGTCGCCCGAGGAGCGGGCCAGCGCGACCAGCCGGTCGGCCGTGGCCAGGAAGCGGCCGGGGCTGCGCAGGGTGAGGCCGCGTTCGGAGGACGTGGTGGCCATCGCGACCCGCCAGCCCTCGCCGACCTCGCCGAGCACCATCGAGCCGGGCGTGAACACCCCGTCGAAGTGCAGCTCGGCGAACCCCGGCAGCCCGTCGAGCTGCGCGATCGGCCGCACGGCGACGTCGGAGAGGGGGAAGAGGAAGTACGTCAGGCCCTTGTGCCGCGTCCCCGACGTGCGGAACAGGCCGAACCCGTGCGTGGCGTGGGCGGCCCGCGAGCTCCAGGTCTTGTGCCCGTACAGCCGCCAGCCGCCGGGCACGGGCTCGGCGCGGGAGGTGAGCGCGGCCAGGTCGCTGCCCGCCTCCGGCTCCGACCAGGCCTGGGCCCACACGTCGTCGCCTCTGGCCATCCTCGGCAGCCACCGCCTGCGCTGCTCGGGCGTGCCGAAGCGCATCAGCGAGGGGCCCAGCAGGAAGATGCCGTTCTGGGTGACCCGGGCGGGGGCTCCGGCGGCCCAGTACTCCTCCTCGAAGATCAGCCACTCGATCAGGGAGGCGCCGCGCCCGCCGTACTCCTCGGGCCAGGAGACGACGGACAGTCGCGCGTCCGCCAGCAGCGCCTCCCAGGCGCGGTGCGCGGCGAAGCCCTCGGGGGTGTCCATGGACGGCAGCGGTCCCGGCACGTGCGCGCGCAGCCAGTCGCGAACCTCGGCGCGGAAGCCCTGTTCGGCCGGGGAGAAGTCGAGATCCACATAACCAACCTAGCGCACGCTTGGTAACCCGAACAGCGATTTCCGGACATAGTCTGTTGGCCATGCAGGGACTGCTGCTGAAGCTGTCCACGCTCGACGCCGACGCGGAGAGCGCGGTGCGGGTGATCGCCTACTTCGACTCGCTGCTTCGCGACCACGTGAGCGTGCCCACGCTGCTCGCGGCGACGGCGCGGCTGGCGCAATGCCCGGTCGGGCTGCTCGACGCGGCCACCGGCCGCCGCACCCGCACCTCGCCCCGCGGCGCCGTGGACACGCCCGCCGAGGTCCCGGCCCAGGTCAGGGAGCTGAGCGACGGGCTCGGGGCGGTCTGGATGGAGCGCGAGGGGCCGGCGCACGGGCTCGACGAGATCGTCCTCGAACGGTACGCGGTGGCGGCCGAGGTCACCCTGGAACGCGCCGCCGCGCTGGCGCGGTCGGGACAGGACCCCGCGCTGGTGGAGCTGGTGCTGTCGGCCGAGACCGGCGAGGCCGAACGCGCCCGCGCCCTGCGCCTGCTCGGCTTCGCCCCCTCCGCCCCGCTCCAGGCCCTGGCGATCGCCCTGCCGGACCGGGGGCCGGACCGGGGGCCGGACCGGGGGCCGGACCGGGGGCCGGACCGGGGGCCGGACCGGGGGCCGGACCGGGGGCCGGACCGGGGGCCGGACCGGGGGCCGGACCGGGGGCCGGACCGGGGGCCGGACCGGGGGCCGGACCGGGAACTCGCCGCCGGCCTGCGCGCCATGGGCCACCAGGTGCGCGCCACCAGGATCGGCGACACGGAGGCGGTCCTGGTGGCGACCACCCTGCCCCGCGACCTTCCCGAGGGGTCGCGGGTGGGCATCGGGCCGGAGCTGCCGGGCGCGCGGGCGGCCGAGTCGTGGGCCGGCGCGCGGACGGCGCTCCGCTTCACCGGCCCGCACGATCGCGTGATGCGCTGGTCGGAGCTGGGGGCCCTGGCGCTGTTCGCCGACCTGCCGGAGCCGGCGGTCGCGGAGCTGGCCGACGTCCGGGCGATGGAGCGGCTCGGCGAGGAGTCCCTGGCGGCGGTGCGGGCGCTGTGCCTGGCCGGCTCGGTCCGCGGCGCGGCCGCCACCGTGCACCTGCACCACAGCTCGATGGCCGCGCGCATCGCCCGGGCCGAGTCCGTGCTGGGCTTCTCGCTCGCCGACGCGGCCGGCCGCCTGCGCGCCCACCTGGCCCTCGCCCTGGTACGGCTGCGCGCCAACCTCAGATCCGGCACGCCCGCCTGATCCGGCACATCCGCTCGAGCCCTTAGAGCCCGTACGCCCGCTTGAGCGCCGCCAGCCGGGCCGCCCGCGCCCGCTTGGACAGCTCGGCGTCCGGGACCATCCCGTCGAACCCGTGGAAGGCCCCCGGGTAGAGGTGGAGCTCGGTGGACACGCCCGCCTGCGACAGCCGCAGCGCGTAGTCGACGTCCTCGTCCCTGAACACCTCCAGCTCGCCGACGTCGATGAACGCCGGCGGCAGCCCGGCCAGGTCCGTGGCCCGGGCGGGGGCCGCGTACGGGGGCACGTCGTCGGTGCCGATCCGGTCGCCCAGCAGGGCGGTCCAGCCGAAGAGGTTCGCGCTGCGGTCCCAGACCACCGCCTCGGTGAACTCGTGGCTGGACGGGGTGATGTTGCGGTCGTCCAGCATCGGGCAGACGAGCAGCTGGAACGCCACGTCGGGGCCGCCCCGGTCGCGGGCCAGCAGCACGGTGGCGGCGGCGAGCCCGCCGCCCGCGCTGGCGCCGCCGACCGCGATCCTGGCCGGGTCGATGCCCAGCTCGCCCGCCGCCTTGGCGGTCCACACCAGCCCGGCGTAGCAGTCCTCGACCGGCGCGGGATGGGGGTTCTCGGGCGCCAGCCGGTAGTCGACGGAGACCGCCACGCACCCGAGCTCCTCGACGTAGCCGATCATCATCGCCTCGTCGATCTCGGGCGTGCCGATGATCATCCCCCCGCCGTGGATCCAGTACAGACCCGGCCGCCCCTCGCCGCCGCCCGCCGGGCGGTAGATCCGTACCCGCACGTCGGGAGCGCCGTCGGGGCCCGGCACGTGCCGGTCCTCGATCACCACGTCGGTGTCGGCCGGCGGCGCGGCGGCGAGGAACGCGTTGATCTGCGCACGATGCTCGGGCAGCTCCTCGGGCGTCAGGTTCGCCGTGTCGAACGCCGGGAACGGTGTCCGCTCGAGAAAGGCGCGGATCTCCGGGTCGAGGTTGGGGTGGAATGCCATCTGTTATCCCTTCATTGGGGCCACTCCTCGATGGTCAGAGCCCGCGCCGTGGCACACAACCGCCATCCGGCGGCGATTGCGCTCCTCAGTCCCGCCGTTCGGCGAGGACGTCGAGGACGCGCTCCGCCAGGGGCGCGGCGCTGGCCGGGTTCTGGCCGGTGGCGAGCCTGCCGTCCACCACGACCTGAGCCTGCCAGGTGGCGCCCGGCTCGTGCTCGGCGCCACGCTCCACCAGTTTGTCCGCCAGCAGGAAAGGCACCACGTCGGCCACGCCGCGCAGCCGCTCCTCCTCGTTGGTGAAGGCCGCCACCCGCTTGCCCGCCACCAGGTACGAGCCGTCGGAGAGGGTCAGGTTCACCAGCGCGGACGGGCCGTGGCAGACCGCAGCCACCACGCCGCCCCGCTCGTACACCTCGCGTCCGACGCGGATGACGTCCGGGTCGTCGGGGAAGTCCCACATGGTGCCGTGGCCTCCGGCGTAGAGCACGGCGTCGTAACGGGAGGCGTCGACGTCCGCGAGGCGGCCGGTGCCCGCCTCCTCGATCGCGGCCAGGAAGGCCACCTGGGTCTGGTCGCCTGCGTCGAACCCGTCCTGGGGCGGCCGCCCGCCCCGCACGCTGGCGACGTCCACCTCGTAGCCGGCCTTGCGGAAGATCTCCCAGGGGTGGGCCGCCTCCGGGACGTAGTATCCGGTCGGCTCGACGCCGCCGAGGTCGTCATGGCTGGTCAGGGCGATGAGAATACGCTGGTTCATGTCTCACATCGTCGCCCCGGCCCGCCATAAGTAACAAATAACGAAATATCGCCTTAGGTATCAGAATGCTGATATGTCGCCAATCTCGCTCGACCTGCTGCGGACGTTCCTCTCCGTGTACAGGACCGGCTCCATCACGGCCGCCGCGCAGACCCTCGGCCTGTCGCAGCCGGCCGTGACGGCGCAGGTCAAGACGCTGGAGTCGGTGCTGGACCGGCCGCTGTTCGACCGGCTGCCGCGCGGGGTGGCGCCCACGCCCGCCGCCGACGAGCTGGCCCGCCGGGTGGCCCCCTCGCTGGACGCCTTGGACGAGGTGGTGGAGTCGGAGCTGCCCTCGGACGCGGCCGTGCACCTGGGCGGGCCCGCCGAGTTCCTGTGCGAGGAGGTGATGCCGATGCTCGCCCCGCTGGTGCGCTCGGGGCTGCGGCTGCGTACGACGCTCGGGCTGTCCGACGACCTCCTGGCGGACCTCGCGGCCGGGCGCCTGGACCTGGTGATCTCCACGATCCGGCCCCGGGTGCGCGGCGTGCAGGCGGACCCCCTCTACGACGAGGAGTTCCTGCTGGTCGCCGCCCCGTCCCTGGCGCTCGCCGGAGTGGGGCCGAGGGAGCTGGCGGCGGCGCCGCTGGTGGCCTACGCCGAGGACCTGCCCATCGTGCGCCGCTACTGGCGCTCCGTGTTCGGCAGGCGGCCCGCGATGGCGGCGCAGGTCGTCATCCCCGACCTGCGCGGCGTGCTCAGCGCCGTCAGGGCCGGGATGGGCGTCTCCGTGCTGCCCGCCTACCTGTGCCGCCGCGACCTGGCGGCGGGCACGCTCGTCACGCTGGCCGAGCCGGACGAGGCCCCGATCAACACCGGCTACCTGGCCGTCCGCTCGGGCGCGCTGGCCAAGCCCGCGGTGGCCAGGGTACGCGCGCATCTCATCGAGGCGTTCCGCGCCGCCCCCACGTACTAGGCGAACCCTGCTAGGCGGACCCTATTAGGCGGACCCTATTAGGCGGACCCTATTAGGCGGACCACGAGGCGAGCAGCCGCAGCGACTCCTCGTCGGCCCCGCCCGGCTCGGGGTGGAGCAGGCTCAGCCGCTGCCCCGACCCGCCCGGCAGGTCGAACGTCTCGTAACGCAGGGCCAGCTCGCCCACCACCGGATGCGTGAACCGCTTGACCCCGTTGGTTCGCTCCTTGACGACCCGGCCGGCCCAGAGGGTGCGGAAGCGCTGGCTGCGCACCGACAGCTCGCCGATCAGGGCGGTCAGCGCCGGGTCGTCGGCATGGCGGCCGGTGGCCAGGCGGAGCTGCCCGACCGTGGCCCGGAGCACCTCCTCGCGTTCGGCGTACAGGTCGGGCTCGGTGAGGAAGTTGTACCTGGCCAGGTTGGCGCCGGGGCGGCACAGGCCGGGGAAGAGCGCGTCGGCCAGCCGGTTCCAGGCGAGCAGGTCGAGGCGGTGGTCGAAGATCATGGCGGGGATGTCCGTCATCCGCTCGATGAGCTCCACCAGCTCCCGCCGCACCCCGCCGGACGGCCGCGGCCCGCGAGGACGCGGCGCGGCCAGGTCGAACAGGTGCGTCCGCTCCGCCTCGCTCAGGTCCAGCGCCCTGGCCAGCGACTCCATCACGGACGCGGACGGCTGGGCGGTCCGGCCCTGTTCGAGGCGTACGAGGTATTCGACGCTGATGCCCGCCAGCTCGGCCAGCTCCTCGCGGCGCAGCCCGCGCACCCGCCTGCGCGGCCCGCTCGCCAGACCCACGTCCTCGGGCGTGACCTCGTTCCTGCGGGCCTGGAGAAATGCCCCGAGTTCCCGGTTCATGGGTACAAGTCTGCCTGGCCCAGGCCCCGCCGAGCCTGCCACTCCGAGTACCTGGATAGCCGGAATCACGGCGGGCATGCTGACCCCATGTGCCATTCCACCGACAGCAGGCCGCCAGCACCGCCGATCCAGGGCGAGGTGGCCTCTCACGAGCAGATTGAGCTGACGGCCGCCGACGGAAACCGGCTGCTCGCCTACCGGGCCGAGCCCGCCGAGCCGAACGGGCGCAGCGTGGTGATCCTGCCCGACGTGCGCGGGCTGCACCCGTACTACCGCGCCCTCGCGGTGCGCTTCGCCGAGGCGGGCTTCCGCACGATCGCGATCGACTACTTCGGCCGCACGGCGGGCCTCGGCGAGCGCGACGACGACTTCGACTTCATGAAGCACGTCGGGCAGCTCAAGGCCGAGCACGTCAGGGCCGACGCCAGGGCGGCCACCGAGCAGCTCGACGGCCCGGTCTTCACGGTCGGCTTCTGCATGGGCGGCGCCCACTCGTGGCGGCAGGCGTACGAGGGGAACGGGCTGGCGGGCGGCATCGGCTTCTACGGCGCGCTGCGCGCCATCGAGGAGCCGGCGACCGGGCCCGGCGCGCCCCTCCTGATGCTGCTCGCGGGCGCGGACACGGCGACCACGCCCGAGCAGTTCGAGGCGTTCGAGGCGGCGCTCGACCGGGTGGGCACGGAGCACGAGAAGGTCGTCTACGAGGGCGCGCCGCACTCGTTCTTCGACCGCACGTACGCCGAGTGGACGGACGCGTGCCAGGACTCCTGGCGCCGCATCCTGTCGTTCACCGAGCGCCACTCAGCCTAGGTAGGCGGCCCTGACGACCGGGTCCTCCCGGATCTCGGCCGGCGCGCCGGCGGCGATCACCTTGCCGAGGTCCAGCACGATGATCCGGTCGCAGGTGTCCATGACGAAGCCCATGTCGTGCTCGACCAGCAGCACGGTCGTGTCCAGGGCCTTGACGACCTCGCCGAGGCGCGCGGTCTGGGCGGCGTCCAGGCCCGAGGTGGGCTCGTCCAGCAGCAGGAGGCGGGGCCGGTCGGCCAGGGCCCTGGCCAGCTCGACCAGCCGGCGCTGCCCGACGGGGAGCGCGGCGGCGTACGCGTCCCGCAGCGGGGTGAGCCCGCACAGCTCCAGCACCTCGGCCACGCGCTCGCCGCGTTCCCGCTCCAGCCGCCGGCGGGCGGGCCGGCCGACCAGGTCGGCGGCGAGCCCGCCACCGCCGCCGTGCCAGTCGAGCGCGGCCAGCACGTTGCCGGCCACGGTGAGCCGGCCGAAGACCTGGGTCCGCTGGAACGTGCGCCGCACCCCGGCCCTGGCCCGCCTGACCGGGGACACCCCGGTCAGGTCCCGGCCCGCCACGCTGACCCGGCCCTCGCTGGGCCGGCGCAGCCCCGACACCACGTCGAACAGCGTCGTCTTCCCGGCCCCGTTCGGCCCGATGACGCCGCACACCTGACCCGCCGCGACCTCGAACGACACCTGGTCCAGCGCCCGCACCCCGCCGAACGCCACCGACACGCCCTCCACGGCCAGCATGTTCACCGCACCCCCAGGTAGGCGGCGGTCAGCCGCTCGCTGTCCACTTCCGAGCGCGGCCCCGCCCAGGTGACGCGCCCCAGCCGCATGAACGCCACCCGGTCGGCGAGGGCCAGCGCCTCCGTGGCCTTCTCCTCGACCAGCAGCAGCGCCACGCCGCGAGAGCGCAGCTCGGCGAACACGTCGAACACCTGCCGCACCATCATCGGCGCCAGCCCCAGCGACGGCTCGTCGGCGATGAGCACCCGGGGCGGCCGCACCAGCGCGGGCGCGAGCGTGAGCAGCTGCTGCTCGCCGCCGGACAGGGCGCCGGCCGGCACGGTACGGCGCTCGGCGAGCTGCGGCAGGCGCTCGTAGACGGGACCCGGGTCGGGCAGCCAGGTCCGCAGATTCTCCTCCACCGTGAGCCCGGGGAAGACGCCCCGGCCCTCGGGCGCGAGCAGGATGCCCGCGCGGGCCCTGCGGTGCGCGGGCCAGGCGGTGACGTCCTGGCCGTCCAGCAGGATCCGGCCGCTGGTGACGGCCAGGTCGCCGGCGGCCACCGCGCAGGTCGTGGACTTGCCCGCCCCGTTGGCGCCGAGCAGCGCGACCACCTCGCCGGGCCGGACGGCCAGGTCCACGCCGCGCAGCACCGTGCTGTCCGCGTAACCGGCGACCACGCCCTCCAGCCTGAACAGCGGCCCGTCCACCTGGACCGGCGGCGGCGCGGCCGGGACCGGCTCCGCCGGAACGCCGCGCCTGCGCCGGTGGCGGAGCTCGGCGAGCTGGGTCAGCACCCCGTCGGGATGCTTGGCCAGGATCACGCCGCCGGCCCCGAACAGGATGGCCCCGACGTGCGCTGACACGCCCCAGGTGGCGAGCAGTTCGGGCACGGCCACCGCGATCAGGCCGCCCAGCACCGCGCCGCCGACGCGGCGCACGCCCTGAAGGACCACCACGGCCAGCCACACGAACCCGGAGAACGCCGGCAGGTCGGTGGCGGTGATCGAGCCCTTGGAGACGGCGAACAGCACGCCGCCCAGCCCCGCGATCGCCGACGCCAGCGCGAAGAGCATGATCTTGGTACGCGGCGCCGAGATCCCGGATGTCGTGGCGGCGGCGGGGGCCGACCTGACCGCGAGGATCGCCCGCCCGGAGGCCGACCTTTCGAGGTTGCGTACGAGCAGGGCGACCGCCCCGATCAGCACGAGCAGCACCACCACCCGCACCCGGGGATCCGAGGTGTCCGCGAAGCCGAGCCCCAGCGCGGGCACCGGCCACCCGATGGTCCCGTTGCTGAACGCGTCCACCTGGAACAGCACCTGGTCGGCCAGCAGCGCCAGTGCCAGCGTGGCCAGCGTCAGCACCCGCCCGCCCAGCCGCAGCGCGGGCAGCGCCACCAGCATCCCCACGGCGGCGGAGGCCAGCACGCCCAGCACGATCGCCACGAAGAACGGCAGCCCGGACGAGAACGCCCATCCGCAGGTCAGCGCCGCCATCGAGGCGAAGGCGGCCTGGGCCAGGTTGACCATGCCGCCGATGCCGGTCACCACCACGAACGAGCAGAAGATCAGCGCCAGCACCAGCCCCTGCGCGGCCACGCCCACGTAGTACTCGGAGGCGAGGAAGGTGAACCCGACCAGCGCGACCAGGCCGAGCGCCCACGGCATCCTGCGCCGCCACGGCGGCAGCCCCGCCAGGTGGTCGGGTGGGGGCGCGTCCTCGGCCGCGCTGCCCGCGACCCGCTCGCGCGACCTGTTCAGCAGGACGAGCCCGGCGAACAGCAGGATCACCGGCACGGCCGTGCGCAGCCCGGTGACCTCTTCGAGGAAGTCGGTGTATCCGGCGACCAGGTTCTGGACCACGCCGAGCGCGAGCCCGGCCGCGAACGTCCACGGGATCGAGCGCAGCCGCCCGAACACCGCCGCCGTCGCCGAGGCGAACAGCAGCACCGTGTACGCCGTCGCGTCCAGCCCCAGCACGGACACCGCCAGCACCCCGGCGAGCCCGGCGAGTCCCGAGCCGAGCATCCAGGCCAGCGCCGAGGTGGCGTCCGCGTCGATGCCCCGGAGCGTGGCCAGGCGGCGCCGGTCCACGGCGGCCCGCATGCGCAGCCCGTACGGGGAATGCCGCATGAACGCCCACAGCCCGGCCGCCGCCACCGCCGAGAAGCCGAACGTGATGAGCTGGTCGCTGTCCAGCCGGGCCCCGAGCACCTCGAAGGAGAGCGCCGGGTGCGGGCCGACGCCGCGCGGCAGCGAGGTCGCGTCCGCGCTCGGCAGCCCGGCCAGGTCCACGACCAGGAGGCCCAGCGCGGGCAGCGCGATCGTCAGCCCGATGGTGGCGACGATCTGCGCGGTCTCGCCCGCCTGCGCGAGCCCGCCGAACATGGTCCTGTGCAGCACGTATCCGAGCGCGGGCGCGAACAGCGCCGCCGACACCAGGGCCGACAGCCACGCGGGCAGCCCGGCCGCCTGGTTGAGCTCGTAGAACAGCAGGGCCGACAGGAATCCGACGGCGCCGTGGGCGAAGTTGAACACCCCGGTGGCCGCGTACGACAGCGTCAGGCCCGATCCCATGACCGCGAAGATCGCCCCGGTGACCAGGCCGCTGAGCACGTATCCCAGGATCATTTGAGCGGCACGTTGTCGAAGCACTTCATGCTCTTGGCCACCTGGAAGGCGCCTTTCTCCAGCTTGACCAGGGCGCCGCAGCCGTTCGGCTCGGTGTGGTCCTTGGGGTACTGGATCCTGCCGAACCCGGCGTTCTCGTAGAGGTAGTCGCCGTTGCCGACGGCCAGGAACTTCTCCCGGGTGAGGTCCTTGCCGGCCTTGCCGAGCATGTCGAGGAAGATGTCGGCCGCCCAGTAGCCGATCGCCATGTGCTGGGTGGGCACGGCGCCCGGCGCGACCTTCTCGACGTCCTGCTTGAATCGGGCGATCTCGGGGGCGGTGGACTCGAACGGCTCGAACATCGGCGCCGCGATCACGCCCTCCAGGGCCTGCGCGCTGGCCTGGTCCTTGAGGATGGCGGCGTCGTAGCTGGTGGCGTCGGTGAGCGCGCCCTTGTAGCCGGCCCGCTTGAGCGCCGAGTACAGGCCGACGTTGAACTTGGTGCCCGCGATCACGGAGACGACGACGTCGGGGGCCTTGCCGCCGTTCGAGGTCATGATCTTGTTGACGTACGGGAGCCAGTCAGGGGGTGGTGCGGCGGCCGGGAGGCCGGAGTTCACGCCGACCAGCTTGAATCCGGCGGCGGTGAACGACTGGGAGATGGTGGTGCCGCCGTACTTGCTGCCGCTGGAGTCGGAGGTCTGGACGTACACGGTCTTGCCCTCGGCGCCGCCGAGGAGCTCGGCCATCTGCCGGCCCCACCACGTCTGGGAGCCCGCGCCCTGCTTGGGGGCCAGGCAGCCGTTGTAGCCGAAGCCGGTCTTCGTGCCGCACCACTGCGGGCCCGTCGCCCAGCCGAACCAGGGCACGCCCTGCTGCTCCAGGAAGGCTGCGCCGCCGAAGTTCGGGGCGTGCACGGGGACGAGGGCGAAGACCTGGTCCTTCTGCACGAGCTTCTTGGCGGCCGCGTCGCCCTTGGCCGCGTCCTGGCCGTCGTCCTCCGCCCCGATGAAGTCGATCTTCCGTCCGTTCACGCCGCCCTCGGCGTTGGCCCGCTCGAACCTGGCCTTCGCCCCGATCTCGGCGTCCTTGGTCGAGTAGCCGCTGGCGCTGGTCTTGGTCAGCACGCCGCCGACCTTGACCGTCGTGTCCGTCACGCCTGGCGCGGCAGTGCCCGCCGGGCTCTTCTGCTGGGCCGCGCACCCGGAGGCGAGCAGTGTAGTTATCGTAAGTGCCGCCGCGACCCGCCGTACCATCCTGGCCTCCCGCGATTTGGCCTAGCGCTCGCTTGGTTTTGCGCCGAGCGTAAATTCGCCCAGGAAGGGTGTCAACGGTGCATGCCTCCCGAGCAACCGCTTGCTCGCAATCGCGGGGCCGGGTTACCGTGTGGCGCATGCTGATGCGCGCGGCCGTCCTGACCGGCTTCCACACCCCCATGGAGATCCGCGAGGTGGAGATCGCCGACCCGGGCCCGGGCGAGGTGCGCGTGCAGATCAAGGCGTCGGGCGTGTGCGGCTCCGACCTCAAGGCCATCGACGGCAAGAGCCCCGTGGTCAGCGAGCTGCCGTTCATCCTCGGGCACGAGAGCGCCGGAGTGGTGGAGAGCGTCGGCGCGGGCGTCACCGGCGTCCGGCCCGGCGACCACGTCATCATCTCGATGAACGGTCCCTGCGGGCGGTGCCGCCACTGCGGGGCGGGCCGGTTCCACCTGTGCTCGGGCCCGGTCAGGCTACGGACGATCATGGGTGGCGCGCCCAGGATCACCCTGGACGGGCAGGAGACGCGCCGGTTCATCGGCATCGGCTCGTTCGCCGAGTACGCGGTCGTCACCGAGGCCATGTGCGTAAAAATCGCGAAAAACGCACCCCTGGATGCCATGTGCCTGCTGGCCTGCGGGGTCGTCACCGGCATCGGCGCGGTCATGAACGTCGCCGAGGTCCCGCCCGGCGCCCGCGTCCTCGTCGTCGGCTGCGGCGGCGTCGGCCTCAACGTCATCCAGGGCGCGGTGCTCGCGGGCGCCACCACGATCATCGCCGCCGACGTGGCCGAGCAGAAGCTCAAGCTGGCCGAGCGCTTCGGCGCCACCCACACGCTCGTGGCCGGCGACCTGCCCCGGCAGGTGGACGAGCTGGTGAAGGGCGGCGTCGACTACGCCTTCGACGCGACGGGCGCGCCCGGCGTCCTGTCCAGGGCCTTCGCCGCGACCGGGTCCGGCGGCACCACGGTCATGGTCGGCAGCCCGCCCCAGGGCCGGGCCGTGGAGGTGGACCCCGGCCTGCTGTTCGCCTCCCGCCGCCTCATGGGCACCCAGGGCGGCGACGCCGCGCCCCACCGCGACCTGCCCATGCTGGCCGAGCAGTACCTGCGGGGCCGCCTCGACCTCGACGGCCTCATCTCCGAACGCCTGCCGCTCGACCGGATCAACGACGCCGTGGCCCACGTACGGGAGGGCTCGGTGGCGCGCACGGTCATCACCTTCTGAAATGCTGACACGCGCCGTCACCTGACTCTTACTCTGAGTGCCATGACGGAGAGAAGCCTCAGGGCGCGCGTCCGGCGAGCCGCCATGGCCACGGTTCTGACCACGCTGGCCATGACCGGCCCGGAGCCCGCCGGCGCCAAGGGCCTGTACGACTTCGCCACCGAAGGCGTGGTCATCTGGAGCGACCCGCGACGCGACGCCGTCCTCGTCGGCTTCGGCTACCCGGGCCAGGGCTTCGAGTCGGACCGGTCGGAGGAGCGCGGCTTCTTCCAGTGCGACGACTACTTCGACAGCATCCTGTGGCACCACGGCCGCAACGCGGCCACCGGCATCGCCGGCTGGGTCCCCGCCTGCAACCTCACCGACTCCGACTAGACCCGGCTAGACCCCCAGCTTGACGGGCTCGAGCCGCTCGGGCGCGGGCCGCTCCTCCTCCTCGTGCCCCTCCACCGAGAGGTTCGGCAGCAGGCGGTCCAGCCAGCGCGGGCACCACCAGTTGAGCCGCCCCAGCAGCACCATCGTCGCCGGCACCAGGAACCCCCTGATGATCGTGGCGTCCACCGCGATGGCCACCGCCAGCCCCACCCCGAACGTCTTCACCATCGGGTCCGGGTAGGCGATGAACGCCACGAACACGGCCACCATGATCAGCGCGGCCGACGTGATCACCCGGCCCGTCGAGCCGAGCCCCTCCGCCACCGCCCGCGCGTTGTCCCCGTGCCGCAGGTACGCCTGCCGCACCGCCGTCAGCAGGAACACCTCGTAGTCCATCGACAGCCCGAACAGCACCGCGAACAGCATCAGCGGCACGTAGCTCTCGATCGGCACCGAGAAGAAGACCGTCTCCAGGTACGAGGAGCTGGCCGGGGCGTCCATGCCCACCAGGCGGCTGCCCAGGCCGATCGAGAACACCAGGGCGAGCGCGCCGAAGGCCGCGCCGAGCGAGATCAGGTTCATCACGGCGGCCTTCACCGCGACGACGGGCGCGCGGAAGGCCAGCAGCAGGAGCAGGGCGCTGAGCAGCACCACCACGCCGATGACCAGCGGGGTGCGCTCGGACATCCGGGTGCCCGCGTCGGTCATGGCCGCCACCTTGCCGCCGACGTGCACGCTCACCCCGGGCGACGAGAGGGCCCTGATGTCCTTGACCACGTCGGAGGCCCGGGGGTCGCTGGGCTTGTACTCGGTGACGACCTGGAGCAGGACCGAGCGGCCCGAGGAGTTGACCTTGGGGGTGCCCACGTGCGCGACGCCTTCGACGTCGCCGACCTCGCGGGCGATCCGGTCCACGACCGGGTCCTTCTCCTCGGCCACCTTGGCGGGCAGTTCGGCGACCACGAGCAGCGGGCCGTTGATGCCGGGGCCGAAGCCGGCGTCCATCAGTTCGTAGGCCCGCCTGGGCTCCGAGCCCTTGGCGCCGTACCCGTCGTCGAGCGGCCCGAGCTTCAGGGCCAGGGCCGGGGCGGCCAGCAGGCCCAGCGCCAGCACGCTGCCGAACAGCACCTGCCACGGCCGGCGCGCCACCCACGACCCCAGGCCGGCCCATCCGGACCCGGACGAACCGCCGCCGCGCAGGAACGGCACCTTGAGCGCGTTGATCCGGTGGCCCAGCACCCCCAGCAGGGCGGGGACGAGGGTGACCGAGGTCAGCACGGCGGTGACGACCGAGATGCCGGTGATCCAGCCGAGCGTCGCCAGCAGCGGGAACCCGCCCAGCATGAGCGCGCTCAGCGCGATCATCACCGTGCCGCCCGCGAACACCACGGCCCCGCCCGAACTCGCCACGGTCCGCCGTACGGACTCCACGACCGGCACCCCGTCGGCCAGCAGCCGCCGGTGCCGGGACAGCAGGAACAGCGCGTAGTCGATGCCCACGCCCAGCCCGATCATCGTGGCCATGATGCCCGCCTGCTTGGGCACGTCCAGCACGTGCCCGAGCAGGCCGATCACGCCGAGCCCCGTGGCGACGCTGACCAGGGCCGTGAAGATCGGCACCAGCGCGGCCGCCAGCGTCCCGAACGCGAACACCAGCACCAGCAGCGCGCACACCACGCCGATGATCTCGCTGGGCCCGGTCTTGATGTCCTTGTCGGCGGGGGTGGAGCTGTCGGCCGCCACCACCTCGATCCCGGCGGCCCGCGCCGGGTCGGCCGCCTTCGACAGCTCTCGCGTGTTCTCGGCGACCTTGGTGCCGTCGTGGCCCTGCAGGCGGATGGCGATGAGCCCGATCTGCAGGTTGGCGGAGATGCCGCCGCGCCTGAACGGGGTGTCCACCCCGACGACGTGCGGCATCGTGCGCAGGCGCGCCAGCACGTCCTCGACGGCCTTCTTGCGCGGCTTGTCGACGAGCGGCCCGCCGGCGGAGTAGAGGACGAGCTGCACCGACCCGCCGGTGTCGTACCCCGGACCGAAGCCGGTCTTCATCAGGTCGTGCGCCCGCTGCGCGTCGGTGCCGGGAATCGTCACGTCGTTGCTGACCGGGCTGCCGAGCACGAGGCTCCCGCCCATCAGCGCGGCCGCCACGACCACCCATAACGCCAGCACCAACCGCCCGTGCCGCGCGCACCAGCCGCCCAGCCGCCCAAGAAACCGCGTCATCGCCCAAGTCCCTCTCGACGGCCGTCCTGTACGGTCGTACAGGACTACGATAAAGCAGGAAATATCCGGAGGGGATGCATCGCATGGAAATGAGATGATGACCACACCCGACGACACCCGGACCCGGATCCTGGCCGCGGCCAGAGAGCTGTTCGCCGAGCGCGGTTACGCGGGCACCTCGCTGGCCGACATCGCCGCTGCCGTGGGCCTGACCAAGACCGCCGTCGCCTACCACTTCCACCCGAAGGACCGGCTGGCCTCCGAGTTACTCGCCCCGGCGGGGGACGACATGCTGGCGCTGCTCGGGACCGACTTCCCGAGCAGGGAGGCGTTCGTCGACGCGCTGGTGACCTTCGCCGTGCGCTACCGCTCGGTGATCCGCCTGTTCATGGAGGACCTGGCCGCCGAGGACCCCGGCGCGCCGGAGTCGGAGCGCGCGACGGTCAGGACGTTCAGGGACGAGATCTTCGGCAGGCTCGTGGGCGACGACCCCGGCCCGGAGACCAGGCTGAAGAGCTGGGCCCTGCTCGGCGCGCTGCAGTGGGGCGCGGTCAGGACCATGGACCTGCCGGAGGAGCAGGTCCGCGAGGTGCTGCTGGAGGCCTGCCGGGCTTTCTAGAGACCCAGCACCTCCCGTTCGACGTGGTCGAGCGCGAGGCGTACGGCGCCCAGCGCCACACCCTCGTCCCCGAACGTGGAGGCCACCACCTCCGGCACGCTCACGCACAGCTCGGCCAGGTGCCGGCGGAGCGGTTCGAGCAGCACGTCGCCGGCCTGCGCGTAACCGCCGCCCAGCACCAGCAGGTCGGGGTCGACGGCCAGCGCGAGCGCCGAGGCGCCGATCGCGAGGCGCTCGGCGTAGCGGTCGACCCGCCGCGCCGCGTCGCGGTCGCCCGCCAGCGCCGCCTCGAACACCTCGGCCGCCGAGGCGTCCCCGACCAGCTCGCGGGCCGCGTCCTCCCAGCCGACCTGGCGCAGCGTGCCGATCTCGCCGGCGGCCCCATGGCGCCCCGGGTGCAGCCGCCCGCCGATGAGGACGCCCGCGCCCGCCCGGTGGCCGACGAGCACGTAGACGACGTCGGAGGCGTGCCGCGCGCTGCCGCGCCAGTGCTCGGCCAGCGCGGCCAGGTTGGCGTCGTTGGCGGCCAGCGCCGCGCAGCCGAACCAGCGCCCCGCCAGCTCCGCCAGGTCCACGCCCGTCCAGCCGGGCAACGTGATCGACAGGGTCACCCGGCCGGTGCGGTCCACGATGCCCGGGGTGCCCGCCGCGACCGCCCAGACCCGCCTGCGCGCCACGCCCGCGCCGTCCACGCACGTCAGCGCCGCACGCCGGGCCGCCTCCAGCCGCTCGTGGGCCGCGGCGTCGCCGGAGACCTCGGCCCGCTCCCAGGCGATCACCTCGCCGTCGAGATCGGCCAGCGCGGCCACGATCGCGTCGCCCCCGACCTCCACGCCCACCACGTGGCCGGCGTCCGCGCGGAACCCGAACCGCCGCGCGGGCCGCCCCATCACGCCCTCGTCGGGCGGCACCTCCCTGACGTAGCCGCGCTCGCCCAGCTCGTCGAGCACCGCCTCCACCGTCTGCCTGGACAGCCCGGTGACGCGGCCGAGCCGGGTCAGCGTGGCCACGCCCTCGCGGCGCAGCGCCCGGAGCGTGACCTGGGTGTTCACCTTGCGCAGCAGGGACGCGTCACCTGGGCGAAGCTCGGTCAACTTATGAGACCCTTCCCCGTAACTCCCTTGTGGCTCCCCATTGACGAGCAGCAGCCAGGATCCTAGCATCGGCCGACATACGTGAACTGGTTACATATGTGGAGGCGCAATGGTCACGCTCGCCGTCGTCGGCGCGGGTTCCCGGGGATCCTCCTACGCCCGCCACGCCGCCGGGAGCGGCCGGGCGCGGGTGGTCGCGGTGGCCGATCCGCTGGAGGCCCGCCGCGCCAGGTTCCCGGAGGCGGAGCCGTACGCGGACTGGCGCGAGCTGGCCGCGCTCCCCCGCCAGGCGGACGCGGTGATCATCGCGACCCAGGACAGGGACCACGTCGAGCCCGCGGTGCGCTTCGCCGAGCTGGGCTACGACATCCTGCTGGAGAAGCCGATGGCGGTCTCCGAGGACGACTGCCGGCGCATCGTCGAGGCCGCCGGACGGTCCGACGCCGTCTTCGCCGTCTGCCACGTGCTGCGCTACACGCCGTACACGCGGGCGCTGAAGGCGCTGCTGGACGAGGGCAGGATCGGCGAGATCGCCGGCATCCAGCACCTGGAGCCGGTCGGGTGGTGGCACCAGGCGCACTCGTACGTGCGGGGCAACTGGCGCCGCTCCGACGAGTCCACGTTCATGCTGCTGGCCAAGTCGTGCCACGACCTCGACTGGCTGGTGTACCTGACCGGCAGGCAGGTCACGCGCGTGTCGTCGTTCGGCGGGCTCAAGCACTTCCGCCCGGACAACCGCCCGGAGGGCGCCGCCGACCGCTGCCTGGACTGCGCGGTCGAGGCGAGGTGCCCGTACTCGGCCAAGCGCATCTACCTGCCGCTGGCCGGGCGCGCGGAGTGGCCGGTCACGGTGCTCACCGACGATGTCTCAGAGGCCGGCGTGCTGGCGGCGCTGCGGACGGGCCCGTACGGCAGGTGCGTGTACGCCTGCGACAACGACGTGGTCGACCACCAGGTCGTGAACATGGAGTTCGAGGGCGGCACGACCGCGTCGTTCACCATGACCGGCTTCACCCCCGCCCTCCACCGGCAGACCCGGATCTTCGGCACCCGGGGCTGGATCGAGGGCGACGGCGACCGCCTGACCGTCTTCGACTTCGTCACCGGCCGCGAGGAGATCGTCGAGGCCCGTCCCACCGGGGACGCGACGGCTCGGGGCGGCCACGGGGGCGGTGACGAGGCGCTGGTCGACGCGTTCCTGACCGCGGTCGCCACCCGGGACCGCTCCCCGATCCTCTCCTCGCCGGGCGAGAGCCTGCACAGCCATCTCATCGCCTGGGCCGCCGAGAGGTCGCGGCTGCGCGGCGAGACCGTCACCGTTCCTGAGGACTGAGCACGAGTCGTCATTCCTCCGAGGTCGGGCCCGTGGTGGGCGTCTCCCCGGGCTCACCCGGGTCCGGGCCCGACTGGGCGGCCAGGCCGAAGCTGATGACGATCGCGCTGCCCGGTTTGGCGCAGGCGCCGGACTGGAGGCTCTGGTCGAGGATCGTGCCCACCCGCGACTCGTCGTCCACGACCTGGCCCTTCGTCCGCACCGTGAACCCGGCCGCGACCAGCGCCGCCCGCCCGTCCTCCAGCGCCTGGCCGACGACCGGCGGGACCGTGGCGCCGTTGCGCGCGACCGTGAGCGCCACCGAGGTGCCGCCCGTGACGCGCCGGCCCGCCTTGGGCTGCGTGGAGAGCACCTGCCCGTCCGGCCGGTCGGTGCAGGAGCGGGTGACGGCGCCCACCGCCAGGCCCGCGTCGGTGACGGCGCTCTCCGCGGCCTTGCGCTGCAGGCCCGTGACCGCGGGCACGGGCACCCCGGCCGACACCTCCAGCGAGACCTTGCTGCCCCTGGCCACCTGCGTGCCCGGGGCGGGCTGGGCGGTGAGGACCTGGCCGATCCGCTTCGGCGAGTCGAGCTGGGTGACGGTGCCGAGCGCCAGCCCGGCCTGCTTGATCGCCTTGGTGGCCGCGTCCTTGTCCATTCCCGCCAGGACCGGGACCGGGACCGTGGCCGGGCGCGCCACCGGCGGCTGCGTCGAGGGTCCGCGCGCCTCCATCGTCCCCGTGGTCTTGAGCGGGACCTTCTGCGCGGTCGTCCGGTCCGCCGGAGGCCGGGACTTCACCGGATCCGACTGCGGGGGGACCGACGGGCCTGCCCCCTGCGGCGCCTGGGGCCGGTCGGCCGGGTTCGCCGTGGGGATGTGGGCGGTGAGCAGCACGGCGGCCGTCACCAGCAGGGCCGCGCAGACCGCGATGGCGGCCCTCGGCCAGGCGACCTTGGACGTCCACGCCGGCGATGGAGCGTTCCCCGCCCCGGAGCCCGCGGGTAACGACGCGGGCGCGGGCAGGTTCCCCTCCGTGGGCGTGGACGCACTCGACCCTTCCGCGGGCGTGGACGCGCCGGCCTTTTCCGCGGGTGTGGACGCGCCGGCCTTTTCCGTGGGCGTGGACGCGCCTGCGCCGGAGTCGGCGCCGGAGTCCGGCAGCAGGTAGCCGCCGGCCCTCCCCGTGGCCTCCGGCTCGGCCATCGGCGGCCGCTCCGACGAGCGCTGCCCGGGCACCAGCGGCGGGACCCGCAGGATATGGGCCGGCGGCGAGCTCAGCACCTCCGGCGGCACCTCCGACTCCCCCAGCAGCTCGAACAGCAGGTCCCTGCTGGTGGGCCGGTTGCGCGCGTCCTTGTCCAGGCACGCCTCCACGAGGGTCCGCAGCCGCCCGTCCAGGCGGCCCAGCTCGGGCGGCGCGGTCAGGATGCGGTGCAGCACCGGCGCGACCGAGTCCTGCCCGAACGGCGCCGTGGCGTTGGCCGCGAAGCACATCGTCGCGCCCCACGAGAACACGTCCGCGGCCCCCGTGACGGCCGAGGCCGTGATCTGCTCGGGCGCCATGTAGGCGGGCGTGCCCACCCCGCGCCCGCTCACCGTGGCCGCCGCGTCCAGCGCCTTGGCCAGGCCGAAGTCGATGACGCGCGGCCCGTCGGAGCCGAGCAGCACGTTCTGCGGCTTGAAGTCGCGGTGCACGATCCCGGCCCGGTGGATGGCCGTGAGCGCGGTCACCGTGCTGACCGCCAGCCGCTCCAGCGCCCCGCCCCGCCGCGGCCCGGTGAGCGCGACCTCCCGGTGCAGCGACGGCCCGTCGACATATTCGCTGACGATGTACGGACGCCCCTCGTCGAACCCGGCGTCGATCACCTGGGCGGTGCAGAACCTCGCCACGTGCTTGGCCAGCTCGACCTCCCGCAGGAACGCCGCCCGCTCGTCACCCACGGGTCCGTGCAGCAGCTTGACCGCGTAGGTCTCCCCGCTCCTCCATCCGAGGAAGACCGCACCCTGACCACCTTCACCCAGCCGCCCGGACAGCTCGTACTGTCCGAGTCGCTGCGGGTCCCCCGTTCTGAGCGGCTGCGCCGTCGGCACGGGCGTCTCCCCTCGCCGCCACCCTCGCCTGCCTTCTACTGAAGGCAACGGGCCGCCAGGAGTCAACGGTGGTCAGGGCAATCGCCGCCTGACCGTGACACAGCTGGTCAGGATGCCCGGGTGACCGTGCCCGAATAGGTCACCTCGTCCTTACCTTCGCGCGTCACCTTGATGTCCATCTGGTTCGCTGCCGACGTCGGGATCATCCGCAATGTCCCCGGATAGCACTCGTCGCCCGTGACCCGGTCGAGGGTGAAGACCGTCCCGCTCCCGGCCGGCGAGAGCCGTCCCGAGCAGTGCAGGTCCGCGCCCCACAGCATGGCCCCGCCGTCGCCGTCGGGGCCCAGGCGCAGCTCGACGGGGAAGACCCGCCGGGCGGTGAAGTGCTCGGCCGAGCCCGTCCACGTGCCTGCCAGCCCCGGCTCCTGGGCGCCGCGCAGCCAGAACACGACCCCGGCCACCGCCATGGCCACGCCCGCCGCGGCCACGCCCACCTGCCAGACCTTCACCCGCCTGCGGGGCGGGGGCCCGGGAGCGGTGTCGCGGTTGACGGCGGGGAAGCTCGTCGTGGGGTCGGGGTCGTGGATGCGCCCCGGCTCGCCGCCGGGCGGCGCGCTCTCCATGACCAGCCGGAGCCCGGCGGTGCTCAGCTCCCGATCGGCGAGCGTCCTCCCGGTCCCGGTGCCGGACGTGACAGCGCCGGACGAAACACCAGCGGACGGGCCGACGGCGGCCTGGGCGCCCGAGGACAGCACGTCGCCGCCCCCGGCCGCCTGCCCCAGCAGCCGCCGCAGCACCTCCTCCGCGTCCGGCCGCTCCCCCGGCTCCGGCGCCAGGCAGGCCGCCACGATCTCGCGCAGCCGCCCGGTCAGCGGCCCGAGGTCCGCCTTCCCGTACAGGATCCTGGCCAGGACCTCCTGGTAGGTGTCCGCCGTGTACGCGTGCCGCCCCGTGGCCGTGTAGACGACGGTCAGCCCCCACGCCCACAGGTCGGCGGGCGGCCCGGCGGGCTCGCCCTTGATGCGCTCGGGCGACAGGTACGCCGGGGTGCCGACGGGCATGGCGTTGGTGGTGGCCGCGGTGTCCATGAGCCGGGACACCCCGAAGTCGATCACCCGCGGCCCGTCGAGCCCGAGCAGCACGTTGCCCGGCTTGAAGTCCCGGTGGACCACCCCCGCCCGGTGGATGGCCCCGAGCGCGGTGGCGGTGCCGATGGCCAGGCGGTCGAGCGAGCCGCCCAGGCGCGGCCCCTTGGCGACCACGTGCTCCAGCAGCGAGGGGCCCTCGACGTACTCGCTGACCAGGTAGGGCCGGTCGCCCTCGAGATCGGCGTCGATCAGCTGCGCCGTGCAGAACGCGGCCACCCTGCGGACCGCCTCGACCTCTCCCAGGAACCTGCGCCGCACGTCGGGGTCGCCCGACAGGCTCGCGTGCAGCAGCTTGATCGCGACCTGGGCGCCCTGCTCGGAGTGGCCGAGGTAGACGACGCCCTGCCCGCCCTGGCCGAGCCGGCGCGACAGGCGGTACGACCCCAGCTGTCGCGGATCATCGGCTCGGAGTGCGGGCATATCTCCTGATTATGCCGGGCAATCGATCAGTCGCGCATAATCATCGAGGATCGGCAGCACCGTATCCGCGGGCGCGCTGGGCAGGCTGGCCACCGTCTCCTCGACGCCGAGCCCGGCGTAGTAGTCGAGCTTCTCCCGCGTCGGCAGCGTCCCGAACGGCATCACCTTGGCCATCGGCCGCCCGGCCTTCTCGCACGCCTCGCGGAGCATCGGCAGCGCCGCCCTGATCCCCTTGCCGCCGATCGGCATCCAGCCCTCGGCGTACTCGGCGACGTGGGCGAACAGTTTCGGCCCCGCCGCGCCGCCCACGTACACCGGCGGGTCCTGGACCGGCTTGGGCCAGGACCAGGACGGCTCGAACCCGTCGAACGAGGCCACCTCGTCCCGCCACAGCGACCGCATGGCGAGCAGGTTCCGCCTGGCCACCTCGCGGCGGCGCGCGTACGGGACGCCGTGGTTCTCGATCTCCTCGACGTTCCAGCCGAAGCCGACCCCGACCACGACGCGTCCCCCCGAGAGGTGGTCGAGCGTGGCGATGGCCTTGGCGGTCACGATGGGGTCGCGCTGGGCGGCGAGCAGGATGCCGGTGCCGACGCGCAGCCGGCGCGTCGCGGCGGCGGCGAAGGACAGGGCGACGAGCGGGTCGAGCGTGCGCTTGTACTCCTCGGGCAGCACGTCCTGCCCCGCCGCGGGAGGGGTGCGGCGCGAGACCGGGATGTGGGTGTGCTCGGGCACGTAGAGGGAGGCGAAGCCGCGCTCCTCCGCGGCTCTGGCGAGGTCCTGGACCGGCATGGCCAGATCCGTGGTGAACATCGTGACCCCGAGTCTCATTGGCACCTCCTCCTCGTGAACCAAGCGATTGCTCGGTTAAGATTTCCAGAGTACCTTGCAGAAGACCATCCCGCGGAAAGAGGTCCCCGGTGAAGTTTTCTATCTTCCTGAATCCGCAGATTCCCGGCTCCGGGTACGCGGCCGAGGAGAACGCCAAGGCCAAACGCCCGATCGGGCGCGACACGGAGTCGTACCAGAAGCTGCTGCACGAGGTGCGGGAGATAGCCGTGCACGCCGACCAACTCGGGTTCGACGCGCTCATGATGACCGAGCACCACTTCCACTCGGAGGGCATGGAGTTCTCGGTCAACCCGCTGATGGTCCTCACCGACCTCGCCGCCAGGACCGAGCGGATCCTGCTCGCGCCGCTCGGCCTGGTGCTGCCCGCCTGGGACCCGATCAGGGCCGCCGAGGACGTGGCGCTGCTCGACCAGTTCTGCAAGGGACGCCTGCGGCTGGGCGTGGCGCGCGGCTACCAGAACCGGTGGATGAACGTGCTGGGCCAGCGCTGGCACGCCGCCGCGGCGCGCTCCGACGGGTCGGCCTCCGACACGCGGAACTTCGACGTCTTCGGCGAGGTGCTGAAGATCATGAAGATGGCGTGGACGCAGGAGACGCTGCGCTACAAGTCGGACGTGCTGGACTACCAGGTGCCGTACCCGTTCGAGGGCATCGAGGGATGGCCCGCGCTGGAGTGGACCCAGACGTTCGGCGCGCCGGGCGAGATCTCGGAGGACGGCAAGGTGCAGGCCGTCTCCGTCTGCCCCAGGCCGTACCAGAACCCCCACCCCGAGCTGTGGCAGCCGTTCACGATCTCGGACCGGTCGGTCATCAGGGCCGCCCAGGAGGACATCCTGCCGTGGATGTTCACCCCCAACCCCGACGACCACGCCGCCAAGGCCAAGCTCTACCAGGAGGAGTCGGCCAAGCAGGGCCGCCACTACAAGCTGGGCGAGCACACCGGCATCCTCAAGATCGTCGGCATCGCCGACACCACCGAGGAGGCCATCAACACCTTCGGCCGCAGCATCCCCAAGGACTTCGCCGCCTTCTTCGGCCCGTTCGGCTACCTGGAGGTGCTGCGCAAGAAGGAGGACGAGAAGCACAAGCCCATCTCCCCCGAGAAGGGCGACGCCAAGCGGATGAACGACGTGGAGATGGCGCTGTTCGGCACGCCGGACGACGTCAAGCGCGGGATCCAGCGGATGCTCGACCGCATGCCCGACCTGGAGTGGTTCGGGCTCTACATGCAGGGCCAGCAGGGCGTGCTGCCGCTGGACACCGTCAAGCGCAACCTGGAGCTGTTCGCCACCAAGGTCATCCCGGAGTTCCAATGAAATTCTGGCTGGGGGCCTCTTTCGTCGACACCGACCAGTTCCTGGAGCTGGCGCGGGCGGCCGAGCGGTGCGGGTTCGACACGCTCACGCTGTCGGACCATCTGTTCTACGCCGACTTCGCCTCGCCGTACCCGTACTCGCGCTCCGGCCGGCCGCGCTGGGACGCGCGTACGCACTGGCCGGACGTGTGGGTGACGATCGGCGCCATGGCGGCGGTGACCACGACCCTGCGCTTCTCCCCGAACGTCTACATCGCGCCCGCCCGCGACCTGTTCACCGTGGCCAAGCAGGTGTCCACGGCGGCGGTGCTGTCGAACGACCGGGTGACGTTCGGGGTCGGGGTGGGCTGGTGCAAGGAGGAGTTCGTCGGCACCGGGCAGGACTTCCACACGCGGGGACGGCGGCTGGACGCGATGCTCCCGACGCTGCGCTCGCTCTGGGCCGGCGAGAGCGTCGCCCTGGACGGCCTGCCCGAGCTGTCGATCTCGCCCACCCCCGAGCGGCCGATCCCCGTCTACGTGGGCGGCGACAGCGACGCCGCCCTGCGCCGGGCCGCCCGGCTCGGTGACGGCTGGATCGGGAACCGGATCTACACGGAGGAGCAGTTCGACGTGGTGCTGGCCACGCTCCGCGGCCACCTCGGCGAGAGCGGCCGGAGCGAGCCCCTCGACATCATCGCGCCGCTCGCGGTGATGCCGGACGCCGACACCTACCGCCGCTTCGCCGCCAAGGGCGTCACCGGCACCATGGCGGCGCCGTGGTGGCTGGCCACCCCCGAGGAGAAGGCCAGGTACGGCGAGGGGACGCTGGACCTCAAGATCGCCACCATGGAGCGCTTCGCCGAGGAGGTCATCGCCAAGCTCTGAGGTCACCCGCCGGACCCGCCGGGCGCCGTCCCGGGACGGAGAGGGGCCGGGATGGGCGGTAGCCTTCGTCCTGTGCTGGAAAGGATCACAGCCACCCGTTACGTGACCCCGCTTCGAGAGGGCGGCTCCCTGCCCGGCGTCGTCGAGGCCGACGACCTGGGCACGTACGTGGTGAAGTTTCGCGAGGCGGGCCAGGGCCGGCGGGTGCTCGTCGCCGAGATCGTCGCGGCCGAGCTGGGCCGCAGGCTGGGGCTCAGGGTCCCCGATCTCAAGCTCATCGACCTCGACCCGCAGATCGGCATCCGGGAGCCGGACGAAGAGGTGCAGGACCTGCTCAAGGCCAGCGTCGGCCTCAACCTGGCGGTCGACTTCCTGCCGGGCGCGCTGGGGTTCGAGCCGCTGGCCTGGGCGGCGGACCCGGTGTTCGCGGCCAGGGTGGTGTGGTTCGACGGCCTCATCCACAACATCGACCGCAGCTGGCGCAACCCCAACCTGCTGGTCTGGCACCGCGAGACCTGGCTGATCGACCACGGCGCTGCGCTCTGGTTCCACCACAACTGGCGCACGGCCGACCCCCAGCGGAGGTTCGACGCGGGCGACCACGTGCTCGCGCCGTTCGCCGGTGACGTCGAGGCCGCGGGCGACCACCTGGCCGCGCGGATCACGCGGGAGCTGCTGGAGAGCGTGACCGCGATGGTGCCCGACGAGTGGCTGGACGGCGAGCCGGGGTTCGACGGGCCGGAGGCGGTGCGCGCGGCGTACGTCGATCATCTGATGGAGCGGGCGCACGGGCCGCGCGAGTGGCTCGTGCGCGGCGAGGTGAACGTGCCGCGCGGCGGCCCGGGGTCAGTGGGCAAGTTCTGGCGGGGAGGCGGCCGGTGACCAGGGACGTCTACGAGTATGCGGTGATCCGCGTGGTGCCCAAGGTGGAGCGCGGCGAGCTGATCAACGCGGGCGTGCTCCTCTACTGCCAGCCGCGCGGCTACCTGTGCGCGCGGGTCGAGCTCGACGCCGCCCGGCTGCGCGCCCTCGACCCGAACGCCGACCTCGACGGGGTCCGCCGTGCGCTCAGCGCGTACGAGCTGGCCTGCGGCGAGCGGCCGGGACCGCTGGCCGAGGAGTCGCTCGGCGGCAGGTTCCGCTGGCTGACCGCGCCGCGCAGCACGATCGTCCAGGCCGGGCCCGTGCACGCGGGCCTCACCGCCGACCCCGAAACCGAGCTGGCCAGGCTGTTCGACAAACTCGTCCGGGTCTGATCAGAAGAGGACGGACATGAAGGTGTCGACCTCCTGGAAACCCACCTTGCGGTAGACGGCCCTGGCCGAGAGGTTGAAGTCGTTCACGTAGAGCGTGACCACGGGGGCGAACAGGCTCCTCGCGGCCTCCACGACGGCGGCCATGCCGGCCACGGCATGGCCCTTCCCCCGCAGCTCGGGGGCGACCCAGACGCCCTGGATCTGGCAGGCCTGCGGCGTGACGGCCCCGACCTCCGCCTTGAACACCACCCGGCCGTCGTCGATGCGCGCGTAGGAGCGGCCGATCCTGATCAGCTCGGCGACCCTGGTCCGGTAGAGCGCGCCGCCGTCGCCGAGGTTGGGCGAGACGCCGACCTCCTCGGTGAACATGGCCACGCAGGCGGGCAGCAGGATGTCGAACTCCTCCGGCCGCACCCGGCGTACCAGCGGATCGGCGGGCACCGGCGGCCTGCGCGAGGTGGCCATGACCGGCTGAGCCCAGCGGATGGCGCGCGCCCGGCCCCAGTGCGGCTCGAGCCGCTCCCACAGGAGCGAGACGGCGTCGACCGGGCCCACGATGGAGGAGCAGCGGCGCCCCTGCTTGCGGGCACGGTCGGCGAAGGCGTGCACGGCCTCGGGGCCGGCGTTGACGGGCACCATGTTGGCCCCGGCATAACAGAGTGACACAAGGCCGCCTCGCGCGCCGAACCCCCACATCTGCCCACCAAGCCTCGCCGGATTGAGTCCGACGGCCCGCACTCTGGAGGAGACGAAGACGTTCGCGACCGGGTCGGTGTCCAGCAGGGCTAGGACCTCGTCCCGGTCGCTGTCGTCGAGCACGCGCGACGCCGATGTACGCAGCATCACAAAGGTCACACTACGCGAAGGGGCACCGATTGGCTCAGTGGGTGACGGCCACGGTAATCCTTTCTTGACGTCAGTCAGAGCCCAAGGGTGCCGAGGATCCCGAGCAGCCCGTCCGGCGGGCTCACGGTGTCCGCCGTCATGTGGGTCGACGGGCGCGGCTCGGGCTGCGCGGCGCACTCCACGTCCCGCGGCGGCACCGCGCCGTTCCGCAGGTACGCCGCCAGCTGCTCGTCCACGCACTCGTTGCCCGTCAGCGACACGCCGTGGTTGCCGCCGCCGTCGATCACCATGCCCGTGCGGACGAAGTGCCTGCGCATCTCCAGGGCGCCCTTGAACGGCGTCGCGGCGTCGTCACGGGACTGGATGAGGAGCACCGGCGGCAGGTTCGCCGAGCCCTGCACCTTGACCGGCGTCCCGCCCCGCACCGGCCAGAAGGCGCACGGCGCGTTGAACCAGGCGTTCGGCCAGGTCAGGAACGGCGCCCGGCGGTGCAGCCGGGTCATGTCGTCGCGCCACTTCTCCCACTTGCGCGGCCACTTGGCGTCCGCGCACTGGACGCCCAGGTAGGAGGCGTAGCCGTTCTCGTCCGCCTTGTCGTCCTCGCCGTGCTTCTTGTAGATGTCCACCATGCCCTTCACGTCGCCCTGCCGCACGTACGCCGACCAGGCCGCGGCGAACGCGGGCCAGACCCGGTCGCTGTACCCGGCGACCGTGAAGGTGTCGTCCAGCTCGCTCGGCCCCACGATGCCGCCGGCCGGGCGGGCCCGCAGCCGGTCGCGCATCGCGTAGTAGGCGAACGACGTCTGCTTGAGCGAGGTGCCCAGCCGGTAGACGTCGTTGTGCTTGGCCGTCCACGCCAGGAACTGCCGGTGGCGGTGCTCGAAGGCGCCGTCCTGCCGGAGGTTGGCCTCGTACCAGACGCTCGTGGGGTCGACCGTGCTGTCCATGACCAGCCGCCTGACCCTGGCCGGGAACAGCGTGGCGTAGACGGCGCCGAGGTAGGTGCCGTACGAGTAGCCGAGGTAGCTGATCTTCTGCTCGCCGAGCGCGGCGCGGATCGAGTCCATGTCCCTGGCGGAGTTCTCGGTGGTGAGGTGCGGCAGCAGCCACGACCAGCGCGCGCCGCACCGGTCCGCGAACTCGTGCGCCCTGTCGATCAGCTCCCGCTCCTCGGCCGGCCCCTTCGGCACCGCGTCCGGCCTCGGGGCCTTGAAGAACACCTGCGGATCCACGCAGTGCAGCGTCGGCTCGCTGCCCCCGACGCCGCGCGGATCGAACCCGACGATGTCGTAGCGCTCGCTCACGTCCGACGGCAGGGACGAGGCCACGTACTCGGCCAGACTCCGCCCCGGCGCCCCCGGCCCGCCCGGGTTGACCAGGAGCGCGCCCAGGTAGCCGGCGCTCCTGGAGACCCTGGCCCGGACGCGGTTGACGGCCAGCTCGATCGTCTGGCCCCACGGCTCCCGGTAGTCGAGCGGCACGCGGAGCGTGCCGCACTCCAGGTTGGCCGGCGCCGGCCTTCCGCTACTCCCTATCGGACACGGTCCCCAGGCGATGGCCGCCGGCGCCTGTCTCGCACCGGCGGCCACCGCCGTCCCATCCCCGCTGGCTATCCCTCCGACGAGCACCGCGACACCGGCGACAGCCCCAACGACCCGCTTCACCCGGCCCCCTCCCTGTTCATAGGCCCTGCGATGCTCCCGTGAGCGACCGGCTGATCACGTTGGGTATGGGGAAAAGCTTGCCAACTTGTAATCGCGCGATTGCATGAAGTAACCGCGGCATATCGGGGCGCGCTCGCCCGGCGACGGCCTACCATCCCGGCATGGCGAGGGGTTATCGGTACGTCGACGCGGTCCGGCTCCTGGGCGGGCAGGACCCTGCGGTCATGGCCCTGGACACCCTGCTGGGGCTCGGCACCCTCGGGGTCTGGGACCTGATCGAGGCCAAGAACGAGCTCATCAAGGTCGGGAACGACCTGCTGGGGCGGTGGCGGGACTGGCGCTCCGACCAGGTGTGGCGCAGCCGTACAGAGAGGCTGGAGGCCGCGCACGCGATCCTCGTCGTCACCGCCTACCTGGAGACGCTCGACGCGATGGAGCTGCCCCTCGATCTGGGCAGGCTGCGCTTCAGCAGGGAGGAGCAGCGAGCGGTCTTCGCCATCCGGGAGATCCCGTGCCCGGCCCCGCACCGGCCCTTCGAGCAGAACGTGGAGGAGATCGCGGCCACGTACCGGACGTTCAACTCCGGCATGGAGGGCTTCCTGGACGGGCTCGGCGTCCGGGAGCGGCTCGAGGAGTACGAGTGGGAGCAGGTGGCCGCGGCGTTCAAGCACAACACGCTGGCCGGCCTCGCCGTCCGCCGGTACACCGACCGGTACCGGCGCCTCGCCACGGACGTGCCGGAGTTCGCCTTCTGGACCGGCCAGATCGAGCACCAGGCGACGCGGGCCGGGCTCGCCGAGCTACGGCGGCTGCTCGCCATGGTCGCCTCGGGCGCCACCCTGCCCGAGCGGCTGGAGACCGTCGCCCGGCTGCACAGGGTGGCGCTGACCCGGCCGGTCGCGAAAACGGGGGACGTGCCGGAGGGCATGGAGCTGCCCACGCTCGACCAGGTCTACCAGACCCCTCGTTACCGGGTCACGGAGATCGGCGGCCAGGCCGATCCGAGCGCGGAGTCATGGTGGGCGGGCATGAGGGTCAGGGAGGATTTCGCGGGATTCCTGGCCGGGTTCCTGACGAGCACCGGCGCCACCGAACGGCCGCTGGTCGTGCTCGGCCAGCCCGGCGCGGGCAAGTCCGTGCTCACCGAGGTGCTGGCCGCCCGGCTCTCCGAAGAGTCCTTCCTGCCGGTCAGGGTGCCGCTGCGCGAGGTCTCGGCGGGAGCCGACATCCAGCAGCAGATCGAGCAGGCCGTCTACCGGCTCAGCGGCGAGCGGCTGCAGTGGCCCGACCTGGCCAGGACCGCCGGCGGGGTGCTGCCGGTCGTGTTCCTCGACGGGTTCGACGAGCTGTTGCAGGCCACCGGGGTGCGCCAGACGGACTACCTGGAGAGGGTGGCCCGGTTCCAGCAGCGCGAGTCGGACGCGGGGCGCGCCGTGGCCGTGATCGTCACCTCCCGTACGGCCGTCGCCAACCGGGCCGACTTCCCGCCCGGAACCTTCGTGGCCAAGCTCGAGCCGTTCGACGAGGGTCAGATCGCGCACTGGCTGGAGGTCTGGAACCGCGCCAACGCCGGATATTTCGAGCGGCACGGGCTGCGCCCGCTCACCCAGGACGTGGTGCGCCGCCAGGCGGCCCTCGCCGAGCAGCCGCTCCTGCTGCTGATGCTCGCGCTCTACGACGCCGACGGCAACGCGCTGCACTCGGCCGCCGAGCTGGGCGAGGCCGAGCTGTACGAGCGGCTGATGCGCAGGTTCGTCGAGCGCGAGCTGGAGAAGGCCCATCCGCGGGCCGAGGTGGGCGGGCTGGTGGAGCGGGAGCTGGTGCAGCTCGCGTGCGTGGCGTTCTCGATGTTCAACCGCGGCCGCCAATGGGCGACCAGCGCCGAGTTCGACCGCGACCTGAAAGCGCTCAAGCTGGACCGGCCCGAGGCGGGCGCGGGTTTCGCCGCCCCGCTCAGCTCGGGCGATCTGGCGCCCGGCAAGTTCTTCTTCGTCTACGAGGCCCGGGCCACCCGCGACGACGAGGTGCTGCAGACCTACGAGTTCCTGCACGCGACTTTCGGCGAGTTCCTCATCGCCCGGTTCGTGGCCTCTCTCCTGAACGAGCTCCTCGCCCAGGAGGCCTACTCGGTGCTGCGCGAGGTCGACGACGGGCTGCTGCGGACGCTGCTGTCCTGGGCGACGCTGTCCACCCGCGCCCCCGTCCTGTCGTTCCTGAAGGAGCTCGCCAGGCCGGAGTGGCAGCCGCTGGTCATCCGGCTGTTCCGGCGGCTGGACACCCGGGACGAGCCGCCGTACGCGTATCGGCCGTGGATCGCCGGGCCGCACCGGCGCCACGCCTACTACACGGCGAACCTGACGCTGCTCGCGCTGGTGCGGGACGAAGATCTGCGGGTGAGCGAGTTGATGCCGGGTCACGAGGCGCCGGTCCGGGAGTGGCGCGGATTCGCGCTGCTGTGGCGGTCACAGTGCGCGCCCGAGGAGTGGACCGGCCTGCTCGACACGATCAGCGCGGTGCCGATGGAAGGGGACATGGTCCTGCGCCTGCGCCAAGGCGCCGTCCACCTTCCCCGTGCCCTGGATCTCCGGCTGGACGCCCGCGGCCTGCGGCAGCTCACGGCCGAGGCGTTCTTCTGCTACGACACGGATCAGATCAAGACCCTCATGGCCCTGGCGCCGTTCATCGACGAGGTGGACGAGGATCGGGGGCGGAGCGCTGGAGGGCCGTTGCGTCACCTGCTTCAAGTGCTGAGGCTGCCGCCGGACAACAGCAGGGAGCGGGCCGGGGCCTACGTGCTCGCGATCAGGGAGTGGCATCCCAGCGACCCCAGGCCGCTGCTGAAGGTCCTCCTGGGCGATCTGGTGCTCGCCTCCCTCGACGACCAGGACGCGGTCATGGCCGAGGTGTCCAAGACGTCGAAGAAGGCGAGGGACATCATGCAGCGCCTCACGCGCGCCCTGCGCTGATCGCCGTCGACGGCCGGGCTAGGCGTGTTCGGCCGTGTCGAACAGGGCCTTGGTGGCGTCGCCGAAGTACGGGCCGTACATGGTGCGCTGGTCGTCGCTGTACTTGAAGCTGCTCACCGACGTGATCGTGCCCTTGCCCGTGGCCAGGTCGAACGTGGTCAGCCACGGGCCGCCGCTCGATCCCGCCGTCATCTCGCAGCCCAGCCCCTGGTCGCGGCTCTGCCCGTACGGGTCGGCCCGCAGCCGCCCCGCGCAGTAGACCAGGTGGTGCCCGTCGTACGGCGGGTCGGCCGGGTAGCCGAAACCGAACACCTGACCCCCGCGCGGGGGGTTGAAGGCGATCTCCTGGGTGCCCACCACGTCGGCCACGTGCCTGCCGCCGGACGTGGCCAGCGCGACCATGCCCACGTCGTAGTTGTCGTCGCCGCTACGGGACCAGGGCCCGGCCACGAACATGCGGCGGGCCGCGTACTGCCCGAACCGCTGCGCCCCGCCCATCCCGTACGCCGGGACGAACGTCCAGTTGGCGGCCCACCCGCCCGCGCCGTCCTTGACGCAGTGCCCGGCGGTGACCACGACGTCCCTGTTGGCGCTCCGCACGGTGCTGGCCGAGCAGACGAAGTCCGCCCCGCGCACGGTGAGGAAGACGCGGCCGGTGGTCCTGGCCACGGCGCCGCCGGTGATCCAGCGCGAGCCGGCCGTGTTGGTCTCCGGCCGCCTGGCCGTGGCCCCCTGGTCCCCCTGGTCCCGCCGGGCGGCCGCCGCCTGGTGCCGGGGGGTGCGGCCCCACAGCGAGCCGGCCAGGCCGTCACCCGCCACGCCCGTGGTCGCGCCGCCGCCCCGCGGGGTCAGGCGCCGGCTCGACACGTCAGGAGCGGTGCCCACCTCCGTGCGCCCCGTCAGGCCGCTCAGCACTCCCGCGCCGTCCGTCACGGTGTCCAGCAGGTCGATCGGCAGCGCCTTGGCCATGCGCTCCGGCGTCCAGTAGTCGAGCACGCGCCGCTGGTCGGCGTCGGTGCGGGCGGCCACGTGCTCGACTATCTCGTGACGCATCGCCCTGTGGTCGGGCAGGTCGGCCGGCTGCCGGCCAGGGGCCGCACCGAGGAGGGCGGGCCCGATCAGCCCCGCCAGAAGCGGGGCGGCCGCCAGCAAGGGGGTGCTCAAGGTCATGCCCCCCGAGTCTGCACCACGAGATGTGTTCTTGTGACTACTTTCGGTAAATACCTCAGAGTGCGTTGGTGCTCTGCGCCGCTTGGTAGACGCTCTGCGCCTCGTTCCCGAAATATGGGCCGAACATCCAGTTGGGGGCGAAGTTGTATTTGAAGCTGTTGACCGAATTCTGGGTGCCGAGGCCGGTCGCCTCGTTGAAATTCAGCATCCAGGGGCCGCCGCTCGAACCTCCGGTCATGTTGCAGGTCAGGCCGTGGTCCTCGCTCGCGAGGAAGTCGTCGAAGGTCCGCCCGCTGCAGTGGATGAGCTTCGAGCCGTCGTACGGCGCCGCCGCCGGGTAGCCGAACGCGTACATCTGCTGCCTTCTGCCCTGGTTGAACGCGACGCCCTGGCCGCCCACGGCGTCCACCAGCGTCCTGCCCTCCAGCGGCGCGACGACGGCGGCGGCGACGTCGAAGTTCATGTCCTCGCTCGCGTTCCACTGCTGCGTGGTCAGCAGCTTCGTGGCCGCCCAGGTGCCGAACGGGCGGTTGCCGTTGTTGTAGCCGGGCACGAAGACCCAGTTCGTGTGGAACGTTCCGTTCAGCTTGACGCAGTGGCCGGCGGTCAGGACCACGCTCTTGTTCGCGCTGGTCACCGCCGAGCCCGAGCAGGACGCGTTGCGTCCCTGCGTGGTGAAGAAGACCCGGCCGGTGGTCTTCACGACCGCGCCCGAGCCGGTCCACGGCTCGCCGGACGACCGGGCCGCCTGCGGCTCCGCCGCGGCGCGGGTCGCCCCGGTGGGCGGCGCCGTCCACGGGGTGCCCTCGGCAGGCGCTCCCAGCGCCGCCTGCTCCCCGTTCTTCGGGTCGGGCGCGTCCAGCGGCTGGGCCGCCTCCATCCGCCGCTCGGTCCAGTACGTCAGGACCTGCCGCTGCTCGGAGGCGGTGTCCGCGGCCGCGTGCTGGGTGGGTTTGGGCCGCAGGTGCACGCCGGCCAGCGCCCCACCGGCGGGCAGCAGGACGGCGCCGCCGGTGGTGAGGGTGAGGATGGAAAGCAGAACGACTGCGCGGTGCATTACGTACCTCCCGAAAACCGGACCTGGGGTACGGAAGCTAGCCGCAGCAATATCCGGATTTCTCAAGATTTGCGCATACCGATATAGCCGTATTCCGGCATGAATTCACTGCGTTATCTCATGTCACATAAGTGCCGGGATTTTGGCATGGTCGGTGCCGCGTGCCTGAGCGCGCCCTGCAGCGGGGACAATGGACAGGTGCAACAAGAGACCCTCCGATCCGTCGTGGTGCTCGGCTCCACCGGCTCCGTCGGCACCCAGGCCCTCGATGTCGCCGCCGCCAACCCCGGCGGCTTCAAGGTCGCCGGGCTGGCGGCGGGCGGCGGCCGGGTCGACCTGCTGGCCGAGCAGGCCGCGGCGTTCGGCGTCGAGGTGGTCGCGGTGGCCGACGCGGCGGCCGTGCCCGCGCTGAAGGACGCGCTGTCCGCGCGCGGCGCCAGGCCCACGGTGCTCGGCGGCCCCGAAGGGGTCGCGGAGGTGGCGGCCTGGCAGTGCGACACGGTGCTCAACGGCATCACCGGCGCGCTCGGGCTGACCTCCACGCTGGTCGCGCTCGAGGCGGGCAGGACCCTCGCGCTGGCCAACAAGGAGTCCCTGATCATCGGCGGCCCGCTGGTCAAGCGGCTCGCCAAGCCCGGCCAGATCCTCCCGGTCGACTCCGAGCACTCGGCGGTTCAGCAGTGCCTGTGGGCCTCGGGCCCCGACGGCTACGACCCCGACAGCGTCAAGCAGCTCGTGATCACCGCGAGCGGCGGCCCGTTCCGGGGAATGAAGCGCGAGGAGATGGCCGACGTCACGCCCGAGATGGCGCTGGCCCACCCCACCTGGTCGATGGGCCCGGTCATCACGATCAACTCCGCCACCCTGGTCAACAAGGGGCTGGAGGTCATCGAGGCACACCTGCTGTTCGACCTGGGTTTCGACCGCATTGAGGTCGTGGTCCACCCGCAGTCGATCATCCACTCCATGGTGGAATACGTCGACGGCTCGACGGTGGCCCAGGCCAGCCCGCCCGACATGCGGCTGCCGATCGCGCTCGCGCTCAGCCACCCCCGCCGCATCCCGGGCGCCGCGCGGGCCATCGACTGGACCAGGGCGCACACGTGGACGTTCGAGCCCCTCGACGACGTCGCGTTCCCCTCCGTCGCGCTGGCCAGGCACGTCGGCGGCGAGGGCGGCACCGCGCCCGCCGTCTACAACGCGGCCAACGAGGCGTGCCTCGACGCGTTCATGCGGGGCGAGCTGCCGTTCCTGGCGATCGTCGACACCGTGGCCAAGGTGGTCGAGGAGCACCAGGTCACCCCGGCCGACTCGGTCGAGGAGGTGCTCGCGGCCGACGCCTGGGCCCGGGCCCGTGCGATCGAGCTGTCCCGCTGACTACCTAGACTGGAAACCGTCGTCACAGTAAGGGTTGAAATGTCTTCTGTAGCTCTCGGCATCCCGACGGTCCGTCCCAAGCCGCTGGCCGAACGCCGACACTCTCGCCAGATCATGGTCGGCAGCGTGCCCGTGGGCGGCGACGCACCCGTCTCGGTGCAGTCGATGACGACCACGGTGACCGCCGACGTCAACGCCACGTTGCAGCAGATCGCGGAGCTCACGGCGTCCGGCTGCCAGATCGTGCGGGTGGCCGTGCCGTCCCAGGACGACGCCGACGCGCTGCCGATCATCGCCAAGAAGTCGCAGATCCCGGTCATCGCCGACATCCACTTCCAGCCGAAGTACGTCTTCGCCGCCATCGAGGCGGGCTGCGCGGCGGTGCGGGTCAACCCCGGCAACATCAAGAAGTTCGACGACAAGGTGGGCGAGATCGCCCGGGCGGCGGCCGACCACGGGGTGCCGATCCGCATCGGCGTCAACGCCGGGTCGCTCGACCCGCGCCTGCTGCAGAAATACGGCAAGGCCACGCCCGAGGCCCTGGTGGAGTCGGCGCTGTGGGAGTGCTCGCTGTTCGAGGAGCACGGGTTCCGCGACATCAAGATCTCGGTCAAGCACAACGACCCGGTCGTGATGATCAACGCGTACCGGCTGCTCGCCGCCAAGTGCGACTACCCGCTCCACCTGGGCGTCACCGAGGCCGGCCCCGCCTTCCAGGGCACCGTCAAGTCCGCCGTCGCCTTCGGCGCGCTCCTGGCGGAGGGCATCGGCGACACGATCCGCGTCTCCCTCTCCGCGCCTCCGGTGGAGGAGGTCAAGGTCGGCGCCCAGATCCTGGAGTCGCTCGGGCTGCGCGAGCGCGGCCTGGAGATCGTCTCCTGCCCGTCGTGCGGCCGGGCCCAGGTGGACGTCTACACCCTCGCCGACCAGGTGCAGGCCGGGCTGGAGGGCCTGAAGGTGCCGCTGCGGGTGGCCGTGATGGGCTGCGTGGTCAACGGCCCCGGTGAGGCCCGGGAGGCGGACCTGGGGGTGGCCTCGGGCAACGGCAAGGGGCAGATCTTCGTCAAGGGCGAGGTCATCAAGACGGTGCCGGAGTCGCAGATCGTGGAGACCCTGATCGAGGAGGCGCTCCGGCTGGCCGAGGAGATGGGCGTCGACGTCGACCTCGACGACGACTCCGGCCCCCAGGTCACCGTCAGCTGACCCCGTCGCACCCGGAGAGCCGCCCAACCCCGCGTCCCGAGCACGTGGCCGGCTGAGTCGCGCGTCGGCACCTCAGGGACGCAGAGCTGAGCACCTGTGACCCCGGCCGGCCTCCGCCGTCCCGCTGCGGGCCGCACCGGTGCCGGGGTAGCGTCGCGTGGCGCCCGGCGGCCGGATGCGAGCGTGAGCCCCGCAGGCCCCCGCGTCAGCGGCCGGAGGGTGCGGGGCTCGTAAGTCGGGAAGGGGGCAGGGCGCTAGAGCGTCAGGCCCGTCAGGACCATGACCTTCTCGTACGTGAGGTCCTCCATCGCCGAGTGGAGACCCTCGCGCCCGATCCCCGAGTCCTTCACCCCGCCGTACGGCATCTGGTCGGCCCGGTACGAGGGGACGTCGCCGATGATCACGCCACCCACCTCCAGTTCCCGGTTGGCCCGGAAGGCGGCGTCCAGAGAGCGGGTGAAGACGCCGGCCTGCAGGCCGTACTTCGAGTCGTTGACCATCCCGTAAGCCTCGTCGATCGAGGCGGCGGGCTGGAGGATCATGACGGGGCCGAAGACCTCCTCGCACGCCACCTTGGCGTCGTGCGGGACGTCGGCGAGCACGGTCGGGGCGACCGTGGCGCCCTCGCGGGTGCCGCCGGCCAGGACGCGGGCGCCCGCGGCGACGGCCTCCTTGACCCACTGCTCCACGCGCTCCGCGGCGGCCTCCGAGACCAGGGGGCCCACCTGGGTCTTCTCGTCCGCCGGGTCGCCGGTGACGAGGCCGGAGACGGCCGGGAGGAGGCGCTCGACGAAGGCGTCGTACACGGGCTGCTCGACGATGACCCGCTGCACGGCGATGCAGCTCTGGCCGGCCTGGTAGTTGGAGAAGAGGGCGATGCGCTGCGCCGCCCAGTCGAGGTCGGCGTCGGACAGCACGACGGCGGCGGCGTTGCCGCCCAGTTCGAGGGTCACGTGCTTGCGCGGGACCTGGTCGGCGATGGCGTACCCGACGGGCGCGGAGCCCGTGAACGACACCACGGGGAGACGGGGGTCCTGGACGAGCGCCGAGGCGCGCTCGTTCTCGATCGGCAGCACCGAGAACATCCCCGCGGGCAGGTCCGTCTCCGCCAGGATCTCACCGAGCACGAGCGAGGAGAGGGGCGTGGCGGGGGCGGGCTTGACGATGACGGGGGCGCCGACGGCGATGGCGGGGGCGACCTTGTGGGCGACCAGGTTCAGCGGGAAGTTGAACGGGGTGATCGCCAGGACGGCCCCGTACGGGACGCGCGAGACGTACGCCAGCCGCCCGGCCGCGGCGGGCTCGGTGTCGAGCCGCTGCACGTCGCCGGACCAGCGGCGGGCCTCCTCGGCGGCGAAGCGGAACGTGGCGACGGCGCGGTTGACCTCGCCACGCGCCCAGAAGATCGGCTTGCCGTTCTCGGCCGTGATCAGGTGGGCGATCTCGTCGGCCCGCTCGGCGAGCCGGCGCGACACGTGGGCCAGCGCCTCGGCCCGCACGTGCACGGGCAGCGCGGCGGCCTCCCGGGCCACCGCGTGCGCGGCCGCGATGGCCTCTTCGACCTGGGCATCGGTCGGTACGGAGTACCGCCCGACCTCACGGCCGTCATGGGGGTTGGTCACAGTGAGCTCGGAGTCCCCGGTCGCGGCGCGGCCGGCCAGCCAGAAGGTACGCACGTCCATACCCATGACGTTATGCCAAGCTGGAGATGGGGGATTTACACCATGGTGCACAAGACTCCCACCAGGGCTCACCGTTAAGTACAAGCCCCCTGGTATACCCATGATGTAACAGAAGTAGACCCAATTCGGGATGTTTACCATGCGGAGTGGTTTGAGCGATCTCCGCCATGGCTAAGTCATCGGTGCGGGTCTCCAGCGCGGCGGGCCCCCGATCTGAGAAAGGCGTGGGCCCCGTGACCGAACAGCGTGAGGTCACAAGGACGCATAGCTGCTCCTTGGCTGCAAAGGAGGCCTCATGAGTTCGGCGCCGCTGGGGCTGCAGGGCGCCTACCTGCTGGGTGAGCGCGCCACCCACGACGAGCTCCGCTCCCGCCTCCTCGACGTGGCGGTGAACCTCCTCGAGAGCGACGGGCCCGAAAGCCTGACCATGCGCCGGATCGCGGCCGAGGCGGGATGCACGACGACCGTCATCTACACGATGTTCGGCAACAGGGAGGGGCTGGCGGAGGCGCTGTACCTGGAGGGGTTCGAGCGCTTTCGACGCTTTCTGGAGGCGGTGCCGACGCGGCGCAACCCGTTCGAGCACCTGAGCGCGCTCGGGCCCGCGTACCGCCAGGCGTGCCTGTCGGAGCCCGGCTACTACAGCCTGATGTTCGAGCGGGCGATCCCCGGTTTCGAACCGAGCGAGCGCGCCAGGACCCTGGCCCGCGCCGCCCTGAACATCCTCGACCGGGTGATCGCCGACTGCATCTCCGCCGGCTACCTGGTCCCGACCCAGCCCCGCAAGATCGCGGACGCGCTGTGGTCGGCGGCCCAGGGTGCCATCAGCTTGGAACGCGCCGGTCACCTGCGCGACGGGCGCACCTACGAGGCCGTGACGACGGCGACCATCTGCTGCTACCGGGTGGAGAAGCAGGATTAGCGCCTCATCGGCGGGTGGCTTCGAGCGCGAGCCACAGCTCGGCGCGCACGCCCGGGTCGTCGAGGTCGCGGCCCAGCAGCTCGGTGACGCGTTTCATGCGGTAGCGCAGGGTGTGGCGGTGCACGCCGAGCCGCTGCGCCGCCGCGTCCCAGTGGCCGTTGCTGTCGAGGTACGCGCGTAGCGACTCGACCAGGTCGGCCCGGGACCCGTACGCGGTGAGCGGGGCCAGCAGCGCGGCGGCGAACGCCTGGGCGGCGGCCCGGTCCAGCAGCCCGAGCAGCCCCTGCCCGGCCAGCTCCCCGAACGTCACCACCCGGCCGCGCCCCTTCCCCTGCCCTTGGCCGCTCCCGGGTGCCGCCGCCAGGGCGCGCCTCGCCTGGTCCAGCGCGCCGTTCAGGCCCTCGGGGGCGTAACCGCACGGCAGGCTCACGCCCACCGGCGCGTCCGCCTCCAGCGCCACCTTCTCCGCCACGGTGTCGGGCACGAGGGCGACGGCCAGCGGCCGCTCCCCCGAGGAGGTCCCTGAGGAGGCGAGCAGCGCCGCGAACGCGAGCGGCTCCAGAGCCTCCAGGGCGTCGGCACCCGCCGCCAGCACCGCCAGCGGCTCCTCCGGGAGCCGCCCGCCGAGCGGCCCCAGCACCGCCCCCGCCTGCTCCCGCGCGCCCGACAGCAGCAGCTCCAGCACGGCGGAGCGGGCCCGCCGCGCGGCCTCCCGCTGGGTCCTGCCCTGCTCCAGCGCCAGGGTGAGCAGGGATCCCGCGGCGTTGATCACCGTGTGGGTGACGGGTGAGAAGGGCTGCCCGGCCCCGACGGCGAAGAAGCCGCGCGGCCGCGCGCCGCCGCCCAGCGGCTGCACCACGATGTGCTGCCCCGGCCCCGACAACGCCAGGCTCGCCGGCAGCGCCCCACCGCCGCCACGCACCCCACTGCCACCGTGCTCGCCGCTACGGGCGCCACCGCGCCCGTTGCCGTGACCGACGCCCCCCTCCTCAACAGCGTCCGGCTCCGGACGGCCGGGCTCCAGAAGGCGGGGCTCAGGGAGGCGGGGGGCGGGGCGGAGGCGGGAGAGCTCGGAGACGACGGCGTCCGTGTCGGCCCCGCGCGTGGCGTGGCGCACCTCGCCCGCCTCGTCCAGCAGCGCGGCCCACCCTCCGACCTCCTTGGCGAGCCGGTCGATCACCGCGTGCATGCCCTCCGGCCGCAGCGCAGCCCGCGTCAGGCGGCCCTGGGCGGCGAAGGCGCGGCTGATCTCGTCGTACTGCTCGGCCGCCAGCAGCTCGCTGACCCCCTTGCCGATCTCGATGAACGGGGTCTCCCGCGGCACCTCGAACAGCGGCAGCCCCGCCTCCTCGGCGGCGGTCACCAGGGCGGGGGGCACCTCCTCGTGCGAGACGCCGACCCCGAAGCCCAGCCCGGCGACGCCGCGGGCCACGAGGCGGGCGACATACTGGGACTGGTCGCCTTCCATCCGCATGCCGGTGGTGAGGAGGAGTTCCCCGCCCTCCAGGTACGGCGTCGGGTCCGCGAGCTCGCTGACCGCCACCCAGCGCACCGCGGCGTCCAGCACGCCACGGGCCCCGTGGCCGGGGATTCCGGCCACCGGCCGGAGCCTCATGCGGCGAACGACGGTCCGGAGCGTAGGCGGCATACGAAATTTGTCCATTCCGGCAAAGACGACCCCCTTCAGTGTGACATATCGACGTATCGGCGCAGGTGGGAGCCCGCCGTAGCGTCGAATCCATGAGCATTCCCCAGGAGCGGCGCGTCGTGACCGCGATCCCAGGCCCCAAGTCGCAGGAATTGCTGGCCCGCAAGCAGGCCGCCGTCCCGCCCGGCATCGGCACCACGCTGCCGGTCTTCGTCACCCGCGCCGGCGGCGGCGTGGTGCAGGACGCCGACGGGAACTCGCTGATCGACTTCGGCTCCGGCATCGCCGTGACCAACGTGGGCAACGCCGCGCCCAAGGTCGTCGAACGCGTCCAGAAGCAGGTCGCCGACTTCACCCACACCTGTTTCATGGTGACCCCGTACGAGTCGTACGTCCGGGTGTGCGAGAAGCTCAACGAGCTGACCCCGGGCGAGCACGAGAAGCGCACGTTCCTGGTGAACTCGGGCGCCGAGGCCGTGGAGAACGCGGTCAAGATCGCCAGGCACGCCACCGGCAGGCAGGCCGTCGTCGTGTTCGACCACGGCTACCACGGCCGCACGCTGCTCACGATGACGCTGACGGCCAAGAACATGCCGTACAAGCACGGCTTCGGCCCGTTCGCGCCGGAGGTGTACCGGGTGCCGCTGGCCTACCCGTACCGCTGGCCCTCCGGCCCCGAGAACTGCGCCGAGGAGGCCGCGGCGCAGGCCATCGACATGATCACCAAGCAGATCGGCCCGGGCAACGTGGCCGCCGTGGTGATCGAGCCGATCGCGGGCGAGGGCGGGTTCATCGAGCCGGCCAGGGGCTTCCTGCCGCGCATCGCGGAGTTCTGCAAGGCCAACGGCATCGTGTTCGTGGCCGACGAGGTGCAGACCGGCTTCGCCAGGACGGGCGACCTGTTCGCCTGCGAGGACGAGGGCGTCGTCCCCGACATCATCACCACGGCCAAGGGCATCGCGGGCGGCCTGCCGCTGGCCGCCGTGACCGGGCGCGCGGAGATCATGGACAAGGTCCACGTCGGCGGCCTCGGCGGCACGTACGGCGGCAACCCCCTGGCCTGCGAGGCCGCGCTCGGCGTGCTGGAGACCATCGAGGAGGAGGACCTCGTCGCGAAGGCCCGCCGGATCGGCGAGATCATGCTCCCCCGTCTCAAGGCCCTCCAGGAGCGCGTCAACGTGATCGGCGACGTCCGCGGCCGGGGCGCGATGATCGCGATCGAGCTGGTCGAGCCGGGCACCAAGGAGCCGAACCCCACCGCCGTCCAGGAGGTCGTCAAGCGCTGCCACGCCGAGGGCCTGCTGGTCCTGACCGCGGGCACGTACGGAAACGTCCTGCGCTTCCTGCCCCCGCTCGTCATCCCCGAGCACCTGCTTGAGGAGGGCCTCGGCATCCTGGAGAAGGCGATCGCCGAACTCTAGAACAAACCCCATGAATCGGGCATCCGGCTTGAGGCTGGATGTCCGATTTTGTGGTGTAAGCGGCATCGTTCGGGTAGAGAATTCACCCTGACTTGACGCTCAGCAGGACACTCACGGCCACGGTCAGGGTTATAACGGTTCCGGTATACGGATGGGCGATGACTGCGGGAAGCATGATGAGCTGGAGCCCGACCAGAACGGCGCGGAGTATGTTGACGTTCGACCCTGAAGGCCTGACCTGGGCCCAGCGCGAGGGCGACGCCTGCGTCGTCTGTCACAAGAGATGGCCGCGACCCCGCGTGCGCGTGGGGCGCCTGCCCGACGACTCGGCGGTCCTCGCCTGCGGTGACTGCGCCGAGGCCCTGCTGCCCACGTCCAAGTCGACGGTGGTGGCCTTCCCGTCCCGCTGAGCGGGCACGCTCTGACGAGACGCCCCGGGACGGGGGGGAAGGCCCGGGGCGTCCCTTACGGGCGGCGCCCAGGGGGAACGGGCGCGCCCGCGGCACTGTCATAGGCGGCGATCGCCGGTCTCGCTCACTTGGCGAGCAGCGCTGTCCACCTTTTGCCCCAAGTGGCGTAATCAGTGCATTCCCCGCTATCCGCCCGGCAATCCCCCGGAGGCTGTACGGCGAAGGCGACCCGGTCGAGTTTCTTGCCCCGCCCGTACAGGTCGCACATCGGCTTGGCCCGCCCCTTGCACGCCTTGGCGTTGGCCGGGGCCAGCCCCACCCACGCGGCGGCGTCGCGCTGCGCGTTGGCCGCGGTCACCCAGTTGAGCCACCGGTAGGCGCAGGTGGTGTCGGGGATGCCGGCGCCGAGCATCCAGGAGTCCACCCACCCGGTCGCCTTCGGCGTCTGGAGCGCCTTGACCGGCTTTCCGGCCTTCTGCAGGAGCAGGCGGTAGTACGGGGTGGCCTGGGCGTAGTCGAGCGACCCGGTCGCGAACCCCTGCACCAGGTCGATCGGGCTGCGCCAGTACGTGCGCCCCTTGCTCTGCTCGAGCAGCGCCACCGCGCCGTCGAGCTGGCCCTGGGTCAGCTCGTACGGATCCTTCGCCGAGCCGTCGGCCAGCGCGGCGTCGGCGATCGTCAGCGGGCTGTCCTTGAGCGCCACCCGGTCGGAGGCGAACGCCTGCTTGAGATCGCCCTTGACCTTGGTCGAGTCGTAGATGAACTCGTGATAGCCCCACAGGTAGGGCACCCCGTACACCTTGCCGGACACGGTGGACATGTCGCGGAACCGCTTGTCGATGTCGTCGTAGCCGCTCACCTTGGCCGGGTCGATGGGCTGCGCCTGCTTGGCCTCGATCAGCTTGGCGGCGAGCACGGGCCCGGCGGAGACGATGTCGTAGGACGCGGCCATGTCCTCCATCTCCTTCGCGCTCTGCACGGCGTCGAGCTTGGCGATCCGGCAGCCGGTCTCCTTCTCGAACGTGCCCACCCAGTTGACCTTGGGGCTGGTGCCGCCGTACTCGGCGTAACCGCGGTAGGTGAGGATGCGGAGCGTGCCGTCGCTCTGCGTCGCGCTCGGCGTGGGGGTGGGGCTCGGAGTGCGCGTAGGCGTGGGGGTGGGACGGGCCGCGCCCATGCCGGCGATCAGCGCCGACGCGGCGAGCGCCAGGGCATAACCACGACGACGATTCACGATGTCCCCCCTTGTCCGTGTGCTGGAGCTTACCGGGGAGCGGGGCGGGAGGGACGCACGTCCCGCCCGCCCCGGGCGTGGCACGCCTACTTGTTCGTGGGGAAGCCGAGGTTCACGCCGCCGTGCGAGGGGTCGAGCCAGCGCGAGGTGACGACCTTGCCGCGGGTGTAGAAGTGCACGCCCTCGGTGCCGTGCACGTGCGTGTCGCCGAAGAGCGAGGACTTCCAGCCGCCGAAGCTGTAGAAGGCCATCGGCACCGGGATGGGCACGTTGATGCCGACCATGCCGACCTCGACCTCGTTCTGGAAGCGCCGGGCCGCGCCGCCGTCGTTGGTGAAGATCGCGGTGCCGTTGCCGTACAGGCCGCCGTTGATGATCTCCAGGCCCTCCTCGTACGAGGACACCCGCACGATCGACAGGACCGGCCCGAAGATCTCGTCCGTGTGCGTCTGCGAGCCCGGCCGGACGTGGTCCAGCACGGTCGGGCCGAGCCAGAAGCCGGGCGTCTGCGCGGCCCTGCCGCCGCCGAGCACGGCCGACTCGCGGCCGTCCACGACCAGCTTCGCGCCCTCCTCGACGCCGAGGTCGAGATAGGAGGCGACCTTGTCGCGGTGCGCCTCGGTGACGAGCGGCCCCATCTGGGACTTCGGGTCGTCGCCGGGGCCGATCACCAGCTTGTCCACCCGCTCGACGATCTTCTCGACGAGCTCGTCGCCGATCGGGTCCACGGCCAGCACGACGGAGATCGCCATGCACCGCTCCCCCGCCGAGCCGAACCCCGCCGACACCGCCGAGTCCGCCACCAGGTCGAGGTCGGCGTCCGGGAGCACGAGCATGTGGTTCTTGGCGCCGCCGAGGGCCTGCACGCGCTTGCCGTGCGCGGTGCCGGTCTCGTAGACGTACCTGGCGATCGGGGTGGAGCCGACGAACGACACGGCGCGCACGTCGGGGTGCTCCAGCAGCCGGTCCACGGCGACCTTGTCGCCCTGCACGACGTTGAAGACGCCGTCGGGCAGCCCGGCCTCCTTCCAGAGCCGCGCCATGAGCAGCGAGGCCGACGGGTCCTTCTCCGACGGCTTGAGCACGAAGGCGTTCCCGCACGCGATCGCGACCGGGTACATCCACATCGGCACCATGGCCGGGAAGTTGAACGGCGTGATGCCGGCCACGACGCCCAGCGGCTGGCGGATCGAGTAGGAGTCGACCCTGGTCGAGACGCCCTCGGAGAAGCCGCCCTTGAGCAGGTGGGGGATCCCGCAGGCGAACTCCACGACCTCCAGGCCGCGGGCCACCTCGCCGAGCGCGTCGGAGTGGACCTTGCCGTGCTCGGCGGAGATCAGCGCGGCCAGCTCGTCGCGGTGGGCGTACATGAGCTCGCGGAAGCGGAACAGCACCTGCGCCCGCTTGACCAGCGACGCGTCCCGCCAGGCGGGCCAGGCCGCGACGGCGGCGGCCACGGCCGCGTCCACGTCGGCCGCGGCGGCCAGCGCCACGTGGCCGCTGACCTCGCCGGTCGCGGGGTTGAAGAGCTCGGCGGCGCGGGAGTCCCCGTCCGCGAGCGCTCCGTTGATCCAGTGCTTGACGGACTTCACTGAGCTGCTGCCTCTGCGTTGATGGTTTCCAGAGCGGTCACGATGATGCCGAGACCCTCGACGGCCTCGTCCACCGTGAGGGTCAGGGGCGGGGCCATGCGGATGGCGGTCCCGTACAGGCCGCCCTTGCCCGCCAGCAGGCCCGCCTTCTTGGTCTCCTCCATGAAGCGGGCGGCCTGGGCGGGGCTCTCCAGCTCGACGGCGAACATCAGGCCCTTGCCGCGCACGCTCCTGACCACGGGCAGGCGCTTGGCGGCCTCCTTGAGGCCGCTGATGATGATCTCGCCCGTGCGTGCGGCGTTGGCCTGCAGGTCGTGGTCGAGCACGTAGTCGAGGGTGGCGTTGGCGGCGGCCATGGAGATCGGGTTGCCGCCGAACGTGGCCAGGCCCACGGCGTGCGGGGCGTCCATCAGGTCGCCGCGCGCCACGACGCCGCCGACGGCGAAGCCGTTGCCCAGCCCCTTGGCGAAGGTCATCATGTCGGGGGTCACGCCGTGGTTGCCGATGCCGAAGAACGAGCTGCCCGTACGGCCCCAGCCGGTCTGCACCTCGTCCGAGATGAACAGGATGCCCTGCTCGTCCAGGACCTCCTTGTACGCGGCGAACAGCCCGTCGGGGGCCATCGTGAACCCGCCCACGCCCTGGATCGGCTCGGCGATCAGCGCCGCCACGTCGTTGGAGACCGCGGTGGCCAGCACGTGGCGCAGGTCGTCCACGCACGCCTGGATGTACTCGGCGTCCGACATGCCCTTGAACTGCGCGAGATGCCGGTCGGCGCCGTGCAGGAAGGTCACGTTGAGCGGGGAGAGCGAGTTGTTCTTCCAGGAGCGGTTGGAGGTGACGCCGATCGTGCCGAAGCTGCGGCCGTGGTAGCTCTGCCGCATGGCGAGCACCTGGTCGCTCTTGCGCGCGTACGTGGCCAGGAGCAGGGCGGTCTCGTTGGCCTCGGTGCCGGAGTTGGTGAAGAAGACCTTGGCGTCGGGGATGCCGGAGATCCGCGCGATCTTCTCGGCCAGCTCGATCTGGCCGCGCAGCAGGTAGACGGTGCTGGTGTGCACCACCCCGGTGGCGATCTGGCGCTCGACGGCCTCGCGCACCTCGGGCACGTCGTAGCCGATCATGTTGGTCAGGATTCCGGCGAAGAAGTCCAGGTAGCTCTTGCCGTCCGCGTCGATGACACGGTTGCCCTTGCCGCTGACGATCTCGATGGGGTCGTTGTAGTTGAGGGCCAACCAGTTCGGCATGACTGCCCGGTGGCGCGCGAGTAGCTCCGACATGTTACCGAGTATCCCTTTTCTTCCTCTCAGGCCCCCACTACAACCTGTCGGAGGAGCCAAAAATCCACTTACACCCTGCAAACTACCCGGACTTCCCAAAGGACCAGGCGACAGGCCAAGATCGTCGGCGTGGTTCGGAAACTCCTCGCAGGCGCGGCGATCGCGGCGATCGCCGCGGCCATCGCCCTGGCCTGGCTGTCTCCCGACGGGCTGGAAGCGGCGAGCTGGGTGGCGGCGGTCATCGGCGCCGCCGCGACCGTGGCGGCGATCGTCGGCTGGGCCCGCCGCCCGCCCACGCTCCCCGTGTCCACCCGGGAGCAGCTGGACGCGGCCCGGCAGCTGCTGGCCGATCGGGTGCTGCGGCAGTGGGAGGAGGAGGCGAGGATCCGCGGACTCTTCTCTCCCGACCCGCTGTCGGTGCGGTGGCGGCTGAGCGGACGCGACCTCATGGACCACGCCCGGCACATCACGGCCAAGGGGCAGCTGCGCTTCGACGGCGCCACCGACCAGGTCGGCGCCATGGTGGCGGTGCTGCGCGAGCTGCGCCGCTCGCGCCTGGTCGTCCTCGGCGAGGCCGGCACCGGCAAGACCACGCTGGCGCTGCTGCTCCTTCGCCGCCTCCTGCTCGATCGCGAGCCGGCCGAGCCGGTGCCCGTCCTGCTCACCCTGTCGGGCTGGGACCGCCAGGCCGAGGCTTTCCGGGCCTGGCTGACCCGCCGGCTGGCGCAGGACTACCCGGAGCTGCACGCCGACGAGTTCGGCCCCACGGCCGTCAAGGACCTGGTGGAGGGCGGCCACGTGCTGCCCATCCTCGACGGTCTGGACGAGCTGCCCGTCCAGCAGCGCGACCGGGTGGTGGTCGCGCTCAACTCCCTGCTGACCGACCGGGACGGCTTCGTGCTGACCTGCCGCACCTCCGAGTTCCGCGAGACCGTGAAGGAGAACGGCGCCCACGTGCTGAGCGCGGCGGCGGTCATCGAGCCGGAGGAGCTCAGCGCCAGGAAAGTGACGGCGTACGTCACGGCCTGCCTGCCGCCCAGGCCCGGCGGGAGCTGGCCGGAGCTGCTGCGCCGCCTGCGCGACCCGCATGACGTCCTGCACCGCACGCTGGACACGGCGCTGATGGTGTGGCTGATCCGCGCCGTCTACATCGATCGCGGCCTCGATCCGGCTCCGCTCCTGGCGGCCGCCGACGCCGAGTCGGCCCGCCTGCACCTGCTCGACCACGTGGTGCCCGCGGTGACCACCGCCGAACCCGCGCGCGGCCCGTTCCGCTCCCGGCGGGCCTGGCCGGCGCGCCGGGTTCAGCGGTGGCTGGCCCTGCTCGCCGGCTACCTGAGCGCCTGCGGCACCCGCGATCTCGCCTGGTGGGACCTGCACGACCTGCTCGGCCGCCCACGGATCACGGCCGGTCTGGGGCTGGTCTCCGGCCTGACGGCGGCGGTGGCGGGCGGCGCGGGCTGGTGGGCCGCGGGCGGCGGGCCGGGATCCGCGCTCGCGGCCGGCGCCGGTCTGGGGCTGCTGGTGGGCACCTCGATCGGCCTCATGCTCAGGGCCGAGCTGGGGGACGTCTCGCTGGAGGACGCCAGGGACCTGCTCGACGACGACGCGCCCGTCGCCCCGGAAGCCGGCACCCTGCGCAGGTTCGTCCTGCCCGGCTTCACGGCCGCCGTGGCCCTGTGGGCCGGGATCGGGACCGTCGGCGGCTGCGGCATCTGGGCAGCGGGCCTGCTCGGGCGGTGGTGGGGCGCCGAGGCGCCGCCGCCAGACCTGGCCGAGGGGCTGGCCCGCGCCCTCGCCTTCGGCCTGCCGCTGCTCGTCGCGGCCCTGCTGGGGACGGCGACCGTCGCCTGGCTACGGCACGCGCGGGTGCCGCTGCATCCGCTGGCGTCCACGCGGTGGCAGCGGACGCTGACGCTGGCGTGCGCCGGGCCGCTCCTGGCCTGCTGCGCGGCCGAGGGCTGGCTGGCGGAGCGACTCGTCCTCGGGGACCTGGACGGGATGGGCTCCGCTCTGGCGGGCGGCGCCACGGGCGGCCTGCCCATCGCCGTGATCGTCTGCGGTTACCTCGTCCTCACGCTCGTCGCCTGGCCCGCCTTCGTCGTCGCCAGGGTCCAGCTCGCGCTCGCCGGCCTCCTGCCGTGGCGGTTGGCGGCGTTCCTCGCGGACATGCACCGCCTCGGCCTGCTGCGCCAGGCGGGCCGCCTCTACCAGTTCCGCCACGCCGCCCTGCAGGACCGCCTGGGCGAGGCGTTCGACGTCCCCTAGGGGATGTCCCGTCCGCCTGGCGATGTACGCGGCGCGCGGCCACTACGCCGCCGGAGGCACCGCGAATGACCACTGGCGGGCGACGACCGGGGCCGTGGCGGTCGGCCACCATCGGATCATCCGGAACGAAGGAGAGATCGAGATGACCGTCACCGTCGACCACCGCCCCGAAGCGCCCGCGGGCCCGCCCAAGCTCGACCGCGACCAGCTCCGCCGGGCCCAGCAGGACACGCTCGACACCCCGCGCATGAAGTACAGCCTGCTGGCCAAGATGATGTTCAAACCCGTGGACCTCATGTACGGCAAGGAGGGCTCGTACACGAAGTTCGCCATGCTGGAGATCATCGCCCGCGTGCCGTACCAGGCGTGGGAGCGGATGGGCTACTGGGCCGTGCACCATCATCGGGGCCGCTCGGCGCTGGCCAGACGGATCTTCGAGCGGATCGTGGAGGCCCGCGCCGACCAGGACAACGAGCAGTGGCACCTGCTGATCCTGCAGGACCTGGTGCAGCGCACCGGGCAGCGGCAGACCTGGCTGCTGCACCGGGCCGCGCCCTGGCTGATCGCGTTCTTCTACTACCACGTGTCCTGGGTGCTGTTCCTGGTCAGGCCGGATTGGAGCTACCGGCTGAACGCGGAGTTCGAGGACCACGCCGAGCACGAGTACATGACGTTCGTGGCCGAGAACCCGGAGCTGGACTTCGTGCCCGACCCCGGCACGTACGCCGCCGAGTACGGCCGCTACCGCTCGGTGGCCGACCTGCTCCGGCAGATCGGCCACGACGAGCGCACCCACAAGCTCGACAGCCTGGAGAGCATGCGGGAGCCCCGTGTCCGCTAGACCTTCACAGGTTCCTGAGCCGCTGTGGCCGGCCGCAGCACGGCCACCGCGAGCAGCGCGGCGGCCACGCAGAACGCGGCCCCGACCCACGAGCCCAGGTGCATGGCCGAGGTGAACGCCTGGTTGCCGGCCTCGGCGAAGCCCGACAGATGCGCGCCGCCGATCGACTCCCTGGCGGCGGCGGGCAGGTCGGCCGGCATCTGGGAGGTGTACTGCCCGGCCAGCACGCTGCCCAGGACCGCGATGCTCATCGCCATGCCGACCTGCTGGACGGTGTCATTGAGCGCCGACCCGACGCCGGCGTGCTCCATGGGGATGGCGCCCATCAGCGAGGAGTACGCGGACGGCCCGGTCAGCCCGCCCCCGATGCCCATGATCACCAGGCCCGTCAGGAGCGGGAGGTATCCGGTGGTCGTGGCCATGACGACGAACCCGCAGGCCATCACCAGCAGGCCGGCCCCGATCAGCACCCGGTTGCTGAGCTTCTTGCCCAGGCCGGCGCCCACGCCGTTGAAGATCGCGGCGGCCACGCCGTAGGGGAGCATGGCCAGACCGGCCTGCATCTCCTTGTAGCCCAGCACGAACTGCAGGTACTGGGTCAGCATGAGCATCACGGCGCCCGCGCCGAAGGCCATGAGCAGGATCGAGAACGACGCGCCGCTGAAGGCGCGGTTGGCGAACAGGTGCAGGGGCAGCATCGGCTCGGCCTGCCTGCGCTCCCAGATCACGAAGCCGCCGAGGGCGAGGACCGCGATCGCGATGCCGATCACGTTCCACTCGCGCTCGATGATGACGTACACGGCCGCCGTCAGGCCGACGGTCGACAGCACCACGCCCACCGGGTCGATCTTCCGCCCACTGCTGCGGCTCTCGGGCATGAGCACGACGGCGGCCACGATGGCGATCGCCGCGATGGGGATGTTCACCAGGAAGACCGAGCCCCACCAGTAGTGCTGCAGCATGAGGCCGCCCAGGGTGGGGCCCGACACCATGCCGACCAGGGCCACCGCGCTCCAGGAGGCCATCGCCTTGCGCCGCTCCGTCTCGTCGAAGACGGTCATCAGGATCGACAGCGTCGAGGGCATGACCAGCGATCCGCCGATGCCCATCAGCGCGCGGGCGGCGATGAGCTGCCAGGGCTCGGTGACGAGCACGGCCAGCAGCGACGCCCCGCCGAAGAAGGCGAGGCCGACGATCAGGAACAGGCGGCGGCCGTACTTGTCGGACAGGCTGCCCGAGGTGAGCAGCAGACCGGCGTAGGCCAGCACGTACGCGTCGATGATCCATTGGATGTCCGACGGCGTCGCGCCCATTTCCTCGTTCAGCGAGGGGATGGCGAGGTTGAGAACGGTGTTGTCGACGACAAGCACCAGAAGCGCCAAGCAGAGTACGACGAGAATCCACCAGCGGCGGGGGTCTCGTACAGTGTTCGAGTCCACTCGCACAGCGTACGATAACTCTCGTACAGCGTGCGAGTGGTTTTATCCTTGGAGGATGACCGGCAAGCAGTTCGCCTCCGTCTGGCTTCGCGAGCCGCGCAAGACCGCGAGCCCGGGGCGCAGCCGTGACGAGATCGTTCGCGCCGCGGTCGAGATCCTCGACGCGGAGGGCCTCGGCGGGCTCAGCATGCGCAAGCTGGGCGCCAAGCTGAGCGCGGGCGCCACCAGCCTCTACTGGTACGTCGCCCACAAGGACGAGCTGCTGGAGCTGGTCTACGACCAGGTGTGGGGCGAGATGAGCATGCCCGAGCCGGAGGACGTCGGCTGGCGCGACGCGGCCTCGGTCCTGGCCTACAGCATGAGATCCGTGATCCTGCGCCACCCGTGGTCGGCCGACCTCCTCGGCCGCATGCCCGCGCTCGGCCCCAACGCCATCCAGGTCGCCGACCGGATGCGCCGGATGTTCAAGCTGGCCGGGTTCGAGGGGATGGACGTCGACTACGCCGGCAGCACGCTCACCGCCTACATCTACGGCATGACCATCCCCGAGGTCGCCTGGAACTCCACCATGGGCGAGCAAGAGTACGACCCCGACGAGATGCGGGCGATGGTCGCCAGGGCGGTCAAGGACTTTCCCGACATGCTTGAACGTATCGACATGAGCGCCTACGACGATCCGCAGACCGCCCGCCGGATCGCCTTCGACTTCGGGCTGATGTCGGTGCTCGACGGCCTTGAGCGGCGGCTGGCGGCGTAGCAGGATTCCCGCATGAGCGAGCGAAGCGAGCGACCAGTCGAACACAGCTGGTTCACCGGTCATGCGGCCGACGAAGGCGGTCGCATGACCGGTTTCCGTGCCGCCCGCGATTTCCTCCTCCACGCCGACGCCGCCACCGCCCGGCGCGACTTCCGCTGGCCGGAGCTCGCGGAGTTCAACTGGGCGCTCGACTGGTTCGACGGGGTGCTGGCCGCCGAGACCCCCGACGCCGTCGCTCTCAAGATCGTGGGGGCGAGCAGTGCCCGCTACACCTTCGCCGAGCTGTCCGCCCGCTCCAGCCAGGTCGCCAACTGGCTGCACCGCCAGGGCGTGCGCAGGGGCGACCGGATCCTGCTCATGCTGGGCAACCGGGCCGAGCTGTGGGAGTCGCTGCTGGCCGCGATGAAGCTGGGCGCGGTCGTCATCCCGGCCACGACGCTGCTGACCGCCAAGGACATCTCGGAGCGCGTCGTCAGGGGCGGCGTCGCCCACGTGATCGCCGACGCCGCCGACGCGGGCAAGTTCGGAGCCGGCGAATACACGAGGATCGCCGTCGGCGACGCCTACAACTGGCTGCCGTACCACGAGGCGTACGAGGAGGACCCGCTCTTCGTCCCCGACGCGCCGACGCGGGCGGACGACACGCTGCTGCTCTACTTCACCTCCGGCACGACCTCGCAGCCGAAGCTGGTCGAGCACACGCACGCCTCCTATCCGGCCGGGCACCTGTCGACGATGTTCTGGATCGGGCTGGGGCCCGGCGACGTGCACCTCAACGTGTCCTCGCCCGGCTGGGCCAAGCACGCCTGGAGCAACGTCTTCGCCCCCTGGAACGCGGGCGCCACCGTGCTGATCCACGACTACCGGCGCTTCTCCGCGCCCGCGCTGCTGGAGGTGCTGCGGGACGAGCGGGTCACCACGTTCTGCGCGCCGCCGACGGTGTGGCGGATGCTCATCCAGGAGGACCTCGGGACGTGGAAGCGGCGAACGTTCGGGCCCGAGAGCGGTAGCTCGCGTGACCAGCGAGGGCCAAGTGAGCGCGACCATGACTCGCAGGTGCCGCTGCGCACGGCCGTGGCCGCCGGCGAACCGCTCAACCCGGAGATCATCGACCAGGTCGCCAAGGCGTGGGGCATCACGATCCGGGACGGCTACGGCCAGACCGAGACCACCGCGCAGATCGGGAACGCGCCGGACGAGCCGGTCAAGCCTGGATCGATGGGGCGTCCGCTGCCCGGCTACGACGTCGTGCTGATCGACCCCGTCAGCGGCAGGCCCGGCGACGACGGTGAGATCTGCCTGCCGCTGGACGCCCGCCGCCCCATAGGCCTCATGTCCGGATATATCGGTGGATCGAGTGATGCGATGCGGGGCGGTTTCTACCACACCGGCGACGTCGCCACCCGCGACGAGGACGGCTACATCACCTACGTCGGCAGGACCGACGACGTCTTCAAGGCCTCCGACTACCGCATCTCGCCGTTCGAGCTGGAGAGCGTGCTGCTGGAGCACGCCGCCGTGGCCGAGGCCGCCGTGGTGCCCGCCCCCGACCCGGTACGCCTGGCCGTACCGAAGGCCTATGTGACGCTCGCGCCCGGGTTCGAGCCGGACGAGGCGACCGCACGCTCGATCTTCGAGCACTGCCGCAGAGAGCTGGCCCCCTACAAGCGGGTGCGGCGGCTGGAGTTCGCCGAGCTGCCCAAGACGATCTCCGGCAAGATCCGCCGGGTCGAGCTACGGGTGCGCGAACCTCGGCAGGAGTACCGGGAGGAGGACCTCAGCTCGTGACAAAGCGTAAATGGGAGCATGGCCGTTCTTACAGAACGATCGGCTAGGCTCTGCCCCGTGTTGCCCACCATCGCCGATGTCCTCGCCCTGGAGACCGTACGCCGGGGCAGCCCGCGCGTGGTCGCGGGCGCCGACCGGCTCGACACCAGGGTCCGGTGGGTGCACGTCGGCGAGATCGCCGACCTCGCCCACCTGCTGCGCGGCGGGGAGCTGGTGCTCACCACGGGCGTGGCGCTGCCGGAAGACCCGGAGAAGCTCGCCGACTACATCGGCGACCTCGCCTCCGTGGGCGCCTCGGGGCTGATCGTCGAGCTGGGCCGCAGGTTCGTCAAGGAGCTGCCGCCCACCGTGGTCAAGAGGGCCGAGGAGCACGGGCTGCCGCTCATCGTGCTGGCCCGCGAGACGCCGTTCGTGCAGATCACCGAGTCCGTGCACGCGCGGATCATCGACATCCAGCTGGAGGAGCTGCGCGCCTCCGAGCAGCTCCACGAGGTCTTCACCGAGCTGTCGGTCGAGGGCGCCTCGCCCGCCGAGGTGCTGGCGCAGGTGGCCAGGCTGTCCAACCGGCCCGTGCTGCTGGAGAACCTCGCCCACCAGGTGCTGGCCTGCGAGTCCGCCGGCCGCGACGCGGGCGCGCTGCTGGCCGGCTGGGAGGCCAGGTCCAGGGGGGTGGCCCCGGCCGAGCGGACCGCGTACGACCCCGCCTCCGGATGGGTGGTCACCACGGTGGGCGCGCGCGGGCAGGACTGGGGCCGGCTGATCCTGATCTGCGACTCGGCGCCGACGCCGCGCGACATGGTGCTGGCCGAGCGCGCCGCCACCACGCTCGCCCTGGGCCGCCTGCTCGAACGCCACCAGGAGTCCCTCGAACGCCAGGCCCACGGCACGATCATCACCGGCATCCTGACCCACGCCTACGCCGACCCCGACGAGGCCGCCGCCCGCGCCAGGGCCGTCGGCGTGCCGCTCACCGGGCGCAAGCTGATCAGCGTGGTCATCAGGCCCACCGAGCCGGCCGACCAGGCGCTCGACGGCCAGGCCCAGCTCGGCGAGCTGGCCGAGGCCACCGCCGCCGCCTGCCGCGACGCCCGCCTGCCCGCCCTCGTCGGCGCCCTCGACCAGGAGCGCGTCGGGGTCCTGCTGCCCCTCCCGCCCCGCACCCAGGCCGAGCCCGCGCTGACCGCGCTCGCCGAGCGGCTGCGCGTGCTGTGGCGGCCGGGCGGGCTCGCGTTCGTGCTGGCGGCGGGCTCGGTCGTGGAGTCCATCAGGGACGTACGGCGCAGCTTCCTGGAGGCCGAGCAGGTGGCCGACGTGGCCGTCCGCCAGCCGGACGGGCGCGCCTTCTACCGGCTGCCCGACCTGCGCCTGCGGGGGCTGCTGCACCTGCTGCGCGACGACGCCCGGCTGCAGACGTTCGCGGAGCGGGAGCTGGGGCCGCTGCTGGCGCACGACGCCCAGCGGGGCGGCGACCTGACCCGGATCCTGCGCATCTACCTCGACGCGGGGCGCAACAAAGCGGTCGCCGCGCAGAAGGCCCACCTGTCCAGGCCCGCCTTCTACGACCGCCTGCGCCGCCTCGAACGCGTCCTCGACACCGACCTCGACGACGTCGAGTCCTGCATGTCACTCCACGTCGCGCTCCTGGCCCTGGAGTCCTTCCGCCGCGAACCCCGCTGACCGCCCCGGGCGCCTAGCGTCGCATTCGTGCCCCTCTTCTACAACGCCCTGGAGGCCGCGGCTCACCGGCTGTCGATCCTGCCTCCGATGCTCGACTACTTCGGCGTCCTGGGCCTGCACGCGCTCGTCGCGGCGGCCAGGACGGGCGTCTTCGACGCCCTGCGCGAGCGCCCGTCCACCGGTGCCGAGCTCGCCGCCAGACTCGGCCTGGACGCCCGCTCCTCGGACCTGCTGTTACGCTCCCTGGCCGGGCTCGGCTACCTGCGGGTCCGCGGCGGCCGCTACCGCCTGACCCGCGCCTCGCGGCTGTGGTTCACGACGGACTCGCCGCAGTCCCTGGTGGCGGGGCTGGAGTTCTGGGAACGTACGGCGTGTGTGATCTGGCCCCGGCTGGAGCAGGCGGTGCGCGACGGGGCGCCCGCCACGCCCTTCTACGAGCTGCTGGAGGCCGATCCCGAGCTGTCCCGGTCGTTCCAGGCGTGGACGGCGGCGCTGGCCAGGCGTCAGGCCCCGGCGATGGCCAGGGCCGTGCCCGTGCCGCGCGGCGCCCGGCGGGTGCTGGACGTGGGCGGCGGCCACGGCCGGTTCAGCCTGGAGCTGCTGCGGCGGCACCCCCGGCTCCGGGCCACCGTGCTGGACCTGCCGCAGGCGCTGAAGGCCACCGCCGCCCATCCCCGGCTGAGCGTGCGTGCCGGGTCGTTCCTGGACGGCGACCTGGGTGGCGGGTACGACATCGCGCTGGTGTTCAACGTCGTGCACGGGCTGGACGACGCGCAGGCCGCCACCCTCCTGGGGCGGGTGGCGGCGGCACTCAACCCGGGCGGGACGGTCGTGGTGGGCGACCAGTTCGGCGACAGCGTCATGCCCGGCCGGGCCAGCCGCGCCCTGCTGCGCCTGCTGGACCTGAACTACCTGGTCACGGCCGGCGGCCGGGTGCGAGGCTTCCGGGAGGTGTCGGAGCTGCTCCGGGGGGCGGGCTTCCGCGCGCCCCGGCACCGCCGCCCCCTCCGCTCCGTCCCCACCGAGCTGGCCCTGGCCTCGCTCCCCACCCACCGGCCGGGATAAAGCGCCCGCCGCCGCGATGTGCCGCCGCCGCCGCGGTGTGCGCCCGCCGCCGCGAGCACCGCTAGAAGCCCATCGCCGCCCGTACCTCGTCCAGCGTCATGATCGCCCGCTCGCGCGCCGCCGCGTTCCCCGCGGCCAGGATCCGCCGCACCTCCTCCTCGGTGTGCTCGGCGCGGCGCCGCCTGATCGGCCGCAGGAACTCGTTGACCGCCTCGGTGGTCAGCTTCTTGAGCGCGGACGCTCCCCCGTCCCCGATCTCCTCGGCGACGTCCTGCGGCGAGCGGCCGAGGCAGAGGCCGGCCAGGGTGAGGAGGTTCGCCACCTCGGGCCGGTGCGTCTCGTCGAAGGTGATCAGCCGCTCGGAGTCGGTGCGGGCCTTGCGGATGAGGGCGGCCGTCTCGTCCTCGGTGGCCGACAGGGCGATCGCGTTGCCGCGGCTCTTGCTCATCTTGCCGCCGTCGAGCCCCTGCAGCAGCGGCCGTTCGCCCATCATGGCCTCGGGCTCCGGGAACACCTCGCCGTACCGCTCGTTGAAGCGGCGCGCCACCAGCCGCGTGACCTCCACGTGCGGGAGCTGGTCCTTGCCCACGGGCACCAGCGTGCCCTTGCAGAACAGGATGTCGGCCGCCTGGTGCACTGGATAGGTGAACATCAGCCCGCTGACCGCCTGCTGCGAGCTGTGCGCGATCTCGTCCTTGACCGTGGGGTTGCGGTGCAGCTCGGAGACCGACACCAGGCTCAGGAAGGGCAGCAGCAGCTGGTTCAGCTCGGGGACGGCGCTGTGCTGGAAGATCGTCACCTTGGCCGGGTCGATGCCCACCGCCAGATAGTCGAGCAGCAGCTCGGTGATGTTGCGTTGGATCGCGCCCGGCAGATCGCGGTCGGTGATCACCTGGTAGTCGGCGATCAGCACGTACATCGGGAACTTGTCCTGCAACGTGACGCGGTTGGCCAATGAGCCGAAGTAGTGGCCCAGGTGCAGCGGTCCGGTCGGACGGTCACCGGTGAGTACGACGTCGTTCATTTCGGTCTCTCTCTTCGGGTTAACGCCGTCTCGGAGAGGACCGCACGCTTGGAGGGCCGTCTCGAAGACGGCCCTTGCATGAGGAAATCAGCGGCCGTCTGTCGGCCGCCACCACATGCAGATACGTGTCATAGGCGAAGTGTATCCGTTTGCGGTGTCAATCTCGTAACCTCTTTTACCGTTTGGCGTGTTCGCCTGCCCCGGCGACCATGATCTCGCCAGTATGGTGCGGTCCCTTTTCCGCCCTCTGGAGAATTCATGTCTCGACGCACCCTCGCCGGCGGCCTGGCCATAGCCGCCGCGCTCACCCTCACCACCCTGCCCGCCGCGGCGGAGCAGGCGTCGGTGCGGTTCCCGTCGGCCAAGTTCCCGCTGGGCAGCAGGCCCGTGCCGACCAAGACGATGACCGCCGTCGCGCAGGGCATCGACCTGTACGACGTGAAGGCCGGCTCGGCGACCGACGGCTACACGGTGACCGTGTTGATGCCGAGCGGCCGCGACTACGGAATGCAGACGACCGCCGAGGCCAAGGCCGCCGAGGTGGAGGCCGCCGGGGAGACCCCCAGCGTGCAGAAGGTGGTACGGCCCAGCGTCGCCGACGCCGCCTCCCAGACCGTGTACATGGTCCGGGTCGGCCTCTGGTCCCTCGACGACAAGAAGAAGGCCGAGGAGACCGCCAAGAAGCTCAAGGAAGCGGGGCTGAAGGTCAAGGTCGACTACCTCGGCGACGACGGGCTCAAGACCACCGGTCCCTGGGACGTCAAGGTCGTGATGATCGACGCCGGGGCGTTCGGCGGCTCGTTCGCGGCCTCGCTCGGCACCAGCGTGGCCAAGCGGGAGACCGTCTCGTCGATGGCCAAGGCCCAGAACGCGGTGGTCGGCGTCAACGGCGGCTTCTTCAACATCCACACCGACAAGGCCCTGCGCGGCGAGCCCGTCGGCGCGTCCGTGGTCAAGGGCAGGCTGCTCAGCGAGGCCGTCCCCGGCCGCTCGGCCGTCGTACTCAAGGGCCGTACGGCCAAGATCACCGAGCTGAAGACCACCGTCACCGCCACCTCCCAGGACGGCCAGAAGACCGAGGTCAACGGCGTCAACCGGGCCGTCACGACGGACGAGCTGGTGCTCTACACCGAGGAGTGGGGCGCCAAGACGCCCACCGGCGGGACCGACGCCGTCCTCGACGCCAACGGCAAGGTCGTCGGCGTGCGCGAGTCGGGCGCCGCGGTGGCCGCCGGGACGCGGGTGCTGCACGGCAACGGCCTGGCCGCCGACTGGCTCAACGAGCACGCCTTCCAGGACTGGACGGTCAAGGTCGACACCAAGGTCGTGGACCTGCGTACCGGCAAGGCGCTCGCGCTGACCCCGGACCTCAACGTGATCGCGGGCAGCGTCGGCCTCGTGCGGAACGGCAAGGTGAAGATCACCGCCAAGCAGGACGGCCACGACTCCGTCAACATGATCCTGCGCCGCCACCCCCGCACCCTCCTCGGCACCACGAGGAACGGCAGCCTCATCATCGCCACCATCGACGGCCGCAACCCCGGGGTGACGGTCGGGGCGAACTTCCTCGAGGCGGCCCAGTTCATGCGGTGGCTGGGGGCCACGCAGGCCATCAACCTGGACGGGGGCGGCTCGACGGCCATGGTGGTCGGCAACAAGCTGATCAACCGCCCCTCGGACGGCGTGGAGCGCGGCGTCGGCGACGCCCTCCTGGTCCTGCCCAAGTAACACCCACAGGCGAGAACCGCAGCCGTGCCACCAGCCAGCGGGGCACGGCTGCGCCCCACCCGTGAACCATCGCCGTTGCGGCAGGCCGCCAGCGCACGTTCACGACCGCCCGGCACGAGGCCACCTTCACCGTTGCGGCGGGCCGCCAGCCGACATTCACGACCGCCCGACACGAGGCCACCTTCGCCGTTGCGGCAGGCCGCCAGCGCATGTTCACGACCGCCCGGCACGAGGCCACCTTCGCCGCCGAGACACGGCCCCACCCACCCCATCCGGGACCTTCGCCGTTGTGGCCGTCAGTGGACATTCACGGCCGACACGGGGGTTACCTGCGCCGACGGGGCACGAATGCGCCTACTCCGGAACCTTCACCGTTGTGGCAGGCCGGTAACGCACGTTCACGACCGACGCGGGATCACCCTCGCCGAGCCGGTGGAGGCGGATCGGCTCACCGCCGGGGTTGTCGTACAGCCGGATGCCCTCACCCAGCAGGACCGGCGCGATGTGCAGGTCGATCTCGTCGATCAGCCCCAGTTCGAGCAACTGACGGCCGATGGTCGGCGAGAACACCTCGAGGTTCTTGCCCCCGGCCGCCTCCAGACCGATCCGCACCGCCTCGGCCGGGTCGCAGCTCAAGAACGTGACGCCTTCGGTGGGCGTCGCGTCCTCGGGGTGGTGGGTGAGCACGAAGAGCGGCCCCTTCCAGGCGCCACCGTAGATCCCGCTGGGATCCGGGTAGCGGTCCCAACCGTCTCGACCGCCCAGCACGGCGCCCGTGGTCTCGGCGTACTCATCGACCAGGCCCGGCCGGAACGAGGCCCCGACCATCCAGTCCATCTCGTGGTCCGGCCCTGCCACGAATCCGTCCAGCGACATCGTGAAGTGCCAGAGCACCTTTCCGCCCGCGGTCTGCGGCTCGGTGTCGCTCATTCGTGCCTCCCACATCTGCTTGCGATCTGCAATCGGTAGGCTCACGCTAGGCCACCCGATGGTAGATTGCAACCGGTTCGGAGGTGAGGTGGGAGTTGGCGGAGTCGGCGCGTTCGGGTTGCCCGATCAATGCCGCGGTCGAGGCGTTCGGTGACAGCTGGAGCCTGCTCGTGCTGCGGGACGTGATGTTCGGGAGCCGGCGCTACTTCAGGGAGCTGCTCGCCGGCTCCGAGGAAGGGATCGCCTCCAACATCCTGGCCGACCGGCTGAAGCGCCTGGTGAACGCGGGCCTGCTGACCCGCGAGGACGCCGGCCCCGGACGGCGGGCCGCCTACAGCCTGACCGAGGCGTCGATCCAGCTCGTGCCGATCTTCGCGCAGCTCGGCGAGTGGGGGCTGCGCCACCGCCCCACCACCAAGCGGCTGCGGGTACGAGCGGAGCTGCTCGCGGCCGGCGGGCCGGAGCTGTGGAGCGAGTTCATGGCCGAACTGCGGACCATCCACCTCGGCGCCCCACCGCCGGAACGGGACGGCCCGAGCGTCATGGAACGCCTGGCCAAGGCCTACACCGACGCGCTCTGACGCCTAAAGCGGGAATCAGACACAACGCCAACGCGCTCTGGCACCTCAAACGGAGTCGGACGCGACGCACTGACCGCCGCCCGAGACCCGCGCCACCCGCCCAACGGCGATGCCGACGTACGCGTCACCGACGCACGCCGACACGCACAGCGCGAGCGCCGATATGTACCATACGGACATCAACACACGCCCCGCGGACGCCGACACCCGCCACGCGCCACGCGGGAGCCCACATGCGCCATGCGGACGCCGATCCGCATCGCGCGGACGCGACATGCGCCTTACGGACGCTGCCCTGGCCGTCGCTCCAGACGGACGCGCACCAACCGCACGACAGCCATGGCAACGTACGCATCACCGATGCGCGCCGACACCCGCCACGCAGACGCCAACACACGCCACGCGGGAGCCCACATGCGCCATGCGGACGCCGATCCGCATCGCGCGGACGCGACATGCATGATGCGGACGCCGACGCTCCGCACGGGAACCGATCCACGCCACGCGGTAACCGACATACGCCCATACGGGAGCCGACGCGCAACGTGCGGGAGCCGACATGCGTTATATGGGAGCCGACGCGCACCGCGGGCGTTGGGCCTCAAGCGTCCAGCGGCAGACCCATGTCCGGTTTCACGGCCTTCATCGCGAGGTGCGACGTCACCTGCGCCACCCCCGGCAGCCCCGAGAGGGTCTCGGAGTAGAACCGCTCGTACGCCGCCAGATCCGCCACAGCCACCCGCAGCAGAAAGTCCGGATCACCGAACAGCCGGTGCGCCTCCACCACCTCCGGCATCCCCGCCACCATCCGCTCGAACTCCGCCACCGTGTCGTGATCCTCATACCTCATCACCACGGTGACGAACGCCTGGAATCCCCGTCCCACCGCGTCCCCGTCGACCAGCGCACGATAGCCGCGAATGACGCCGGACTCCTCCAACTGCCGCACCCGGCGCAGGCACGGCGACGGCGTGAGCCCGACCCGGTCGGCCAGCTCGGTGTTGCTCAGCCGCCCGTCCCGCTGCAGCTCCTGGATGATCCTGCGGTCAATCCTGTCCACAGCGCAATATTCTGCCACTCACCCACCCAGACCAGCACGAACAGGCCATCGCATGCCAGCCCTCCTTTACTACCGTCGCGCAAGGAGGTGGTTCACTTGGACACCGGGCTGCTGGTGCTCTTCCTGGGCATGGACCTGCTGCTGATCTGCACGCCGGGCCCCGACATGCTCTACGTCATGGCTCGCTCGCTCGGCCAGGGCCGCCGCACCGGCCTCACGGCGGTGGCGGGGATCTGCTCTGGCTACACCGTGCACACGATCCTGGCCGCCGCCGGCCTCGCCGCCGCACTTCGCGCGGTCCCCGCCGCATTGCCCGCGATGCGGTACGCCGGCGCCGCGTATCTGGTCTTCCTGGCGATCAAGACGCTGGCGTCGCTCAGGAGCCCCGCCACCCCCATCCCGGGCGCGACCCCGCAGCCCGCGGGCAGGGTGTTACGCCAGAGCATGCTCACGGCCCTGCTCAACCCGAAGGGCGTGCTGCTCTACCTGTCACTGATGCCCCAGTTCATCTCCACGGAGACGGGCATCCCTCTGGGTTTCCAGCTCGCCGCCCTCGGCCTGCTCCACGTCGCGAACTGCGCCGTCCTGTACGGCCTGCTCGCCCTGGCGACGGCACGGGCGAGCCACGCCCTGACCCGGACCCCGAAGGCCGCCCGCCGGATCTCGGCCGTCTCCGGCACAATGCTCCTGGTGGTCGCGGCCGCCACGCTCGGCACCCATTGAACACAAAAAAAAGGGGGTCCGACGCCCAAGGCGTCGAACCCCCTCAAAGATTGTCCGGCGGCGACCTACTCTCCCACACCCTCCCGAGTGCAGTACCATCGGCGCAGAGAAGCTTAACTTCCGGGTTCGGAATGTAACCGGGTGTTTCCTTCCCGCCATAACCGCCGTAACCCTATGAAACTATCAAGCACAAACCGCTTGTTGTTTCAGAATTGCCTAGTGGACGCGAGCAAGAAGCTTTGTGGTCAAGTCCTCGGCCTATTAGTACCGGTCAGCTCCACACGTTACCGTGCTTCCACCTCCGGCCTATCAACCCGGTCGTCTACCGGGAGCCTTACCCACTCTCGTGGTGGGAGACCTCATCTCAAGGCAAGCTTCCCGCTTAGATGCTTTCAGCGGTTATCCCTCCCGAACGTAGCCAACCAGCCGTGCACCTGGCGGTACAACTGGCACACCAGAGGTTCGTCCGTCCCGGTCCTCTCGTACTAGGGACAGCCCCTTTCAAGTCTCCTGCGCGCGCAGCGGATAGGGACCGAACTGTCTCGCGACGTTCTAAACCCAGCTCGCGTACCGCTTTAATGGGCGAACAGCCCAACCCTTGGGACCTACTCCAGCCCCAGGATGCGACGAGCCGACATCGAGGTGCCAAACCATCCCGTCGATATGGACTCTTGGGGAAGATCAGCCTGTTATCCCCGGGGTACCTTTTAGCCGTTGAGCGACACCGCTTCCACACGCCGATGCCGGATCACTAGTCCCAGCTTTCGCTCCTGCTCGACCCGTCAGTCTCACAGTCAAGCTCCCTTGTGCACTTACACTCAACACCTGATTGCCAACCAGGCTGAGGGAACCTTTGGGCGCCTCCGTTACCCTTTGGGAGGCAACCGCCCCAGTTAAACTACCCACCAGACACTGTCCCCGATCCGGATCACGGACCAGAGTTAGACATCCAAAACGACCAGAGTGGTATTTCACCAATGACTCCACCCGAACTAGCGTCCGAGCTTCCCAGTCTCCCACCTATCCTACACAAGCCGTTCCAAACACCAATGTCAAGCTGTAGTGAAGGTCCCGGGGTCTTTCCGTCCTGCTGCGCGAAACGAGCATCTTTACTCGTACTGCAATTTCACCGGGTCTGCGGTTGAGACAGCGGGGAAGTCGTTACGCCATTCGTGCAGGTCGGAACTTACCCGACAAGGAATTTCGCTACCTTAGGATGGTTATAGTTACCACCGCCGTTTACCGGCGCTTAAGTTCTCACCTTCGCCCAGCAAGCTGGACTAAGCGGTCCCCTTAACGTTCCGGCACCGGGCAGGCGTCAGTCCGTATACATCGTCTTACGACTTCGCACGGACCTGTGTTTTTAGTAAACAGTCGCTTCCCCCTGGCCACTGCGACCCCCACCAGCTCCGAGTGCAAGACTCATCACCAGCAGAGGTCCCCCTTCTCCCGAAGTTACGGGGGCAATTTGCCGAGTTCCTTAACCACAGTTCACCCGATCGCCTTAGTATTCTCTACCTGACCACCTGAGTCGGTTTAGGGTACGGGCCGCCACAACACTCGCTAGAGGCTTTTCTCGGCAGCATAGGATCATCCACTTCACCACAATCGGCTCGGCATCACATCTCAGGCTTAAGGAACGCGGATTTGCCTACGTTCCGCCCTACATGCTTACCCCAGGACAACCATCGCCTGGGCTGGACTACCTTCCTGCGTCACCCCATCGCTTACCTACTACCCAATCAGGCCGAGCGTTCGGTCTAACACCAGTCCCGAAGGACCAGCTGACTTAAGGACTCTTAGTATCAAGGGGTTCAGTATGGGCGCGTTAAAGCGGGTACGGGAATATCAACCCGTTGTCCATCGACTACGCCTGTCGGCCTCGCCTTAGGTCCCGACTTACCCTGGGCGGATTAGCCTGCCCCAGGAACCCTTGGTCATCCGGCGCGAGGGTTTCTCACCCTCGATTCGCTACTCATGCCTGCATTCTCACTCGCACAGCCTCCACAACTAGATCACTCTGCTGCTTCGCCGGCTGCACGACGCTCCCCTACCCATCAACACAACATGTGTGTCAATGCCACGACTTCGGCGGTGTACTTGAGCCCCGCTACATTGTCGGCGCAGAATCACTTGACCAGTGAGCTATTACGCACTCTTTCAAGGGTGGCTGCTTCTAAGCCAACCTCCTGGTTGTCTCTGCGACTCCACATCCTTTCCCACTTAGCACACGCTTAGGGGCCTTAGTCGGTGATCTGGGCTGTTTCCCTCTCGACTACGAACCTTATCGCCCGCAGTCTCACTGCCACGCTCTCACTTACCGGCATTCGGAGTTTGGCTGACGTCAGTAACCTTGTCGGGCCCATTAGCCATCCAGTGCTCTACCTCCGGCAAGAAACACGCGACGCTGCACCTAAATGCATTTCGGGGAGAACCAGCTATCACGGAGTTTGATTGGCCTTTCACCCCTACACACAGATCATCCCCCAGGTTTTCAACCCTGGTGGGTTCGGTCCTCCACCCAGTCTTACCTGAGCTTCAACCTGCCCATGCGTAGATCACTCCGCTTCGGGTCTACAGCATGCGACTCAACGCCCTATTCAGACTCGCTTTCGCTACGGCTCCCCCACACGGGTTAACCTCGCCACACACCATAACTCGCAGGCTCATTCTTCAAAAGGCACGCAGTCACATCACACAGAAGCAAGCTTCTGTAAGCTCCTACGGCTTGTAGGCACACGGTTTCAGGTACTATTTCACGACCCCTCACCGGGGCACTTTTCACCTTTCCCTCACGGTACTCGTGCACTATCGGTCATCAGGGAGTATTTAGGCTTACCAGGTGGTCCTGGCAGATTCACACAGGATTTCTCGAGCCCCGTGCTACTTGGGATCCCCTCAAACAGTCGACAAGGTTTCGCCTACCCGGCTCTCACGGTCTACGGCAGCCCTTCCCAGAGCTTTCAACTACCCCATCGATTTCTTACTGTCCGGCCGATCGGCAGATCGACCAAGAGGGTCCCACGACCCCGGACATGCAACGCCTGCCGGCTATCACACACGCCCGGTTTAGCCTCATCCGCTTTCGCTCACCACTACTCACGGAATCACTGTTGTTTTCTCTTCCTACGGGTACTGAGATGTTTCACTTCCCCGCGTTACCACCAACCGCCCTATACATTCAGGCGGAGGCAACACCACATGACTGGTGCTAGGTTTCCCCATTCGGACATCCCCGGATCAACGTCTGGTTGGCGACTCCCCGAGGCTTAACGCAGCCTCCCACGTCCTTCATCGGCTCCTGATGCCAAGGCATCCACCGTGTGCCCTAAAAAACTTGGCCACAAAGATGCTCGCGTCCACTATGCAAATCTCAAACAACAAACAGCAACCGCATCCAAGCCCGGGAAACCCCGAACCCTTCAGCGGCCCTGTACTCCAGAAGAACCAGACACGCATGCCCGTTTCCTCAGGACCCAACAGTGTGTCCAACCAGTCCCAGCTCCCTCACGGCCCTTCCCACTCCCTCCCAAGAGAGGGCGGTACTAACCCGCAGACAACCAGACCTGGTTGAGTAGCCAGTGCTCCACTAGTGAGCTGTCACCCCACCACACATTCGGTGGTGAAGGGTGAAGATGCTCCTTAGAAAGGAGGTGATCCAGCCGCACCTTCCGGTACGGCTACCTTGTTACGACTTCGTCCCAATCGCCAGCCCCACCTTCGACCGCTCCCCCCAGCAAGCTGGTTGGGCCACGGGCTTCGGGTGTTGCCGACTTTCGTGACGTGACGGGCGGTGTGTACAAGGCCCGGGAACGTATTCACCGCAGCATTGCTGATCTGCGATTACTAGCGACTCCGACTTCATGGGGTCGAGTTGCAGACCCCAATCCGAACTGAGACCGGCTTTTAGGGATTCGCTCCACCTCACGGTATCGCAACCCTCTGTACCGGCCATTGTAGCATGTTTGCAGCCCAAGACATAAGGGGCATGATGACTTGACGTCATCCCCACCTTCCTCCGAGTTGACCCCGGCAGTCCCCCATGAGTCCCCACCACCCCGAAGGGCGTGCTGGCAACATGGAGCAAGGGTTGCGCTCGTTGCGGGACTTAACCCAACATCTCACGACACGAGCTGACGACAGCCATGCACCACCTGTCACCCAGTCCGAAGAGGCGCCTGTCTCCAGGCGTTTCCGGGTGATGTCAAACCTTGGTAAGGTTCTTCGCGTTGCGTCGAATTAAGCAACATGCTCCGCCGCTTGTGCGGGCCCCCGTCAATTCCTTTGAGTTTTAGCCTTGCGGCCGTACTCCCCAGGCGGGGCGCTTAATGCGTTAGCTCCGGCACGGAGATCGTGGAAGATCCCCACACCTAGCGCCCAACGTTTACAGCGTGGACTACCAGGGTATCTAATCCTGTTCGCTCCCCACGCTTTCGCTCCTCAGCGTCAGGTAAGGCCCAGCAAGCCGCCTTCGCCACCGGTGTTCCTCCTGATATCTGCGCATTTCACCGCTACACCAGGAATTCCACTTGCCCCTACCTACCTCTAGCCGGCCCGTATCCACCGCAGACCCGCAGTTAAGCTGCGGGCTTTCACGGCAGACGCGACCAGCCACCTACGAGCTCTTTACGCCCAATAATTCCGGACAACGCTTGCGCCCTACGTATTACCGCGGCTGCTGGCACGTAGTTAGCCGGCGCTTCTTCTGCAGGTACACGTCAACTTCGTCCCTGCTGAAAGAGGTTTACAACCCGAAGGCCGTCATCCCCCACGCGGCGTCGCTGCGTCAGGCTTCCGCCCATTGCGCAATATTCCCCACTGCTGCCTCCCGTAGGAGTCTGGGCCGTGTCTCAGTCCCAGTGTGGCCGGTCGCCCTCTCAGGCCGGCTACCCGTCGTCGCCTTGGTAGGCCACTACCCCACCAACAAGCTGATAGGCCGCGAGCCCATCCCCAACCGAAAAACTTTCCACCACCACCCGATGCCGGGGGCGGTCGTATCCGGTATTAGACCCAGTTTCCCGGGCTTATCCCAGAGTCAGGGGCAGGTTGCTCACGTGTTACTCACCCGTTCGCCGCTCGAGTACCCCGAAGGGCCTTTCCGCTCGACTTGCATGTGTTAAGCACGCCGCCAGCGTTCGTCCTGAGCCAGGATCAAACTCTCCAAACAATGTCTTTCGTTTGGATTGTGAATCCAAGCAATTTCCGTCAATAATGACGGGGATATGCATGTATCTCATGCACTGGCTTTTAACACACTGTTGAGTTCTCAAGAAACGGACGCGTACTTCCTTGCTCAAAACCGTTCCGGTCTTTCGCTCGGAGGCGTTCATTTCGTTGTGTCTTTATTCTTTCAGCCGTTCAAGTCCCTGTCAAATTGACCCGACTCGCTCGACTTGCTGGAATTAAGACCTGCCCCGCTTCCGGGACAACCCCTCTAACTTACCAGCCCGCAGAACCAGACGCGCACGTCTCGCACCGAAGTGGAAGGGAGGTTGCCCCCGAGTGAGATCGACGATCAAGCGCCGCCCTCGCGGGACTGGTGAACTCTATGTACGCCTCCGGGAACCGTCAAATCGACGGTACGCACGCCTGCGAGGGGTACGTACCGGCCGTGCGAGACCAACCGGCGCCAAGGGCGCTCATCATCCTGGTGGGCATAGCGGCCGCCGTCATCGTGCTCTACGGAATCCGTGAGGTCGCGTCGATCGCCGGCCCCATCGTGCTGGCGCTGGTGCTCGTCATCGCCGTCTCCCCCGTGCGCCACAGGCTCGCCGCCTGGCACGCGCCCACCTGGCTCCAGGTCGCCGTGCCGTTCCTCATCGTCGTGCTCGTGCTGCTCGGCATGGTCGGCATCCTGGTCATCTCGGCCACGCAGCTCGCCTCGCTCCTGCCCTCGTACACCGCCCAGTTCCAGCATCTGCTCTCCGACGCCCAGCACTGGGCCATCACGCACGGCGTCAGCAACGACGTGCTCAACAAGGGACTGACGGCGTTCGACCCCGGCAAGATCGTGGAATTCGCGCAGGCTCTGCTGGGCAGTGTGATCGCCATTCTGTCGTCGATGTTTCTCATCGTCGTGTTGTTGCTGGCGATGTGTCTGGACGCGCCGGTGACCGCGAAAATGCTCACCTCCGGCACGGGCAACGGGGCGCGGCTCGTCCCCGCGCTGGCCACGTTCGCGCACAAAACTCGGCGCTACCTGATTGTCTCGACCGTCTTCGGGATGATTTACGCGGTGCTCGACGTGATCGCCCTGACGCTGCTGGACGTACCGCTCCCGCTGCTGTGGGGCGTGCTCGCGCTCATCGCCAACTACATCCCCAACATCGGTTTCATCATCGGCCTGCTGCCGCCCGCCATGCTCGCGCTGCTGGAGGGCGGGGTGCAGAAGATGTTGCTCGTCGTCGCCGCGTACACCGTGACCAATGTCGTCACGCAGTCGTTCATTCTCCCCAAATTCCTGGGGGACGCCGTGGGGCTGTCGACGACGATGACATTTCTTTCGCTGATCGTGTGGACTTTCGTGTTGGGCCCGCTGGGCGCCATTCTCGCCATTCCGCTCAGCCTGCTGGCGCGGGCGTTGTTCATCGACAGCGACCCGGCCGCCGGATGGGCGCAGGCGCTGGTGTCGGGCAAGCTACCCCGTGGGTGAGACCAGGTGGCGCATGGACACCCCGCTCAGCCGCTTGACGTCGTGTGACAGGTGCGCCTGGTCGGCGTAGCCCGCCGTGACCGCCACCTCCGCCAGCGGGACGCCCGCGCGGGCCAGGGTCAGCGCGCGCTGGAAGCGGACGACGCGCTGGAGGATCTTGGGCGCGTAGCCGAACGCGGCCAGGGTGCGGCGGTGCAGCTGGCGCTCGCTGAACCCCAGGTCCCACGCCACCTCGCCGACCGTGCGGCCCGTCCTGAGCGCGCCGGCGATGGCGGTGCCGGCGGGATCGGCGGGAACCCCGTGGGCCAGGCGACCCCTGACCGCCGCGAGCATCGCGTCGAGTCGCGTGCGGGGCCCGGCCCCTGCGTCGCGCAGGGAAGGAAGGTCGGGCCCCCGGACGCGCTGATCGTGGAGGGAAGAAAAGTCGGGCTGATCGTGGAAGGGCGGAAAGCCGGGCGCCCCGAGGCGCTCATCGCTCAGGGCCCGAAGATCGGCCACCCCGACGCGCTCATCGCTCAGGGCCCGAAGATCGGCCACCCCGACGCGCTCATCGCTCAGGGCCCGAAGATCGGCCACCCCGACGCGCTCATCGCGCGGGGACGGGAGGTCGAAGACCCCGAGGCGCTCATCGCTCAAGGGCGGGAGGTCGGACAGCCGGACGCGCTGGTCGCGCAGCTCCTGGAGCGGGACGCCGAAGAAGGCGCCCACCGCCCCAGGCCTGAAGCGGATGCCGACGAAGGTGTCGCCGGAGGTCATGGGGGTCGGCATGGGGCCGGTGTCCGGACCGGCCACGAACAGCCCCTCCGGCCCCCAGATCAGGTCGACGCAGGCGTCGGGCACCACGAGCTGCGTGGCGTCGGCCTCGCTGACCTGGTGCCACACGCAGGCAAGACGGCCCGCGAGGTCGGCGGTCGGAGGCCGTTCCGCATACATGCCTCCAACGTACTCTGCCTCACTGACAGAACCCCGGCAGCCTCCCGTACGCCCGCAGCGTCCTGAGCCGGTGCACGGTGAGGTAGCCACCCCACTCGTGCTCCACCAGCGGCGTCCACATCAGCCAGTTGCCGCTCCAGCCCCCGTCGTCGGACTGCGCGCGGAGCAGGGCGTCGAGGTGGGCCTCCAGGACCTCGTCCGTGAACATCGGCAGCCGCAGCGGCGACGGCGCGAAGTCCAGGGGGAAGTGCGCGTCCCCGGGTGCGTCGGGGTCGAAGGAGACGGTCGCGAGCAGCGCGTCACGCAACCGCGCGAACTCCGCCTCCGCACGAGGGCGATCCGGCACCAGGTCCAGGAACGTCACGACGGCACGGGCCTCGTACGGGCTGGTCTCGGTGAGGGCGGCGATCCGCGACCAGCAGAAGTCGGTCGCGGCGGCGAGCCAGGGATGCGTGCTGCCGTGCTTGTGCAGCAGCCCCGCGATCGACGCGGTGGGGACGAGGTTCCCCGGCGGGTCGTCGGGGGTCTCCCACCACGGGGCTCGGGGCGTGTCGCGCACGGACGGCAGCACGAACGGCACGCCGCCGTCCGGCGTGCCGACCCCGGCCAGGTAGTCGCAGGCGGCGGCCACCATCGGCGAGTCGAACGCGTCCAGCTCGTCCAGGATCCAGAACGCCACCTCGACCGGCTCCGGCTGGCTGCCGGCGCCGCGCAGGTCGGGTTCGAGCGCGTTGCCGAAGCCGCCGTCGGCGTTCTGGTAGCAGCGCAGCACGTCGAGCACCCGTTCGGGGGGCCCGTCGCGGAACAGCGCCGCGAACCGCAACCTGTCGATCAGGCGGCCGTGGAGCTGCAGGTATCTCTCCGCACGGTCGATCACGTCCATGACGGCGAAGCTACTCCTTCCCCTGGGCCGTTCTCTTGTCGAAATCGGACACGCTCACGGAGTGGCCAGGGCCTCCGTCGGCGACATCCGCGCGGCCCGTACGGCCGGGTAGAAGCCCGCGATGCCGCCGATGACCAGCGTGGCGAGGACGCCGCCGAGCATGGCCCAGACCGGCACGATCGCGGGCCAGCTCTGCAGGCTCGCGTACGCCGCCGTGACGCCGATGCCGAGCAGCACGCCGCCCACGCCGCCGATGGCCGACAGCAGCAGCGACTCGGCGAGGAACTGCACCCGGATCTGTCCGCGCGTGGCCCCGAGGGAGCGGCGCAGGCCGATCTCGGCGCGCCGCTCCAGCACCGAGATGACCATCGTGTTGGCCACGCCCACCCCGCCGACCAGCAGGGCGACGCCGCCGAGGCCGAGCAGGAGCGCGTTCAGCGTGGCATCGGTGGCCTGTTTGGCGGCCAGCACGTCGGACGGCCTCGACACCTCGACCTCGTTGGGCTTCTCCGGGTTCGCGGTGGCGGCCAGGACGTCACGGACGGCGGTGACGTCCTGCTCCCGCGCCCTGGTGTAGATCGTGGTCGCGTACCCGTCGAAGCCGAGCCGCTCCTCCGCGACCGGCCAGCCGACCAGCGCGGCCGTGTCGAGCTCGGGGGCCAGGGGCGCGGGCGCGAGCACGCCCACGACGGTGAACCACTGCCCGCCCAGCCACACCCGCTGGTCGGGACCGGCCTGGACGACGCCGAGCCGGTCGGCCGCCTTGGCGCCGAGCACGGTGGCCGGGTAGCGGTGGGTGGCCTCGTTCAGCCAGGCGCCGCTGAGAACGGTGGCGCCGACGTCCTCGACGAGGTCGAGCCGGGCGGCGGTGACGGAGACGCTGCCGGTCTGGGCCTCGGGGATGTGGTCGTTGCGGTAGACCTTGGCCGCGGTCGTGCCGGTGGCGGTGACCGCGGTGACCGGGCCGATCTGGCCGATCATGCCCTCCGACTCGGCGGGCAGGTGGGACGCCTCGCCGAAGAGGGTCTGGCCGGGCGAGACAGTGAGCAGGTTCGTGCCGAGCGCTTCGAGCTGCCGGTTGAGGTCCTCCTGGCTGGAGGCGGAGATGCCGACGACGCCGAGCATGGCCGCGATGCCGATGGCGATGCCGAGCGCCGACAGGAACACCCGCAGCGGCCTGGCCCGCAGGCCCGCCCCGCCCACCCTGATCACGTCGCGCGGCCGCATCCGGGCCGCCACCAGAGGAGTGGTCATGTCCGAACCCCGTCCACGACCCGGCCGTCCAGCATCTCGACCTGCCGGGGCAGCGAGGACGCGATGTCGCGGTCGTGGGTGATGACGACCACGGTGGTGCCGCCCGCGTTCAGCTCGCGCAGCAGCTCCATCACGCCCGCTCCCGCGCGGGAGTCGAGGTTGCCGGTGGGCTCGTCGGCCAGCAGCAGCCGCGGCTCGCCGGCCACGGCGCGGGCGATGGCCACGCGCTGGCGCTCGCCGCCGGACAGCTCGTGCGGGCGGTGGCCGAGCCGGTGCCCGAGGCCGACGCGTTCGAGGGCGTCGTACGCGCGCAGCCGCCGCTCCCGCAGGGACGGGCCCGCGTACAGGAGGCCGTCGGCCACGTTGTCCAGCGCGCTGACCCCGGCGGCCAGGTGGAACTGCTGGAAGACGAAGCCGATGACGTTCGCGCGCAGCGCGGAGAGCTGCTTGTCGGTGAGCGAGCCCACGTCGTGCCCGGCGATGCGGACCTGGCCGCCGGACGGGCGGTCGAGGGTGCCGATCATGTTGAGCATGGTCGACTTGCCCGAGCCGGAGGGGCCGACGATGCCGACGAGCTCGCCGTGCCCGATGCCGAGGGAGACGCCGCGCAGCGCGGCCACGTCGCCGTAGTCCTTGCTCACGTCGCGCAGTTCGGCGATCACTTGGGCACCGCCACGGTCGTGCCCTCCTGGACGCCGGTGACCTCGACCCGGCCGTCGGCGAACATGCCGGTCTCGACCGCGGCGTAGCGGGTCGCCCGGCCCTCGACGACCTGTACGCCGTAGCCGCCCTCGGCCAGGGCGAACAGCGCGCCGACGGGCACGGCCAGGACGTCCTCGCGCCGGCCGGAGACGATCGTGACCTTCACGGGGGCGGCGTCGTACGACTTCTTCAGCCCGCTCACCGACACCGTGACCTCCACGGTGGTGGCCGGGTCGTTGCCGGTGCCGGTCTCGGTGGCGACCTTGCCCACGCCGGTGATCCGGCCGTTCACCTCGGTGCCGTCGGGCAGCTCGACAGTGGCCTTCATGCCCTTCCTGACCAGGTGCTCGTCGGCCACGTCGAGGTTGACGAGCACCTGGCGGGTGGTGCCGGTGGCGGTCAGCACGGGGCCGTTGGCACTGTCGCCGAGCGCCTTCTTCAGGTCGGCGACCCGGATGGGGCCGCCGGCGACCACGACGTCGCCCGGCCGGACCTCGCCGGTGACGTCGAGCCCGAGGTCCTCCTGCCAGTCCTCGACCGCCTCCCTGGTGGCCCAGGTGAAGGCGTCGTCCGCGTCGAAGCCGGTGTAGCCGAGCTTGCTCAGGTTGCGTTCGAGCAGCTCCACGTCCTTGCCTTCGACGCCGTCCTTCAGGGTGCGGTAGAGGGGCATGGTCCCGTACAGGAGGGGGCGGCGGTCGGCGTCCACGCTGTAGACGCCGTGGCCCCGGGTGATCGTGGCGCCCTCGCCGGGGAGCCAGGTGATCGTGCCCGGGGATTTGCCGGTGACGGTCAGGGGGTCGCCGTAGCCGAGGGTGCCGTCCACGGTCCTGGTCTCGGTGAGGGTCGTGCGGGTCACCTTGGCGGTGGCGGGGGGCGTACGGGTGGCGGCGGCCGTACCGGTGGATCCCCCGCCGAAGCCGATGGCGGCGGCCGCGACGGCGGCGGCGAGCAGCGCGGCGCCGCCCGTCCACGCCAGGGCCCGCAGGCGACGGCGGGGCGGTAAGGCGCGGGTGGCCGGGGAGGGCTCCTTGACCTGCGTCACTTCCGCTGCCCCGTCCTCGGGAACTTCTTGCCGCAGGCCTCGAAGGCCTTCTTGAACGTGGGGTCGTTCCGGTCCAGCTTCAGCGGGGTGTCGCTGGTGAAGGTGCCGTCGGGGTTGGGGTCGGGCCAGTCGACGCCGTTCTCGCGCATGCACCTGGCCAGCTCGCGGAGCTGGTCGACCTGCTCCGGGTCGAGGTTCTTGCGGTCCTTGAACGGGGCGTAGGCCTGGCAGGCCTTGATGGCGTCCGTGACCTTCTTCTTGTCGGCGTTCTCGCCGATGGCCTGGAGGCCGCCGCCCCCGTCCGGGTCGGGGTCCTCCATGGGGATCCCGTGGTCGCGCATGCACTGCGCGAACTTCCTGCCCTGCTCCTGCGGGTCCGCCGTGCCCGTCGGGCTCGCGCTCGCGGCGGGCTTGGCGGAGGAGGCCACGGCCACGGAGGCGACTCCGGCGCCGCCCTCCTGGCCGCCGCAGCCGGCGGCGAACGCGGCCAGCAGCGCGATCAGCAGCGGGGGCGCGATTAGTGTCCTGGTCATGCCTCCGAATGTGCCGAGCGCGGTTCAAAGCGGGCTGGGAGCCGCCTCGGAGCCAGGTAGGAGGACGCGGAACGTCGCCCCCTCGCCGGGCGCGGTGTCCACCTCGACGCGGCCGCCGTGGGCGCGGACGATGGCGGAGACGATGGCCAGGCCGAGCCCGGCGCCGCCGTCGGCCCTGGATCTGCCCTGGCCGACGCGGTAGAGGCGGTCGAACAGGCGCGGCACGTGCTCGGTCGGCACGCCCGGCCCGGTGTCCGACACCTCTATTACGGCCAGGTCGTGCGATCTGCCGACCCTGACGGTGACGGACGCGTCGGGGGGCGTGTGGCCGAGGGCGTTGCCGACGAGGTTGGCGGCCACCTGGCGCAGGCGGGCGTCGTCTCCCGTGATCGTCACGGGTGCGAGCGGGCCGTCCAGCCCGGCGAGCCTGACCTGCCGGTCCGGCACGCGTACGCGGGCGTCGCGGATCGTGTCGGCGGCCACCTCCAGCAGGTCCACGGGCCGCCGCTCGATCGGGCGCTCCTCGTCGAGCTGGGCCAGCGTGAGCAGGTCGTTGACCAGCACGCCCATCCTGGCGGCCTCGTCCTCGATCCTGCGCATCGCCTCGCCGGCGTCGCCGCCCCTGCGGTGCAGCTCGGCGAAGCCGCGCACGGAGGTGAGCGGGGTGCGCAGCTCGTGGGAGGCGTCGGCGAGGAAGCGGCGCATGCGGATCTCGGAGTCGGTCCTGGCGGCGATCTCGGACTGGAGGCGGTCGAGCATGACGTTCATGGCGCGGGCCAGGCGGCCCGGCTCGGTGTGCGGGTCGTGGGCGGGCACCCGGCGGTCGAAGTCGCCGCGGGCGATGTGGCCGGCCGTGGCCTCCATCCTGGTCAGCGGGCGCAGGCCGAGGCGTACGAGGGCGTCGGCGGCCACGCCGAGCAGGAGCAGCACGAACACGCCCACCGCGACGAAGATGGCGACGGCGGAGGTCTGGGTCTGCTCGACCTCGCGGAGCGACTGGGCGAACACCACGGTGTCGCCGTTGGACGCCTTCGTGGCGCGGACCCGCCATGAGGGGCCCGAGGTGCCCGGCGCGGTGTAGTTCTCGCCGATCCTGCCCCGGTCGATGACGGGGCCGGGCTCGTCCGGGGCGCCGAACTTGAACTGCAGCGCGCCGCCGGTGTCGTACACCATGACCTGCTGGACGGCGGCGACCCGCTTCGTGAGCACCTCGGAGACGAGGTCGTCCACCGGGAGCGGCTGGAGCGCCCGCGCCCGCGAGAAGAGGTCGCCCCCCTTGACCATGACGACCCTGCTGAGCTGTTCGAGCTGCTGGTCCACCCGGCCCATCAGGTTGCCGCGCAGCAGCGCGACGCCCGCCACGGTGGAGAGCACCAGCCCGAGCGTGGCGACCCCGAGCACGGCCATGACCAGGCGGGTGCGCAGGGTCCAGGCGGCGGGTCTCACCGCGGGGTCCTCAGCGTGTAGCCGACGCCGCGCACGGTGTGGATGAGCTGCGGCTCCCATTTGTCGATCTTCTTGCGCAGGTAGTAGACGTACGACTCGACGATGCTGGAGTCGCCGTCGAAGTCGTAGTGCCAGACGCTGTCGAGGATCTGCGCCTTGCTCACCACCCTGCCGGCGTTGGTGAGGAGGTATTCGAGGAGGTTGAACTCGGTGGGCGACAGGTCCACCGGCACTCCGGCCCGGGAGACCTGGTGGGCCGCGGGGTCCAGCTCCAGGTCGGCGTAGCGCAGCACGTCGTTGCGGGGCGTCGCGCGGCTGCGGCGCAGGATGGCGCGGATGCGCAGCACCACCTCCTCCAGGCTGAACGGCTTGGCCACGTAGTCGTCGGCGCCCAGCGTGAGGCCCTGGACGCGGTCCTCGACCCCGTCGCGGGCGGTCAGGAACAGCACGGGGACGCGCTCGCCGAGCCGCCTGGCGACCTCGAACCCGTCGAAGTCCTCCAGCATCACGTCGAGCACCACGATGTCGGGATCGAACTCCCTGGCGGCCGTCACCGCCTCCGCTCCCGTCTCAGCGGTCCTGACCTCGAACGACACCAGCCGCAACGTCTGGGAGAGCAGGGCGCGGATGTTCGGCTCGTCGTCCACGACGAGCACCCTGGCCGGTCGGTCCATGGGTAAAGGTCTACCCGAGCCACTTCAATGCGGGCTCAAAGCGCCCCCGACGCCGCAGATTTAATTCCGTTGCCCGGACGGCGGAACGCTGCCTACTGTGACCGGCATGACATGCATGTTCTCCTGCCCGGTTTTCATTCGCATCCGCCACGGCCGGGCTCTGGCCCGCTGACGGACGCGCACAACCTGAGGCTGTAGCGTCCGCACGCGCGCCCAGGGCCCTTCGAGACCTGTCAATCTCGAGGACCCGAAAGGGCAAGTGCTGTGGCGCAGAATTTCGCGCACGGAAACTATTCGCATACTCAGCGTAAAGCCAGGAATGGCGGTGGCGGCCGCACGCCCAGAGACCGGGCGCGGCGCACGCTCTCGCAGAATTTCCTGGCCGACCGGCATGCCGTCGATCTGATGGTGAAGGCCGCCGCTCCCGAAGGGCTCGTGCTGGAGCCCGGCGCCGGGGAGGGCGTGCTCACCCTGGCGCTCGCCGAGGCGGGCGCGCGGGTCGTCGGCTACGAGATCGATCCGCTGCTCGCCGGGCGGCTGGCCGCCCGTACGCGCAGCGATCCCCGGATCGACGTGGTCAGGGGCGACTTCACGGCCGTGCGGGCGCCGCGTGAGCCGTTCGCGGTCGTGGGCAACATCCCGTACTCGATCACGTCGAAGATCGTGGACTGGTGCCTGCGGGCGCCGGCCCTGACCTCGGCGACGCTGCTCACCCAGCGGGAGTACGCCCGCAAGCGGTCGGGCGACTACGGCCGCTGGAGCCTGGTCACGGTGGAGTCGTGGCCGTGGTTCCACTGGCGGCTCGGCGACACGATCGGCAGGGAGAGCTTCCGCCCCGTCCCGTCCGTCGACTCGGCGATCCTGCGCCTCCAGCGCAGGCCCGAACCGCTCGTCGCCGCGCGCCGCTCGTACCAGGAGCTGGTCGAGCTGGGCTTCGGCGGCCTCGGCGGCTCGGTGCGCGCCTCGCTGAAGACCCGTTACGAGGGGGTGGACGCCGCGCTGGAGGCGGCGGGCGTCGCCCGCGACACCGTCGTGGCCCACGTCCACCCCGACCAGTGGATCATCCTGTGGGGGCGCCTATGCGGGTGACCTGACCTTGGCCTGCTGAGACGGGCCGCCGACGAGAGCCAGTCCTGGGGCCGTGGTGGCGACGCGGCGGCCCCAGGGCATGGCCAGCGCCAGGATGGGCAGCAGCACGATCGAGGCCCGCGACCAGTCCTGGTGCAGGTACCACCAGGTGTTGACGTCGAACTGCGTCATGTAGAGGTAGCCGTATCCGGACCAGAGCGACACGCCCACGATGGCCGGCCAGGCGAACCTGGTGGGCCTGGCGACCAGGAACGGCATGAACCACAGCAGGTACTGGGCCCCGAGCCGGGGCGTCACGACCATGAAGACGAGCAGGATGGCCGTCGTCATGTCGATCGGGTCGGCGCGCCGCCAGTAGAGCACGGCCCCGACGACGCACAGGTAGATCAGGTTCGTGCCGAACGAGGCCAGTTCGGGCCGCAGCGCCCAGTCGCCGCCGGTGAACCAGGGGGTCCAGCCCCACTCGCCGACGATGGGGCGGATGTCGCGGATGGTGTTGATGACGGCGGGGATCTGGTTGAGGGACGTGCCCGCGAAGACCGGCAGCGTGACCAGGAAGAACAGCGGCACGATCCCGGTGGTGAACAGCGCGGCGACCCGGGAGCGCAGGTTGGGCAGGAGCAGCAGCATGCCGGGGATCAGCCAGATCGGCCAGCTCTTGGCGCACAGCGCCAGGCCCATCAGCACGCCAGCCAGCGCGCCCCGCTTGAGGTCGGCCCTGTCGTCGGGGCCCGGCAGCAGGGCGCGGTGCAGCAGGCCGCCCCGGCCGACCACGCGCGGGATCGAGGAGCGCACGCCGTAGGCGGCCACGCCGGCGCGCACCCGGGCGACCACGTCCGTGGTGATGCCGGGACGCTCCAGGGCGCCGGGGCCGCGGGCGACCACGAACGCCGCCACGCCGAACACGAGCGCGACCGGCTCGACCTGGCCATGGATGGCGGCGATCATCAGGGCGAGGGGGTTGAGCGCGTACTGGAGCGCCCGCAGCGACGCCTTGGGGCCGCCGGCCAGCTTGGCCACCAGCGGGATGAGCGCGATGTCGGCGACCACGGTGACCAGGCGCCCGGCGTACTCCCACGGGATGCCGAGCCACAGCAGGATGCCGTAGACGTAGGGGATGGTCGGCAGGAAGTGCCAGCCGCCCTCGCTGGCCAGCACCGGGTCCTGGCCGCGCAGCACGGCCTCGCCGGCCGGCTTGAAGCTCTCCATGAAGTCGACGGGTTGCCACGAATCGATGGCCGACGTGTACATGATCAGCAGGCGCACGGCCACGCCGACGACGATGGCGACGACGAGCGGTGGACGCCAATCCCGCCATTGGGCGACTAGAGCGAGTACGACACCGGCGACGAGGACTATCCCCGTGAGAACTGCGTAATCCATGGCGGCCTCTAGCCTGCCGCAACACCGGCAGTGGTTGCCACCAGGGCTTCCAATTCTTATCCCCGACATGCCGATACGTATGGCGATAGAGCGTCACTGTCTGTGTTGAACTTTTTCCATGGGGGGATCGCAGGTCAACCAGGCACTGGTCAGGCTCTATTTCGAGATGCGGGACGGGGTTCGTGACCCGGTTGCCGCCTGGGCGAAACTCACAGCGAATTCTCAGCAATATCGGCCGTTCAGAGGAGAGCGGCGGGTGCCGCTCGACGACGCCTCTGCGGCGGAGCTGACGGCGGCGGCGATGGTGCACACCGCCGCGTGCCACGGGCCCGACCGGGTGGCGGCGCTGTCCACCTCGCCGCTGGCGGGGCTGATCGCCGCCCTCGGCGGCGCGGTGCTGACCGAGCATCCGTGCGCGCCGGAGCAGGTGCTGGGGCCGCGGTTCGCGGGCCCGGCGGCCGACGACTGGGCGCGGGCCGCGTACGTGCTGCTGTGGGGGGAGAACAACCGGCTGGTACGCACGCCGGACACCCCCTGGGTGATCGCCGGGCGGTACAAGGGCCAGAAGGTGGTGGCGATCGGCACGCATCCGACGCGGCTGTCCGACGAGACGCTGGTCGTGCGCCCCGGCACGGACGGGGCGCTCGCGATGGCCATGGGGCACGTGCTGCTCAAGGAGTTCTTCCTGGACCGGACGCCGTTCGCCGAGCACGCCATGGAGCGCACGGACCTGCCGTCGCTGGTGGGGCTGCGGGCGCGCGAGGACGCCTACGTGCCGGGCGGGCTGGTGGGGCGCGGGAGCGACCGGCTGAGCGTGTACGGCGGCGAGGCGGTGGAGGTGCTGCTGCCGCGTTTCGACGACGGGCCGGGCGTGCTGCGGCGGGGCGTGCCGGTGCTGCGGGACGGCGACGAGCTGGTGACGACGGTGTTCGACCTGCTGCTGGCCGTCTACGGGGTGAGCCGGCCCGGGTTGCCCGGCGTGTGGCCGTCCGGGTACGCGGACCCGGGTGAGCCGTACACGCCTGCCTGGCAGGAGGCGTGCACGGGGGTGGCCGCGTCGCGGACGTTGAAGATCGCGCGGGAGCTGGGCGTGACGGCGGAGAAGACCGGCGGGCGCTGCCTGCTCGTGCCGGGGCGGCTCGAGACCCCGCACGCCGACACCGCCTACCGGGCGATGCTGGCGCTGCTGGTGCTGACCGGATGTGGCACGGGGTGGGCGCAGGCGAGCGGGGCCGGGATCCCGCTGGTGCCGTACCTGTGCCTGCACGCCTGCGGCGAGGACCGCGCGGACGTGGGCGCGCTGAGCTGGGCGCTGGCCGAGGGGCTGTTCGCGCGCCGGACCGCGCGCTCGGTGCTGCTGGAGGCGGTGGCCGACGGCTGGCCGATGGCGCCGCCGCCGCGCGTGCTGGCCCTGCCGCGGCCGATCTACCCGCTGCCGCCCGACGTGGACCTGATCATCGGGCCGGACGAGCACTGCGACCTGTCGCCGCCCGACGCCGGGCTGGTCGCGGAGGCGGTCGCGCGCCTGGCCGGGCGGGCCGCCCCGGTGCGGGAGGGCGGCCCGCCCGGCGGCGGGCGGATGCGGCTGCTGGTGGACCACGCCTGGATGCACGAGTACGGCGAGGCGCTGCCCACCTACCGGCCGCCCGGCCTCGGCATCCCGCTCAAGCCCACGCAGCTCGTCAGGTGAGGGCGTTCAGGTACGCCCGGTGGCTCCGGGAGAACTCGAAGCCGTTGTACCTGTCCCAGTTGATCGACCAGGTCATGAGGCCGCGCAGGTTCGGGTAGACGCCGCGCGGCCGGTAGGTGCCGCAGTTCGTGCCTTTGGCGAGGCAGTCGAACGCCTTCTGCACCTCCGCCACGGTGGTGAACCCGTTGCCGGCGTTCGGTGATGCGGGCAGCCCGATGGCCACCTGGTCCTGGCGCAGCGGCGGGAACACGTTGCCCGCGTTGCCCATGATCGGGAAGCCGGCCAGCAGCATGTCCGTCATGGCCACGTGGAAGTCGTGCCCGCCCATCGTGTGGTACTGGCCGTCGAGGCCCATGATCGGGCCCGAGTTGTAGTCCTGCACGTGGAGGAGGGTCAGGTCGTTGCGCAGGGCGTGGATGACGGGCAGGTAGGAGGCGCTCCTGCTGTCGGCCGCGCCGTTCGGCCCCGGGCCGTAGAACTGGTGGCCGAGCTGGACGAAGAACGTCTCCGGCGCCATGGTCAGCACGAACTTGGCTCCGTACCGGCTCTTGAGCGACCTCAGCGCCGAGATCAGGTTGACGACGACCGGGGTGGTCGGGCCGGCGAGGTTCGTGTCGCCGGGGTTGAGGTAGAGCGAGTGGCCCTCGAAGTCGATGTCCAGGCCGTCCAGGCCGTACCTGTCGATGATCGCGGACACCGACTCCACGAACTTGTCGCGGGCCGCCGCGGTCGTGAGCTGGACCTGGCCGTTCTGGCCGCCGATCGAGATCAGCACCTTCTTGCCCTGTGCCTGCTTGGCCCTGATGGCGGCGACGAAGTCGGCCTCGGGCTCGACGTTGGGGCACTCGGCCGCCGGGCACTGCCGGAACCTGATGTCGCCCGAGGTGACCGAGGTGGGCTCGCCGAAGGCGAGGTTGATGATGTCCCACTCGTTCGGCACCTCACTCATCCGGATATATCCGGATCCGTTGGCGAATGAGGCGTGCAGGTAGCCCACCATGACCCGTTTGGGCAGCCCGCCGCCCCCGCCGCCGCTCGTCGTGGTGCCGCTCGCCTCGGGGGTGTAGGCCGAGCAGTTGCCCGCGGCGTCGCAGGCCCGGACCTTGAAGCGGTACGTGGTGGCCGCGGCGAGCCCGGTGGCCTGGTGGCTCGTCCCGGTGACGGCGACCGGCGCCCCGCCGTCGCGGGAGACCTCGTAGCGGGCCACCCCGACGTTGTCCGTGGACGCTCCCCAGCTCACGGTGAGGCTGGAGCTCGTGGCGCCGCCGACGGACACGGTGCCGGGGACCGTCGGCGCCTGGGTGTCCGGGGTGCCGCCGGGGCCGTCGAGCACCACGTCGTCGGCCAGATAGGCGCCCTGGCCGTACCAGCCGTTGACGTACACCGTCACGGACGTGGTCGAGGCGCCGGTGGTGAAGGAGGTCTTGAGCTGGCTCCACGCCGCGCCCGGCGCGCCCCACGTCTGCGGGTCGGTGCCGCCGGTGCCGGTGGCGCCGAGGAAGACGTAGTTGCCCTGGACCCAGGCCGAGAGCTGGTAGGCGGTGTTCGGCTTGACGGTGACGGTCTGCTGGCAGCGGGCGTAGTCGCTGCCCTGCGGGGTGGCCTGGAGCGCGCGGGTCCCGCCGTGCACGGGCGACGACACGGCCTGCGCGCCGGACGTGGTGCCGCACGTCCAGCCGCTCAGCCCGGACTCGAATCCGGGGTTGGCCAGGATGTTCGCGGCGTAGGCGGGGGTGGCGTGCAGCGCGACGAGAGCCAGGGCGAGCGCGACCGGTCCTCGGAGATTCATGCGATACCTCCACGCGCGGCCCGCCCCGGCGCGGGGGGCGGGCCGCTCGGCGGGTCAGAATCCGGCGGTGATGCGGGTGAACTCCCAGTTGGACTGGGAGATGCCGCTGCAGTTGGAGACCACGCCGCCGCCCGGGCAGGGGCGGTCACGGTTGACGGCCCAGTAGGCGAGCCTGGTCAGGCCATGGGACTTGGCCCAGTCGCGGATCTGCGTCCACGTGGACGGGGAGGTCGTCTCCTGCTGGTCGGACAGGCCGTTCATGCCCGAGATGCCCATGTGCGCGTACGCCTGGGCGTCGCTCCACCCGAACGCGCTCTTCAGCGCGTTCTTCAGGCCCTCGGAGGCGTTGACGGTGTCCTGGTACATGTTCGAGCCGCCGAAGTCGAACGGCATGATCGTGTAGTTGTCGATCGGCACGCCGAGCGCCTTGGCCTGGTTGATGAGCCGAACGCCGGGCGCGGTGGGGCCGGTCTTGGAGGTGCCGAAGGTGACCACGGCCTTGACGTTCGGGTTGTTCTGCTTGATGATCTTGATCCCGTTCAGGATGCGGTCCTGGACGGTGTAGTTCTCGAACTCGTCGGTGTTCTCGATGTCGAAGTCCACGACGGCGGGGCCGACGGCGTTGATGACCTGCTGCACCGCGTTCGCGAACGCCTGCGGCGTGGAGCAGTTGGGACCGAGCTTGTTGCCCTGCCAGCCGCCGAAGGAGATCTGGACGCTGCCGCCCTTCGACTTGATCGTGTTGATGGCCTGCTGGTCGGCGCCGCCGGTCAGCGGGCGGTTGCCGTCCCACGCCGGAGTGCAGCCGCCGCTGGACAGGATGAACGCCATCGTGAACGACTTGACGCCGGTCGCGTCCATCACGGTGCCGGGGTTCGGCGGGTCGCCCCAGCCCATGTAGAGGTAGGGGGCGCCGGGCATCTTCGTCCCGCCGCCGCCGGTGCAGCCGCTGGTGGTGGCGGTCGCGTCACGGCCGGCCGACTCTCCCGCCGAGTTGTACGCCTTCACCGTGTAGGTGTGCGTCGTGCACGTGCCGAGCCCGGAGACGGTCGCGCTGGTGCCGGTGACCTGGGCCCGCTGCGTCGAGCCCTCGTACACGCGGTAGCCGGTCACGGTGCCGGACGAGGCGCCCCAGCTCAGCGAGATGCTGGAGTTCGTCACGGACGTGTTGACCGCGCCGGGCTGCCCGGGGGCGCCGGGGTTGCCGCCGCCCGAGCCGACCTTCCAGAGGGCCGGCACGTTGGGCGGCTCCCAGCCGGGCTGCGAGGTGTGGGCCTGGATGCACACGTAGTCGACGCCGTTGTAGGTGACGACCGCGCCGATGGCGTACGAGGTCCACGGGGCCCAGGCGGCGGCCAACTGCTGCTGCACGGCCCCGTACGCGGCGGGCGCGGCGGTCGTGAATCCGGCGCCGGTCAGCGCGAGGGCGATCCCGGCGAGTAATGCGATGAGTTTGCTGCGAAATTTCATGGCATTCCCTGGAGGTGGGGCTTGACGGTCTTGGAGAAGGACCAGTTGTTGCTCGCGTCCCAGTTGATGGACCAGGTCATCGCGCCCCTGATGTCCGGGTAGGCGCGCGGTGGCACGAAGGTCCCGCAGCCGGTGCGCTTGGCCAGGCAGTCGAGCGCCTGGTTGACGAGGGAGGGAGAGACGACGCCGCCGCCCGCCGCGCCCGGCCCGGCCGGCAGGCCCAGCGCCACCTGGTCGGGGCGCAGGCCGTTCTCGAGCTGGATGCAGGCGAGGGCGGTCATGAAGTTCACCGAGCCCTGCCCGTACGCCTGCGCCTGGTCGCAGCCGAGCATGGACCCGGAGTTGTAGTACTGCGTGTGGACGACCGTGAGGATGTCCTTGATGCTCAGGGCGAGCTTGAAGTACTCCGCCCCGGTGGACTGCATGTCGATGGTCTGCGGGGCCATCGTGATGATCAGCCCGGAGCCCGCCTTCGCGCGCAGCGCCCGCAGCGCCTGGGCCATGTAGGTGGCGTTGAGGCCGTTCTCCAGGTCGATGTCCACGCCGTCGAAGCCGTAGGACTGCATCAGCGCGTACACCGAGTCGGCGAACTTCGTCGCGGCGGCGGCGCTCGCCACCTGCACGCGCCCGGCCTCACCGCCCACGGACAGGATGACCTTCTTGCCCCGCTGGTGCAGGGCCTGCACGTCGGTCTTGAACTGGGCGTCGGTGTAGCCGCCGACCGCCGAGGCCAGCCCGGGGTCGATCCCGAACGTGACCTCGCCCGCGGTGGCGGTGGCCTCGCCGAACGCGATGGCGATCAGGTCGTACTCGCCGGGCACGGCCGACAGCTTGAGCTCGGCCGCGGCGTTGGCGAAGTTGTGCCAGTAGCCGGTGAGGAAGTGCTTGGGCAGCGTCCCGCCGCCCCCGGTGCAGCCGCTGGTGGTGGCGGTGACCGGGTCGCCGGCGTCCGACTCCCCGACGGAGTTGTACGCCTTGACGGTGTAGGTGTGGGTCTCGCAGGAGCCGAGCCCGCCGATCGTGGCCGAGGTGCCCGTGACCGTGGCCTTGACTGCGGCGCCCTCGTAGACGCGGTAGCCGGTCACCGTGCCCGAGGACGCCCCCCAGGTGAGGGAGATGGCGCTGCCGGTCGCGGTGGCCGAGGCGGCGCCCGGCCGGCCCGGGGCCCCGGCCGTCGAGCCGCCGCACGAGGCTCCGTTCAGCGTGCAGCCGGTGATGCCGGGGAAGTTGCCGGGGCTGCCGTTGAAGCCGAAGCTCGCGCTGGCCCCGGGCGCGAGGGGGGAGGCCCAGCTCGGGTTGGTGAAGGTGTAGTGCTGCCCGCTGCGGGACATGACCGCGTCCCACGCGGAGGGGATCGAGTAGCCGGCCGGGACGTCGAACTGGACGTTCCAGCCGTTCATGGCCGTGGTGGTGCCGTTGGTGACGGTGACCTTGCCCTCGAATCCGGAGCCCCAGTCGGAGACCTTGACGAAGGTCGCGGTGGCTCCGGGGGCGAGAGGGGCGGCTTGGGCCGGGAGGGCGTACAGGGTCAGTGCGAGGGTGGAGAGTGCCAGGAGGATCGCGCGAGGTCTCACGAGTTCTTCCTTCGGGGGTGGCGTGCCGTACGGCTTGCACCGGGGGGTGAGAGCGCAAGCCGTACGGCACGGGCAAGGAGGTGCTGACTCGGATCCGATTACTTATAGGAAACTTTCCTAAGTATTTGGCGCGATCGTAGCCTTGACACCGGATGCTTACAAGACCCAAACAAGACTCCGCCGTACAAGACAGGGGATCTTGTACGGCGGAGCGGTGCTGCGGTCTACGGCTGCTGGGTGATCCTGACGTCGTCCACGCCGGCCTCCACCAGGGAGGCGCCCGAGGCGTCGGCGGCGTCGATGAGGATGCGGACCGTCTGGCCCGCGAACGCGTTCAGGCCGGCCGTCGCGGTTGCCCAGGCGCCGTTGCGGTTGGACGCCGCGCCCGCCTGGTTCAGGACCGTCGTGGTGGTGTTGCCCACCACGCGGACCCGGAAGTAGTCGGCGCTGGAGGCGTTCGAGCCGTGCGCCAGGTACCACGAGAACGACAGGTTCAGCGCGCCCGTGGACGGCAGCGTGATGGGCGGCGACTGGATCGAGGTGACGCCGCCGTCGATGTCCTGGTCACCGGCCGCCGAGCCCGCCAGGCGGCCCGTGACCAGGTCGTTCGTGCCGCTGACCGTGGTGCCGAGCTGCTTGGCGCCGCTGGAGCTGGTGGCCTCGGGGTCGCCGCGCTCCCACTGGCCCAGGGTCGCGGTGTCGGTGCCCGCCGGGTTGGCCGTCCAGCCCGTGGCGGTCTCGAAGGTGTCGGAGTAGACGGTCAGCGGCGGGTTGCCGGTGCCGCAGTACTGGGACTCCTTGCCGATGATCCGGTAGACGCAGTCGGAGTATTCGAGGAAGCGGAGCACGGCCTCCCGGTTGCGGGTGGTCTGCGGGACGATCTGCTCGTCCGGCGGGTAGAAGCCGGGGTTCGCGCCGGTCGGGTACATCTCGAACGTGAAGCTGAAGATCTTGTAGGCGCCCCACATCCAGTCGTCGATGGTCCCGTCCGTGATGTAGAGGTCGCTGGCCTGCTCCGGCGTGTAACCGTTGGTGGAGGCCAGGTTCTGGCCGAGCGTGGCGTGCGCGTCCCGGTCGTCCTGGGTCAGGCCGGGCGCGGTGTCGCTGAGGGTGTAGCCGTAGGGCCACAGGACCAGCTCGCTGTAGGTGTGCCAGTCGAGGTTGGTCTTGATCTGCTGCACGCCGCCGACGACCCGGCTGCGCACCCAGTTGGCCGCCGCCTTGATCTCGGGGGCCGATTCGGCGCTCGCGCCCCGGTACGTCTCACTCGACGTCGAACCCGACGAGCCGCCGCAGCAGCCCCACTGGTAGGCCCAGTTGCGGTTCAGGTCGGTGCCGACGGCCGACGAGCCGGAGTTCGGCTGCCGGTTCTTGCGCCAGGAGCGGTAGGAGCCGGTGGCGATGTCGTACTCGCCGCCGTCCGGGTTGAGGTCCGGCATGATCCAGATCTCTCTGGTGTTGACCAGGTTGGTGATCCGGGCGTCGGTGCCGTAGTTGTCGGCCAGCAGGTGCATGATGTACAGCGCCATCTCGACCGTCAGGTGCTCGCGGGCGTGCTGGTGGGCGGTGAAGAGCACCTCGGGCTCGTTCTCGTCCGTGCCCACGTTGTCGCTGATCTTGATCAGGGGCAGCGCCCGGCCCTCGTACGAGGTGCCGAAGCTCGACTGGCTGACGATGTTCGGATGGGCCGCGACCAGGGCGTTGATGTCCGCGTTCATCTCCGCGTAGTTGTGGTAGCCGGAGTCCGCCGGCGGGAAGTCAAGCGTCCCGACGCCGGACGGGGATGTCGGGCGCGGCACCTCCGCCACCCGGTAGCCGAGCCGCCTGATGGCGGAGACCTCGGCTTCCGTGGCCGTGACCAGGACCGAGTCCTTGGCCACCTCCTCGATGGCCGCTCCGGTGGCCGCGACGGCGCTGCGCTGCCGCGAGTCCGCCGGGCCCTGCACGCGGTACTGCTTGTTCGCAGGGGGTTCCGCCGCGGCGCCCGCCCCTGTCATGCCGGTCAGGCTGATCAGGCTGAGGGCTGCCAGCAGGATGAGTAATCGGTGTCGCACCTCGTCCTCCTCGGGCGCTGGGGATCGGATGGTGTCCGGCGCCTGACCCGAGAGTGAAGACGTTGCCTGACGGAGGAAAGGCCCAAAGTTACGGACATGCACCATCCCCCTGACAGGTCGATGCCAGGAGGATGCCAGCGGGCCCGGACATCCTCCGAGACATGAAGTACGCGATCGAAGCCGAAGGGCTCGTCAAGAGGTACGGCGACAAGAGCGCGCTCGACGGCGTCGACCTGGCGGCGCGGACCGGCTCCGTGCTCGGCGTCCTGGGCCCGAACGGCGCGGGCAAGACCACGGCGGTACGCGTCCTGGCCACCCTGGCCCGCCCCGACGCCGGCCGCGCCCTGGTCGGCGGGTACGACGTCACCCGCCAGGCCGCGAAGGTCCGCGAGCTGATCGGCCTGACCGGCCAGTACGCCTCGGTGGACGAGAAGCTCACCGGCACCCAGAACCTGCTGCTGGTGGGCCGCCTGCTCGGCCTGTCACGGCCGGCGGCCAGGGCCAGGGCCAGCGAGCTGCTGGCCCGCTTCGGCCTGGAGGAGGCGGCCGGGCGCGCGGCGAGCGGCTACTCGGGCGGCATGCGCCGCCGCCTCGACCTGGCCGTCAGCCTGGTCAGCCGCCCGCGGATCCTGTTCCTCGACGAGCCGACCACCGGCCTGGACCCCCATGCCCGCGGCGAGCTGTGGGACGTGGTCAGGGAGCTGACCGCCGACGGCGTGACCGTGCTGCTGACCACGCAGTATCTGGAGGAGGCCGACCAGCTCGCCGACGACCTGCTGGTCATCGACCGGGGGCGGGTCGCCGCGTCCGGCACGCCCGCGGAGCTCAAGGCGCTGGCGGGCGGCCACCGGCTCGACGTGCGGCCGCTGCGCGCCGCCGACCTGGAGAAGGCCGAGACCATCCTCGGCGCGAAGGCCGCCGACGGCGTCGTCAGCGTGCCGGTGCACGACCTCAAGGTGCCGCCCGTGCTGCTCAGGGACCTGGACGACGCGGGCATCGTGCTCGCCGAGCACGCCCTGCGCCTGCCCTCCCTCGACGACGTCTTCCTCACCCTGACCGGAGACCCCCGATGACCACCGCGCTCTCCCAGGGCCTCACGCTGGCCTGGCGCAGCCTGATCCCCCTGAAGAACCAGCCAGGCCAGCTCTTCGGCCTGCTCTTCCAGCCCGTTTTCATGATCGTCATCTTCGTGTACCTGTTCGGCGGGGCGGCCGGCGGCGACCGGGCGGACGCGGTGGCGTACATGCTGCCCGGCGTGCTCGTCCAGGTGGCGCTGATGTCGACGATCACCACCGGCATGAACCTGGCCACCGACATCGGCAACGGCGTGTTCGACCGGTTCAGGACCATGCCGATCGCCAGGTCCGCGCCGTTGACGGGCCGCATCCTGGCGGACCTGCTCACGCTGCTGATCACCGTCGTGATGTCCATGGTCGTCGGGTACGCCGTCGGCTTCCGCGTCACGACCGGCCCGCTGAGCGCGCTGGCCGGGCTCGGGCTCGTGCTGCTGCTGGCCATGGCGCTGAGCTGGGGCTCGGCCTGGATCGGGCTGATCGCCAAGTCCGTCACGTCCATGCAGGGGATGGCGACGGCCGTTCTGCTGCCGCTCACGTTCGGCAGCAGCGCCTTCGTCCCCGCCACCGACATGCCCGGCTGGCTGAGCTGGTGGATGGGCGTCAACCCCGTCTCCCACCTGGCCGGCGCCCTGCGCGGGCTGCTGACCGGCGGCCCGCACGCCTCCGACGTGTGGATCACGCTCGGCTGGACCGCCGCCCTGCTCGTCCTCTTCGCCCCTCTTGCCCTTCGTGCTTACAACAGGAGAGTCCGATGATCGAGACCACTGAGACCATGACCACCCGGGACGGCGCCGAGCTGGTGGCGACGCTGTGGCGGCCGGCCGAGGATGGCCGCTTCCCCGTGCTGCTGTCGCGCACCCCGTACGGCCGGGCCGCCACGGGTCCCGGGTACCACCTCGACGTGCCCCGCCTGGTGGCGGCCGGGTACGCGGTGGCCATCCAGGACGTCCGCGGCACCGGCGCCTCGCAGGGCGAGCTCCGGTTCATCAGCGGGGAGGCGGCCGACGGCTACGACGCGGTCCGGTGGGCGGCGACCGCGCCCTGGTCCGACGGAAATGTCGGGATGTATGGGGACTCGTACCTGGCCATCACGCAGCTTCTCGCGGCCCAGGAGCGCCCCGAGGGCCTGAAGGCCATCGCGCCGCACGTCTCCCCCGCCGGCCTGTACGAGTGCGTCTACCAGCCGGGCGGTGTCCCCAACCTCAACATCATCCTCACCGTCAGCGCGATGGTGCTGGCCGTGGACGAGCTGGACCGCCGCATCGCGCTCGGCACGGCCACGGAGGAGGACAAGGGCCGGTACCTGGCGGCCATCGGCCTGCCCCACGGGATCGACGAGCGCCTGCGGGAGCTGGCGGAGCGGCTGCCGCTCAGCGACCAGCCGCTGCTGGCCGACCTGGTGCCCTTCTACTCGGCGTGGATGGACACCCCCGACCCCCTCGACCCGCTCTGGCGGGGCGGGATCGTCCGGCACGCCGACATCGAGGTGCCCGCGCTGGTCAGCACCGGCTGGTACGACTACTTCCGCGACGGCTCCATCGAGCACTTCGAGTGGCTGGGCGGCGAGTCCCGGCTGGTCGTGGGCCCGTGGACGCACTTCACGCACGAGCGGGACATCTGCGGGCGCGACTACGGCGACCAGGCGAGCCAGGAGGCGATCGACTGGACCGGGGTGCACCTCGACTGGTTCGGCCACTGGCTGCGCGGGGCGCCCCTGCGCGACCGGGCGAAGGTGAAGATCTTCGTGATGGGCGACGACGCGTGGCGCGAGGAGGACGACTGGCCCATCCGGCGGGCCAGGCCCGTGCCGTACCACCTGGGCTTCGACGGCGGGCTCAGCGTGACGCCCGGGGAGGGCGGGGCGGCGGAGTTCGTCAGCGACCCCGGCGACCCGGTGCCGACGCTCGGCGGGGCGGTCATGACGTTCGAGGCGTTCGGCCCGCTCGACCAGCGGCCGCTCGACGGGCGCGGCGACGTCCTGCGCCACCGGACGGCGCCTCTCACCGAGCGGGTGGAGGTGAGCGGCCCGGTCGAGCTGGTCGCGCGGGTCTCCTCGACCGCCGCGAGCGCCGACGTCACGGCCAAGCTCATCGACGTCCACCCCGACGGGCGGGCCGAGCTGCTGACCGACGGCGTCGCCAGGCTGACGGGCCTGGTGCCCGGCGAGGTGCGCGAGGTGACCGTACGGCTGGGGGCGATCTCGAACGCCTTCCTGCCCGGACACCGGATCAGGATCGACGTGGCGGGCTCGAACTTCCCCCGATTCGGGCGCAATCTCGACAAGGGCACCACCACGCTGCACGGTCCCTCCTACGTCGTGCTGCCGACCATCCCGTAGACCTCCTGCCTGGACATGGCCGCGCCCTTGGCGAAGCACTCGTCGTAGTGCTCGTCACCGAGCGCGGCCCTGGCCGTCCGGGCGCCCTCCAGGGTGTCGGGCGAGACGTCGTGCGGCTCGACCGCCGCCGACGCCCCGAACAGCACGGCCGCCCGCTCCTGGTCGCCCTCGACCTGCGCGGCCAGCGCGAACCCGGCCAGCACCTGCGACAGCAGCGGCCGGTCCGGGCTGCTCGTGCCGAGCACTTCGAGGGCCAGGCGGTGCTGTTCGAGCCCGGCGTCCAGGTCGCCGCCGCGCGCCAGCGCCCGGCCATAAGCGGTCCTGAGCGCGGCGGCCAGCTGCACCATCGGCGGGGCCTCGTCGAGCAGGGGGAACAGCCCGCGGTAGATCTCCAGGCCCCGGTCCAGGTCGCCGAGGTGGCAGGCGTGCGCGGCCTCGGCCAGGCCGAGCAGCAGCCGCGTGTACGCCGTCGTCTCCCCGTCGATGCTGGCCCTGGCCCTGTCCAGGTCATCCCGCGCGCCGTCCAGGTCGCCGGTCCGCAGCCGCAGCTCCGCCAGCCTGAGCAGCGTCGAGATCGCCTCGTCCGACCCGACCCAACGGCTGGTCAGCGACCAGGTCTCGGCGATCAGGTCGTCCGCCGGCGCTCCCCTGGCGGCCCGCATCTCGGCCAGGCCCAGCAGCGCCTCGCTCAACCCCCACCGGTCCCCGAGCTGCCTGAACCCGGCCACCGACCGCTCCAGCCGCTCCTCGCTGCGCAGCCGGCCGCCGACCATGAGGGCGGAGCTGGACAACCAGAGATCGTCGCTCTCGATGTACTGCTCGATCAGGCCGGCGGCGCGGTCGTCCTCCCCCGCGGCGGCGGCCATGACGGCCCTGCTGAGCTTGATCATCGGATGCAGCGGCCCCTCCCGCTCGGCCCGCTCGATCAGCCGGTCCATCAGCTCCGACAGCGCCAGCATGGCGGGCCGGTCGTTGACGATCGTGCCGAACTTGTCCACGCCGTACGCGAACATGCACGCCGTGTACGCCGCGGTCAGCCCGGCGGGCGGGTCGTCGCCCACCAGCTCCATCACCTGCGTGGCCCAGGTCGCGCCCTCCTTCCGGTAGCCGGTCATCCACCAGTACCAGTTCAGCGCCGCGCACAGCCGCAGCGCCGACCCGGCGTCCCGCTCGTCGATGACGTAGCGCAGCGCCGCGGCGAAGTCGTCGCGCTCCTGGGACAGCCGCTCGATCCAGGCGGTCTGCGCGGCCGTCCGCAGTTCGGGCACCGCCCGTTCGGCCAGCTCCAGCAGGTACGCCGCATGCCGCCGCCGGTACTCGTCGACCTCGCCCGCCTCCGCCAGCCGTTCGAGCGCGTAGGCGCGAATGGTCTCCAGCATCGAGTAGCGGCCCTCGGCCGAGACCTGGACCAGCGACTTGTCGGCCAGCGCGCCCAGCACGTCCGCCGCTCCCCCGCAGACCGCCTCGACGGCCTCCAGCGTCGCGCCGCCCGCGAACACGCCCAGCCGCCTGGCCAGCACCCGTTCCTGCTCGCCCAGGAGCTCCCAGCTCCACTCCACGACCGCTCTGAGCGTCTGCTGGCGCGGCAGCGCGGTCCTGCTGCCGCCGGTGAGCAGCTTGAACCGGTCGTCGATGCGGTCGGCGAGCTGCCTCGGCGTCATGGTGCGCAACCGGGCCGCGGCCAGCTCGATGGCCAGCGGCATGCCGTCCAGCCTGCGGCAGAGCGCCACCACCGAGGCCACGTTCCCGCCGTCCACGGCGAACCCCGGCCGCGCGGCCCCGGCCCGGTCGAGCAGCAGCCGGACCGACGGGTAGGCCCCCGCCTGCTCGGCGCTCGCCCCCACGGGCGGCGGCTCCAGCGGCGGGACGGGGGCGAGGTGCTCGCCCGGCAGGTTGAGCGGCTCCCTGCTGGTGGCCAGCACCCTCAGGTCCTGGCACTCCGTCAGCAGCCGCTCGGCCAGCTCGGCGGCGGCGTCGACGAGGTGCTCGCAGTTGTCCAGGACGAGCAGCGCCGGGCGGCCCGCGAGGGCCTCGGCCACCTGCTCCACCGGGCCGCCCCCCTCGGCGGGCAGCCGGTACGGCGGGCGGTCGCCACGCAGGCCGAGCGCGTCGAGCACGGCGCCCGGGACGTCGGCCGGGTCGCTGACCGGGGCCAGCTCGACCATCCAGACCGCCTCGGCCGACCGGAGCGCCACCTCCGTGGCCAGCCGGGTCTTGCCCGCGCCGCCGGGGCCGACGAGCGTGACGATCCTGGCCCGGCCGAGGAGGGTGCCCAGCTGGTCCAGCTCGGCCTCGCGGCCGATGAAGCTGGTGCGCGGGGTCCGTACGTTGCCCCGCTGCCTGACCCGGGCCGTCGGGGGCGCGGGACGTACCGGGACGTCTCCCGACAGGACGGCCAGATGGGCGGCGCGCAGCTCGGGCCCGGGATCGACGCCGAGCTCGTCGGCGAGCGTGCGGCGGGTGCGCTCGAACAGCTCCAGCGCCTCCGCCTGCCGCCCCTGCGCGGCCAGGGCCCGCATGGCGAGCGCGCCCAGCCGCTCGCGCAGCGGGTGCGCGGCGACCTCCGACGTCAGATCGACCGGCGCGCCCGCCGCCAGCCCGGCCTCGGCGCGGGCCTCGACGGCGGAGAGCCGGTCCTGCTCCAGGGCGGCGGCCGCGTTCGCCAGGAGCGGCACGGAGGTCAGGTCGGCCAGCGCGGGCCCCCGCCAGAGCTCCAGGCCCTCCCCTTTTCCGGCCCCCTGCGCGGCCGTCCGCCGGAACCGCAGGGCGTCCACGTCGTCGGGGGCCACGGCCAGCGTGTAACCGCCCGGCCTGCTCTCCACCACCTCGTACGGGCGAAGCGCCACCCGCAGCCGCCTGACCAGGGTCTGGAGGGCGTTGGCCGCGTTGGCGGGCGGGGCGTCCGGCCAGAGGGCGTCGATCAGCCGCTCGGCCGTGACGGTACGGCCGGCTTCGAGCGCCAGCACGGCCAGGAGCGCCCGCAGCCGGAACCCACCGACCGCGATCGGTCCCCCGTCGCCCTCGACCTCCAGCGGCCCGAGAATGCAAATCCGCACATGTCACATCCTGCCCTGCCCCCCACCACCCCGCGCCCGGCCGCACGCCCCAAGCGCCCGGAGAAGGGGACAGCCAGGGTCCGGGGAGGACCCTGGCTGGACGGGCGCGGGTCAGAAGTCGTCAGGGGTGCGGATGCGGTCGCGGACCCAGACCCCGGCGGGCTTGAGGCGGGAGGTGCCGGAGAAGGAGCCGTTCGGGCAGGTGCCCTCGGTGAAGACGGCGCCCGAGCGGAAGTCGTCCGAGTAGTTCCAGTTCACCCAGCTGATCTTCTTCTGGGCCAGCAGATCGAGGTACTGCTGCGACCGCGTGAAGTTGTTCGACCCGTCCCCGGAGGCCGTCTGGGTGCCGAACTCCGTGACGAAGATCGGGATCCGGTCGGCGGCCCTGGACAGCGTGTTGAGGTACTCGCTGCCATGAGAGGCCGCGTAGAAGTGGAACGTGTACATGATGTTGGTGGCGCTGACCGGGTTGTTGACGATCTCGGACTCGGTCGCCCCGTCGGAGACGCCCAGCGACGACCAGGCGCGGGTGCCGACCAGGATCGGGGTCTCCGGGTCGTACTGCCTGATCACCGGGATGAGCTGGTTGGCGTAGTTCCTGATGGTGGACCAGGAGACGCCGTTGGGCTCGTTGGCGATCTCGTAGAGCAGGTTGTTCTTGCCGTTGTGCCGCTGGGCGATCTCGGTGAAGAACGTCTTGGCCCGCGACAGGTTGTAGTTGGGGTCGCCCGGGTCGAGCATGTGCCAGTCGACGATGGCGTACATGCCGCGGGCGGTGGCCTGCTCGATCAGGTTGTGCACCCGGTCGGTGAACAGCCGGGGGTTGGTCTCGTAACCGTCCTCCTGGATGTACATGGAGATGCGCAGGACGTCGGCCTTCCAGTCGTTGGCCAGCGCGTCCAGGGAGGCGGTGTTGAGGCACTGGGAGTACCACTGCAGGCCGTGGCTGCTCATCCCGCGCAGCTGGATCTGCTTGCCGTTCTGGTTGCAGAGCCTGACCCCGCACACCTGCAGTTGCCCGTTGGCCTGGACGGGCGTGCCGGCGCTGGAGGGCGTGCCGAGGACGAGGCGGTCGAGGTTCGGGCCGCCGTTGGCGGTGGTGGCGGTGGCGCGGACGGTGTTGGTCCCGGCGTTGAGCGTGGTGGTGAGCGTGGCCTCCTGCCAGGTGGTCCACGCGCCGGTGCCGGGGAAGTCCCTGGTGGTGGCGGTGCCGTTCACGGCGATGGTCATCGGACGGTTCACGGTGGTGCCGTTGGCGTACCTCAGGGTGAGGGTGGCGGGGCCGGCGGTGGCGGCGTCCACGGCGAACTCGACGTACGAGCCGGTGGTGTTGTCGTAGTTGACGAACCCGGTGCCGCTGTAGCCGGCGTGGTTCGACTCGACGACGCCCTGGGAGACGGTGGCGTTCTCGGCCTCGTACGTGGTCGCGGCCTGGGCTGGGGCTGCTTGCAAGGAGGCGGCGACGATCGCGCCGATGGCGGCGAGCCGCACGGATCGATGCATGGGGGTGAGCTCCTCACTCGTTCATTAGGAAACCTTACTAACGAGTATGGGGAGCGTAGATCGGACCTCCACCGGAGGACAAGACCCAAATTGACGCGAACAGTCAAAGGGCGCGGTCCACGCGGCCACCCCTAGCCGCGCGAACCGCGCCCATCTCGATCGGCGAACCCACGGACAGCAGCGCCGCCAGCCCCAGCGCATCAGCGAGCCCACCTGCATTCCATAGTAAACAAATAGGTATTGAGGGTAAAGCCCAAACGCGCGATGCGAGATATCGTGATGTGCGGTTGGTCCTCCCCCCTGGAGTGAGACGTCATGTTCTTCGGCATCACCGATTTCTGGGCCTACGCCATCGGCGCCTTGCTGATCATCCTGCTGCCCGGCCCCAACTCCCTGTACGTACTCAGCTTCGCCGCCCAGAACGGCGTCCGCCAGGGCTACCGGGCCGCGGCGGGCGTCTTCATCGGCGACACCGTGCTGATGTTCCTGGCCGCCGCCGGCGCCGCGTCCCTGCTCCGCTCCAACCCGCTGCTCTTCACGATCGTCAAGTACGCGGGCGCCGGCTACCTGGCGTGGATGGGCTTCCAGATGATCAGGGGCGCCTGGCGATCGAGGAAGGCGACCAAGGAGGAGAAGCCGCAGGTCAAGCTGGAACGCCAGCCGCACCCGTTCCGCAAGGCCCTGCTGATCAGCCTGCTGAACCCGAAGGCCATCCTCTTCTTCGTCTCGTTCTTCATCGCGTTCGTCGACCCGGGCTACGCCAATCCCGCGCTGTCGTTCCTCATCCTGGGCGCGGTGATCCAGGTGTTCAGCTTCCTCTATCTGACGGCGCTGATCTTCGGCGGGACCTTCCTGGCCAACCAGTTCCGCCGGCGCAGGAAGCTCAGCGCCGGTCTGACCTCCGGAGTCGGCGTCCTGTTCCTCGGATTCGGCGCGAAGCTCGCCACCTCGTCACTCAGTTGAAAGCCTGCCGTAAGACCTCGCTGTTTTCGTGGAATCAGATGGAACGCGTCAAAAGAGGCAGTCGCATCACCTCTCCTCGGGTACGGTAAGCCACCGGCGTGCTTCCCGGGACGCGGCTGATGCCGCGCTGGTTACGGCGAGCGGTCCATCTGGCAAGCCTTGTCCCCCGAAGCCCGGGTAGACGCTGATCGTCGGCCTATCTGCGGAGCAGCCTTGAACCATCCCCCGGTCCACCTTCCACGCCTGACCGCACTCGCCCGGCAGGCGGCCCCCCGGCTGCTCGAAGGCGTCGTGGCGCCGCTGGCGGTGTTCTACCTGGCCATGATGGTCCTGGGGTTCAAGGGCGCGCTCATCGCCACCGTCGCCTGGGTCTACATCGGGGTGGGGTGGCGGCTGATCAGGCGGGTCAAGGTGCCCGCGACCATGTTCCTGGCCGCGTTCGCGATCACGGTCCGCGCCCTCGTGGCGTTCTGGACCGGCACGTGGATGTGGTTCTTCATCCAGCCGGAGATGGGCACGATCTGCATCAGCATCGCGTTCCTCGCCTCCGTCCGGCTCAACCGGCCGCTCGTGCAGAAGCTCACGCTCGACTACATCCATCTGCCGTCGGCGGTGCTCAAGCACGAGCGGGTCCGCAGGTTCTTCGCCAGGATCACGCTGCTGTGGGCGTTCGTGCTGCTCATGAACTCGACGCTCAGCATCGCTCTGGCCGTCCACGAGTACGTGGCCGGGTCGCTCGGCGGGTTCATGGTGCTGCGGACGTCAGCGGTGGCCGTGATCAGCGGGCTGGCGATCGCGTTCTCCATCTTCGCCTTCAAGCGGGTGCTCCGCCGGCTGAACGTCGCCCACACCTGACCGTTCGGCCAGCAGGAACGCCCCGCACATCCCCATGACCAGCCCCGCCAGCATGCCGAACAGCTCGGCCAGCTCCGCCCCCGGCGCGCCGAGCGGCGCCCGTACGGAGCTGATGATCATCGCGTAGAGGCCGCCGCTGAACAGCGAGCCGGAGCCGAGCCAGGCCGCCACCAGCGGCGCCCAGAACGGGCCGCGCCCGCGCCGCCGGACCGCCACCACGAGCGCGACGGCCCCGGCGACGGCCAGCAGGCCCTCGACGCGGTCCTGCAGGCCACCGGCGAGCTTGACCGCGCCGATCGGCCCGGCCACCAGTAGCGCGCCCCAGGCCACGACCGTCTGGAACGACCGGGTCGGGCTGGCGAACGCGCGATCGATCCGGGTGGTGAAAACGCCCGGCCACCGGTCGCGCGAGTAGAGCACGAAGGCCGTCATGAGGCCGGCACCCTGCGCGACGAACCCGCCGTAGACCATCATGTAGATCCACGGCTCGATCGCCCCGCCGGTCTCGAAGACCGCAAGTCCCCCGGTCAGCACCATGATCGGCGCCGTGACGATCACCACGGCCAGCAGTCCGGTGCCGACCCAGAGCGGGAGCAGCACGAGCCAGGCCGGCAGCCGCCGCCCCCACCGCGTGGTGAACGCCAGCGCCAGCACCAGCCCGACGGCCTCCATGCCGAACGTCATCGTGTTGAGCCCGATCATCGCCGGGTCGTTCATGAAGGCCGGATCGGCGACCCCGACCGGGTGTCCCGTCAGCCAGAGCGCCTTCAGCGTGAGGTACGGCAGCATCGCGGCGATCGCGACGATCGCGGCGGTGACGCGGCCTATCCCCGGTCTGCGTTCAGTCATGCTCCGAGCGTCGCCCGGCGGGCCGTCGATTCCCTCCCGAGCCGCGGGGATCCCGCTCCCCCGCGCGGGGGATGCTCACGTCCAGCTCGAAGCCGTCGCCGACCGGACCGGCGGTCAAGGTGCCCCCGGCCAGCCGGACGCGCTCGCGCAGGCCCGCCAGCCCCAGCCCGCCGGGCAGCGCGAGGGGCCGGGCGCGCGGCCGGCCGCTGCGCACGGTGACGCGCTCCGGCGAGACCCGCACCCCGACCGGGGCCCCGGGGGCGTGCTTGGCGGCGTTCGTGAGCCCTTCCTGGATCACCGCGTGCGCCAGGCCGGGCACCGGCCCCGGCGCCAGGTCCAGGGTGATCGGCATGCCGGAGTCCCTGGCCCGCCGCACCAGCTCGGTCACGTCCTCGTTCACGGGTGACAGCGGCGCCGCGTCGGAGTCCTCCCGTAGCAGCCCGATGATCTGGCGCAGCCGGTCCGTGGCGTCGGCCGCCGCCAGCCGCAGCTCCCCCGCCGCCCTGACCTGCGTCTCGGCCAGCCCCGGGGCCATCTCCAGCCCGGCCGCCCGCACGGCGATCAGGGCCAGGTCGTGGCCGAGGGAGTCGTGCATCTCCCGCGCGATCCGGGCCCGCTCGCGCAGCCGCGCCTGCGCCTCGGCGGCCAGCCTCGCCTGCGTGCGCCCCTGCAGCAGCCTGCGCCTGAGCAGCCCCAGCAGGTACGGCACCACGTACGTGCCGAGCAGCGCAGTCACCATGGACACCCACAGGGCGAGGTCGCCGCCCTTGGCCAGCACCACGCCCACGCCGACGGCCGAGATCAGGCAGAACGCCAGCGGCGCGGGCCAGAGGACGGCCAGGCGCCGCCCGGTGAGGTAGGCGTACCACATGATGAACGGCGAGCTGGCCAGCAGCGGCAGGATCTTCACGTTGCGCCTGGGCAGCAGCCAGCTCAGGTCCACGGTCGCGAACCCCTCGCTGAACTGCCACGGCCCCAGCGGCAGCAGCAGCACCAGCGCGGCCAGCGGCCAGCGCCGGCCCACCAGCACCGCGACCGTGGCCAGCCCGATCCTGGGCAGGCTCACCATGGCGAAGGCGGCCGGATCCACGAACGGGTCAGGGCCCATGGCCGCCACGAAGATGCCGAGCACGGCCCAGAGCAGCAGGTCGTAGACCACCTGGCGGCGGCTCTCCCGGCGAAGACGTCTCACCGCACCGACGGTAGCCGCCTCCCGCGCCCGCCAGTGCCGCCGGAAGTCAGGCGGCGACCCTGACGAAAGTCAGGGTAGGGCGGCGGCCCCTGTCGCAGTAGGGCTAGCCCCACCCCGAAAGCGCCTACCTCCACTCCTGTTTCGGCCTGCGGAAACCGGTTTGATCGATGGTGTCACCCGGAGGTCGGAACCGGGCCCCCGACGAAAGTAGGGGGCCGTGCGTGCCGATCGTCCGATGTGCCGTGACCTGCGGAGTTTCTACCTTCATGGGGTACCGGCCCTGATCCGCGTAAGGGATGGGTCCGCGTTCGACCCGGGGCATCCCCGATGCCCCCGGCCGTGCCACGCAGACACGCTGTGTGGGTGCCCTAACGATCGGAGTCAACGCTCATGTCGCACGCCATTCTCGACCTGGTCCAGCAGGTGATGACCTCACCTTGGTTATACGCGGCGCTGTTCGGCCTCGCGCTGCTCGACGGGTTCTTCCCGATCGTGCCGGCCGAGACGTCAGTGATCACCGCCGCGGTGTTCGCCGCCTCCGGCGAGACGAACCTGGCCCTGGTCATCGTGGCGGCCGCCCTGGGCGCCTTCGCCGGTGACCACATCTCCTACCTGATCGGCAACAAGTCGGCGGGCAGGCTGCGGGAGAAGAAGGCGTTCGTCTGGGCGCGCGACACGCTGGCCGAGCGGGGCGGCCTCGTCCTCGTGGTCGCCAGGTACATCCCCGGCGGGCGCACCGCGACCACGCTGACCATGGGCGCCGTACGGCATCCGCTGCGCTCGTTCACGTTCTTCGACGCGATCGCGGCGAGCTCGTGGGCGGTGTACTCGGGGCTGATCGGCTTCTTCGGCGGCATGGCCTTCGAGAACGACCCGATCAAGGGCCTGCTCCTCGGCCTGGGCATCGCGGTGTCCATCACCGGGCTCGTCGAGCTCGTGAGATGGCTCAGGAAGCGACGCGCCATCCAGGCTTCCCCAGAACGTCTTCCGGCGGACACGTCCGTTTGACCCTACCTGGCAACCATCCGTCTGAAAGGAGTGCGCATGACTGTGCTGGCCGCGGCGATCGCCCTGGTCGGTTCGCTGTTCTTCGCGCTCGGAGCCGCTCTCCAGCAGTTCGAGGCAGTCGGGTCGGCCAAGCCGGGGCTGCTCGCGCTGCTGCGGAAGCCGCGCTGGCTGCTCGGCGGCGCGTCCATTCTGACGGGTGGTGGCCTGCACATCGTCGCACTCGGACTAGGGCCGCTGACCGTCGTCCAGCCGATGGGCGTGGCGAGCCTGCTGTTCGCCCTGCCCCTCGCCGCCACGCTGCACGGCCGCAAGCCCTCCCCCAAGGAGCTGGCGGCCGCGGGTGTGGTGGCGGCCGGGCTGGTCGGGCTCGTCCTGCTCGTCCCCGATTCCGAAGGTCCCACCTACCTCAGCCCGAACGGGGTGCTCACGCTGCTCGGCGTGGCCGGAGTCGCGGCGGTCCTGCTGTGGGCCGCCTCGCGGGCGGTCTCACCGGCGGGCCGGGCCGCCCTGCTCGCCACCAGCTCGGGCGTGCTCTACGGCGCGACGGCCACGCTCATGCGCGTGCTGCTGGACGGCACCTGGAACTGGTGGTACGTGCTGGCGCTGCCGGTGCCCCTGCTGCTGGCGCTGGTGATGCTCCAGCGGGCCTACGCGGCCGGGCACTTCGGCGTCTCGTTCGCCTCGCTCCAGATCGCCGACCCGCTGACCGCGGTGGCGTTCGGCGCGCTGCTGCTCGGCGAGCCGGTGCCGACCGGCGTCCTGCCGGTCGCGGCGGCGCTCCTGACCGCGGCCGGGACCGTCGCGCTGGCCCGCACCAGCCCGCTGGAGTCCCGCAACAATCCCCCGGCTCATTCCCCCACCCCTTTGTGAAACCGGAGTCACTTCCATGGCCATGCCCCTGCGCTCTCTCCCCAAGATCGCCGAGACCGCCCCCGCCCCCGCCCCCGAACGGCCCCGCCGGATCCTGATCTCGACCGACACCTACCCGCCGGACGTCAACGGCGCCGCCTACTTCACCCACCGCCTGGCCACCGGCCTGGCCGCGCGCGGCAACGAGGTGCACGTGGTCTGCCAGTCGGACGTGGGCCCGCCCACCGCCGACGTCGTGGACGACGTGATCGTGCACCGCCTGCGCTCCGCGCCGATACCGGTCCACCCCTCGATGCGGTTCACGGTGCCGGCCAGGCTCGACCGGCTGATCGCCGACATCCGCCCCGACGTGCTGCACGCCCAGGGCCACTTCGTGGTCGGCAGGGCCGCCATCGCCGCCGCCCGGCGCGCCGACGTGCCCATCGTGGCCACCAACCACTTCATGCCCGACAACCTCTTCCAGTTCTGCCACATCCCCGAGCGGCTGCGGGCCAAGGCCGGCCGGCTCGCGTGGCGCGACTTCAGCCGGATCTTCAACCGCGCCGACCGCATCACCACCCCGACCCCGCTGGCCGCCAAGCTGCTGGCCGACCAGGGCTTCGGCCGCGAGGTGGAGGCGGTCTCCTGCGGGATCGACCTGACCAGGTTCCACCCGCGCGCCGAGCCCAAGGCGTGGGCGCGCAAGCTGTTCGACCTGCCCGACAGGCCCACCATCCTGTTCGTCGGCCGCCTGGACGAGGAGAAGCGCCTGGACGAGATCGTCCGCGCCCTGCCGCTCGTGCTGAACCAGACCGACGCCCAGGCGGTCTTCGTCGGCCGCGGCAACCAGCGGGCCGAACTGGAGCGGCTGGCCGCCCGCATCGGCGTCGGCGAGCGGGTCTTCTTCCTCGGCTTCGTGCCCGACGAGCTCATGCCCCAGACGTTCGCCGCCGCCGACGTGTTCGCCATGCCGGGCGTCGCCGAGCTGCAGAGCATCGCCACGCTGGAGGCCATGGCCATGGGGCTGCCCGTGGTGGCCGCCGACGCGATGGCGCTGCCGCACCTGGTGGACGAGAACGGATACCTGTTCCAGCCGGGCGACGTGATCTCCCTGTCCAGGCACCTGACGAGCATTCTCACCGACGAGGACCTGCGGGCCCGCTTGGGCAAGACCAGCAGGGAGCTGGCGCTCACCCACGACGACCGGTCGTCGCTGGCCCGGTTCGAGCAGATCTACGATGAGGTGGCCCGATGACCCCAGTCCAAAGCGCCTGGGGCGCTGTCTCCGGCACGGTGGTGTCCGCGTGCGCGCTGGCGTACGCGCAGGTCGCCCTGCCGACGCAGCCGCTGCTCAGCGACTACGCCCTGGTCTCCGGCGGGCTCGTGCCCGTCCTCGTGGGGATGCTGGCACTGGCGGGGGCGTGCCTGTGCCTCGCGTACGGGCTGGCGGCGAGCGAGCCGGCGCGCACCGCGGCCACCCGGGTGCTGCTCCTGGCGGGGGCGGCGGGGCTGATGATGAGCGCGATCTTCCCCACGGACCCCGGCAACTCGCAGGTCGGCTCGCTGACCGGCGAGATCCACCGGTGGGCGGCGGCCGTCGTGTTCACCTCGCTGCCGGTCGCCGGCTGGACCCTGGCCAGGGGCCGGGAGGCGGCGCCCCGGTGGAACGCCGTCCGGGCCCTGAGCGTGACCTCCGCGGCCATGCTGGCCTTCTACCTGGCGGCCCACCCGGCCTCGATCACCTCGCCGCTGATCGGCGGCGCGGGCTACTACGGCCCGCTGGAGCGGGGCGTGGTGCTGGCCGAGATGGCGCTGCTCGTCGCGATGGCGCTGGTGTCGGTCGCGAAGCGGCCCGCCGTGCGCACCCAGGCCGTTCCGGCCGCGACCGAACGCCCCGAGCGGTCCGATCGCCTGGCGGCCTGATGCCCCCACCCTTCGACCCGCGACGAAATGACGCCGTTCTAGCGTGGAACCATGCTCATCACACGCCACGCGGCCGCTGAGGCGGTGCTCGCCGACCCCAGGTACGTGCCGCCTCCCGTACGACAGGACGCCGAGGAGGGCACGCTGGCCTGGCTGCGCGCCCAGGTGTCGAGGTTCAGCACCGGAGAGACGCACGCCGGGCGGCGCCGCCTGCTGGAGGAGCGGCTGGCCGCCCTTGACCCCGCCGAGCTGAGGCCGGCGGCCAGGGCCATGACGCTGGAGCGGGGCGGTGACTGGCGGGGCGTCCCCACGGCCGTGCTCGGCGCCGCGCTGGGCGTGAAGGACACGAGCGCCGTGGCCGCCGCCGCGACCGGCTACCTGTCCGGCGAGGAGAGCCCGGAGGCCGACGCCGCCGTCGCCCGGCTGCTCGGCCAGGCTCCGATCCCCGAGATCACCCTGCTGCTGCAGGGGCACGCCGCCACGGAGGCGCTCATCGAGAACGCCCTCGGGCACGCCCCCGGGCACGCCTTCGAGAACGCCGATCCCGAGGCGCTGCTGCACGAGACGCTCAGGCAGGACCCGCCGCTCAAGGCCACCCGCAGGCTCGACACGCGGACCGGCGACGAGGTGACCATCGACCTGGTGTCGGCCAACCGCGACCCTGACGTGTTCGCCGACCCCGACCGGTTCGATCCCTCGCGCGGCCGTACCCCCCATCTGACCTTCGGCCACGGCGTGCGCCCCTGCCCCGCGCCCGCTTACGCGCTCGCGCTGGCCGCCGGCGTGCTCGAAGCCCTTCTCCACCTGAGCCGCTCATGAACTTCCACGACCTGCACCGCCCCGGCGACCCCCTGCTGCTGCCGAACGCCTGGGACTACGGCTCGGCCGCCCTCCTGGCCCGGGAGGGTTTCCCCGCGATCGGCACGACCAGCCTCGGCGTGGCCGCCGCGTACGGCAAGCCGGACGCGGCCGGCGCCACCAGGGCGGAGACCATCGAGCTGGCCGAGTCGATCAAGGACCTGGGCGTCATGGTCACCGTCGACATCGAGGGCGGCTTCAGCGACGACCCCGCCGAGGTGTCCGACCTGGTCGCGGCCCTCGCCGCGCTCGGAGTGGCGGGGGTCAACCTGGAGGACGGCCGCCCCGACGGCACGCTGCGCCCGATCGAGCTGCACCAGCGGATCATCGAGGCGGCCAGGGGCCACGGCGTGTTCGTCAACGCCCGTACGGACACGTACTGGCTGAAGACCGGCGACACGCGCGAACGGGTGGCCGCCTACGGCCACGCCGACGGGATCTTCGTGCCCGGCATGAGCGAGCTGCGCGAGATCGCCGAGGTCGCCGCGAGCACGCCGCTGCCCCTCAACGTCCTCTACCAGCCGGACGGCCCCACGCTCGCCCAGCTCGCCGAGGCCGGCGTGGCCAGGGTGAGCACCGGCTCGCTGCTGTACCGGGCCGCGCTCCACGGGGCGGTCGCGGCGCTGTCGGCCGCCCAGGGCAGGCAGGCTCCTGCGCTGCCGACCTACGCGGAGATCGCCGCGCTGCTGCCGCAACCGCGATAATCGACGCATGCGCTTCCAGATCCTCGGGCCCACCAGCGCGCTGGGCGAGGACGGCGAGCCGGTCGCGCTCGGCGGTCCCCGGGTGCGCGCGCTGCTGACGCTGCTCGCCCTGCACGCCGGCCGCATCGTCGGCGGCGAGCAGCTCGTGGACGGCATGTACGGCCCGAGACCGCCCGAGGGCGTGGCCAACGCGCTGCAGTCGCAGGTCTCCAGGCTGCGCCGGGCACTGGGCAGGGACCTGGTGGAGTTCCATCCGGCGGGATACCGGCTGGTGGCCGACCCCCAGGACGTGGACGCGCGCAGGTTCGAGCTGCTGGCGCAGCAGGGCAGGCAGGCCCTCGCCGGCGGCGACCCCGGCCGGGCGGCCACGCTCCTGCGCGAGGCGCTCGAGCTGTGGCGGGGCGCGCCGCTCTCCGACGCCCCGCACGCCGAGGCCGCCGCGGCGGCGCTGGCCGAGCTGCGGCTGGCCGCCGTCGAAGACCGCGTGCAAGCCGACCTCGACCTGGGCCGGCATCGCGAGCTGGTCGCCGAGCTCAGCCAGCTCACCGCCGCCCACCCGCTGCGCGAGCGGCTGCGCGCCCAGCTCATGCGCGCCCTCTACGGCAGCGGCCGGCAGGCCGAGGCGCTGACCGTCTACGACGAGGCCAGGAAGATCCTGGACGAGGAGCTGGGCGTCGAGCCGGGAGCCGAGCTGGCCGCCGCCCACCTGGCCGTGCTCAGGGCCGACCCTGCGCTCGGCGCCGCCGCTCCCGACGCCGCCCCCGCGGCCCGGCGGCGGCAGGGCCTGCGCGCCCAGCTCACCAGCTTCGTCGGCAGGGCCGAGGAGATCGAGGAGGTGGCCGCCAGGCTGCGCGCCAACCGGCTCGTCACGCTGATCGGGCCAGGCGGCGCGGGCAAGACGCGGCTGGCGACCGAGGCGGCCGAGCAGGAGCCCGGCGACGTGTGCTTCGTGGCGCTCGCGCCGGTCTCCGACGACGCCGGCGTCCCAGGGGCCGTCCTGTCCGCCCTGGACATCCGCGACGCCCCGCCCACCCCCGACCGGCTCACCGTCGACCCGGCCACCAGGCTCGTCACCGCGCTGGCCGGCCGCAGCCTGCTCCTCGTCCTGGACAACTGCGAACACGTCGTCGCGGCCACCGCCGAGCTGGCCGACCTGCTGCTGGCCTCCTGCCCCGAGCTGCGCGTGCTGGTGACCGGGCGCGAGGCGCTCGGCATCACCGGCGAGTCGATCCTGCCCGTGGCGCCGCTGCGGCTGCCGCCGCCCGAGACCGGCGACCCCCTGGACTATCCGGCGGTCCGGCTGTTCGCCGACCGCGCCGCCGCCGTACGGCCTGGTTTCGCCGTCGACGCGGGCAACGCCGCGGCGGTCGTACGCATCTGCCGGGCGCTCGACGGGCTGCCGCTGGCCATCGAGCTGGCCGCGGCGCGGCTGCGCACCCTGCCGGTGTCCGACGTGGCGGCCCGGCTCGACGACCGGTTCGGGCTGCTGACCAGGGGCAGCCGTACGGCGCTGCCCCGGCACCAGACGCTGCACGCGGTCGTCGCGTGGAGCTGGGACCTGCTGGACGAGAGCGAGCAGCGGCTGGCCAGGCGGCTGAGCGTGTTCGTCGGCGGGGCCCGGCCGGAGGCGGCCGAGCAGGTGTGCGGGCTGTCCGAGGACGTGCTCTTCTCGCTGGCGGAGAAGTCGCTGGTGGAGTTCGTGGGCGGCCGGTTCCGGATGCTGGAGACGATCAGGGCGTTCTGCGCGGAACGGCTGGCGGAGTCGGGCGAGGCCGAACCGATCTCCGAGGCGCACGCCCGCTACTACCTCGACCTGGTCATGACGGCCGACCCGCGGCTGCGCACCCGCGAGCAGCTGGAGTGGCTGGTCCGGCTCGACGAGGAGAGCGCCGAGCTCGACGCCGCGATCCGCTGGGCGACCGCCTCCGGGCGGCCGGAGCTGGGGCTGCGGCTGCTGGCCCACTGCGCCTGCTACTGGTGGATGCGCGGCCACCGCGTCACCGGCGCCCACCTGGCCGCCGACCTGCTGACCACGCTCGCCTTCCGGCCTCCGCCGGGCATGGAGGAGGAGTACGTCATGTGCGTGCTCATCAGGGCGTGGACCGGCGACATCGACGACGAGCTGCGCGCCCGGCTGGCGGAGGCGCGGCAACTGCTGCCGGCGTACAGCCTGCCGCTGCGGCTGGAGTTCCTCTCGATGCTGCTCTCGGCCTACACGGGGCCGCCCGGCGAGTACGACGAGGTCCACGCCGCGCTCATCAACCGCGCCAACGACCTCCAGCCCTGGCAGGAGGCGCTGTCCTCCGGCGGTGTGGGGTTCCTGCTCCAGTCGGTCGGCCGGGTCGCCGAGGCGTTGGACAACTTCGAGCGGAGCCTGGCCGCGTTCAAGGCCATCGGGGAGCGGTGGGGCATGGTGATGACGCTGTCCGGCCTCGGCTCCCTGTACGAGGAGAAGGGCGACTTCACGACCGCGGTCGCGCTGGCCGACGAGGCGCTGGCGGTGGCCACCGAGCTGGGCGCCGAGACGGAGATCGCCGAGGCCCTGTGCCGGCGGGGCGACGCCCGGCTCCACCTGGCCGACGCGACGGGCGCGCGGGCCGACTACCTGCGGGCCGCCGGGATGTCGCGCAGGAACGGCTCGACGGAGACGTTGGCGTGGGCGCGCCTCGGGCTGGGCCGGGTCGCGCTGTTCCAGGGCGACCTGGACGAGGCCCGCGCCCTGCTCGTCCAGGCGCGTGAGGAGGTCCCGGCAGACTGGTACTCCGCGGAGGACACCCGCGCCCGCATCGCCACCGCCCTCGACGAGGTGAACGCCCGCTCAGCCGTCACTCCATCAGCCGAACCTCCGCACGAGGCCGTCAGCACGGCACCGGCCGGACCTCCGCACGAGGCCGTCAGCGAGCCACCGGCCGAGCCGACCGGCGATCCATCAACCGCCCCTCCTAGCGAGGCCGTAAACCCGCCTCCACCCGGGCCTTCACCCGGACCTCTGCCCGGGCCTGACGGCGGGACGGTCAGCGAGCGGTAGGCAGGCCGTCAGCCGCGCTCCCGACAGTGGACGGCATGAAGAACAAATGGTCCTGCCTGGCCATCGCCTGCCTGGCCACCCTCCTCCTCTCCCTCGACCTCACGGTCCTGCACCTGGCCCTGCCCAGGCTGGTGACCGACCTCGGCGCGAACTCCACCCAGTTGCTCTGGATCGGCGACATGTACGGCTTCGCGCTGGCCGGCCTCCTCGTCACCATGGGCAACCTCGGCGACCGCATCGGCCGCAAGCGCCTGCTGCTGATCGGCGCGGCCGCGTTCGGCGCCGCCTCGGTGGTCACGGCATACGCACCCAACGCCGAGCTGCTGATCGCGGCCAGGGCCCTGCTCGGCGTGGCCGGAGCGACGATCATGCCGTCCACCCTGTCGATCGTCCGGAACGTGTTCACCGAACCCGGCGAGCGCACCGCCGCCATCGGCATCTGGAGCGGGATGAGCGCCGCCGGGTTCGCCGTCGGCCCGGTCGTGGGCGGTCTCCTGCTCGACCACTTCTGGTGGGGCTCGGTCTTCCTGATCAACGTACCGATCATGCTGCTGGTGCTGGCCGGCGGGGCCCTGGTGCTGCCCGAGTCCCGCAACCCGCACGCGGGCCGCCCAGACCTGGTCAGCGTCGTCCTCTCGTTCGCCGGCGTGGTGACGGCCGTCTACGCGATCAAGGAGGCGGCGCACCAGGGCCTGGAGCACGCCGACGTGCTGGTCGCGGGCGCGGCCGGGGTCCTGCTGCTGGGCCTGTTCGTGTGGCGCCAGACGCGGCTGCGCGAGCCGCTGATCGACGTACGGCTCTTCAGGCGGCGGGCGTTCAGCGCGTCCATCGTCACCAACCTGCTGGCGATCTTCACGATGTCGGCCATGATGCTGATGTTCGGCTGGTACCTGCAGCTCGTCCTGGGCTGGTCGCCGCTCCAGGCGGGCCTCGCGCAGCTGCCGGGCGGCCTGAGCGGCGCGGTGGGCGGCATCCTGGCCGCCAAGCTGATCCACCGCATCGGCAGGAACGGCGTCGTCGCCCTGGGCCTGGCCATGAACGCCGGCGCGTTCCTCTACTACAGCACGCTCGGCCCCACCCTGAACTACCTCGTACTCCTCCCCGTCATGATCATCGGCGGCGTGGGAATCGGCTTCACCTTCACCGTCAACAACGACAACGTCCTCGCCACGGCCCCCAGGGAACGCGCGGGAGCGGCCGCCGCGGTCTCGGAAACGGCCTTCGAACTGGGCGGCGCACTGGGCATCGCCATCCTGGGCACGGTCCTGAACACCGCGTACCAGTCCAACCTGCAGCTCCCCCCCGGCCTCCCCTCCGCCGACTCCGCGCGAGAGTCGATCGCGGGCGCGGTGAGCACGGCCGCGACCTTGCCGCCTCAGCAGGCGGATCAGCTCATGCGAGCAGCCCAGACGGCCTTCATCGAGGGCCTGCACATGACCGCCCTGGTCACCGCGGCCCTCCTGGCCATAGTGACCGTGCTGGCCCTGATCGGCCTCCGCGGCGTCCCGAAGGTCATCCCGGAAGAAGTCCTGACCCACGCCTGAGCCGGGGGTAACAGCATGGTCCTCACAATGGGGGGCGCTACGCGCCGAACAACGGCTCGGGCAGCGCCTCCCAGGGGGGCAGGCCCCCCTTCGACCCCCCAACGGCTCGGTCCTCGCAGTGAGTCGCGCTACGCGCGATGGAGCGCTCGGGCAGCGCCCTGTGGGGGCGAGCCCCCACACCCCCAGGCGGGGCCCTGCCGGTCCCCGCACCCCTCGGACGCGACCCCGGTTACCGCACGCTCGTCGGCGTTGACCTGCCGGTTATCCGGCAGAAACGATCACCGGCTCACACGGCATCCGCCCAACCGCAAAGCCAGGCGGACCGGCTGCCGGCCACCTACCGCCGGAGGACGCACCCGAGCCAAAGTGAGCAGCTATCGAGAGCGGGTTCCCACTTGCTGAGAAATGCGCAGTAGGTAACCGTCCGGGTCCTGCACCGCGAACTGGCGCACGCCGACAGCGTCGACGCTGCGCTCGTACCAGCGCTCCTCCAACGGCAACCACATCTCGTAGCCCGCAGCAAGCAGCATGGTGTGAATCTCGTCCACATCATCCACTTCGACAGTGAGGTTGATCCCACGCCCGTAGGGGTGGTCCAGCGCCGCGCGCGGGTAGAGACGGTCCCGGCTCAGCGGCTGCTCCAACATCAGGTCCGCCCCGTCACGTTCCAGGTAGGCGAATCGCTCCTGGGGGCGCTCATAGCGAATCTTGAAACCCAGCAGGCGATAGAAGGCCAAGCTGGCCTGGATGTCGGAGCAGATCAATTCAGGAACAAGGCGAGACACCTCGTCACTCTGGCAGCTACCGAACACTCCAGCAAACACACGGCAGCCCGTGAGGGAGGCCTTCCGGTCGTCGGCCGAGTGCCGAGACGCTGTGCTGAGCGCCGTTCGCGTCGCGCCGCGCTCCGCCATCCCAGTTCTCGCCGACCCGGCACAGACCGGTGCTGAGCACCGTGGACGAGGCGAAGCATCCGTGCCGAACCTGCCCGGCAAGATCCACAGGCGTCTGAGTCGATCCAGGGCGATCGTCACTCACCGGTGACGTCATTCCCTGGTCGGCTCACATGCCCTGCACGACTCCACAGGCCGGTCACCGAGTGCGGATACCGGCCTCTCATTAGGATCACCAGCATGGAACCGCACGGGGGCACGCGCGGCGTTCTCTACGTCATCGCATGTGCCGCACCTGCTGCCGCCGACCTCCACCACCTGGTCGCCGTGGCTCAGGCGGCCGGGTGGCAGGTGCACGTGGTCACCACGCCGATGGGGGAACGCTTCGTCGATGTCCCGGAGTTGGAGCGGCTGACCGGTGACCTGGTCCGCAGCACATATCGCCTGCCGCAGGATCCCAAGGGTCTCCCTCCCGCAGACGCGGTGATCGTGGCTCCGGCGACGTTCAACACGATCAACAAGTGGGCGAACGGCATCGCCGACACCTTCGCCGTCGGACTGCTGTGCGAGGTGATGGGGTTCGGCGTCCCGATCCTGGCCGTGCCGCTGCTGAAGGACGCGCTAGCCCGGCATCTCGCCTTCCAGCGGAGCCTGGACATGCTTCGGGAGATGGGCGTGCGGGTCCTGTTCGATCCCGCCGCCCCGCCACAGTCCCGCATACCATCCTGGGAACGCATCATGCAGGAGCTACACGCCGTTGTCGGGGAGCGACAGACACAGGGGTGATGGCATGGACGCCCGCGGGGAGATCAGCCGGCGGATCGCGCGGGCACGCCGTCGCCGATGCGAGCGCCGAGCGTGAGCCCTGCGCCGGTGTCGGCGGGATCGATGCGAGCCACTTGTACCTGGTGCTCACCCATAGCGCGAATGACCATGTTGACCGTCTCGTCGATTGGAAAAGGTTCAAAGAAGGTCGTGAGCTGCGTCGCCGAGTCGAATCCGACCTTGTGGCATTCCGGCACGACTGGCGAGAGTGGGATCATTCGCCCCCAAGCCCCACGGGCGCGTTTGTTGACCAACAGCCATGTGAGTCACCCCTCTCCAGGACCTGCCCCCAGGTCTGCCCGAGTCCCAGCAGATAGTCACCGCTCATGACCCGTATGTGATACCACAAACGGAATACTTTCCATCAACCCCAGAAAGGGAGCCCAGCAACGCGCCGGGCCCCCTTGACGTCGGAGCTAGAAGTCGAATTCTCCCGCTTTGGCCCCACAGGTGAATGCGGACCACACGCCTTCACTCACCACGAAGGGTTGCAGGTCCGGGCGCTCGGTGTCTCGGATGCCGACACGACCACCGGACAGTGGTGCCACTTCAAGGCAATTGCCATTGTCGCCCGAGAACGAGGACTTGCGCCACACAGCGGCGGCAAGTTCCTCGCTCAGCTCCAGTTCCATTCTTGATCCAACCTTTCTTTGATCTTCCGAAGAGAAAGACTCTGGGGAAGGGCTTCGGAGCGGCATGCCTGATAGCGACGGATAAGAATCTCGACCTCAGACTCTCCGTCCCACACCTTCCCGCTCACTGGGCTATCCACAAAGGCAGCGGTCGGCCCACCAGTCGTATGTGCGATCAGACACCCGCCGAGAAGCCCAGCCGTCACGCGGGCGTCGAAGGGGAGGATCTGAATCGTGATTGGACTGCGAGCCACCTCGATCAGATAGGTCAACTGGGCGCGAATGATACTTTCGCTCCCGATCGGACGATACAGGATTGACTCGTCTAACACCGCGTAGAGCAGAGGAGGGTTGGCCTTGCGGAAGATCTCCTTCCGCGCCATCCGATCCCTGACAGCCGCCTCTATCTTCTCGCTGGTGATGCCAGGCTTTCCTGCGACGATGGCCCTCGTGTACTCAGGGGTCTGAAGCAACCCAGGGACCATGGTGGGCTCCCATGTCCACAACTCCCGTGCACCGGCCTCGATCTCAAGCCACGGACCGAGAGTTTTGAAGATCGTCTCACGCGAGCCAACAGGCAGGAACTGGGACAACTTTTCGGGTTCCAGTCCAAGGTGTTCCTCTGCCAGGCGAGCGAACTCGGCCTTGGGTGCGCGTTCTCCGCGCTCGACCATGCCGATGGCGTTGGCGTGGTAGCCCATTCGCTGGCCGAGTTGCCCCTGCGTGAAGCCTGCGGCGTCCCGTGCCTTGCGCAACTCGTAACCGAACCGCGCTGCCGCACTCTCGTCCGGATTCAGCTGCTTGGGACCCGGCATTGACGCCCTTTCCCAGTCTGGTGCCACAGGCATCACACACATTCATCACACAGATTGGCCCTTGATTCCGTGTGACACAAGTACTTGAGAGATGTCCTACAAGCCCGCCTGTCCTGTCACGCTGGCCAAAAGCTCGCGGCTACGCAGGGCTTGAATACCACAGACAGACCAAGATCACGTGTGATCACGACGACAGGTGGGTGAAGCGGTGGATTTCGTGCCAACGGTAGCCCTGTCCGCCAAAAGACCAATCGTTGGCGCGTGGCAGAGCACGGTCCTGCGCCGCGACGGCCAAGCACCCCGGAGAGCGAGACAGGCCGTCAGGATGTGGCTGGGAGAGGCGCATCCGCTGTGCTTCGACGCGGAGCAGGTCGTTGCCGAACTGGTGAACAACAGCGTGTTGCATGTGCCGATCAGCGGCACACGCGACTGGGTGAGAGTTCATCTGGGCTTCGGGGATGACTTCATTCGCCTGGATGTGATCGACCCCGGTGCCAATGTGCCGGCGGAGCGCTTCGTCCCAGGTGAGCCCTGCGGTGACGAGGAATCCGGCCGGGGACTGCAGATCGCGTCCGAACTCTCGGAGCGCTGGGGGACGCATCTGATCGAGCGAGGGCATCGCGTTGTTTGGTGCGACCTCAAGATGCCAGATGAGCGCTCCGTCGACGATACGTCGCCCGGAGTGTCGCCGGAGCGGGCCGCGCGCAGGATCGCTGCTCGATACGCCGAACTCCGTGAAGCACCGAGCATTGTGGCCGCAGGTGTGTCGTGACGGCCGGCGAAGGCTGCCTGAGTCCGCACGTACCCATGGCCCGGCGTGGTCACGTCCGGCTGACGTGGCTGGAACCATGTGGTGCCTTGCATCGCGTCCGCGTCGTGGCGTGGACCTGCACCTGCCGAGCCGTGTTCTACGAGCTGCGCCAGGGCGGCGGTCAGACCCTCATCCGCCGCACTGTGCAGGCCGAAGCCGGGGACGTGGTTCACGAGACCCACCAGTGCTCCATCGGTGAAGCTCGCACGATCTGGGCGGCACTGCTGTCAGGCCGAGCCCGGTAGACGGGCTCGGCGGCCGGGATCGCTCCGGGCACCAGAGGGGTGGTCAGAGGTGGTCGGCGAGGAAGGTGGCGGTGGCGTCCACGGCCTGCGTGACGTACGGTTCGCGGTCGTACAGGTCGATGTGCTGCTTGGCGTCCACCCAGACGAGCTGTTTCGGCTGGTCGAGGCGGCGGAACGCCTCCTCGGCCCCCTCCGGCGAGCAGAAGCGGTCGACGACCCCGTGCACGATCAGCGCCGGCTTGGGCGACAGGAAGTCCGCTCCCATCATGTTGTCCATCGTGACCAGCTCCCGCAGGCTCGCCCTGGTCACCGAGTTGGACCAGTGCGGCGAGGCGCCCCGCGAGGTGCCGTAGTACGCGTACGGCTCGTCGCCCGGCATGGCGGCCTCCCCCTCCTCCGGGGGCAGGGAGGAGACGACCGGCAGGTACTCCACGGCGCCGCCCTGGTCCTGGCGTTCGAGGACGTCCGTGAGGGCCGCCAGCGTCGCCTGGTAGTCCATGCCGGAGCGCATGCCGTACGGGTTGTTGTACGCGCCCGCGATACCGACAAATGTCCGGACTCGGGGGTCGAAAGCTGCGAACTTGAGCGCGTAGCCGCCCCCCAGACACACCCCCACCGCCCCGATCCGATCCCGGTCCACCTCGGCCCGCGACCGCAGGAACGACACCGCCCCCCGCAGGTCGCGCAGCTTGCCCTGCGGATCCTCCTCCCGGCGCGGAAGCCCTTCGGACTCGCCCCAGTTCCGGTGGTCGAAGGCCAGCGTCACGTACCCCCGCTCGGCCAGCCGATCCGCGTACAGCCCTGTGACCTGGGAGCGCACCCCGGTGAACGGCCCCGTGAACACCAGGGCGGGCCGGGGCCCCGCGCCGCCGGGGACCCGCAGGTCCCCGGCGAGCGTGAGGCCGTCGACCACGAACTCGACTCGCGTGGTCAGGATCACGAGTCGAACCCCAGCCCCATCCGGTCGAGCACGCGCAGCCACAGGTTGCGCTTGCCCTCGTGCTGGTCGGCCTGCGCGATCGACCAGCGGGTGAACTGGATGACCCCGGACCGCACCGGCTCCGGCGGGAACGGCATCGGCTTCTCCTTGACCATCCGCAGCTCGGTCCGCTCGGTGGACTCGCCCGACAGCAGGTCGAGCATGACGTTCGCGCCGAAGCGGGTGGCGCCCACGCCCATCCCGGTGTAGCCGGTGGCGTAGGCCAGCCGCCCGCCGTGCGCCTGCCCGTAGAAGGCGCTGAACCGGCTGCAGGTGTCGATCACCCCTCCCCACCGGTGGGTGAACCGCACCTCGTCGAGCTGGGGGAAGGTGTCGTAGAAGTGCTCGGCCAGCTTGACGAACGTCTCGTCGCGCTGCTCGTACTCGGGTTTGACCAGACCCCCGTTGTAGTAGACGGCGTCGTAGCCGCCCCACAGGATCCGGTTGTCGTCGGTCAGCCGGTAGTAGTGGAACTGGTTGCCCGAGTCGCCCACGCCCTGCCGGTTGCGCCAGCCGACCTCGGCGAGCTGGAGGTCGGTCAGGGGCTCGGTCATCAGCGCGTAGTCGTACACGGGGACCACGAAGTGCTTGAGCCGCCGCAGCAGCGGCGGGAACACGCCGGTCCCGAGAGCCACCTGCCGCGCCGCGACGGCGCCGTACGGCGTGCGCAGCGTGATCGTCGTGCCGTCGTCGCGCAGCGAGCGGACCGGGGTGCGTTCGTGGACGCGCACCCCCAGCCGCAGGCACGCCTCCCGCAGCCCCCAGGCCAGCCTGGCCGGGTCGAGCATGGCGCATCCGCTGCGCTCCCAGAGCCCGCCCAGGTAGGTCGGCGAGTTCAGCTCGGCGCGCACCTGCTCCTGGTCGAGCGGCACGTAGTCGAGCCCCAGCTCGGAGATCAGCTCCAGGTGCTCACGGAGCCCGTCGAGCTGCCACGGCTCGGTGGCCACGTGCAGCTCGCCGGTGCGCTCGAAGGAGCAGTCGACGCCGTAGCGCTCCAGGGTCTGCTCGATCTCGTCGAGGTTGGCCACGCCCATGCGTTCCAGGCGCCCGATCTCGTCCGGCCACCGTTCCGCGCCGTTGGCCAGACCGTGGGTGAGGGTCGCCATGCAGAACCCGCCGTTGCGGCCGGTGGCGGCCCAGCCGATCCTGCGTCCTTCGAGCAGGACCACGTCCAGGGACGGGTCTCGTTCCTTGGCCATCAGGGCCGTCCACAGCCCTGAGAAGCCTCCGCCGACGACGACCAGGTCGGCGCTCGTTGTCTGGTCGAGCCGCGGTCGCGGCTCGGGTCTGGCCGGGCTGTCCAGCCAGTACGGCTTGCGCTCCGCGTCAGCAAGCGCCTTCAGCGGATCCACAAATCCCACTTCCCTACGAAGTTCGTGGAGGATATTTAGGTACGGCGCCGCGCCGCCACCGCGTTTCCGATCGCGATCAGCACCCCGATGCCGAAGATCAGCGTACCCATGACGTTGACCTGCGGTGGGATCCCGGTCTTGACCGCACCGACGATCCACAGGGGGAAGGTGACGGTCGAGCCGTTGACGAAGCTGGTGACCACGTAGTCGTCGATGGAGAGAGCGAACGACAACATCGCGCCCGCCATCACGCCCGGCATGATCGACGGCAGCGTGACCTGCCGGAACGTCCCCCAGGCCGTCGCCCCCAGATCCCTGGCCGCCTCCTCCAGCGACGGGTCCAGCGTGACGATCCGCGCCCGCACCGTCACCACCACGAAGGACAACGAGAACAGCACGTGGGAGACGATGATCGTGTTCGCGTCGCGCGGCACGTTCCCCGAGACGAACAGCGACAGCAGCGACGCGCCCATGACCAGCTCGGGTGTGGAGATGGCGGCGAAGACCAGGAAGTTCGTGACCCCCTTGCCGTGGAAACGGTGCCGTCCGAGCGCGAGCCCCAGCATGGTGCCGATCACGACCGTGATGATCGTGCTGACCGCGGCGATCACCAGCGAGTTGCGCAGCGCCACGGTCAGGTCGGAGATGTCGAACAGCTCGGCGTACCAGCGGAGCGTGAAGCCCTGCCAGGAGGTGTTCGACTTGCTCTGCTTGTCGTTGAAGCCGAAGAGGATCATCACGGCGATCGGCGAGGACAGCCAGAGGATGATGATCCAGGTGTAGATGTGCAGTAGCCGGTCGCCGAGCCTCGTCCCTCTCATCGGGCCGCCGCCTCGAGCACGTTCTCCGTCCCGAGCGCCCTGGCGTAGATGAAGATGCCCACCAGCAGCACCGCCATCAGCGTGAACGACAGGGCCGAGGCGGTCGGGTAGTCGAGGTTCGTCAGATACTCGGTCTGGATGATGTTGCCGATCATCGTGTTGGCCGTGCCGCCGAGGATCTGCGCGTTGATCGGGTCGGCCGTGGCGGGCACGAACGTCATCAGCACCCCCGCGAAGACCCCCGGCAGCGACAGCGGCAGCACCACCCGCCGGAAGGCCGACGTCCGCGTGGCGTACAGGTCCTGGGCCGCCTCGATCACCCGCGGGTCCACCCGCTCCAGCGACACGTAGATCGGCAGGATCATGAACGGCAGGAAGTTGTACGTCAGCCCGCCCACCACGGCGACCGTCGTGGCCAGCACGTGGAAGTCCTCGGGCAGCAGCCCCCAGCCCTTCAGCGTGCCGAACAGGATGCCGTTGTCCGACAGCAGGAAGTTCCACGAGATCGTCCGCAGCACGAACGACACGAAGAACGGCAGCAGCAGCAGGAACAGGTACACGGACTTGCGCGTGCCGCCCTTGAACGCGATCCAGTACGCCACCGGGTAGCCGATCACCAGCATGGCCACGGTGGCCAGGCCGCCATAGAGCAGCGAGCGCACCAGCTGGGTGCTGTACCGGCCGAGCGCGTCACTGTAGTTGGAGAAGCTGAACGTCATGGCGAAGCCGTCGATGGCGTTGCCGGTCTGCAGGGAGACCGAGGCCATCGCGGCCATGGGCACGACCAGGAAGATCGCAAGCCACATCCAGCTCGGCAGCGCCAGCAGGTAGGGGGTGAGCCGCCTCATGCGCTACGCCTGGGTGATGGACTGGAAGATCGGGTTGTAGACCTGCTCCTGCTGGGTGGTCAGCGGGGTGTAGTTGTGCAGCTTGCCGTAGTCGGCCTCGGTGGGGAACATGAGCGGGCTGTCGATCATTTCCTCGAGGGACTTCTTGTCCTTGCCCTTGGCCGTCTTGGCCTTCTCCCTCAGCAGGTCCTGCACGGCCGGGACCGGCGTGACGTACTGGATGAACTCGTCCAGCTCGGCGGCCACGGGCGGCTGGTAGAGGTAGTCCATGAGCATGAGCGCGTCCACCGGGTTGGCCGCGTTCTTGGGGATGAGCATGTTGTCGGTCCAGATCGTGCCGCCCTCCTCGGGCACCACGAACTTGACGGGCTCGCCGGCGAGCTGGCGCTGGAAGACGTCGCCCGACCAGGCCATGCTGATCCAGACGTCGCCCTTGGACACAGCGTCGATGTAGCTTTGATCGTAATATTTCCGGACAATTCCGGCGTCGCGCTGTGCCTTGAGCTTCTCCCCGGCCTTCTTCCAGTCCGCCTCGGTCGACTTCTCCGGGGCGATGCCCAGCGCGAACATGCCGAAGTTCCCGATCTCCTGGGCGTCGGCCATCATGCCCACCCGGCCCTTGTACTTGGGGTCGAACAGCGCCTGGATGCTGGTGATGTCCTCGTCGACGTACTTGGTGTTGTACGCGATCCCGGTCACCCCCGACGTGTACGGCACCGTGTACTTGTTGCCGGGGTCGTAGGCCCGCTCCTTGTACTTCTGGCCGGCGTTGGCCTCGAAGTTCGGCAGCTGGGAGTGGTCGAGCGGCGTCACGTAGCCCAGCTCGATCATGTGCTGGAGCTGGACGCCGTTGGTCATGACGACGATGTCGTAGCCCAGCGACTGCCCCGCCCGCAGCACGGGGTCGGCCTTGCCGAAGAACTCGGCGTTCTCCTGGATGACCTCTTTGTACTCGTACGAGATGCCGGTGGCCTGCTTGAACTTCTCCAGGGGGGCCTTGTCCCCGGGCATGTACTCGGGCCAGTTGGCGAAGACGACCTTGCCGTGCTTGGTCTGCTTGGCCCAGAAATCCTTGACCGCGTCGGCCTTCGGGGGCGCGGCCTTCTGTCCTTGAACGCCGCACGCGGCCAGCGCGAGCCCTGTGGCGGAGAACCCAGCGACGCGGAAGAAATCGCGACGGGAGCGGAGCATGGGGTGGTTCATGAGGTGCTATCGACTTCCAATCACATATGAGTGCTGCGCCTGCCACGACAGCCAGACGGAGTCCCCCCGCTCCGCGGTGGCCGAAGCGTCAAGAGCGTTCTGCTGGAACACCGTGATCTCGGCCCCGTCAGCGAGGCTCACGGCGTAGCTGTTGTAGGTCCCCAGGTAGACCACCTCGGCGACGGTGCCGCGCACGGCGCTCAGGCCCTGGCCGGGCTCCACCGTGTCGATGGTGATCTTCTCGGGCCGCACGGTGACCGTCACGTCGCCGTCCTGCCCCGGCACCAGCACCCGGCCGCCGCCGATCTTCAGCTCGCCGCCGCTGGCGGTGCCCGCGAGCAGGTTGGAGGTGCCGATGAAGCCGGCCACGAACGCGGTCGCGGGCCGCTCGTAGATCTCCCGCGGCCCGGCGAGCTGCTCGACCAGGCCGTCGTTCATGACGGCGATCCGGTCGCTCATGGTCAGCGCCTCGTTCTGGTCGTGGGTCACGTACACGAACGTGATGCCGACCTCGCGCTGGATGCGCTTGAGCTCGATCTGCATGGCCTGGCGCAGCTTGAGGTCGAGCGCGCCGAGCGGCTCGTCGAGCAGGAGCGCCCGCGGCCGGTTGACCAGCGCGCGGGCCAGCGCCACGCGCTGCTGCTGGCCGCCGGACATCTCGCGCGGGCGGCGCTTCTCCCGGCCGGTGAGGTCGACGATCTCCAGCATCTCGCCGACCCGCCGCTTGATCTCCTCCTGCGGCGTCTTGCGCTGCTTCAGCCCGAAGGCCACGTTGTCCCAGACGCTCATGTGCGGGAAGAGGGCGTAGGACTGGAAGACCATGTTGACGTCGCGTTTGTTGGGCGGGACGTCCGTGACGTCCTTGCCGTGCAGCCGCACCAGCCCCTTCGAGGGCGGCTCGAAGCCCGCGATCATCCTCATGGTCGTGGTCTTGCCGCACCCGGACGGGCCGAGGAGGGAGAAGAACTCCCCCTCGGCTATGCCCAGGGTGACGCCTTTGACCGCCTGGACGACCTCGCCATGCGAGAGGTACTCCTTGACGACGTCCTCAAGCTCTATCGCATTCAGCTCAGTCATCCCAGCCGCTGTCCTATTCGCCGATGTAGTGCATGACGTGCTTGACCCGGGTGTAGTCGTGCAGGCCGAACACCGACAGGTCCTTGCCGTACCCGGAGTGCTTGAAGCCGCCGTGCGGCATCTCCGAGACGAACGGGATGTGCGTGTTGACCCAGACCACGCCGAAGTCGAGCCGGTTGGACATCCGCATGGCCCGGCCGTGGTCGGAGGTCCAGACCGAACCGCTCAGGCCGTACTTCACGTCGTTGGCCTTGGCCAGCGCGTCGGCCTCGTCGCTGAAAGTCTGGACGGTGATCACGGGGCCGAAGACCTCGTTCTGCACCATCTCGTCGTCCTGCTTGAGACCGTCGACGATCGTCGGCGCGAAGAAGTAGCCCTTCTCGCCGACCCGGTGACCGCCGGTGAGGACCTTGGCGTGCGCCGGGACCCGGTCGATGAAGCCCTGGACCCTGGAGAGCTGGTTCTCGTTGTTGAGCGGCCCGTAGAGCGCGTCCTCGTTGCCCAGGTCGCCGGTCACGGTGGCGGCGGCGGCCTCGGCGAGCGCGGCCACGAACTCGTCGTGCACGCTCTCGTGCACCAGCACGCGGCAGGCGGCGGTGCAGTCCTGGCCGGCGTTGTAGAGGCCGGCGGTGGCGATGTCGGAGGCGGCCTTGCGCAGGTCCTTGACGTCCTCGAACACCACGACCGGAGCCTTGCCGCCGAGCTCCAGGTGCACCCGCTTGAGGTCGTCGGCGGCGCTCTTGGCGACCGACATGCCCGCGCCGACCGAGCCGGTGATGGCGACCATGGAGGCGGTGGGGTGGCTCACCACGAGGGCGCCGGTCTCGCGGTCGCCGGTGACGACGTTGAAGACGCCCGCGGGCAGCACCGCGCCGAGGATCTCGGCCAGCTTGAGCGTGGAGGCCGGGGTGGTGTCGGACGGCTTGAGCACGACCGTGTTACCGGCCGCCAGGGCCGGGGCGATCTTCCAGACCGCCATCATCATCGGGTAGTTCCACGGCGCGACCTGGCCGATCACGCCGATCGGCTCGTGCCGGATGACGCTGGTGTGCTCGGCGAGGAACTCGCCGGCCGTGGGACCCTCCAGGGTGCGCGCCGCGCCCGCGAAGAAGCGGAAGTGGTCGGCGGCCACCGGGGTCTCGTCCTCGGCCATCCGGGCCCGCGGCTTGCCGGTGTTGAGGCACTCCGCCTCGTTGATCTCATCGGCCCGCGCGTCGATCGCGTCGGCGACCTTGAGCAGGAGGTTGGCCCGCTCACCCGGCGTGCTCCTGCCCCACGACTCGAACGCGGCGGCAGCCGCGGCGAAGGCGGCATCGACGTCCTCCGGGCCGGAGACGGGGGCCTGCAGGTAGGCCTCGCCCGTGCACGGGTCGATGATGTCGGAGAACCTGCCGCTCTTGGCGTCCACGAACTCACCATTGATGAAGTTCTGCAGACGGATCATGCGCCCTCCAAGTGGGTGGCTGAGATGCCGCGACTCTTACAGAGCAGGTGCATCTCGACAAGGGATTTCGTGGTGAAGATACCAAATTGCTACGAATTCGCTTGACAGGCCGCCAGGAACTGACAACATGTCGCACCAGGACGGCAACTCAGCGGGAACGCACCCGTAACGCCGGACCAGTAGGAGGATTCCGTCGATGACGACGCCGCCCCGCGTACGCCGCAACAACGCCAATGCCGGGCCGGTGGTGCTCGACGATCTGTCCAAGCAGATCATCGAGCAGCTCCAGACCGACGGGCGCATGCCGTACGCGGCGATCGGGAAGGCGGTGGGCCTGTCGGAGGCCGCCGTGCGTCAGCGTGTCCAGCGGCTGCAGGACGCGGGCGTCATGCAGATCGTCGCCGTCACCGACCCGCTGACCCTCGGATTCCCGCGGCAGGCCATGATCGGCATCAACTGCGAGGGCGACCTGGAGGCCGTGGCCGACGAGCTGGCGGCCATCGACGAGATCGACTACGTGGTCCTCACGGCGGGCTCCTTCGACGTGATCGTCGAGGTCGTCTGCGAGGGCGACGGGCACCTGCTGGAGATCCTCAGCAAGATCCGCGCCATCCCCGCCGTGCGGGCCACGGAGTCGTTCGTCTATCTCAAGCTGCGTAAACAGACCTACTCCTGGGGCACTCGCTAGCCGACCGTCTCCACGATAGGCAGGATCGGCGTGTCCGCCGTACGGACCAGGCGCGGGCCCTCGGGGCCGTACACCTCCCGGGGCTCCGGGAACGCCGTCAGCAGCGCCAGGTAGAGCACGCCCGCGACGGCCAGCCCCACGGGCAGCGAGATGTCCACTCCCCCGGCCAGGTCTCCCAGCGGGCCGACGAACTGGCCCGGCAGGTTCACGAACAGCAGCGCCAGGCCCGCGGAGACGAGCCAGGCCGACAGCCCGCGCCAGTTCCAGCCGTGTGTGAACCAGTAGCGGCCGCCGCTCTGGCGCCGGTTGAAGACCTGCAGCGCCTCGGGGTCGTACCAGCCCCTGCGGGTCACGTAGCCGAGCATCATGATCACCATCCACGGCGCCGTGCACGTGATGATCAGCGTGGCGAACGTGGAGATGCTCTGGGTGAGGTTCGCGGCGAAGCGGCCGATGAAGATGAACACGATCGACAGCGTGCCGATGAACACCGTCGCCTGCACCCGGGAGAAGCGGGTGAAGACGCTGGAGAAGTCGAGCCCGGTGCCGTAGAGGGAGGTCGTGCCGGTGGACATGCCGCCGATCAGGGCGATCAGGCAGACCGGTACGAAGTACCAGCCGGGCGAGACGGCCAGCAGCCCGCCGACGTAGTTGGGGGCGGCCGGGTCCAGGTAGTCGGCGGCCTTGGTCGCGATGATCGAGGCCGTGGTCAGGCCGAACAGGAACGGCAGGATGGTGGCGAGCTGCGCCAGGAAGGCCGCGGCCATCACCCGGGACTTCGGCGTCGTGGCCGGGATGTACCTGGACCAGTCGCCCAGGAAGGCGCCGAACGACACCGGGTTCGACAGCACGATCAGCGCCGCGCCGATGAACGACGGCCAGAACAGCGGGTCACCGGCCGCGAGCGTGCCCGGATAGGACGGGTCGAAGTCCCCGGCGAAGGCGAACGCCCCCAGAACGAACAGCAGCGACGCCGCCGCGACCGCGATCTTGTTGACGAACAGCATGAAGCGGAAGCCGTACACGCAGACGATGAGCACGAGGACGGCGAAGAGCGCGTACGCGACGCCGTACGACAGGTCGGTGTCGGGCAGCCCGGCCAGCCGGTGGGCGCCGCCGACCAGCGCGTCCCCCGACGACCACACCGAGATCGAGAAGAACGCGATCGCGGTCAGCAGCGACAGGAACGAGCCCACGACCCGCCCGTGCACGCCCAGGTGGGCGGAGGAGGAGACGGCGTTGTTGGTGCCGTTGAGCGGCCCGAACAGCGACAGCGGCGCCAGGATCAGCGCGCCGACCACGAGCCCGAGCACGGTCGCGGCCAGCCCCTGCCAGAACGACAGGCCGAACAGGATGGGGAAGGCGCCGAGCACGCAGGTGGCGAAGGTGTTCGCGCCCCCGAACGCCAGCCGGAACAGGTCGATCGGGCGCGCGGTGCGGTCCGCGTCGGGGATGCGCTCGACCCCGTACGTCTCGATCTCGGTGAGGCTCATGGTTTCTCCTGCAACGCCAGCAGGCTGACGAGGTCGTAGGCCACGTGGGAGGCGGCGATCGAGGTGATCTCCGCATGGTCGTACGCCGGGGCCACCTCGACGACGTCGGCCCCGACCAGGTCGCACCCGGCCAGGCCGCGCAGGATCTCCAGCAGTTCCCGGCTGGTGAGCCCGCCCGCCTCCGGCGTCCCCGTGCCCGGGGCGTGGGCCGGGTCCAGCACGTCGATGTCGACGGACACGTACAGGGGCCGGTCGCCGATGCGCTGCCGCAGCACGTCGATCACCTCGTCGAGGCCGCGCCGCAGCACGTCGGCCGCCGTCAGGATGCCGAACCCGAGCCGCCGGTCGTCCTCGAGGTCCTTCTTGCCGTACAGCGGGCCCCTGATCCCGACGTGGCTGACGGCCTCGGTGTCCAGCAGGCCCTCCTCCACCGCCCGCCGGAACGGGGTGCCGTGCGTGTACTCGGCGCCGAAGTAGGTGTCCCAGGTGTCGAGGTGGGCGTCGAAGTGCAGCAGCGCCACCGGGCCGTGCCTCCTGGCCACGGAGCGCAGCAGCGGCAGCGCGATCGTGTGGTCGCCGCCGATCGCGACGAGCTTGGCGTCGATCGAGTCCGCCGCGCCCTCGATGCTCTCGATGGCCGCCCCGATGTCGAACGGGTTGGCCGCGATGTCACCGGCGTCGACCACCTGCGCCCGCTCGAACGGCGAGACGTCCAGCCCCGGGTGGTACGGCCGCAGCAGCCGGGAGGCCTCCCTGACCGCGGCCGGGCCGAACCTGGCGCCGGGCCGGTAGGACACGCCGGTGTCGAACGGCACGCCCACGACGGCCACGCCGGCCCGCTCGACCTGGTCGAGCCTGGGCAGGCGGGCGAAGGTGGCGAGCCCGGCGAAACGCGGGACCTGAGAGGAGTCGACAGGGCCAAGGTTCATGCGGCCCAGTGTTCGTCATGCCTCTGACCTGCGGCAATTGTCGAGCCAACGAAGTCGCACGGTGAGTGTTGTGGCCGGCCACAAGCCGCGAAGGTCATGGGACCGGCCTGACGGCGAGCGGCGGCTATCCGGAGAGCTGGACCGTCGCGATCTCCCACGGCTTCAGCGCCAGGCGGAGCACCCCGTCCGCGACCGGCAGCGGATCGCCGGGGCGGCCGCGCAGGTCGGCGTGGCGGGCCTGGGTGAAGGCGCCCTCGATGACGGCCTCCGTGGCGACCGGCGTGAGGGCCACGACCCTGAGCTCCCGCCGGTCGTCACGCATCCGCAGCGAGGTCATCACCACGCCGTCGCCCGTCACCGACAGCCCGGACGCGGGATCGGGCAGCGCCGCGGCGCGCTCGCCCTGGCCCGGGACCACGAGCAGGTCGTGGCGGAAGGTCTCGGCCTGCGGCACGACCTCCTGCCAGGAGTCCGCGTACGGCATCAGCGCCAGGCTCACCGACCGGATCCCGCGCGACTGGGCGGCGGGGGTCGGCAGCTGGGGCCCGGCCGGCTCGGGGCGCAGGGCGTTGCGGTTGCGGGACAGGTAACCGACCGAGCGCAGGAGCGTCAGGGCCAGCTCGCCGTCCGCCACCTCGTACTCCGTCACGTGCTCCAGCAGCGCCGCCACGCCTGCGGCCGCCACCCACGAGGAGGCGGGGAAGGTGGGCAGCGGGGTCTCGCCGCAGCCGCCCTCCGAGGTCAGCCCGCGGGTGACCACCGCGAACTGCCCCTCGGCGTGCGACTCCGTCGCCGGGGCGGGCAGCGGCACGTGCAGCCGAACCCGATGATCCTCACACCGGTTGTCGAACTCGACGCGCAGGCGCACGTACGGCTCGCCGGCCCGCAGCTCGACGCGGGTGGTGACGACGATCTCCTCGGTCCGCCGGGACCGCGCGGGCGCGGGCAGCTCGGGAGTGCCGTCGATCCCGCGGCCCGAGGCCGGCCACCGGTACGTACGCCGCACGTCCACCGCCGCCACCAGCGGACCCGAGCAGACCAGCTCCGTCTCGACGGACGACGGCTCCGACACGAGCAGGTCGCCGGTCGGGGGCGCGTGGTTGTAGGTGTCGCCGACGTCGCCGCCGTCCACGATGCGCCCGGCTCCCGTGACCGTCGTGCCGTCCGCGCCCACCAGCGTCAGCGTGCCGTCGCCGGCGATCGTGACCCGCAGCAGGCCGTTGTCCAGCGCCTCCTCGTCGCCGCGCACCGGCGCGGGAACCGGCCGGCCCTGCCCGGCGGGCGGGCGCCGCACCTGTTCGCGGGGCGCCGGCCGGATGCTCGTGTGGCCCAGCGGCGGGACCTCCACCAGGGCGGCGACCGTGCGCCTGGGCTCGGCGAGTATGCGCACCCGCCGCACGCCGCCGGTCGCCGCGCGCAGGTCGTCCAGGTCGATCACGGCCGACGTCTCCCGCGCCACCGTGAACGTCAGCGTCCCGCCCTCCACCGACCACGCCGTGATGTGCTGCCCGTACAGCTCGGTGCCGTGGACGAAGGTCAGCGCCGTGGCGGCGTCCATCTCCTCGTCCAGCAGCAGCGTGGGCGCGTACTCCAGGGGCTGCACCGGCACCGGCGCGCCCGAGGGGTCCACCAGCGGGTCGGTGCCGGCCACGTCCACGACCACGACGCCGCTGCGCGCGGCGGGCGTCGGGTTGACGAGCAGCACCCCGTCCGAGGGCACCGACCCGGCCAGCCGGGCGGTCACCATGTCGCGTACGGCCTGGCCGAGGTGCTCGGCCTCGGCGATGCGCGCGGCCACCTGCTGGGCGGTGTCGTCCACGCCGCAGCCGGTCACCGAGTCGTGGCCGCTGGCGTCGACCAGCCGCCACCACGCCATGTCGAGGAAGCGGCCCGGCCACTCGGCGCCCCAGAGGGCGGCCAGCGGCTCGGCGTAGCGCTCGACCATCCGCTCGGCGCGGCCCATGGCCTGCTTGACGTGGGCCCGGACCGAGATGACGCCGGGCAGGATGTTGGCGCGGGCGTGGGAGCGCAGCTCGCCTTCGACGCGCGGCAGCCCGTCCACCTCGCCGGAATACTTCCCGATATATCCGGACAGGGTGTCCATCCGGGCGCCGATCGCCGCCACCATCTCCGGCAGCCCGCGCACCGGCGCCGAGTGGTCCGTGCCGTACATGGCCAGCAGAGCCCCCTCGGGCCCGTGCCACTCCCGCATGGTCGTGACGAACGCCGCCGCCCGCTCGGCCAGCCCAGCGGAGTCCGAGAACAGGTGCGCCCCGTTCCCGTAGCCGCCCGCGGGCAGGTACTGGGTGCGCAGCGCCGTCCCGTCCGGCGCGACCCAGGCGAAGGCGTCCGTGGTCACCGAGGACGGAACCCCGCGGTAGACGCAGGCGTGCAGCAGCCCGGCCTTGCGCAGGATCTGCGGCATCTGCGCCGTGTGCCCGAACATGTCGGGCAGGTATCCCACCGGCATCGCCCCGCCGAGCTTGTCCGCCCGGCTCATGCCCAGTTCGAGGTTGCGCACGATGTTCTCGCCCGAGCACAGGAACTCGTCGAGCAGGATCTGCCACGGCCCCACCGCCAGCCGCCCCGACTCGACGAGCGCGGCGATGCGGTCGCGGTTCTCGGGCCGCACCTCCAGATAATCGTCCACGCAGGCCAGCTGCCCGTCGAGGGTGAAGTGGTAGGCGGGCTCGCGCTCCATGGTGTCGAGCACCTCGTCGAGCAGCGCGACCAGCCGCAGCCGGAAGCGCTGGAAGGGCTCGTACCACTCCCGGTCCCAGTGCGTGTGCGGTACGACGACGATCTCTTCGCTCATGCGGCCTCCCCTCCGATGGGCAGATCATGCTGTACGGCGTAACGAGCGGCGATCCGCTGGGCCGTCACGATGTCCTCCAGCCCGCCGCCCGCGTCGGTGAGAGGCGGCTTGCCATCGTTCACGAAAGCATGGAAGGCGGCCAGCTGTACTTCGAATGCCTCGGTCACGTCGCGGTGCTCGGTGCGGCTCTCGGCGCCGGAGACCACGGTGAGCGTGGTGGGCGCGTTCATCAGGTAGGGCGAGGGGAAGACCAGCTCCAGCGAGCCCCTGTCGTGGTGAACGGCCACGGTCTCGCGGTAGGCCGGGTAGTCCTCCAGGTAGTGCCAGCGGATCGAGAACCGGCCCCGGGCGGGCAGGGGCCCGCTGATCTCGATGGACCCCGGCGCGGGTCCCCAGGTCTCAACGTACGAAATTTCAGCAGGCGACCCAGTAAAGCGCCTCAAGAGCGACAAATCGTGGCATATAGAGCCCAGGGCCACCCCGTACAGCGCCCGCACCCGCTCCGGCGCCGACTCCCCCAGCGCCCGCGAGACCAGGTCGCGCTCGGCGGCCCGCAGCGAGTCGAGCAGCCCCGGGTCCACGTCCCGCGCCTGCGTCAGGTTCGCGAACGCCAGCTGCGACTCCCCGCTCGGATGCAGCACGGTCACCTCGACCGACCTGATCGCCTCTGGGCCGCCCAGCTCGGCCAGCAGCTCCTCGGCCCGGCGCACGGCCGGGTCGTACTGCTTCATGTAGCCCACCATCAGCCGCCCCTCGGGCAGGGCGGCCACCTCCGCCCTGGTCAGCGCGAGCGGCTTCTCGCACAGCACGGCGTACCCGCCGGCCAGCGCCCGGCCGACCGTCTCCCCGTGGGAGCCCGAGGCGAGGACGAGCACGGCCTCGAAGCCCCCTGCCGAGAGCAGCTCCGCCACCGACGTGAAACGCCCGGCGGCGCCCAGCCGGTCACCCACCGCGTCGGCGAGCGTCCGCGACAGGTCGCAGACCGCGACCACCTCGAACAGGTCACGCCGCCTCGACAGCAGCGGCACGTAGACCGCCTGCGTGACGGCGCCGCATCCCACCAGCGCGATTCTCACAGTCCCAAGTCCTCCAGCCTGCGGCGGTTGGCCGCCTGGTCGGCGATGTTCTGGGCGACGGAGCGGCGTCCGGGCAGGGTGTCCTGCTCGATGATCACCCAGCCCGCGTAGTCGATCTCGTCGAGGACGCGCACCACGGCGGGCAGGTCCAGCTCGCCCTCCCCGAGCGGGGCGAACCCGCCGCGCCCCATGAGCTCGCGCAGGTCCACGCCGTCGGCCAGGGCCTGGGCGAGGATCTTCGTGTCGCCGTCCTTGATGTGCACGTGCCCGACCCGGCCCGACCAGTCGCGCAGCGCGCTCACCGGGTCGCCCCCGGCCAGCAGCAGGTGGCCGGTGTCCAGGCAGAGCTGCACGTCGGTCAGCTCCAGCAGCCGCTCGACGTCGTCAGGGGTCTCGACGTAGGTGCCGAGGTGGTGGTGGAACGCGGGCTCCAGCCCGCGCTCGCGGCACCGGTCGGTCGCGTCCTGCACCCGGGCCGCGTAGGCCGCCCACTCGGACGCCGCCAGACCTGGAACGCTCCCACCCGGGCGCGCGAACCGCTCCGGCGACCCCGAGCAGGCCAGCGTGGGCCGCGGCCCGAACCCCTCGGGCGCCGGCGGCGCGACGGCGAACACGTCGAGCGCGGCCTCCAGCGCGGACAGCCCGGTCTCATACGCCGCCGCGTCACTGTAGGGCAGGTCCACCCAGCCGCCCGCGAGCAGCAGCCCGTTCCCCGCCAGCCGGTCGGTCAGCCGGAATCCGGTGCCCAGGTAGCCGATCGGCCCCGAGTCGATGCCCTCGTAACCGGCCTCGGACAGCGCCCGGACCATCTCGTCGGCGCTGAGCGGCGGCGGCTCCGTGGCCAGCTCGAAGACACCGAAGCTCACGGGTGCGTTGGCGACTTTCACTCGCATAGTGCGATCACCTCGTTCTCGTAAGTTTCCAGGCGGTGGCGTCCGTCGATGGCCCGCAACAGCGCGCGCTCCCCGCGTACGACCTGCCGGGTGCCGTCGGGGCGTACCAGGACCAGGCCGTCGGCGTCCAGGGCGAGCAGCTCGTCGCCCAGCCTGAGCAGCAGCGGCCCGTCGGGGCCGGTGGAGACGGCGGTGCGCCCGGCGCGCACGCCGTCCAGCACCGTGCTCGTGTCCTCGGCCAGCACCCACGTGGTCGGCCCGCCGGGCAGGCCGTCGGAGCCGTGGCGGTGGAAGTCGCTGCCGCCGATCGCGATCACGTCGTCGCGCCAGGCGTCCGCCCAGGCCAGCGGCGCGCCCCAGCGGCGGTCCCACCAGCCGGAGCTCCAGACCTCGGCTATCCGGGGACGCCGGGCGATGGGCAGCAGCCAGGCGCAGTCCCCGCCGAGCGGGTGGTTGATCGAGATCAGCCCGCCCGCGCGCTCGGCGTGCTCGGCCCAGGAGTCGGCCGGCTGCCGGAAGTCCACCCAGCCGACCTCGCCGAACACGTTCGCGTGGCCCCGGTCGGTGGTGACCTCCTGCCCCGGGATGAGCGTGATCCCACGGTCGATCTTGCCCAGCCAGGGGTGGTGGCTGACGGTGTTGTGGTCGGTGACGGCCAGGAAGTCGAGGCCGCGCCCGTGGGCCAGCTCGGCCAGCTCGGCGATGGTCAGGCTGCCGTCGCTGTGCAGGGTGTGGGCGTGGAAGTCGCCCGCGAACCACCGCAGGCCGTCGACGGAGGGCACGTCCCGCCGGGGCGGGCGCTGCCCGTGCGGCGGCTCCTCGGCCACCGGCTCGGCGGGGGCGGCGGCCGAGGTGGTGATCTCCAGCGAGTAGTCGAGGCCCTGCGGCGGGATGCGGTGCAGGCGCAGCCACACGTGCCACGTGCCCGCCTCCGGCTCGCCCGGCAGGTAGCCGGGCGTCGCCCAGTCCGGGGTGATCGTGTACTCGTCGCGCGCGCCGCCCGACCAGCCGCGGAAGCCGCCGGGCGCGCCGCAGCCGAGGTCGATCACGCCCTGCGAGCGGTCGTAGGCCAGCCGCACGGTCACGGCCGCGGTCCCCGCGGGCACCTCGAAGGGCACCTCGCGCAGGATCCGCTCCAGCCGGTCGTCCAGGCTCCAGTGGCCTCTCACACGAGCTCTCCGTCCCGGTAGACGAGGGCGCGGTCGCGCCGGGGCGCCGCGTGGCCGTCGGCGCCGATCTCGGGTTCGCTCCCCTCGGGCACGACGGCCTGCACGGTCACGCCGTTGACGTCGAGGGTCACCAGATGGGACGCGCCGAGGTTCTCCACGATGGCCACCTTGCCGCCCAGCGCGCCCTCGCCGGGCTCCGCCGAGTAGGCCAGGTATTCGGGTCGCACGCCGTACACGATCTTCTCCCCGTCGGACAGCCGCCCCTCGGCCGAGGCCGGGACCGCCACCTTGCACCCTGCCACCTCCAGCGTGTCACCTCGTACGACGCCGTCCAGCAGGTTCATGGGTGTCGAGCCGATGAATCCGGCCACGAACGTGTTCGCGGGCCGCTGGAAGACCTCGGCCGGCGTGCCGATCTGCCGGATGTGCCCGGCTTCCATGACCGCCATCCGGTCGGCCATGGCCAGCGCCTCCGCCTGGTCATGGGTGACGAAGACGGTGGTGACGCCCAGCTCGCGCTGGAGCTTCTTCAGGAACGTACGCGCCTCCAGCCGCAGCCGGGCGTCCAGGTTGGACAGCGGCTCGTCGAACAGGAACGCCTGCGCCTGCGTGGCCATCACCCTGGCCAGCGCCACCCGCTGCTGCTGCCCGCCCGAGAGCTGGCCCGGCCGCCGGTCCATGAGCTGTTCGAGCCCGAGCCGCGCCCCCACCTCGGCGGCCTTGTCGCGGCGGGCGCCCTTGGCGACCTTCTTGATGCGCAGCGGGTAGGCGATGTTGTCCGTGACGTCCATGTGCGGGAAGAGCGCGTAGTCCTGGAAGACCATGGCGACGTCCCGGCCGCCGGGCTGCACGCCCGTCACGTCCCGCTCGCCGATGACGACGGCGCCGCCGGTGGCGGTCTCCAGGCCGGCGATCGTGCGCAGCAGCGTGGTCTTGCCGCAGCCGGAGGGGCCGAGCAGGGCGAAGAACTCGCCGTCGGGGATGACCAGATCGAGCGAGTCGAGCGCCTTCACCCCGCCGGGATAGACCTTGGTCAGCCCGCGTAGTTCGATTCCGGCCATTAACGCTTGATCCCTCCGTGGAAGCGGAAGCCGTACTTCTTGCTGACGAACAGGTACATGAGCACCACGGGGACCGAGTACAGCAGGCCGAACGTGGACAACATGCTGAGGTTGGCCTGGCCGCCCTCGGTGTAGAGGGTGTAGGTGATCACCGCCGCCGGCTGCTTCTCGACGTCGCTCAGCAGCAGGTACGGCATGAGGAAGTTCCCCCACACGTTGGCCACCGCCCAGACCCCGACCGTCGCCAGGCCGGGCCGCACCAGGGGCACGACCACGTGCCGCACGATCTGCAGCGGCGTGGCCCCGAAGACCCGCGCCGACTCCTCGTACGACTTCGGCGTGGAGTCCATGAAGTCCTTGAGCATGAAGATCGCCGCCGGCAGCAGCCCGCCGGTCAGGATGAGGATCAGCCCGAGCTGCGAGTCGATGAGGTTGAGCTCCACCGCGAGCTGGAACAGCGGCACCATGGCCGCCGTCCCCGTGATGATCGACGACAGCAGCAGCAACGCGTAGAGCAGCGCGTCCCGGCCGGGCAGCCGCACCCGGCTCAGCGCGTACGCGGCCAGCGAGGCCAGGATCACCACCAGCACGGCCGTGCCGACGGACAGCACCAGGGAGTTGTAGAGGGACGGCAGCGCGTACGGATGCTCGGCCACCGCCCTGAAGTTGTCCAGAGTGAAGCTGGGGGCCTTGACCTCGGAGGTCGGGTCGGAGGTGAAGCCGGGGATCTTGATCTCGTAGGTCGGGTCGGAGGTGAAGGGGGCCGTCACCAGCCACAGCAGCGGGATCGTGAAGAAGGCCAGCAGCACCGCGATCAGCGTGTAGAAGCCGATCCGGCCCAGCACGAAACGGGTCATTTCCTTCTCCGGAGCAGCCGCAGGTAGAACACGGCCACGACCAGGTTGATCAGCAGAATGATCGCGGAGACCGCGGCGCCGTAGCCCAGCTCGCCGCTCTGCAGCGCGACCTTGTACACGTGCACGGCCAGCACCTCGGACCTGCCGTCGGGGCCGCCCGCGGTCAGCAGGAACGGGGTGAAGTCGTTGAACGTCCACAGGCTGATCAGCAGCAGGTTGGTCAGGACGTGCCCTCTGATGTGCGGGAACACCACGTCTCTGAGCTGCTGCCAGCCGGAGGCCCCGGCCAGGCGGGCGCTCTCCAGGTGCGAGGGCGGCACGTTCCCGAGCGCGGCGCCGTACAGCATCATCGAGAACGCTGTGCCGCGCCAGATGTTGAACACGATGATCGAGAGCATGGGGTGGTCGAGCAGCCAGGCGAAGCCCTGGATGCCGAGCAGCGCGTTGAGCGTGCCGCCGTCGCGGTCGAGCAGCGCCACCCACAGGAACGACACGATCGCGCCGGGCAGGATCCAGGCCAGGATGACCAGGCCCTCGACCAGCCGCTTCAGCGGGCCGCGCCGGTCGCGCAGCAGCCAGGCGATGGTGAAGCCGAGCCCGACCTGCCCGATGACCGCCGAGCCCAGCACGAACTCGACGGTCAGCCAGGTGGAGCTCCAGAACTCGGGGTTGGCGGCCGCGTCGAGGAGGTTCGCGAGCCCCACGAACTGCGGCTCGGCGGCGGCGGCGCCGGTCAGGCGGTAGTTCGTGAGGGCGAGGTAGAGCACCCAGAGCGCGGGGAAGACCAGGAACGCGGCGATGAGCAGCAGGGCGGGGGCCACGAAGACCCCTGCCCGCAGCCTGCCCAGGCCCGCCGCGTCCGAGCTGTAGCGGCCCGGCGCGCCGGCCTCGCCGGCCTCAGGAGGCGATGTTGCCAGGGCCACCGACGATTCCTTCGAGCTTCTTCTGGTAGTCGGCCGCCGCCTGGTCGGGCGCCGTGCCGCCCACCACCGCGGCCGTGGCCTCCTGCAGCGCCACCGACACCTGCGGGTAGACGGCCACCGGCGGCCGGTAGGCCGTCAGCGGCAGCACCTTCTCCGAGATGTAGGTCAGCAGCGGCTCACCGGCGAGGATCTCCTTGTTGACGTCGGTGCGGGGCGTGATGCGGACGTTGCCGTCCTTGGTCTCCTCCTTCAGCCCCTCCGGCGAGAGCGTGAAGGTCGCCAGCTCGAAGGCCTCCTTCGGGTGCTTGCTGTTGGGGTTTACCGTACGCAGCGCGCCGCCCGACATGCTGACGAAGTCCTGGCCGCGGATGCCCTTGCCGGGCTCCATCGCGGGGATCATGGCATAGCCGACGACCTGGTCGCGGTCGGCCATCTTGGCCACGCCGGTCGCGGGGTTGACGACGCCGCGCCAGAAGTAGTCGCCCTCCATCAGGATGCCGATCTTGCCCGCGGCGAACTGCTGGAACGACTTGTCGCGGCCCTTGGCCTCCTGCTGGAGCTTGGGGTCGCCGAGGCCGCCGCCGTAGATCTTCTGGTAGAGGCCGAGCGCGTCCTTCAGCGGCTGCGTGGCGCCCGCCCACTTGCCGTCCTTCTGCACCTCGCCGCCCGCGCCCGCGAGCAGCGGCAGCACGCCCTGCATGGAGGTGGCCTCGCCCATCGCCGTACCGGCGTTGATCTGGATCGGCACGGGCACGCCGGAGGACTTCAGCTTCGTCCCGGCGTCGAGGATCTCCTGCCAGCTCTTCGGCTGCCAGTCGGCCGGCAGCCCGGCCTTCTGGAAGAGCGTCTTGTTGAAGTAGAGCACCCGGCCGTCGGTGCCGACGGGCAGCGCGTACTTCTTGCCGTTGAACGTGGCCAGGCCCTGGACGGCCTCGGGGATCTGCGACCAGCCGTCCCAGCCGTCGGCGTCCGTGCCGACCAGGTCCGCCAGCGGCTTGAGGTAGCCGGCCTCGGCGAACTCGCCGGCCCAGATGCCGTCGATGTCGATCACGTCGGCGCCCTTGCCTGACTTGAGGTCGAGGGAGAGCTTGGTCTTGTACTGCTCGTCGTCGACGCCGCTGGGGACGAACTTGACCTTGACGTTCTTGCCCTTCGCCTTCTGCGCCGCCTCGAACTTGGGGATCACCCAGTTCGCGATGAAGTTGGCGCCGGCCGCGTTCTTCCCGCCCGCGATGGCGTTCTGGGTGATCGTCAGCTCGATGGCGTCACCGCCTCCGCCGCCTCCGCCGCCGGACGACTGGCCGCAGGCCGCGAGCCCCAGCCCGGCCGCGGTGATGACCGCGACCACACCCATAGACCGTTTCCGCAATGCCATGCAAACCCTCCGACAGGTCCGTAAGGAGGTAACGCCACTGGGCCAATATGTCATGACATCCATATGACGTAAAGGCTTGGCCAAATTTACGGAGAGTGCCCGCATGCTGTGTTTTTGCTCAACGGGCCGGGAGCTAACCGTTCGACACGGAGGGTTGTGAGGGCGCAGGGGTTTGAGTCGAGGGACATTAGGTTACATAGCGGACATCCGTATGTCATGACAATATGCCATAGTGTCGCAGGTAAGCTCCATTCCTGGAGGTGCTTTGTACGACCTGATCACGTTCGGGCGCTCCGGCGTCGACGTCTACCCGCTGCAGACCGGCGTCGGCCTGGCCGACGTGGAGTCCTTCGGCAAGTTCCTCGGCGGCAGCCCGACCAACGTCGCCGTCGCCGCGGCGCGCCACGGGCTGCGCTCCGCCGTGATCACCGGCGTGGGAGCGGACCCTTTCGGAGAGTTCGTCCGCAGGGCGATCCGCGGCTTCGGCGTGGACGACGCCTTCGTGAGCACCATCGAGGGCCCGCCCACCCCCGTGACGTTCTGCGAGATCTTCCCGCCCGACCACTTCCCGATCTACTTCTACCGGGGCGAGCACCCGCCGGACCTGCAGATCTCCCCTTCCCATCTCGACCTGGACGCCATCGCGGAGGCGAGCCTGTTCTGGTTCTCGCTGACCGGGCTGAGCCAGGAGCCGAGCGCCGCCGCCCACGCCGCCGCGCTGTCGGCGCGCACGTCGGGCTGGACCGTCTTCGACCTCGACTGGCGGCCGTCGCTCTGGAAGTCGCGGGAGGCGGCCCCCGAGGCCGTGCGGCGGATGCTCCCGTACGCGAACGTCGCGGTCGGCAACCTCGACGAGGTGGAGAACGCGGTCGGCGTGCGCGACCCGGAGGCCGCCGCGCAGGCGCTCCTGGACGCGGGGGTGAAAGTCGCGATCGTGAAAATGGGCCCTGAAGGGGTTCTCGCGCGTACCTCCGAGGAGAGCGTGGTGGCGGAACCGGTGGAGGTGAAGGTGGTCAACGGCATCGGAGCGGGCGACGCGTTCGGCGGGGCGATCTGCCTCGGGCTGCTGCGCGGCTGGCCGCTGGAGCGGACGGTGCGCTTCGCCAACGCGGCGGGCGCGTTCGTGGCCGCCCGGCTGGCCTGCGCCGACGCCATGCCGTCCACGGCCGAGGTGGAGGACCTGCTGAACGGAGCCGTCTCTTGAGCGACCTCACCCTGTCCAGGACCGCCGGCTACGAGCGGCTCACCCAGATCCGGGCCACCCGGCCGGAGGAGATCGCCGAGGCCGCGGCCCGGCGGCAGCGGCGCGGCCTGCCCGGCGAGGGCGAGCGGCTGCTGATCATCGCCGCCGACCACACGGCCCGCGGCGCCCTGGGCGTCCGCGACCGGCCGCTGGCCATGGCCGGCCGCGCCGACCTGCTCGACCGCCTCCAGGTGGCGCTCTCCCGCCCCGGCGTGGACGGCATCCTCGCCTCCCCCGACGTCATGGAGGACCTGCTCCTGCTCGGCGCCCTGGAGGGCAAGCTGGCCTTCGGCTCCATGAACCGGGGCGGCCTGCTCGGCTCGGTCTTCGAGGTGGACGACCGCTTCACCGGGTTCGACGCGGCCTCGATCGACGAGATGCGCCTGGACGGCGGCAAGATGCTGCTCCGCATCGACCCGGCCGACCCCGCCACGGCGGTCACCCTGGAGTCCTGCGCACGTGCCGTCACCGACCTGGCCCGCCGCCGCCTGCCGGCCATGGTGGAGCCCTTCTGGGCGCGGCGCTCCGAGTCGGGGGCGCTGCGCAACGACCTGTCCCCCGAGGCCGTGATCCGCGCGATCAGCGTCGCCCAGGCGCTCGGCACCACCTCCGCCTACACCTGGCTCAAGATCCCGGCGGTGGCGGAGATGGAGCGCGTGATGGCCGCCACCACGCTGCCCGCGCTGCTGCTGGGCGGCGATCCGCCGGACATCGACGCCGCCTACGCCGACTGGGACCGCGCCCTGAGCCTGCCCGGCGTGCGCGGCCTCGTCGTGGGCCGCGCCCTGCTCTACCCTCCGGATGACGACGTGGCGAAAGCGGTGGACAACGCCGCGGCACTGGTACGGGAGACCCGCGCATGACATACGTTCCGTTCGGCAAGGCCGCGAACGGCCCCTGGTCCGTCGAGATCACCCCGTCCCTGGCGGGCTGGACGTACTCGGGCCTGCGCATCGTGGACCTGGCTGACACGCCGGTCTCGTTCGACACCGGCGACGAGGAGACGCTGGTGCTCCCGCTGTCGGGATCCTGCACGGTCACCACCTCCGCCGCGACGTTCGAGCTGGCGGGACGGCCGTCGGTCTTCAGCGGGCCGAGCGACTTCGCCTACGTCCCGATCGGCTCCCACGTCACGCTCCGGGGCGCCGGGCGCATCGCCCTGCCCTCCGCCCTGGCCACCCGCGCCCTGGAGCCCCGCCACGTGCCCGCCGACCAGGTCTCGGTCGAGATCCGCGGCGCGGGCCAGGCCACCCGCCAGGTGAACAACTTCTGCTCCCCCGACGCCTTCGACTGCGACAGGCTCATGGCCGTGGAGGTCATCACACCGGGCGGCAACTGGTCGTCGTACCCGCCGCACAAACACGACACCGACAACCCCGGCGAGGCGGTCCTGGAGGAGATCTACTACTTCGAGGTGGCCGGCCAGGGCAACGCCTACCAGCGCGTCTACTCCTCCGAACGCGGCCACATCGACACCCTGGCCGAGGTCTCCTCGGGCGACGTCGTCCTCGTCCCGTACGGATACCACGGCCCCGCCATGGCCGCCCCCGGCTACGACCTCTACTACCTGAACGTCCTGGCGGGCCCGGCGGAGGAGCGCTCGATGGCCTTCTGCGACGACCCGCGCCACGCGTGGATCCGCTCCTCCTGGGAAAGCCAGGCCACAGACCCGAGACTGCCGTTCGGGAGGACTTCATGATTCGCTTGACCGTCGCCCAGGCCGTCGTGCGCTTCCTGGCCCAGCAGTGGAGCGAGCGCGACGGCGTGGAGCGCAGGTTCTTCGGCGGCTGCTCCGGCATCTTCGGCCACGGCAACGTGGCCGGGCTCGGCCAGGCGCTGGCCACCTCCACCGAGGACCTCCCCTACCACCTGAGCCGCAACGAGCAGGCCATGGTCCACACCGCCGCCGCCTACGCCCGGGCCAGCAACCGCCTGGCCACCCTGGCCTGCACCACCTCCATCGGCCCCGGCGCGACCAACATGATCACGGGCGCGGCGGGCGCGACGATCAACCGGCTGCCGGTGCTGCTGCTGCCCGGCGACATCTTCTCCACCCGGGTGGCGGGCCCGGTGCTGCAGGAGCTGGAGGACCAGCGCTCCTACGACATCTCGGTCAACGACTGCTTCAAGCCGGTCTCCCGCTACTGGGACCGGATCAACCGCCCCGAGCAGCTCCCGTCGGCGCTGCTGGCCGCCATGCGCGTGCTCACCGACCCGGCCGAGACCGGCGCGGTGACGCTGGCGCTGCCGCAGGACGTGCAGGCCGAGGCCCACGACTGGCCGGAGGAGCTGTTCGCGCGCCGCGTCTGGCACGTCCCCAGGCCGCTGCCCGAGCGGGCCGCCGTGTTCCGGGCGGCCCAGCTGGCCAAGTCGGCCGTGCGCCCCCTGATCGTCGCGGGCGGCGGGACGATCTACAGCGAGGCCACGGAGGAGCTGCGGGTCTTCGCCGAGACGTACGGCATCCCGGTCGCCGAGACGCAGGCCGGCAAGGGCGCGCTCCCGTACGGGCACCCGCTCGCCGTGGGCGCGATCGGCGCCACCGGCACCACGGCCGCCAACGCGCTGGCCCGCGAGGCCGACCTGATCATCGGCGTGGGCACCCGCTACAGCGACTTCACCACCGCCTCCCGGACGATCTTCGCCCTCGACGCCCGCTTCCTCAACCTCAACATCACCGCCTTCGACGCCGCCAAGCTGTCGGGCCTGCAACTGGTCGGCGACGCCCGCGAGGGGCTGGCGGACCTGGTCGAGGCGTTCGCGGGCTGGAGGGGCGCGCCGGCGGACTACCGCGCGCGGGCCGCCGAGCTGACCCGGGAGTGGGACGCGGCGGTGGACCGGGCCTACTCGCTGGAGGGCTCGCCATTGCCCCAGTCCGCGGTGATCGGCGCGGTCAACGCGGCGGCGGCAGAGGACGGCGTGGTGGTGTGCGCGGCCGGGTCGATGCCCGGTGACCTGCACAAGCTCTGGCGGCCGAGCGGGCCGGGCAACTACCACGTCGAGTACGGCTACTCCTGCATGGGCTACGAGATCGCCGGCGGGCTGGGCGTCAAGATGGCGGTGCCGGAGCGCGAGGTGTTCGTCCTGGTGGGCGATGGCTCGTACCTGATGATGGCGCAGGAGCTGATCACCGCGATCTCCGAGGGGATCAAGCTGGTGGTCGTCCTGGTGGACAACTCCGGCTTCGCCTCCATCGGCCGCCTGTCGGAGAGCGTGGGCGCGGAGCGGCTCGGCACCTCCTACCGGCATCGCGACGGCGGGCCGCTGCCCGTCGACCTGGCCGCCAACGCGGCCAGCCTCGGCGCCACGGTGCTGCGCCCCGAGTCGGTCGCCGACCTGCGCAAGGCGCTCGAGGAGGCCCGCTCGGGGACCGGGACCACGGTGATCTACGTGCGCACCGACCCGATGGCGGACGACGCCCCGTCCTCCGAGGCGTGGTGGGACGTGCCGGTCGCGGAGGTCGGCGGCACGACCGGCGCGGCGCGGGAGACGTACGAGGAGAGCAAGCGCTCCCAGCACCTCCACCTGACGCCGCCCGACTGACCAGGGTTGCCCTGAACCCCCACGGGGAAGGCCTCTGACCAGGCACGATAGGGGGCAGGGGATGGAGCCGTGGCGGCTGCTCGGGTGGATCGCGCTGGCGGCGGTGGTCGGCTTCTGCCTTTACCAGGTCGGCACGATCGTCGTGGCGATCGTCGTCGGCGTGTTCATCACGGCGCTGGTGCTGCCCCCGGCCCGCTGGCTCAGGAAGCGCGGGCTGAGCCGGGCGCCGGCCACCGCGATCGTCTACGTCGGCGGGCTCGTGGTGGCCGCGGGGCTGATCGCGCTGCTGGTGCCGCCCACCATCGACAGCGTCGAACAGTTGCGGGTCAGCTTCGGCAAGGTGCTCGACAACCTGTACAAGCTGACCCACGAGTTCGGGTTCGACCCGCGCAAGCTCGCCGCGCAGGCCGAGCAGTACCTGTCCGCCCAGGGCCGCCAGATCGCCACGGGGGCGCTGGCCGGGGTCAGGACGGCGGGCGAGATCGTGGTGGGGGCGGTGGTGGCGTTCGTCCTGTCGGTGTACTTCGTGCATGGCGGTGACCGGCTCTTCCGCTGGCTCGTGGAGCTCGCGCCCCCGTCGGCCAGGCCGCACATCACCGAGACCGCTCGCCTGGCCTTCGGCGTGATCGGCCGCTACATCCGCGGCGTGGCGATCGTGGGCGCGGTGGAGGGGTTCCTGATCGGCATGACGCTGTGGATCCTGGGCGTGCCGATCGCGCTGCCGCTGGCGGTGCTGACGTTCGTGGGGGCGTTCCTGCCGATCGTGGGGGCGTTCACGGCGGGGCTGCTGTCCGCGGTGGTGGCGCTCGTGGCCAAGGGCTGGATCGTGATGCTGATCGTGGTCGGGGTGACCGTGGCGATAGGCCAGCTCGAGGGACACGTGCTGGCGCCGCAGATCTACGGCAAGGCGCTCGCCCTGCCCAGCGCGATCATCCTGATCGCGATCGCGGTGGGCAGCCTGCTCTGGGGGATCGTCGGCGCTTTCCTGGCCGCCCCGGTGACGGCGGTGATCGTGGCCCTGCTGCACAGGCCGCGGGCCGAGCCCACCCCGGTCACTCTCGCTCCGCCGCGGCCTCCTCCAGCGACTCCCGCGACCACGTGATCCGCCCGGCCCGCAGGTCGTCGATGACCCCGCGCAGCCACCGGGCCTCCGCGGCCGTCACCTCGCGCAGATATTCGATCTCCAGCATGGTGACGCGCGGGAGCCCGGGCTCCTCCGCCAGGCCCGCCTCCAGCCAGGCCAGGGTTTCGGCGACCGCCCGCTCGCGCCGTTCGAGCGCCCCCGCCAGGTCCTCCGGCGCGAGCATGAGCGCGTTCGCCAGCGCGGCCGGGAACTGCGGGAACTCCTGCTTGGGCGTGCTCAGCATCTCGTCCAGCCACTTGAGCAGCGCCGTCGTGCCCTCCGCGGTGATCTCGTAGACCGTGCGCTCGGGGTACTGCTGGTCGCGCCCCGTCTCCCGGACGCTGATCAGGCCGGCCTCCAGCAGCCGGTCGATGGTCCGGTAGAGGCCGGCCCGCTGGCCCACGTTGACCACCAGGTCCTTGCCCCACTGCTTGAGCAGGCGCTGGATCCCGTACGGGTGCAGCGGCTGGTGGCGCAGCAGGGCCAGCACGGTCAGGGCGAGCGGCGAGCCACGGTCGAGAGCCATGGGCCAATACTAGCTTCGCCATTACTAGTTGACGAGAGACTAGTTTCACTGCAACTATCCCATCCATGAGCGACATCGAACGCATCCACACCGACCACGCCGTCACCCGGCGCCTGGGCAACTGGACCACCGCGGGCCGCTTCGAGGTCCGCACCCGCTACGGCCAGACCACCCTCGACCTGCGCTCCCCCGGCCTGCCCGCCGAGATCGAGCTGCGCCTCGACCTCGACCGCGGCGTGGTGAAGCTGCTGGTCCCCGAGGACGCCACCGTCGAGCACCAGGACCTGCGCTGGAGCGGCCGGGGCCAGGTCAAGGACCACCAGGCGCCCGCGGCGGGCCCAGCGGAGGGCCCAGGGCGGCGCATCCGCCTGGTGGGCAGGGCCGCCGGCAGCGAGATCCGCGTCCGCCGCGGCGGCGTCGCGATCCTCACCGCGATGCTGTCCCCCGAGTACGTACGCGACGTCCGCCAGGCCCACCGCAACGGCACCCGCCCGACCGTCGACGACCCCGCGCGCACCCTGGAGAAGGCATCATGAAGCAGACCCCCGTCCTGATCGTCGGCGGCGGCTACGCCGGCCTGGCCTCGGCCCTCTTCCTCTCCCACCAGGGCGTGCCCTGCCTGCTGGTCGACCGCCACGCCGGCGCGTCGCTCCTGGGCCGGGCGCGGGGGATCAACCCGCGCACCCTGGAGATCTACCGGCCGCTCGGCCTGGACGAACTCGTGAAGGAGGCGGGCCGGCCCTTCGACGAGGATGCCGGCCTGGCCCGCTGCGCGACGCTGGCGGGCGAGTGGCAGTGGCTGTTCGACAACGACTCCCCGCGGGCGCTGCCCGAGCTGACCGCGGGCGAGTTCTGCCTGGCCGACCAGAGCACGGTCGAGCCCATCCTGATCGAGGCGGCCCGCGCCAGGGGCGCGGAGCTGTGGTTCGACACGCAGTGCCAGTCGATCGAGCCCGACGCCGACGGCGTGACGGCCGTGGTGGAAAATCGCACCACCGGCGAGCGGCACACGATCAGGGCCCAGTACGTGATCGGCGCCGACGGCTACGGCGGCGCCACCAGGGAGCGGCTCGGCATCGCCCGCACCGGCCTCGGCGCCGTGCGCCACTTCGTGACCTTCGTCATCAAGGCGGACCTGTCGGAGATCATCACCAAGAGAGCCCTGTTCTGGATCGTCGGCGAACCTGGGGTCACCCCTTCGGCGGCCTTCATCTCCCACGCGCTGCGCGACCACTGGGGTCTGTCCCTGATCTACGACCCGGACCAGGAGTCCCCCGACGACTTCACCGACGAGCGCTGCGTCGCCGCGGCCAAGGCGGTCATCGGCCGCGACGTACCGGTCGAGATCGTCAGCAAGGCGTCCTGGACCGAGGCGGTGGGCGTGGCCGACAGCTACCGCTCCGGCCGGGTCTTCCTCGTCGGGGACGCCGCGCACGTGTGGCCGCCGGCCCAGGGGCTGGGGGCCAACTCGGCCGTCCAGGACGCGCACAACCTGGCCTGGAAGCTCGCCGCCGTGCTCGCGGGGCGGGCCTCGGACGCGCTGCTCGACACGTACGAGGCCGAGCGCCGCCCGGTGGCGCTGGAGCTGGCCGACCTGACCGTGCGCAGCCAGGCCGCCAGGTTCAGCTCCGCCCCGGAGGAGGACCCGGTCGACCCGGTCACGTGCGTCCTCGGGCAGCGGTACGCGTCCACGGCGATGGCCGGGACCCCGCCCGAGTCGGTGTTCGGCGACGGGGTGCCACGAGACGCCCGTCCCGGCACCCGGGCCCCGCACCTCTGGCTCTCCCTGGACGGGCGGCGGATCGGCGTGCACGACCTGTTCCACGACTCGTTCGTGCTGCTGTGCGGGCCCGGCGGGGAGAAGTGGGCGCGGGCGGCGGTCGAGGGGGTGCGGGTGCACCGGGTGGGGTCGGAGCTGGTCGACGTCGAGGGGCACTGGGACTCGCGGTACGGCTGCGACGCCGTCCTGGTGCGCCCGGACGGCTACGTGGCCTGGCGCTCGGACGACCCCGCGGGCGAGCACGACCCGGCGACCCGCCTGGCTGCCGCCCTCCACCAGATCCTCCACTGACCCCGATGTACGTCAGAGGAGGAGCTCCAGCTCCAGCTCGTGGCGGATCGGGATGCCGTCGGCCTCGGCCGGGATGCCCGGCTTGAGGTCCCGCGCCCGGTCCACGCCGTTGCGGTGCAGGGCGACCAGGTCGAAGCCGTACCGCTGGTAGAACCGCAGGGCGCGCGTGTTGTCGTTGGTGGTGATCAGCCAGAGCCTGGCCGCCCCGCCCTCGGCCGCGACGGCGCGCACCGCGTCCAGCAGCGCCGCCCCCACCCCCCTGCCGGGCATCACCGCGTCGATCGTGATGATCTCCACGGAGTCGCCGCGCCGCCCGTACGTGATGATCCCGGCCAGCTCGCCATCGAGCTCGGCGATGAACCCCGGCTGCGCGGCGGCGTCGACCAGCTCCCCGCGGCCCAGGGCCACCACGGTCGAGCCGCCCCAGCTCTCGGTCAGCACCCGGGTCACGTTCGCGAGATCTTGCGGCTCGATGGGACGCACGGATATCGCCATGTCCCTCATTATGAGATCTATGCGATGGGTAACGTTCGACTGCTTCGGAACACTTGTCGACTGGCGGCACGGCATCCGCACCAGCGCCGAGCTGATCGCGCCGGGTCAGGGGGCGCGGCTGCTGGAGGCGTACAACCGGCACGAGCACGTGGTGCAGGCCGAGTCCCCGACGCTCCGCTACCGCCACGTGCTGGCCGAGGCGCTGCGCAGGGCCTGCGCCGACGAGAAGGTGGAGCTGAACGAGGACGACGCCTCGGTGCTGGGCACGACGCTCCCGTACTGGCCGGTGTTCTCCGAGGTGGGCGCCGAGCTGTCGGCGCTGCGCGGGGCGGGCTGGCGCCTGGCGCTGCTCACCAACTGCGACCGCGACCTCGTCGCCGAGACGCGGCGGCGGCTGCCCGTGGCGTTCGACGCGGTGCTGACGTCGGAGGACGTGGGCGCGTACAAGCCGGCCGACGCCCACTTCGAGACGTTCAGGCGCTCGTACGAGCCGGCGCGATGGGTGCATGTGGCGCAGAGCTACTTCCACGACATGGTCCCCGCGCACCGCCTCGGCATCCCGCGCGTGTGGATCAACCGCCAGGGCGAGCGGCCCGCCGACGAGAAGGTCGTCCAGCAGGTGCTGCCCGACCTCGGCGGGCTGCTCTCCGTGGTCGAGAACGCCTAACGGCGCTGCTCCAGCACGTCCGCGATGCCGGCCAGGAAGGAGTCCACGTCCGCGATGAGGTAGCCGGAGCGGAACAGCACGGTCGAGAACTTCGCCGCCCGCACCTCCTTGGCCGTCACCGGGAAGTCGGTCGTCCCGCGCAGGGTGGCCACGATGCGGTCCAGGAAAGCGTCGATCTCGTCCTCGTTGTAGCCGGTGCCCATGCGACCCGGGCGGAAGGCCACCCGTTCGACGCGGGCCGCCTGGGTCTCGAACCACTCCTCGCGCAGCATCTCGCCGGTCGGCTCGGCCATGGCGAGGCGTACCGGCCGCTTGGCCTGGGTCTCCAGCGCCACCACGAACGCCTCCAGGGCGAAGTCGACGGCGGTCTCGACATAGCCGCCACGCTTGGCTCGGAACGTGGCCCGCCGCACGTCGTCCGCGGTGACGGGCTCCACAGTGGGCATGCCCCTGCCCAGGGTCGACTCGATCCGGCCGATCAGGGCGTCGACTTCGGCGGGGTCATAGCCTGAACGCATACCCATGACGCGCGGAAAGCGATTCAAGCCCACTCCTCTTGATGCTGGGGGTGTCTCCATTGTGAGGCTCTTTATGCCGGTGATGCGACCCGACATATAGCGTTACAGGACCATGCGTCTGTCCAAGGTCTCTTTCCGCTACCGAAGACGTGATCCTTTCGTCATCGAAGACGTCGACGCCCAGCTCGCCCCCGGCGACGTGATCGAGCTGACCGGCGTGAACGGGGCAGGCAAGTCGACTCTGCTGCGCCTCCTCGCGGGCCTCACCCGGCCCACGATCGGCACGATCGCCGGGCGTCCCGAGGTGGTCGGCTTCGCCCCCGACCGCTTCCCGACCGCCCAGCCGTTCACGGTCACGGCCTATCTGCGCCACATGTCCCGGGTACGCGGGGGCGCCCGCTGGGAGCCGTGGGCCGAGCGCCTGAACATGGGCCACCTCCTCACCGTCGCCCTGGGCGAGCTGTCGAAGGGCAGCGCGCACAAGGTCGGCCTGGTCCAGGCGCTGATGTCGGAGCCGGGGCTGCTGATCCTGGACGAGCCGTTCGCCGGGCTCGACGTGGACACCCGTGAGGCGCTCCCGTCGATCGCCGGCGAGGTGGCGGGCCGCGGCGGCATCGTCATCGTCAGCGACCACCAGGGCGGCCTGCGCTCTCTGCCCGAGATGCGCCATTGGTCGCTGGTGGACGGCCGCCTCAAGGAGAGCACGACGGCGCCCGGCCTCGATCCCGTCGAGGACAGGGGGACGGTCGTGGCCGTCACGGTGCCCGCGTCCGAAGTCCACGACTTCCTCGCCAGGATGCGCGGCGAGGGTTATCTGGCCCGCGAGATCGAGGAGTCCGGTTGATCGCCCTGGCCACGTTCCGCCTGGCCGCCTACGTCCGTTCGCACCGCATGTTCCAGGCACTCCTGCTGGCACTCGCCATGCTGGCGATCCTCTACGGCAGCCGGGCGCCGCGCGGCGGGGAGGCCGCGGCCCTCACGGACGGCGCCGTACTGATCATCCCCATCCTGGCCTGGGCGGCCAGGAGCCTGCTCGACACCGAGCCCGACCGGCAGCGGGAGCTGTCGGCGATCCAGGTGGGCGGCCGGGGCAAGGAGGTGGCGGCGGGGCTGCTGGCGGCGTTCGCGACCTGTGTGGCGTTCGCGGCGCTCGGCCTGGGCGCGGCGCTCCTGCTCGGCGTGAGCCAGGCTCCCTCGCGCGGCGTGCTGGCCGCCGCTCTCGTCCTGAACGCCCTGGCCGCGTTCACCGGCACCGCGCTGGGCGCCCTCACCAGCCGCGCGGTCATCAGCTCCCCCGCACTTTCGATCATGGGGCTGTTGCTGGGGTTCCTGGCGATGCTGCTGCTCAGCTCCTCGCCCCTGCACTGGCTCACCGTCCCGCTCATCGCCTGGATGAAGGCGGCGAACGGGGGTCACCTCCTCGACCAGCTCCCCGAACTCGGCGCCATCTCCCTGATCTGGTGCCTGATCGGCCTGGGGACGTACGTGTGGCTCCGGCGTAGGGTAGGTTAGTGAGCACTCACTCACCCTAGAGGAGACGACGGTGAAGATGATCTGCCTGGGTGACAGCATCACCCGCGCACAGGTGAGCGCCGACTACGTGGCCATGCTCCGCTCCCGGCTGCCCGAGGCGACCGTGATCAACGCCGGGGTCAACTACGAGCCGTCGTCGGAGACGGTCAAGCGGCTCGACGACGTCGTGGGCCAGGACCCCGACGTCGTGACCGTACTCATCGGCACCAACGACGCGAACTCCACGCTCAGCGGGACGCTCGCCAAGACCCTGCGCAAGCGCTGGAAGCTCGCCGCGGACCCCACCCCGGAGGCCTACGCCGCCAACCTCGCCACCATCGCCCGGCGGCTCCAGGACGAGACGATGGCCCGCGTGGCGATGCTCTCCCTGCCCGTCATCGGCGAGGAGCTCGACTCGGTCCCGGTGCGGCGGGCCGCCGAGTACAGCGAGATCGTCCGGCGGGTCGCGGCGGCCGAGGGCGTCACGTACCTGCCGCTCAACGAGCGGATGACGGCTTACCTGCAGGAGCAGGGCCGGGCTCCCGGCACTCCGTACCAGGCGGAGGGGAAGCTGGCGCAGACCGCCGCGATGCAGCACTTCCTGCTCGGCCGCAGCCTGGACGCCATCTCCAGGGGCCGCGGCCTTCAGCTCACCACGGACAACGTCCACCTGAACAGCCGGGGCGCCGCCATGATCGCCGACCTGATCGAGGGCTTCACCGCCCGCTCGATCGCCCCCCACTAGCCCGGTCCACGTTCTTGATGTGCGCCTGCCCTCCGCACCCCGGGCCGGCTCGCCGCGTCCCTTGGAACGCCGCCGCCCGGGAACTCTCGGCGGGGTGGGTTATTCGGCGGCCGCGAGCTGGCCGCAGGCGCCGTCGATCTCGCGGCCGCGCGTGTCGCGTACCGTCACCGGCACGCCGTGGAACTCCAGCCGGCGTACGAACGCCCGCTCGTCCTCAGGCCGGGAAGCCGTCCACTTCGACCCCGGGGTCGGGTTGAGCGGGATCAGGTTGACGTGCACGAGCTTGCCCCGGACCAGCTTGCCCAGCAGGTCGGCCCGCCACTCGTGGTCGTTGATGTCCTTGATCAGCGCGTACTCGATCGAGACCCGCCGCTTGGTCTTCGCCGCGTACGCCCACGCCGCGTCGAGGACCTCGGCCACCTTCCACCGCGTGTTGATCGGCACCAGCGTGTCACGCAGCTCGTCGTCGGGCGCGTGCAGCGACAGCGCCAGCGTGACGGGCAGCCCCTCGTCGGCGAGCTTGCCGATCGCGGGCACCAGCCCGACGGTGGAGACGGTGATGCCCCGGGCCGAGATGCCCAGCCCGTGCGGCGCGGGCTCCACCAGCCGCCGCACCGCCCCGATGACCTGCTTGTAGTTGGCCAGAGGCTCTCCCATGCCCATGAACACGACGTTGTTCACCCGGCCGGGCCCGCCGGGCACCTCGCCGGCCGCCAGTGCCCGGGCGCCGGCGACGACCTGCTCGACGATCTCGGCGGTGGACATGTTGCGGGTGAGGCCGGCCTGTCCGGTGGCGCAGAAGGGGCAGTTCATGCCGCAGCCGGCCTGCGAGGACACGCACATCGTGACCCGGTCGGGATAGCGCATGAGCACCGACTCGACCAGCGCCCCGTCGAACAGCCGCCACAGCGTCTTACGCGTGGTGCCCCCGTCGGTGGTCTGCTCCCTGACCGAGGTCAGCAGATCGGGCAGGAGCGCGGCCAGCTTCTCGCGGGAGGCCGCCGGCAGGTCGGTCATGGCGCCGACGTCGGTGGTGAGCCGCTCGAAGTAGTGGCGCGAGAGCTGGTCGGCGCGGAACGCCTTCTCCCCCAGCTCGGTGACCGCGGCCCGCCGGTCGGCCATCGACAGGTCGGCCAGGTGCCGTGCGGGCTTGGCCCGCCGGGGCGCGACGAAGGTGAGCTGGCCTGGGGGCTGGGACACGTTCCTGCCTTTGCTTTGAGTGGCTGTCAATCAGGGTAATGAACGTTCGGATCGGAGGTGGCATTCCTGGTTACGGTACGGCTCGCATCGTGGCTGCCACCGGATCTACAGTCATCTCGTATGGCGATTTTTCGGTCGGCATCTGGCGAGGGTGGCGCCGAGGTCGTTCTCGCCGCCGGCAACCCCTACGGCAGCCGGACGCTCGTGGTCGAGCGTGACGAGGACTCCTCGGTAGCTTACCTGTGCTCGCCCGACGGCACTGTGCACGGCGCCGTCTGGCTGGCCAACCACCGCCCGGCCCCGGCGGTGGTCGACCTGGCCCGCATCAACGCCGGCCTGCCTCCGCTGATGCCCAGGGCCAACACCCTCCACCCCGACGGCCGCAGGCCGCTCGGGCAGCTCACCGCGCTGTGGTTCGAGGAGGGGGACGGGGTGGCCCTGTACGAGGACGAGGAGCTGCTGGCGGTGATCCCCGGCTGGGCCGACATGAGCCGGGGCATGCCCGGTTACGCCCGCGACGCGGTGGGCGAGTCGCCGTTCGCGTGGGCGCTGTCGGAGGCGCTCGAAGGGTTGCAGCCCCGTATCTCCAACGCCAGGTCCTACTGGGGCTGGCGGCACAGCGAGGGGTCGTGGCCGTCGTTCCAGCAGTTCGTGATGGGTCATCTGGACGGGGCGCTCGGCCCCGCGGGGCGCTATTGGGACGCCAGCGGCGATCGGCTGCCGACCGTCGGCATCACCGAACGGCCGCCGCATCAGGGCCGTTCCTACACCGTGCTGTCCACCGTGGGGATGAGCTGCCAGCGCATGCCCACGGTCGAGCAGTGGATCGACAAGCCCGGCGCGTACGCCAGGATCGAGCTGGCCGTGGCCACCCGCGAGGACCCGCGCGACGCGGCGCTGCTGCTGGTGTGGCTGTCGCAGTATCCGTGGCACTCGGTCACGTGGCTCGGCCACGGGCACACGGCGAAGTGGTATCACGAGCCTTCGACGTTCCCGTTGGGGCCGCGGTATTCGGGGGTCCTGATGCTGGCCAACGCACCCCACATGCCAGACATGTCAGGATTCGCGTTCGGGGGTGAGGCCGTACGGTGGCTCTGGCTCTCCCCGGTCACCACCGAAACGCTGGAGTCGCAGCAGTAACTAGAAGAACAGCGTCATCAGCAGCCAGACCGGCACCAGCGTCGTCACCAGCGAGTCGAGCCGGTCCATCAGACCGCCGTGACCGGGCAGGATCGTGCCCAGGTCCTTGATGCCGAGATCCCGCTTGATCATCGACTCGATCAGGTCACCCACGGTGGCCAGCAGCGCCGCCAGCGCGCCGATCAGCGCGCCCTGCCAGATGGCGCCGTGCATCAGCCAGACCACCAGCCACGCCCCGACCGCCGTACACGCGATCACCGACCCGGCGAGCCCCTCCCAGGTCTTCTTCGGGCTGATCGCCGTCATCTTGTGCCGGCCGAACAGCACGCCCGCGAAGTAGCCGCCGATGTCGCTGGCCACGGTCACCGCGATGAAGATCAGCACCCGGTGGTCGCCGTCGTGGAGACGCAGCAGCATGGGCACGAACGCCGCGAGCATGGCGGGATAGAACAGCGTGAACACCGAGGCCGACGCGTCCCGTACGTAACCGTCGGTCCCGTCACTGAACATGCGCCAGACCAGGAGCACCAACGCGAACACCGCGAACGTGGCCAGCAGCCACGCCGGCCCGCCCCAGTACGCGCCCGCCTGCATCGCCACCAGGCCCGCGAGCACCGGCACCGCGGGCACCTTGATCTCGCGGGTGGCGAAGGCCTTGATCAGCTCCATCACGCCGACGCCCACGGCACCGGCGACCACCACGAGGAACAGTTCCTTGATCGTGTAGATCGTGCCGATGACCAGCGCGCCCAGGACCACACCGACCGCGATCGCGGCGGGCAGGTTCCTTCCGGTACGGCCGCCGCCGCCTGAGCTGGTGTCAGCCGTACTTTCTTCCACAGAGTTTCTCCAAGAGCCACGGCCCCCGCCACTCGGGGCAAGGGCCGTTCAAGACCCGCTGACCTGCGGCGGCCCGCCGAACACGACCCACCGTAGGCCCAAGCCGCTACCCACGGCGACCCGCCCTAGGCACCAACCGCCACCCGCAACGACCCGCCGCAGACATCAACCGCCACCCGCAACGACCCGCCGCAGACACCAACCGCCACCCGCGACAACCCGCCGCAGACACCAACCGCCACCCGCGACAACCCGCCCCAGGTACGAACCACCCCTACGACGAGCCGCCCCAGGTGCAACCATCGCCCACAACGGCCCGCCGAACGCGACCACCGTAGACCAGAGTCGCCACCTGCGACGACCCGCCGTAGGCACGACCCACTTGCCTGCGGCGCCCGCCCAAGCGACCACCGTAGGTGCAAACCGCTACCTGCGGCGCCCGCCCAAAGCGACCACCGCAGGTGTGAGGCCGCTACCCACGACGACCCGTCGAACGCGGTCCGCCGTGCGGCGTGCCGCTCAGACTTCGAGCAGCTCGGCTTCCTTGTGCTTGAGCAGCTCGTCGATCTTCGCGACGTGCTTCTGGGTGAGGTCGTCGAGCTCCTTCTCGGCCCGCCTGACCTCGTCCTCCCCCGCCTCGCCATCCTTGATCATCTTGTCGAGGACTTCCTTGGCGGAGCGGCGGATGTTACGCACCGACACCTTGGCGTGCTCGCCCTTGTTCCTGGCGACCTTGATGTACTCCTTGCGCCGCTCCTCGGAGAGCTCCGGGAACGTCACGCGGATCACCTGGCCGTCGTCGGTGGGGTTGACACCGAGGTCGGAGTCGCGGATGGCCTTCTCGATGGCGCCCATCGAACTCTTGTCGAAAGGCTGGATGAGCACCATGCGCGCCTCCGGCACATGGAACGACGCCAGCTGCTGGATCGGCGTCGGCGTGCCGTAGTACTCGGCGTTGATCTTGTTGAACATCGAGGGGGTGACGCGGCCCGTACGGATGGTCGCGAAGTCCTCCTTCGCGACCGAGACGGCCTTGTCCATTTTTTCCTCGGCTTCGAGGAGGGTTTCGTCGATCACAGCGGCTCCCTGTCTTCTAGCTGGCGGTGTCGGGCTCGCTCCCTCATTTGCCTGCGGGACTCACCAGCGTGCCGATTTTCTCACCGCGTACCGCTCGCAGGATGTTGCCCTCGCCCATGAGGTCGAAGACCACGATCGGCAGGTCGTTGTCCTTGCACAGGCTGATCGCGGTGGCGTCCATGACCGCGAGGTCGCGGAGCAGCACCTCGCCGTAGTCAAGGTGGTCGAACCTGACCGCATCCGGATTTTTGCGTGGATCGGAGTCGTAGATCCCGTCCACCTGCGTTCCCTTGAGCAGCGCCTCCGCGCCGATCTCCAGGGCCCGCTGGGACGCCGCGGTGTCGGTGGAGAAGTACGGCGAGCCGAGCCCCGCACCGAAGATGACCACGCGCCCCTTCTCGAGGTGCCTGATCGCGCGGCGCGGCAGGAACGGCTCGGCCACCTGCTGCATGGTGATGGCGGTCTGGACGCGCGTCTCGACGCCCCGCCGCTCGAGGAAGTCCTGCAGGGCCAGGCAGTTGATGACCGTGCCGAGCATGCCCATGTAGTCGGCTCTGGCGCGGTCGATGCCTCCTTGCGACAGGGTGGCGCCGCGGAACATGTTGCCGCCGCCGACCACGACCGCGACCTGTACGCCTTCCTTGACGGCCTCGGCGATCGAATCGGCCAGATGATCGACGATCACCGGATCGATGCCCAGCGGCTCGCTACCGGCGAACGCCTCGCCTGACAACTTCAGCATCACCCGCTTCCATCTGAGCGGGTTGTGCGGATTTGGAGATGAGGAAGCCGCCGTCCGTGTGGATTCGTGGGCTGGCTCCCGGTGGTCCTGCACGGCGGCGGCCTCCTTCGTTCGGTGGATCAAGTTCAGGCTGTCGGCTTGCTTCTTGCCTTGGCCGGGCGGCCCGCCTTGATCGGCGGGCCTGCCTGGCCGGTTGCTTGCCTAAGCCTAAGCCTGACCGACCTTGAAGCGGACAAAGGCCTGGACCTCGACGCCGTTCTCCTCGGCGTACTTGCCCACGCTCTTCTTGTTGTCCTTGACGAAGGCCTGCTGGAGGAGGGTGAAGTCCTTGTACCAGCCGTTCACGCGGCCCTCGACGATCTTGGCGATGGCAGCCTCGGGCTTGCCCTCCTCGCGGGTCATCTCCTCGAAGAGCTTGCGCTCCTTCTCGACCACGTCGGCCGGGACGGAGGCGGCCTTGAGGTACTGCGGGGCCATCGCGGCGGCGTGCTGCGCGATGTCCTTGGCGACCTCGGCGTTCGGCTTGTCGAGCTGGACCAGCACGCCGACGGCCGGCGGCAGCGCCGGGTCGGTCCGGTGCATGTAAGCACCGATGTAGCCGCCCTCGAGCACCGCGAACCGGCGGATCTCGATCTTCTCGCCGAGCGCGGCGTTGGCGGTGTCGAGGTGCTCCTTGACGGTCTGGCCGCCGAAGGACGACTCGAGCAGCGACGCCACGTCGGCGGGCTTGGTCTCGAGGATGTGCTCGACAACCTGGGTGGCCAGCTCCTGGAAGCGCTCGCCCTTGGCCACGAAGTCGGTCTCGCAGTTGAGCTCGAGCAGCGCGGCAGCGGAGTCGCCGTCCTGCTTGAGCGCGACCAGGCCGTTGGAGGCGGTACGGGCCTCGCGCTTGCCCACGTCCTTGGCGCCCTTGAGGCGCAGAAGCTCGATGGCGCGGTCGAAGTCACCCTCGGACTCCTCGAGCGCCTTCTTGCAGTCCATCATGCCGGCAGCGGTGATTTCGCGAAGCCGCTTGACATCGGCCATGTTCACGGAAGCCATTGCTTTTCCTTGTGGGATTTCGTCGTCGTCGTGGATCAGGTGGGCAACGGCACGCCTGCTCACCCTTGGTTCGTACGGCGGGCGCTTGCCGTACGGAAGCCTTTGTCTTGCGTCAGCCTCTGTCTTGCGTTCGGGGCCCGGCTCGCCTGGCATCCTGCCCAGCCTCGCCCTGGCTTACCATCCTGGACCATCACCGGCCTGCACCGACGCCACCCGGCCGGCCCGCCGCGCCCGGTTCGGGCAACCGCGCCCTCCCCAGCCCGGCCGACCACCCCGGCCCGCTGAACTACCCAGTCCAACCCGGCCCGGCCAGCCGCCCCAGTCCAACCCGGCCCGGCCAGCCGCTCCGGTCACCCGGAACGGCCCGGCTCACCACCGGCCCGGCCTGCGACCCAACCCTGGATCACAACCCAGACCCCGGCTCGCAACCCAAGCCCGCGATTCAGACCTCAGACCCCGGCCCGGAGCTCAGCCCCGAACCCGCGGCCCTGGCCTCAGCTCACAGCCTCAGCCCTGGAGCCAGGCTTCAGCCTCAACCTCAGCCCGCGAGCCAGACCTCGACTCACGGCCTCAACCTCAGCCGCGAACCAGACCTCAGCTCACGGCCTCAGCCCAGCCCTGGAACCCGATCTCAGCTCACAGCCTCAGCTCCGGACCCAGGCCTCAACCTCGGCCCTTGAACCGCGACCTCACGGGCCCGACCCCTGGACCACGCCCCAGGCCTTTGACCTGCGGCCCAGATCCCGGCTCACGGCCTCCGCCTCAGCATCGGCCCTTGAACCTTGAACCTCGATCACAGCCCGGCTCTGCGGCCCGAGCCCGGCTCTTGGTCCTTGCCTGACTGGGAAGCGTCCTCACCTGGCGATCACTCACCTGGCGAGGCCGCGGCCCCTCGCTCAACCGTTCACTTGTCTTGGTGGCCCGTTCCCTGCCCGGTCACGGCAGGACCAGGGACATCCCTCATCCTGCCGTTCCGTTCGCCGGAGCAAAGCGCGCGCCCTGCCTGGTGAACTTTTCACCCGACCGGGACGGGCCCGTACCCGGGAAACCCCGGGTACCTGAGCTCTGACGTCAGGCCTGCGGCTCGGCGTCAGCCGCGGCAGCGGCCTCAGGAGCAGCTTCGGCCGCGGGAGCGGGCGCCTCAGCCTCAGCCTCAGCCTCAGCCTCAGGAGCAGCCTCAGCCTCAGCCGCGGGAGCCTCGACCTCGGCCTGCGCCTCGGGCTGTGCCTCGGCCGCGGCGTCGCCGGTGCCCTGCTCGATGAGCTCGCGCTCCCACTCGGCCAGCGGCTCGGCGGCGGCGGGCTTCTCGTCACCGCGGGCGGCGCCGGAGCGAGCCATCAGACCGGCCGCGACACCGTCGGCCACGACCCGGGTCAGCAGACCGACGGCGCGAATGGCGTCGTCGTTGCCCGGGATCGGGTAGTCGACCTCGTCGGGGTCGCAGTTGGTGTCGAGGATCGCGACCACAGGGATGCCAAGCTTCTTGGCCTCGCTGATCGCGATGTGCTCCTTCTTGGTGTCGACGACCCACACGGCGCTGGGCACGCGGCCCATGTCACGGATACCGCCGAGCGTGCGCTCGAGCTTGTCCTTCTCACGACGGCGCATGAGGAGCTCCTTCTTGGTGAGCCCCGAGCCCGCGACGTTGTCGAAGTCGAGCTCCTCGAGCTCCTTCAGCCGCTGAAGCCTCTTGTGCACGGTGGAGAAGTTGGTGAGCATGCCACCCAGCCAACGCTGGTTGACGTACGGCATCCCGACCCGGGCAGCCTGCTCGGAGATGGCCTCCTGAGCCTGCTTCTTGGTGCCGATGAACAGGATGGTGCCGCCGTGGGCGACGGTCTCCTTGACGAAGTCGTACGCGCGGTCGATGTAGGAGAGCGACTTCTGCAGGTCGATGATGTAGATGCCGTTGCGCTCGGTGAAGATGAATCGCTTCATCTTCGGGTTCCAGCGCCGGGTCTGGTGACCGAAGTGAACGCCGCTCTCAAGCAGCTGTCGCATGGTGACGACGGGGGCCATGTGCTGGTCCTCCAGGTCTTGGCGCCCTGCGGAAGGGCGCGGGTCTCGGTTGTGCCGCAGCAGCGCGTCGTCTGCCGCCCTGATGCCCCGAATCCCCGCCAGCCGGGCACATGGCCCGGACCGATGGCGCGGTCCGCAGTGGGGCATGCGAAGTCGGCCTGTGGTCACAGGCCACCGAAAAGTCTACCTCCCACACCAGCCCAGCCTGACCGTCAACCGTCAATCAGACATCCAGCTCTCTACCCCCACACCCACTCTCAACGTGACCACTCAGTCATCCACACACCAAACACCATCAACACCTGGCAAGCCCGCGCTAACACCGGCCCGTTCCTGTAACTCAACCAACCGCCGACACTTCGCACCCACAACCCGCCAGGCCGATCCCGCACCTCAACCAAGGGCCAGAGCCCAGTCCCGGCCCTCAACCGAGAACCAGAGCCCAGTACCGCACCTCAACCAAGGACCAGAGCCCAGTACCGGCCCTCAACCAAGGACCAGAGCCCGGTCCCGGCCCTCAACCAAGGACCAGAGCCCGGTCCCGGCCCTCAACCGAGGACCAGAGCCCGGTCCCGCACCTCAACCACCACCTCAGCCGGCCCCTCCGCCCGCCTTGCCGGAGACCCCACCCGCAGTTCCACATCACCCCGCCGCATCGTGATCCTCGGTAGGCAGCCCCGGCGTCGGCCGCTTCGCGACCGGGAAGAGGTTCAGCTGCACTTCGGCGACCCTGACCCCACTCGGCGCGCCCTTCTCGTCGCGATTGGCGATGAGGTACGGCTCGATCAGTTTCTCGATCGACTCGTTGAGCTGAGCCATCTCCTCCGGGTCGACCCTGACCCTCATTCGGTTGAACCGGGTGACATCCCGCCACTCGTCAGGCTCACCCTCTACGGCAGCCAGCGCGCGATCGGCCTCTTCATGCGCCTCCCTGCGGAACGCCAGCATCAGCCTCACCTTGGCATCCCGTACGTCCGGATGATCGCCCGGCTTGACTCCGACGCTGATCGGCTTGTTCACGCTCTTCCACAGCCGTTCCCTGCCATCGCCTCGCGGCGGCGCGTCCTCCACGAACCCGTACTTGGCCAGCATGCGCAGGTGATAGCTGGCGGCGCTGGGCGTGATCCCCGCGATCTCCGCCACTTCAGTGGCTGTGGCACTGCCTTCGAGACCCAGTCGATTGAGGATCATCAGGCGCGCCGGGTGGGCCAGCGCCCGCATCGCCCTGGGATCACTGAGCCCCTCACTCATGCCGCCAAGATTACCCGTCCCCAGGTATGAAGCATTGCCTTCATAACTATGAAGGGATATCTTCACAGTTATGAAGCGTTCCCTTCACAACTCCGCCGCGCCCCCGCACCAGCCAGAACGCTCGTCAATCAGCCAGAACCACACCCAGTAATCAGCCAGAACTGCACCCAGCCCAGCGCCGCCGAGAGGCACGCCCACAGCCAACCGATATGTCCGACGTCTCCTCCCACCCCCACCACGCCGAAGCCGGCACCACCCCAACGCCCACCACCCGCAGGCCCACAGCCCGCCCGCCTCCGGGACGCGCGGCCTGCGCACCCGCTAACTGACGACCCCGCAAACCGCACCCGCCGCAACCCATAACCAGCCACACGGCCCGACGACCAGGCCCACCCCCGCTCAGCCCAGCACCAGCACCAGCACCAGCACCAGCACCAGCACCAGCACCAGCACCAGCACCAGCACCAGCAAACGCAACCTCAGAGATCCGCCCAACCGCAACCCCGAGATCAACCCAACGGCCAACACCACCCTGAACCTCAGCCCACCGCGGACCGCAGCCCAGGCAAAAGCTCCACCACACCTCCGAGAGACACAGCACCCACCGTTACCTCCGCGCCTCCCGCTAACCAGCCACGACGACGCCACCGGCCCAGCCGACCCCGATCAGCTCGATCCACCCCGCCACCCAGCCACGTCGGGGGCCGCATGACCATGACCGCGACCGCAGCGCCATTGCCCGAGGACCGAATGCCTGACCGCAACCTCACCGACGAAAACCGCGCCCCCGATCACAACCACGCCTCCTCTGCGGACCACATTCCCCAGCGCCCCACCGCCGGCCCAGAGCACGCGGCTCACGACGGCACCTCCGATGACCCCAGCACCGGTTCAAGCCGCCACAAACACGCAGCTGGTTACGGCACCGCCAAGGAGCCCAACTCCAGTCCCGACCACCCCAGCCACGCAGCTCCCGATGCCCCCTCCGACAATCGCGAACTCAGCGCGGACCACCACAACCACGCAGTTCCCGATGGCGCCTCCGACAACCCGAACCTCAATCCGGACCGCCGACACCACGCAGTTCCCAACGGCCCCTCCAACAACCGCGACCTCAGCCCGGACCACCACAACCACGACGAACGCAGCTCAGAAACAACACCCATCCCACTCAGAAACCAGCGCGACTACCGACTCCTCTGGGCCGCCCGGACGATCTCCGTCACCGGCTCGGAGGTGTCCAAGCTGGCCATCCCCCTGACCGCGGTAACCCTGCTGACCGCCTCCCCCTCCCAGATGGGGCTGCTGACGGCCGCCGCCTCGGTGCCCGCCCTCCTGTTCGGCCTCCAGTCAGGCGCCATCGCGGACCGGCTCACCCGGCACCGCCCCCTGATGATCGCCTGCGAACTCGTCTCGTGCGCAGCCGCCGCCACAGTCCCCGTGGCTTGGCTCCTCGACCTCCTCAGCGTCGCGTGGCTGATCATCGTGGCCCTCGTGATCGGCACAGCCGGCGTACTCTTCAGGGCGGCGAACTTCCCTTACGTGGCAGCCGTCGCCGCCCCTTCCCAGCGAACCGAGGCGATGGCCGGCCTGAACGCCTCCTACTCGGTGGCGTCCGTCAGCGGCCCCAGCCTGGCCGGTCTCCTGGTTCAACTCTTCACGGCCCCGCTGGCCGTGTTGGCGGAGGCCTTGTCGTTCCTGGCCTCCGCCCTCCTGCTCCGCGCCATCCGCACCCCGGAGAAGAATGAGCCGGCAGCCTCCCGAGGCATGTGGAACGACGTCGTGGAAGGCCTGCGGACCAGCGTCACCCATCCCGTACTACGCGCTCTCCTGGGTGCAGGCGTCACGATCAACTTCTTCGCCATGGCGTACACGGCCATCTACATGCTCTACATGGTCAACACGCTCAACATCCCCAAGCCCCTGATAGGCGCCCTCATCGCTCTGGGCGGCATCGGCGGCATATTGGGCGCCTGGGCCACGGCCCGCCTGTCCAAACGCTACGGCGAGAACCGCATCCTGCTCATCACAGTGCTCTTCTTCCCCATCGAGATCCTGGCGGTAGGCCTGCTGACCGGCCCTTTGTGGTGGAAACTCGCGCTGCTCGCACTAACCGGAACGATCACAGGCGGCATCGTCGTGGCCTTCGCCACCTGCATGGGCGCCATCACCCTGCGCGAAACCTCCCCAGAGCTTCGCGGCCGGGTGAACGCCACCATGACTTTCGCGGTACAAGGAGTCCTGGCCCTCGGCGGCATAACCGGCGGCATCCTCGCCGAATTCATCGGCCTACGCCCGGTCATCCTCATCTGCGCAGCAGGCATAGCCCTGAGCGCCATCTGGATCTGGACATCCCCTCTACGCCCGCACCGCCGCCCGCGCCCCGCCCGCCTGACGAAACCCAGCAGCGATCCGCCGTCCCCATTCCAAACCGTAAAATCCTTGATCGCCTCCAAACGCTACGCTCCTCGCTAACCCCCAGCCCCTCAAACAAAGCGCAACCCGAGCCCCGAAATCAACAGAAGACGGACGAACGCGCGGTCGAGTCACAGGCGTTTGATCACTTCAACCCCCGAAGAAGACCCACAGATCCGTCGCCAGCATCTCCGGCGCCTCCATGGCCGGGAAATGTCCGCCCCGCTCATACTCGGTCCAGTGGGCCTCCGCCGACGGGTTGATGAGCTTACGGACGGTGGGATCGGCGCCGAACACCGCAAAACCTTGCGGTACGGCCGGCGGCGCACCCCATTCAAAGGAATGGGCCTGCTCGTACAGGAAACGAGCGGCGGAGATGCCAGAGCCGGTGAACCAGTAGAGGCTGGCGATCGTGAGAAGCTGCTCCCGGTCGTAGGGCAGATCGGTCCACCGTTCGAAGCTCTCAGCGATCCACCCGAGCTGCCCCACGGGCGAGTCGTTGAACAGGTAGCCGATGGTCTGGGGCCGGGTGTTCTGGATCGCCAGGTAACCGGAGCCGTCGTCGCGGAACTGCGCCATCCGCTCCAAGGCCAACTGGTCGACCGGGTCCGCCGGGTCGAGCCTGTCGGCCAGGCCGGGCAGGAACGTGGCCGTGGCCGCCGCGGTGTACGGATCGGTCGCCACATGAATGCCCACGACATGCTCGCCATCAAGGCCGGCCACCGCACCGGACACCCCGGCGCCGATGTCGCCGCCGTGGACGCCGTATCGGTCGTAGCCGAGCCGCCGCATCAGCTCGGCCCAGGCCCGAGCGGTACGGCCCATCGCCCAGCCGGTCTCACCCACCGGCGTGGAGAAGGCGAAACCGGGCAGCGACGGGACCACGACATGAAAGTCCTGCCGCAGGTGCTCGATCAGCATGGTGAACTCGGCGAACGCGCTGGGGTAGCCATGAGTGAGCACCAGCGGCAGAGCGTCGGGATTGGCGGAGCGGACATGCAGGAAGTGGATCCGCTGCCCGTCGATATCGGTGGTGAACTGCGGATACTCGTTGAGCCGCGCCTCGGCCACGCGCCAGTCGTAACCCTCGGCCCAGTACGCAACCAGCTCCTTCAGAAACTCCAGCGGCACCCCGCGACTCCAGCCGACACCGGGCAGCTCATCCGGCCAGCGAGTCCGGGCCAACCGGACTTTCAGGTCGTCGACATCGGGCTGAGGGACAGCGATGGTGAACGGCTGAATTTCCATCTGAAACTCCTTGTCGGCTTGAGTGTTCACCACGCTAGGAGCCAATGCGGCACATCTCCTTCCGCAATTCGCCGCCGATTCAGCACATGCACTCCACCCGGCAACCGCCGCCTCCGCAAAGCCCCGCCGATTCCCTCGCACCCACCCCGACCAAGCCCGCCCCGCAGGTGCCCACTCCCGCCCGCACGCCCGCTCCCGCCCGCACGTGGCCATTCCCGCCCGCACATGGCCATTCCCGTCCCAGGGCTGCCCGCGCCCGCCCGCAGGTACCGCTCCCCCAGCACGTGCCCGCTCCCGCCCGCACATGGCCATTCCCGTCCCAGGGCTGCCCGCGCCCGCTCCCGGGCGCAGGTACCCGCTCCGCCCGCACGTGCCCACTCCCGCTGACCTGCACGCTCTTGCTCAGCGCTCGCCGGCGCTCCTGGCGCTGGCGGATCACCGCTCCAGGGCCGAAGTCGCGCTCGGATCGCCGGGCGGAACCGGGAGCCTCATCATCGCAGCTCTTCGCCCCGCCCGAAGCCGCCGTCCGACCGGTTATCCACAACCCCCAAGCCCCTCACCCGCTCCGTCCCCAGAATCCCGTTCGCCTCCCGACCACCCAGCCGCGCTCAACCAAACTCGCGGCATGACCTCTCCTTCTCCGACCTCTACACCCAGCCAAGAACCCACAGCACCCGCCACTGCTCAACCCTCCACACCCACGCAAGAAGCCGCACCACCGCGCACTCGCCAAACCCCCACTCTCAGGCCAGAACCCACAGCACCTCGCGCTGCTCAACCCGTCACACCCACCCAAGGAGCCGCACCGCCCCGCACTGGCCAAACCCCCACTCCCAGGCCACAACCCGCAGCATCCCGCATTGCTCAATCCGTCACGCCCACCCGAGAACCCCCACCACCCCGCATTCGCCAAACCCTCATGACAGCCCAAGGCGCCCTGACAACACTGCTCTTCGCTGCCGCCGCGTTCCTTCTTCTCCCCGCTCCCCCAGCAAGAGCATCTCCACCCACATGGCGCTGGCCGCTGGACGGACACCCCCGCGTGCTGCGCCGCTTCACCCCACCACCCGAGCCCTGGCTTGCCGGACATCGCGGCATCGACCTGGCCGCTTCCCCATCCACCCCAGTCCTGGCGGCCGGTCCCGGCACAGTCCGCTTCGCAGGCCCCGTAGCTGGAAAAGGTGTGGTCACCGTCGAGCACGAGAGCGGCCTCCGTACGACGTACCTCCCTGTCAAAGCGTCCGTACGGCGAGGCCAACCCGTCGCCCCGGGATCCACGCTCGGCTTCATAGAAGCCTCACCAGGCCACTGCCCGGAGTCATGCCTCCACTGGGGCCTCCGACGCGGCACCCATTACCTCGATCCCCTCCTGCTCCTGGGCCAGGCGACTATCCGCCTCCTCCCCTTCTGGCACGAGGACGAGAACCCGCTCTCGCCTCCGAATGAGCACTCCCTCCAAGATGCCGACGAGCACGAGCGCCCCGTCCAGCCACCAGTGGAAGAGATCACCAGACCGCTCATCACACAGCTACCAAGATCCCCAGCCGCCCTCCGCCCAGCACCACCCGCAACATCAAAGGCGCTGACCGCCACCCCGCCCGCCCTCACCTCGATCACGCCCACCACCCACGGCCCGTCCCCCGACACCTCATCGACAAGCCGTCACGCCAGCACGCCAAGCCAGCGCCACCCCCTGGCAGCCGCCGACTCCTTCATTCACACCACCACCGCAGGCCGGAGAGACCGCCCAAATTCCCCCACCACAACGCTCGACTTCCTGACCCGCTCGACCTCGACCACCACGACATCCGCCATCGGCCTCGGCACGCTGTTAGGGATAGGTCTCCTGATCACCGCCGTGCGCACCCGCAGACGTAGTCGAACAGACCACCGTCCCCGAAGAAGGGGCCAGCACCGCGCCACCGCAGGAGAAGATCAAGTGCCCGAGAACACCGGCGCCAGGCACCGTGGTGAGAAGCGCCCAGCGCCCAGCCACCCCACAACCACCAACGCAAGGCCCGGCCGCCACCGCAAATCCGCGACCGACGGAAATTAGAAGATCACCCAGCGACGCACCCAGCCGTCGGCATCAGCCAGCGCCAACCATCGACATACTGGCGTACTTGATCACCGACATCCATCATCAGGCCCTCGGATGGGCCTGACGGTAAGCCGCTCTCAGCCGCTCGATCGAGACATGCGTATAGATCTGCGTGGTGTTCAGAGACGCATGCCCGAGCAGCTCCTGAACACTCCGTAGATCCGCACCACCCTCGAGCAAGTGAGTCGCCGCACTGTGCCGCAACCCGTGCGGCCCCATGTCCGGAGCCCCATCCACCTGAGCCAGCCGCGCATGCACGACCCGCCGAACCGTCCCAGCATCGATGCGACCGCCCCGTACCCCAAGGAAGAGCGCAGCCCCTGACCGCGCCCGAACCCACAACGGCCGCCCGTGAATACACCACCTGTCCACCGCCCGAAGAGCAGGCAGCCCAAACGGCACAGACCTTTCCTTACGCCCTTTGCCCAGGACCCGGATGACACGCCGATCCCGATCCACATCATCGACGTCGAGCCCACACAACTCGCTCACCCGCACACCGGTGGCGTACAGCAGCTCAAGAAGGGCTTGATCTCGAAGTTCCTTGGGCTCCCCAGCCGAGGGCGCCTCCAGGACGGCCTGCGCCTGCTCCTGAGCGAGAACGGCAGGCAACGGCCGAGCTGCCTTCGCGCTGCCCAGCAACAACCCCGGATCTGCCGCAAGCCAGCCGCGGCGGTAGCAGTAGGCGGTAAAGGTACGAACGCAAGCGGTCCGCCGCGCCAGCGTGGCCCGAGCCTTGCCGGCCCGATACTGCCCAGCCAGCCACTCACGGAGCACCCCGATATCAAGTCCTTCCAACCGGCCATCCACATGATCAAGCAAGGAGTTCACGTCAGTCAGGTAGGCCCGCACCGTGTGCTGCGAAAGGTCCCGCTCAATCCGCAGATGTCGCCCAAACTCCCCCACTACTTCTTCACGACCGACACCCCCGCTCATCCCAGAACCCCCACTTCGACCACTCTCACAACCGCCATGCCACCACAACCCGACAAAACTTCACCGCCCACTCAAGCCCAACCAGACCCCAAGAACAACACATAACCACCAGAGCCAGAAGATCACCCCAACTCTCAACCACGGACCGGCCCCGCCCCGGTTCAGCCAGCGCCAGGTTGCCCCGCCCCAGTTCAGCCGGGACTAGGTTGCCCAGGCCCGGTTCAGCCAGCACTAGGATGCCCCGCCCCAGTTCAGCCAGGGCTAGGTTTGCTCCGTCTCGGATCAATTCGCGCCGGGTTTGCCAGCCTCCCAGCGAGCCCCAGACCCAATTTCGCGCCAGGACAGGCCCGCGACTGGGGCCCGCAGATGTCCAGCTCACCCGGGCTAACGACCTTGGGAGGCCCGTTCGCAAGTCGGCCAGGTTGCAGCTTCTCATTGGTGCTGTGGCGAGCGGCCCCGGGACTCTCCGCCCTGGCATGGATACCCTCGGCCGTTGCCTTTCCCTGTCGAGCCGGCCCAGCGCCATGAAGGAGAGTCACACCGCCTGGCTGCACGTCCTCAGCCTTGGACGCCTTTCGGCCATGACAGCAGGAGGGGCAGTGCCGACCCAACGTGATCATGGGATTGCGTCATAGGACCGAGCGAACTCGGACGAGCACTCACGAGCGTGGGGTCAAAATGTCAAGAGCGAGGAGCTGGGAAATGGTGACGGCCATCGCTTTGATCCTTCGAGGGCCTAAGTCGAGACCGAAGGAGAGCAGAGCGATGGCCGCAAACATCAGTCTGCCCCGCGAGCGGTGGTTCGCGAAGGGGATCTCCGATCGGTGACTCCGACTTTGTCGCAGCCCGCGATCAATACTCTGACCAGCACAGACAAAGCCCCTTACATCACAGATTTCAGCGACATCTTCGTCGTTCCGCTGACATTCACCAGTTAAAGCGGCTGGCATTTGAGCGTGATACAGCCCCCTCAGCCTGCCGCGTCCACCGACTCTTCGACGCCGGAGCTCACCCTCCGCCAGCCAGCGGAATGTACGGTCTTAGGGGCGTAGTTGAGGCCTTGAGCGCACTATGCGGTGGGTGGCGCCAAAGGCTGAGAACGGTGCAGAACCGACGGGCTTTGGAGCGCCCGCACGCTTCTCGCAAACCAAGACGGGCGAGCGATGCGCGTATGCGTGGCGGTGGCCCGGGAGTGGTTATGTTCCGCAGAGGCGGCTTACAGGAGTATGTTCGCCTGCCTCCACGCCTCGGCGGCGGTGACCTATGACATCGCCCGAACGAACACCCCCAGCTCGCCCCAAACGGCCAGCGCTGGTCAGACAACCGTCCCGCCCGTCGTCGTTTCCCCCGCCTACCGTCCGCTGCCTATCTACCGTCGGCCGCGCCCGTCACCCATCGCCTCTCATCTCTCATCTCTCGTCCTCGCCCTCGCCGTCGTCCTCGCCCCTCGCCCCTCGCCCTCGCCCTCGCCGTCGTCCTCGCCCCTCGCCCCTCGCCGTCGCCGTCGCCCCTCGCCCCCGCCCTCGCCCTCGCCCTCGCCCGCTCGAGTATGAAGGGCCACTCAGGCATCACCGGCCGCTGTGGCCCCTGGAGTGCACTACGTCATTTTGTGGCCGCTGAAGGTCACTCAAAGACTTCAGCATCATCGGCCGCTCAAGGGCACCCGAGGGCACTCGCAGGCGCTGGAGGAGACTCGAGGGGCTCCAGCCTCACCGGCTGCTCGAGCATCCTGGCCAGCGCCCACGCGATAAGCCGGTGCCCCTTTCCACGCCTTTGTCGCGTCGGATGTCATTCCCGTACATCACTGCCGCTGTGGGGCATGGCGGGACGGCCTGGCCGGCCATTCCCAGCCGACGGCCCTGTACCGAGCGGGCAGCGATTTTCAGGCATGGCAACCATCGCATCGGTTCGGTTCGGTCCGGTCCGGTCGCCTTCAAAAGTTGATCGTTTGTGCCTCAGTGCCAACCGTGCTGTTTGGGCTCGTGAGGGAAGTCGTCGTCTGGGAACGGGGGGTCGTCGGATGCGTCGGGCTCGGGGGCGGTTGGGGGTTCTGGGGTCGCGGAATCGGGGGCTTTTGGGTAGGAGGTGAGCTGTTTACGGAGGCGCCAACCGTTCGTGGCTCGTTCTATGTAGCCTGCGGCCGCTAGGCCGCCCAAGGCGCTCAAAGTGGCATCCAGGCTTAGCCCTGCGGCGACCGCTATGGACGCAGGACCTGCGCCGCCGCGGGCGGGGATCGCGTCGAGGACCTTTCGGGTGGGTTCGTTGAGTTTGTCTCTGGGGACTGCAGGTGCTCGGGACTGAGGGGCCAGGTCGTCGCCCATTACGCCGACGAGGTCGATCATCTCCTCCGGAGAGGTTACGCATATGGCTTTGCGGTCGCGGAGGAGTTTGTGGCAGCCGGCCGACATGGCGGAGGTGACCGGGCCGGGGACTGCTGCCAGGTGTCTGTTGAGGGACAGGGCGTGGGTGGCCGTGTTGAGTGCGCCACTGCGTAGGGCTGCCTCCACCACTACTGTCCCCCTCGACAGGGCTGCTATCAGGCGGTTCCTGATGAGGAAGCGGGCTCGGGTGGGGTGGACGCCGGGTGGACATTCGCTGATCACGACACCCCGATCTCTAACGGCGGCGAACAGGACTTCGTGGCTCGCCGGGTAGCAGATGTCCACGCCGCAGGCCAGGACCACCACCGTTGGCGCGTCGGCGGCCAGGGCTCCTCGGTGAGCCGCGCCGTCCACCCCGTGGGCGCCGCCTGACACGACCGTCCAGCCCGACTCACCGAGGCCGACACCGAACTCGGCAGCGATGTGAGTGCCGTACGACGTGGCGGCTCGTGCTCCTACGACCGCTACCGATTTGAGGCAGGAGAAGCGCAGGTCGGCCGCACCGTGAAGCCACAGACCGAGAGGGCGTCCGGGGCCTAGCTGGTCCAGTTGGGTGGGCCATTCCGGGCTGCCCGGGGTGACCAAGCGGGCTCCGGACCTTTCTCCGTTTTCGAGGTCCGCTACTGGGTTGGCCGCTGCCAGGCGGGCATGCCAGGCGTTGAGGCGGGCGGTGAGGTCGGGGGGACGATCTTGATGGGCTTCCTGCGCTCGCTTGATCTCCTGGGCGACGAACTCTGGGGGCAGGATGCGGGCTCGGATGGCCTTCACTGCCGATGAGGCCCCGTACTGCATCACTAGACGGCCCATGATGGGGTCGCCGACATCAGCCGCTCTCATGAGCGCGGCTCTGGCCTCAGCTTCGTTCCCAGCTGAGATCGAGCTCGATGTAGTGGCTGGGGCTGAGCCCGATGTAGTGGCCACAGCCGAGGTGGCGGTCGTGGACCTAGTGGCGGCCGTGGACCCAGTGGCGGCCGTGGACGTGATGGCACTCGTGGGCGTGATGGCTGACGCCGACGGGATAGCTGCCGCGGGCGCGGTGGCGGTCGTGGGCGCAGTGGCTGCCGCGGGCAGGGCGGTCGTTGGTCGGGTGGCATTTGTGGCGGGGGCGGCTGAGGTGGTGTCGGTTGCGGCGATAGCGCTGGTGGCCCACGCGGCTGGTGTGGCTGCAGTGGCGGGGGCGGTCACCGCCCGGCTAGTTGGGGACGGCGAGGTCGAAGGTTGCGGTGAGGCTGCGAAGGTGGTCTGGGGGGTGCCCGTCTGAAGCTTCGTCACGGGCTGATGCTTGGTATCGCTTTTGGGCCTGGTTGCGGGCACACGATGTGTATCGCTGGTCATTGGGGCGGAGTTGGTGGGCTCGGGTGATTCCCGCAGTTGATCGACGTGAGCAATGCCTACTTCGACGACGATGTTCTCGCTCATGTCAGTGGCGGTGTCTATGGCTGTGCCAGCGCTTGCGCGGCTTGTGTAGGCGACTGCGGCGGTGCCATTGCCTGCGGTGATAAAGGAAGTGGCACCCGTTTCGGCGGAGGTCGGGTGGCTCGTGCAGCCGACAGCGGCGGTGTCCAGGCCGCCGACCGTATCGGGGCTTGTGCAGGTGCTAACGGCAGCTCCAGTCCCCGTGTTAGCGGTCGGAGCGGTCCTGGCAGGTGCTGGAAGGGTGCCGGCCAAGGCCGTCTCGGTGGGCGCGTGGGTCATGCTGCAGTCCGGATGGAGGCTTGGTGCAGCGTCTGCCCGCGGTAGGCCTGGGGTAGCGGCTGGCGGAGGTGTGAGGGGTGTGTCAGCTTCCGGGGTTGAGCTGGGCATCAGGGCTCCTGGGAACGGAGGGCGGACGGTGGTGAGAGCTGAACGGGATGAGGACCGGTCGTAATGCGGGAGCAGGCCATGGTGCGGGAGCATGTCGCGGTGCCGGAGCAGGCCATGGTGCGGGGGCACGTCGCGGTGCCGGAGCAGGCCACGGTGCGGCAGCGCATCGCGGTGCCGGAGCAGGCCACGGTGCGGCAGCGCATCGCGGTGCTGCGTAAGTGCGGTGCTGTCTGGGACGCGGTGCGGCGCAGTGCTTGGGTGGGGGTTAGGACTTCACTCCTAGCCAGAAGCTGAGGGCCGCGTTTGTTTCGTCCTCCTGTGGGGTGTCCTTATCGGCGAGGTCGGCGAGGGTCCAGGCGACGCGTACGACGCGGTCCAGGCCGCGGGCGGTGAGGGTGCCGGAGTCAAGGCAGGACGTCATGGGTTTCATGGCCTCGTTGGACGGGCGGTAGTCGGAGTGGAGCAGGGAGGAAGGGATTTCGGCATTCGTGCGCCAGGGCGTGCCGGTCAGGCGTTTGGCGGCGCGTTCGCGGGCTAGGAGGACGCGTTCGGCCACTGTCTTGCTTGTTTCTACGAACTGGCGGTCGGCCAGAAGCTCGCGTCTGGTCGAGCGGACCACGGTGACCTTCATGTCTATGCGGTCGAGGAGCGGGCCGGAGAGCCTGCCCAGGTAGCGGCGCTTGATCGTGGGGGTGCACTTGCAGGTCTCGCTCTGGTCCTCGGCCTGGGCGCACGGGCAGGGGTTGGCGGCCAGGACGAGCATGAACCTGGCCGGGAACGTGACCGAGCCCGCGGACCTCGAGACCGTCACGTGGCCGGACTCCAGAGGCTGCCGGAGGGCGTCGAGCACGTGGCGGGGGAACTCGGGGGCCTCGTCCAGGAAGAGGACGCCTCTGTGGGCGAGGGAGACGGCTCCGGGGCGTACGACCGCGCTGCCTCCGCCGATGATCGCGGCGGACGTCGCCGTGTGGTGCGGGCTGACGAACGGGGGCCTGCTCATCATCGGAGCGTTCGGCGGCAGGGCGCCCGCGACGGAATGGATGGCCGTGACCTCCAGGGCATGGTCGAGCTCGAGGTCCGGCAGGAGGGTGGGGAGGCGTTCGGCCAGCATGGTCTTGCCGGTGCCGGGTGGGCCGAGCATCCAGAGGTTGTGGCCGCCTGCCGCGCACACCTCCAGAGCCCGTCGGGCGACCGGCTGACCCACGACGTCCGCGAGATCCACCGCAGGGCCGTCGGTGGACTTGGGCAACTCGGCGCACTCCTCGACCCGCGGCTCGGGTTCCTCGTCTCCTCTGCGCAGCCACTCCACGAGCTGACGGAGGTGTGAAACCGGGATCACTTTGACATTGGGCACCAGGGCGGCCTCGGCTGAGTTCGCGGCGGGGACGACGACTGTGACGTCACCGTGTTTGGCCGCGCCGATGATGGAGGGCAGCACGCCGCGTACAGGTCTGATACGGCCGTCGAGGCCGAGCTCACCCAGGAAGAACGGCTCCGCGATGCGCTCTGCCGGGATCACGCCCGCGGCGCTCAGAATGGCCACGGCTATGGCGAGGTCGAACTGGGAGCCTCGCTTGGGGAGGCTGGCCGGGAAGAGGCTGACGATGATGCGGGCGTCGGGCCAGGGATAGGTGCTGTTGACCATCGCGGACCTGACCCGATCTCGGGCCTCGCTGAGCGCCGTGTCGGGGAGGCCGATGAGGTGGATGCCGGCCAGGCCGTTGCCCACGTCGGCCTCCACCTCGACGGTGCGGCCCGCGACTCCGATCACGGCCACGCTGCGCGTGCGGGCCACGGCCATCTAGATCGCCCCCCGTACGTGACTCAGGGCGAAGTCACCGGCGAAGCGCTCAAGGGCGATCACGTCCACCCGTACGGTGCGGAACGTGCGCGGCTGCGCGGCCAGCCACTTGGCCGCGAGCATCCTCAGCCTGGCCAGCTTGGCCGGGCTCACGGACTCCAGGGCTGTGCCGTGGGATCTGCCCGATCGGGTTTTGACCTCGACGACGACCAGGGTGGGGCCCTCTTCGGCGAGGATGTCGATCTCGCCGTGGCGGCAGCGCCAGTTGCGGGCGATTATCTTCATCCCCTCGGCTTCCAGGTAGGTCACCGCTACCTGTTCGCCTTGTTTGCCGAGGTCTTGGTCGTGTTTCGCGGCCATATGCCACCTCCGTCGTCGGTCTGGTGCTGGTCCGGGCACCGACTTTCGTGGATGAGGGGTGGTGGGGGTGGGCCCGAACGGGGTTCTGGGGAGAACGTTGGGTTATCCACAATCAGGGGGTTGACCTGGGGTTTTACGGCTACGCTGCCCCGGATTCGTCCGGTTGGCCCGTGGGTGGCCCGTCGTTTCCATTTTCGCAGGTCAGGGCACTATCAGTGATCGTTTCGCCGGATAGGGCCGCTTCGATTCGGGCGTTCGCCGCGTCCTCACCACCCTTGATCCAGTGCGCGTACGTGGTCAGCAGGGTTCGGATGGAGTGTCCGAGCCGTCGCGCGATCTCGGCAGTGTCCACGCCCGCCGCTATCAGCATGCTGGCGTTGGCGTGCCGTAGGTCGTAGGGCCGTCTGGCGACCTCGGAGACGTGCTCATCCGGGTTGAGAGCGGCTTTGCGGGCACGCCGCCAGACGGACCGGTACACCCCGCCGGGCACCTTGCCCCGGTCGGGGCCGTCGTAGAACAGCCGCCCATCGGGGGCCGGGGGGAAGGTGAGCAGGTGGCCGCGCAGGATCACGACCAATTCCGGGGGGATCGGGACGATGCGGACCGTCTTCCTGCTGCGATGCTTGAGCCCGCGTTCGTCGTGTCGTTCGCCGTCGTCGGTCCACAGTTCGCCGACCTCGGGGCAGGCCCCGATCAGGGTGATGCTGCCCCACCGACCGCCCATCGGCAGTTGGCAGTGCTCCACCTTCAGATGCAGACCCTCAGAGGGGCGTACGCCCGCGTAGAAGATCAGGCAGAACAGGGCGAACAGGTGCGGCCCCCGATCGCGGTACTGGCCGTGGCCGCGCAGTTCCCGCACTGCCCACAGCAGCCGTCGAGTCTGAGCCAGGGTGGGCACGACCACAGGGGAGACCGCATCATCCATGTGGCGACGACGGGTCTTGATCGCCGATAGCGGGTTGAGGGCGATCAGTTTGGCCGACACGGCGCGGTCCAGGCACTTGAAGAGGATCGCCCGGCGGGTGCGCGCAGTCGTGGCCGCCGCCTGTTTGCCGTTCTGGAGTTTCTTGATCGCCGCCAGCAGGGCACGCAGGTGTTCATCATCGGCCAGCTCAGCTACCGGCCGGGTGTGGTCGCCGAGCCAGGCAAGCGCCGCCGCGATGTCGTCAGGCACGACCTCGGAGGCGATCCGGCCGGGCCGGTAGGCCCATTGACTGAGCGCCCTACGCAAGACCTGGTCGGTGGGGCGGGTGCGTCGAGCGCGCGGGGAATCTCCCAGCATGTTCATGGTGATCTCGGTTAACGATTCGGCGAGTCGCCGCCGGCTACCGGCCGCCGCACCGTCCCATTCGGCCGCCGCCACGTCGCAGGAGTGGTCGAACCAGGTGCGTTGCTGGCGGGTCCAGGACAGGGGTTGCCCGGTGCGTAGGTCCCACTCTTCGCCTACGGTCTCGGCCGCCCGAGTGAGCTTGCTCTGGAATTTCTGGGCTAGCGCTTTGGTCAGGAACGACAGAGAATAGGTTCCCGTGTTGATTCTCCACCGTAACTCCCAGGGCTTCTTTCGCCCCTCACGCTTGCGGATCTTCCAGAATTGGATGTCGATTGCCGACACGTCAGCCACCTTCCATTTCCGTTTTTTGACTCTCTAACCATTTTATCCAGTCATCGTGCTTTATTCGTCTTTCGCCGTTAGGAATTCGATATGTTTCCGGGCCGCGCCCGGTGGCCAGCCACCGATAGAACGTCGATCGGGGAACCTGCAGGATACGGCGAGCATCGGCGATCGTCAGGAAATCATCTCGGCTCATCTCTCGTCACCTTTCATCAGAGGGTTCACGGGCCAGCCACGGGCCAGGAGCCTGGAAGGACTAAGCCCGTGCGGGATCGCTTCGCGATTGCACATTCAGCCCATACATGCCAATCTTTTGAGGCATTTCCAGGCAGAAGAATGAGGAATGGCGTACCGCAATTGACCAATGACGGGAAATGGTATTCGGTAATTCATCTTTCCCGTTTGGAGAGCCACGCCGACCGTAGCCCGTCACCGGCCGGACCGCGCCCACGCCAAGATCATCTCAAGTGGGTACGCTCTGTAGTCGATCGTTACTGTGTGCGCTCGGGGCGGCCCACCCACCCACCCACGGTGTGGGTTGCGCACCATAGATCAAGCACAGGATGCAGCCACCAAAGACCAACCAACAGCAAAGATCAAAGGTGGTGCCTTCGGCGCGTTTTGCCTGATGGCGACTCTCATCTCAACTGCCGGCCGCCGCCGCGCCGATCTACTCTGCAAGCCCCAGCCGCAGCACTTCGCGGGCTTGCCGATGCTCACGGCCGAGCACTTCGGCCAGCACCCGATCGCCTAGCGTGCGGTAGCCGATCCCGGCGACCCGCCAGTCACCCACCAGGACCGTTCCCGCCCTGTCGTCATCGGGCAGGCCCGTGTCCCCTCCCGCCCACGGGTCCCGTTCGCGTGCTCGCTGCGACCGCCGCCAAGCCCGACGCGCCTCGCGCAGGGCCGCGAACGTCGTGGAGTAGCGGCGGCTCTTGGAGGTCACGTGCCCGCGAAAGCCGAGCGTGTGCACGTGCCGTGCCAGCCGCAGCGCCCGGCAGGCACCCAGCCGCGCCAACCTGCGCACTGTCGCCGTCAGGGCCGCCACGTGCGCCGGGATCCTGCCGCCCCCGTCCACGTCCAGTTCATCGGCACGCGGACGCGAGGAGGGCAGGCCGCTCACGCTGTCGCCAACCGTCTTGGTCGCGTATTTGGCCAGATAGCCCGCCACCCGTGCCCGGTCCACCTCGCGGGGTTGCACCGGCCGCACGTCCAGTTGAGCGCCCCAGCGTGCCACCGCCGCCGCACGCCCGTCCACGACCGGAAGCGGGACACTGACCCGCGCCGCCGCGTGCGCCAAGGCTGCCGTCAGCAGGTTCACATCGGCCCACGCCGGGGGCGCGATCGTCTGTTCCGGGTCATCGGGGTTCACGCCGTCCAGCCGGGCGAGCACATGCAGGTGCACCACGCCACGCTTCTGGAATTCGGCCACCTTGGCGTACGAGATGCGCAGCACCTCCCGCACCCGCCGCACCGTCACCGCCCGCCCATCCAGAGCAGGAGCCAGCGCCGCCAGCGCACGATAGACGTAGATCACCGTGCGCCGCCACAGCTCCCCGACACTGGCGTTCCACAGCACCAGCCCGGCCAGGTCGGCGCAGTCCTCACACAGCGGAGCCCCCACCATCCCGTCAGCCGCCTCATGGCGCGCATGGCACCACAGCGGCCTACCGTGCTCGCACGTCCGCTTGCCCCGTCTACCACCCCGAGCGGCCCGGCACACCCCGCCATCACGGGCAGCATGCACGCGTCCGAAGCTGGGCGCGGTGAACGTGGCCAGCACCATCGGATGCCCCACCTGATCACCGCCATCATCCGGCGTCACGCCACCGGCGAACACGTGCCAGGCATCGGCGCGATAGCGGGCCGCACATGGCGGGCAGACGCTTTCGCGGCGGTCCTTACACGCCACCAGCAGCGCCCCGCCCGGCTCTTGCTCGCTGGCGTAGGTGGCTTCAATCTCGCCCGTCGCCGCGTTCACCGTCATCGCCGAGCCGACCAGCCGCACCGGCCGCACACAGTGCCCGGCCCGTTCCACCTGAGCCGTCCAACGCCGGTAGTCATCTTCATCAGCCATGCGGGCGATCATCTGCCCGAGTACCGTCTGACTCTTGATCATCTGACAATCTCCCCGTTCCTTCAGGCGATCCGCATCAGGAGCGGCCCCCACTCGCCGCCCCCGCTCGTGCGAACACCGCCCGCTCTAGACCCCCGCCTGATCTAGAGCCGACGATCAGCCGCCCGCCCTGATCGGCTCCCACCGCTCCAGCACCGCATCGCGCAGCGCCTCCAGGTCCTTGTCATCGGACAGCAGCCCCGCGCCGAGCCCGCCGTGCCCCCACGGCGAGTGAACGAACTCCCTCAGGGTCCGCTCCAGTTCCTTCTCCCCGTACTTCTTCAGCCAGCTCACGAACCGTTCGGCCGCGTAAGCCTCACCGATCTCCACCAGTTCCCCCTCGGTGACCCACATCCGCACTGTCTTCTCCTTGTCGTCGTCTCCCTTGTCGCGGAGAGCCCCGCATCGCCCGCGACCCCATCCCCGGGGGAAACCCCCGTCTTACGTCTTGACCGTCCGTTCGGACGGGATTGTCAGATACGGGTTGTACGCGCCGACCCGCCGCCCGGTTCAACGATTTCCCGTATTTCCGCAGGTAAGAGCCGTTTCCGGAAAGCTGCCCGGTCCGTAGCGGATGCCGGGCAGCTCACCTACGGTGACTTTCAGTCGCGACTCAGCCGACGCGCACGCACGTGGCGGGCACGTACCCGAACGGACTACCGGTGAGGCTCGTCCGGCCGGAACGGACCTTGTACCAACTGCGTCCGTCCCTGCCGCACTTGTTGAGGTACCTGTTGATCGGCTCGCCCCGCACCAGTTCGCAGGTGGTCAGGACGGTCCCCGTGTTGACGGTTCGCAGCACCAGGCCGTTGACGAAGGGGAAGTCGCGGATGGCGACGTTAACCCCGGTCACCCGCAGGGTTCGGCACGCCGACGCCGAGCCCTGCGCGCTGGCCTGCGTGCTGGCCTGCGTGGTGGTCTGCGTCGTCGTCGCCGCGTTGGCCGCGCCGGTCGTGACGGGCACCGCCGCCAGGGTCGCGGCGAGGATGGCGGACGCGAAGACGGTGGACGGCTTGAACATGATCGTTTCTCCTTTGTGTTTGCGGAACAGTTGATCTCTTGGACAGGTTGTTGAGCTGACCGGGCGTCAGCGGTGCAGCCAGCGCGCGGTCTCCTCGTGGGCGAGGTAGCGCACGGCGACGACGGCGACGATCAGACCGACCGCCGTGCCCAGGTTCGGGCCGGTGATCATCGAGACGCCGCCCTGAATGATCATCAGGGTCTCCAGGATCAGCGCCGTAACGCGGATCCAGCGGCGGCGCGAGTCGAGCAGCCCGCCCAGCACGCCGAGCCCGACGTAGAAGGCGACGGACACACCGATGAGCGCCCAGACGCCCCCCGGCAGCGGGCCGGACGGTGCCAGCAGAGCGACCAGCAGGACACTGGCAGCGATCCCGAGGAAGGCTTGGACGTACATCCAGCCCTGAGCGATGCGGACCGGCCGAGGAGTGACGTACTCCGTGCTGTCGTGGATGTCGCGCGTCCGGTCAGTGAGCGTGTCATGCATGGTCATCTCCAGGGGGTGAGAGTCGTGGCGCGCAGCTCAGCCGCATACGCCGCCAGGTCGGACAGTTGCCGGTCGGACAGGTAGAAGCCCTTCTGACGGACCGGCCCGGCCGAGCCGGCCAGCAGGTAGCCGACCCCGGGCGATCCCAGGGGGATGGTCGAGGCATCCACGCCCCGCGTCGCCCAGCCCGAGCCCAGCACGGTGTCAGAGGCTTCCCGCGTCGTGCAGCGCAGCGCCCACCGGGTATCGAACAGATCCCGGATGTAGGTCGGCACCACGTCCGAGCCGGGTTTCTGCGTGGCCGCGATCACGCGTACCGCCGCCGCGCGCCCCCGCGCACCCAGCTCATGCAGAGGCACCAGGAACGCCTCGCGCTTCTTCTTCTCGGGGTGGAGCGTGAACGTGGCCAGTTCGTCGATGACCACGGCCAGCACCCCGTAACCCATCCCGCGCGTGATCTTCCGTGCGCCGGACGCGGCCAGGTAGCCGTAACGCTCCTCCATCTGATCGCGCGCCCATTGCAGGCCCGCCGTCGCGCTGTCGATGTCCGTGCGGATCCCGCCGTAGGCCACTTGCTCCCAGCAGGCCAGCTCCACGCCCCGCTTGCCGTCGATCAGCACGCCCTGTGTCGCGGGGTCCAGCATCAGACCCGCGATCAGCGTGTGCAGGGAGACCGACTTGCCCGCATCCGGGCCGCCGCCGATGATCGTGTGCACACTCACCGGCCCGGCCTCCCCTCGATCTGGTCTAGGCCGCCGCCCGTGACCTGTTCAGGGCCGTCGCTGAGCAGCGAGACCGTGACCAGTTCCCCGGTCTCCGACACGCCGACCGGGATCGGATCCCACGCGCTGGTCACCCAGCCCTGATCGGGCGCATCGGCCCACGGCCAGGCCAGCACGCCGAACCCGTCGAGGGGATCACGCCGGATCACCTCCACGTGCGCGTACCGGGCGTTGCTCTCATCGACCGCCACCCGCACGGCGGAGGCTTCCAGCGAGGCCGCCAGCCATGGGGCGCGGTCTTCCACGTCGCAGGCCGCGCCACCCTTGGGGACACGGACGAGCAGCCGTTCCCCGGCCGCCGTCCGCTCCGCGTTCATCACGCGGGGGATGCGGTCGTTGTGCGTGGCCAGTCCGGCGAAGCGGGCCGCCCGATCCCAGCGGCGGATCACGTGCGCCCGCCACAGCAGATCCACCAGCCAGCCCCGCACGGCAGGAACCCCGCCGAGCGCACCCAGCAGGCAGACCGCCACCGCCACCGCGATCGGCCAGCCACCGTACGTCCAGCCGCCGCCCACCGAGGCGAGCACGGCAGCCGTCAGGGCGATCTCGCGCCGGGCCAGCCACGCCGGACGCAGCACGTACACCGTCAGCCGCGAGCCGGGGGTGGATTGCGCCCGGATCGGCACGGCGGGCATCTCGATTGCCGGGGGCAGTCCCGAGGGACGCCCGGGAACCTGCGGACCCACCAGCCCCGTCATGTCGCCACCTCGCCCGCGTCCCCGTCCCCGTCGCCGGGGTAGGGGGGTTGGTGGGTGAGGGAGTGCAGCCGCGCGCCCGCCACGGCGGGCGGATCCCCGGCGAACACCGGAGCGGCGTCCGTCAGATCCGGTCTGCCGTCCGGGCCGTGTCCGCGCAGCAGCCAGCCCGGCTCACCCTCGCCGAAGCAGCCCAGGACCTCCGAGGCGAAGACCGCCGCCGAGCGCGACAGCGCCGAGGCGAACCACGCCGCGCCGGAGGGGGACAGGTGATCCACGCGCACCACCACGAGCTGACCCGTCATGCTGGCGAAGCTGAGCAGTGGCCAGCCGTGCGGTAAGCGCCAGGTGTGCACCCGCGCGTTCTCGGTCGGGGCGATGACCAGATCCATCAGCCCTCGCCCCCGGACGACTCGCCCGCCGCCGAGGCCACCGAGTGGCGCGCGGCCCCGATCGGGTTACGCCCCCGCGTGCCCGCCGCCGCGCCCTGCTCACCGGCCGCCGGGGAGCCGTTCGACGCGGGAGCGATGTGGCCCGCGCCGCCGTTGAGCGGCACCACGCCCGTGGCGCTCCACCAGCGAACGTCCCCGTCCTTCGCCGTGCCGTAGGCCAGACCTTCCACCCGCACCGGCAGGCCCGGCACCAGGTGATGCTGTTCCCCCGCCAGGTTGAACTTGATCATCGTGGAGTCGCTGCCGTCCATCGCCAGCAACCGGACCACCATGATCGGTAGACCGTCCTCGGTCACCTTGACTTTCTTGGTCGCGAAGTCCTTCGCCGGAGTCGGCGGCGAGGCGACCGTGAACCCGAGCTGACTCGTGTCGATCGGGAAGCGCATACGTCTCTCCCTGCCTCTGGGGTGTCCCCGTGACACCCACCTTGGCAGGCAGTACTCGAACGCGCGTTCGAATGGTTCAGCGTCATACCGCTACGGCATACCGGCATGCCAGACCGTGTCCCGCATGCTAGGGCCGGACAGCAGGCGACCTCGCCCGAGGAACGGAGAGCACGTGCGACCCATCCCGGACGAGGTCATCGCTAATCTTCCCAGGTCAAAAGTGCATATGTCGTCGCGCCGCGCCCGCCCGAATGCTTCCTCATAGCGCGCCGACCCCGCATGCTGAACCTGCGGTTCTTCTCCTGCTCATAGAAGGCCGACCGGTCACCGTATGGAGCCCTAAGGCCGGAGCTTGGTAGCCAAGCCAAGCGCATGAGTCAGCCCCGGGGACGGCATCGGGGGGTGTCCCGTCCCCGGGAGCTGACTTGGCCAGCCACATCCCGCGCGAGTGGCGGCCTCGCCCGAGTCGGCGTGACACGCAGGGAGGATCCCGGGCGAGGTCGCCTCTCCAGCTACCCAGGCCGCAACCCGATAGCCGCCAGCACAGCAAAGCCCCACCAGGGCGCGAAAGGACGGACACCCCTTCCCTGGCGAGGCGCGACCATCGAAAAGCCCAGCCAGCGGCGTGTGTGATGAGTTTCCCTAGTACATCAAGCCCGCCCGGCCGAGCCGGGCGGGACGCGGGCCACCGTCCCGCGGAATTGATCTTGATGTGTGGGCGCCTAAGGCGAGCCACGTAGCCACCCAGCCCTAGACGCCCCTGTGAGCAGCCATCCCCCCTCCAGCGGATAGCCACCCCGCATCTATACCAGTCATCAATTGCTCGCTACGCGTAACCACGCCGGGGGCTCGGAGAGGTAGCCCGCCACCCGCCCCCCTCACCCACCCGCGTAACCGCCCCCATGAGTGGAGTGTCAGCACCTCATGCCAGAGCCCGTGACACATGAACCCGCCCGCGTCGTCTCGCCCCCGCCGCTCCTGCCCAAGCCCGGGGAGGGGTTCCCCTCCCCGGTCCCCTCCCTTGGGGGAGGGGCTGCCGCCCCTCCCCTTGCCCCCGCCCCGCTCGCGCGTCGCTTCGCTCGCGCGTGGCCCGCATTGCTTCGCTCGCGGGCAAACCCCACCCCCACGGCCGTTGCCGGGCCGTAGCAGGCACGCGCCGACACCCCGGTTGCCCGCCCGGATGGACTCGGCCACGGGACGCGCCGGCCGGACCGGCATCGGGACTGCGCGCGGCGCTGACGCGCCGTGCTCGCCCTCGCCGTCCGGCAGGCCCGCCCTCGCCGCGCCCATCGAACCGCACCGACACCCGCCGACGCCCCGACCCACCCGAAAGGCCGTCGCATGCCCGGCGCGACCCCACGACAGCCCGCGCCCGCCAGCCACGCCCTGCGCGGTGTGCGCCAGCGTCCGGGACTTACCCCGTCTGTCCGCGATCAGACCCCGACGCGGCCCGCTTCCGGGGTCGCCCAGGTCCACGCAACTCCACCCCCGCATCACGCAGCCAGCGGCGAACCGTCACCTTGTCGCGCCCATAGGCCCTGCCCAGACTCATCAGTCCTTCGCCGCCCTCGTAACGCGCGATCAAGACCGCCATGTCGATCCGCTCTTTGCCGCCCCGGCCACCCGGACGATTGCCGATGCCCGCTTCCCTCAGCCAGCGCTTCGCCGTCGAGGACGACACCCCCAGCGACGCCGCCAGCCCCCGCACCGTGGTGGACGCATACCGCCTGCCCAGCTCTTCCACGCTGACCGGGCACCGCATCGGCTCCGGCCCCCGCTTCACCACCGGATGCAGTTCAATCCCCGCTGCCCTCAACCAGCGCTTCGCCGTTACGGGCGCAACCCCCAGCGACTCCGCGAGCCCTCGTATCGAGTTGGACGCATACCGCCTGCCCAGCTCTTCCACGCTGACCGGGCACTGTATCGGCTTGCGGCCCCGCTTCACCGCGCCCCCCTTCACCATGCCCGGTGCTGTCCCGCTCACCGCTCACCCACCATGACCGCGTGCACCACCTGTGCCGCTCCCACCGGAGCCTCCCTTCACCTTGCCTGGACAATGCGATGCCCCCGACCAGACGGCGGGGTTTGCGCGGTGGGGCCACGGAACCGCCTGGCAACGACCACCGCCCGCGCCCGGACAGAGGTTGTGAGCCTTTGGCGCGGATGTGCGGTGATCAGTTGCCTGCCTGGTCGGGGGCGGCACCCCGGCTAAGCGCGGCTGCGCATACTCAACCGGGGGCGCTCAAGGGTCAGCAATCGATGGCCGTCTCCTCCCGCACATCGACCACCCGCATCAACAGCTCTCGCGCCACGCAATGCGGCAACTCCGCATCATCGAAACGCACCACCCGGTTCACGGCCAACGGCACCACGGGCGGCAGGCCCGGCAGGAACACATCCCCCCGCACCCCGAACGGAACACACGCACCCACCGTGAACACCGCCGCATGACGGCGCAGATGCGAACACTGAGAGATCGCCTCAGGGATGCACGCCCGGCACGTCGGAGGCGCATTGGTGTAGCCGTCCCCGGCGTCACCCTGATCCGACGACAACAGCCACCAGATCCGCCCCGTCTCCGCCTCCACCGCCGACCCCGCGCACACCTGACACCACGACCGGGTCATGCAGCGCCACTGCCGACGCGTGTTCACCGTCGTAAAGTCCGGCCGCCCCGCCCGCCTGCCGTTCTGCCGCAGACGGAGCACACCCAGCTCGTAATCACCCGGCCGCGAATCGACGTAGCTCAACCGCACACTGCCGAGCGGCCGAGGCACCCAGATCAGGCGATGCTTCTCAGCCTCGCCCGTCCAGCCGATCACGTACGGATACCGGAACGCCGTCACCGCCGCGTTCTTGCCGCTCACGACGGCACCTCACCCGTGCCGAAGGGGTCCGTCCCGTACACCTGCCTATGCCGCATCCGGTAGCGGTCCACCAGCCGCCGCACCGCCGTCTCCATCGCCGAGCACGGGCACGAGGTATACGTCCAGCGCGCACTCGTATCGTTCAGACACCAGCGAAAACGCCAGCCCTGCGACCCCCACTCGCACCAGACCGCGAGCCGGACCGACCAGATCCCCACCAGCGCGACCCCCTGACACTCGGAGACCTGCGATGCGATCCCGTACCGCTCCAACTCCTCAGCCAGCTTGCGCGCCAGGCTCTCCGCAGGGCTGACCACCCCCGCCCCCGCGTTCACGCCTTCCTCCCGACCCCGCCCAGGAAATCCACCCTCGCGGCGTCCTCTGCCGCAAGCTGCGAATCCACCTCTGGCCGCCACACCGGGACACGAACCAGCCCCGGCTCCACCAACTCCACGCCCGCCGCCGTGAACAACCGGCCGACCTGCGTGTCCGTCCGCAGCACCACCGGCGCAGACGCACCCTGGTAGGCAGCAGCAGCCGCCACCGTCTTCGGCGTCTTGATCACGTGCGAGATGACCAGATAGCTTCCCGGCGCTGTGAACCGCATCAGCCGTTTCACGATCCGGTACGGATCCTCTTGCGCGGTGACGAAGTGCAGACACGCCACCAGCAGCACGCATACCGGCCTACCGAAGTCCAGCAGATCGGCCGCCTGCTCAAGGACCCGTCCCGGCTTGCGAAGGTCCTCTTCCACCATCACGGTGTGTCCGTCCGTGGCCAGCAGCGCCCGCCCGTGCTGAACCACGACCGGGTCATAGTCCACGTACACCGTCCGAGCGTCACCATGGACGCTCTGGGCCACCTCGTGCACATTGCCCATCGACGGGAAACCCGTCCCGACATCCAGGAACTGACGCACCCCCGACCCGGCGACGAACCGCACCGCCCGACCCAGGAACGCCCGGTTCCCCCGCGCACACCGCGCCGCATCGGGATTCAGCCGCAGCGCCTCCGCAGCCGCCGCCCGGTCGGCCTCGTAATTGTCCTTGCCGCCGAGGAAGCGGTCGTACATACGCGCCACATTCGGCACATTCGGATTAATCACCGGCCACGCCCCCCGCCGATGCCCGAGCAGATCGGCGTCCAACGCCGCTGGGCCGTCCTTGCTGCCGTCTCGCGCTTCCGCACTGGCCGTATGCTGTGCCATGGGTCAGGACCTCGATTCCTGATCAAGGGAGCCGTACGGCGTGTCAGCGCCTGCGGCTCCCGTCCTATTGACTGCCGTTCTTGCCGTTCCCTTGCCTGCCTGCGGTCAAGGATGTGGGATAGATATCGCCACACCGAGGGGTTGCCTCATGCAGGCAACCGGGCAACGGATAGAGGCAACCGTGCGATTTGGCGAAGCGCTTCGTAAGAGTCGCGAGCGTCAGAAGGTATCGCTCAATACGCTTCACGAGCTGACGTTCTTTTCCAAGAGCTACCTCAGCCGCGTTGAGCGGGGCGAACGCAACCCCGAGCGGGTACTGGCCGAGCTTGTCGATGAGGCTCTTGGCGCGAATGGACGGCTCATCAGGGCGTGGGATAGCGACTACGCATCCAACCGGACTATCGTGGGTTCTTCGGGAGGTGAGGCAACGAAACGCCGTGAATTCATCACCAGTGCGGCGCTCTTGGCCGGAGGCGCGTTCGACGACCTCGCGGGGCAGCCTGAACCCAGTACGGCCGCCGTCGCACGACTTCGGGATGCTCTTATCCCGACTACGCCGACTTCTCAGGCAGCTAGCCCCGCAGCGTCGCTTTCCCGCTCACTCATTCGTGCTCAGCGCGACTTCGCCGCTGCTCGCTACCTCCCGCTGGCAGACGAACTCGCCGCGCTCCTCCCCGTTGCCTCAGCCGTCTCAACCCCTGCCGACATGGCCACCGCCGCGCGCATCTACCACCTCACCACGCGCACCCTGATCAAGCTCAGTGCTTCGCCCTACGCATGGATCTCCGCCCACAAAGGCGTCGAAGTCGCGCAAGCAAGCTCCGATCTCCAAGCCATAGGGGAATGTCGGCGCGACCTGATCAGCCTGTTCCATCGCGCCGCCGAGTACCGCAAGGCTCGCGACGTCGCTATCTCAGCCGCAGAATCCCTCCGGCCCCAACTCGCCGACGCAACACCTCACGCGTGGGGGGCCTATGGTGCTCTGCTCTCTACTGGCGCTATTGCCGCCGCTCGCCTTGAGGACCGACACTCAGCGCTCGACATGCTCACCGAAGCCGACGAGGCCGCCCATCACGCCCCCAATCTCACTCTGGGCTATGGACACGTCCCCATCTACAAGATGGGCGTCTCCATCGTGCTAGGGGACGCAGGCACAGCCATCGAACACGCCAAGGCGGTCATCCCCAACCAAATCCCGACGCTAGAACGACGAGGCAGCTACTACACCGGCATCGCCGAGGCATACGCCCTCTGGGGCAAGACCGACCGCGCCATACGAGCCTTGCTCATCGCCGAGAAGATAGCGCCCTCCGAAGTACGACGCTCCGGTACCCGCCAAGTCATCACCGAGCTACTTCGCCGGGATCCCCACAGCAAGCTCTCCGGCTTGCGAGGACTCGCCCGCCGCGTCGGCGTCACCCTCTAAGCCCACAAGCGCAACCAGAAAGCCTTTTGGGAACCCCCTCGGGCTTGGCCGCCGCACTGCGTGCCTCTGGCCCGCTGGACTCGCCGTAGCCCTGTGCAGAACATAAAGGACCCGCCTCCGGCGGGGGCTCCGACTTCGGGATGGCCATGATCGTTTAGCGCAGGCAGCAGGTGGTTGCTGTAGGGCCGCCTTCCCGCCGGCCATCGCCCAGGCAAAGCCAAGCATGTCATGGCCCGGGGGGAAAGATCGTTCTTCCGGTAGGGAGCTCCATCTTTCCCCCCGGGCCATGACATGCTTCCGAGCGGTGGGCGACGGCAGACGGGAAGGCTAGGAGGCGAACCCTTGTCGCCGGGATAACCCCTGCGCACGCCCCCAAAAGCTTGGCCCGTGTGTGGCCCGCGAACAGTCAGCGACAGTGAGCATCCGTGAGACTCTATGGGACCCCCTGATTTCATCTCTCCCGCCTTTCCGCAGGTCAGATAGCCGTCAACCCCCTGATCAGGGCCGCAACAGTCTCTTTCCAGCGTCCACAGACGACCTATGTTCTTCTGGGGATGGTGGGGGTGGGCCCGGGCTCGGTTGTGGATAGCGCGTTTCCCAGATGGAGGGGACGGCGCTCAGGTCAGAGATGGGGGTCGGGGTCTGGGCCAGCGGTCTGCGGTCTGCGGTCTGCGGTCTGCGGTTGGGGGTCTGCGGTTGGGGGTCTGCGGTTGGGGGTCGCGTTCGCGGGTGAGGGTTTGTCGGGCCGACGGCTGTGGTCTGTGGCGTTCCGGCCGGTTGGTCGCATGTGGCTGTGGGCGGGGCGTCGTGGCTCGACGTGGCGCTCCGTGGCGGCAGTTGTGGGCACGCTTTTGTGCATGGTGTGCTCTGCGGTGCCTGTGCGTTATCGCGGCTTGTGGGAGTGCTGTGCGAGCTGTGAATCCTGCGGGTGCGCTCCCAGGGGGGCGAGATGGGTGGCGGGTTGGGGGCTGTACGCCACACTGAGCCAGCCGGGCGCCACGGTGTTGGGCGGGGTCTGGGGCACGGTGGGAGCTTATGAGAGTGGGTACACGGCCTTAGCTGCCCCGCACGGCGCACAGTGACGGCTGGCCGGGTGCAGTCCACGGTGGCGGTCGGAAGGCGCGGTGCTCAGACACGGCAGGCAGGTGCGGTGCACAGGCACGGCCGGTCGTTGCGGTGCACAGGCACGGCCGGTCGTTGCGGTGCACAGGCACGGCTCGCTCTGCCGGTGCACGGTGGCGGCTCGCCGTTGCCGGTGCACAGTGGCGGCTCGCCGTTGCCGGTGCACAGTGGCGGCTCGCCGTTGCCGGTGCACAGTGGCGGCTCGCCGTTGCCGGTGCACAGTGGCGGCTCGCCGTTGCCGGTGCACAGTGGCGGCTCGCCGTGGGAAGCACGCGTGTGGCCCCGCCACAGGGACGCCTGTCGCGTGTGGTGGTGAGGTTGTGGGGCGCGGTGCCGGCTGAGCCTGTCCAGGGCAGGGGCGTGCCGCCGGCGGCCGGGCAAGCTGAGAGAGCGTACGGAGCCCCGCCCAGTTACCCCGAGAACCCCTCCTTGGGCATCTCCAGGTCCGCCTTGGCCAGCTCTTCCACGTTCACATCCTTGAACGTGACCACTCGAACGTTCTTCACGAACCGCGCCGGCCGGTACATGTCCCACACCCAGGCGTCCTGCATCTTCACGTCGAAGAAGACGTCGCCGTTCTCCGCGGTACGGACGTCGAGGTCGACCGAGTTGGTCAGATAGAACCGACGCTCAGTCTCGACCACGTATGTGAACAAACCGACGACATCCCGGTATTCGCGGTAAAGCTGCAGCTCCATCTCGGTTTCGTACTTTTCGAGATCTTCTGCGCTCATCGCGGTCCTCCTGTCGTACCGGTCCCCCGGTTCGCCTGGTCAGGCAACCCCGGCCCCCATTTCATTTTCACCCATCCCCCTCGCCACCGTGACGAAGGAGTATCGGTGATCAGGACACGGCCCGTGCGTTTCCAGCGCCAGCCGGTGTCCTGGTGTGACATACCCCTTGTGCTCGGCGAAACCGTACTGCGGGTAGCGTTCGTCGAGCGTGACCATGAGGCGGTCTCGCGTCACCTTGGCCACGATCGACGCCGCCGCCACGCATGCGGCCACCTGATCCCCCTTCCACACGGCCAGCGACGGCGCCGGGAGGCCCGGCACCGGGAAGCCGTCCGTCAAGATGTACTCCGGGTCACAAGGCAACTGTGCGACAGCCCGCCGCATTCCTGAAACGTTGCATTTGTGAAGACCTTTAGCGTCGATCTCCCCCGGCGGGATGATCACCATGCCGATGTGGGCGACGCGGACGATCTGGTCGTAGAGCCGTTCGCGCACCGCCGGGGAGAGCAGCTTCGAGTCGCCGAGGCCCTCGATCTGCCTGCGCAGGATCACGGCCGCGACGACGAGGGGCCCCGCGCAGGCGCCGCGGCCGGCCTCGTCGACGCCCGCGATGGGGGTGAGGCCGCGGCGGGCGAGCGCCCGCTCATAGGCGTAGAGTCCGGAATCGCGCCGGACGACGCTTGGCCGAGGGCGGAACGCAACTGTCATGACAGAGGCAGCGTACGCCCCATACGCCGCGAACCGCGACCGAAAGCGACCGCTATTTGACCTTGTCGAAAGTGTCAGGACGGGAGAAGAGATAACCCCGCGACAGCGGCCAGTAGCGCACCACGGCCTTGCCGATCACGTCGTTCTCCGAGATGAACCCGCCTCCGGCCTCGTCCATGTGGGCCCGCGAGTCGGCCGAGGCGCTGCGGTGGTCGCCCATCAGCCAGAGCTTTCCGGGCGGCACGGTGACGCTGAACTTATCGCCGGAAGCGTAATCGCCGGGGTAGAGGTAGGAAGTCTCCTCCAGCGGCGTGCCGTTGACCGTGATGCGCTTCTTGGAGTCGCAGCACACCACCTTGTCGCCGCCGATGCCGATGACCCGCTTGATGGTGTCCTCGCCGGTGTTCCAGCCCTTGAAGACCACGATGTCGCCGCGCTCGGGCTTGCCCGCCAGCTTGTTGACGAAGACCCGGTCGTTGACCAGCAGAGTGTTCTCCATCGAGACGGACGGGATGTAGAACGAGCCGACCACGAACGCCTGCAGCAGCAGCGCGATGCCAACGCCCAGGACCAGCAGCAGCACCGTCTCGCGGAAACCGCCCTTCTTCTTCTCTTTCCCCACGCCCTCCGCCTTCTTGGTGACGGCCATCAGCGCTTCCTCCCCCTCAAGCGGCGACGAACCAGGACCAAGGGTACGGCGAGCCCGAACCCGGCGACCAGCGGTACGGAGCCGCCGAGCGCCTGAAGTGCCGGTTGCGAGAACGTGTCCGGAATGTCGATCGAGGTCGCCCGGTTGAACGGCCAGACGATCACGAAGGCCCGCCCGATGACCTGGCTCACGGGAATGGAACCCCCGCCCGCGTCACCGGTGTGGGATCGGGAGTCGAGCGAGACCGACCGGTGGTCGCCCATCACCCACAGCCGCCCCTCCGGCACCGTGATGTTGAAGAACTTGTCGGAGGGCACGTTGCCCGGATAGAGGTAGCTCTCCTCGTCGATGGGCGTGCCGTTGACCGTGATGCGATTCTTGGAGTCGCAGCACTTGACGTGGTCGCCGCCGACCCCGATGACCCGCTTGATGTAGTCCTTCTCGCCGGGCACGATGCCGAACGCCGTGCCGACCCAGCGGAAGAAGGCCGCGACCGGGTTGGACGGCTCCTCCATCTGGAACTCACCGTCCCAGGAGTCGACTCCCGAGAAGACCACCACGTCGCCGCGCTCGATGTCACGCGTGTGGTAGACGAGCTTGTTGACCAGAACCCTGTCGTTTTTCAACAGGGTGTTCTCCATCGACTCCGACGGAATGTAGAAGGCCTGGACCACAAACGTCTTGATGATCAGGGCCAGCACCAAGGCCACGACGACAAGAACGGGCAGCTCTTTCCAGAACGACCCCTTCTTCTCCTTTTTCTCGCCTTTTGCTGGCTTCTGAGTCTCTTCGGCGACCACGTCCACCTCGTCCTCGACAGGGCGGCGCGCCGCGCCGTGCTCCTGGCTCTCGCTAGTCATCGCTGACGAGCCTAGATGATGCTTCGGCTCGACAAGCCTCGACCGACGTTACACCCATGCACGAGTCGCTCCACATAAAGGAAACGGCCCTGTAAAGCCGAATGGCCCGCGCAAGGCGCGGGCCATCGAAAAGACCGGGCTACTTGGCGGCCGTCGTCTCGCGCTTCTCGCGGATACGGGCGGCCTTGCCGCGCAGGTCGCGCATGTAGTAGAGCTTGGCCCGGCGCACGTCGCCGCGGGTCACGAGCACGATCTTCTCGATGACCGGGCTGTGCACGGGGAAGGTGCGCTCGACGCCGACGCCGTAGCTGACCTTGCGGACCGTGAAGGTCTCGCGGGCGCCGCTGCCCTGCCTGCGCAGCACGAAGCCCTTGAAGACCTGGATACGGGAACGGTTTCCTTCGACGACTCGTACGTGAACCTCGAGCGTGTCACCGGGACGGAAGTCCGGCACGTCGCTGCGCAGCGTCGCCTTCTCGAGCTCCTGGATCTTCGTGTGCATGAGAGCTGTCCTCAAGTCCTCGTGAGCACGCGGAGGTCCACCCGGCCGTGGCTCGCGGCGGACACGCCTGCTGATGTGATGAACCCGGGACCGTCTCCCGGGCATGGCGGACCAACCAAATGACGGTTGGCAGCGATTCAGTTTGCCATATCTTCGCGCTCGACGCGAAACGACAGCTCCTCGAGGAGCTTCCTGTCGTGCTTGTCGAGCGTGTCGGGGTCGAGCGCCGCCGCCAGCTCCGGCCGGTTCCGTACGGTACGGCGCAGCGCCTGGTCACGCCGCCATCTGGCGATTTTCCCGTGATGCCCGGACAGCAGCACCTCAGGCACTTCATGCCCCCGCCAGACGGGCGGCTTGGTGTAGACGGGACCTTCGACCAGATTCTGCATGGATCCGGGCGCGAACGAGTCGTCCACGGCCGATTGGGCATTGCCCAGCACTCCGGGCAGCAGCCGCCCGATGGCCTCCACCATGACCAGTACCGCCACCTCGCCCCCGGCCAGCACATAGTCGCCGATGCCGACCTCGTCGACCCGCAGCCGGGAGCCGTACTCCTCCATGACCCGCGAGTCGATGCCCTCGTACCGCCCGCACGCGAACAGCAGCCACGGCTCCCCCGCCAGCTCCTGCGCCAGCTCCTGGGTGAACGGCCGCCCGCTCGGCGTCGGAACGATCAGTCGCGGCGCGCCGTCCCCGGCCACCGCGTCGATGGCCTCGCCCCACACCTCGGGCTTCATGACCATGCCCGGCCCCCCGCCGTAGGGGGTGTCGTCCACGGTCTTGTGCACGTCGTGGGTCCAGTCACGGAGCTGGTGCACGTGTACGTCGAGCGTGCCCCGCTCGCGCGCCTTGCCGATCAGCGAGACGTCGAGCGGCGCGAAGTATTCGGGGAAGATCGAGATGATGTCGAGCCGCATCACAGCAGGCCCTCTGGCGGGTCGACGACCAGCCGACCGCCCTCCAGGTCGATCTCGGGCACCAGCGCCTTGACGAACGGGATGAGCGCCTCGTCCGCCCCGGCCCTGCGTACCACCAGGAGGTCCTGGCCGTGGTGGAGGACGTCGGTGATCTCGCCCACGGGCTCCCCCGCGGCGGTCTCCACCGTCAGGCCGATGAGCTGATGATCGTGGAACTCGTCGGGGTCGTCGATCGGCGCCACGTCGGCCGAGTCGATGACCAGCATGGTGCCCCGCAGCTCCTCCGCCACGTCGCGGTCGGCGACGCCCTCGAAGGTCAGCAGCAGGAAGCCCTTGTGCCAGCGGCGGCCCGCGACGACGAGCGGCCCCCTGCCGGCGGGATCCGTGGCGATGGACGTGCCCACGGCGAAACGCAGCTCGGGATCGTCGGTGCGTACCTCCACGGACACTTCACCGCGCACCCCGTGCGGACGGCCGATCCGGCCGACGACCAGCTGCAACATGAACTCCTAACGCAAGCGCCCCCATCGGCCGGCAAAGCCGATGAGGGCGCGGAAACCTGACGCTAACGGACTGCTTCGTGCAGGTCGAGCAGATCGACCCGTACGTACTTCCCGTCGGCCAGGGCGTTCACAACGGTACGCAACGCCTTGGCGGTGCGCCCGCCGCGTCCGATGACCTTGCCCAGGTCCTCGGGGTGCACCCGGACCTCCAGGACGCGCCCGCTGCGAATGCGGCGTGCGCGGACCCGGACATCGTCTGGATGTTCGACGATGCCCTTCACGAGGTGCTCGAGAGCCTCCTCGAGCACGTCAGGCCTCGCCCTCGGCCTGGGTCTCGGCGGGGGCCTCGGCCTCTTCCTTCTTCTTGGCCTTCCTCGGCGTGGTGGCGGCCGTGCCGGTGTCGCCACCGGACAGCGCCTCCTTGGCCGCGGCCTCGTAGAGGGCGTGACGGTCGGGCGCGGGCTCGGCGACCAGCAGCGGCGCAGGGGCGGGCTCGCCCTTGAACTTCTGCCAGTCGCCGGTGAGCTTGAGCAGCTTGAGGACGGGCTCGGTCGGCTGCGCGCCGACCCCCAGCCAGTAGGCCGCACGCTCGGCGTTGACCTCGATGCGCGAAGGGTTGTCCTTCGGGTGGTACAGGCCGATCTCCTCGATCGCCCGGCCGTCACGCTTGGTGCGGCTGTCGGCGACGACGATGCGGTATTGAGCGTTGCGGATCATGCCGAGCCGCTTGAGCTTGATCTTGACTGCCACGGGTGTGGTCTCTCCTGCATTCGAGCGTGGGTGAACGGCATCTCGCCGAGTGGGGCACGACGGGACGACGCTCCAGGGACAGGCGCGTCCGGCGGGAGGTGAGAGGGCACCCGCCTGGTCACGATGTTCCAACATGCCATTGTGCCAGATCGATGGCACTGCCATCGACGTTCCGTCACGGCGCGCCGCCTCCGTCCGCGCCCGAACGGCGCCCCGGAGGCTCGGCACTGCTTGCGACCTGGCCGCATGTACGGCGAGCGACCCGCTCATGCTATCCCGCCGGCGCCTGATCTCCGGCCGCGCGAATGGGGAACGACCGGTTCCGGGCGGGCAGCCGTGCCGTACGAGGGGCGCGGGCGCTCATGATGACGGGCAAGGAAAGCCAGGGCCGTCGGGACACGCGCCGCCGGAGAGCCAGGGCGCGGACCGCGGAGCCGGAGCACCGACGCGGAAGCCCGACGCACGCCACCCCTGGAAACCGGGAGCGGCGCCGCCGGAAAGCCGGAGGTCAGGCCCCCGGGAGGTGGATCCCGGCGGTGGTCACTTCTGGCCCGGCAGGCGGAACTTCGAGGGGTCGAAGCCCGGCGGCAGCTCCACCCCCGGAGGCAGCTTCCCCCCGAGGTTGCCCAGCAGGCCGCCGCCCTTGGGCTCGGCCGCCTCCGGAGCCTCGGCCGAGGAGGCGTTGCCGAGGGCCGCCTTGCGCGGGTCGCCGCTGACCCGCCGCCCCTTCTTGGCCTTCTTCTGCGCCTTGGCCGCCTTGCCGCGCCCGCCCGGCATGCCGGGAATGCCCATGCCGCCCGCCATCCGCTTCATCATCTTCTGCGCCTCGAAGAAGCGGGTGACGAGGTTGCTGACGGCGGTGACCGAGACGCCGGAGCCGGCCGCGATGCGGGCCCGGCGCGAGCCGTTGATGATCTTGGGGTCCTGGCGCTCCCCGGGCGTCATCGAGCGGATGATGGCGGCGATGCGGTCGAGGTCGCGGTCGTCGATGGAGTTGAGCTGGTCGCGCATCTGCCCCATGCCGGGCATCATGCCCAGCAGGTTTTTGATGGGCCCCATCTTCTGGACCATCATCATCTGCTCGAGGAAGTCCTCGAGCGTGAAGTTTTCGCCCGACGTGAGCTTGCCCGCCATCTTGGCGGCCTGCTCCTCGTCGAACGTCTTCTGGGCCTGCTCGATCAGGGTGAGGATGTCACCCATGTCGAGGATGCGGGAGGCCATCCGGTCGGGGTGGAAGGCGTCGAAGTCTTCGAGCTTCTCGCCCGTGGAGGCGAACATGATCGGCCGGCCCGTGATGTGCCGCACCGACAGGGCGGCGCCACCGCGGGCGTCGCCGTCGAGCTTGGTCAGCACGACCCCGTCGAAGCCGACGCCCTCCATGAACGCCTGCGCCGTCGTGACGGCGTCCTGGCCGATCATGGCGTCGACCACGAACAGGACCTCGTCGGGCGAGACCGCGTCGCGGATGTCGGCGGCCTGCTTCATCATCTCCTGGTCGATGCCCAGGCGGCCGGCGGTGTCGATGATGACGATGTCGTGCAGCAGGCGCTTGGCCTCGTCGATCGACGTGCGGGCGACCTCGATCGGGTCGCCGGCGCCGTTGCCCGGCTCGGGGGCGTAGACCGCGACCCCGGCGCGCTCGCCCACGACCTGGAGCTGCTGGACGGCGTTGGGGCGCTGCAGGTCGGCGGCGACCAGCAGGGGCGTGTGGCCCTGCTCGCGCAGCCACCTGGCCAGCTTGCCGGCCAGGGTGGTCTTACCGGCGCCCTGCAGACCCGCCAGCATGATGACGGTCGGCGGCGTCTTGGCGAGGCGGAGCCTGCGCGTCTCGCCGCCGAGAATCCCGATCAGCTCGTCATTGACGATCTTGACGACCTGCTGAGCCGGGTTGAGCGCCTGGGAGACCTCGGCCCCGCGGGCGCGCTCCTTGACCTGGGCGACGAACGCCTTGACCACCGGGAGCGCGACATCGGCCTCCAGCAGGGCGATGCGGATCTCGCGGGTGGTGGCGTCGATGTCGGCATCGGACAGCCGGCCTTTGGACCGGAGGGAGGAGAAGACCGATGTCAACCGGTCGGATAGCGTCTCGAACACGTGGTTGGCCAGTCCTCGAAGCGAATGAACGTCTAAGACTCCAGCCTATCCGCTCCGCTAGCCGCTCCAGCCTGGCACGGCCATGCGGACCGAGAGCGCGTGCTCGACCAGGTTGATGAGCGCGGTCTTGACCGAGTCCTTGGACCTGGCGTCGAGGCGCACCATCGGGATGTGCGGCGCCAGGGTCAGGGCGTCACGCACTTCGGAGTCGCTGTGGGCGTACTGACCGTCCCAGCCGTTCACCCCCACGATGAACGGCAGCTGCGCCTCCTCGAAGTAGTCGATCGCGGGGAAGCTGTCCGCCAGGCGGCGCGTGTCCACGAGCACCACCGCGCCGATGGCGCCGCGCACCAGGTCGTCCCACATGAACCAGAACCGGTGCTGTCCGGGCGTGCCGAACAGGTACAGGATCAGGTCGCGATCGAGCGAGACGCGGCCGAAGTCCATGGCGACGGTGGTGGTCGACTTCAGCGGCGTCATGCCCAGATCGTCGATGCCCTTGGAGGCGTCGGTCATGACGGCCTCCGTGGTCAACGGCATGATCTCCGACACCGCGCCGACGAAGGTCGTCTTGCCCACCCCGAACCCACCGGCGACCACGATCTTCGTCGAGGTCAAACCGGGGCTAGAGCCTGCGAAGTCCACTGAGCACCCTTTCCAGCAGGTTGACGTCCGGCCTACCCGCTTCCAGCTGCGGCTGATGCACCCGAACCAGGCCCTCTGCCGCCATATCCGCGATCAGAACACGCACCACACCGAGCGGGATCCGCAGCAGCGCCGACACCTCAGCCACCGACCTGACCTGCAGGCACAGCTGGCTGATCGCCTTGTATTCGGGAGTGATGTGCGAGAACTCCCGGTGCTCGGCGGTCGCCGAGGACACCAGGGCCTCCATGGCCAGCTTGACCTTGGGCGCGGTACGCCCGCCGGTCACGGCATAGGGCCGCACCGGCGAGGCGGGGTCGTTGCTGGGCGGCGGCGGAGGGGGAGGCTGCCAGCTCCCACTGTTCTGGGAATCCCACGCACCGCTGTTATGGGAGTCCCAGCCGCCGCTGTTCCATCTCGGGTCTGTCACCTACATCACCTGGTCTGGCTGGCGCGCAGCTCGGCACGCACAGCCGGGGTCAGCACCTGACCGGCGCGATCAACCATCAGCGTCATCTGGTACGCCACCAGACCCATGTCACAGTCCGGAGCCGCCAGCACCGCCAGACACGAGCCGTCACTGATCGACATGATCAGCATCAGCCCGCGCTGCATCTCCACGATCGTCTGGTTGACCGGCCCGCCCTCGAACACCCTGGCCGCGCCCTGCGTCAGGCTCACCAGGCCCGACGCGATGGCGGCCAGCTGGTCGGCCCGGTCAGCCGGGAATCCCGCGGAGGCCGCGAGCGGCAGCCCGTCGGATGAGACGACCACCGCGTGCGCGACGCCAGGAACGGTGCTGACGAAATCGGTGATTAACCAGTCCACCCCACGTGCCGACTGGCTCAGGTCATTCATGCGCGCTCATCCCTGCTTTCAACACTTCTCGGACCGGAGGGGTACGTCCTGCCCTCGCTGATGTCGTCACGTGCCGCCCTGAACCCCTGCTGGAAGCTCGACAGGCGGCTGCGCACCCGCTCCGGCGAGACCGCCGGCATGGGGGCGACGCCCTTGGGCGCCGAGACGGTGTCGGCCGAGCCGGGCACCAGGTTGGCCTTGGGCACCCGCTTGGGCAGCCCTGCGGCGGTCGCACCGTCACGTACCGGCTCGACGACCGCCTCCGCGGCGCTCCAGCCCGCGTCGGCCTTGGCGGAACCCCAGGTGGCGGCGCCCTCGTTGCCGTGCTCGAACCAGGCCGACTCGACCGAGGCGAAGATCGGCAGGTATTCGTCGCCCGAAGAGGCGGGCTTCACGGCCGGGATGGGACCGGTCGCCGCCGCCTCCGTTTCGGGGAAGTCGTACCTCGGCTGACCCATGTCCATCTGGTCGCCGCCGAAGGGCCGTTTCGGCAGGGAGTTGCCGTTGTCCTGGCCCCATTCGCCCGGCCGGCTGTTGGAGTTGCGCGCCGGCACCCAGACGTCAGAGGTGTCGTAGCCGCCGCTGCTGGCGCGCGGGTCGGACGGCCAGCCCACGTCCATGCTCGGCTGGGCCGAGAAGGACGGCTGTGAGGGGAACGACGGGTGCCCCGGCCCGGGCTGGTAGCCCCCCGGACCCCACTGGGGGGCGGGCGGCGGCGGCACGGGCGGCATGGGGGGTTGCTGCTGCATGGGAGGCATGGGCGTACGGGCGCCGAAGCCCTCGTCGAACGAGTCCAGCGTCCCCATGCTGTTGCCGCTGGGGGTGGCGTAGGCAGGAGACTGCGAGCCGAGCAGCGCTTCCGGCATCAGGACCATGGCGGTCAGACCACCGGTGCCGTGGGGGCGCAGCTGCACCCGGATGCCGTGGCGGTGGGCCAGCCGCGCGACCACGAACAGGCCCATGCGGCGCGACACGGACACGTCCACGGTGGGGGCGTCCATGAGGCGGTCGTTGGCGATGGTGAGCTCGTCCGGAGTCATGCCGATGCCGGAGTCGCTGATCGACAGCATGACGCCGCCGCCGTCGATCCGGCTGCCGGAGACGGTCACCCTGGTCTCGCGCGGGGAGAACGACAGGGCGTTCTCGATCAGCTCGGCCAGCAGGTGGATGACGTCGTTGACGGCCTGGCCGGCCACGGCGACGCCGTCGGGCACCTGGAGGACGACCCGCTCGTAGTTCTCGACCTCGGACAGGGAGGCGCGGGCGACGTCGACCAGCTTGACGGGCTTGCTCCAGCGGCGGGGCGGTTCCTGGCCCGCGAGGACCAGGAGGTTCTCGCTGTTACGCCGCATGCGGGTGGCGAGGTGGTCCAGCTTGAACAGGTTGCCGAGCCGCTGCTCGTCCTGCTCGCCCTGCTCCAGACCGTCGATCAGGGTGATCTGCCGTTCCACCAGCGTCTGGCTGCGGCGCGACAGGTTCACGAACATCGCGTTGACGTTGCTGCGCAGGCGGGCTTCCTCGCCCGCCAGCCGGACCGCCTCGCGGTGGATCTCGTCGAAGGCCCGCGCGACTTCACCGATCTCGTCCTGAGAGGCGACGCCGATGGGCTGGACGTCGACGTTCTCGACAGAGTCGGCCTCACGGAGCTGGCGGACGGTGTCGGGCAGGCGGCGACCGGCGATGAACAGCGCCTCCCTGCGCAGCCTGCGCAGGGGGCCGCTCAGCGAGCGCGCCATGAAGACGGTGACCAGCAGCACGAGGATGAGCAGGATCAGGATGCCGACCGCCACGATGATGGCGCTCTGCTGCTCGGCCCCTTCCAGGGTGCGGCTGCGGAGCACGATCGAGTCGGCCACGCGCGTCTCGACCTTGCGCATGCCGTCGACGGTCTCGCTGATGGCGGCGAACCAGTCCTTGCCGTCACGGGTGAGCCCGAGCTTCGGGTCCGACACGTTCCGTGGTTGCCCGAGGCTCTGCAGGAACAGGGCTCGGGCGGCCAGGATCTCCGCGCGGTCGTTGGCCTTGCCGCTGACGGTGTCGTCGTACGCCTGGCGCAGCTCAAGGGGCACCTGTGCCCGGAAGGTGGCCAGCTCGCTGTTCTTCTGGGCGCGGGCGGCGATGAAGGCGTCGAGCTCGACCCGGCCGAATTCCCTGGTGGCCAGGGCCGCCACGAGCAGCGCGCGCTGCGTGGAGACGTACTGCTTGGCCCGGGCGAGGGCGGCGAAGCCGGAGACGCTCGCCGAGAGCTCCTTGTCGACCGCACCTTGGTCGATGGTGTCGTTCAGGGAGAGGAGGTCGGTGATGAACCGGTCGTAGAGCTCGATGACGGAGTTCACGTCGAGCTGGGAGTCCATCGCGTTCTTACGCGCGGTGTCGAGCTCGTTGAGACGGTTCTTGATGCGCAGGGCCTCGGGCGCCTGAGGGCTGTCGGAGGTCGCCAGCGCGTCGACGCTGCCCTTGACCTCGGCGACGAGCTTGTTGACCGGCTCGTACTGATCGGTCACTTCCGTCCGGCCGGCCTTGCGTCCGAGGGCGACGAAGCGCGCGGTGTAGTCGCGCTCCACCTCGACCTCGTGCGCGAGGGCGGTCAGCCGGCTGGCCAGCACGGCGACCTCGTTGACCTGTGCGTAGTCGCCGGCGCTCGCGATCGAGGTCGTGACACGCAGACCACCGAGCACGAGGGCGGCGAGGGTCGGGATGACGACCAGGACGAGCAGCTTGGAGCGCACACGCCAGTTACGCAGGGAGAAACGCGATCCCGTCCCAGCCTTGACGGCCTGACCCGCAACGCCCGGCGCGGCCGGCTGCGGTCCGCCGGACGCGTGTCGGGGGGCTTCCTCTATTAAGCCCGGATCCCCGCCCACAGAGGGGACAACACTCTTCACTTGCCTCCGCAACCTCTCCTCTGACGGTCTGGTGCACGAAGATCACGTTATGCAGGTGTTTGCGGTGTGACGCCGACGCACCCTTGGGGCGAGAGCTTATTGGAGCACATCAACACGAGATCGGCCAATAGCGCAAAGATCACGGTCGACACACAGCTGCACATTTTACGCAAATCACAACACCTGCCACAGGCCCTAGAAGTCAAGCCAGGTCAGAGATAATAATCGGACAAAAGGGATATATCGCCACATATGGTGATATATCTTGTTAATTTTAGGAGTTCCCGGTGCATCGGGAACTACTGCCTGCGCTAGGGTTCGACCGTCGCTGACACCCTCAGTTACCAACACACCCAACCCCCATGGGTTCATAAGGAGACGCGTAATGCGGTTCGGTGCATTAGGGCGTAGTGCCCTGATTGGGCTTGTGAGCACCCTCGTCATCACCGGGTGTTCAAGTTCTGGCGACAAACCAGAAAGCTCGAGTTCCGCGGCCGGCGGCATGAAAACCGACCTGTTGGTCGGACAGTATCCGGGTGCGGACTCTGCGCCACTGTTCATCGCCATGGAGCGCGGCTTCTTCAAGGAAGAGGGCCTCAACGTCAAGCAGGAGCCCATCCAGGCTCCCCAGGCGGTGCTCCCCAAGCTCGCCAACGGTCAGATGGACGTCGTGCTGGGCAGCTACGCCACGATCCTGACCATCCAGCAGGCCGGCACTGAGAAGTTCAAGTACATCGCGGACTCCTACCAGGGCGCCCCCGGGGCCTTCGGCATCATGGTCAAGAAGGACTCCCCGATCAAGCAGGTCGCCGACCTGAAGGGCAAGAAGATCGGCGTCAACATCGTCGGCGGCCTGGGCACGCTCACGATGAGCCCCCACTTCAAGATCGCCGGCCTCGACCCCACCCCCGGCAAGGACATCACCTACGTCGTGATCCAGACGACGGACTGGATCTCCTCCCTGGACAAGGGCAGCGTCGACGCCGTGTGGATGACGGACCCGTACGTCAGCCAGGCGAAGAAGGAGATCGGCGCCACCATGCTGCTGGACACCATGTCCGGCCCGACCGACGGTCTGCCCATCACCGGCTGGGCGGCCACGGAGAAGTGGACGCAGAACAACCCCAAGACCCTGGCCGCCTTCCAGCGGGCCATGGCCAAGGCGCAGCAGATCGCGGCCACCGACCGCAGCGCGGTCACCAAGGTCCTGCCGACCTACACCAAGATCCCGGCTGAGACCGCCGCCACGATCAACCTCGGCGCCTACCCGACCTCGCTGAACGCCCAGCGCATCCAGCGGGTGGCCGACCTGATGTTCGACTCCGGCCTGCTCAAGCAGAAGATGGACGTCAACTCGATGATCTACGCAGCACCTCAGGGATGATGAGCACGATCAACCTGGCGCGGCGCGGGCAGAATCCGCTCGCCCGCGCCAAGCTGGCCAAATTCGCCCGCCACGCCATCGGCGTGGCGGGTTTTCTGCTTGCCTGGCAGCTTCTCGGCATGACGGGCCTGTTCAAGTGGATGCCTCCGGCCGCGGAAACCCTGGCCAGGACGTTCTCCCTGGCCGTGGACCCGGAGTTCCTCGGGGACATCGGAGGCACGCTCACGGCGGCGGTCATCGGGCTGCCGCTGGCCGTCCTGATCGCCGTCCCGATCGGGCTGCTGCTGGGAACGGTCCCGGTGGTCGAGGAGATGACCCGGGTGTTCGTGGAGTTCCTGCGGCCCATCCCCTCGGTGGCGCTGATCCCGCTGGCGCTGTTCTTCTTCCAGCCGGAGATCAACGCCAAGGTGGCGCTCATCGTGTTCGCCGCCGCCTGGCCGATCCTGATCAACACCCTGTACGGGGTGCGTGACGTGGACCCGCTGGGCAAGGAGACGCTGCGCTCCTTCGGGTTCGGCCCCGGCGCGGTGATCTGGCGGGTCGCCCTGCCGAGCGCGGCGCCCTTCATCGCGACGGGCATCCGGCTGGCCGCCTCCATCACGCTCATCCTGGCCATCAGCGTGGAGTACATCGTGGGCGGTTCGGTCGGCGTCGGAGGCTTCCTCATCGAGGCGAGCACCGGCATCGGCATGGACGCGCTGATCGACGTCGTCGCGGTCCTGATCTGGGCCGGCGTGATCGGGCTCATCGTCAACATCCTGCTCGCACGCGCCGAGCGACGGCTGTTCAAGTGGCGGAACACATGATCCTCACCCTGATCAAGCGCCTGTGGCTGATCCCGGTCATGTTCTTCGGCTGGGAGCTGCTCGCGGGGGCGCTCGCCACACCGTTCCTCCCCGGACCGAGCCTGATCCTGTCCCGGATGTACGAGATGTGGTTCTCCGGGCCCTACCTCTTCACCGAAGAGGCGGTCCACCACTTCTTGCCCAGCCTGATCAGGGTGGTCGGCTCCTGGGCCATCGCCGTGGTCGTGGGCGTGGGCCTCGGCGTGGCGATCGGCAGGACCCCCTGGCTGGCCGACATCGTCGAGCCGCTCATCGAGTTCGGCCGGGCCGTGCCGCCTCCCGTGATGTTGCCGATCTTCCTCGTGCTCTTCCAGATCGGCCCGCAGGTGCAGGTCGCGACCATCGTGTTCGGCATCGTCTGGCCGATCCTGCTCAACTCCATCGACGGCGCGCGCAACCTCGACATGCTGAAGGTCGAGACCGCGGCCGTCTTCGGCGTGCCCGCCCACCTGCGGTTCTTCCGCATCATCCTGCCCGCCGCGGCGCCGAAGATCTTCGCGGGCCTGCGCCTGAGCGTCTCCCTGGCGCTGATCCTCATGGTCATCTCCGAGCTCAAGGCCAGCACCGAGGGATTCGGCTATCTCCTCAACATGGCCGTCAGCGCCGCCGACATGCCCGCCATCTGGGCCAACGTGGTGCTGCTCGGCGTGCTGGGCTTCGCATTCAACTCACTGTTCCTCACGGTGGAGCGGCGCGTGCTGTCCTGGCACCGCCACGCCTACCGCCTCGCTTAGGAAAGACCACTGCTGTGACCGACCTGTTGTTGAAGAACGTGAAGGTTGTCACCCACGAGAACGACCACCCCGTGGAGGCGGACATCGCCATCGCGGACGGCCGCATCGTACGGGTGGAGCCCGGCCAGTCCGCCGCCGGTGAGGTGATCGACGGCGGCGGCAAGCTGGCCTTCCCCGGAGTCGTCGACGCCCACCAGCACTGGGGCATCTACAACCCGCTCCCCGAGGACACCGAGTCGGAGAGCCGGGCCAGTGCCCAGGGCGGCGTGACGACGGCGCTCACCTACATGCGGACCGGCCAGTACTACCTCAACAGGGGCGGCCCCTACGCCGAGTTCTTCCCGGAGGTGCTCAAGCAGGCCGAGGGCCGGGCCTACGTCGACTACGGCTTCCACCTGGCGCCCATGTCGAGCGGGCACATCGGCGAGCTGCCCGACCTGGTCGAGCGGTTCGGGGTGCCGTCGTTCAAGATCTTCATGTTCTACGGCGGGCACGGGCTGCACGGGCGCTCCGACGACCAGCGGGCGTTCCTCATGCTGCCGGAGGGCGAGCGCTATGACTACGCGCACTTCGAGTTCGTGATGCGCGGCGTGCAGGCGGCCAGGGAGCGGCTGCCCGAGCTGGCCGGCGAGATCTCGCTGTCGCTGCACTGCGAGACGGCCGAGATCATGACCGCGTACACGAAGCTCGTGGAGGAGGCCGGAGACCTGAGCGGCCTGGCCGCCTACAGCGCCTCGCGCCCGCCGCACTCCGAGGGGCTGGCCGTCTTCATCGCCTCCTACCTCGCCCACGAGACGGGCCTGGCCAACATCAACCTGCTGCACCTGTCCTCCGCCAAGGCCCTGGACGCCGCCGTCCGCATGGCGGCGACGTTCCCGCACATCGACTTCCGCCGCGAGGTCACGATCGGTCACCTGCTCGCCGACATCGACACGGCCAGCGGCATCGGGGCCAAGGTCAACCCGCCGATCAGGCCCCGCGAGGACGTCGAGGCGCTGTGGGGACACGTGCTCGAGGGCACCGTGGACTGGGTGGTCAGCGACCACGCCTGCTGCCGCGAGGAGCTGAAGTTCGGCGAGCCGAGCGACAACGTCTTCGTGGCCAAGGCCGGGTTCGGCGGCGCCGAGTACCTGCTGCCCGGCCTGATCACCGAGGGCCGCCGCCGGGGCCTGCCGTACGGCCGGATCGCCGCGCTGACCTCGTGGAACCCCGCCAAGCGGTACGGCCTGCGCACCAAGGGCACCATCGCGCCCGGGTTCGACGCCGACATCTGCCTGGTCGACCCCGGGCAGACCTGGACGGTACGCGCGCAGGACTCGGAGTCGACGCAGGAGTACACGCCGTTCGAGGGGTTCGAGCTGACCGCCAAGGTCACCGACACGTTCGTGCGCGGCAACCACGTGCTGGACGCCGGCAAGATCGTGGGCCGGCCGGTGGGCCGCTACGTGTCCCGGCCCGCCTGAAGGCGCGTGCGCCTGCAAAGTCGATCATTCCTCGGGTACGCTCACGCAAAGTAACGTGTCTCGCTCTCCCAAATACAAGTAGGAGACCCCCCATGGCACGCACTCTGCGCTGTCACGTACTCGTGCTCGGCTCCGTCGCCGTCCTCGCGCTCACCGGTTGCAGCGGGGGCGGCGCGTCCCCGGCCTCGACGGGACCCAACGGCCTGGAGAAGGCCACCATCAAGGTCGGGGCGCTGCCGATCCCCGACCCGGTCGCGCTCTACATCGCCCAGGCCAAGGGCTTCTTCAAGGAAGAGGGCCTGGCGGTGGAGCCGGTCACGATCACCGGCGGCGCCGCCGCGCTGCCGCAGATCGAGAGCGGCGCCCTGGACATCACCCAGACCAACTACGTGTCCTCGATTCTGGCCGCCGGCCAGGGCAAGAAGATCAAGCTGGTGGCCGACATGTACCGGGCGGCCCCCAACACCTTCGAGATCATGGTCCCCAAGGACTCTCCGATCCAGCGGGTCGCTGACCTGAAGGGCAAGACGGTCCTGGTCAACAACCTCAGGAACATCGCCACGCTGGCGGTCACGACCCAGCTCAGGGCGGCCGGGCTCAGCGAGGCTGACGTGAAGTTCGCCGAGAAGCCGTTCCCCGAGATGGGCAACGCGATCACCGCGGGGCAGGGCGACGCGGGCTGGATCACCGAGCCGTTCATCACGGCCAACAAGAACGCGCTCGGCTTCCGCACGATCGCCGACACCATGACGGGCCCGACCGCCGACCTGCCCATCGCGGGCTGGATGGCCACCGACGAATGGGTGCGGCAGAACCCGAAGACGCTGGCCGCCTTCCAGCGGGCGATCTCCAAGGCGCAGCGGCTCGCCTCCGGTGACCGCAAGGAGATCGAGGCGGCGCTGCCGACGTACACGAAGATCGACGCCAAGACCGCCGCGGCGATCACCCTGGGGGCCTACCCGAGCACCCTGGAGGCGGCCCGGCTGCAGAAGGTGGCCGACCTCATGCTCGAGTACAAGTACATCAACGGCCCGATCGACGTGAAGTCGCTCATCGCGGCGAGCCCGGGCGGATGACGGGTGCCCGCCTGCTCCGCGGCGCCGTCGGCGCCGCGGGGTTCCTCCTGGCCGGAGAGCTGGTCATCCGTTTCGGCCTGGGCGAGAACCTCCTCTTCCCGCCGCCTTCGACCGTGCTGTACGAAGCCGTGCGCCTCCCCGCCGACCCCAAGTTCCTGGCCGGGGTGGGCGCCACCCTCGCGAACTGGGCGCTCGGCCTGCTGACCGCCGTCGCGGTGGCCGTGCCCGCCGGCGTGCTGCTCGGCTCGCTGGCGCCGGTGGAGCGCGCGATCAGGCCCGTGCTGGAGTTCCTGCGCCCGATCCCCTCCGTGGCCATCATCCCGCTCGCGATCCTGCTGGTCCCGGTGGACGAGCTGATGAAGGTCTCCGTCATCGTGTACGCGTCCGTCTGGCCGATCCTGATCAACACCTTGTACGGCATGCGCGACGTGGACCCGCTGGCCAAGGAGTCCCTGCGCAGCTTCGGGTTCGGCCCGGCAGCCGTGCTCGCCAGGGTGAGCCTGCCCAGCGCGGCCCCGTTCGTGGCGACCGGCGTCCGGATCGCCGCCGGGATCGCGCTGGTCCTGGCCGTCAGCGCCGAGCTCGTGGCCGGCGGCGTCAACGGGATCGGCGTCTACGTGACCGTGGCCGGCAACGGCAACCGGACCGACCTCATGATGGCGGCGACGTTCTGGGCCGGCCTCTTCGGCGTGATCGCGAACCTGGCGCTGCTCGCCGGCGAGCGCCGCCTGTTCCGCTGGCACCACGCGCGGACCGGGGCGGTTTCGTGAAGGCGCTCGCCCGGCTCTGGGTGGTCCCCGTGGTGCTGGCCGTCTGGGAGATCGCCGGGCGCGCGATCGGGGACACCGACTTCCCGCCGCCCACGACGATCGTGGCGCGCATGCGCGAGCTGTGGTTCTCCGGCCCGCCCGCTCGTGGCTTCCTGACGGACGACGCGATCGCGAACATCCTGCCCAGCCTCGGCCGCATGTTCGGCGGCTGGCTGCTGGCCGCGCTGATCGGGATCGCGGCGGGCGTGCTGCTCGGGCGTTCGCGCTCGGCGACCGACTACGTGGACCCGCTGATCGAGTTCGGCCGGGCCATCCCGCCTCCTCTTCTGCTGCCGCTGTTCCTCGTGTTGTTCAAGGCGGGCCTGACCACTCAGCTGGCCACTATCGTGTTCGGAGTGATCTGGCCGGTGCTGCTCAACACGATCGACGGTGTCAGGTCCGTCGATCGCACCTACACCGACACGGCCACGGTCTTCAACCTGTCGCGGCCGCAGCGCCTGGGCCTGGTCGTCCTCCCCGCCGCCGCACCCAAGATCTTCGCCGGGCTGCGGCTGAGCCTGTCGCTGGCGCTGATCCTCATGGTGATCTCCGAGCTCGTCGGCGGCACGGACGGCATCGGCTACCAGCTGCTGACAGCCATGCGCGGTTTCGACGGCGCCGGGGTGTGGGCGGCGATCGCCCTGCTGGGCGTCCTCGGCTACGCCGTCAACTCCCTGTTCGTGCTGGCCGAGCGCCGGATGCTCGTCTGGCACAGGCAGGCCACCGGTAATTCGTGAACTCTCAGGACCGAGAAAGGCATTGGCGATGAAGCTGGCCAGGTTCGTAGTCGCGGGTATGGCGATCGCGCTGACGCTCAGCGCGTGCGGCGGAGGAGGAGGGAGCCAGACGGGCACGAGCAGCACCTCGTCCGCGGGCGGGCTGGAGAAGACCCAGCTGCTGGTCGGCGTGGTGCCGGTCCCGTCGTCGGCGCCGCTGTTCATCGCGGAGAAGCGCGGCTTCTTCAAGGAGGAGGGCCTGACCGTCAAGACGGAGATCATCCAGGCGCCCCAGGCGGTCATGCCGAAGATCCTCAACGGCAGCATGGACGCGTTCCTCACGAGCTACGTGTCGCTGATGGCCATCAACGACTCGGGCGCCGCCAAGCTCAAGCTCTTCCAGCACAGCCAGGAGGCCGCCCCCAACGTGGCCGGCGTCGTCGTGGCCAAGGGCTCCCCCATCAAGGCGCCCGCCGACCTCAAGGGCAAGACCATCGCGGTCAACGTGCTCAAGGCGCTCGGCCAGACGCTCACCAACGCCCACCTGCAGGAGGCCGGGCTCAAGCCCGAGGACGTCAAATACGTCCCGGTGCAGTTCGCCGACCAGATCTCCGCGCTGAGCTCGGGCCAGGTGGACGCGGCCTGGCTGGTCGAGCCGTTCCTGACCGCGGCGAAGAAGAGCGGCGCCACCCAGATCATCGACACCACCGACGGCGTGACGGCCGGCGTGCCGATCGACGGGTGGGGCGTCACCGAGGACTGGCTGGCCAAGAACCCGAAGACGGCCGCCGCCTTCCACCGCGCCCTGGCCAAGGCCCAGCAGATCGCGGGCTCCGACAGGAAGGCGATCGACGAGGTCGTGCCGACGTACACGCAGATCCCGGCGGACGCGGCGGCGGCGATGACGCTCGGCAAGTTCTCGATGGAGGCCGACAAGGCGAGCGTCCAGAAGCTGGCCGACCTGCTGCACGGCTACGGCTACCTCAAGGCCAAGGTGGACGTGGCGCAGCTGTTCGCGCCTGTGAGCGGATGATCGAACACCGGGCCGGCCGGGCGGTGCTCGGGGCGATCGGGATCGCCGCGTTCGTCGCCCTCGCCGAGCTGGCCGGACGGCTCGGGCTGGCCCCGGCCGGCTGGCCGTACGTGTCGTCCGTGCTCGCCACGGCGGCGGAGCTGCCGCTGGAACCGCAGTTCAGGGCCGACGTGCTGGCCACGCTGGCCGCGTGCGCGAGCGGGCTGGTGATCGCGGTCGCGGTCGCCGTGCCCGCGGGGCTGCTGCTCGGCACGGTCCCGTTCGTGGAGCGGTCGGTGCGGCCGCTGGTGGAGTTCCTGCGGCCGATCCCGTCGGTGTCGCTGATCCCGATCGCGATGTTCCTGTGGACCGAGAGCCAGGACGCCAAGACCGCGCTGGTCGTCTACACCTGCACGTGGCCGGTGCTGATCAACACGCTGTACGGCCTGACCGACGTCGACCCGCTGGCCAAGGACACGCTGCGGAGCTTCGGCTTCGGGCCGGTCGCCGTGGCGCTGCGGGTGAGCCTGCCGAGCGCGGCGCCCTTCATCGCGACCGGCGTGCGGATCGCGGTGTCGGTCACCCTGATCGTGGCCGTCAGCGCGGAGCTGCTGGCGCCGGGCGGGGGCGGGATCGGCGCGTTCCTGTCGCTGGCGGGCAGCGCGAACCGGCTCGACCGCATGCTGGCGGCGCCGCTGTGGGCGGGGCTGATCGGGCTGGCCGCCAACCTGCTGTTCACGGCAGCCGAAAGGCGCGTGTTCCGCTGGCACCGGGAGCGGACGGGGGACGCCTCGTGAAAAGGCTTGTGTGGTACTGGCTGCTGCCCGTGGCCGCGATCTGCTGGGAGCTGGCCACCCGGTCGGCGCAGGCCGCGTACTTCCCGCCGCCGTCACGGATCGTGGCCAGGCTGCACGAGCTGTGGTTCTCGGGGCCGTGGACGCGGGCGTTCCTGACCGACGAGGCCGTCGCCGACCTGCTGCCCAGCCTGGCCAGGCTGTTCGCCGGCTGGGCGGTGGCCTGCGTGGCCGGGATGGCGATCGGGATCGCGCTCGGCCGTTCGCGCTGGTTGTCGGCCCTGGTGGAGCCGCTGCTGCACCTCGGCCGCTCGGTGCCGCCCACCACGCTGGTGCCGGTCTTCCTGGCGCTGTTCAAGATCGGCACGCCGATGCAGCTGGCCGCGATCGTGTACGGCGTCGTCTGGCCCGTACTGATCAACTCCATGGACGGCGCCCGCCACGTGGACCGGCAGTACATCGAGACCGGGGTCGTCTACCGGCTCGGCCCCTGGCAGCGGCTCACCCGGATCATCCTGCCCGGCGCCTCACCCAAGATCTTCGCCGGGCTGCGGCTGAGCGTGTCGCTGGCCCTGATCATGATGATCATCTCGGAGCTGGTGGGCAGCACCGAGGGCATCGGGCACCGGATGCTGGAGGCGCAGAGCCAGTTCGACATCCCGGCCATGTGGGCGGGGATCGTGCTGCTCGGGCTGCTCGGCATCGTGCTCAACGCCGCGTTCCTGGGGTTCGAGCGCGCGGCGCTGTCGTGGCACCGGGGGGCGCGAGGCTGAGTCAGCTCACGCGGCGCTCGTTGATCAGGGTGCGCTTTACGCACACGCCGTCCTTGATCCACTGCCAGACGCGGCTGCGGGACCTGCCGTCCTCGCTGAGGACGATCAGCTCGTGGAGGCGCAGGTCCTCGCCCTCGGCCTTGTACTGCCAGCCGAGGTAGATGGTGCTGCCGTCCAGCTCCCAGAACTCGCCCTTGATCCGCTCGGTGTCGAACCCGCAGCGCCCGCCGCCGAGGTACGTGCCCGGGAACTCGTGCACCTCGGTGCGCCCGTCGTCCCAGGTGTAGCGGTTGGTCTGGTGGTAGACGGTGTCGTCCAGGATCGCGCAGGTCATCTGGACGCGGTGCCGGTCGATCGGGTTTCCCTCCCGGTCGAGGTGGAGGTACTCGCCCTCCCACTCGCCCTCGTGCCGGGCCAGCAGCGGCATGTCCGCGCGAAGTCCCATCCGCGATTACTCCTTCGTCGGGTGCCACCAGGGGTCGGCGGCGTCGGAACGGTTGACCAGGAAGGCCCTGCGGCGGACGAACCGGCGGATGGAAGCGGCGCCCATCCGCGAGCCGCCGAGCCCCGACAGGCGGAAGGAGTGCTTCTCGCCCTCGTGCACGAGCGCGGTCAGCGAGGCGTCGTTGACGCTGATCGCGCCGGCCCTCAGCCGCGCCGCCACGGCCATGGCCTGCTCCTCCGTGGCGGCGAAGACCGCGGCCGACAGCCCGTAGACCGAGTCCTCGGCCATCGCGACCGCCTCGTCGGGCCCCTCCACCGCCATGACCGGCAGCACCGGGCCGAACGTCTCCTCCGTCATCACCAGCATGCCGTGGTCGACGCCGGACAGCACGGTCGGGCGGCACCAGTGGCCGCCGCCGTGCCGCTCGATCCGGCCTCCCGTGTGCACGGTCGCGCCCTTGGCGACGGCGTCGGCCAGGTGGGCGGCGATGACGTCCTCCTGGCCCGGGCCGATGATCGGCCCGATCGGGCCGCCCTCGCAGGTCAGGCCCACCTTGGCGGCCCGGTCCACCAGCAGCGCCAGGAACTCGTCGTGGACCTCGCGGGCCACGTAGACGCGCTCGATCGACTGGCACGACTGCCCGGCGTTGGCGGTGCCGCCCCACAGCACGGCCGACGCGGCCCGCTCCAGGTCGGCCCCGGCCAGCACGATCGCCGGGTCCTTGCCGCCCAGCTCCAGGAACGCGGGCACGAACGCGCGGGCCGCCGCCTCGGCGACCACCCGGCCCGTCTCCACGCTGCCGGTGAAGACCACGGCGTCCACCAGATCGACCAGGGCCGCGCCGGTCCCGCCGTCGCCCTCGACGACCTGCAGCGGCAGCTCGTCGGGGACCAGCCGCATCAGCGGCTCGATGAACCTGGGCGTCACCTCGCTCGGCTTGACCAGCACCGCGCAGCCCGCGGCCAGCGCGGGCACCGCGTCGATGAGGCCCAGCAGCAGCGGGAAGTTCCACGGGCTGATCACCCCGACCAGCTCGTACGGCACCACGTCGCCGCCGACGAAGACGCCGGGCAGGGAGGCGGGGGTCTCGGCCGGGGGTGCGAGGAGGGCGGGCGCCTGGCGTACCCACCGATCGATGAGACCGGCGACGATCTGCCGCTCCAGGACCGACTCCCCCACCCTGCCGGTGTCGGTCACCAGCGCGGCGAGCAGCTCCTCGTCGGCGGCCAGCGCCGCGGCGAACCGGGACAGGACCTCGCCGCGGTCGGCCTCCGCCCAGCTCCGCTGCCTTTCGCGCAGACCGGCCGCCAGGGCGGCGAGCCGGTCGGGCGGGACAGGGGCGAGCGGCCTGTCGGCCTGCCCGGTGATCGGGTTCCTCACGTTCATGTGGTGCGGCCACGGGACATGATGCTCCTGCGATGCTCGGCGGGAGCCATTGTGATCAGGAGAGTGCCGCGGCTGTCAACGCGCCCGCGCGGGCGAAAGCGGCTCGAAAGCGGAGCTAACCACCCCAGCCCGGTACGGCCATGCGGACCGAGAGCGCGTGTTCGACCAGGTTGATCAGCGCGGCCTTGACCGAGTCCTTGGACCTGGCGTCCAGGCGCACCAACGGGATGTGCGGCGCCAGCGTCAGGGCGTCACGCACCTCGGCGTCAGTGTGCGGATACTCACCGTCCCAGCCGTTGACGCCCACCACGAACGGCAGCTGGGCCTCCTCGAAGTAGTCGATCGCCGGGAAACTGTCGGAGAGTCGGCGCGTGTCCACGAGCACGACCGCGCCGATGGCGCCGCGTACCAGGTCGTCCCACATGAACCAGAACCGGTGCTGCCCGGGCGTGCCGAACAGGTAGAGGATCAGGTCACGGTCCAGGGAGACCCGGCCGAAGTCCATGGCGACGGTGGTGGTCGACTTCAGCGGCGTCATGCCCAGATCGTCGATCCCCACGGAGGCGTCGGTCATGACGGCCTCCGTGGTCAACGGCATGATCTCCGACACCGCGCCGACGAAGGTCGTCTTCCCCACCCCGAAACCTCCAGCCACCACGATCTTCGTCGAGGTGAGACCGGGGCTAGAGCCTGCGAAGTCCACTGAGCACCCTTTCGAGCAGATTGACGTCCGGCCTGCCCTCGTCCAGCTGTGGCTGATGCACACGGACGAGACCTTCGGCAGCCATGTCAGCGATCAGCACGCGCACCACGCCGAGGGGGATCCGCAGCAGGGCCGACACCTCTGCCACGGACCGCACCTGCCGGCACAGTTGGCTGATCGCCTGGTACTCCGGCGTGATATGCGAGAACTCCCGGTGCTCGGCGGTCGCCGAGGACACCAGGGCCTCCATCGCCAGCTTGACCCGCGGCGCCGTCCGTCCACCTGTCACGGCATAGGGACGGACGGGCGATGCGGGGTCGGGATTCAGCTGCGGCTGGGACTGGGGCACAGACGGGGGCGCCCAACCGCCGCTGTTCCATCTCGGGTCTGACACCTACATCACCTGGTCTGGCTCGCGCGCAGCTCGGCACGCACAGCCGGGGTCAGCACCTGACCGGCGCGATCAACCATCAGCGTCATCTGGTACGCCACCAGACCCATGTCACAGTCCGGAGCCGCCAGCACCGCCAGACACGAACCGTCACTGACCGACATGATCAGCATCAGCCCGCGCTGCATCTCCACGATCGTCTGATTGACCGCACCACCCTCGAACACCCTGGCCGCACCCTGCGTCAGGCTCACCAGACCCGACGCGATGGCCGCCAGCTGGTCGGCCCGGTCAGCCGGAAAGCCCGACGAGGCCGCCAGTGGCAGCCCGTCGGACGAGACGACCACCGCGTGCGCGACGCCCGGTACCGTGCTGACGAAATCGGTGATCAGCCAGTCGACGCCACGCGCCGCATGGCTCAAATCCCTCATGCGCCCTCCTCCCTGTCATTGTTCCTGGGGCCAGAGGGGAACGCCCTGCCCTCGGTGATGTCGTCACGTGCCGCCCGGAAGCCCTGCTGGAAGCTCGAGAGCCGGTTGCGGATACGGTCCGGCGACACCGACGGCATCGGTGTCACGCCCTTCGGGGTCGAGGTGTCCGCCGAGCCGGGCACCAGGTTGGCCTTGGGCACCCGCTTCGGCAGCCCCGCCGCCGTCTGGCCGTCACGTACCGGTTCCACCACTGCCTCCGCCGCGCTCCATCCTTCGTCCGCCTTGCTCGAACCCCAGCTCGCCCCGCTGTCGCGGCCGAACCAGGCCGACTCCACCGCGGCGAAGATGGGTAAGTAGTCGTCTCCCGCCGAGGCGGGCGGTGCGGCCGGGATGCCGCCCGGGTCGGCCGACTCGGTCTCGGGGTAGTCGAACCCCGGCCGCTGCGGCGGCATGGTGTCGCGGCCCCAGCCGCCCGGCGGGGGCTCGGGCACGGGCCGCCTGGGCAGTGCGCGGTCGCCGTTCCAGGACGGGCTGCGGGGCGGGGTCCACACGTCGGAGCTGTCGTAGCCGCTGCCGATGCGCGGCTCCGACGGCCACGCGTTCGCGTCCGGCTGCCACTGCGTCTGCGCCGGCGGCCAGTTGCCGCCGCTCAGCTCCGGGTGCGAGGGGAAGGACGGGTGGCCGGGGCCCAGCTGGTACGTGGGCGACGGCGGCTGCGGCCAGTCCGTGGCCGGAGGGGCGGGATGCGGCCCCGAGTACGGCTGCTCGCCGGGGCCGCCGCTGGCCGAGCCCGCGAGGGCGGGAGGCTGGTTGCCCGAGAAGGACGGCATGCCGGAGAAGTTGGGGGCCTGGGAGCCGAGCATGTTCTCCGGGATGAGCACCATCGCGGTCAGGCCGCCCGAGGCGTGCGGGCGCAGCTGCACCCGGATGCCGTGGCGGTGCGCCAGCCGCGCGACCACGAACAGGCCCATGCGGCGCGACACCGACACGTCCACGCTCGGCGCGTCCGTGAGGCGATCGTTGGCCTGGACCAGCTCCTCCTGGGTCATCCCGATGCCGGCGTCGGTGATCGACAACATCACGCCGCCGCCGTCGATCCGGCTGCCGGAGACGGTCACCCTGGTCTCGCGCGGCGAGAACGACAGGGCGTTCTCGACGAGCTCGGCCAGCAGGTGGATGACGTCGTTGACGGCCTGGCCGGCCACCGAGACGCCGTCGGGCACCTGGAGCACGACCCGCTCGTAGTTCTCCACCTCCGAGAGGGAGGCGCGGGCCACGTCCACCAGCTTGACCGGCTGGCTCCAGCGGCGCGGCGGGTCCTGGCCGGCCAGCACCAGCAGGTTCTCGCTGTTACGCCGCATGCGGGTGGCGAGGTGGTCCAGCTTGAACAGGTTGCCGAGCCGCTGCTCGTCCTGCTCGCCCTGCTCCAGACCGTCGATCAGGGTGATCTGCCGCTCCACCAGCGTCTGGCTGCGCCGCGACAGGTTCACGAACATCGCGTTGACGTTGCTGCGCAGGCGGGCCTCCTCGCCCGCCAGCCGGACCGCCTCGCGGTGCACCTCGTCGAACGCCCGCGCGACCTCGCCGATCTCGTCGTGGGTGTCCACGCCGATGGGGATGACGGGGCCGGCCGCGCCCTCGCCGCTCTCGCGCAGCTGCTGCACGGTCTCCGGCAGGCGGTGGCCGGCGATGTCGAGGGCCTCGCCGCGCAGCTTGCGCAGCGGCCTGATGAGCGAGCGGGCGATGAGCGAGATGATCGCGGTGACCACGACCAGCAGGAGCAGGATGAGGCCGCCGGAGATGAGGGCCGAACGGTTGGCGGCTTCCTCCAGGGCGCGGGCACGCAGGATGACGGAGGAGGACAGGTCCTTCTCCACGCTGCGCAGCGCGTCGATCTTGCCGGTGCTGACCTCGAACCAGGTGGCGACGTCCCTGTCCGGCCGTACGCCGATGCTCAGCTCCTTGCCCTCGGCGGACTGCGCCATGGCCCGCAGCCTGAACAGGTCGGTCTGGTCGACGTCCCTGCCCACGACCGTGTTGCGGTAGAGCTCGAGCTGGTCGAGGGTGGCCAGGGTCGCGAACAGCGTCTCCTCGCTCTCCTCACGCGACTTGGCGTCGGTGAGCGCGTCGAGCTCGCCGCTGTCGAAGCCCTTCTTGTCCAGCGCGCTGGCCAGGACGCCGCGCTGCTTGGAGGCCTGCTCCTTGCCCCGGGCGATGGCCGCCATCGCGCTGGCGCTGTGCGCGACCTCGTCGTCCACCGCCACCTGGCCGACCTGGTCGTGGAACTGGAGCAGGGCCGCGATGATCTGCGAGTACTTCTGGATCATGGGGAGGGGCTGGATCTTCCCCTTGACGGCCGTCTCCCGCAGCGTCGGGATCTCCTCCAGGCGCCGGAGCACGGGTCGTACGGCCTCGGCATGGGTGTCCGAGAGCGCCTGCGCCCGCTTCTTGGCCTCGTCGATGAGGTTGTTCACTCCGCTGTAGGTCGTACGGAGCTGAGTCTCCCGGTTGCCCGGGCGGCCCTGGGCGATGTAGAGGGCGGTCTGGTCGCGTTCGAAGGACAACTCATGGGTGACGGCGCCGAGCTGCTCGCTGAGCTCGGCCACCTCTCTGAGGGTCTGATAGGTGTTGGCGTCCCTGAGCGAGGTGAACACGTTCAGTCCGCCCAGACCCACGGCCACGGCCGTGGGGACGACGATCAGCGCGATAAGGCGCGATCGCACGTGCCAGTTTCCCAGCCCGAACCTGCGTGAAGGAGGGTTGGGCAAACGTCGCTTCTGGTGCCCGTGCGGCTCGCGGTCGGCGGAAGCTTCGGCGCTCTGCGTTCTCACTTGCCTTCGCTACCTCTCGCCCCTGGAGGGGAATTCTCGGTGACCATGCAGGTAAATGCACGTGGGGCAATATCTACGTCTAGATAGGCGTCATTTGAGCACAGCAGTTGGCGCGAGCCAACCACCACTAGTGCCTCATTGAGGCGTTTATCCCCGATTGTCCAAATATTTCGGCAGAATCGGTAAGGCTGCCCTCTAGCTGGTGAAACAGGCAACGGAAGGGTGCCCAGCGAGCCTCCTCGGGACTCGTGGAATATTCGACTGACTGGCCTCATCAGTAACAGCGGTCCCGTCGATCCCCTCCTTTCACAAACCGGACAAACACCGATCTCTTACCGCTCATCAAATTTTCACGATAGAACGAGAACCCGACATTGCAACCACAGACGCCGTTTTCGCGATAATGACTACAGATTTGGTGTTACGGTCTATCCCTGTTGTGCGTCAGGCACACAGCCCCCGGGAGCAGAAGCCACCCGGTCCCCCCGCCTGGCTCCATCTGAAGGGAGTCCCTGACATGAGGCTTGGCCGTCCCGCCAGGGCCGCCATCATCGGGTTAGCTTTGACACTCGGCGCCGTTGCGTGCAGCACGGGCGGCTCCACGACACCCAGCGCGGCACCGTCCGCATCCGCCGGCGGCCTGGAGAAGACGAAGATCAAGGTCGCCACCCTGCCCGCCATCGACAGTGCCGCCATCTACGTCGCCATCGACCAGAAGCTCTTCGAGAAGGAAGGGCTGGAGGTCACCCCGCAGGTGGTCCAGGCCGCGCCGGAGGCCATCCCCATGCTGGTCAAGGGCGAGATCGACGCCATGTTCGGCAACTACGTGTCGATGTTCCAGGCGCACGACAAGCAGGCGCTGAAGCTGCGCATCCTGGCCGAGGGCTCTCGCGCGGCCCCCGACTCGCTCAGCATCATGGCCCTGCCGAACTCCCCCATCAAGACCGCCAAGGACCTCGAAGGCAAGACGATCAACGTGAACGTCCTGCACAACTTCCAGGAGCTGGCGCTGACGCAGGTGCTCAAGGCCAACAACGTCGACCCGGCCAAGATCAAATATGTCCAGGTGACGTTCCAGAACATCATGCCCTCGTGGAAGGGCGGGCAGATCGACGCCGCGTACCTGGGCGAGCCCATGGTCACCGCGGCCACGTCCTCGATGGGCGCCCGCAAGATCCTCGACCCGGCGTCGGGTCCCGCCGCCGAGTTCCCGATCTCCGGGTACGTCAGCACGCAGGACTGGTACGACAAGAACCCGAAGACGGCGGCCGCCTTCCAGCGGGCCATCCACAACGCGGCCAAGCTCATGGAGAACAACCGCGAAGTGGTGGCCAAGGTGCTGCCGAACTTCACCCAGATCGACGCGGCCACCGCGGCCACCGTCACGTTCCCGTACTTCTCCAGCAACGACAACCCGGTCCGCCTCCAGCGGGTGGCCGACTGGATGCTGGAGGCCAAGTGGCTCACGAAGGCGATCGACGTCAAGTCGCTGATGTCGCCGACCACGTCCGGGTGAGCGCTCAGACCCTGGCCCCCGCCCGCCCGGCGTCCGCCGCGACACGCTGGTCGCGCCGGGCGGGCGGGGCCCTCGCCTTCGCCGCCCTGATCGAACTGCTCAGCCGGACCGGGCTGGTGGACCCGGAGACGCTGCCGCCCGCGACGGCGATACTCGGGCGGGCGGCGACGCTGATGGCCGACCCCGCCTTCCGCGCCCATGCCCTGACGAGCCTGCTCGCCTGGGCGGCCGGCCTCGGCCTCGCGGCGGTGATCGCGGTGCCGCTCGGGCTGCTGCTCGGCAGCGTCCCGATCGTCGACGCCGCCACGCGCTCGGTCGTGGAGTTCCTGCGGCCGATCCCGTCGGTGGCGCTGATTCCCCTGGTGTCCCTCCTGATCGGCACGGGCCTGCAGGTACGCGTCACGCTCGCGGTCTACGCCTCGTTGTGGCCGATCCTCTACAACACGATGTACGGCCTGCGCGGCGTCGACCCGCTCGCCAAGGAGTCGCTGCGGTCGTACGGCTTCGGGCCCCTGGCGGTGCTGATGCGCGTGTCGCTGCCGTCGTCGGCGCCCTTCATCACCACCGGGTTCCGGCTGGCCGCCGGGGTGGCGCTCATCCTGATCGTCAGCACCGAGATCGTGGCCGGGCGGGGCGAGGGCATCGGCGTGTTCATCTTCTTCGCCGGCATCGCCGTGCCCGCGCGGATGACCGACATCCTGGCCGCGGTGTTCTGGGTCGGGCTGTTCGGGGTGCTGGTGAACGCGCTGCTGGTGGCCGCCGAACAGCGGGCGTTCCGCTGGCACCACGCGCGGCTGGGAGAGACGGCATGAGGACCAGGGGCATGCGCGGGGCGGCGTTCCGGTCGCTGGTGCTGGCCGGGCTGATCCTCGCCTGGGAGGTGGCCACGCGGCTGGCGGGCAGCACGTTCTTCCCCCCGCCCAGCACGATCGTGGTCAGGATGCACGCGATGTGGTTCTCGGGGCCGCCGGGCACGCTGTTCCTGACCGAGGACGCCATCGGGAACATCCTGCCGAGCCTGGGCCGGATGGCCGCCGGGTTCGCGGGGGGCGCGCTGGCCGGGGTCGTGCTCGGGCTCGCGCTGGGGCTGTCCGCGAGGGCGTACGACTATCTCGACGGGGTGCTGCAGTTCCTGCGGGCCATCCCGCCGCCCGCGCTGGTCACGGTCTTCGTGGTGGTGTTCGGGTTCGGGCTGCGGATGCAGCTGACGTTCATCGTCTTCAGCATCGTCTGGCCGGTGCTGCTCAACACCGCCGACGGCGCCCGCTCGGTCGAACCGCTGCACCTGCAGACCGCCCAGGCCTTCCGGCTGTCCAGGGCCGAGCGGCTGTCGCGGGTGATCCTGCCCTCGGCGCTGCCCAAGATGTTCGCGGGGCTGCGGCTCGCGCTGTCGCTCTCCTTAATCGTCATGGTCTTCTCCGAACTGCTGCCGGGCACCGTGAACGGCATCGGGTTCCAGCTCACGTCCGCGTACCAGACCTTCGACCTGCCCGCCATGTGGGGCGGGATCGTGCTGCTCGGAGTGCTGGGCTACGCACTCAACGAGCTCTTCCTCGTCGTCGAACGCCGGGTGCTGGCCTGGCACCACGCCGCCCAGCAACTCTCCAGCACGTGAGAGTAAGATCGCACGCGTTTACAAGTGTGCCGATTCCGGCTCGGATAGAGTATTTCCGGCTCCGTGTTGTCCATGGTCTCGCCCCCTGAGGAACTCCATTGCTCGAGATAGACAACCTCTCCCACGTCTACGGCGGCGGTACCCCCAACGCGCACCACGCCATCGAGGGCCTCAACCTGAGCGTCGCCGAGGGTGAGCTGCTGTGCATCGTCGGCCCCTCCGGGGCGGGCAAGTCGACCCTGCTGCGTTCGATCGCCGGGCTGCTCACGCCGACGGGCGGCCAGATCAAGGTCGAGGGCAACCTCGTACGCCAGACGCCGGACAATCTCGCCGTGGTCTTCCAGGACTACAGCCGCTCCCTGTTCCCGTGGATGTCGGTGGCCGACAACGTGGCGCTGCCGCTGCGCCGCAAGAACATGGACAAGCGCCAGCGCCGCGAGGCCGCCCAGGAGGCCCTGGAGTCGGTCGGCCTGGCGGGCGCGGAGCGCAAATACCCGTTCCAGCTGTCGGGGGGCATGCAGCAGCGGGTGGCGATCGCGCGGGCGCTGGCCTACCGCCCGGCGCTGATGCTCATGGACGAGCCCTTCGGCTCGGTCGACGCGCAGACCCGCGAGGACCTGGAGGACCTCGTCCTCAAGGTACGCGGCCACCACCAGATGACGATCGTGCTCATCACGCACGACATCGACGAGAGCGTCTACGTGGGCGACCGCGTGGTCGTCCTGTCCAAGGCCCCGGCCCACGTGGTCGGCGACCTCAAGGTCGAACTGCCCGGACCGCGCGACCAGATCACGACCCGCGAACACCCGGACTTCGTCCACCTCCGCGCCGAGGTCGGCCGCCTGGTCCGCGGCAGCCACGCCACGGTGTAGGTGGGCCTGGCTCCCCCACCCGTTGCCCATCTGGGTGGTGGGCCTGCTGACACCCGCCCCGAACAAAAGGACCTCGCTCCGCTCGGGCTGTTCTTCCCTAGGCGCCTCCGGCGCACCCCCACGCGCCTCCGGCGCCATCGAGCCCACCCCTTGACCGTCTAGGCGGTGGGCCTGCTGAAGCCCACCCTGCCTGCTGGATCAGGCAGTATCTTGCCCGTCTGGCCAATCCACAAATGGACAGCGCCAAAGGTCACGGAGCGCAGCGATCACCTTGGTGAGTCTGCGTCCAGGATCGTCCTCGCCGATCTCGCGAAGGACAACCACGACCCGGGCCAGTGAGGTCGCCGTCACACGAGCGACACCCTCGCCAGGAACCGCTTCGAGCACTCCGTGACTCATCCACGAGCGGGCAGTGGGAACTGTCACGCCGAGAACTGAGGCCGCCGTGGACAACCGTACAGCGCTCGGTTGCGGCCCACGGTCGTGCCGTTGAGCCATGCGCTGGATCGCCGCGTGAAGAGCCCGATCGGCGGTTCGCCCCTGCGCGAGGGACATGAGGTCAGCCAGATCCTCGACTACGAGCCGGGCCTGATCATCCGTTACAGCCATCGCACCACCGCACCCCGACTCTTTCAGAAATAGGCGTGATATTAAAAGTTGCGGCGATCACCGAGCCTCGCCGCGCAGGATCTGCTCGAAGGTGTGTCTGGCGGCAGCGGTCAATGTCCACGAGGTTTCGTGGACGGTCCGCTTGTCGCGGTCGATACGACGGACGAAGCCCTGACCAGCGGCGCCACATAGCTCGTACGTCGTCGGCCGACATTCGCACGTCCACGAGACGACACGGATGCGCAAAACCCGACGGTCTGGTTGGTACCAGGCCAATACCAGGTGGCCCGGCTGGGGTGGTGCGGCGTGCGGGCCGTGGAAGTCAGGAATCTCGCACGCCATGTCACCGCACTCTTCCTTCGAAGATCTCGACGAGGTTCTTGAGCGCGATATCGACGCGGACCATGACGAGTTCGCGGATGTGATCACCGCCCGGAGGCAGCCGGTATCCGTGCTTCTCGAGCACGGCATGGATCTCAACCGTCAAGGGTTCGAATCGTAGATCTGTGGTTGGGCCTGCCATGGGCCGGACCTCCGGCATCAGTTCGCGTGGCATTGAACGTCATGAGCCACAGTAACAACACTCATTCTAGCCAGTACATAGCTTGTCCTAATCCATGTAAGAGAACGGCTAGTCCTAGCAAGGGACGTAGTCGCCGATGATGGCCCGTATCGGTACAACTACGATTCGGACGTGCTCAACCCTCGTGGACCCGTGCCGCTCTACAACCAACTCGCCGATGTGCTGCGCAAGCGGATCGACGACGGCGCGCTCCAGCCGGGCGCGCTCGTACCGTCCGAGGCTGACCTCGTGAGCGAGTTCGGCGTCGCGCGGATCACGGCCCGGCGGGCGATCCGAGAGCTACGCGACGCGGGCATCATCTACACGATCAGGGGTGAGGGCTCATACGTTGGGCCAGAGAGCGCGTCACGCCAGGCAAGATCAGGGTGGAGATTCCAGACAATCGCTGACGACCTGGCCGCGAAGGTCCGAGCCGGCGACTTCGAGCAGGACGTGCCGCTGCCGTCCGAAACGCAACTCGCACAGCAATATGACGTGGCCAAGGGCACCGTACGACGCGCGCTGACACTTCTCCGCGACCAGAGGTTGGTGTACACGGTGCCAGGCCGAGGCACCTACCCAACTCCCCCCGATCCGAAAAGGGGTCTGCCATGACTTGGGTTGATGCACACCGTGCCGAGCCGGCTCTGATCGCGGAGATCGACGCGCTCGGCTGACAGGAATACTGTTTTCGTTCGGCGGCATGACGTCCGGAATGGCGGCGTGGCAAAGTGAATCGGAACGAATTTGAGACTTCATGGGCACGGCTTGCGTACCGCTTCGGTGGGAGGTCTTCATGACTACTCGTGCCGAGTTGATGAACGCGCTGCGCCGCGCTCAGGAATTGTCTGACCAGCACTGGCACACGCTGGACCAGCCGCTGCTGCAAATGTCGAGCGGGCGGACGTGGACGGGGCCGGTCGCCGATAGATTCGGTGGTGACCTGGCGCAGCAGCGTGCGGAGTTGTGGCGAGGACTTCGCGGGGTCATCGACCATCTCCACGAAACGATCTCCAACCAGACCGTGATGGGGCCGAGAGACGAATGACTTTCTCCTCGATCGACCCCAGAGAAATGCACCGGCTCGGCTCCGGCGTGCAAAACGCGGGAAAAGGTCTGACCGAATGCGCGGCGCAGCTCCGGGCGATTCTGAACGAGGTCGAGCTCACCCACCCGGGAGTGGCGGCGATCGGCCGGATAGGGCAGTGGCTGACCGAGCAGGCCCCCGACCTCTACCGGCGGCGCGATCTCGCGTACGAGGCCGAGAAAGTCGACGTGGACGTGTTCGGCAACCCGGCCCCCGGCGCGATCGTCCCTGCCGGGATGGCGCGGATCGACGAGTCGAGAATGATCCCGGCCAAGGTGCGGGCCGAGGCGGCGCAGGCCGCCCCGCTGTTCGCGGCCGCCGCGCGCGGGGACGCGGGCGCTCTGGAAAAGCTCGCCGCCTACAAGGGGCGACTGTCCGATCCGCAGTTCGCCACCGCCCTCATCGAACAACTCGGCCCGCAGGGCCTCTTCGCGCTTCCCGCCGCCATGGGAACGCGGATCCGCAAGACGCTCGACGCCAATCGCGATTCGGCGGCCATCCGGCAGCAGAATCGCGACGTACTGTCCATGCTGGGCAAGGCCCTCGCCGCTGCAACCGACCCGACAAAGAACGCGCATCTCAACCGGAAGTTCGTCGAGGAGCTCAAGCGGCAGGGGCGCACGGAGCTCCCGGCTCCCGACATGGGCGGACTGACAAATCCCGGATATTGGTCGCTCGGCCAGATCCTCGCGGCGGCGCCGAAAGAGGCGTACAGCGAGTGGTTCATGGGGACCATCGGCCAGGACATGATCCAGTGGGACCGCGACTACCTGAAAGAGCATCGCACGCGGTTCCTGCCGAAGGACACCGACGTCTACAACCTTCCCGCGCCCATCGACACGCGGCCGTTCCAGGATTCCGACGTCATCGGCAGCGCCGATCCGATCGCCGCGCTGATGACCGTTGCGAGCACGTCGCGAGAGCGCGCGCAGGCGCTGCTCGACAACAAGGACTTGCTGAAGTACCTGATGAGCGATCGCCGGCCACAGTGGGAGATGGGCGATCGCGGCGAATCGCTGGGGGAGGCCATGGAGGCGGCAATGAAGGGCGCCGATGCCGACTCCAAGCGACTGGCGGTCATGGCCACTCAAATACTCGCCGACGAGGTCGACCCACATGCGTCGTTCAACGACGCGGGGGAGGTCGAAATCAACGACCCGTCGGAGCTCGATCGTCTCTCCGGCATCCGCGACAACATGGGTCGCATCCTCGCGGAGCACACCGACGACATCGTCAGCGCGTACTACAAGAACTACGCGCGAGCGAAGGACGGGGAGCTTACGGGCATCGTCAACGGCCGGCCGATCTCCGAGTTCACCCCGCCGGACATCGATCTAGTCCTGCTCGATGTGGCCGCCGATGAAAAGGGATACCAGGCCCTGCTCTTCGGGCAGATCGCACACATGCGGGGAAGAATCGACCAGGCGATCGCGGCGCACGACAACACTTTTCTGCAAAACGTGATCACGAATGACTCCAAGGCGCTGGGACACCTGCTCGAGGGACGCAAGCTGGCGCTGGTCGGCCGGGGCAAGGAGGCCGACGCCGCGGACGCGGCCTTCCGGAAAATGGTCGAAGACGGCATCGGCCTCGTCCCTATCCCCTTCGCCGGGCAGGTGGGCAAAGTGGGGCTCAAGGCGGCCGAAACCATCTACGAGAACTTCGTCAAGGACGGCTACGCGAAGGCCGGGAACTGGCTGGTGGAACAGGCTGGGCACGGCGGCGGGAAGACTGCCAAGAGTTTCGGTGCGGCCGCGTCTGATCAGAAGGCCGCCGAGCAGATGGTGAAACAGATGCTCGAGTCATCCTCTGTCGCCCACGGGTACTACGATCGCGACAGCCTGAAAGAGCAACCTTTCGTAGAGAACGACCCGCCACAGGTCAAAGCCCCGCACCGGATGACCAGATACGAGTACGACAACTTCGTGAGCTGGCTGGACCGCCACTCCAGAGTGCCCGACGATTTCGGTAGTGCCCAAACGAAAGTCAAAGCGGGATCAGACGAATTCAAGGCCAACGTCGGTGGCTCTGAACAGGAGGCGGGGGACGATGACTAGGCGGCCGGCGGTGTGGCTCTGTCTGACCGTCATGGTCCTGCCGACTGTCTCGTGCACGCCGAACAGATCAGTCGGCCCACCGCCTACACCCTCGCCCGTGCGGCGCGACGTCGTGAATCGTCCTCCCTATCTGTGTAATTTCATCCCAGAGGCCGCGGTGGCCGAGTTGACCGGCTACACCGGCCGATACACGACTGGCCCCAGCAAGCACTCCGTCGCGGATAGCTGCGCCGTTATGAACGACGTGCAAAGCATCCTCCTCACAGGTTACGAGCGCTCAACCGAGCAGGAAGTCATCGAGAAGTGGATGCGAAACGGGGAGGGGAACGACCGGGCCGAGCTCCCGCGGGAACTGGGCATAGGATCAATGGACAACTACGAGGTCCGGGGCTATCCGTTTCGCGCGGCCGGCGCCTTGTTCCATTGCGGGAACGAGAAGTCGCTCATCACCATCTACGTTAAGAAGAACCCGTCTCGGGACCAGGACCACGACCTCGTCCAGCTCATGCAGATCGCTCAGCGGCGGTTCGCCGAGATGTTCAAGTGCAAGGTTGGCGCCCTGCCATTGGGTTAACACATCGCCGACGCCGACCGATTGGTCACGACAGCGCCAGGCAAATAGGACTGGTGGCGGCCGACCCACCGTAGGCGTGCGGGTTGATCCGAATGCGGTCGTCGTAGCGGAGCAAACAGGACTACAGCTTGATGGAGTACAGCCGCGCCTCACACCGGCCGGGAAGGGCGACGTCCGAAAAGCGTTAACGCTGGTCGTCACTTTTGCCTCCTCCGATCTACCCTGCTCGAAGCGCAGCAACCGACTCGACGAGGCGGGCAACCTCCAATGCGTCGAGCACGTCGTCAACGGTTTCCGGCGGACTCATACGCGAGTCCGCGATCTGTTGCACACAGGCCCATACGACCCTTCCATCGAGATCGATCTGGTCCGGGACGATTGGCAGCAAGGTTACGCTGCATCTCGTCGAGGATCCCGTTGGTCCATTTGGCCTGTATGCGGCCCGTCATAGCGAGACGGATGAGCAGGTCGCGAAGTGTATTGCCGTAGAGCACGTTCGCGTCGTAGAGAACTACGAAGGCCATGCTTCAGATGCCCAGCTCTTGACCGAGCGCAGCAAGCTGATCGGCAGCCGTACGGCGCTTGACATCATCGCGACGTTTGTACTCCTGAAGATCCTCATACGTGATGCGCCGATGCTTGCCGATCAGCCGGAAGGGGATTTCTCCCGCCTCAAGAAGCTTGATCAGATAGGGGCGTGAGACGTTCAGCATGTCTGCCGCTTGCTGCGTCGTCAGTTCGGCGTGGGACGGAATGACCGTCACTCCCCGACCTTCAGCCGCCTGAGCGAGGATGAAGGCGAGCAGACTCACGGCCTCACGAGGCAAGATCAGCGGACCCTCGTCACCGTGCTCGCCTGCGACGCGAATGGTCGTCTGGTCGGGGTACCGCATGAGGTAGTCCTTGATCCGCCGCACGGCGCGACCAGCCACCTCAGCGTCGATGATCCCAGGTTGAACACGCTTGGCTTGGACATCGGCCATCACGACACCTCCAGTCGCAGTATCCGAAATAAACGAAGCAAACGCAAGGCTTAGCCGCCGAGCGTCCTCAGCGACGTACATGACGGGAGCGCCTTCGACCGGGCGTGGCCGGTGTTCCGATGACGCCAAGGTCGGCTGTGCGTGCACGACAACCGGCTGCGGATCGAGCGACGCCGACAGGAGGCCGGTAAGCCGCCGACCCCAATGCGCTCGCCGCACTGGAGGCTCGCGAGGCGGTCTTGTCCGAGTTTGGCAATGACGCCGGGTTTCCGGCTGCGCCCGCGCGACCTCAGGCTCCTGGACAACACCGTGATCCTGCACGGCCGGGAATGGCATGGGGTGTCATTACTCCTCCGGAGCGGAGAAACCTTCACCCGAGTAGGAAGATCCTCCACCGTACGGGTGGCTCCCTGGGGGGACCCGTCAGGGCAGCCGCTTGGCATAGCAGCGGCTGAGCGGCTCATGCTGGTAGGGCGGATAGTTGGGGATGGGCGTGTAGCCGGCACGGGTGTACAGCGCGATGGCCTCGGGCTGGTGGAGACCGGTTTCCAGACGGATCTCGGGGTGGCCGAGGGCGGCGGCGGTGCGTTCGGCCTCGGCCAGCAGCCGTCCGGCGATGCCTCGGCCGCGGGCCGCCGGAGTTACGTACATGCGCTTGAGCTCGGCGGCGCCGTCAGGGAAGGGCTGGATGGCGCAGCAGCCGACTGGTCGGCCGTCGAGCTCAGCGAGCAGGAAGCGAACGGCCGGGTCGAGGTGGCCCCCTGGGTCACCTATGTCGCCGGGGTAGCGAATGGCGAGGTCGGCGTCCAGGTCCTGGACCAACCGCCGGATTCTGGGGTCGTCGCTCGCGGCGGCGGTGATGGACAGGTCGGCGGTCGTCATGGATGCGCGGTTCCTTCCGGGGTTGCCAGGACCAGGTCAAGCTGAGTCGCGAGGACGCGGCGCAGGAGCTCGGGCGGGTAGGCGCCAGGGTCGGCGGCGGCATTCAACGCCAGGCCGTCCAGGCAGGCGACCAGACTGTGGACCCGCTCCTTCAGGTCCGCGGGCTCCGGCCGGCCGAGTGCGGCGCCCAGGAGGCCGGTGAGGCGACTGACCCAGGAGGCGTGGGCCGACGCGTGCAGGTCGAGCAGTTCGGCGTCGGTGCGGGCGGAGAGCTGGAAGTGCATCCACACGACGGCCTCCAGATGCCGCTCGGCGTCCAGCGGCAATGCCTGCTCGCACACCGACTGCAGCGTCTCCCGGGAGGTGCCTCCGGCGGCGAGCGCGTCGACGCGGTGGACCATGCGGTCGTGCATGACGGATCTGGCGTGGGCCATCAGCGCCTTCTTGTCGCGGAAGTAGTGGGTCACCATGCCGGTCGTGCACCCGGCCGCGTCGGCGACCGTTCGCATGGTCAGCCCGTCCATGCCGCGCTCCGCCACCACCCGCCACACGGCCTCGGACATCGCCTGACGGCGCTCAGCCTGATCGACCTGCTTGGGCACTTGCTCCTCCGGGATACATAACGACTGTTACGTCACAAGCGTTATGGTATCAGCCGCGCCTCGATCGTCTTGTCTGACTTCGTGGGTGATGTCCTGGCGGTCAGGGTTGCGCTTGAGTGTTCGGGGCGGATGCGTTGCGGAAAGGCCGGAAGCGCGAGGGTCCCAAACGCGGCGACCGGACAGCTCAAGGAGGCGGCCGATCCCTGTCGGCTCGTGCTGCCCGCCGGCCGGGAGACGCTCGCCGACTATTACGCGAATGAGCTACGGACGGCCATCGGCGCGGGTGGCCTGGCGCCGGGTGCGAGGTCCTACGACTAATGGTGTGCGGCATATCCGGCTGTGGCCTGAGGCGGCAGCGGGTGAGACCGCCGTAGCGTGAACGCCATGAAGATCGGAATTCTCGGAACAGGCAACGTAGGACGGGCGCTGGCCACCGGCTGGGCCGGCGGGGGCCATGACGTCGTCCTGGGATCGCGGCGGTCGGACGACACGGGATTGCGGGCGGAACTGGCGGCTGCGCTGGGAGAGGGCGTACCGGTTGTGGACCCGTCCTCGGCCGTCATGGGTGCGGAGGTAGTGGTCAACGCGACGCCCGGCACCGCATCCGTGCCGCTGCTCGCCGAGATAGGCGCCCCTGCCCTGGCCGGGAAGGTGCTGCTCGACGTATCGGTCGGTTTCACTGAGGATGGCGCGCTCTCCCATCCTGGGGAGAGCCTGGGAGAGGAGATCCAACGAACGTTTCCGGACACGATGGTCGTCAAGACGCTCTGTACCGTCGACGCACGGCTCATGGGCGCGCCTGACTCGTTGGAGGGCCCGAGCACGGTCTTCCTCTCGGGGAATGACGCCGAGGCCAAACGCACGGTCGGCGGGCTCCTGAATGGGCTGGGCTGGTCCACGGAGTCGCTGCTCGATCTGGGAGGCATCACCACGGCTCGGGGCCAGGAGCATTACAGCTTGCTCTTTCTGGGGATCGCCGGCGCCATTGGCTCTTACGGTTTCGGGATACGGGTGGTTCCTCCGGCCCGGGGCTAGGTGGCGGTTTCAACTCTTTGCGTTGGCTCCTCATGGGTGTGGATTGACGGCATGGCCAAGCAGGGCCGGCCCGCCCTCCCAGAAGTCCGCGATCCAGCAGAGGCTCATCACGCGGCAAGACGCAGGGTGGCGAAGGTCGATGTACGGCCCAGGCCGCCCCGGCGGTCCCCGAGGTGCGCCGGACTCCACCGGGTGCCGAGGTGGCCGAGCTGTTGTCCCGCATGTGAGCCCGAACGGGGACTCTCTGTCAGAGGGTGGGTAGGCGGAGGTTCGAGCCGCCGTGGCCGAGCCTCAGCGACACCTGTCCCGCTGGGGCGTCGGAGTCGATCTCCGGGTAGTCGTCGCTGGACACCGTGACGCTGATGCTGTGCCCGGCCGCGACGCGGTAGTGCGTGGGCCAGGTGCGGAGGTCCAGGTCGTACGTCTTGCCGGGACGTACCGGGACCGCGCGCTCGTGGCCGGAGCGGTGGCTCGCCTTCAGCCAGCCCTGGGTGATGCGGGTGGCCGTGCCGTCGGGGGCGAGGTCCTGCACCACGACCGCGATGTTGCCGTCGGCCGCCGTGAACGAGGCCCGTACCTGGGCCTGGATCTCCCCCGCGAGGACCAGGTCGCGCCGGAGCGGTCCGGTAGCGAACGACAGCCGCCGGCCCGGCCCGCCCGGGGCCGGCTCGGTGTTGACCTGGAAGGTGCGGGTGGCGGGCCGGCCGGGGTCGGAGGCCAGGGTGCCGTCGGCGCCGAGGCCGAGCCGCACCGTCCGCGTTCCCGCCGGCGGCCAGCTGTCGAACTGCCGCCAGCCCGTGCCGGGCACCTCGTACGACGTCACCCTCGCGGCGGGCAGCGGGGTGCCGGGGCGGCGGGCCAGCCAGCGGTCCCACCAGGCGAGGTAGGCGCCGTTGCCGATGTCGGCGGGCTGCCCGGCCGGCCAGCCGTGCACCCAGGGGCCGGACACCAGCCAGACGTTGCGGCCGCGCGCCTGGAGGTTCTCCACCATGCCCTGGCGGTAGCGGTCGTACCAGCCGGCGATCTCCAGGACGGGGACGTCGAGGTACTTCCAGCGGGACTTGACGCTGCGCTCGCGCCAGAAGTCGTCGTAGAGGGGGTGCTGGGCGTACGTGACGAGGGTGTCGGGGGCGACGGAGCGCTGCCAGTCGCGGATCCTGGCCGAGTAGATGCCGCCCCGGTAGATGGTGTTCTCGTACCAGTCGCTGATGCCGTCCACGGGGATGATGGCGGCCAGGTGGGGTGGCTTGTTGACGGCGACGAGGAGGGAGGAGTGCCCGCCGTAGCTGACGCCCGTCTGCCCGATCCGGCCCGTGGACCAGGGCTGGGCGGCCAGCCACTCGATGAGGTCGTAGTTGTCGCGCTGCTCCTGGCCGCTGAAGGGGTCGAGGTAGCCGGGCGAGTCGCCTGAGCCCCGGGCGTTGCACACGGCGGCGACGTAGCCGCGGGTGACGAAGTACGCGGCGGCCTGGCCCTGGGCGCCGAGCTGGTTGTAGGCGTTGTAGTCGTAGACGATGCCGGGGAAGCGGCCGGGGGCGGGGGTGCCGTCGGGGGCGGCTGGCCGGTGCAGGTCGCAGGCCAGGTGGCTGCCGTCGCGCAGGGGTACGGTGACGCGTTCCCGGTGGACGCCGTACTCGGCGGGGCGGTCGTAGGCGAAGAACCGGTCGGGAGGGAGAGAGGTGACGGGAGCGGGTTCGGCGGTCGCGGGGAGGGCGGGGGCGCAGGTCAGAACCAGGGTGGCGGACAGCGTGGCGGACAGGGTGGCCATGGTCTTGAGGGGTTTCATCTTCGGTCCTCTGGGGGGCGAGGGTTAGAGGGAGCGGGAGGACGGAGGGGGGCCGAGGGGGGTGCCGCCGGGGCCGGTGGTGAAGGTGAGCCAGGGCTGGGGCGGCCGGAGGCGGCCCGTGGCCGGGTCCGTCTGGCCGACGCCGGGGCGGGAGTAGTCGCACACGCCCGAAGGGAAGGCCGAGCGCAGCCGCGCCCACTGCTCCCCCGTGAACGCGACGCCGCCGTAGTCCCCCCGCCGCAGCGGCTTGAGGCGGCATTTCAGCAGGTCGCTGGTCGGCCCCTCGCCGGCCGCGACCCGGGTGTCGGCCTTGTGCGGGTACGCCTGGTCGCAGGCGGCCTGGTCGATGACCTTGGTCCCGGAGATCCAGCAGGCGTCCACGGCCTCGGCGGGCCGGTGGCGTACGACCTTGGCGGGCAGCGGGATCGGCCGGCGGTCGGCCTCGACGGCGGCGAGCCAGCGGTCCATGACGTCCAGGGGCGAGCCGTCGCTGCCGTTCGTCCAGAGCACCTGGTTGCGGTGGTGGCCGTTGGCCCGGTCGAGCCGGTTGCGGAGCACGAGGCTGCGCCAGGGGTAGTGGTAGTCGTTGTTGTCGGTGCCGCGGACCACGAGGATCGGCACCTGGGCCAGCCCCCGGCCGAAGACGACGCGGCCGGTGCGGTGCGCGATCCCGACGGCTTCGACGTCGGCCTCGGTCCGTGAAGGGGTCCAGGTCATGTCGATGTCGAAGCCGCCGATCCGCTGGTTGAGGTCGACGAACTGTTCGGGGCTGATGCGGCCGTCGCGCAGCGCGGTCAGGCCGTACTGGACGCCGACGTTGTCCCACGGCCGCCGGGCGCACGGCACGCCGGCGCACCCCTGCGGGCGGGCGCCGTAAATGGAGATCATGAAGTCCTGGAGCGTGCAGCGGACGCCGCCGGGGTTGCGTGCCGGGTCGTAGCTCGCCTCGCCCGCGCAGGACGTGCCGTCGTCGGGCTTCATGTAGTCGGGGGCGCGGCCCGCGGAGGTGGCGCAGACGCCGGTGCCTCCGTGCCCGAAGACGGCGGTCCTGTCGCCGGAGTCGGTCCACAGGGGCGAGGCGTCCATGGCGCGGACCAGCGCGGCGCAGTCGCCGAACTCGCGGTAGGCCCCGACGATCTGGTCCGGCCAGTCCTGGGTGGGCAGGAGGCCGTCCAGCAGGCCCGGGTAGGCGTCGGCGACGAGGTACTGCTGGAGCGCCCCGCCCGAGCCGCCGCGGCCGATGGTGTAGCGGATCTCGCCGTACGTCTCGACGACGTGCTCCTTGACCATCATGACGGTCTCGGCGGAGGTGACGTCGTTGCTGTGCAGGGAGTTGTCGGTCATCGTGGACGACGCCACCGCGAACCCCTTGGCGGCCGCCTCCTGCGCCTCCGGCATGGTCAGCCCGCGGGAGACGCCCTGCCGGTACTGCTGGCCCGTGCCCGCCCCGAACACCCACACCAGCTTGTGGTTCCAGTTCGCCGGCACGAGGACGTCGTAGATCCCGCGGTTGACGGTGCCGCGTTCGAGGGTGGCCTTGACGCCGTTGCCGAGGGTGATCTCACTGCGGACCGGGGCGGCGTCGCACCGGTCGTCGAGGGCGGGGCCGAGGCCGTTCTCGGCCGTCTGGCACTGCCAGGGCCCCACCTGCGGGCCCGAGAACACCGGCCCGCCCGACGGGTGGTCGGTGATGGTCAGCCGCTCGGCCCGTCCGCGCGGCGGCCGGACGGTCAGGACGTTCTCGCCGGGCGAGAGGCCGTCGACCAGCCCGGTCAGGGCGCCGTCCGGCCCGGGCGCGAAGCGGGAGGTGACGTCGGCGCCGTTGAGCTCGACCCGTACCCGGGCGGGGCCGGTGACCCTGACCAGCGCGTCACCTCCCGAGACCAGGTCGGCCCGGTTCGAGAGCACGTGGATGTCGAGATCCGGCTGCGGCGGGGACAGCGGCAGCGCCACCAGCGCCGGTATGAGGGCAAGCTCGCGCCAGCTCATGTCACTCTCCGGGGGGTCAGAGGGAGAACGCGCCCGTGAGCAGCGCGACCACGGTCATCACGAGGGTGGTGGCGAAGGCCCACTTGAAGATGAAGCGCTGGTGCTCGCCCAGTTGCACGCCGCTCATCCCGACCAGGATGAACGTGGAGGCGGTGAGCGGGCTCAGCGGGAACCCGGTGGTCATCTGGCCGAGGATGGCCGCCCTGGCGACCTCGGCCGGGGCGCCGCCGAAGCCGCTGACGGTCTCGGCGAGCACGGGCAGGACGCCGAAGTAGTAGGCGTCGGGGGTGAAGACCAGGCTGAGCGGCATGCCGGTGACGGCCACGAGCACGGGCAGGTGCCCGCCGAGGGAGTCGGGGATGACGCTCACGAACGCCGACGCCATGCTGCTGATCATCTTGGTGCCGGTGAGGACGCCGGTGAACACGCCGGCCGCGAAGATCATGGTGGTGACCAGGACGACGCTCTTGCCGTGCCTCTCCAGGAGCTCCTGCTGGCGTTCCCAGGTCGGGTGGTTGACCAGCAGCGCGATCGCGAACCCGACCACGAACAGCACCGGCAGCGGCATCACCTGCAGCACCAGCCCGACCAGCAGGGCGACCGTGAGGACCAGGTTGAAGACGGTCAGAGCCGGGTGGACGGGCGCCCGCTGGGTGCCGGGGCCCTCGCCGACCAGCCGCTCCTCGGGCAGTTCGGGGGCGGAGATCGTGCCGAGGCGGCGGCGCTCCTTGAGCCCGATCAGGTACGACGCCACCAGCACCCACGCGATGCCCGCCGCCATCGCGGGCAGGACCGGCGTGAACACCTGGGAGCTGTCCAGCTTCAGCGCCGCCATCGCGCGGGCGGTGGGCCCGCCCCAGGGGATGAGGTTCATGACTCCGGCGCCCAGGCAGACGACGCCCGACAGGACGAGCGGGCTCATGCCGAGCCGCCGGTAGACCGGCAGCAGCGCCGAGACCGTGATGAGGAACGTCGAGGCGCCGTCTCCGTCGAGGGCCACGCACATGGTCAGTACGGCGGTGCCGACCGCGATGCGGAGCGGATCGCCCTTGGCCACCCGCAGGATGCCGCGGATGAGCGGGTCGAAGAGACCGGCGTCGATCATCAGGCTGAAGTACAGGACCGCGAACGCGATCATGATGCCGGTCGGCGCGACCTTGGTCAGCCCGTCGAGGATCATCTTCCCCAGCTCGCCGCCGAAGCCCCCGGCCAGCGCCGCCAGGACCGGGATCAGCACCAGCGCGATCAGGACCGACACGCGCTTGGTCATGGTGAGCAGCAGGAACAGAACGATCGTGGTGAATCCCAGGGCTGCCAGCATCGGTGTTCGCCTTCTTCCTCGACCGGCTCGCGGGGGGTTGACGTGCCGGAGTGTTACGGAAGAGTTTCCGAGCGACGAAATCTCAGGTCCAGCATCAAAGCAACATTTATCCATGCGTTCTGAGCAAAAGTTCGGGTCTATGCTCACGCCATGGAGGCGAACCTGCGGCTGCTGGCCGCGTACGCCGCCGTGGCCAGAGCGGCGAGCTTCACGGCGGCGGCGGCCGAGATGCACGTGTCGCAGTCGTCGCTCAGCCGCGCGGTGGCCGAGCTGGAGCGGCTGCTCGGAGCGCAGTTGCTGGAGCGCGACACCCGCAACGTGCAGCTGACGGCGGCCGGGGTGGAGACGCTGCGGGTCGCCGAGCAGATCGTGTCCGCGCACCGGTCGGGCATGAAGGAGCTGGAGCGCTACCTGCTCGGCGAGTCGGGCGTGGTGGCCGTGGCCACGCTGCCCTCGGTGGCCGCGGTGCTGCTGCCCCGGGTGATCTCCGAGTTCCGGCTGCGGCGGCCGATGGCCGGGCTGCGGATCATGGACGGCCTGGAGCAGGTCGTGCTCGGCCGGGTGCTCTCGGGGGACGCCGACTTCGCCATCTCCACCGTCGGCGCCGCCCCCGAGCAGCTCGAACACCGCCCGCTCATCAAGGACCGCTTCCACGCCGTGCTGCCCGAGGGCCACCCGCTCACCGAGCTCCCGGAGATCACCTGGGAGGAGCTGGCCCGGGAGCCGTTCCTCGCGATCGGGCCGGAGTCGAGCGTGCGGCGGCTCACGGACGCGGCGTTCGCGCAGGCCGGGGCGGTCCCGACGCTGGCGGCCGAGGCCGGGAGCGTGGCGACGGTGGGCGGGCTGGTGACGGCCGGGCTGGGGGTCTCGGCGATGCCCGCCTTGGTGCTGCCGCTGATGGGGGCGGGGCGGCTGGTCTACCGGCCGCTCGCCGAACCCGTCGTGGACCGCCGGCTGGACGTCGTGGTCCGGGCCCGCCGCACGCTGCCGCTGGCGACGAGCGCGTTCCTGGACCTGCTGGACGGGTTCCGCCGCGAGCTGCGGGAGCTGCCCGCGGGCGTGTCCTGGAACCGCGACTGAGGCCACTCCGGAATTCATGCGCAAAGCGCATTGAATGATGGCTTTCTTGTGCTGGACACGCATTTCACCGCCTCGGCAGGATGAAACGGATCGGGAGGCGAAGGAGCGCGGGTGACAGGCACGGGTCAGGACACGGGCGGAAGCGGCCAGGGGCAGCTGCGCGGGCTGAAGGTGGTGGAGTTCGCGCACGTGGTGGCCGGGCCGATGGCCGGCTCCATGCTCGCCGACCAGGGCGCGGACGTGGTGCACGTGGAGGCCCCCGGCGCCGGCGACGCCGCCCGCGCGATGGGCCCGGTACGGGACGGCGTCCCCCTGTGGTTCAAGGTCGCCGGGCGCAACAAGCGGTCGGTCACCCTCGACCTTCACCACGCCGCCGGCCGCGAGATCGCCCACCGGCTGGTGGCCTGGGCGGACGTCGTGATCGTCACCTTGCGGGCCGGGCGGCTGCGCGACTGGGAGCTGGACTGGGAGGCCGTCCACCGGATCAACCCGAAGGCGATCCTGCTGCAGATCTCCGGGTTCGGGGCGACGTCCTCGCGGGCGAACGAGCCCGGCTTCGGCAAGATGGGCGAGGCCAGGAGCGGGGTGGTGCACCTGACCGGGTTCCCGGACGGGCCGCCCGTGCACACGGGGTTCTCGCACGGGGACGCGGTCACGGGGCTGATGGGCGCCTACGCCGTGCTCGCCGCCCTCCACCGCCGCGCGGGTGACCCCGGCTTCGACGGCGAGTGGATCGACCTGGCCCTCTTCGAGCCGCTCTACCGGCTGATCGAGTGGCAGATCATCACCTACGACCAGCTCGGCGCCGTACCCGAACGGGCGGGCAACCAGCTCGCCGTCGCGCCCGCCGCGGTGATCAACACCTACCGCTCCGGCGACGGCGAGTGGATCACGGTGACCTCCGCGACCCTCCGCTCGGTACGCAACGTGGCCCGCCTGCTCGGCCTGCCCGAGGAGGACTACGCGACGTCGGCGCAGCAGCACGAGGGCCGGGAGACCCTGGACAAGGGCCTGCGGGAATGGGTGGCCGCGCGGACGACGGACGAGTGCCTGGCGGAGTTCGCCCGCGCCGAGGTGGTGGCCTCCCGCGTGTTCACCGCCGCCGACATCGTCGCCGACCCGGTCTACGCCGAGCGCGGCGACATCATCACCGTCGACGACGCCGACCTCGGCCCCGTGCGCATGCAGGGCGTGATCCCCCACTTCCACCGGCGGCCCGGGAAGGTCTGGCGCACCGGCCCCGCGCTCGGGCAGGACAACCACCTCGTCTACCACGAGTGGCTGGGACTCGCCGAGGAGGAGCTGGCGGAGCTGGAGCAGCACGGTGTCATCTGAGCGTCCCCTGCTCCGTTCGCTGCTCTTCGTCCCGGGCACCAGGACGGAGTGGCTGGCCAAGGCGGAGGCCGCGGGGGCCGACGCGGTCATCCTCGACCTCGAGGACGCGGTGCCCGCCGACGGCAAGGCGCAGGCCCGTCGCGACGTGGCCGCGGCGATGGCCGGCTACGCGGGGCACCTGGCCCTGCTCGTCCGCGTCAACCCGCTGGACGGCTGGGCGGGCGCCGAGGAGCTGCGGGCCGTCGCCCACGAGCGGCTCACCGGGGTCGTGCTGCCCAAGGTGAGCGGCCCGGAGGACGTGCGCCTCGCCGACCGGCTGCTCGCCTGGTGCGAACGCGAGCGCGGCCTGCCTCGGGGCCACATCGCCCTGGTGCCGCTGCTGGAGACGGCCTCCGGGCTGCGCGGGGCTTACGACGTCGCCATGGCGGCCCCGTCCCGGATCGCCTACCTCGGCGCCGTCACCGCGCCGGGCGGCGACGTCGCCCGCGCCGTCGGCTACCGCTGGACCCCGGACAGCACGCTCGGCCTGCGCTCCCGCGTGCTCCTCGACGTGCGCGCCGCCGGCATCCCCAACCCGGTCGCGGGCCTGTGGACAGGCATCGGCGACCTGGACGGGCTGCGCTCCTTCGCCGGGCAGAACCGCTCGCTCGGCTACGAGGGCATGATGGCCATCCACCCCTCCCACGTCCCCGTCATCAACGCGGCCTTCTCCCCCTCCCCCGACGAGCTGGCCCGCTACGCCCGGCTGATCGCGGCGGTGGAGGCGGCCCAGGCCGGCGGGTCGGGCGCGGTGACGTTCGAGGGCGAGATGGTGGACGAGGCCATGGCCGCCACGGCACGGGCCGTCCTCGACCGGTACGGCCGATAACCGGTTGCGGGCGCCGCGAGACTGAACGGCATGGAACGAACACTGATCAGCGCCATCGCCCACCGTGACCACCCGATCGCCGCGCCCATCACGCCCGGCAACCTCGACCGGTTGCTGCGCCGGGCGGCCCTGCCGGAGGGCGCCCGCATCCTCGACCTGGGCTGCGGCGAGGGCGAATGGTCGCTCCGCGCGCTCGAACTCGTCCCCTCGGCCACGGCCGACGGCGTGGACCTCTCCTCGGAGGCGGTGTCCGCGGCGAGGCGGGCGGCGGAGGCACGTGGCCTGTCCGACCGGCTGACGCTGCACGAGCTGCCCGCGACCGAGTTCTCCTCGGAGCAGCCGTACGACCTGGTGCTCTGCGTGGGCTCGACCCACGCGTTCCAGGGGTTGAAGGGCACGATGGACGCGGTCGCCCGGTTCGTCCGGCCGGGCGGGCTGGCGCTGATCGGGGAGGGGTTCTGGGAGCGGACGCCGGCTCCCGCGGTCGTGGAGGCCATCGGCGCGTACCCCGACCTGGCGGGCACGGTGGCCGCGGCCGAGTCCGAGGGCTGGCTGGCCGTCTACGGCCACGTGAGCACCCTCGCCGAGTGGGACGAGTACGAATGGTCGTGGACCGGCACCCTGGCCCGATGGGCCGCCGCCAATCCGGGCCCCGACGGCGACCAGGCGCTCGCCGTCGCGCGGGAGCACCGCGAGCTGTGGCTCAACGGCTACCGGAAGGCGCTCGGGTTCGTCACCCTCCTGCTCCAGCGGGTCTGAGAGAGCGGCCGGACCTCTCGCCGAGAGGCCCGGCCACCGGGAACTAGCCCCTGATCAGGGCGACCGCCAGGTCGGGGTCGAACTGCCCGGCCGGCTTGGTGGAGGCGTTGCACACGCCGTCGGAGTCACCGGGCACCTTGACCCAGAACACGTACTCGGCGCCGCTCGACTGCTTGGCCGGCGGGACGCCGAGCTTGCGCCCGGGCGGGTTGCACCAGTTGTCCTCGGGCGTGCTGTCCGTGTAGGGGCCGTTGCCGTTGCGGCTGGTGTCGATCACGTACTTCTTGGCGCCCACGGTGCCCGACAGCTGAGCGTTGACCCCGACGGCGTACGTCTCGGAGTCGGCGGTCAAGAAGTAGTTCGACACGTTCACGGAGAAGCCGCGGGTGTTGGCGATGCCCGACTTGACCAGCAGCGGCGCGATGACGTTCGGCGCGAGCCAGGTGGCGTTGGCCGCGTCCAGGTAGACCCACGCGTTGGGGGCCTGGGCCTTCAGCACCTGCGTGGCGTCCAGCAGCATCGCGTACTGGTCCTCGGGGTTCTTGCCGATCTGGGTCACGCACCCGGCGGCGGCGACCGCGTCGGGTTCCAGCACGACGATCGCATGCCTGGTGCCGATGGCCTTGGCGAACTCGGTGATCCACGTGTGATAGCCGGCCGCGTCGCCCGCGCCGCCACCCGATTGGTTGGCGCACGCGTCCCGGTTGGGGATGTTGTACGCGACCAGCATCGGCAGCTTGTCCTGGGCCTGCGCCGCGCCGACGTAGGTGTCCACGGCCTGGGTGATGTCACTGAACCAGCCGCCGAACCACTCGAAGATCGGCTTGTTGGCGATGTTCGCGGAGATCGCCGGAGTCTGGCTGGCGTTCGGATTGGCCGTGACGAACTTGGCCGGGTTGGACTGGTTCCACACGAACAGCGCGGTCGGGCGCGTCGTCTGCGTCTCCATCAGCGACACGTTGTCGAACCGGACCGCGGGCGTCCCGCCGGACCCGCCGAGCTGGAACGTCACCTCGGCCGCCGTGTCCGTGGCGCTCGCGGCCGTGAACGGGATGCTGTAACGCTTGCTCGACGTGGTGAGCTGCACGCCCGTGGCCAGCGACTGGTTGGAGCTGGGCGTGGCCTTGTACTGCACCGTCGCGGTGGCCTTGAAGGCGATGGTGGAGTAGGCGTCGAAGGAGAGGGTGTAGCTCTTGCCCGGGTTCAGGGCGGCGGTGGTCGGGGCGGCCACCATGGCGTCCCAGGGGTTGGCGACGACGGCCTTCACGTCCACCCGCAGCCGCTGGGCGTCGAGCGCGACGGTCGTCTGCCCGATCGCGGACCAGGGGGCGGTGGAGCTGTTGAAGGTGCCGTTCCCGATGAGCTGGGCGGCGGCTGAGGCGGGCTGGGGGACGACGAGGACTGCTGTCAGGACCGCGGCTAAAGCCGCGGTCTTGCCTGCGATGAATCGCACGTGTGCACCTTTCGGCGGGAGTCGCGGTTGATCATTACCGACCCCGTCTGACAAGGTCAAGAGGTGGAGTACGAGCGTACGCACCGGCCACCGGCGGTGACGGAGCGTGCGTGCTGCGGCTCCGCTATGATCGGCCGCATGGTTCCTGGCACCTTGTTTCTCTGATCCGCGTCCGTAAGCGGACCTCGCAGCGCTTCCGGCGACCCGTCGGCACGGGTCCGGCCGAGCGCTCTGTTCCGCGTTCCTCGACGCGTTATCCGCCGGCTTCCGGCATCCACCGAGAAACGAGTGCATTTCCATGACTTCCCGTTCCCTGTCAGGGCACACGACTGTCCTCAACACCCTCGACCCGGCCGACCCCGACCTCGACGACCTCGAGCCGCTGCGCGGCGTGGTCGGTGACGCCCAGGTCGTGGCCGTCGGCGAGGGCGCCCATTTCGTCCGCGAGTTCAACCTCGCCCGTGCGCGGCTGCTGCGCTTCCTCCTCGAACGCTGCGGGTTCACCGACGTGGCGTTCGAGCTCGGATCCGCGGACGCCGCCGCCGTCAACGCCTGGCTCGCCGGTGAGGGCGACGAGGCCGACCTCCTCCGGCTGGCCGGGCCCCTCACCCGCGGCGTGTTCGGAGAGCTGCTGGGCTGGCTGCGCCACTACAACCGGAGCAGGTCCCGGCCCGTCCGGATCGTGGGGATCGACCTGCCCAACACCCTGGCCCTGCGGCCGGACCTCGACCCGGTCGCCGAATACCTGCGACTGGTCGACCCTGACCTCGACGACTTCGTGACCGGCGTCCTGCGCGCGGCCGACGAGATCACCGGCGGCTCGGCCGCCGTGTCGGCGCCCGCGTGGGGCGCTCTCGACCCGGCGTTCCGGGACTCCCTCACGGCGAGCCTGTCCCGGCTGTCGCTGCGGCTGCGGGCGCTCGAACCGCTCTACGTCTCCCGCGCCGGCCGGCACCGATACGACACGGCCCGGCGCCACCTGGATGCCGCCCGCCACACCGACTACATGCTCCTGGCGATGAACGACCTGTTCTCCGGCGCGGGCCTGCCCGGCGACACGTCGGCTCGCGACCATTACATGGCCGCGGCCGTACAGTGGCAGCTGGACAGGGCCGGCACCGGCGCGCGAGTCGTGCTGGTGGCCCACAACAACCACATACAGAAGACCCCCGTCACCTTCGGCGGCCACCTGGCCGGCCTGCCGATGGGCCACTACCTGGCACGCGACCTCGGCCCCCGCTACCGCGCCGTGGCGCTCACCCACACCGCCGGCCAGGTGCCGGAGATGATCGTCCCCGCCGAGGGCTCCCCTGTCGGATTCACGCTCGACGTCGTCAGCCTCGACGCCCCGGCTCCCGGGAGCGTGGAAGGGGCCCTCGTCGACGCCGGGCTCGGCGGGGCCGTCACCCTGACCGACCTGCGCCCGGGGCCGCCGCTGGACCGCATCCGATCGCAGAGCGCGACCGTGGACACGCCGCTGCACCAGGCCTTCGACGCGGTCGTGTGCACTCCCACCGCGACGGCGGACTCATCGACCATGTTTGGAGCATCCTGATGAACCTCACCAACGCCGTCGTCACCGGCGCCGCCGGCGGGATCGGCAGGGCGCTGGCCGCCCGGCTCCGCTCGGACGGGGTGCGGGTCGTGCTCGCCGACGTCAACGAGACGGCGCTCGCCGAAGCCGCCGCCGAGCTGGGAGCCGAGGCCGTCCGGACCGACGTCTCCGACGCCGCGCAGATGGAGGCGCTGGCCGCCGCCGCCCCGGACGTCGATCTGGTCTGCCTGAACGCGGGCATCGTCGGCCGGGACCTGGGCGCGCCGTGGGAGGTGAGCCCGCAGGACTGGGACCGGGTGTTCGCGGTGAACGTGGGCGGCGTGGTCAACGGACTGCGCGCGTTCGTCCCGCGGCTGCTGTCGTCCGGCCGGCCGGCGCACATCCTGATCACGGCTTCGCTGGCGGGGCTCGTCACGTTCCCGGCCGGTGGCGCGTACGCGGCCTCCAAGCACGCCGTCGTCGCCCTCGCCGAACAGGCGGCGCTGTCGCTGGCCGGCACGCCGATCGGCGTGACGATGCTGTGCCCGGCCCTGGTCCGCACCGGCATGTCGCCCGACGGAGAGGACCCCGCGGACATCGCGGACCAGGCCCTCGCGGCGGTGCGGGCGGGCGCCTTCGCCGTGGTGCCGGACGGCTGGCCGGCCGCGATCACGCGGCGCGCCCACTGGCTGGCGACCGGAGCGCCTCCGGAGATGCCGGCCGCCGGCTGATTTTGACCTCCAGGTCCAGAAACTGCTAGCGTCCTCGCCATGGGGAGGCCGAAGCAGTTCGATCCGGACGTGGCCGTGGAGCACGCCATGGAGGTGTTCTGGCGCAAGGGCTACGCGGCCACCACGCCGCAGGACCTGGTGGACGCGCTCGGCATCGGCAAGGGCAGCCTCTACAACACCTTCGGCAGCAAGCACGCGCTGTTCGAGGCGGCGCTGAGCCGCTACCGCGACAGCCAGGCGGCGGCGCTGATCGAGATGCTGGAGGAGCCGGGCCCCGTCAAGGACAGGTTGCGCAGGGCGCTGCGCAGCCTGTCCGAGATGGACCTGGCCGACCCCGACCGGCGCGGCTGCATGGCCGTGAACACAGCGGCCGAGCTCGGCCAGTCGGACGAGAGCGCGGCGCGGCTCGTCCGGCGGATGCTCGACCGCACCGAGGAGGCCTTCCGCGCGCTGGTCGAAGAGGGCCGGCGAACGGGCGAGATCGCCGCCGACCGGGACGCCCGGGCGGCCGGGAGCCTGCTGCTGAACACCGTCGTCGGCATGCGCCTGCTGGCGCGCGTCGCCGACGGCCCGGACCGCCTCACCAGGGTGATCGACGCGGTCGTCGACTCCCTCTGACCCGACCCGCCACTATCGGGGTTCGGGGTTCACCGCGCCCGCATTTTGTACCTTGAGTTCAAGAAAAACGGAGAGATCATGAAGCTCGGACTCGACTCCAAGACCGCCGTCGTCACCGGTGCCAGCCGGGGCATCGGCCTGGCCACCGCGCAGACCCTGATCGACGAGGGGGTACGCGTGGTCGGCGCCGCCCGTACCATCACGCCCGAGCTGGAGAAGTCGGGCGCCGTGGCGGTGCCGGCCGACCTGAGCACCCCCGGCGGGGTCTCCACCCTCGTGGACACCGCCCTCACCGAGCTGGGCGGCATCGACCTGCTGGTCAACAACGTGGGCGGCGGAGACGCCGTGGAGCCGGTCGGCTTCCTCGACACCGGCGACGCGGAGTGGGCCGCCATCTTCGACGTCAACCTGTTCAGCGCCGTCCGCGTCACCAGGGCCGCCCTGCCCAGCCTGATCGAGCGGCGCGGCTCGGTGGTGAACGTCTCGTCCATCAACTCCCGGCTCCCGGCCGCCGGCCCCGTCGCCTACAGCGCCGCCAAGGCCACCCTGACCGCGCTCGGCAAGTCCCTCGCCGAGGAGTTCGGACCCAGGGGCGTCCGGGTCAACACCGTCTCGCCCGGCGTCGTCCGCACCGCACTCTGGGACGACCCGGACGGCTTCGGCGGCAAGATGGCCGCCCTGGCGGGCACTGACCACGCCGCGTTCCTGGAGGGGATCCCGGCGGCGTTCGGCATCACCACGGGCCGCATCACCGAGCCGCGGGAGGTGGCGGCGCTGATCGCGTTCCTGCTGTCGGACGTGGCGGGCAACATCACGGGCGCTGACCACATCATCGACGGCGGCACGGTGAAGTCCCTTTGACGGGTATGACTGTCTGGGACGCCTGTAGCACAGGGGGCTACGTCGAGCTACGATCGACGCATAATGAAGATCATCACCCAGCGGGAGTTTCGCAATAACTCCGCCGCTGTCATGGATCAGGTCGAGGCAGGCGAGGTCTTTCACATCACCCGCAACGGAGTCGAGATCGCGGAGTTGCGACCGATTCCACGCCGACGGCGCATGAGCGCCGAAGAGCTCGTCGCCAGGCATCGCAGACTTCCCGTCGTGGACTACGCGGCGATGCGCCGAGAGGCCGACGAGTTCTTCGGCTCCGAAGACCGCATCGACGACGATCCGTGGGAGGGCCGCGATGACTGAGCGGCACAGTGCCGGAGTGATAGACACGCGCGTTTACATTGATCTCACCGAGCTCTCTCCCGCTGATCTTCCGGCTTATCCCGAGCTCACCGCCATCACGCTCGCCGAACTTCACCAGGGTGTGGCCATGGCCAAGGATCAGGCCACCCGAGCCGCGCGCATGGAGAAGCTGGGCGCCGCAGTGACCGACTTCGAGCCTCTGCCCTTCGACGCCGACGCGGCGGCTCGCTACGGCAGCCTTGTCGCGCTGACGCTCGCGGCGAAGCGTGACCCGCGCCCTCGCCGAATGGACCTCATGATCGCCGCAGTCGCGTCCAGCCGAGGGTTGCCGCTCTTCACGCGTAACACCGACGACTTCGTCGGACTTGAAAGCTTGGTCACCGTCGTTCCCGTGTGAACATCAGTCCCTCGACGGCCCGACAGGATGAGATCGGGGAGACGCCGTCCCAGGATGCCGTGCGCGACGAACATCCACCCCACGCAATGGCGGCAGCTCGACGACTGCCTGAAGGGCTCTCACCCGCACGGCCGGCCGAATGCAACCAGTGCTACGCCGGCTGCGCCGACGGCCCGATCAGCCGGCGAAGGCCGACAGACGAGATCAGCCGACGGGCCCCGCTTCCGGTTCTCGCCCTGGAGGCGGGGGTCACCTATGCCACGCCTGGGCGCGTTACAGCCGGGGTGACAGTCGCCTGCCGGCGAAGGCTGGAACCGGCCTTTACCTCCCCCACCCCGGACCGTAGTCGTACGATTACGACAAGCGACTCGTCTGGACGATGGAGGCCCGGTATGGGAAAGCACAAGGGCGAGGAGCCCAGCCTGAAGCCGTTCACTCCCCCGAAGGAGAGGAAGAGCCAGAACGACGGAGACGGCAGCGAGGGCAAGCGCGGCAGCGGTGACGGGGACAAGAAGGACGGCAAGTGACCTTCGACCTGGGCGCCCGCATTGATGACCTCATCGACGCCATCAGCGAGCGCCGCCCGGTCAGCGGCGCCGTCGACAAGGCGTTGCGGGCCGTGCCCCGGCATCGGTTCGTGCCCCCCACCGGGGTCGTTCTCACCGGAGGCGGCCCCCGCCTCATCGACCGGCACGCCGACCCGGACACCTGGTGGGCGACGGTGTACGGACCGGATGCGATCGTGACGCAGCTCGATGCCGGTGCGACCGACATCCGCGAGGTGGACGGGCGCTACACCTCCTCCAACTCCGCCCCAGGGACCGTCGTCGATCTGCTCACCCTGCTCGATCCGGAGCCGGGTGATCGGGTGCTGGAGATCGGCACGGGGACGGGCTGGACCGCCGCGCTGCTGTCCCACCTGGTCGGCGAGCACGGCATCGTCACCTCGATCGAGGTCGACCAGGCCGTCGCCGGGCAGGCGGGAAAGACGCTGGCCGCGGCCGGCGTGCATCCGCGCTTGATCGTCGGTGACGGGGCGGACGGGTGGGCCGAGGGAGCGCCGTACGACCGGGTCCACGTCACCTGCGCCGTCCACACCGTCCCGTATGCGTGGGTCGAGCAGACTCGGCCAGGCGGTGTGATCGTGGCGCCGTTCTCGCCCGGCTTCGACGTCGACCTCTCCGTGCGGCTCGTGGTCAGGACGGACGGGGTCGCCGTCGGCCGGTTCCCCGGCTACACGTCGTACATGATGATGCGCTCGCAGGACGGGTCCCCTGTCTCCGACGACGACGGCAGCGGCCGGCGGTCCACGACCCGGGTGGACCCGCGCACGATCGCGCACGCGCCGGCGGGGGCGGGGCTGGCCATGTCGGCTCTCACCGGCCTGCACATCCGCGAGGTCGACGAGGGGGATCGTTTCGTGCTGTACGTGGTCGACCCTGCCGAGCCGACTCACTGGGCGGCGGCGGTGCACGACCCGGACGGCGATCACCTCGCATACCAGCTCGGCGATCGGTCCCTGTGGGATGAGATCACCGACGCGTACGCACAGTGGGTGTCCTGGGGCGAGCCGGACCGGGAGCGGTTCGGGATGACCGTCACGCGGGAGGGGCAACGGATCTGGCTGGACAATCCGGAGCGTACGCTGGGCCACGCCGGGGCCTGAGCAGGCAGAGAGCGCCTCTGGCCAGGCGTCAGGCCCTCGACCAGGGAGATCCTGCCCCGGGCGGACGCGCCGTCGTCGCGGGACCCGCCGCCGGCCATCAACCGGGTTCCGCAGGGCTTTCAGCCGTGGGCGTCGGCGATGGTCGGGGCTGTCGTGGGTGTGCTGGGGGCTCGCTGGTGTGGAGGGCCAGAATGCCGAGTTGACGGATCTGCCTGGCGAGCGATACGCGCGAATGACTCCTGTCCGATCCTTCGGGATCGGACAGGAGTCATTCGCGGTCGGTCAGTACCAGCGCTGCCAGGCGTTGGGATTGCTGACGTTGCAGCTCCACAGGCCCACGGGGCTGCCGTTGCCGCGCCAGCTGCTGGCGTAGCCGTCGAGGCAGACGGCGTCAGCGGTGTACTCGGATGAGAGCCAGACGTCGGAGCCGCTGATGTAGACGTGGAAGTTCTGGCCGACCCAGCCACCGTCTCGGCAGTCGTAGACGTTGAACTGGCGACCGGTCTGGCCGCCGGCGGAGGCCGGGTAGTCCAGGCAGCGTCCGGAGGCGTTGTTCACCAGCTCGGTGCCGTAGTAGCGGTTGCTGTCGAAGACCCGCCACCGCCACAGCAGGGTCCCGCCGCCGTTGCACGCCCAGAAGCCGACAGGTGAGTTGTTCTGCCCTCCGCCGGAGGCGAAGTTGTCCAGGCAGTAGCCGCTACCGTAGGAGCGGACGCGCATGAGGAAAGGTGCGGAGTCGTACATGGTGACACCGTTGGCCAGCTTCCGACCGCCCTCACCGGCGGCAGCGGCTTGCTGGACCTGCTCGTAGGCTTCGGCCGCGGTGACGACGGCGGGTTCGGCCGCGGTGACCACGGCGGGTTCGGCCGCCGAGGCGGGGCTCGTGGTGAGCGCGATCATCGCAGTGAGTAGAACCGCGACGGTGACGCATAAGCGCCGCATTACTTCCTCCCTGGGAAAGAGAGCCTCTTCCAACTTTTCGGGTGACGGTCCGTCTGCGGTCGAAAGTACTCACAAGCGCTGTCGTCGACCTGTCGGGAGGCTTTCGTAGTTCCGTGAGGGGGGTTGTAGTAGTGGCGCGGGATCCCACGGATATGCCGCTCACCTCAGTAGACCGGGCGTAAGCGGGTGCTGTACGCCCGCCATCCGGTCGTCGAGCCGTCACGAGCCGCCCGGCGTATCGCCTTCCGCTACGCCGATCTACGGAACCGTCGTCCCTCCTCGACGACGATTGGCGATCTCGCTCACCCGCCTCCAACGCAGGCGATGAAGAACCCGCACGAGAAGCTTGGGTGTCAGGTCAAGATCGTGGACATGATCCCTCGGGCCGTGGGCGAGTTGCCGATAGGTCGGCGCGGGAGGGTGGTGGCTGTCCTGTGTGATGGCACGCTGTGTCCGCTCTCCACTCCGCGCGATCTCACGCCAGTGACGATGCGCCCGGCGGGCGATCTCGATCCGGCGATCGCCTGACGAAGCTTGCGGGATCCAGCAGGCAGGGTGGGCAGAAGTCGGCCCACCGCCTCGTAGGTCAAGGGGTGGGCCGACCGGTCGCCGAAGGCATGGGGTGCGCCGAAGGCGCCCAGAACAAGAACGTCTGAGCCCTTCGGCGCGAAGCGCCCCATTGCGAAGGCCTTTGTGCCGGGGTGGGTGTCAGGCGGCCCACCACCCAGATGGGCAACGGGTGGGTGGACCCGGCCCACCTACTCCGGGGTGAGCCGCTGCCCGCCTATACCGGGGTGTGCATGTGGCGGGTGAGGGCGTGTTCCACCAGGGTGATCAAGGTGGATTTCACCGACTCCCGCTGCCTGGCGTCCAGGCGCACGATCGGGATGTGGCCGCCGATCGACAGGGCCTCGCGGAGTTCGTCCTCCGCGTGCGCGAACTGCCCGTCCCAGCCGTTGATGCCGATCACGAACGGCAGCTTCGCCTCTTCGAAATAGTCGATCGCGGGGAAGCTGTCCGCCAGGCGGCGCGTGTCCACGAGCACGACCGCGCCGATGGCGCCGCGGACGAGGTCGTCCCACATGAACCAGAAGCGGTGCTGTCCGGGCGTGCCGAACAGGTAAAGGATCAAGTCGCGATCGAGCGAGACCCGGCCGAAGTCCATGGCCACGGTCGTGGTGGTCTTGTTCGGTGTGAGGGAGACGTCGTCCACGTGCGCGGAGGCGTCCGTCATGACCGCTTCGGTGGTGAGCGGCAGGATCTCCGAGACCGCACCCACGAACGTCGTCTTCCCCACGCCGAAGCCCCCGGCCACGACGATCTTCGTCGAGGTTAGGCCGGGGCTAGAGCCTGCGAAGTCCACTGAGCACCCTTTCGAGCAAGTTGAGGTCCGGCTTTCCGGCGTCCAGCGCAGGCTGGTGCACGCGGATCAGGCCCTCGGACGCCATGTCGGCGATCAGCACCCGGACCACACCAAGGGGCTGGCGTAAAAGGGCGGAGATCTCGGCAACCGACCGGACGTTCCGGGTCAGTTGAATAATCGCCTGATACTCCGGACTAAGTAGGGAAATGTCTTGGTATTCCGACGTCACGGAGGACACCAATGCCTCCATGGCGAACTTCATCCGCGGAGCGGTGCGCCCCCCGGTCACGGCATAGGGCCGTACCAGGGAGCTCTGCTTCTGCGGACGGGGAGCCGCCGGATGCGGCGGAGTGCTATCACCAGCCCAACCCTGACCTGACACCATGATCTCCTGTCACCGCCCCGCTAGCGGGGGCGGGCCGCTTGCAGCTCGGCGCGTACGGCCGGCGTCAGCACCTGGCCCGCCCGCTCGACCAGCAGGGTCATCTGGTAAGCCACCAGGCCCATGTCACAGTCGGGAGCGGCCAGGACCGCCAAACAGGACCCATCACTGATGGACATGATCATCAAGAGCCCGCGCTGCATCTCGATAACGGTCTGGGTCACCATACCGCCCTCGAAGACCCGCGCGGCCCCCTGGGTCAGGCTGATCACGCCGGACGCCACCGCGGCCAGCTGGTCGGCCCGGTCCTTGGGAAAACCCTCGGAGAAGGCCAGCGGCAAACCGTCGGACGACACCACGACCGTGTGGGCGACGCCCGGCACGTTGTTCACGAAGTCCGTGATCAACCAGCTGATGCCGCGCGCTCCCTGGCTCATTTCTCTCATTTGTCCTCCTCATTCTCTTCGCCCCGGGTGAACGCTCGGCCCTGGCGGACGCCCTGCTGGAAGCTGGAGAGCCGGCTGCGCAGCCGCTCGGGTGAGATCTGCGGTGCCGGCGACGAAGCCTGGGGCTCGGCGAGGCTGGCCGTACCGGGCACCAGGTTGGCCTTGGGCACGCGACGGGGCAGGCCCGAGGACGTCGTGCCGCCCTGCGCGGGCTGCGCGGCGGCCTGCGCGGCCTGGAAGCCGGAGTCCGCGGGCGAGGACCACGTCGCGCCCGCCCCGGACGCGCCGGGCGTGCGCCGCGGCAGCCCCGACGGGGACTGCGCGGGAGCGGCCGGGGCCGGGTCGGCGGGCACCGCCGGGTGCACGGCGGTGATCTCGGGCTGCTCCTCGTAGTGAGCAGGCTCGTGCGGCTGGAGCACCTCGGGCTCCGGCCGGCGGAACCAGTCGGATCCGACCGACGAGAAGATCGGCAGGAACTCGTCGCCCTGCTCCTCCATGGGCGAGTTGCGCACCACGGGGAGCGGGCCGGTCATGTCCTGCGAGGAGTAGTCGCCGGGCCCGAACCTGTCGTAGTTGGAGTGCCCGTTCTGCTGGAACTGGTCGGCGGGCTTGAGGTCATCCGCGAACGGCGAGCGGTACGACTCCCCGAACTGCGGCTGCGGACGGTCCTCGGACTCGAACAGCGACCTGCGCGGCACCGGGTCGGCGAACGACGACCACCGCGGCTCCTCCTGCGGCTGCTTCGGCGGCTCGGTGGCGAAGGACGGCCAGCGCGGCTCGTCCTCCTGCAGGGGCGGCGGCTGCTCCGAGAAGGACGGCCACCGGTTCTCCGCGAACGACGAGGGCTGCGGCGCGGGAGGCGGCGTCTCCTCGGCGAACGACGGCCAGCGCTGCTCGCCGAACGGCTGCTCACCGAACGGCTGCTGCGCGGGCGGAGGGGGCTCCTCGGAGAAGGACGGCCAGCGCGGCTGGTCGCCGTTCTGCGAGCTCTGCGGGTGCTCCCCGAAGGGCCGCTCCCCGAAAGGCTGCTCCCCGAAGGGCTGCGGCTCGCCGAACGGCTGCTGCTCCCCGAACGGCTGGTCCCCGGCGGGCCGGTCGTTGAACGCGGAGGGCTGCTCGTTGTACGCGACGGGCTGCTCGTTGAACGGCGCCGGCTGGTCGCCGCCGAAGGGAGCCCAGTTGCCGCTCCCCGGCACCGGCAGCGACCCCGGCCACTGCGTGTCCACCACGTGCTCGGGACCGTCGCCGGAGGGCGCCCCGCCGTAGGAGGAGGACCCGTTCCGCGACGGCTCCGTGAACATGCTCGGGTCGAAGTCCGTGAACGCCTCGTACTGCCCGCCCTGCTGCGGCACGCCCAGGCCGCTGCTGATGAGCATGTCCGGCAGGAAGACCAGCGCGCTCAGGCCGCCCGTCTCCCGGGGGCTGAGCTGCACGCGGATGCCGTGGCGCAGGGCCAGGCGGCCGACCACGAACAGGCCCATGCGCCGCGACACCGACACGTCCACGACGGGCGGGTTCGCCAGGCGCCAGTTGGCCTCGGAGAGCTCCTCCTGGTTCATCCCGATGCCCAGGTCGTTGATCGACACGAGCACGCCGCCCTCGGCGGGGGTGCTGGTGACCTGGACCTTGCTCTCGCGCGGGGAGAACGAGATCGCGTTCTCGATGAGCTCGGCGAGCAGGTGGACGGCGTCGGTGACGGCCGGGCCGACGATCAGCGTGCCGGACGGGATCTGGATCTGGACCCGCTCGTAGTTCTCGACCTCGGACAGCGAGGCGCGGGCGATGTCGACCAGCGGCACCGGCTCGCTCCACTTGCGCGCGGCCTCCTGGCCGGCGAGGACCAGGAGGTTCTCGCTGTTGCGGCGCATGCGGGTGGCCAGGTGGTCGAGGCGGAACAGGTTGGCGAGCCGCTGCTCGTCCTCCTCGCCCTGCTCCAGGCCCTCGATGAGCTGCAGCTGCCGCTCGACCAGCGTCTGGCTGCGGCGGGAGAGGTTGACGAACATGGAGTTGACGTTGGCCCGCAGCTTGGCCTCGTCGCCGGCCAGCCGGATCGCCTCGCGGTGGACCTCGTCGAAGGCCTGGGCGACCTCACCGATCTCGTCGCGGGTGTTGATGCCGACGGAGGGCGTCTCGGGCACCTGCGCGCCCTCGCCGGACTCGCGCAGCACGCGGACGGTCTCGGGCAGCCGGGTCGTGGCGACCTGGAGCGCCTCGGCGCGCAGCCGGCGCAGCGGGCGGACCAGCGAACCGGCCACGCGGGTGGTGAAGACCAGGACGAGGAGCAGCAGGACCAGGATCATCGCACCTGAGACGATCGCGTTGCGCTGCTCGGTGTCGCTCAGCTCCCGGGTCCTGGCCACGATCTTGGTGGCCAGGCCGTCCTCGACCTTGCGCATGGCGTTGCCGGACAGGGTGGTGGACTCGTACCAGTTGCCGAGGTCGCGGCGGGTGGTGATGTCGAGGTCCCGGATCTCGTTGTACTCGCGCACCTGGGCGAGCGCGCGCTGGCGCATGGCGTCGGCGAGGTCGATCTGCAGGCCCTTGACGCCCTTCCGGTACGCGTCCAGGTCCTTGGAGTCGGCCTCCTGCTCGAAGTTGGCCAGCTCGGCCTGCTGCTTGTTCCAGGAGCCCAGGAAGTCCGACAGGTCGTCGTTGTCCAGCTTCCGCTGGACGAGCGCCACGATCAGGATGATCTGCTGGCGCGAGATCTCCTCCTTGACCCGCTGCAGCGAGCCGAGCGCGACCACGTCACCCTGGAGGGTGTCGTCGTTGACGCCGGCGCCCAGGTCGCCCTCGATCGCGGAGAAGACGCCGATCATGGTGCTGTACGTGCTGATGGCGGCGCGCGGCGGCACGTTCGAGACCATGGACTCGCGGAGGCTGTCGAGACCGGCGAGCCACCGGCGCATGTTGTCGACGCCCTCGATGACACGCGCGGAGTGCGTGGCGTCGATGGCGTTGGCCGCGCTCAGCACCTGCTTCTTGGCGGTGTCCGTCGCCTGCCGCTGCGTCTTGAGCTGCACGAGGCGCTGGCCTCTGCTGCGGTCGGCGACGTACCACGCGGTGAGCGTGCGCTCCTTGCCGAGCTCGTGGTTGAGCGCGCCGATGCGCTGCACCAGCTCGGCGACCTGGGTGAGCCGGCGGTACTCGGCGCTGGTGCCGATGGCGTTGGCCAGCTGCACGCCGGCGAGCAGCACACCCACCACCGTGGGGATGAGGATCAGCGCGACCAGCCTCGAGCGCACACGCCAGTTCCCCAGCCGGAAACGTCCGCCTGTGTACTCCCCTGACCTCGTGTGCCTGGGGTCTTTCGTCCTCACTGACTCTCGCAACCTCTCGCCGGTACGTGCTCGAAAGAAATCAGACACGCGTGTGGCGCATGGGATTCGTTCCGGCCGGGTAATTGGAACACAACCCGTACCAGATCGGCCAACCGAACATATCCCATCACACGTGCCCAAAGGGTCACTTTGGGCAACATATCGCCGTACACGTCTTCAGGCGGGCCGGAACGAATCCCGCTCGACCGGCGCCGCGTGCTTCACCATCAGGTGCCGCGTCACCGAATACTCCTGCACCGCCTCCTGGCTCATGTCCTTGCCGAACCCGCTGCCCTTCACCCCGCCGTGGGGCGCCTCGCTGGCGATGGGCAGGTGGTCGTTCACCCAGGTCACGCCCACATCGAGCCGGTGTGACACGCGCATGGCCCTGGAGACGTCACGCGACCACACCGACGAGGCCAGACCGTACCGCGTGTCGTTGGCCAGTCTGACCGCCTCGTCCTCGCCGTCGAACGGTAGCGCCACGAGCACGGGTCCGAAAAGTTCACCTTGGACGATCTCGCTGTCCTGGGCGACGTCGGTCACGAGCGTGGGCGGGTAGAAGAATCCGGGGCCCTCGATCGGGGCGCCGCCGTGGAGCACGCGCCCGCCGGCCCCGGAGACGAACCCGTGAACCCGGTCCCGGTGCGCGGCCGAGATCAGCGGGCCGATGTCCGTGGCCGGGTCCCAGGGGTCACCGACGGTTATTTCGGCAAGAGTTGCCCGAAGTGCCTCGATCGCGTCCGCGTACACCTCTCGGGCGACGTAGACGCGGGTGGCGGCCGTGCAGTCCTGCCCGGTGTTGTACGTCGCCCCCATCGCCACCCCGCGGGCCATCTCCGCGAGGTCGGCGTCCCCGAAGACCAGCGCGGGCGCCTTGCCGCCGAGCTCGAGGTGCACCCGCTTGAGCGTGGCCGCGGCCCCGGTCATGACCGCCCGGCCCGTCTCCGTGGAGCCGGTGACGCTGACCATGTCCACGCCCGGGTGGGTGACCAGCGCCTGGCCGGTCTCCGCGTCCCCGGTGACCGCCTGGACGAGCCCGTCGGGCGCGCCCGCCTTGGCGAACAGCTCGGCCAGCCGCAACGTCGTACGCGGCGTCTGGGGGGCCGGCTTGATCACCACGGCGTTGCCCGCGGCCACCGCCGGCCCGACCTTCCAGACGGCCATGACGAACGGGAAGTTCCACGGCGCGATCGACCCCACCACCCCGACGGGACGGCGCAGCAGGACCGAGGTGTAGCCGGGGCTGAAGACACCGGCGCCCGAGCCCTCGAGGGAACGGGCGGCCCCGGCGAAGAAGCGCAGGTTGTCGGCGGCGAACGGCAGCTCGCCGTCCCTGAACACCGCCGCGGGCTTGCCCGTCTCCTCCACCTCGAGCCTGGCCAGCTCCTCGGCGTCGGCCTCCACCAGGTCGGCCACCCGCAGCAGCAGCCGCGCCCGGTCGGCCGGGGTGGTCTGCGACCACTCCTCGAAGGCCGCGCGGGCCCGGTCGACGGCCGCCGCGACGCCCTCCACCGGCGTGTCGGGAATCTCGGCGCACGGCAGCCCGGTGGCGGGGTTGATCAGTTCACGCATGGAAAATCATGTCCTCACTGGCCGAGCTGCTCGATCAGGTCGGCGGCCTTGCGCAGGCCGTCGCGACCCCTGATCTCCTCGCCCGCGGCGGCGAGCCGGGCGCGCAGCTCGGTGTCCCCGAGCAGCCGCTCGACCGCCCCCTTCAGTTCCTCGTCGGTGAAGGTGTAGGTGGAGAGCCTGACACCATAGCCCAGCTCGTCGACCCGCTGGGCATTGTCGTACTGGTCCCAGAAGAGCGGCAGCAGGATCATCGGCTTGCCGAAGTGCAGCGCCTCCGTGGTCGTGTTGTTGCCGCCGTGCGTGATGACCAGGTCGCACAGCGGGATGATCTTGGTCTGCGGGAGGAACTCCGCGCCCCACATGTTGTCGGCGAGCTTGATCTCCTCGTGCAGCGGGCCCTTGGAGACGATGTACTGGTGCGGCGTGGTGGCCAGCACGTCGATGACGCGCTGCATCAGCTCCACGTCGGAGGATCCCAGCGAGCCGAGCGAGAAGTAGACCAGCGAGCCCTCGTTACGCTCGAAGGGCAGCGTGAACGCCTCATCGGTCTCCCGCACCGAGGAGTCGAGGCGGTGCCAGGAGTCGCCGAGCGGGCGGGCGTCGGCGTAGTCGAGGATCTCGGGGTAGACGTAGAGGTTCAGGTCGCCCTCGTGGATGAAGTCGAGGTCGGGCAGCGGCTCGGTGCCCTGCTCGACGCACCACTCGTTGAAGGCGCTCCACAGCTCGCGGTGGGTGCGGTCGTACTCGGCGCGGAAGGCCTCCCACTCCGAGCGGTCGTCGGCCGGCAGGCCGGAGAAGACCGGCGCGATGTTCTCGCCGCGCACCTCCAGCGGGTTGCAGGAGACGATGCGGACGAACTTCTTGCCGGTGGTGAGCAGCGCCGGGAACGTGATCACGTTGTCCTCGACGATCACGTCGGGGTTCACCCGCTCGATGATGGCCTTGAGCTGCGGCTCGCAGTACTTCACGCCGTCGATCAGCGACTCCCAGATCGGCTTGGTGACGGTGTCGAGCTGCTCCAGGGTGCTCTTGCGGTACTCGGGGGCGGTCTCGCGGATGAAGTCCTTCCAGAACTGCCCCGGGTCCTGCTCCTCCTCGGTGTCCTCGGGCGGCGGGGCGAGGTCGACGAGGTCCTCCTCGAAGCCGAGGGCTTCGAGCTTGCCCTTCCACGACGCCTCGGCGGCGAAGACGACGCGGTGGCCGCGGCGGCGGAGGATGTCGCCGATGCCGATCGAGTTGTTGGTCGGCCCGTAGGCGCTTTCAGGCATGAACAGGATGGTGAGAGACATCGAGACTCCGGGGAAACTCATCAATTTGAAGAGGAATTCAAGAACTCATCTAGCGTGAAGGTCAAGTAACAGGCACTATGGTCACGGCTAACTGAACAGCAGCCAAACGAGTGAAGGCGGTGGGGGTGGCTCAGCGTAAGAGCCGTAGTGACCGGCGCATCGACTTGATCGACGCCGCGCGCAGGGCCATCATCCGTCACGGCATCGACGGCGTGCAGCTCTCGCACGTCGCCGAGGAGGCCGGCCTGACCTCCGGCGCGGTGCTCTACCACTACCCCGACCTCAGCGAGCTGCTGGTCGAGGCGCAGCACGCGGGCATGGAACGCTTCTACGAGCAGCGCGTGCGGCAGCTCGCCACCCTCACCGATCCGGTCGAGAAGCTGGTGCTCACGATCAAGTCCGGGCTGCCGACCGGGCCGCTCGACCCCGATGTCCGCCTGCTCAACGAGCTGGGCGGGGCCGCGGGCCGCAACCGGGTCTACGGCGTGCTGCTCACCTCCCTCTACGACCGCCAGGTCTCGATGTACCAGGCGGTCCTCGACACCGGCGCCGCGCTGGGGGTGTTCAGGCTGAGCGCCGACTCGCTGACGATCGCCCGCAACCTGGTGGCGCTGGAGGACGCGTACGGCTACCGCATCACGGCCAGGCACCCGGTGATCGGCCCGGCCGAGGCGGCCGAGCTGATCCTCTCGTACGCCCGCGCTGCCACGGGCAACGACCTGGCCCGCTGAGCTCACCGGTCGACCGCCATGATGACCGCGTCCTCGGCCTTCCAGCGCACCTTGACCTTCGCGCCCACCTTCACCGAACTCGCGCCCTGCACGGCGACCAGCACCGGCTTGGCGTGGCCCGGCACCTCCACGGAGATGTGCGACACGCCTCCGTAGAAGCTGACGTCCAGGACGCCGCCCTTGAGGCCGCGGGTGGCGCTCTCGCCGGCCAGCTCGACCTTCTCCGGCCGGACCGCCAGCAGCGCCTTGGCGCCCGTCTCGATCTCTTCGAGCGGGGTGCCGGCCAGCATGCCGAAGTCGTCGGTCTTGATGCCGTCGAGGCCGCTGGCCGTACCGTGGAAGAGGTTGTTGGCGCCGACGAAGTCGGCCACGAACGGCGTGCGGGGCCGCTCGTAGAGCGCGATCGGCTCGTCCACCTGCCGCACCTTGCCGCTGTCGAAGACCGCGATGCGGTCGGCCAGCGACATGGCCTCCTCCTGGTCGTGCGTGACCACCACGAACGTGATGCCGACCTCGTTCTGCAGCCGCTTGAGCTCCAGCTGCATGTCGGCGCGGACCTTCTTGTCCAGGGCCGACAGCGGCTCGTCGAGCAGCAGCAGGCGCGGCCGCTTGACGATGGAACGCGCCAGCGCGACCCGCTGCCGCTGGCCGCCGGAGAGCTGGGCGGGCTTGCGGCCCGCGTGCGCCGACAGCCCGACGGTCTCCAGCACCTCGCCGACGCGCTCCTTCACCTCCTGGCGGGGCAGCCGCTCGCGCTCCAGGCCGTAGGCCACGTTCTTGGCCACGGTCATGTGGGGGAACAGCGCGTACGACTGGAACATGAGGCTGATCGGCCGCCGGTTCGGCTGCTTGGACAGCAGGTCCTCGCCGTCCAGCGTCACCGTGCCCCGGTCGGGCGTCTCGAACCCGGCGATGATGCGCAGCAGCGTGGTCTTGCCGCAGCCCGAAGGGCCGAGCAGGGCGAAGAACTCGCCCTGGCCGATCTCCAGCGACACCTCGTCGAGCGCCGTGACCTCCCCGAACCTGCGGGTGATCCCGTCAATCCTGAGCACGTCTCTCCCCGATCTTCGTCATGCGCTGCCCGGCGATCACCGCCGTGAAGCTCACGAGGAGCAGGATCGCGGCCAGCGCGTTGATCTTCGGGGTGACCCCGAAACGGATCATCGAATAGATCACGATCGGCAGCGTCTGGTCGCTGTTGCCGATCGTGAAGAACGCGATCACGAACTCGTCCAGCGACAGCGTGAACGCCAGCAGCGCGCCGGCGACGATGCCCGGCGTCAGCTGCGGAAGCGTGATCTTCATGAACGTCGTGACCGGCCCCGCGCCCAGATCCCGCGAGGCCTCCTCCAGCGAGGTGTCGGAGTTGGTCAGCCTGGTGCGCACCACCGCGGCCACGAAAGCCATCGAGAACAGGCCGTGGGCGAGGATCACCGAGTAGAGGCCGAGCGTGAGCTGGATCAGGCCGTAGAACAGCAGCAGGCCGATCGCGACCACCAGGTCGGGCAGCACCGCCGGCATGAGCGCGATGGCGTCCAGCGTCTTGGACCTGGTGTGCCGGGCCAGCCCGACGGCCAGCAGCGTGCCGAGCACGGTGGCGATCACCGTGGAGCCGGTGGCCACGATCAGCGTGTTGACCAGGCCGTCCCTGACCCGCTCGTCGTTGACCAGCTCGCCGTACCACTTGAGGCTGAAGCCCTCGTACGTGTACGCCGACTTGCCGGAGTTGAACGACATGACGACGAGCACGACGATCGGCAGGTAGAGGAAGACGTACGTGGCCCAGAACGGGACGTACAGGAGCTTGGACCTACGCACGGCGCGTCACCCTGGCCTGCACGAGGAGCAGCACGATCAGCACCGCGATGAGCGCCAGCGCGAGCGCGGAGCCGAACGGCCAGTCGCGGGCCTTCAGGAACTGGTCGCGGATCAGGTTGCCCACCATGATCGACTTGCTGCCGCCGAGGATCTCGGGGATGACGAAGTTGCCGAAGCTCGGCACGAACACGAACAGGCACCCGGTCATCACGCCCGGGACCGTCAGCGGCAGCGTGACCTTCCTGAAGGTGGTGAACGCCGAGGCCCCCAGGTTGGCCGAGGCCTCCCGCAGCTGCGGGTCGAGCCGCTCGATGGCGGAGTAGAGCGGCAGCACCATCAGCGGCAGGTACGAGTAGAGCAGCCCGGTGACGATCGTGCCCTGCTTGTAGAGCAGCTCCAGGTCCGTGCCCAGCAGCGAGTTGATCACGCCGGGGCCGCTCAGCAGGATGATCCAGGCGTACACGCGGATGATGAAGTTCGTCCAGAACGGCAGCACGATGGCGACCAGCGCCACCGTCTTCCACTTCGGCGGGAGCTGGGCGATCAGATAGGCCGTCGGATAGCCGATCAGCAACGCGATCAGCGTCGTCAGGGTCGCGAGCTTCAGCGAGACGCCCACCACGCCGAGGTAGAGCGGATCGATCAGGCGCTCGAAGTTCTCGGTGGTGAACTCGTAGACGACGCCGCCGAAGCGGCCGCGCTGGAACACCGTGTTGCTGAGCACCAGTGCGAGCGGCACCAGCATCAGCACGATCAGATAGGTGACGCCGGGTGACAGGAAAACGAACGCGCCCAGCCGGCGTCCCCTGGACGCCGGCCGGGCCTTGACCTCAGACTTCACCGTTTTACTGCTGTGCCGTGATTTCGGTCGACAGGCGCGTGTACTTGGTCGACGCCTGGCCCAGGTCGATGATCGACTCGCCGTTGAGCAGCTCGGCGGGCTTGATGTCGAGCAGCGAGCCCTTGGGGATCGAGACCCGCTCCATGGCGGCCTTGTTCGGGACCTTGTAGTTGATGTTCTCGGCGGCCCAGCTGTGGATCTCGGGGTCGAGGATGTAGTTGATCAGGGCGTGCGCGGCTTCCTTGTTCTTGGAGGACTTCATGATCACCATGGTGTCCACCCAGAGGTCGCTGCCCTCCTTCGGGTTCGCGAACCCGATGTTGCCCTTCGGGTCGGTGGTCGGGCACCAGCCGTCCCACGCCTCGACCATGACGGCCTCGCCGGACGTCAGCTTGTCACCGAAGGTCGTGTCGTCGTAGCCGAGCAGGTGCGGCTTCTGCGCGGCGAGGAGGTCCTTGACCTTGGCGATCTCGTCGTCCTTGTCGGTGTTGACCGAGTAGCCGAGCGCCTTGATCGCGGGCAGGGCCAGCCAGCGCTCGGTGGTCATCATGGTGACCTTCTTGTCGGCCCAGGCCGGGGGCTTGAGCAGATCGTTCCAACTGTCCGGGACCTTCTTCACCAGGTCCTTGCGGTAGCAGATGCCGGTCGTGCCCCAGGTGTAGGGCACCGAGTACTTGTTGCCCTTGTCGTAGGAGAGCTGGGTGGCCTCCGGGTAGAGGTTGGCCAGGTTGGGGATCAGCTCGGGGTGGATCGGCTCCAGCAGGCCGGCCGCGTTGAGCGCCTGGGCGTACTGGCCCGACACGAACGCCACGTCGATGCCGCTGTCACCGGGGGCGGTGAGCTTGGTCATCGCGACCTCGTTGGTGTCGTGCAGGGCGACCTTCATGTCCTTGACCTTGAGCTTCGCCTTGACCTTCTCCGGCAGCTCCTTGGGCGTGTAACCATCCCAGACCGTGATCTGGAGCGACTGCTGCGACAGGTCCGCGTTGGGCTTGAGCTGGTCGGCCGCCGCCGCGGCCGGGCCTTCTGAGCTGGTCGACGACTCACCGCCGCACGCCGCGACGGCGAGCGCGAGGCCGGCCGCCGTGAAGGCAGCCGGGAGACGACGGGTGAACCGGATACGGGACACGGCCGCTACTCCTTCTGAAATTTGTGCAGTTTGAGGGGTCGCGCGACCTTACCGGACACAGCAGACCAGAGCAGGAGTGTTGCAGGGGAAATCAACATGAGCAAGACTTTTGATGACATTGCTACCTGGAAGTTTGGTCTACGAGTTGAATTGGGATTCAATAGCAGATCGGCTGCTCTCTCTCGGTGAGAGGCCCCTCACGGCCCGAGACCGGGGTGTCAGCGCCGCACTTCTCCCGCTGCTGGAAGGTGAGGTGCCGCCGCCGTTCGCGGTGCGGCGCTTCCTCCCGCTGCCCACCCTCTCGTACAGCCTTGGAGATCTCCACACTGGGGCCCCAGGTGAGCGGGATTTCGGCGCGCACGTGGACCAGACGAACTACTCGGTGGTCGTGGACGAGAAGGTCGTCGTGAAGTGGCTCACCCCACCGGTCCCCCTGCCCCACCCCGCCCCAGAGGTCTTCGCCCACCTCGTTGAGGCGGGGTTCAACGACACCGCGCCCCCTTACGCGGCCCTGACCCGCGATGTGGACGGGAACGAGCAGCTCCTGGCCCTGGTCACGGGCTACCTTCCGGACGCCCGCGACGGCTGGGAGTGGTGCGTCGACGAGGCCGAGGCCGGCGCCACGGACTTCGCGCCCGTGCTCGGCCGCCTCGCCGCCGACCTGCACCTCGCCCTCGCCACGCTCCCCACCTCCGCGCGGGAGCCCGACGCCGCGGGTACGGCGGCCAGGGCGGAGGCCGCGCTCGCGGAGGCGCTCGCGCTCACGGACGGCGAGGACGGCGCCTGGCTGGCCACGCGGACCCCGGCGATCCGGCGCGAGCTGGCCGCCCTCCAGGAGCCGATCACCGGCCCCCGCGTCAGGATCCACGGCGACCTGCACGTGGGTCAGATCCTCAAATGGCGGGACGGGTACGCGGTGATCGACTTCGACGGCAACCCCACCGTCACCGACGCCGACCCGTGCCAGCCCGCCGCCAGGGACGTGGCCCAGCTCACCACGAGCATCGAGCACGTGGCCCAGGTGGCGATCAAGCGGAGGGGCACCGACCCCGGCGCGGCGGCGGCCTGGGCCGCCGAGGCGCGCGCCGGGCTGCTGGCGGCCTACAAGGTCCGCCTGGCCGAGAAGGACCGGCCGGAGCTGCTCGACGAGAGGCTGGTCCGGCCGTTCGAGGTGGAGCAGGAGTGCCGGGAGCTCATCTACGCCGCCCGCCACCTGCCCCGCTGGCGCTACGCCCCCATGGGCGTCCTGCGCACCTGGTACCAAGAGGAGAACATCACGTGAATTCCGAGCTCTACCTGTCCGACCTGGAGGCCAAGCCGGCGGCGCTCAGGGGCCTGGCCGCCGCCCTGCGGGAGGAGAACCCGTTCGCGGCGCTCCCCCCGGGCCTGACCAGGGTGCTCTTCCTGGGCATGGGCAGCTCCCGGTACGCCGCGGGCGTGGCGGCGCTGCGCCTGCGCCGGGCGGGCGTGGACGCCTACGCCGACTACGCCTCGGCGGAGGCCACCTATCCGGCCGCCGCGGACACCCTGGTCGTCCCGATCTCGGCCACCGGTTCGAGCAGGGAGACCCTCGACGCCGTGGAACGGTACACGGGCGGGCCGTCCTACCTGGCGGCGCTCACCAACATCCAGGGCTCCCCCCTCGCCGAGCGGGCGGACCTGGTGGTCGACATGCGCGCGGGCGAGGAGCGCGGCGGCGTCGCCTGCCGTACGTTCCAGCACACCCTGGCCCTCCTCCTGGCCCTGGAGGCCCACCTCACCGGGACGGGCCGCGACCTGCCGAAGCTGCTGGAGCGGGCCGCCGAGGCCACGACGGACCTCCTGGACAGGAGGGACGAGTGGCTCCCCATGACCATGGAGCTGCTGGACGGCGACCGCGGCGTCTACACCGTCGCCCCCGCCGAGCGGCTGTCGTCGGCCGAGCAGTCGGCGCTGATGTTCCGCGAGGGCCCGCGCCGCCCCGCCGACGCGTGCGAGACGGGCGACTGGTCACACGTGGACGTCTACCTCACCAAGACCCTCGACTACCGCGCGCTGCTCTACCCCGGCTCCCGCTACACCGAGCAGGCCATGGACTGGGTGCGCGAGCGCGGCTCCACGGTGGTCACGGTGGGGGGCGAGGTGAAGGACGCCAGGGCCGCGGTCAGGTACGCGCACGACGACGACCCCGACGTCGCCCTGCTCACCGAGACGCTGGTGGCCGAGCTGGTCGCCGGGCATTGGTGGTCGGCCCGGTAGGGGTCAGTGGACCCGCGCGGCGAGCGCGTGCTCGACGAGCGAGATGAGGGTGTTCTTGACCGCCGGCCGCGCCCGCGCGTCGGTGCGGATGACCGGTATGTGCGGGGAGAGGGTGAGCGCCTCCCGCACCTCGCTCTCGCTGTGCGGGAACACCCCGTCCCAGCCGTTCAGCCCGATGACGAACGGGATGCCGGACTCCTCGAAGTAGTCGATGGCCGGGAAGCTGTCGGCCAGCCGCCGCGAGTCCACCAGCACCACGGCCCCGATGGCGCCGCGTACGAGGTCGTCCCACATGAACCAGAACCGGTGCTGCCCCGGCGTGCCGAACAGGTAGAGGATCAGGTCCTGGTCCAGCGAGAGCCGCCCGAAGTCCATGGCCACGGTGGTGGTGGTCTTGCCCGGCGTGAGCCCGAGGTCGTCGATGCCCTCGGACGCGTCCGTCATCACCGCCTCCGTGGTCAGCGGCATGATCTCGGACACGGAGCCCACGAACGTGGTCTTCCCCACACCGAACCCGCCCGCCACGACGATCTTCGTGGAGGTGAGCCGGCTAGAGCCTGCGAAGTCCACTCAACACCCTTTCGAGCAGGCTCCTGTCGGGGAGCCCCGCGTCCAGCTGGGGCTGGTACACCCTGACCAGCCCGTCCGCCTCCATGTCGGCCACCAGCACCCTCGCCACCCCGAGAGGAACGCTCAGCAGCGCGGAGATCTCCGCCACGGAGCGCACCTGCCGGCACAGCTCGCTGATCGCGCGGTATTCACGGGTGTACGTCATGCCGAGGCGTGCCGAGGTGGCCGACGATACCAGGGCCTCCATGGCGAGCTCCGTACGAGGAGTCGTCCTGCCACCGGTGACGGCGTACATCCGGACGAGCGAACTGCGCTCCTGCTCCGGCTCATCGTTGTGCCACGATGCCAACGTCTGCTCCCATCACCCTGTCTGTCCGGCCCCAGCGGTATCCATCACGGACGCGCCGCCGACAGTTCCGCCCGCACGGCAGGTGTGAGCACCTGCCCGGCGCGCTCGACCAGGATCGTCATCTGATAGGCCACCAGGCCCATGTCGCAGTCGGGCGCGGCCAGCACCGCCAGGCAGGATCCGTCGCTGATCGACATGACCAGCAGCAGGCCGCGGTCCATCTCGACGAGCGTCTGGGTGACCCCTCCGCCCTCGAACACGCGCGCCGATCCCTGCGTGAGGCTGACGAGCCCGGCCGCGATCGCGGCCAGCTGGTCGGCGCGGTCTTTGGGGAAGCCCCTGGAGTAGGCCATCGGCAGCCCGTCGGCGGACACGACCACCGCGTGCGCCACGCCGGGGACCTCGTCGACGAAGCTGCTGACCAGCCAGTTCATGTCCCTGGCCGCCTGGCTGAGCTCCTTCATGAGTCCTCCTCGAGCTCGGCGCGGCCCTTGCGCACGCCCTGCTGGTAGCTGGCCAGCCTGTTGCGCAGCCGATCGGGCGACACCGGAGGAGCCGGGGTGGGCGGGGGTTTCGGACTCGCGGTGCCCGGCACCAGATTCGCCTTCGGTGTCCGCTTCGGCAGGCCGGAGGTGGTCATGCCGTTCTGCGCGGGTTCGGCGGCGGCGCCGGCCGCCTGCCAGCCCTGATCGGCGGGTGAGGACCAGCCCGGGTCGCGGTGGTCGGCCGTCGGCGTGGTCTTGGTGAACCAGCCGCTCCCCTCGACGGCGGAGTAGATGGGCAGGAACTCCTCGTCCTTGGAGGACGCCGGCGGGGTGGCGAACGACGGGTAGGCGTCCGCGGGACCGCCCAGGTCCGGCGGCAACTGCTCGACCGAGTGCGTCTGCGACGAGCTGAACCAGGACGACGGCCCGGGCGCCGCGGGCACGACGTCCAGCGACGGATGCCCAGGCAGGGGGCCGGGGAAAGGGTCGGCGGGCGGCAGGGTCCCGAAGGACGGATGCCCCGGGAAGGGCGCGGCCGGCGTCGGCGGGTGAGCCTGCCTGGGCACCGGGATGCGCGCCGGCACGGGCACCGCGCCCGGCACCGCGCCCGACACCGCCGTGAGCAGCGCGGGCGGGATCAGCACCATGGCGGTCAGCCCGCCGATGTCCTGCATGCGCAGCTGGACGCGGATGCTGTGCCGCAGCGCCAGCCGGCCGACCACGAACAGGCCCATGCGCCGCGACACCGACACGTCCACGACGGGCGGGTTCGCCAGCCGCCAGTTGGCCTCGGCCAGCTCCTCGGCGCTCATGCCGATCCCGTGGTCGGTGACCGACAACATCAGCGAGCCGGTGTCGATGCGGCTGCTGGAGATGATGACCTTGGTGTCCCGCGAGGAGAACGAGACCGCGTTCTCGACCAGCTCGGCCAGCAGGTGCACCACGTCGGTGACGGCCTGGCCGGCGATGGCGACGTCCGACTGGACCTGGGTGCTGACCCGGTCGTAGCTCTCGACCTCGCCGAGCGCGGCCCGCACGATGTCCATCAGCTCGACCGGCTCGCTCCACTTGCGCGCCGCCTCCTGGCCGGCCAGGACCAGCAGGTTCTCGCTGTTGCGGCGCATGCGGGTGGCCAGGTGGTCGAGCTTGAACAGGTCGCCGAGCCGGGTGTCGTCGCGCTCACCGCGCTCCAGCCGCTCGATCAGCGTGAGCTGCCGCTCGACCAGCGTCTGGCTGCGCCTGGACAGGTTGACGAACATGGCGTTGACGTTCGCCCGCAGCTTGGCCTCGTCGCCCGCCAGCCGTACGGCCTCGCGGTGCACCTCGTCGAACGCGCGGGCGACCTCGCCGACCTCGTCCCTGGAGAAGATCCCGATGGGCGGGACCTCGGCCTGGACGGCGCCGTCGCGGGACTCGCGCAGGTGCTGGACGAAGTCCGGCAGCCGCCTGCCCGCGATCTCCAGCGCCTCGCCCCGCAGGCGGCGCAGCGGGCGCACCAGCGACCTGGCCACCCCGGTGGTGATCAGCAGGACCGCCACGAGCAGGGCGAGCACGGCGCCCGCGGTCACGAACGCCTGCTGCCGCTCGTCCGCGCTGAGCGCCTCGCTGCGTGCCACGATGCCCTGGGCCTGGCGCTCCTCCACCTCGCGCATGGAGTCGACGACCACGTTGGCCGCGTCGAACCACTCCTTGGCGTCGTCGCGCCTGCTCAGGTCGAGGCCGCGCAGCGGCAGCCCCTTCGTGCTCCTGATCAGCACCAGCTCGCGCAGGAACAGCATGCGGTCGGCGGACCTGCCGTTGACGGTCTCGTCGAAGAAGCGGCGCTCGTCGGCGGTGGCCTCGGTCGAGTACGCCTTGCGCTCGTTCAGCTCCTTGGACTGCTCGCCGAGGAAGCGCTTGAGCTGCTCCTGGTCGAACGCGCCCTCGACGAGCACGGCGGTGACCAGCGCCTGCTGGTAGGAGACGCTCTCCTTGGCCCTGGCCAGGGCGTTCAGCATGCGGGTCTGGCGGAACAGCTCGTCGTCCACGCTGTCCTTGATCAGCTCGTTGTGGACGGAGAGCAGGTCACCGATCACGGTCGTGTAGAGCTCGACGGCGGGCCCCGGCAGCAGGTTGGCCTCCAGCGCCTGCTTGCGCAGGCCGGTCAGGTCGTCCAGGCGGCTGAGCAGGTTCTCGAGCTGGTCGGCGCTGCGGCCGCTGACCTCGGTCAGCAGTTGCCCGGCGGTGCCGCGTACCTGCCTGACGGCCAGGTCGGCCTGGTCCATCTGGGCCTGCACCGTGGAGAGCATGCCCGCCGGCCGGTTGCGCGCGATGTACCAGGCGGTCGTGGCGCGCTCGGCCGCGACCTGGTGGGTGAGCGCGCCCAGCTCGGCGGAGAGCCGGGCGAACTGGTTGGTACGCGCGTAGTCACCGGCGGCGGACGTCCTGGCGAGCACCTGGATGCCGCCGAGCAGGACGGCGGCGGCCGTCGGGATCAGGATGAGGGCAACAAGGCGCGCGCGGACACGCCAATTGCTCAGCCGCCAGTTGCCGTTACTGGCCTGCCTCTCACCCAACGCTGTAGTCACCGAACGCACCTCGCCCGAATCGGCGTATTTGAGGGGGCTGTGTCCCGTGGGAAATCAGCTAAGTGCCGGCCAATTAGAACACATCCCACAGCAGTGTGGCCCACCCGAACATAACGCTACAAAAAGCGACTCGTGTGACTCAAGTGCCAAAACCTGGAGCTCCATGATTCGTGATCGTAAAGCGGGAAATAAGCCTTTAAGGCATTGAATGTCCCAATGTGGGGGTTTGGCGCGTTCCAAACTCATAACACGCCAGAAGCATGGAGGTCTCTGGAGTGTCACGGCGTTGAGATTTCCGTTAATCGCCCCATATGTTGTGGCGGTCAAAGAAGGAGGCGAGGGTGGGGGATTCTCCCGACAGCGCGGCCATCACTGTTGAGGGCCTTTGGAAGATCTTCGGATCCAGGGCGCAGAAAGTCCTGGACAGCGAGGACAGGCATCTCGACCAGGCCGCACTGAGAGAGAAGACCGGCTGCACCGCCGCCGTCAGAGACGTGAGCTTCGAGGTGCGACCGGGCGAGGTCTTCGTGGTCATGGGCCTGTCCGGCAGCGGCAAGTCCACCCTCGTACGCTGCCTCACCCGGCTGATCGAGCCCAGCGCGGGCGAGATCAGGATCGGCGGCGAGGACATCGGCCGCGCCTCCCCCGCCCGGCTCCGCGAGATCCGCCGCCACCGGGTCAGCATGGTCTTCCAGCATTTCGGCCTGCTGCCGCACCGCAAGGTGATCGACAACGTGGCGTACGGGCTGGAGATCCAGGGCACCGCCAAGGCGGCCAGGCACGCGCGGGCCGCGGAGATCCTCTCCCTCGTCGGCCTCGACGGGTACGCCGACGCCTACCCCGACCAGCTCTCCGGCGGCATGCAGCAGCGCGTCGGCCTGGCCCGCGCGCTGGCCGTGGACCCGCAGGTGATGCTGTTCGACGAGCCGTTCAGCGCGCTCGACCCGCTGATCAGGCGCGACATGCAGGCCGAGGTGATCCGCCTGCACCGGGAGGTCGGCAAGACGATGGTCTTCATCACGCACGACCTGTCCGAGGCGCTGAAGCTGGGCGAGCGGATCGCGATCATGCGGGCGGGCTCGATCGTGCAGCTCGGCACCGCGGAGGAGCTGGTGGGCGCGCCCGCCGACGACTACGTGGCCGACTTCGTCCGCGACGTGCCCAGGAGCCACGTGCTGACGCTGCGCTGGATCTGCCGAGAGCCCGAGCCCGGCGAGCCGCTGGACGGGCCCGTCCTGCCGGCCACCACGCTCATCATGGACGCCATCGGCGCCTCGTCCGCCTCCTCCCGCCCCATCAGGGTCGTGGACGGCGACGACCTCGTGGGCGTCGTGGACCGCGTGGACCTGCTGACCTTCCTGTCCGGCGCGGACGTCACGGTGAAGGCATGAGCGAGCGCAGCGAGCGAACAATCGGACACAGTCAGGCACTGCTCATGCGACCGACGAAGGAGGGCGCATGAGCAGTACCGCCGTCAGCACGCCTTCCCGGCTGAGGTTGCCGAAGTGGGCGGCCCCCGCCGGGGTGGCGGTCCTGTTCGTGGTGGCGTACCTGGTCTTCCGCGGCACGGCGACGCTGCCGCACGACAAGGAGGCGCCGCAGTTCCTGGCCGTCACCGACCTGCGCGAGTGGATCGACGACCACCGCAACGACAACCCGCTCTTCCTGTACTTCCTCAACTACATCCGGCTCTTCGTGGGCTGGTTGTACGGCCTGTTCCAGTCCACCCTGTACGCGCTCGGCTGGCCCGGCATCACCGGCGTCCTGGGCGCGCTGGCCTGGCTGGCGGGCGGCTGGCGGATCGGGCTGGCCGCGGTGGCGGGGGTGAGCGCGTTCGGGTTCCTGGGGCTGTGGCAGTCGAGCGTGGACACGCTGGCCCTGGTCGCGGTCTCGGTGCTGCTGTCGCTGGCGATCGGGATCCCGCTGGGCGTCTGGGCCGGGCTCTCCGCGCGCGTCCGGCGGGTGATCACGCCGGTGCTGGACGTCATGCAGATCATGCCGACGTTCGCGTACCTGGCGCCGCTCGCGCTGTTCTTCCACATCGGCGCCCCGGCCGGGGCCATCGCGACGATGATCTACTCGATCCCGCCGGCCATCCGCATCACCGCGCTGGCCATCTCCGAGGTCTCGCCCACGGCCGTCGAGGCGTCCGCCTCGCTGGGCGCGACGGGCCGGCAGACGCTGTTCAAGGTCCACCTGCCGCTGGCCAGGTCGACGATGGCGCTGGCGGTCAACCAGACGATCATGATGGCCCTGTCCATGGTCGTCATCGCCAACCTGATCTCCGCCCCCGGCCTGGGCGGCGACATCATCCGCGGCCTGTCGCGGGCGCAGGTCGGCATCATGCTCCCGGCGGGCCTGGCCATCGTCATCATGGCGGTGCTGCTCGACCGGACCATGATGGCGATCGCCCACCGCGGGCCCCACGCGGGGCTTCGCAAGCTCGACCTCGCCGCCGCCGGCGTGCTGGCGGTGGCCGGGGTCGCGCTCATCCCCGTGCTGCCCAGGACGTGGCCGGACGGCCTCACGGTCAACTTCGTGGCCGAGGTGAACGACGCCGTCCGCTGGGCCGAGACCAGCTGGTACGGGGTGACCACGTCCATCAAGGACCTCACGACCGCCGCCCTGCTCAACCCGCTGGAGACGCTGCTCACCTCGGCCCCGTGGTGGCTGGTCGCCCTGGCGGTGCTGACCGTGGCCTGGCGGGTGAGCGGGGTACGCCCGGCGCTGACGGCGCTCGGCTGCCTGCTGGCCATCGCGCTGCTCGGCGTCTGGGAGCACACCATGCAGACGCTGACCACGGTCGTCGTCGCGGTGCTCGTCACGCTGGTCGCCGGCCTGCTGCTCGGTGTGGCCGCGGCCCGCTCGCCGCGATATTCGGCCGTGCAGCGGCCCATACTCGACGCCGCGCAGACCATGCCGGCGTTCGTCTACCTGCTGCCGGCGCTGGCGCTGTTCGAGACCACCCGGTTCACGGCGATCTTCGCCTCCGTCATCTACGCGGTGCCGCCGGTGGTGCGGCTGGTCGAGGACGGCATCAAGGGCGTGCCCGCCACGGTCGTCGAGGCGGCCACCTCGGCGGGCTCGACCTCGGGCCAGCTCCTGTGGAAGGTGCAGCTGCCCATGGCCAGGCGGGCGATCCTGCTCGCGGCCAACCAGGGCATCGTGATGACGCTGGCCATGGTGGTCGTCGGCGGTCTGGTCGGGGCGGGGGCCCTCGGCTACGACGTGGTCGTCGGATTCTCCCAGCGACCCGACTTCGGCATGGGTTTCGTGGCCGGCATCGCGACCGTGCTGCTCGGCGTCATGCTCGACCGCATCACGCAGGGCGCCGACAGGCGCCCCTCCCCCCGAAAAAGGAAATCCACATGAAGATTCGCCTGCTCGCAGGCCTCCTCGCCCTCGGGCTCACCGCTGTCGGTTGCGGCGGGGCCACGGTCGAGACCTCTCCCAGCTCCTCCGCCGCTCCGGCGGCCTCCGGATCGAGCGCCGCCACCGGGACCGTGAAGATCGCGATCAACCCGTGGGTGGGCTACGAGGCCAGCGCGAACGTCGTCGCGTACCTGCTGAAGAACGAGCTCCACTACAACGTCGAGCTGCCCGAGATCAAGGAGCAGCTCGCGTGGGAGGGCTTCGAGACCGGCGACGTCGACGTCATCATCGAGAACTGGGGCCACCCGGACCTGAAGAAGAAGTTCATCGAGGAGAAGAAGGTCGCGGTCGAGGCCGGCTCCACCGGCAACAAGGGCATCATCGGCTGGTACGTCCCGAAGTGGATGGCCGACAAGTACCCGGACATCACCGACTACAAGAACCTCAACAAGTACGCCTCCCTGTTCAAGACCTCGGAGTCCAGCGGCAAGGGCCAGCTCCTCGACGGTGATCCCAGCTACGTCACCAACGACGAGGCCCTGGTCAAGAACCTGAAGCTGAACTACAAGGTCGTCACCGGCGGCAGCGAGGCGGCCCTGCTCAAGTCCGCCACGCAGGCGCAGGAGCAGCAGAAGGCGCTGCTGTTCTACTTCTGGACGCCGCACTGGATCTTCGACAAGGTGGACCTGGTCCGCGTCAACCTGCCGGCCTGGACCGAAGGCTGCGACGCCGACCCCAAGAAGGTCGCCTGCGACTACCCGGAGATGGACCTCGACAAGATCGTCAGCAAGAAGTTCGCGGACACCGGCGGCAAGGCGTACGAGCTGGTCAAGAACTTCAGCTGGACCAACGAGGACCAGAACGCGGTCGCCAACGACATGACCAACAACGGCCTGACCGGCGAGCAGGCCGCCAAGAAGTGGATCGAGGCCAACACCGCCAAGTGGCAGGCCTGGATCCCCAAGTGACGCCCTCTTGACCGCGGCCCCGGGCGGGGCCGCGGTCACCGGGAGACCTCATGCTGCGAACGAACAAGCTCGTCGGGCCGCTGGTCGCGGCCCTGCTGCTGACGACCGCCTGCTCCGGCGAGGAGCCCGGCTCCGCCACGGGGCCGAAGGGCGTCGTCAACATCGACATCCACGGCTGGGTCGGGTACGAGGCCCAGGCCGCCGTGCTGGCGTACCTGCTCGAGCACGAGCTGGGCTACTCGGTGCACAAGCGGACCATGAAGGAGGGCGACTCCTGGGAGGATTTCGAGGAGGGCAAGGTCGATGTGATCGTCGAGAACTGGGGCCACAACGACCTGAAAAAGAAGTTCATCGAGCAGAAGAAGGTCGCGCTGTCGGCCGGGCTCACGGGGAACCAGGGCGTCATCGGGTGGTACGTCCCCGAGTGGATGGTCAAGAAATATCCCGACATTACGGACTACCGAAACCTCAATAAGTACGCGCACCTTTTCCGGACCGACAAAACCGGAAATGCCGGACAGGTTCTGGACGGAGATCCGACATTCGTGACGAATGACGAGGTCCTCATCAAGAACCTCGGGCTCAATTACCGGGTCGTCTACTCGGGCAGCGAGGCGGCGCTGATCAAAGCGGCCGAGTTCGCCACCAAGAATCGGACGCCGCTGCTGATGTATTTCTACGAGCCGCAATGGCTGTTCACCAAGGTCAAACTGGTCAAGGTGGCGCTGCCGCCCTACGCCCTGGGCTGCGACGACGACGCCAAGCGGGTCGCGTGCGACTACCCGCCGTACCTGCTCGACAAGATCGTCAGCAAGAAGTTCGCGCAGACCGGCGGCAAGGCGTACGAGCTGGTCCGCAACTTCACCTGGACCAACGACGACCAGAACTCCGTGGCCAGCGACATGATCAACGAGAAGATGACCGCCGAGCAGGCCGCGGAGCGGTGGGTGCGGGACAACAAGATCGTGTGGAAGGACTGGATCCCGCGCTGAGGGACGGCGATCGAGGCGGCATGGGTGACAGTCGTTTCAGCCTAGGCTGAACCCATGGCTCCTTCCGACGACCGCGAGCGGACGCTCGAGTGGGTCGAGCGCGTGGCGACGTTCTGCGGCGAGGCCTGGGGCCTGGCGCCCATCACCGGCCGCGTGCTGGGCTGGCTGCTGATCTGCACCCCCGCCGAGCAGTCCGCCGGCGAGATCGCCGACGCGATCGGGGCCAGCCGGGCGTCCATGACGTCCAACCTGCGCCTGCTGACCTCCATCGGCCTCGTCCGGCGGCGCACCCGGCCGGGCGAGCGCACCACGTACTACCGCATCGAGGACGACGCGTTCGAGAAGGTCGTGCGGCAGCGGCTGGCCTCGTTCGCCGCGTTCGGGGAGATCGCGGAGGAGGGGCTGGAGCTGGGCGGGGAGGACGAGGAGCGGATCCGGCGGATCCGCTCGGCCCAGCGCTCCATCGCCCTGCTCACCCAGCGGGTGAGGTGACGCCCTACCGGTCGAGCCGCTGGTAGAGGCGTACCGACAGGACGAAGAAGACGGCGGTGATCACCAGCGGCCAGAACACCGCCATCAGGACGGCGTGCTGGGCCACCCAGGAGTCGCCGCCCCAGCCGGGGTTCCCGAAGAGCTGCCTGGCCGCCGCCACCGTGGACGACAGCGGGTTCCACTCCGAGATCGCGCCCAGCCAGCCCGGCATCGTGCCGGGGGCGACGAAGGCGTTCGACAGGAAGCCGACCGGGAACTCCAGCACCTGGATCGCCACCACCCCGCCCGGGTCCCTGAGCAGCAGCCCCAGGTACATGCCGGCCCAGAGCAGCGCGAAGCGCAGCAGGAGCAGCAGGCCCACGGCGCCCAGCGCGCCCGCGAAGGAGGACGGCCGCCAGCCCACCGCCAGGCCGCAGACCAGCAGCCCGGCCAGGATCAGGACCGAGTTGAGCAGGTCGGCGACGGCCCGGCCGATCAGCACGGCCGAAGGCGCCATGGGCATCGAGCGGAAGCGGTCGGTGACGCCCTTGGAGACGTCGGTGGCGACGGCGATCATGGTGGCGCTGAGACCGAAGAGCATCGTCATGCCGTACATGCCGGGCATGAGGAAGGCGAAGTAGTCGGCCCCCGCGGGCACCTTGACCGCGCCGCCGAACAGGTAGCCGAAGGCCAGCGTGATCACCACGGGGAAGAGGATCCCGAACACGACCGTCATCGGCTGGTTCGCCCAGTGGATCAGGTCGCGGCGGGCGACGGTCCAGCCGTCTGCCAGAGCCCATCTCATACGGCGCCCCCTCGGCGGTCGGTGAGGTTCAGGAAGACTTCGTCGAGCGTGGGGCGGCGCACCGCCACGTCCTCGGCCTCGATCCCGGCCGCCGCCAGGGCCGCGAGCGCCTCCGTGAGCGCCCGCACCCGGTCGCTCACCGGCGCGCTCACGTGCCTGGTGTCCCGATCGACCTCGGCCGGCCCCGAGGCCGCCCCGCCGACGATCCCGGCGGCCTCGTCGAGGCGCGCCGGGTCGTGGATCACCACGTCGAGCCGGTCGCCGCCGAGCTTGGACTTGAGCTCGTCCGGCGTGCCCTCGGCCACCACCCGCCCGGCGTCGATCACCGCGATCCGGTCCGCGAGCTGGTCGGCCTCCTCCAGGTACTGCGTGGTCAGCAGCACGGTGGTGCCGCCGGCGACGAGGTCGCGGACCGCGCGCCAGATCTCCGTGCGGCTGCGCGGGTCCAGCCCCGTCGTCGGCTCGTCGAGGAACAGCACGGGCGGCGCCAGGATCAGGCTGGCCGCGAGGTCGAGCCTGCGGCGCATGCCGCCCGAATACTCCTTGGCCGGCCCCTTGTGGTCCAGCCCGAACCGCTCCAGCAGCTCATCCGCCCTGGCCCGGGCCCGCGACGCGCCGAGGTGGTGGAGGCGGCCGAACAGCTCCAGGTTCTGCCGCCCGGTCAGGATCTCGTCCACGGCGGCGTGCTGGCCGACCAGGCCGATGCTGCGGCGTACCTGCCGGGGCTGGGTCGCCACGTCGAACCCCGCCACCTCCGCGCGGCCGCCCGAGGCGCGCAGGAGCGTGGTGAGGATGCGGACGGTCGTGGTCTTGCCCGCGCCGTTGGGGCCGAGCAGGCCGCAGACCGTGCCCTGGCCCACGTCGAGGTCGATCCCGTCGAGCGCCGCCTTGTCGCCGTACTTCTTGCGCAGGTCCTGCGCGAGCACCGCCGGCATGCGTGTCCCCTCCCCTAGTTCCGTACGCTGTACCGTACAGCATACGGTTCACGACGGCAACCGTACGGTGTACCGTACGTTTGTGACCGTTGAGTACTCGGGGAAGGGCGACCCCGCGCGCAGCCTGGCGCTGCTCTGGCGCACCAGCGAGCGCGCCAGCCGCAAGGGCAAGCCCGAGCTGAGCGTCGACCGCATCGTGCGCGCGGCCATCGAGGTGGCCGACGCCGAGGGGCTGGCGGCGCTGTCCATGCGCCGCGTGGCCGAGCGGCTGGGCGTCGGGACGATGTCGCTCTACACGTACGTGCCGGGCAAGCCCGAGCTGTTCGACGTCATGCTCGACACCGTCTACGGCGAGACGGCCAGGCCGGACGACGTGCCCGGGGGCTGGCGGGGCCGGCTGGAGCAGATCGCCAGGGAGAACTGGGCCCTCTACCTGCGCCATCCGTGGCTGCTGCAGGTGGCGGCGAGCCGCCCGGTGCTCGGGCCCAACGTCACGGCCAAGTACGACTACGAGCTGCGCGCCGTGGACGGCATCGGGCTGACGGACCTGGAGATGGACTCGGTGATCACGCTGGTCAGCGGGTTCGTGCACGGGGCGGCGCGCGGCGCGGTCGAGGCGGCGCAGGCCGAGAGCCTGACGGGCATGACCGACGAGCAGTGGTGGGCCGCGCACGCACCCTTCCTCAGCCGGATCTCCGACGCCGCCCGCTACCCCACGGCCGCGCGCGTCGGCCAGGCGGCGGGCGAGGCCCTCAACGCCGCCTACAGCCCGGAGCACGCCTTCGAGTTCGGCCTGGAGCGCGTCCTCGACGGCGTCGAGGCCCTGATAAACCGCCGCCCAGCCTGACAGCTCAGCCTGAAAGGGCCCTTTCGTAGGCCATCAGGGTGTCCACGAACATCCGCCGCTGCTCCGGCGTGAGCGGCTCCAGGGCCTCGCGCCACGCCTTGGCGCCGTAGCCGAGCCACTCGTTGATCGACTCCTGGTGCCGGTCCGCGATGCTCACGATCGTACGGCGCCGGTCCGCGTCGTCCTCGCGCCGGTCAAGGACGCCCTTCCTGCTCAGGTCCCCCACCATCAGGCTGACGGTCGCGGGCGCCACCTCCAGCCGGGCCGCCAGCTCGTTCACCGTCATCGGCCCGTCGAACAGCAGGTAGGCCAGCAGCGACAGGTGCCGGGGCGCCAGGGACAACGACTGCAGCTCAGGGGGCACCCCCAGCCGTTTGACCCGCCCCACCATGCGCGGCATCAGCAGCAGCAGCGTCCTGATCCCGTCGTCCACGCTCAAGCCGTCTGTTGACATGTCCAACACCTTGATGTCTAAATTAGCTTTGCTTGCAAAGCAAATACGAAGCCTCGTCCAAGGATATGACGTGACCGATTTCAATCAGCAGGTGATCGAGGAGTTCCGGGCGAACGGCGGCAAGGTGGGCGGCATGTTCGAGGGCGCTCCCCTCGTGCTGCTCACCACCACGGGCGCCAGGACGGGCCGGCGGCGCACCAACCCGGCCGTCTACCTGAGGGACGGCGAGCGGGTCCTGGTGTTCGCCTCCAACGCGGGCGGCGACGCCCACCCGGCCTGGTACCACAACGTGCTCGCCAACCCGAGGGTCGTCGTCGAGCTGGGAGCGGACCGGTTCGCGGCCCGGGCGGCGCCGCTCGAAGGCGAGGAGCGCGACCGCCTGTACGCCCGCCAGGCCGCGATCGACCCGGCCTTCGCCGCGTACCAGGAGAAGACCGAGCGCGTCATCCCGGTCATCGCGCTCTACCCCGAGCGCGAGCGGCTGGAGGCGTTCGGGGACGAGCTGGCCAGGATCCACGAGCACCTGAGGGGCGAGCTGGCCAAGGTCCGCCAGGGGGCGCCCGCCGGCGACCTGCGGGCGCACTGCCTGGCCTTCTGCGACGCGATGACCTTCCATCACAACGGCGAGGACCGGGTGGCGTTCCCGCATCTGGAGAAGCTCTTCCCCGAGCTGAAGGAGCCGCTCGACCGGCTGCGCGCCGAGCACGCGGTGATCGCCGAGCTGGTCGCCGAGCTGCGCGAGGCCCCCGGGCCGGCGACGCTGGAGCGCATCGCCGGCGAGATGGAGGCCCACTTCGCCTACGAGGAGCAGCAGCTGGTGCCGGTGCTCAACTCGCTGGAGAGCGTTCCCTGGAGCTAGCGCACGGGCGCGGCACGCAGCCGTACGACGTGCTCCACCAGCGAGATCAGCGTCGCCTTGACCGACTCGCGGTTGCGGGCGTCGGTCCGCACGATCGGCACGTGCGGCGACAGCGCGAGCGCCTCCCTGACCTCCTGTTCGGCGTGCGGGAACTGCCCGTCCCAGCCGTTGACGCCGACCACGAACGGCAGCTTCGCCTCTTCGAAGTAGTCGATGGCGGGGAAGCTGTCGGCGAGCCGGCGGGTGTCGAGCAGCACGACCGCGCCGATGGCGCCGCGTACGAGGTCGTCCCACATGAACCAGAACCGGTGCTGCCCGGGCGTGCCGAACAGGTAGAGGATCAGGTCACGGTCGAGCGAGAGGCGGCCGAAGTCCATGGCCACCGTGGTGGTCTGCTTGTTGGGGGTGAGACCGAGGTCGTCGATGCCCGCGGACGCGTCCGTCATCACCGCTTCTGTGGTGAGCGGAAGGATCTCGGACACCGCCCCCACGAACGTCGTCTTACCGACGCCGAACCCACCGGCGACGACGATCTTCGTCGACGTCAGCCCGGGGCTAGAGCCTGCGTAGTCCACTGAGCACCCTTTCGAGCATGTTGAGGTCTGGCTGTCCCTGGCTGAGGCGTGGCTGGTGCAGGCGGACGAGTCCTTCGTCGGACATGTCCGCCACGAGCACCCTGGCCACGCCCAGCGGGACGCGGAGCAGGGCCGAGATCTCGGCGACCGACCGGAACGACCTGCACAACTGCATGATGGCCTCCTGCTCGGGGGTGAGCATGGCCATCTCGTCGTCCGGGATCGACATCGACGAGATCAACGTCTCCATCGCGAGGTGATAGCGCGGCTCGGATCGGCCGCCCGTCACCGCGTAAGGACGGAACAGGGGCTCTTCGTCCCCGGCTCCGTCAACGCCGTACACGGCCCTCTCCCATCAGTTCCATCACATCACCGGGTCCTGGCGGCCTGGAGTTCAGCCCGCAGGGCCGGCGTGAGCGCCTGCCCGGCCCGGTCGACCAGCAGCGTCATCTGGTACGCCACCAGACCCATGTCACAGTCGGGGCCCGCCAGCACCGTCAGGACGGAGCCGTCGCTGATCGCCATGACGATGAGCAGGCCGCGCTGCATCTCGACAACGGTCTGCGTCACAGAACCGCCCTCGAACACCCTGGACGCTCCCACGGTCAGGCTCAGCAGGCCCGCGGAGACCGCGGCGAGCTGGTCGGCCCGGTCCGGCGGGAAGCCTTCGGAGGCGGCCAGGCACAGGCCGTCGGCCGAAACGACGACGGCGTGCGCGACTCCGGGCGTGTTACGCACGAAGTCGGTGATCAGCCAGTCGAACCTGTGCGCCTCGTGGCTAAGGGTTGTCACGCATCCTCCCCGGCGGGACGCTCACTCACTCTGTTCCTCCTGTCCACGTACTTCCTGGCGGCCCCGTCGCACACCCTGCTGGTAACTGGCCATCCGGCTACGCATCCGATCCGCCGATACGGGCGGCATCGGAGCCGGCCGCTGCGGCTGCTGCGGCTGCGCCTGCTGGTTCGCCGTACCGGGAACCAGGTTGGCCTTGGGGGTGCGCTTCGGTAGCCCGGCGGCGGTCATGCCGCCGAGGCTGGGCTCGGCGGCAGCGGCCGCCGCGCGCCAACCGGCGTCGGCCGCCGTTCGCCACGCTTCCTCCCCAGAGGGTACGGCTTGCGGGGGCTTGTCCTCACCATCTCCGGGCACCTGCGGCGCCGCCTCCTCCGGCGGCCTGCGGAACCAGGCGGACTCCACGGCCGCGAAGATCGGCAGGAACTCCTCCTGCTCCGGCTCCATCGGCGACACCTCGACGGAGGGCGTCGGGTCGGGCCGGCGCACGTCGTTCGTGGGGTACGACGGGGGCGGCGCAGGCGTCTGGAACGCGCCATTTCCGGATGGGTAGGAGCCCGTGTTCGGGAACGACGGGTAGACGCCGGAGTCGAGCGAGTGCGTCTGCCTGCGGTAGGAGCCGCCGTCGGTGTCGGCGGTGAACCCGTTCACGCCCGCCCTGCCGGGGTCGGAGTGGTACGGCCCGCTGTCGAACGAGCGCGGTCCCGGCGGCGTGCTCTCGGGGGTCTGGAAACTGTGTCTGGGGGCGGGCCCGTCGGGACGCCGGCCGCCGTCGAAGGAGTCGAAGCTGCCGAACGACCTGAACGTCCCGTTCTGCACGGGCGGGCTCGCCGGAGTGGGCACGGTGCCGCCGCCGAACGCGGGCCGCTGCGGCAGCGGCTGCTGCTGCGTGCCGTCGGCGATCAGCGTGGGCGGGAGCAGCACCATCGCGATCAGGCCGGCGCCGTCGCCCCTCCTGAGCTGGACCCGGATGCCGTGGCGCAGCGCCAGGCGGCCGACCACGAACAGGCCCATGCGCCGGGAGACCGACACGTCCACGACGGGCGGCTCGGCCAGGCGGCGGTTGGCCTCGGCCAGCTCCTCCTCGGTCATGCTGATGCCGGTGTCGCTCACCGACAGCAGCGCGCCGCCGCCCTCGATGAGGCTGCTGGTGACGACGACCTGGGAGTTGCTCGGGGAGAACTGGATGGCGTTCTCGACCAGCTCGGCGACCAGGTGGACCAGGTCGTTGGCGGCGCTGCCGAGCACGGAGGTGGCCCGGTGCACCTTGACCTGGACGCGCTCGTAGCCCTCGACCTCCGACAGCGCGGCGCGTACGACGTCGACCAGCTTGGCCGGCTGGCTGCGCCGGCGGGTGGCCTCGTGTCCGGCCAGGACCAGGAGGTTCTCGGAGTTGCGGCGCATGCGGGTGGCCAGGTGGTCGAGCTTGAACAGGTCGGCCAGCCGGGTGCCGTCCTGCTCGCCCTTCTCCAGGCCGTCGATCAGCGAGATCTGCCGCTCGACCAGCGTCTGGGTGCGGCGCGAGAGGTTGACGAACATCGAGCTGATGTTGCTGCGCAGCTCGGCCTCCTCGCCCGCCAGCCGCACCGCCTGCTGGTGGACCTGGTCGAAGGCCCTGGCGACCTCGCCGATCTCGTCGTTGCCTTCGACCTCGATCGGCCGTACCTCGCCGGCGGACGCGTCGCCGCTGGCCCGCAGCCGGTGCACCACGTCGGGGAGCCGGAAGCCGGCCACCTCCAGCGCCTCGGTGCGCAGCCGGCGCAGCGGGGTGACCATGGAGCGGGCGATGGCCACGGTGAGCAGCAGGACCAGCAGCAGCAGCGCCAGGATCAGGATCCCAGCGACGATCGCGTTGCGGATCTCGGCCTCGCGCAGCTCCTTGCTGCGCAGGCTCACCTGGCCGGCCAGCTCCTTCTCGATGCCGTGCAGCACGTCGACGGCCACGGAGTTCTCGTTGAACCACTGCTCGCGGCTGCCGTTGGCGGAGATCAGGTTGTCGCTGATCCGGACGCCCGGCGCCCGGCCGCTGGCCAGCGTGATCGCGCGCGCCTTGGTGAGCTGGACGTTGACGTACTCGGGCTGGGAGGTGAGCGCCTTGGACAGCTGGAGCCCGACCTCGACGCCGGCCTCCGCGCCGACCTGGGAGATGTCGCTCTGCTCGCGGGCGTTGGAGGCGATGAACTGCTCGACCTCCTTGGCGTCCACCCGCCGGGTGTCGTAGGAGGCCTGGAGCAGCTGGACGCGCTGGCGGGAGACCTCCTCCTTGGCCGCGGCGAGCGCGCTCAGGGCGCGGAACTGGCCGATGATCTGCGGGTCGTCGGACAGCAGGCTCAGCTCGTCGTGCAGCTTGAGCAGGGTGTCGGTGAGGAAGTCGTACCGGATGGTCTCGGTCTGGCCCTCGGCGCGGATCCTCGGCAGCCGGCCCAGGTCGTACCGCACCTGCTGGGCGGCTTTGACGATGCGGGGGCCGTAGGAGTCGTCGATGGTGTCGAGGTCGGCGTTCACGGTCTTGACCAGCGCGTCCACCGCGGCCTTGCGCTCCGCGAGCGGCTGGGCGAGCTTCTTGCGCATGGCGCGGTTGGCGCCGATCCAGCCGCCCGTGTCACGCTCCAGCCCGATCGCCTGCAGGAGGTCGCGGATATGGGTCGCCTGCTCCGCCCCGGTCGCCGTGCGGTCGTAGTCGCCGATGCTCTGCACCGATCCGACGACTCGCGCTCCCCCGAGCACGACGCCGGCGATGGTGGGCACCAGGATGAGGGCGGTGAGCCGCCACCGTACGCGCCAGTTTCTCAGGCCCAGGCGTGGCAGTGGCCGCTTCGCGCGGTCCCGCTTCACGGCTGGGCCGCTGTCGGAGTTCCCCGTCACTGCTTCCGCTACCCCTCAATCGTCCCGTCCCCGACGGGCCTTCAAGCCGTCCACAAGGTATCCGCAGCTTCTGACTTACCGGGCATTTCGGACACAATCGTTACACATGTGACCGGTAGTCGTGTGCTGTTGGTTATCGCAGTGCGGCCAGGACTTGATCGCGGACTTGCGCCCTCTGTGCGGCGTCGCTGAGGGGGCGACCGGCGCGATCCACGACATAGAAGACGTCCACCGCCTCCGCGCCGAGAGTCTCCACGCGAGCGGCCCTCACGTCAAGACCGCACTCGCCGAACGCCCGCCCGATACGCCACAGAAGCCCCGGCCTGTCATGGGCCCTGACTTCCACCACGGTGGCGGTCGCGGAGGCGTCGTCGACCAGTGTCACCCGAGGTGGGGCCACAGGTACGCGGGGCGGGCGCATGGCCCGCGCACGGCGGGCCAGCCGCTGCTCGATGTCAAGACGGCCGGCAAGGACGAGACGGAGGTCGGACTCCAGGGTCGCGGGGTCGGGCGGGGAACCGTACTCGGGGATGACGGAGAACTCGATCACCGCGGTGGAGCCCGCGGAGGCGGACGAGGCGGAGCGCACGATGAGCCGGTGCGCGGACAGCACGCCGGCGGCGCTCCAGAGCAGCCCCACCCGGTCGGGGGCGACGACCGTGACGGCTCCCCCGTTGACGCGGACGGCCCCGCCGCCGTGCCGGGCGAGCGCGGTCTGGTCGGCCGACAGGGTCGGCGGCTTGGGCGGCGGCGAGCCGGCCAGCACGGACCTGACCCGGCGCACGAGGTCGGCGACGAGCCCGGCCTTCCAGCTGTTCCAGGCGGCCGGCCCGGTGGCGTGGCCGTCGGCGATCGCGAGCGCGGCCAGCAGGTCGAGGACCTCCCGGGTGCCGACGGTGGCGGCGACCTTCTCGATCGTGACGGGGTCGTCGAGGTCCCTGCGGGTGGCGGTCTCGGGCAGCAGCAGGTGGTGGCGTACGACGGTGGCCAGGGTGTCGACGTCCTGCGCGGGCAGGCCGATGCGGGTGGCGATGTCGCGGACCACGACCTCGCCGGTGGCCGAGTGGTCCCCCGGCCAGCCCTTGCCGACGTCGTGCAGGAGCGCGCTGATCAGCAGGAGGTCGGGACGGGAGACCTCGCGCGTGTGGCTGGCGGCGTTCGCGGCGGCCTCGATCAGGTGCCGGTCGACCGTGAAGCGGTGGATCGGGTTGCGCTGGGGACGGTGGCGTACGCGTTCCCAGTCAGGGAGCAACTTGACAAGGATGCCCGCCTGGTCGAGCTCCTCCCACACGGGCACGGCGGCGCGGCCCGCGCCGAGGATCGACACCAGCGAGTCGCGTGCCTCCTCCGGCCACGGCACCGGCATGGGAGGTGACTGAGCTGCGAGCACGGACACCGTCGCCGGGGCGAGCGGCAGCCCGGAGTCGGCCGCCGCGGCGGCGGCGCGCAGCACCAGCACGGGGTCCTTGCGCGGGTCGACCCCCCTGGCGAGCACCACCTCGCCGGCGTGCTCGACCACGCCGTCCGCCAGCGGGCGGCGGCCTCGGGGAGCGGGGCCTGACAGGAGCCTGTCAACGGTGCGCCAGGTGCCGTCGAAGGCGTGGGAGACGGTACGGCCCGCCTCGGCGAGCCTGCGCATGAGCGCCTCGGCGTCGAGCAGGCCGAGCACCCCCGCCACGGCGTCCTGCTCCTGCAGCACCAGCCGGTCGGTGCCGCGGGCGGTGACGACGTGCAGCGCGTGCCGCACGTCGAGGATGAACTCGTACGCCTCGCGCGCCCTGGGGCCGGGCGCCGAGGCGACCCAGGCGGCGGCCACCGCCTGCATGGCCTGGACGTCGCGGAGCCCGCCGCGCCCGTCCTTGAGATCGGGTTCGAGCAGGAAGGCCAGCTCGCCGCTCACCTGCGCCCGCTTGTCGGCCGCGTCACGCAACTCGCCGAGCCGGCGCCGGGAGTCGGCCCGCCACTCGGCCAGCACCGCCTCCCTGGCCTTCCTGGTCAGCTCGGCGTCACCGGCCACGTGCCTGGCCTGGATGAGGCCGAGCACAGCCTTCAGGTCCTGCCTGGCGACGCTCACCGCTTCCTCGACCGTCCGCACGGAGTGGTCGAGGTTGACCGCGGAGTCCCAGACCGGATACCAGATCCGGTCCGCGATCCTGGCCACGTCGGCCCGCCCGTTGTGCAGCAGGACCAGGTCGAGGTCACTGCCCGGTGCGAGTTCGCCCCTCCCGAGGCTCCCGACGGCGACCAGTGAGACGTGGTCGCCGTCGCTCGCCGTGCGGAAGAGATCCTTGAGCCAGCGGTCGGTGTCCGCGGTCCGCTCCTTGCGGGCCGCGGCGAACGAACGGGCCTCTCCCCTCAAAGCTGTGCCCCCTTGCTGGGCTCAGCCCGGACGCCGTCGTCCGGGCGTCGCCGTGGATACGTCGTATCGGCCGAGCCCCGCCGGGTCACAGGGCCTCAGGACCCCGCTCTCCCGTGCGGACACGGACGACGGTGTCCACCGGGACGGACCAGACCTTGCCGTCGCCGATCTTGCCGGTGTGCGCCGCCTTGACGATGACGTCGATCACGTCCTCGGCGTCATCCTCTTCGGCGAGGACCTCCAGGCGGACCTTCGGCACCAGGTCGACCTGGTACTCGGCGCCGCGGTAGACCTCGGTGTGGCCGCGCTGGCGACCGTAGCCGCTCGCCTCGCTGACCGTCATTCCCTTGATGCCGAACTGTTCCAGTGCGGCCTTCACGTCATCCAGCTTGAAAGGCTTGATGATCGCGGTGATGAGTCTCATGCGTCCACCTTCTTAGCTGCCGGGGCGGTGGGCCCGTTGGGGGAGGTCACGCCGGAGGCGTAGACCGTGCCGAGGTCGTACCCCGTCTCGGCGTGCGCGGTGACGTCGATACCGGTGCGCTCGTCCTCGGCGGAGATCCGGAAGCCCATCGTCCTGTCGATGATCTTGCCGAGAACCCAGGTGATGACGAAGGAGTAGCCGCCGACCGCGACCGGGCCGAGCACCTGCAGGCCCAGCTGGCCGAAGCCGCCGCCGTAGAACAGGCCCTTGCTCTGCTGGTCGAGGAAGGGGTACGCGGCCAGGAAGCCGAGCGAGACGGCGCCGATGACGCCACCCACCAGGTGCACGCCGACCACGTCGAGGGAGTCGTCGAAGCCGAGCTTGTACTTCAGCCCGACGGCGTAGGCGCACAGGACACCGGCGAGCAGGCCGATGAGCATCGCGGCCCACGGGTCCACGAAACCACAGGCGGGGGTGATGGCGACCAGGCCGGCGACCGCGCCGGAGGCGACGCCGAGGCTGGTGGCGTGCCCGTCGCGCAGCTTCTCCACGACGAGCCAGGCGCCCGCGGCGACCGCGGTGGCGATCTGGGTGTTCATGAACGCCAGGCCGGCCGTGCCGTCGACGGCCAGCTCGGAGCCGGCGTTGAAGCCGAACCAGCCGAACCACAGCAGGCCCGCGCCGAGCAGGACGAACGGCAGGTTGTGCGGCCGCATCGGCTCCTTGCGCCAGCCGACGCGCTTGCCGAGCACGAGACACAGGGCCAGGCCCGCGGCACCGGCGTTGATGTGGACGACCGTGCCGCCCGCGAAGTCCTCGATGCCCATCGTGTTGAGCCAGCCGGTGCCCCACACCCAGTGGGCGATCGGGAAGTAGACGATCGTCGCCCAGAGGACGGAGAAGACGATCCACGCCCCGAACTTCGCCCGGTCCGCGATCGCGCCGCTGATCAGCGCGACGGTGATGATGGCGAAGGTCAGCTGGAAGGCGGAGAAGACCAGGCTCGGCATGCCGGTGCCGTCGGTCTTGGTGGCCGTCTCCACCAGACTTTGCAGGCCGAGTGCGTCGAAGCCGCCGACCACGTTGTTGATCGCCGAGCTGGGGTTGTCGGTGAACGCCAGCGAGTGCCCGAACAGCACCCAGGCGATGGTCACCGTGATGATGGCGCCGAACGACATCATCATCATGTTCAGGACACTCTTGGCCCTGGTCATGCCCCCGTAGAAGAAAGCGAGACCCGGAGTCATCAGCAACACCAGCGCGGTGGCCGCGAGCATCCAGGCTGTGGTGCCGCTATCGATCTTCACGACGCGACCCTCCTTACATGTGACGTGTGGCCACAGCGTGTTCGTCCGGGGTTTCATGACTCGACCAGGCGTGTTTCACATTCGTGAATCTCGCCACACTGGTGTTTCGGACGCGTTTCGGTGTTCTCACTCCTCCCATTTCGGCTCAGCAATATCGGCCATGAGATACTTAGGTTTGCCTAACCTTCGATCAAGGAATGCCGATGCGTCTTCGCCTGGCCGTCGCCGCCATGCTCCCCCTCCTCGCCCTCGCCGCCTGCGGCACTTCCACGTCCTCGCAGGAGGCGGGACCGACCCGGACCGTCAAGCACGCCATGGGCGAGACGAAGGTGCCGATGACCCCCAAGCGGGTGGTGGTGCTCGACACGGACAAGCTCGACACGATGGTCTCGCTCGGCCTGGCGCCCGTCGGCGCGGCACAGGCGTCCCAGAACCAGAAGTGGCCCGCCTACCTCGGCTCGGCACTGTCGGCCACCAAGGCGGTCGGCACCACCCAGGCCCCCAACATCGAGGCCATCATGGCGCTCCAGCCGGACCTCATCCTGGGCAGCAAGTTCCGGCAGGAGGCCTTCTACGACAAGCTCAGCAAGATCGCGCCGACCGTGTTCACCGAGAAGGTGGGCATCACCTGGAAGGACAACTTCCTGCTCGACGCCGAGGCGCTGGGCAAGAAGGACCAGGCCCAGCAGCTGCTGACGGGTTTCGAGACGCGGGCCAAGGAGGTGGGCGCGAAGTTCTCGAAGCTGAAGGTGAGCATCGTGCGGTTCATGCCCACCGAGATCCGCATGTACGGGCCCGAGTCCTTCAGCGGCATCGTGGTGGGTGACGCGGGCATCCAGCGGCCCGAGGCGCAGCAGCTGGCCGGCCAGGCCGACAAGCGCTTCGGCAAGCTGAGCCAGGAGAACATCGCCCAGGCCGACGCAGACGCGATCTTCTACACCGCGTACGGGGAGGCGGCCGTCAAGTCGCAGACCGCGGTGACCGGCGGGCCGCTGTGGAAGAACCTCGGCGCGGTCAAGTCGAACAACGCGCACAACGTGGACGATGAGATCTGGATGACCGGCATCGGCGTCACGGCGGCCGGCAAGATCCTGGACGACCTGGTCAAGTACCTCACGCCGCTGGCGTCGTAGGTCACGTCAGGCGTACCCGGTCGCCTTTCCTGACCCTCCCGGGCCGCACCACTCGCGCGTACACCCCCGCGCAGGGCTGCGGCCCCATCTCGAACACGGGCACCCGGTTGTGCCCGGCCACCGTGCGCAGCGCGTCGGCGTCGCGCCCGAGGCTCCCGTGTTCGAGCGTCGGCACCGCGCAGCGCGGGCTGGCCACGATCACCGCCAGCACCACCTCCTCACCGACGCGCAGCTCGCGTCCCACCCAGTCGTTCTCGACGAACCCCTCCGCCACCGTCCCGATCACCAGGTTGGGCCGGTAGCGGAGGGCCTCGACGGTGCCGCGCGGGCCGAGCGCGCCGATCCGCGCGATCGCCGAGGTCGTGATGAGGTGGATCGGGGCGAAGTCGAAGAACGTCCCGGCGGGCGAGGCGCCGCCGAGCGTGCCGACGGTGTAGGGGACCTCCGCCTCGATGCCCTCGGCCAGCACCCGTTCCGGGACCGAGCGCTCGAACTCGGCGCCGTCCGGAGGCACGCCGATCAGCCGCACCTCGCGCCCGAGCCGCGACGACAGCTCCTCGTCGCCGGGAACCGCGGTGCCGTCGATCGTGAGCAGGCCGCGCCAGAGGCGGGGGTTCTTGGCACTGGCGATCTTCCCGGTCGCGACGTCGAGCACCGCCCGCGCCCGGTCCCCGGCCAGCCCGCGCTCGCTCACCTCGCTCTCGGTCAGCTCCTCCCCCAGCATCGACTTGACGGGGTAGCGACGCAGCGCCTCCAGGTACATGGGGCGATCTTACGGCTGCGCCCAGAACCGCCTGAGATGCGGCACCAGCTCATCCGCCCGCTCGTCGGGGAAGAACAGCCGCCCGCCCTCGATCTCGACGATCTCCTTGACGCCGGGGATCGTGTCCCGCAGCCAGCGGGCCCAGCTCACGTCGAAGAACACGTCTCCCGTGCCCCAGACCAGGAGCGTCGGCACGGTCAGCACGGTGAGCCGCGGCTCGATGGCGATCATGTCCTTGGCGTCGATGGAGGTCAGCAGGCGCTCGAAGGCGCGGCCGCCGCCGGGCTTGGCGAAGATCGGCCGCAGGTACGCCTCCACCAGCGCCGCCGGGTCGTCGATCCGCTCGTAACCCTCGCCGTACGCGGTCTGCGCCAGCAGCTCCGGCTGCTCCAGCACGAGCGCGGTGAGCGGGGCCAGCTCGCCCCTGGCGGCCAGGTCGACCGTGGGCTTGAACGCCTCGGGCGGGGTGTTGGTGTGGACGTCGCAGTTGGTGAGGGTGAGCGTACGCAGGCGCTCGCGGTGGCGTACGGCGAAGACCTGGGCGACGGCGCCGCCGGTGTCGTTGGCGACGAGATCCACGTCGGCGAGCCCGAGCCCCTCGCACAGCTCCTCGACGGCCTCGGCCAGCGCGGGGATCGACAGGTCGTCGCGCGGTGCGCTGCCGCCGTGCAGCGGCAGGTCGACGGCCACGCAGCGGCGCTCGTCGCGGAACGCGGCGATGACGTTGCGCCACAGGTAGGAGCTGGTGCCGACGCCGTGCACGAACAGGCTGACCGGCCCTTCCCCCACGTCGACGTAGCTGAGGCCTTCCATGGAACCCTCCTCGGGCAGATTATAAACCGACTGTCGGTCTACGAAATTACCGACTGACGGTCGGTTTGTCTATGGTGGTTCCATGAACCTCAAGGCGGAACGCGGCGCGGCCACCCGCGACAGGGTCCTGGCGATCGCCACGCGGCTGTTCGCCGACCGGGGCTACGACGACACCTCCATCGAGGTGGTCCTGCAGGAGTCGGGGCTGAGCCGGGGGGCGCTCTACCACCACTACGCCGGCAAGGACGCCCTCTTCGAGGCGGTGCTGGAGGCGACGGAGTCGGCCATCGGCGGCAAGATCCGGCAGGCCGTCCGCGGCATCACCGACCCGGCGGCGGCCCTGCGCGCCGGGGTGCTGGCCTGGATCTCGCTCGCCGGGGACCCGGTCATCCAGCGCATCGTCCTCATCGACGCGCCCGCGGTGATGGGCTGGGAACGGTGGCGGGCCATGGAGGAGCGCTACTCATTCGGGATGCTGAAGGCGGCGCTGGGGGCCACGGGGGCGGTGCCGGCCGAGTTTTTGGACCTGCACGCGCACATGCTGCTGGCGGCCGTCAACGAGAGCGCCCTCATGGTGGCCCGCGGCGGCGACCACACCACCGCGGTGGCCGCCGTCGAAGAATTCCTCCGCCGCCTCCTCCAGCCCTAGAACGCCGCACCGCCGCGCCCCGCACCGCCGCAATGCCCGAGCGTCCTACGACCCGCCACACCGCGCCCGCGCCCGCGTCCGCCACGCGCGCCCGCTCCCGCGGCCGTCACCCCGAAGCGCCGCGTCGGCGGGATGTGGCACGGCGGAGACCGGCGCATCACAGCGCCGCCCAGCCCGACAACGCCCGCACCGCAACAACGCCCAAGCGTCATACAGCTCGCCACGCCACCCGCGGCCGTCACCCCAAAGCGCCGCGTCGGCGAGGCGTGGCAGCACCCCTCAGGCGGCCGGCCCCAGGGTCAGGCGGCCGCGGTGGCCATTTTGCGGAGGCGGGCCAGAGCGTCGCGTTCGATGCGGCGGGCGCGGTCGCGGCCGATGCCGTAGCGTTCCCCGACCTCCGTGAGCGTGTGCTCGCGCCCGTCCACCAGCCCGTAGCGCCACCGCAGCATCTCGCTGGTGTCGCCCTCGAGCCCCGTCAGCCACTGGTCCAGCCGCTCGCGCTCCAGGATGTCGATGGCCTGCTGCTCGGGATCGGCCCACGTCTCGTCGGCGATCATGTCGCCGAGCTCCGTCTCGTCCTCGTCGCCCACCCCGAGCTGGAGCGAGACCGGGTCGGAGGCCCAGCGCCGCAGCTCGCGTACGCGCTCGATCGGCAGGTCGAGGATCTCGGCGAGATCGTCGTCCGTGGGCTCGGCGTCGAACTCCGCCAGCATGTCGCGGCGGACCCGCATCAGCCGCGTCATCTGCTCCCCCGCGTGCGTGGGCAGGCGCACCGGGCGGGCCTGCTCGTGGATGGCACGCCCCACCGACTGCCGGATCCACCACGTCGCGTACGTGGAGAACTTGTACCCCCGCCGGTAGTCGAACTTCTCCACCGCCCTGACCAGCCCCAGGTTCCCCTCCTGCACCAGGTCGATCAGCGGCATCCCCCGCCCCGAGTATTTCCGGGCCACCGCCACCACCAGGCGCAGGTTGGCCTGGATGAACTCGTCCTTCGCCCGCTGGCCGGAGATCGCCAGGCGCTCCAGCTCCTCGTCGGCCGCGTCCCCGATGCGCGGCTCCGAGCCCCCGCTGTCGAGCAGCTGCTCGGCGAAGAGACCCGCCTCGATCCGCTTGGCGAGCTCCACTTCCTCCTCCGCCGTGAGCAGCGGGACCCTGCCGATCTCAGCCAGGTATGTCCCCAGCAGATCGCGCTCGGCGATGTGCTGCTCCTGCGTGCGACTCCCCGTAGGCCTTGCCATCCCCGCACCTCGTTCCGCAGCTGCGTTCTATACCCGGCCAACGTCCGACCAAATGCAAAGATTCCCAAAACCAGTACGCCGCAGGGATGGTTCTGGATGTCCTCCTAAAGGAGGAGACCGCCGCGAAACACCTGGTGAACGAGGGGGACGCCGGGCCGATAGGCAAGGTGTACATAGGAGGGGGCATCGAGCACGACGAGGTCCGCGCGGGCCCCGGGCCGCAGCCAGCCTACGTCCGTACGGCGCAGCGCGCGCGCCCCGCCGTACGTCGCCGCCCTGATCGCCTCCAGCGGCGTCATGCGCATCTCGCGTACGGCCAGCGCCACGCAGAACGCCATCGACGACGTGAACGACGACCCCGGGTTGCAGTCGGTAGCCAGCGCCACGGTGGCCCCCGCGTCGATCAGCCGCCGGGCGTCCGGGTACGGCGACCGCGTCGAGAACTCCGCCCCCGGCAGCAGCGTCGCCACCGTGTCCGACGACGCCAGCGCGTCCACGTCGGCCGGTGTCAGATGGGTGCAGTGGTCGGCCGAGGCGGCGCCCAGCTCGCAGGCGATGCGGACGCCCGGCCCCTCCCCGAGCTGGTTGGCGTGCACCCGCGCCCCCAGCCCCGCCTTGAGCCCGGCGCCCAGGATCTCGCGCGTCTGGTCGCCGTCGAAGGCCCCGCGCTCGCAGAACACGTCGATCCACCTGGCGTGGGGGGCGCACGCGTCGAGCATCTCCCCGGCGACCAGCCGCACGTAGGAGTCGGCGTCCATGCCGGCGGGCACGACGTGCGCCCCCAGGAAGGTGGTCTCGCCGGTCAGCCCGGCGGCGATCTCCAGCGAGCGCCGCTCGTCCTCGACGGTCAGGCCGTAGCCGCTCTTGATCTCGACGGTCGTGGTGCCCTGGGCGAGCATCTCGGCCACCAGGGCACGCGCGTGGGCGGCCAGCTCGGCGTCGCCGGCCTGCCGGGTGGCGGCGACCGTGGTCCTGATGCCGCCACCGGTGTACGGCTCGCCGGACATGCGGGCCTGGAACTCGGCCGTCCGGTCACCGGCGAAGATCAGGTGGGCGTGGCTGTCCACGAAGCCGGGGATGACGGCGCGGCCCCCGACGTCCACCCGCTCGTCGGCGTCGGGGGCCTGGGCGGCGGGCCCGGCCCAGGCGACCAGGCCGTCCGCCACGACCAGCGCCGCGTCGGGGATCTCCTCGCGCTCGGGGTCGCCGGTGTACAGCGATCCGATCCCGTCGATCAGCGTCGTGCTCATCTCACCCTCCGTATCGCCTCTGCCAGCAGGGATCCGACGTCGCCGAGCCGGTGCCGCCCGTCCGTGACGACCCGGCGGCCGCCGGAGACCACCGAGTGCACGTCCGCCGCCGTGGCCGCGAACACCACGGCCTCCGGCCCGCCCGTGCCCGCCGTGCGTACGGAGTCGAGGCGTACCGACACCAGGTCGGCCCACGCGCCGGGCACCAGCAGCCCCGCGTCGGGGAAGCCGAGGGAGGCGTGGCCGGCGGCGGTCGCGGCGGCGAGCAGGTCGGCGGCGCTCCAGTTGCCGCGCCTGCCGCTGCGCAGCCGCTCGTCCAGCTCGACCCCGCGCGCCTCCTCGAACAGGTCGATCACGGCGTGGCTGTCGGAGCCGAGCGTGATCTGCGCGCCCCGGTCGGCCGCCGCCCTGGCCGGGCCGATGCCGTCGGCGAGGTCGCGTTCGGTGGTGGGGCACATGCAGATGTGGGTGCCGGACTGGGCGATCAGCTCGATGTCCACGTCGGTCAGGTGGGTGGCGTGCACGGCGGTCGAGCGCGGCCCCAGGGCGCCTCGCTCGTGCAGCACCTGAACCGGCGTGGCCGCGTACATCTCCACGCAGGCGGCGTTCTCGGCGGGCTGCTCGGACACGTGCATGTGGAGGGGGCCCGCGTGCCGGTGGGAGAACTCGGCCACGACCGGCATCTGCTCCGGCGGCACCGCGCGCACGGAGTGGATGGCCGCGCCGATCTCCACGTCGGGCTGCCCCTCGTAGGCCGCCGCCAGGTCGTCGGCCCTGACCGCCCAGCGCTCGGCGTCGCCGTCGGTGAAGCGCAGCTGCGCGCCGGTCAGCGGGGCGCCGATGCCGCCGGTCAGGTAGCAGGTGTCGAGCAGCGCGATGCGCAGGCCCGCCTCGCGGGCCGCGCGGACGAGGGCGTGGCCCATCTCGTTGGCGTCGTCGTACGGGCGGCCGTCCGGCCCGTGGTGCAGGTAGTGGAACTCGCCCACGCAGGTCACCCCGGCCAGCGCCATCTCGGCGTAGACCGCCCGGGCCAGCCGCAGGTAGGAGTCGGGCTCCAGCGCCCCCGCCACCTCGTACATCCGCTCGCGCCAGGTCCAGAAGTCGCCCTTGCCCTCCTGGGCGGTGCCGCGCAGCGCGCGGTGGAAGGCGTGGGAGTGGGCGTTGGCCAGGCCGGGAACGGTGATCCCCGGCAGGCGCTCGGCCGTGCCCGGCGGGCCCTGGGCGACGCTCGCGATCCTTTCGCCCTCGACCTCGATGAGCACGCCGTCGGTGACCCCGCCGGGCAGCCAGGCCTGTTCGCACCAGTAGGTCAGCCGCACAGGTCCTCCAGCACGTCCGCGAGTGCGACGACTCCCGCCTCGCAGTCAGCCCGCTCGGCGTGCTCGTCGGGGGAATGGGACACGCCTGTGGGGTTCCTGACGAACAACATCGCGCTCGGGACGCCCGCCGAGGCCAGGATCCCCGCGTCGTGGCCCGCCCCCGTGGGCAGGACGGGCGCGGGCGTATCGCCTCCCGCGACCCTGGCCAGGCGTTCCCTGAGCGGCACGTCGAAGTCGACGATCGGCGTCCACGACTCCTCCCGCACCGCGGCCCCCGCCTGGTCGGTGAGCTCGGTCAGCTCGGCGACGAGGGCGCGCACGGCGGCCTCGTCCGCCCCGCGGGCGTCGAGCCAGGCCGAGACCAGGCCGGGGATGGCGTTGGCGTTGCCCGGGGAGACGCGTACCTTGCCGACCGTGGCCACCACGTCGCGGCCGGCCGCGGCCTCGCGGGCGGCCAGCACCATGCGGGCGAACGGCAGCATCGGGTCGTCCCGGTCGGCCAGCCGGGTGGTGCCCGCGTGGTCGGCCCGGCCGTGGAAGTCGAAGCGCCAGCGTCCGTGCGGCCAGATCGCCGCGGCCACGCCCACCGGCCTTCCCTCGTGGACGAGCGCCTGGCCCTGCTCGACGTGGAGCTCCACGAACGTGGCGACCGTGGCGAGCGTCTCGTCGTCCCGCCCCACCTCGTGCGGCGCCCGCCCGGCCCTCGTCATGACGTCGGCCAGCGTGTCGCCGGAGTCGTCGGTGAGCGCGAGGGCCCGCTCGGGCGCCAGCACGCCCGTGAGCAGCCTCGACCCCATGCAGGGCACCCCGAACCTGGCGCCCTCCTCGTCGGTGAAGCAGACCACGCCGACCGGCCTGGCCGGCGTGGTCCCGCGCTCCTTCAGGAGGTCGAGGGCGGCGAAGGCCGACACGACCCCGAGCGGCCCGTCGTACGCGCCGCCCTGCCGTACGGAGTCGAGGTGGCTCCCGGTCACCACGCCGGGGCGGCCGGAAGGGTCGCCCCACCACGCCCAGAGGTTGCCGTTGCGGTCTTCGCGCAGGTCGAGCCCCCGTCGCCCGGCCTCGCCCGCGAACCACTCGCGAAGCTCCATGTCAGCGGCCGACCAGGCGTCCCTGACGTAGCCCCCGGTCGCCGGATCCCGTCCTATGTGCGCGAGTGGTTCAAGCATGGCCCCACTGTAGTGAATGGATCCATTCAGTTGACAGGCCCTCCCCTGGGCCGGAGGGTCAGCTCGGTGAGGTGGGCGTCGGGGCCCGCGGTGACGGCGGCCAGCACGGCCCGCGCCACGCTCCGCGGCGTGAGGTACTTCTCGGGCTCGAACTCGCCGCCCTCGTAGCGGCGCAGCTCGCGCTGCATGTCGGTGGCCGTCCGGCCCGGGTAGACGGTCGTCACCCTCAGCCGCGGCTCCTCCAGCCGCAGCGCGTCGGCGAACGCCTTCAGCGCGAACTTGCTGGCCGCGTAGGCGCCCCACTCGGGGTTGGCCCGCTGCCCCGAGCCCGAGTTGACGCAGACCACGTGCCCCCCGGCCGTGCGCAGGGCGGGCAGCAGCAGCCGGGTCAGCTCGGCGACCGCGACGACGTTCACCTCCAGCGTCTCGCGCCACGCGGCGGCGGACAGGTCGGCGATCCGGCCCATCCGGTTGATCCCGGCCGAGTGCACGAGCACGTCGAGCCGTCCGATCCCGGCGACGGCCGCCTCGGTGAGCGCCGTCAGCTCCGCCGGCCAGACGCGCGCGTCGGGCAGCCCGGCCGCCACGGCGGCCAGCGACTCCTCGTCGCGGCCGTTGAGTATCACGTGGTGCGTGGGGCCCAGCGCCTCGGCCACGGCCGCGCCGATCCCGCGCGAAGCGCCTGTGACCAGCGCAGTCGGTCGTTCGTTCATGGAGATCAGCTTATTGAGGTTGACGGCTACTCAAATTTGAATACAAACTTGCACCCATGTCTGCTTCGACGCGCATCCTCATCCTCGGCGCCCTGCTCGACGGTCCCATGAACGGCTACGGGGTCCGGCGGCGGCTGGAGGTGATGGGTGCCGACCAATGGGCGAACGTCGCCTTCGGGTCGATCTACCACGGGCTGAGCAAGATGGCCGACGAAGGGCTCCTGGCCGTCGTCGAGGCGGGCAGGGGCGGCAAGGTCGTCTACGAGCTGACCGAGCACGGCCGCGAAGAGTTCCACCGGATGTTGCTGACCGCCTGGCACGAGGTCAGGCCCATCGTCGATCCGTTCCAGGTGGCGGTGACATTCATGGACCGGCTGGACAAGCAGGAGCTCCTGCAGGCTCTTTACAGCAGGATGCAGCAGCTCAGAATGAGCGTCGAGATCCTCGGTCATGCCATGGGCGCCAAGCAGCGCTTCGGCGCTCCCCAGCACATCGACGAGAACCTCCGCCTCAACAGATCCATGGTCCAGGCCCAGCTCGACTGGGTCGAGAAGGCCGTCGAACGGGTTGAGGCCGACGAATTGCCCTAAGGAGCTGAATCCCCCCATGATCATTCAGGCGCAGGGCCTGCGAAAGACGTTCACCACCAGGAGCAGGAAGGGCACGCAGACCGTCGAGGCCGTCCGCGGGGTGGACCTCGAGGTCGCGGAAGGTGAGATCTTCGGCGTGCTCGGCCCCAACGGGGCCGGCAAGACCACCACGATCAGGATGCTCTCCACGCTGATCGCCCCCGACGCGGGCAGGGCCACCGTCGCGGGCCACGACCTGCTCAAGGAGCCCGCCGCCGTCCGGCGCAAACTCGGGTACGTGAGCCAGGCCGGCGGCGTGGAGGACACCACGAGCGCCAGGGCCCAGATCATGATGGCCGCCAGGATCCACGCCATGGCCGACCCGAAGCGGGCCACCGCCGAGGCGCTGGAGCGCTTCGACCTGACCGAGACGGCCGACCGCCCCGGCCGTACCCTGTCGGGCGGGCAGAAGCGGCGCGTGGCCATCGCGATCGGGCTGGTGCACAACCCGCCGCTGCTCTTCCTCGACGAGCCCACCACCGGCCTCGACCCGCAGAACCGCGCCAACCTCTGGGACCGCATCAGGCAGCTGCGCGAGGCCGGCACGAGCGTGCTGCTCAGCACCCACTACCTCGACGAGGCCGACGCGCTGTGCGACCGCCTCATGATCGTCGACCATGGCGAGGTCGTGGCCGAGGGCACCCCCGGAGAGCTCAAGCGGGAGGTCTCCGGCGACGTGATCACGCTCAGGGTGGACGACCTGGAGCGGGCCGCGGACACGCTCAAGCCGTACGCCCGCGAGACCCGCGTCGACGAGGACCTGCTGCGCGTCTACGTCGACGACGGCGAGCACACGCTGCCCGCGCTGCTGCGGGCCCTTGAGGAGCAGGGGCTGGGGCTGAGCTCGATCGCGCTCGACCGCTCCACGCTCGACGACGTCTTCCTGGCCAAGACCGGCCGTTCCCTCCGCGACACCGGAGCCGCCTCGTGATCCGCCACATCGCCCTGTTCACCGGCTACGAGCTGAAGAAGTCGTTCAGCAACCCGATCTGGCCGCTGTTCGGCATCATGCAGCCGGTGCTCTACCTGCTCATGTTCGCGCCGCTGCTGAAGTCGCTGACGCCGGGCGGCTCGACGGTGGACGCGCTGCGGATGTTCACGCCGGCCTCGATGATGATGATCGCGGTCTTCGGGTCGCTGTTCTCGGGGTTCGGGCTGATCGCCGAGCTGCGCAACGGCTCGCTCGAACGGTACGCCGTCAGCCCCGCCTGGCGGCCGGCCATCGTCCTCGGGCGGGTGGCCAAGGACATGGTCGTGCTGGTGTGCCAGGCGATCCTCGTGCTCGTCGTGGCCGTCGCGATGGGCGTGCGCATCGGGGCCGTCGAGGTGGTGCTGGTGCTGCTGCTCATGGCCGCCACCGGGCTGTTCGCCTCGGGGCTGTCCCAGGGGCTGGCGCTGACCGTGCGCGACGAGAACGGCATGTCGCAGACGCTCAACCTGTTCATGCTGCCGATCATGCTGCTGGCCGGGCTGTTCATCCCGATCTCGTTCGCGCCCGGCTGGATGCAGACGCTCGCCCCGATCAACCCGCTCTACCACGCGGTCGAGGCGGGGCGGGCGCTGTTCGCCGGCCGGTTGTCGGACTCGTCGATCCCGATCGCGTTCGCGGTGTTCATCGTGCTGGCGGTGTTCACCACGATCTGGTCGATGCGCTCGCTACGCAGGATCGCCGGGTAGGAACGTACCGGTCTCGTCGGTCATCCGCTCGTACTCCTCGAGCCGGGCCTGGGTGCGCAGCGGCGCCGCGTCGGCCATGGCCTCGACCAGGGCCATGGCCAGGGCGAGCGGCGCCGCGTGCGAGTCGAACACGAGCCGGTCGCCGACGGGGGCGTCCAGCACGACCTCCGCCGGGAAATCCGACTTATCCGTTATGGCCGCCACCCGCAGCCCCATCTTCTCCGCGTACTCCAGCGCCTGCACGGCCTCGGCCGGATATCTCGGCAGGACCACGGCCACCACCCACTCCGCGCCCGCCCGGCGGGCCGCGTGCAGCCCGTCGACCAGCTCCGACCCGCCGTGCGTGAGCAGCCGCACGTCGGGGTGGATGCGGCGGGCGTAGTAGGCGAAGGTGGTGGCCAGCCCGCAGGAGACCCGCAGCCCCACCACGGGCAGCGGCTCGGTGGCGGCCAGCTGCTCGCCGAGCTCCTTGAGCGGGAAGGCCGCCAGCCGCTCCCTGACGATCGCGAGGTTGCGGATCTCGCAGTCGATGGCGCCGCGCAGCAGGCTCTCCTGCGGCTGCGCCACCTCCGCGCCGCCCAGCACGAGCGGGCGCAGCGCCTGCCGCAGCTCGGGATATCCGGCGAAGCCCAGCACCATCGCGAACCGGGTCACGGACGGCTGGCTCACCCCTGCCCGCTCGGCCAGCTCCACGCTCGACAGGAAGATCGCCTCATCGAGATGCTCGGTGAGGTAGTGCGCGATCCTCCGCTGCACGGGCGACAGCCTCCGGCCATCCAGCAGCACGCTCAGCCCACCGTGATATCCGTCCGCCACGCCACCTCCAACGCTTCCCGCCCCGCATTCTCATCCCACCAACCCCACAACCCCCACCCCACGCCGCACTCCTGGGTCGAGGGGTGGCGGAAGCGCGGAGGATCAGGACTCGCGCATCGGGATGCGGACGCCGCGGGCGGCGGCGACGTCGGCGGCCTCCTCGTAACCCGCGTCCACGTGCCGCATGACCCCCGTCCCCGGGTCGTTGGTCAGCACGCGGTTCAGCTTCTCCCCCGCCAGCGCGCTGCCGTCGGCCACCGTCACCTGGCCGGCGTGGATGGACCGCCCGATCCCGACCCCGCCCCCGTGGTGGATGGACACCCAGGCGGCCCCCGAGGCCGTGTTGAGCATGGCGTTCAGCAGGGGCCAGTCCGCGATCGCGTCCGAACCGTCCGCCATCGCCTCCGTCTCGCGGTACGGCGAGGCCACGGAGCCGCTGTCGAGGTGGTCGCGCCCGATCACGACGGGCGCCCGCAGCTCGCCCGAGGCCACCATGTCGTTGAAGCGCTCCCCCGCGACATTGCGCTCGCCGTAGCCGAGCCAGCAGATCCGCGCGGGCAGCCCCTGGAAGTGGACCTTCTCCCCGGCCTTCCTGATCCACCGGGCGAGCCCCTCGTTCTCGGGGAAGAGCTCCAGGATGGCCCGGTCGGTCGCGGCGATGTCGGCGGGGTCGCCGCTCAGGGCCGCCCACCGGAACGGGCCCTTGCCCTCGCAGAACAGCGGCCTGATGTACGCGGGCACGAACCCGGGGAAGTCGAAGGCCCGCCCGTAGCCGGCCAGCTGCGCCTCGCCCCGGATGGAGTTGCCGTAGTCGAACACCTCCGCCCCGGCGTCCTTGAAGCCGACCATCGCCTCCACGTGCCGTGCCATCGAGGTGCGGGCCCGCTCGGTGAAGCCGGCCGGGTCCTTGTCCCGCTCCGAGGCCATGTCCTCGAAGGCGACCCCCAGCGGCAGGTACATCAGGGGGTCGTGCGCCGAGGTCTGGTCGGTGACGATGTCGATCTCGGCCCCGCGGGCGAGCAGGTCGGGCACGGCCTCGGCGGCGTTCGCGACGACCCCGATGGACAGGGGGCGGCGCTCGTCGCGCGCCGCGTACGCCAGCCGCAGGGCCTCGTCCAGCGAGGACGCCTGCACGTCGAGGTAGCGGTGCTCGATCCGCCGGGTGACCGAGCGCGGGTCGCAGTCGACGCAGATCGCCACCCCGCCGTTCATGGTGACGGCCAAGGGCTGGGCGCCGCCCATCCCGCCCAGGCCGGCCGTGAGCGTGATCGTCCCGGCCAGCGAACCTCCGAAGCGTTTGGCGGCCACGGCCGCGAACGTCTCGTACGTCCCCTGCAGGATGCCCTGCGTGCCGATGTAGATCCACGACCCGGCGGTCATCTGCCCGTACATGGTGAGCCCGGCCGCCTCCAGCCGCCGGAACTCCTCCCAGTTGGCCCAGTCGGGCACCAGGTTGGAGTTGGCGATGAGCACCCGGGGCGCCCACTCGTGGGTGCGGAACACGCCCACCGGGCGCCCCGACTGGACCAGGAGGGTCTCGTCGCCCTCGAGCGTCGTCAGCGTCCTGACCATCGCGTCGAACGACGCCCAGTCACGCGCGGCCTTGCCCGAGCCGCCGTAGACGACCAGCTGCTCGGGGTGCTCGGCGACCTCCGGGTCCAGGTTGTTCTGGAGCATGCGGAGCGCCGCCTCCTGCGGCCACCCCTTGGCGGTGATCGTCGTGCCTCGCGGCGCGCGCACGCTGCGGCTCATCGTGACCCTCCTGAATGAAAACATTCACATATGTCACCCGCAGAGTACAACGGACCGCGTCTCAGCGGGCCGTTGCAGGCAGCGGAGCCCGCGCCTACATGGATTAACTGACGAGGAACTGGGTGGCGGCCAGCTCCCTGTAGAGCTCGTCCTCCCCGACCAGCGATTCGTGCGTCCCGACCGCCCGTACGCCGCCCCCTTCCATGACCACGATCCGGTCCGCGTTCGTCACGGTGGACAGCCGGTGGGCGATCACCAGCACGGTCGTCTCCGTGGCCACCTCGGCGATGACCTCGCGCAGCCGCAGCTCGTTGACCGCGTCGAGCTGGGAGGTGGCCTCGTCGAGCAGCAGCAGCCGGGGCTTGCGCAGCAGCGCCCTGGCGATGGCGACGCGCTGGCGCTCGCCGCCCGACAGCAGCACGCCGCGGTGCCCGACCGGCGTCTCCAGCCCTTCGGGCAGCCTGTCCACCAGGTCGTCGAGCCTGGTACGGGCGACGGCCCGGCGCAGCTCGTCCTCGGTGGCGTCCTGGGCGGCGAAGAGCAGGTTCTCCCTGAGGGTGCCGGCCAGCACGGGGGCGTCCTGCTCGACGTACCCGAGGGCGGCGCGCAGCTCGCCCAGCGGCCAGTCGCGGATGTCGCGCCCGCCGACGGCGATGAGCCCCTTCTGGTGGTCGTAGAAGCGCTCGATCAGCGCGAACACCGTCGACTTGCCCGCGCCCGACGGCCCCACCAGCGCGGTCAGCCCGCCGGGCGGCACCTCGAAGGTGACCCCGTCGTGCACGGTCGGCCGGTCGTCGCCGTACTTGAAGACCACGTCCTGGAACCTCACCCCGACCGGCTCGGCGGTCCCCGCGACGGCGGCGCCGACCGGCTCGGCGGGCAGGTCCTCGATCTCCTTGATCCGCTTCATCGCGGCCAGCCCCTGCTGGAGCTGGACGCCGCCCTGGACGAGCTGCCCGATCGGCGGCACCAGGTAGAACAGGTAGAGCAGGAACGCGATCAGCGACGACACCTCCAGCGTGCCCGACGCGACCCTGGCCCCGCCGACGGCCAGCACGGCGAGGAACGCGATCTGCACCGCCATCCACGTCGCCACTCCCGCGAGCGACGTCCACCCGGCGACCTGCAGCCCCCGGTCGCGGGCGCGCACCGCCGCGTCGCCGACCACCGCGATCTCCCGCTCCTCCGCGCCGCTGGCCTTGACGGTCCGGTACGCCTGCAGCGCCCGGTCCAGCACGGCCCCCATCTCGCCCACGGCCTCCTGGGCGTGGGTCTGCGCCCGCTGGATCCTCGGCATGATCAGCGCGACGAGCCCGCCGATCACCACCACCACGAGCAGCGTGACCAGCAGCAGCACGCCGTCCATGGTCGCCATCATGATGATGGCCCCGACCAGCATGAACGTGGCGCTGACGGACTCGACGATCCCGTTGGTCAGCACCGCCCGCAGCAAGGTCGTGTCACCCGTCACCCGCGACAGCAGGTCGCCGGGCTTGAGCCGGTCCACGTCGGCGACCTTGAGGCGCAGCATCCGGTCCACGAGCTTGCGCCGGGCGCCGAGCACGATGCCCTCGCCCGTGCGCTCCATCAGATAGCTTCCGGCGGCCGACACGACCGCGCCGATCAGCACCGCCGCGGTCAGCCCCAGCAACGGCCCGGCCATCGAGCCGGTCTCGCCGAACGCGTCCACGACGTATTTGGCCAGCAACGGCATGGCGAGGCCCGCCGCCGAGCCGATCAAGCCCAATAACCCGCCCAGGATCAGGATCTTCCGGTGCGGGCGGACGTGGGAGAGCAACTCCTTGACCACCACATCTCCTTCCACGACATGTCTCGACTTGCTCCAACGAACGGGACCGCGCGATCCGCACCGCTTCGACAGGGTCAACCTAAATTGACGACCTAAGTATGTCAACTTTCGTTGACCCTCATTCTTGAGGAGGAGCCGACATCCGGAAGCGTCCGGCGGACGAATAGGGCGTCGAGGAACCCGGCCGGAACCTCGCAGTAAAACGATCAGCCCTTCCGAAAGGACCGAAAATGGAGCTCCGGATCAACCGGCGCGCTCTCGTCGGACTTGGCCTCGCCGCAGCTGTCGCCGCGTCGTCGTTGGCCGTGCTCCGCACCGACTCCGGCATCGCTTCCTCGCACCGCGAGGCCCCCATGATCGCGGGCGACCCCCAGCACGACAACACGGACGTGTACGCGTTCGTGAGCCCCGACAAGGCCGACACGGTGACCCTGCTGGCCAACTGGATCCCGTTCGAGGAGCCCCACGGCGGCCCGAACTTCTACCCGTTCGCCACGAAGTCCCGCTACAACATAAAGATCGACAACGACGGCGACGCCAGGCCCGACATCACGTACGAGTGGACGTTCCGCAACGAGGACAAGCGCGGCAACACCACGTTCCTCTACAACAACGGCCCCGTCACCTCGCTCGACGACCCGAACCTGCTCTTCCGCCAGCGCTACACGCTCAGGAGGATCACCCACAGCGGCGTCCGGACACTGGTCCACGACGGCATCGTGGCGCCGAGCAACGTCGGTCCGGCCTCGATGCCCGACTACGGCACCCTGCGCGCCCAGTCCGTCAAGAGCCTGCCCGGCGGCGGCAAGACGTTCGCCGGCCAGGCGGACGAGGCGTTCTTCCTGGACCTGCGCGTGTTCGACCTGCTCTACGGCGGCAACCTGTCCGAGGTCGGCCAGGACACCACCAGGGGCTACAACGTGAACAGCGTGGCCCTCCAGGTGCCCTCCTCCGAGCTGGCGCTCAAGGGCGACGTCAGGCGCAACCCGGTGATCGGCGTCTGCTCGACCACCGACAAGTTCAACGGCAGCAGGTACGTGCAGGTCTCGCGCCTGTGCAACCCGCTGGTGAACGAGGTCGTATCGCCCGCCGGGCTCAAGGACGCCTTCAACGCCCTGCCCCCGGAGCGGGACGCCGACGTGGCGCCGCTGGTCAAGCGGGTCACCGACCCCGAGGTGGCCAGGCTGCTGGAGGCCATCTACGGCATCAAGGCCCCCGCGACCCCGCGCGACGACCTGGTCGAGATCTTCCTGACCGGCATCGCCAAGCAGAACGGCCCGATCAAGGCCGACCTGAACTCGCAGGTGCTCAACAAGGACGCGGGCAAGCTGCGCCCCGCCGAGATGCTGCGGCTGAACATGGCCATCCCGCCCGCGAAGGACCCGAACCGCCTCGGCGTGCTGGCCGGCGACCTGCAGGGGTTCCCGAACGGCCGCCGGCTCTCCGACGACGTCGTGGACATCGCGCTGCAGGCCGTGGCGGGCGCCGCGGTGACCGGCAAGCTCGTGCCCGGGCTGACGGACAAGGTGGACAGGAACGACAAGCCGATCCTCCAGGCGTTCCCGTACATCCCGCTGCCCGGCAACGTCGCGGTGAACCAGCGCTGACTCCCCGACCGGCCCGCTCCCTCTCCAAGCGGGCCGGTCAGCCCCCCGGCGGCAGACACCCGTCTCCCACCGTCTGCCGCCCACCTGAGGCCGGCCGGCCGTGCCCCCCGTCACGGCCGGCCGGCCGACTCCCCCAGCACCCTGGAGCCTTGGACATGCGTGCCTTCGTGATCTTCGCCGGGCTTGCCCTCATCGGGGCCATGACCTTCACGATCCTGTCGTTCTCGGCGGCGCCCGCGCCGGGGCCGGTGGCGGACAAGCCGTTCACCGAGACGCTGCAGGATCGGCTCAAGCGCCTGCCGGGCGACTACCGCGGCTGGGCCCAGCTCGCCTCCCAGTACGTCGACCAGGCCAGGACCACCGGCGACCCGTCGTACTACACCAAGGCGGAGGGCGCGATCGCCACCGCCGCCAGGCTCAAGGCCGAGGACGACGCGGTGCTCACCGGCCAGGCGGCGCTGGCCGCCGGGCGCCACGAGTTCGCCGAGGCGGTGCGGCTGGCCGAGCGCGCGATCGACGTCAACCCGTACGGCGCCCCGGCCTACGGCGTGCTGGCCGACGCGCGGACCCAGCTCGGGGACCTGCGCGGGGCGCGGCGGGCCGTGGACGAGATGCTGGGCCTGCGCCCGGGAGTCGCGGCCTTCGCCCGCGCCTCGTACGCGGCCGAGCTGCGCGGCGACACGGCCAAAGCCCGCGAATACCTCGAAATGGCGGAGAACGACGCGTGGCAGCCGGCCGACCTCGCCTACGCCCGCTACTACCTGGGCGAGCTGGCCCTGCACTCCGGCGACCTGGCCACGGCGGCCGGCTGGTACGCCAAGGCCCTGCAGGCCTACCCCGGCTACACCCCGGCGCTCGCGGGCCAGGCCAGGACCGCCGCGCTGAGCGGCCGGCTGACCGAGGCGCTGGGCCTCTACCAGAGCGTCGTCGAACGCCTCCCGCTCCCCCAATACCTGATCGAGCAGGGCGAGACCCGGATCAAGGCGGGCCGGCCCGCCGACTGGACCCTGCTGAGGGCGCAGCGCGAGCTGTTCCGGGCCGCGGGCGTGCGTGACGACCTGACCTGGGCCGAGTTCGAGGCCGACCACGGGGACCCGGCGCGGGCGGTCGAGCACGCCAGGGCCGAGTACGCGCGCAACCCGAACCTGGTCGCCGCCGACGCCCTCGCCTGGGCCCTGTTCAAGGCGGGCAAGCCGGCCGAGGCGCTCCCGTACGCCGAGAAGGCCACGGCGACCGGCTGGCGGAACCCGCTGCTGAAGTATCACCGCGCCAAGATCGAGCAGGCGCTGGGCCGGTCCGTCAAGGTGGACGCCGGCTTCGACCCGACATTGTCCGCACTGGCGAGGTTCTCATGAGAGTCATCCGGCTCGGCCTGCTGTCCGTCGCGATGGGGCTGGTGCTGTCGACGGGCCTGAGCGTCGTCCTCGTCGCCGCGGCCAAGGCGGCGCCCGTGGCGATGCACCCGCTGGGCAACTTCACCGTCAACCACTACAACGGGCTGCGGATCTCGCCCTCCGACGTGCGCAACCTCGCCGTCGTGGACGCGGCCGAACTGCCCACGCTGCAGGCCGAGCCGCAGGTGGACGCCTCGTACGCGGCCCGCCGCTGCGGCGCCCTGGCCGCCGCCCAGCGGCTCACGGTGGCGGGCACGGAGGTGCCGTGGCGGGTGGCCGGCTCCGGCTTCGCCTACGCCCCCGGCCAAGGGGGGCTCCAGACCAGCCGCCTGACCTGCCGGCTCGTGGCCGAAGTCCGGGTCTCGGGGGCCGTGGAGTTCGCCGACGGGTTCGAGCAGGACAGGATCGGCTGGCGGGAGATCACGGCGGTGGGCGACGGGGTGCGCCTGGTCCGCTCGTCGGTGCCGCCGGTGAGCGTGAGCAAGGAGCTGCACGCCTACCCCGAGGACCTGCTGGCCGATCCGCTCGACCAGCGCACCGCGACGATCACCGTCACGCCCGGCGCGGGCCTGCCCGGCCAGGACGGCTCCGGCGCGCCCGGCGGCACCGGGTCCGGCGGCACCGGGTCCGGCGGGATCGGGTCCGGCGGGATCGGCGCCGGCGGGATCGGCGCCGGCGGGATCGGCGCCGGCGGGCCGATCGGGGACGCGCTGGCCGCCCTGGACCGGACGTTCGCCGGGCTGATCGGCTCCGACTCGCTGACGCTCCCGCTCGGGCTGCTGGCGGTCGGGCTGGCCGTGGTGCTGGGCGCCGGGCACGCGCTGATCCCCGGGCACGGCAAGACCATCATGGCCGCGTACCTGGCCGGGCGGCGCGGGCGCCCGCGCGACGCGCTCGTGGTGGGCGCGACGGTGACGGCCACGCACACGGTCGGGGTGCTGGTGGTGGGGCTGCTGCTGAGCGCGTTCACGGCGCTGGCGGGCGAGTCCGTGCTGGCGTGGCTGGGGGTGGCCAGCGGCGCGCTGATCGCCGTCATCGGCTTCCGCCTCCTCCTGAACGCCCGCCGCGACACCTCCCCGCACGGCCACGGTCACGGGCACGGTCACGGGCACGGTCATGGGCACGGTCATGGGCACGGGCACGGTCACGGCGGCGAGGAGGGGACAAAGCGGGCAGGGCTGGTGGGTCTCGGCGTCGCGGGCGGGCTCGTCCCCAGCCCGTCGGCCCTCGTCGTGCTCCTCGGCGCCATCGCGCTCGGCCGCACCTGGTTCGGCGTGGCGCTGGTGACCGCGTACGGCATCGGCATGGCCGCCACCCTCACCGCCACCGGCCTCCTGCTGGTCAAGCTGGTGGACCGCCTGGAACAGCGCGCCTCGGCCGGTCGTCGCCTGGCCGCCAGGCTCTCGGGCCTGGCCCCGGTGGGCACGGCCGCGATGGTGGTGCTGCTCGGCGCGGGCCTGGCCCTCCGCTCGGTGGCCACCCTCTAGCGTCCGCACGCCTCCGCCTCTATAGTCATGTCCATGACTACTCATGGACATGACTATTCATGGCTCTGAGGCATGCCGTGCTGGCGGCCCTGCTCGGCGGCGAATACAGCGGCTACCAGCTCACCAAGATCTTCGACGTCGGCGTCTCCAACTTCTGGTACGCCGCCCCCCAGCAGCTCTACGCGGAGCTGACCAAGCTGGAGGCCCACGGGCTGATCGCGGGCCGGGAGGTCGTCCAGACGGGCCGGCCCAACAAGCGGGTGTTCACGGTCACCGAGGCCGGGGCCGCCGAGCTGGCCGCCTTCGCCGCGACCCCGCCCAAGCCCCTGCTCATCCGCGACGACCTCGCCGTCAAAGTACACGCCGTGGACCACGTCGACCCGGGGCCCGTGATCGAGCAGCTCCGGGAACGGGCCGAGGAGGCCGCGGTCAAGCTCGCCTTCTTCGAGCAGACCCTCCTGCGCCTGCGCGGCGACCAGGACGAGGAGACGTTCCTGCGCCGGGGCGAGCACGTCGGCCCCTACCTGTCCTGCCTGGCCGGCTGCCGCCTGGAACGCGAGATGCGCGACTGGTGCCTGGAGACCGCCCGGACCCTGACCGACCGCGCGGCCCGCGCGGAGAGGACGAAGTCATGACCTACCTGCGTTACGTCGCCCTCGGCGACAGCCAGACCGAGGGCCTCGGCGACGGCGACGACGTCACCGGCCACCGCGGCTGGGCCGACCGCCTCGCCGAGCACCTGGCCGCCGCCGACCCCGGCCTGCTCTACGCCAACCTCGCGGTCCGCGGCCGCCAGGCGGCCGAGATCCGGGCCGAGCAGCTGCCCGCCGCCCTGGCGTTACGGCCCGACCTGGTCACGGTCATGGCGGGCATGAACGACATCATCCGCCCCGGCTTCGACGCCGCCAGGGTGGCGGGCATCGTGGCGGACATGATCGACCAGCTGACCGCCTCGGGCGCGCACGTGGTCACCATGACCTTCCCCGACATCGCCAGGATCGCGCCGATGGCCCGCCCGCTGCGGCCCAGGCTGCTCGACTTCAACGCCCGCATCCGCGAGGCCGCCGCCCGCCCGGGGGTCACGCTGCTGGACACGTTCCCGCTCGACTTCACGGACGCCCGGATGTGGAGCGCCGACCGGCTGCACGCGAGCCCGGCCGGGCACACCCGCTTCGCCGCCGCCGTCGCACACGCCCTGGACCTGCCCGGCAGCGACGACACGTGGATGGCGCCCCTGACGCCGCTGCCCGCCCCGGGCGCCTGGCGGGCGGCGTCGGCGGAGGTGCGCTGGCTGGCCGCCTTCGCCGGCCCGTGGATCGGCCGCCGCCTCCGCGGCCGCTCCTCCGGCGACGGCCGCACCGCCAAACGCCCGCTGCTCACCCCGGTGATCAGCGGGGATCAGTCGATGTCCGGCAGATCCGGGTCGTCGTAATCGATGTCCCCGTCATCCGCCCGCCGCAGCTTGATGTCCTCCAGCCAGTCCAGCGCGAAGCATCGGATCTCCTTGATCCGCGCCTCGCCGACGCCGTAGCGCTCGAACTCCTCGTCGTCCATGAAGTCGACGGCCTCCAGCCGCGAGGCCAGCTCATAGAGCGAGAACTCGTCGTGGTGCACCCTGGCGAGGCTTTCGAGCGCGCGGAAGGCGTAGAGATGGCTCACGGCGGCGATGTCGATGACGTCGCGCGCGTAGCTGCGCTCGTGCAGCGCTCGCATCTTGAGCCCGACCGCGTCTTCCAGGCCGAGCACCTTCAGCAGGCCGTGGGTGGTCGGCCGCTCCTGCAACGCCTCGCGTAAGAGGTCGAATTCGCAGGTCTCACCGGTCGCCGCGTCCTCGATCATCAGGCGTCCCATCCGAGGCGTCACCTCGATGATCCGCGCGCTGAGCCCGGCGCTCCGGAACGCTCCAACGACGCCGTCGGCCACTTCGGGCAGCGGCGTCTCCTGCGCCGTGGCGAAGTCGAGGTCCTTGCTGGGCCGGTCGGTGAAGCCGTGCGCCTTGATCGCATATCCGCCTGCGAGCACCAGGCCGTAGCGATCGCAGACAGGCAGGACCCCCTGGAGCAGCCGCTCCTGGAAGGGGGGAAAGCGCATCAGGCGGGAATCTCCCGCGCCAACGCGAGCTTCTTCTCCCAGGCCTGCCGGTAGCCGCGCCCGAGCCCCTTCCGCAGCAACGGCCAGTCGGTGACGAGGTGATCCGCGTTGAGGTATGCCTCGTAATCGGCTCGCCGACCGGCGGTGATCACGATCTTGTACATCGACAGGCGCAGCTTGAAGTTGGACAGGTCGAACTCCGTCAGCCCCGACCACGCCAGATGCATCGGCAGCGCGACGACGCCCTCGGCCGGGCCGTGAAGGTCATCCAGGGAGTCGGGGACCTTCTCTTCGAGCCCTTCGTAGATCGAAGGAAGTGCCATGGCTCAAGTATGCCAACGTCCGCGCCGCGTGGAAGGGAGATCGTGACGCCCTGAGAGGAACTCCTGGAAGGCGATCTTGGCCCTGATCGCGGGCCGCCGCCACCGCTCCTCACGGTGGATGGCCTTGGCCATCTTGCGCGGCGAGCGCTGGGCGAAGAACCAGCGGGCCCACGGGGAGCCGGGCCGGGCCAGCCGCAGCGCGCCCACCACCAGCATCGGCGGCACGAACAGGCCGGCCATCCCTGTCCAGATTTTGCCCTTGAGCAGGGTGACGACGGCGAGCACCAGGTTGGCCACGATGAGCGCGCCGGGGTTGACCAGGGTGCCGTAGTCCCAGGTCAGAGGGCGCAGGCCGATGAGGAGCAGGCCCGTGACGGCGATCGCGATGAAGACCGCGTCCACCGAGGTGCGCCCCTCCTCCTCCCAGTAGACGTCGTGCAGGTGCAGGATCAGCGCGAACTCGTCCAGCACGAGCGCGGACCCGATGCCGAAGACGCAGGCCGCGACGGCGTAGCCGACCTGCGAGGCGGAGGACACGATGAGCCCGCTGACCCCGCCGACCAGCATCAGCACGACGCCGAACACGACGTGGTGGATGTGCATCTCGCCCACGTTCAGGTTGCGGAACCAGCCGACCTTCGCCCTGATCAGGCGGACGTTGATGCGCGTGGCGATGAACGCCACGATGAGCGTGACGAAATAACAGAACAGCGGCAGCCGTCCTGTGGCGACGATGTTGTGCTCGAACCAGTTCCCCATGACTCTAGAAAGAGATGGTACGAGGGCCCCTGCACCTTCTAGACCGTCAAGCGAGAAAGGCCCGCAAAAGGGCTGCTGTGCCCTCCAGGTGTTCGGTGACCGCCCGGCGGGCCCCGTCCGGGTCGCCGGCCAGGATGGCGTCCACGATGGCCTGGTGCTGGATGGCGGCGTGGTCCAGGTTGACCTGGAGCATGGGGATCGCGTTCAGCAGGTCGCTCACCCGCGAGCGGGCGTCGGCGCACGCCGTGGCGAGCAGGGTCGAGCCGGTCAGCTCGGCGATGGACAGGTGGAAGGCCGTGTCGAGGCGGCGGTAGTCCTCGATGGGGGCCTCGTTCAGCTCCGACAGCCGGCGCAGGAGCAGCTCGCGCCTGTCGGCCGCGAGGCCGGACGTGGCCAGCACCTGGGCCGCCCCGCACTCCACCGCCAGGCGGAACGTGAGCGCGTCCGACAGGTCGTCGCCGCCCATCTCCGCCACGACCTGCCGCAGGTCGCCCGCGTCGGGTTGAGGGGGAACGTACGTGACGAAGGCTCCCCCGTAGCGGCCCCTCCGCACGTCGAGGTAGCCCGCGTCGGACAGCGCGCGGATCGCCTCGCGCAGGGTGACCCGGCTGATGCCGAGCCGTACGGCCAGCTCGCGCTCGGGAGGGAGCTTGTCGCCGGGCGGGACCACACCGAGCTTGATGGCCTGGAGCAGCCGTTCCACCGTCTCCTCGAAGGCGTTGCCGGCCCGCACCGGGCGCAACACCGTCATCAACCGCGCCGACTCGTCCAACGTGTCCTCAGGTCTTGACAACGGATCCCGCCATACACATCAATGGTCTAAGACTAGCCCAATCAACGGGAAAGCGCCTCTGGCCAGATCGGAGCGGGGACAGCGTGAGCGAGAGATCGGGCACCGGATTCCTTTCCGTCAGCGAGCTGCGCGACGAGGTCGCGCTCGGGCGCATCGACACCGTGCTCCTCGCCATCGCCGACATGCAGGGCAGGCTGCAGGGCAAGAGGCTGTCCGCCCGCTATTTCCTCGAAGAGGTGCTGCACCACGGCTCCGAGGGGTGCAACTACCTGCTCGCCGTAGACGTGGACATGAACACCGTCGGCGGCTACGCGATGTCGTCCTGGGAGCGCGGCTACGGCGACTTCGTGATGAAGCCGGACCTCGCGACGCTGCGCAGGGTGCCCTGGCACGAGGGGACCGCCATGCTGATGGCCGACCTCGCCTGGGAGGGCGGCGGCGACGTGACCGCCTCGCCCCGGCAGATCCTGCGCAGGCAGCTCACTCGCCTCGCCGAGCGGGGGCTGGCCGCGTACGTGGGCACCGAGCTGGAGTTCATCGTCTACGACGACAGCTACGAGGACGCCTGGAAGCGCGGCTACCGGGACATGTCACCGTCCAACCTCTACAACGTGGACTATTCGCTGCTCGGCACCGCCCGCATCGAGCCGCTGCTGCGGCGGATCCGCCGGAACATGGAGGGCGCCGGCCTCTACGTCGAGTCCGCCAAGGGCGAGTGCAACCTGGGCCAGCACGAGATCACCTTCCGCTACGACGAGGCGCTCAGGACCTGCGACCACCACGTCATCTACAAGAACGGCGCGAAGGAGATCGCCGCCCAGGAGGGCAAGTCGATCACCTTCATGGCCAAGCCCAACCAGCGCGAGGGCAACTCCTGCCACATCCACATCTCGCTGCGCGGCGGCGACGGGGATCCGGTGATGGCGGGCGACGGGCCGCACGGGCTCTCCCCGCTCGGCGCCCACTTCATCGCCGGGCAGCTCGCCTGCCTGCGCGAGCTCACCCTCCTGTACGCCCCCAACATCAACTCCTACAAGCGCTACGTCCCCGGCAGCTTCGCGCCCACGGCCGTCAAGTGGGGCGTGGACAACCGCACCTGCTCGCTCCGGCTCGTCGGCCACGGCCCGTCGCTGCGCGTGGAGAACCGGGTGCCGGGCGGCGACGTCAACCCCTACCTCGCGGTCTCCGCGCTGATCGCGGCCGGGCTGCACGGCATCGACAACGAGCTGCCGCTGGAGGGCGCGTTCGAGGGCAACGCCTACGACTCCGGCGCCGAGAGCGTGCCCCACACGCTGCGGGACGCGCTGGCGCTGTTCGAGGGGTCGAAGCTGGCCCGCGAGACGTTCGGCGAGGACGTGGTCGAGCACTATGCCAACAACGCGCGCGTGGAGCTGGCCGCGTTCGACGCGGCGGTGACGGATTGGGAGCTGTTCCGTGGTTTCGAGCGGATGTGAAAGAAGCACATGAAGATCGTTGATCCGGCGACGGAGGACGTCCTCGCCGACGTCGAACTGGCCGACGCCGCCGAGGTGGACCGGGCGGTGGAGCGTGCCAGGAACGCGTACGCGACCTGGCGCGAGGTGTCGCCCGGGGACCGGGCGCGGCTGCTGCGCAGGTTCGCCGACCTGGTGGACGAGCACGGCGAGGAGCTGGCGCGGCTGGAGCTGGCCAACGCCGGGCACCCGATCGGGAACGCCCGTTGGGAGGCCGGCAACGTACGCGACGTGCTGCACTTCTACGCCGGCGCGCCCGAGCGCAACCACGGCAGGCAGATCCCGGTGCCGGGCGGCGTGGACCTCACGTTCCAGGAGCCGCTGGGCGTCGTCGGCGTCATCGTGCCGTGGAACTTCCCCATGGTGATCATGACCTGGGGCGTGGCCCCGGCGCTCGCGGCCGGCAACACGGTGATCGTCAAGCCGGCCGAATGGACCCCGCTGACCGCGCTGAGGCTGGCGGAGCTGGCCCTCGCCGCGGGCCTCCCCGAGGGGGTGCTCCAGGTGCTGCCTGGGGCAGGGGAGGTCGCGGGGGCCCGGCTCGTCGAGCACCCGGACGTGGCGAAGATCGTGTTCACCGGCTCGACCGAGGTGGGCAAGGAGATCGCCGCCAAGGCGGCGCGGCAGGTCAAGCGGATCACGCTGGAGCTGGGCGGCAAGTCCGCCAACATCGTCTTCGCCGACGCGGATCTCGGCAAGGCCGCGAGTACGGCGCCGTACGCGGTCTTCGACAACTCGGGACAGGACTGCTGCGCCCGCTCCCGCCTGCTCGTCCAGGCCGAGGTGTACGACGAGTTCATGGAGCGCCTGGCGGCGGCCGTGCGGGGCGTCAAGGTCGGCGACCCGCTCGACGAGGGCACCGAGATGGGCCCGCTGATCAGCGCCGAACACCTCGACCGGGTGCGCGGTTTCGTCCAGGGCACCCCCTACCTTCAGGGATCCTGCCCCGAGGGCAGGGGCTACTGGTTCCCCCCGACGGTGCTGACGCCGGAGCTCACCGACCCGGCCTTCACCGAGGAGATCTTCGGGCCCGTCGTGTCCGTGGTGCGCTTCGAGGACGAGGCCGAGGCCGTACGCATCGCCAACGACACCCCGTACGGCCTGAGCGGCTCCATCTGGACCCGCGACGTCGGGCGGGCGCTCCGCGTGGCCAGGGCCGTCGAGTCGGGCGCGCTCTCGGTCAACTCGCACTCGTCGGTCCGCTACTGGACCCCCTTCGGGGGCTTCAAGCAGTCCGGTCTCGGCAGGGAGCTCGGCCCTGACGCCCTGGCGGCCTTCACCGAGACCAAGAACGTCTTCATCTCCTGGGAGTGAAAGTGCAGCGTTTGCAGGATCGGGTGGCCGTCATCACCGGCGCGGGCAGCGGCATCGGGCTGGCCACGGCACGCAGGTTCGCCGAGGAGGGCGCCAAGGTCGTCTGCGTGGACGTCGACGAGGAGGCCGGCGTCAAGGCCGCGAACGAGGTCGGCGGCCTCTTCGTCAAGGCCGACGTCACCGTCGAGGACGACGTCGTCAGGATGTTCCGGACCGCCTTCGACACCTACGGCAGCGTGGACATCGCCTTCAACAACGCCGGCATCTCGCCGCCCGACGACGACTCGATCCTGGAGACCGGCATCGACGCCTGGCGCCGGGTCCAGGAGGTGAACCTGACCAGCGTCTACCTCTGCTGCAAGCACGCCATCCCGTACATGCGACAGCAGGGCAAGGGCTCGATCATCAACACCGCGTCGTTCGTGGCCGTCATGGGGTCGGCGACCTCGCAGATCTCGTACACCGCGTCCAAGGGCGGCGTGCTGGCGATGTCGCGCGAGCTGGGCGTGCAGTTCGCCCGGGAGGGCATCAGGGTGAACGCGCTGTGCCCCGGGCCGGTGAACACGCCGCTGCTGCAGGAGCTGTTCGCCAAGGACCCGGAGCGGGCGCAGCGGCGGCTGGTGCACATCCCCGTCGGGCGCTTCGCCGAGGCGTCGGAGATCGCGGCGGCGGTGGCGTTCCTGGCCAGCGACGACGCGTCGTTCATCACGGGTAGTGAGTTCCTGGTGGACGGGGGCATCTCCGGCGCCTACGTCACGCCGCTCTAGCTCTGGTCTGGTTCTCGGGGGTCATATCGTGCAGCGTCCCGTCATCGGCATCACGTCGTACGTGGAGCCGGCGAAGTTCACGGTCTGGGACATGACCGTGGCGCTCCTGCCGTACATGTACGTGGAGCAGGTCGTACGCGCCGGCGGGCAGCCGGTCGTGCTGCCGCCGGCCGGCGAGCCCGCGCAGGTCGTCGGCCGCCTGGACGGCCTGGTCCTGGCCGGTGGCGGGGACGTCGACCCGGCCCGGTACGGGCAGGAGCCGGGGGATCAAACCGGCTATATCCGCAAATTTCGGGATGAGGCGGAGTTTGGGCTGGTCGCGGCGGCCCTCGACGCCGGCCTGCCGTACCTCGGCGTCTGCCGCGGCCTCCAGGTCCTCAACGTCGCCCTCGGCGGCAGCCTCCACCAGCACCTGCCCGACGTCGTGGGGCACACCGGCCACTCCCCCGCCCCCGGCCGGTTCGGCCCGCTGCCCGTCACGCCCGTCCCCGGCAGCCGCCTGGCCAAGGCGCTGGGCACGGAGCCCGTGACCGTCCCCCACTACCACCACCAGGCCGTCGACCGGCTCGCGCCCGGCCTCACGGTCACCGCCACCGCCGGCGACGGCACCATCGAGGCGGTCGAGCTGGACTCGGCCCCCTTCGCCGTGGCCGTGCAGTGGCACCCCGAGGCGGCCGAGGACGGCGCCCTCTTCGAGGCGCTCGTGTCAGCCTGCTGAACGCTCTCACCCCGCCGGTCTGAGCACGCCGTCCAGCACCACGGCTCCGGCGCCGTGCCTGGCCTCCAGGTCGCGGCGCAGCTCGTCGGTGGCCACCCAGACCTGCGCGGTCACCTGGTTGCCCCGCACGCTGGAGGAGGCCGAGACGAGACGGTCGCCCAGCTCGGCCTCGACCTGCCGCTGGATCGCCTCCAGCTCGCTCTGGCTGCGCGCCGCCCCGCTGACGCAGAGCGCGCCGCCCCACACCTCGCGGATCCACGCCTCGCGGCCGGACAGGTCGCCGGTGAACTTCAGGTTGAGCACCAGCCGCCGCGGGTCGCTCGCCTCCGGCGACTCCGCGGGGAGCCCCTTCATGTAGCTCTGGTCGAGCCAGGCGCCCGCGAACTCCTGGGCCGTGCCGGCCCGCGCCATCGCCTCGTCCAGCGCCCGCTGCGTGGCCTTGGCGGGATCGACCGGCCGCCAGCCGCCCTCCGGCGCCGGGCACGGGCTGGTGAGGTCCTCCTCGTGCGCGGGGGCCGCCGCCTTGGCGGGGGCGCCCGGCGGCTCGGTGAGCGTCAGCCTGGTGCCGTCCCAGGTGCCCACGACGTGGTACTCGCCCCACTTCACGCCGCCCTGCGACTCGTGATCCACTTTGTTCCAGTCCCAGCCGGCGATGTCCAGACCGCTGCACTGGGGTGGCGACGACTCCATGACCATCATGCACAGCTGCGGCCCGTGCCCGCCGCCTTCGAGCACCGTCCCGCCGGCCTCGTAACGGGTCGGGGACGCGGCCTCCGATGCGCCGCAGCCCGCCAGGGCCAGGGTGGTCAGCAGGCCGAATGCCGCCGTTCGCCGATTCATATCCTTACGACGTCACCACCCCCCGGAGTGGTTCATGAGCGATCAGAACGCGACAACAACCCCATCGCGGCACTAGGCTGACGAGCATCACCGGCGAAACCGTGCGGGAGAGCGCCCTGACAGCCGGTCAGGGTCCCTGAAGGAGCAAGCCCTCCCCGCAAACCTCTCAAGGCAAAGGACCGCGCGGCTCATGGTGACCTCTGGAAAGCAGGCCCGCGGGGCCTCGCCGAAGGTGAAAGTCCGGCAAAACTCGGGCGAAGCTCTCAGGCATCGATGACAGAGGGGGAGGATCCTGGCATCCAACCCTGTCCAGAGGTGCGACAAATGTCCCGATCAACACCGCTACGCGACGTTCACGAGAGCCTCGGCGCCACGCTCACCGACTTCGCCGGGTGGCTCATGCCGCTCCGGTACGGGAGCGAGTCCGCGGAGCACAACGCCGTTCGCCAGGCGGCCGGGCTGTTCGACCTCTCCCACATGGGCGAGATCTTCCTGACCGGGCCGCAGGCCGGGCAGGCGCTCGACTACGCGCTGGTCGGCCACCTGTCGGCGCTGGCGACCGGGCGGGCCAGATACACCATGATCGTCAACGAGCGGGGCGGGGTCCTCGACGACCTCATCGTCTACCGGCTCGACGACGACGAGTTCATGGTCGTGGCAAACGCCTCGAACTACGAAAAAGTGGCAAAAGAGCTGATTGAGCGGTCGAAAGCGTACGACGTGCTGGTCGAGGACCGGTCGGACCAGTACGCGCTGATCGCCGTACAGGGACCCCGGTCCCAGGAGATCCTCGCCACCCTCACCGACGCCGACCTCGACGGGCTCAAGTACTACGCGGGCCTGCCCGACCTGGTCGACGGGCGGCAGGCGCTCATCGCCCGCACCGGCTACACCGGCGAGGACGGGTTCGAGCTGTTCGTCGCCAACCAGGACGCGGTGCCGCTCTGGCACGCGCTCATGGCGGCGGGCGAGCCGTACGGCCTCAAGCCCGCCGGCCTGTCCAGCCGCGACACCCTCAGGCTGGAGGCCGGCATGCCGCTCTACGGCAACGAGCTGGGCGTCGAGCTGACCCCGTTCGACGCGGGGCTGGGCAGAGTGGTGAAATTCGACAAGCCGGGCGACTTCGTCGGCCGGTCGGCGCTCGAGGCGGTCAAGGACGGCCAGCCCCGGCGCCGGCTCGTCGGCCTGGTCGCGCGGGGACGCCGGGTGCCGCGTCACGGCTACCCGGTCACCAAAGACGGCGCCGTCGTCGGCGAGGTCACCAGCGGTGCGCCCTCCCAGAGCCTGGGCAGGCCCATCGCGATGGCCTACGTGGACACCGGCGCCGATGCAGGCCTGGCCGTGGACATCCGGGGCAGCCATGAACCTATGGACCTGGTAGAGCTGCCCTTCTACAGGAGGAACAACAAGTGAGCAACATCCCTGACGAGCTGAGCTACACCAAGGAGCACGAGTGGGTGGCCGGCCTCGACGACGGCCTCACCGTGACCATCGGCGTCACGGCCTTCGCCGCCGAATCTCTTGGTGACGTCGTCTTTGTGCAGCTCCCCGAAGTCGGCGCGAGCGTCGAGCCGGGCGAATCCGTCGGCGAGGTGGAGTCGACCAAGTCGGTGAGCGACATCTACACCCCCGTCGGGGGTGAGGTCGTCGAGGTGAACCAGGCCGTGGTCGACGACCCGAGCCTGGTCAACAGTGACCCGTACGGCGACGGTTGGATGTTCCGGGTGCGTGTCGAGGGCGACGCCGAGGACGTGCTCACCGCCGAGGAGTACAAGGCGCTCACCTCAGGCGATTCCTGACCTTTTGCCGGGGCCCTACGCGGGGCCCCGGCCCCAGCATGAAGGGCGCCATCCATGGCGATCAGCGTCTTCGACCTCTTCAAGATCGGCATCGGCCCGTCGAGCTCCCACACGGGAGGCCCGATGGCGGCCGCGCACAAGTTCGCCCGCGGGCTGCACGACGACGGCCTGCTCTCCGGGGTCGCGCGGGTCGAGGCCATCCTGTACGGCTCGCTCGGCCTGACCGGCAAGGGCCACGGCAGCGACAAGGCGGTCCTGCTCGGCCTGTCCGGCGAGAAGCCCGAGCTGGTCGACGTCGACTCCATTGACGGCCGCCTGGCCGAGATGCGCGAGTCGGGCACGGTCAAGCTGTACGGGACGCACGAGATCCGCTTCGTCGTGGGCGAGCACCTCGTCTTCGAGCGCAAGATCTCGCTGCCGGAGCACCCGAACGGCATGCGCTTCACCGCGTACGACGCCGACGGCGAGAAGCTGCGGGAGAAGGTCTACTTCTCGGTGGGCGGCGGCTTCGTCGTGGACGAGAAGGCCACGGGCGCCGATCGCATCAAGCCGGACGACACCGTCCTGCCCTACCCCTTCACGACGGGCGAGGAGCTGCTCAAGCACTGCTCCAACACGGGCCTGTCGATCTCGGCGCTGATGCTGGAGAACGAGAAGGCGTTCGGCCGCACCGAGGAGGAGATCCGCTCGGGCCTGCTGCGGCTCTGGGCGGTCATGTCGGAGTGCGTGCGCCGGGGCATCTCCAAGGAGGGCGTCCTGCCCGGCGGCCTCAAGGTCAAGCGCCGCGCCAACCAGCTCCACCGCCGCCTGCAGTCGGAGCCGGCGGAGAAGGACCCGCTGCAGGCCATGGACTGGGTCGCGCTGTTCGCGCTGGCGGTCAACGAGGAGAACGCCGCCGGGGGCCGCATCGTCACCGCCCCCACCAACGGCGCGGCCGGCATCATCCCGGCCGTGCTGACGTACTACACCCGCTTCGTCCCGCACGCGGACGAGGAGGGCGTGGTCCGCTTCCTGCTGACGGCGGGCGCGATCGGCGTGCTGTTCAAGGAGAACGCCTCGATCTCGGGCGCCGAGGTGGGCTGCCAGGGCGAGGTCGGCTCCGCCTGCTCGATGGCCTCGGCCGGCCTCACGGAGGCCCTCGGCGGCACGCCCGAGCAGGTCGAGAACGCGGCCGAGATCGGCATCGAACACAACCTGGGCCTGACCTGCGACCCGATCGGCGGCCTGGTCCAGATCCCGTGCATCGAGCGGAACGCGGTGGCCTCCAACAAGGCCATCACGGCCGCCCGGATCGCCCTGCGCGGCGACGGCCGCCACTTCGTGCCGCTGGATCGTGCCATCAAGACGATGCGGGACACCGGGCGGGACATGCTGGACAAGTACAAGGAGACCTCACGCGGCGGCCTGGCCGTCAATGTGATCGAGTGCTGACCTCGCCCTGACGGCCGGGTCAGCGTCGAACGTGCAGGCGGACGACGGTGCCGGCGTCGTCGTCGCTGACCTCGCGGCGGATCCTGCCGACGATGTCGTGGTCCAGCTTGCTCACCACCGCGCCCACGTCCGCGGTGGACGGGCAGGTCAGGGTGACGCGCAGGCCGTTCTCGGTGACCCGCACCGCCGACCGGCCCAGCCCTTCCACGCCCTTCAGCCCGACGAAGAGCATCGCGGTGCCCGTGCCGTTGCGGGCGCCGCGGCGGCCCCAGCCGAGGCTGAGCAGGAGCCAGCGGAGCGAGACCAGCGACAGGAGCAGGAAGCTCAGGGCCAGCACCCACAGGGGCCAGGGCTCGTCGGCGAGGACCCGGCGGGTCTGGGCCGGGAGGACCTTGGCGGTGGCGGGCAGGTCGAAGAAGCGGCCGTGGCCGCGGAGCCAGGCGTACACGCCCAGGCCCAGCAGCGTGCCGCCCACGATGGCCAGGCCGACGCGGTTGCCCGCGTACTGCCGCATCGCGGCCCCCTTGGCGCGAGGGGGCGTCCGTTGCGCGTCCGTACGTTCGGGCATCACGCCGCCTTTCCGCGCGGCCGGAGCGTCTCGGTGCCGTCGGGCATCACGCCGCCTCTCTGCGCGGCCGGAGCGTCTCGGTGGGTTCGGGCATCAGGCTCCCTTTCTGCGCAGCCGGACCACGACCTCGCCCGTGCCCAGCGTGCCCACGCCCGCCAGCCGGTCTCCCACCGCCGTGCCGACCTGCCTGAGCATCGCGCCGGAGCTCTCCGTCCCCGTCATGACGGTGACCTCGATGGTGCTCCTGCGCAGCCGTACCCGGGCCCGGTCCACCCCCGGCACCTGCTGGGCGGCCGCGCGGAGCGTGCGGCGCAGGCCCGAGCGGGTGATGCCGATGACGATCCGCGGGTCCGACGTCTCCACCGGCACCAGGCTCGACTGGCCGGGCACGATCGCCAGCAGCAGCATCATCGTGCCCGCGCCCACCATGGCCGCGGCGGCGGTGAACAGCTCTGGCCAGGTGGTCCTGCCCGCGAGCTCGACCAGCTTGTTCACGGGGACCCAGCCGAGCCGGTGGCCGAGCAGCCCTGACACGATCTCGGCCGCCGTCGCCCCCAGCCCGGCGGCCAGCGTGAGCGCGACGAGGGCTCCAGGGAGGGTTCGGGCCGGCCTGAGCGCCCTGCTCGCCCGGCGCAGCCCGGTGTGCCGGGCGGGGACCGCGGCGCCGGTGACTGTCTGCTGAAGCGTGGTCATCACAACGACACACGTACACGGATCCCGCGTGGCCGGAACCGCGCCCCCGCCGCCCGTTTGCCCGAACATTACGGGGCGGCCAACAAGGTGAACAACACTCATATTCATTTGCCTGATATGCCGTTACGCTGCCCATATGGACGACCGCCAGCGCTATGACCGCGCCACAGCGGCCCTCGAGCCGCCGTTCGCGATCCTCGATCTGGCGGCCATGCGGGCCAACGCGGCGGACCTCGTACGGCGGGCGGCGGGCAAGCCGATCCGGGTGGCCAGCAAGTCGGTGCGCAGCCGCGCCGTGCTCGAACGCATCCTGGCCATGGACGGCTTCCACGGCATCATGGCCTTCACGCTCCCCGAGGCGCTGTGGCTGGCCTCCCACGGGTTCACCGACATCCTGGTGGCCTACCCGACGGCCGACCGGCAGGCGCTGGCCGAGCTGGCCGGGGACGAGAACGCGGCCAGGCAGATCACCGTGACCATCGACTCGACCGCCCACCTGGACTTCGCTGAGGCGGCCGTGGCGGGGGTGAGCCCCCGGGCCGAGATCCGGACCTGCATCGACATCGACGCCGGATATATCGCCTTTGGCGGGAAATTTCGGGCTGGGGTGCTCCGCTCGCCGATCCGCGAGCCCGAAGGGGCCGCCGACCTGGCCGCCGCCGTCGCCAAGCGCCCCGGGTTCCGGGTGGCCGGGCTGATGGCGTACGAGGCCCAGATCGCCGGGGTCGGCGACGCCCCGCCCGCGAACGCCGCCTACACCCGCGCCGTCCGCCTCATGCAGGCCCGCTCCGCCAGGGACCTCATCATCAGGCGCGGCCGCATCGTGAACGCCGTCCGCCAGGTCACCGACCTGGAGTTCGTCAACGGCGGCGGCACCGGGTCCGTCGAGCGCACCGTGCGCGAGAAGGCCATCACGGAGGTGGCGGCCGGATCCGGCTTCTTCCACCCGAGGCTGTTCGACTTCTACCGCCGCTTCACCGGGCACCCCGCCGCGCTCTTCGCGCTGCCGGTGGTGCGCCGCCCGAGCGTGGACACCGTGACCGTGCTCGGCGGCGGCTATCTGGCCTCGGGCACGCCGGACCGGAGCCGCCTGCCCCAGCCGTACCTGCCGGCCGGGCTGCGCTACGCCCCGGACGAGGGGGCGGGCGAGGTGCAGACCCCGCTGCTCGGCCAGGCGGCCCAGGACCTGCGGATCGGGGACCGGGTGTGGTTCAGGCACGCCAAGGCGGGCGAGATGTGCGAGCGCTTCGACGCGCTCCACCTCATCGACGGCGACACTCTGGTGGAGTCGGTGCCCACGTACCGGGGCGAGGGCCGGACCTTCCTCTGACCGCCCCCGGCCAGCCCCCGCGGTCTGACCGCCCCCGGCGAGCCCCCACGGGTCAGCGGCGCCTGCGGCGGCGCCAGAGCACGATGGCGGCCCCCACGACCAGCACCGCGCCGATCCCGATCAGCACCGGCGCCAGGTCGGGCCGCTCCTCCTCCCACATCTCGTCGGGATGGTCGCCGGCTTCGACCGGCCGCGGCGTCACCCCCAGCGCGTCGCCCACGGACGCCACGAAGTGCGTGGCCCTGCTCTTGACGTCGGACACCGTGCGCTCGGCGACCCGCTTGGGGCTCACCCGGTCGGCTATGGCGTCCACCGTCTGCGCCAACTCCGCGCGTGTCCGCGCGATCCGCCGCTCCAGCTCGTCCGGATCGGTGTCAGCCATGGCTCTCCTCTCGGCCTCACGCGTGGCCGCGCCCGCTCCGCGTGCCGTGCGAGCTCCGTCGTTCTTGGTGCTGATCAGTCTGTCAGGTCGGCGCGCCGTACGGCACGGCGGCCAGGCCGGTAGGTTGGCGGGAAGGAACTCAGGAGGGCCAATTGACCGACACCAAGCTCGCGCCCGGCGACGCCGCGCCCGAGTTCACGCTACCCACCGCCGACGGCGAGGCCGTCTCGCTCGACGCCTACCGCGGCAAGCGGGTGATCCTTTATTTCTACCCTGCCGCGATGACGCCCGGCTGCACCAAGCAGGCCTGCGACTTCCGCGACAACCTCGGCCAGTTGACGGCCGAGGGTTTCGTCGTTCTCGGCGTGTCTAAGGACAAACCGGAAAAACTTGCCAAATTCGCCGAACGTGACGCCCTGACCTTCCCCTTGTTGTCCGACCCCGACCTGACCGTGCATCAGGCCTACGGCGCGTACGGCCCGAAGAAGCTGTACGGCAAGGAGGTCGTGGGGGTCATCCGCTCGACGTTCGTCATCGACGCGGACGGAAAGGTGGAGCAGGCGCTCTACAACGTGAAGGCCACGGGCCACGTGGCCGGGCTCAAGAAGAAGCTCGGCCTCAGCTGACCACCCCGGCGGGCCCTCCCAGAGGGCCCGTACCCGTCTTCACATGCGCTCCTCTTTCCCGCTGAGAGCGCTAAACTGTGTCAGGCCCGCATTGGCGGGGGCTGCGCGGGCGTGGCGAAATGGCATACGCGGCAGGTTTAGGTCCTGTTGGTGGAGACACCGTGGGGGTTCGAGTCCCCCCGCCCGCACACCTGTGCACCGGATCGGCCTCTGTTTCGCCCGGCAAAAGTCGCTGTCTGCGAGTGGCAGTTCGGGCACAACAGCCTCAGGTTCTCTCGCCGATTGTCCAGCGGATTGCCATTGATGTGGTCCACTTCAAGGATCAGCGGTTTCCCTTGCCAGGTGTCTCCGGTCCCGCACATGACGCAACGTGCGGGCACGCCGATCTCGTCCAGGGCACGTCGCAGCACCGCACCTGAAGTGCGGCTCGTCCGAAGAGGGCGCTCCGCGAGAACGGCGGCAGGGTCTCTGCGTGGCTTGCTCATCACCGAACTGGTGATCTTGCGTTCGAAGTGGGCCGTGTCGATGCCATGGCGTGCGATGTGCCGAAGGAGTCGCCGCCGATTCGTTTCGTTGACGGGCAGGCCAAGCCGGCGCATCATCGACGCCACCGATCGGGACTCTTTCGCCGCGGATCTAACATCGTGCTCATTCAGCCGGAGACGCTGGAAGCCGGCGGGTTCGGCGATGTCGAAAGCTCGGAGCTGACGACGGACCTCCTCCCGGGATCTCCCGCTCTCAGCCACGCCAAGGCGCCGCAGAATTTCCCGCATGCTCTTCGCACCCTTGGCCGCCTCTTCAAGAGCGTCGCGCTCGAACGCCTCGGGCAGCGCGCTCTCCCGATGCCCGGGAAGGCGATTGAAATGTGATACATCGATGCGCATGGCTTTGATCCGACGGCTGATATGCGAATGCGCCCCACCACTACGTGGAATTTCGAGGCGATCGAGCACTTCGTAGACACTCGTCGACGCCGCCACGGCCTCGGTCAAGATCTGGAGAGTGTATTTACTTCGCGAGATGCGACGGAAATGGCTGGTATCGATGCCGAGTTCGGCTATTTTCCGGCTCAAGCTCGCCCGCCGGCCGCCGGAGTTTCTCAGACCCAGCAAGGACACGACCTCGGTGATCGACCGAGCCCGGCGCACGAATCCGGCCAGCTCTTCGGGGGTTGGATCGGCGTTCGACATGGACGCAGAATAAAGCCGGGGACCGACACTTTCGCGAAAACGATCTCGCCCGTTCTCACCGATCGACCATTTACTGTAATAATCGCCCGGTTTGCTACTCGATCATGTTGAGGACCTGCCCGCTGCTGGTAGGGAACGGGACCGGCGCCGGCGGAGCGACGGACTGCGGAGCCTTCGGCACCACCCAGCCGCAAAAGACGCGGCCCTTCCCCTCCTCCTCGCAGGCGGAGTCGAGGCGCTCGGGCACCTGGAAGCGCCTGGGCATCGGGTCCGGCTCCTGCCAGTACACCCTGTGCACCTCGTCCCGGTGCGCGAATCCGCTGACCACCGCCACGGCGGTGCCGCCCAGCAGGGCGCCGATCACGAGGCCGATGAGTCCGGCGCCCAGGACCTGGGCCTGCTTCTGCCGGAAGAACTCCCGGTAGGAGTCGGGGTGCCGAGGCGGCTCGAGAGGCGTCGTGAATCCGGGGCCCGGAGGGGCCTCGCCGTACTTCAGCCGGCTCCGCGCCCCGGACTCGTGAAGGTCGTCATCAGGGGTCGGGTCGCGCGGTGCTTCCTCTTCACCGCGCGACCCGGCGTCGCGATCATGATCCGCCATCACGATCTCCCTTTACTCGCCCGCAAGAGGGGCGCTCCCAGAGACAAGAATGCCCAAGTCACCGTAAGCCCGGCGTAAGACCCCCGCCAGTCCCCCGCCGCGTAAGACCTGGGTCGTAGACGCACTTCCACCTACAGGCGGAACAACGGTCAGACGGCGGTACATATCGTGATGGTGTGTTCGGCAAGGTGCGGGCGTGGTCGAGGCGCCACGAGAAGCTGGCGGGCGTCCTCCGGGTCGCCCCGCTCGCCACGCTGTGCGCGATCCTGGCGATCCCGTACGCGGCCGTCCCCCCGGCCACGGCCGCCGGCCCCTACTTCGGCGTGGCCGGATATCTGGCCCTGTCGGCGGCGCTGCTGCTGCCGCTGCTCTGGCGCGAGCGCGCGGTCGCCTCGTTCGCCGTGATCGCGCTGATCAGCTTCGGGCAGTGGCTGGCGGGGGTCAACCCGCTGCCCGCCAACCTCGCCGTGCTGGTCGCCCTCTGGGCGGTGGCGTACCGGTGCTCGTTCCGCTGGAGCCTGGCCGCGGGCCTGGTGACGGAGCTGGGGGTGTTCCTGGCCCTGGCCAGGTGGGACACGCCTACCTTGGGGATGTTCTTCAGCGGCTCGATCTTCACCGTGACGGTCTGGTTGACCGGCCTGTACGCCAGCACCCGCAGGCGATACCTGGAAGGGCTCGAAGAGCGCGCGGAACGGGCGGAGCGCGAGCGCGACCAGCAGGCCAGGATGGCCGCCGCGGCCGAGCGCGCCAGGATCGCCAGGGAGCTGCACGACGTCGTGGCCCACAACGTCAGCGTGATGGTGGTGCAGGCCGACGGCGCGGGCTACGCCCTCGACTCCGATCCCGAGCAGGCCCGCGAGGCCGTCAGGGCCATCTCCAAGACCGGCCGCGCCGCGCTCGCCGAGATGCGCAGGCTGGTCGGCGTCCTGCGCGAGGGCGAGCAGGAGAGCACCGACTACACGCCGCAGCCGGGGCTCGGCCAGCTGGAGGACCTGGTGCGCGGCTCGGCCGTGCCCACCCGGCTCCAGGTCGGCGGCGCGCCCGTCGAGCTGCCGGAGGGCCAGCAGCTCGCGGTCTACCGCATCGTCCAGGAAGCCCTCACGAACGCGCTCAAGCACGGCGGCCCCGGCGTCCAGGCGCTCGTGGAGATCGACTACAGCGGCCCCGAGCTCGTCGTACGCGTGACCGACGACGGCCGGGGCGCGGCGGCCCCCAGGAGCGCCGGCGGCCACGGCCTGATCGGCATGCGCGAGCGGGTCGGCATGTACGGCGGCGCCGTCTCGGCGGAGCCGCTGCGGGACGGCGGGTTCGAGGTGCTGGCCAGGTTGCCCATGGTCAAGGCGGCATAGAGGAGGTGGCCGGGTGATTCGCGTGATGCTGGTCGACGATCAGGAGCTGCTGCGCGCCGGGTTCAGGATGGTGCTCGCGGCCCAGCCGGACATCGAGGTGGTGGCCGAGGCCGGCGACGGCGCCGCGGCGCTGGAGCTGCTGGAGAGCACCGAGGTGGATGTCGTGCTCATGGACGTGCGCATGCCGGTCATGGACGGCGTCGAGGCCACCAGCCGCATCCAGGGCCCGAAGGTGCTGATCCTGACCACGTTCGACCTCGACGAGTACGCGTTCGCCGCGGTCAAGGCGGGCGCGGCCGGGTTCCTGCTGAAGGACGTGCCGCCGGCCGACCTGGTCGAGGCGATCAAGATCGTGCACGCGGGCGACTCGGTGGTGTCGCCGAGCACGTTACGGCGGATGCTGGACAGGTTCGCCGCGCAGCTCCCGACGGACGACCCGGTGGCGACGGCCGACCTGACGCCGCGCGAGCGGGAGGTGCTGCTCATGGTGGCCCGCGGCCTGTCCAACATGGAGATCGCCGGTCGGCTGCAGGTGGCGGAGGCGACGGTGAAGACGCACCTGGGGCGGGTGCTGGCCAAGCTGGGGCTGCGGGATCGGGCCCAGGTCGTGGTGTACGCGTACGAGGCGGGGCTGATCGTGCCGTCACATCGACCGGAAGCCATCGGCCGAAAGTCTGACCGGAGTCATCTGTAGTCCTACACAAAGTCCATCCATAGGTCCCACAGATCCTGAAATTTCCACTCCTAGCGTGGGTCGCGTTGAAAAGCCGCGACAAGGAGTGAAAGTGACGCTCACCGATACCAGGCGCCAGGCACCGCCCGCGGTGGTGGCCAGAGATCTGACCAAGGTGTACGGCGAGGGCGACGCCCAGGTGCACGCCCTCCGCGCGGTGAACGTGTCCTTCGCCACCGGGGCCTTCACCGCGATCATGGGCCCGTCGGGCTCCGGCAAGTCCACGCTGATGCACTGCCTGGCCGGGCTCGACGCCGCCACCTCGGGCACCGTGCACATCGGCGACGTGGAGCTGACCGGGCTGAACGACCGGCAGCTCACGCTGCTGCGCCGCGAGCGGATCGGGTTCGTCTTCCAGGCCTTCAACCTGCTGCCCACGCTCACCGCCGAGCAGAACATCCGCCTCCCGCTGGACATCGCCGCCCGCCAGGCGGACCAGGCGCTGTTCGACCGGGTGATCGAGACCGTCGGGCTGAAGGACCGGCTCGGACACCGGCCGAGCGAGCTGTCCGGCGGCCAGCAGCAGCGCGTGGCCGTGGCCAGGGCACTGATCAGCAAGCCTCAGGTGATCTTCGCCGACGAGCCCACGGGGAACCTGGACTCCCGCAGCGGCGCCGAGGTCCTGTCCTTCCTGCGCACCTCCGTACGCGAGCTGGGCCAGACCATCGTCATGGTCACGCACGACCCGGTGGCCGCCTCGTACGCCGACCGCGTGGTGTTCCTGCGCGACGGCGAGCTGGTCACCGAGATCGGCGCGCCGACGCCGCAGTCCGTGCTTGACACGCTCGTGCAGCTGGAAAGGGCGTGACGAGGTGCTGAAGACGGCACTGGCCGGGTTGCGCGCGCACAAGCTCAGGCTGCTGCTCACCTCGCTGGCGATCACGCTGGGCGTGGGGTTCATCGCGGGCACGTTCGTGCTGAACGACACCGTGCAGGCCGGGTTCGCGCAGCGCGTCACGGCCGACGCGGGCAAGGTGGACGTGGCCGTGCTGCCCAAGGGCCCCGACGCCCTGCTGCCGGAGCGCGTCCTGGAGCAGGTGCGCGCCCTGGACGGCGTCACCGAGGCCCAGGGCCTGATCCGCGCCGTCGCTCCCGTGCTCGGCAAGGACGGCAAGACCGTCGGGAACGCCCCCACCACGGCCCTGTCCATCGTCCAGGGGCCGCTCGACCGCACCGACATCGTCTCGGGCACCGGCCCCGGCACCGACGACCAGGCCGCCGTGCTCGACAAGAACACCGCCAAGACCCAGGGCTTCAAGCTCGGCGACCCGCTCACGGTGCTCGACGCCAAGCAGCGCAGGCACCAGTTCAGGCTCGTCGGCCTGCTCGACCCCGGCGTGGACCAGGAGCTCTCCTACACCGGCGCGGTCGGCTTCACCGCCGCCACCGCGCAGCGGATGACGGGCGCGCAGGGCTACCGCGAGATCGACGTGGCGGGCCGGGCCCCCGGGCTGAAGCAGGCCGTCGCGGCGGCCGTGGGCGGCGCGTACGTGGTCAAGACCGGCGGCGAGCTGGCCGACGACCTGGCCAAGGCCGCCGGGGTGGAGACCCGCATGTTCACGCTGGGCCTGCTGATGTTCGGCGTCGTGGCGATGATGGTGGCCGCGCTGGTCATCTACAACACCTTCAACATCCTCGTCGCGCAGCGCACCAGGGAGATGGCGCTGCTGCGGTGCATCGGGGCCACGCGCGGGCAGGTGTTCGGCGCGATCGTGCTGGAGTCCACGGTGGTGGGGCTGATCGCCTCCGCGCTCGGCCTGGTCATCGGGTACGGCCTGGCCTCGCTCACGCTGACGGTCCTGGCCTCGTTCGACGCCCCGCTGCCCACGGACGCGGCCGTCACCCTCGGCCCCGCCACGATCGGGGTGGGCCTGGCCGTCGGCCTGGCGGTCACGGTGGGCGCGGCCCTGCTGCCCGCCCGGTCGGCCACCCGGGTCGCGCCGATCGCGGCGCTGCGGAGCCAGGTGGAGGAGCAGACGTTCCGGGCGAGCCTCGTACGCGGCATCTTCGCCGCGCTCTTCCTGGTGGCGGGCCTCGGCACGACGGCCGTCGGTGTCTTCATGATCACTCCCGGCCAGCAGGTCTCGCTCTTCGTCGTGATGGCCGGGGGCGCGCTGACGTTCCTGGCCGTGCTGATCCTGGGCCCGGTGCTGATCAGGCCGCTGAGCGCGCTGGTCGGCTGGATCCCCGGCAGGCTCTTCGGGGTGCCGGGGCGGCTCGCGGTGGACAACTCGGGCCGCAACCCCAAGCGGGCCGCGACCACCACGGTCGCGCTGACCATCGGCGTGACGCTCATGACGCTGATCTCGGTGGTCACCGCCTCCACCAGGCTGACGTTGACGGCCAAGCTGGACAACCAGTTCCCGATCGACTACATGCTGGCCGGCCAGCAGCGCGAGGCGGTCATCCCCCGGTCCGTGACCACGGAGCTGCGCGGCAGGCCGGAGCTGGCCTCCGTGGCGCAGGTGCGCGCCACCAAGGCCGAACTCTCGGACCGGCGGCTCGATGTCGGCACCTTCAGCGGGGCGATCGAACCGTCCGTGACCGCCGGCTCCATGAAGGGCCTCGGCCCCGGGCAGGCGGCGGTGGCCGACAACGTGGCCACGGAGCGCGGCGTGCGGCTCGGCGACTCGGTCTCGCTGAAGACCGAGGAGGCCGGGGTCGTCTCGCTGAAGGTGGTGGCGCTGCTCGACGGGGCCCAGTCGTCGCTCCCGTCGGTCATCGTCGCGGAGGCGGCGTTCGACACGTACTTCGGCGCCCTGCCCGACTCCCGCGTCCTGATCAACATCAAGGACGGCGTGCCGCCCGAGCGGGCCCGCAAGGTGGTGGACGCCGCCGTCGCCGCCTATCCGACCGTGCAGGTGTCGAGCTCGACGGAGGTACGCGGCCAGTTCGACGAGACGCTGGACATGCTGCTCATGATCATCACTGGGCTTTTGGGCCTGGCGATCCTGATCTCGCTCCTGGGCATCGCCAACACGCTCTCCCTGTCGGTCCACGAGCGCACGCGGGAGTCGGCGCTGCTGCGCGCCCTCGGCCTGACCCGGCCGCAGCTTCGCCGCATGTTGTCCGTCGAGGCGCTGGTGCTCGGACTGATCGGAGCGCTGGTGGGGGTGGTGCTCGGCGGGGTCTTCGGCTGGGCCGCGATCATGGCGATGCTGGACGGGGCCGTCCTGTCGGTGCCCATCGGGCAGATCGCGCTGTTCGTGCTGCTGTCCGGGGCGGCCGGCGTGCTGGCCGCCGTACTCCCGGCCCGCCGCGCCGCGCGCGCCTCGATCGTCGGCTCCCTCGCCGCCGGCTGACCCCGGCGGCCCGCCCGTCCGACCTCTCGTTCGGGCCTCTCGTTCGGGCCTCTCGTTCGGGCCTCTCGTTCGGGCCTCTCGTTCGGGCGGAGCCGCGGCTCTCGGGCGCGGAACCAGGGCTGTCTCAGCGTGGTGTGCGGCCGGGCCAGAGGTCGGCGACCGACTCGGGGTCGAGGAGCGGCCGGGCCACCACCTCGCCCGTGGCGCGGTCGATCACGATGCACCCGCCCCCGATCGTCTCCGGCAGCGTGGCAGGGTCGTCGGGTTCGAGCTCGCGTACCCACGCCACATATCCGTCGCGGAACCCGTGTACCCCCACCGGCACCGCCTCGTCGGGCGCCAGAACGCCGTTGAAGTACTCCTCGGCCAGTGCCCGGGCCTGGTCGAGGTTCACCGCGGCCATCCCTGCCGGTCGAGTATCACGCAGAACACCCCGGTCACCGTCATATAGGCGGGTTCGACGGACATGTGCCCCCTCTGAGCGTCGATCCAGATCACCTCGCCGTCGTAGTTGACCGCGTTCCAGGCGTGGGAGCCGCCTCCTGGCCAGCGCACCACGATGACGGCCGCGGCCCCGTGCCCGGCGTCGCGCAGCCGCCGCGCGATCATCGGATAGGCGTGCCGGCCCTGGCCCGCGTACTGGAAGCGCTGCCCGATCCACCGCTCGATCCTGGACAGGCTCCCCTGCTCGCCGGTCAGCAGGGGCCGGCCGATCCGGTCGTACTCCGGGAACCTGGGCGCGGCCGTGGCGGGCTCGCCGTGCCAGGTGGACAGCACGGCCAGCGCGCAGTCCGCGGCGTTGGAGGCCCGGAACGGGTCGTCGGCGGGCCCGCCGCCGTTGATCAGGCGCACCCAGGTGCCGCGCGGGTCGGGGAAGCGGTCGCCGGGCCGCAGCGCCTCGGCGAGGTCCTGCTCCACCTGCGGGTCCGGCTGGGCGAGCCCGCCGGGCACCCCGTACGGCCTGGCGTCGGCGAGCCTGGACGGCCGGCGCGTCCGATCGAACCAGTCGCCCTCCTCTGCGTCGAGCAGGTCGCCCGGCACGTCGGCCAGGTGGGGACGCTCGGACCGGTGATCACGGCCGGGCCAGTGATCGTGCCCGGACCGGTGATCATGCCCGGTCTGGTGATCGCGGTCGGACCGAGAATCGTGATCCCCGGCCCGATGATCGTGATCCCCGGCCCGATGATCGTGATCCCCGGTCCGGCGATCGCGATCGCCGGTCCGGGGGTCGCGGTCGGTCCGGGGGTCGCGGTCGGTCCGGGGGTCGCGGTCGGTCCGGGGGTCGTGCCCTCCGGCCCAGGGGGCGGCGGGCGCTTCGGGCTCCAAGGTGGCCGGGCCCCCCGCAGAGCGCGCGGGGGCGGTGCCGGTCTCGGCGGCGCGCTCGTAGTCGAGCCACCGCACCCCCTCCGCCACCACGGGGTTGTACTGTCCGTCTGGAAGGACCCACCGGACGGCCGGCTTGCGCTCGCGGAACACGTCCTGCCTCCTGTCATGCTCGACGACCGATCGTAGAGGGGTCGCCGTGGCAGGGAGGGGAAGTCGGCAAGATTCTCCACCAGAACCACCGGCCGTACCTGCGGAAACAGGGACAAGCGGGGCTCAGGTCACCGTCACCGTGATGGTGTGCCAGCCGGTTGCGCCGTCGGGCGCGGGCGGGGCCTCCTGCTCGGTCTGGGTACGCCCGGCCGCGTCGGTCGCCCGCACCTGGATCGTGTGCTCCCCCGCCGTGGCGTCCCAGTCGATCGACCACTGCCGCCAGGTGTCGGGCCCCGGCACCTCGGCCAGTCTCGCCTGCCGCCACTGCCCCTGATCGACCCTGACCTCCACGGCGTCCACCCCGGTGTGCTGCGCCCAGGCCACACCGGCGATCGCGGCCCGCCCGGCCTTCACCGAATCGCCCGACTTGGGCACGTCGATCCGCGACTGCGTCTTGATGGGACCCTTGGCCGCCCAGCCGCGCGGCGTCCAGTACGCCTCGTCCTGGTCGAACCTGGTCACCTTGATGTCCACGACCCACTTGGTGGCTGACACGTACCCGTACAGACCGGGCACCACCTGGCGCACGGGGAACCCGTGGGCCACGGGGAGGGCCTCGCCGTTCATCGCGATCGCGAACAGCGCGTCGCGGCCGTCCATGACCACGTCGACCGGGGTGCCGCAGGTGAAGCCGTCGGCCGAGGTGGACAGGAGCATGTCGGCGCCGGACCGGAGGCCGGCCCGGCGCAGCACCTCGGCCATGCGGACGCCGAGCCAGCGGGCGTTGCCGACGTACTCGCCGCCGACCTCGTTGGAGACGCAGGTGAGCGTGACGTCGGCCTCGGTGAGCGGCATGCCGAGAAGCTCCTGGTACGTGAGCTCGACCGGCCGGTCGACCATGCCGTGGATGCGCAGCTTCCAGTCGTTGGGATCCACCTGGGGGACGACCAGCGCCGTGTCGACCCTATAGAAGTCCCTGTTTTTCGTAATAAATGGAGACAAGCCCCTGATGTGGAGGTCCGCGCCTGCCGGGATGGGCTTGGCGGGGGTCGCAGGCTTGGGCAGCGCCACCCTCACCCGGGCGGCGTCCACGGCCCGCCGCCCGCCGAGCGCCTGCCCGAGCACGGCGCTGCCGACCGCGACCACCGCCCCACCGGCGGCTCCGGTCAGCAGCCGCCGCCGGTCGAACGTCCACAGGTCCGCCCCGGCCAGCATGACCGCGGGCCGCTCCACGCTATCGCCGCCCCCGCCGCTGCCGCCCCCACGGGCACCGCCGGACTCGGCGGCACTGGCGGGTTGGGTGGCGTCGGTGGCCCCGCCGGCTCCAACGTCTTCGGCGGCGCCGGTGGGCTCCGTGGCGTCGGCGGGCGGGGGTGCCGGGAGGGTGCCGGCGGGTGGGGGTGCCGGGAGCGTGAAGGGCTCGGCCGCGGCCCGCCGTACCAGCCATCTCAGCGCCCAGGCGCCGGCCGCCGCCCCCACCACGGTCGGCAGCACGTCGAGAACCCCGGCATCCGGCCGGGTCAGCACCGCCGCCAGGCCGATCACCGCGAAAACGGCCAGCCCGGCGAAGCCGTAGGCGAGCCTGCGGACGGCCAGCGTCCCGATGAGGGGCGCGATCCCGCCGAGCACCACGATCAGCACGCCCGCGATGAGGACGGTCTTGTCGTTCTCGCCGAACGTCCTGATCGCGAAGTCCTTGACCGGAGCGGGCGTCAGGTCGATCACCGCGTCGCCCACCGCCACCACGGGCGACGACCCGGCCCCGGCGAACGCGGCCACGAGCTGCGCGATCCCGAGGGCTACGCCCCCGGCCACCAGCCCCATCAGGGCCCGCGCCCAGGCGGGCACCACCGAATTACTCTGCACAGTCCGACGTTACGCCGCCCGGCCCCGGGCGGTTCTTACACGGTGGTTACGAGCTGAGCAGATCACGCACGAGGGGCGCCAGCGCCCGGAAGGCCCGGCCCCGGTGGCTGATCGCGTCCTTCTCCTCCGGCGACAGCTCGGCCGTCGTGCGCTCCTCGCCGTCGGGCACGAAGATCGGGTCGTACCCGAATCCGTTGGACCCCCGGCGGGCGGAGACGAGGTGGCCCTGGAGCGCGCCCTCCACCACCCGGGACTCCCCCGAAGGCAGCGCCAGCGCGGCGGCGCAGGCGAAGTGGGCGGTCAGCTTGCCGGCGGGCACGTCGGAGACCTGCGCGAGCAGCAGATCGAGGTTGGCGTCGTCGTCGCCGTGCCGCCCCGACCAGCGGGCGGAGAAGACGCCCGGCATGCCGCCCAGCACGTCGACGCAGAGCCCCGAGTCGTCGGCCACCGCGGGCAGCCCCGACCCCTGGGCCACGGCGTGCGCCTTGAGCAGCGCGTTTTCCTCGAACGTGACGCCGGTCTCGGCGACCTCGCCGATCGAGGGGAACTCCTCGAGCCCGACGATGTCGAACCCGGACAGGATCCGGCGCAGCTCCGCGATCTTGCCCCCGTTGCGGGTGGCCAGCACGATCCTCATGAGCCCAGGGCTTCCTGCTGGATCAGCGTGAGCTCCTCGCAGCCGGACACCGCCAGGTCGAGGAGCTGGTTGAGCACCGCGCGGTCGAAGGGGGCGCCCTCGGCGGTGCCCTGCACCTCGACGAAGCTGCCCTCGCCGGTCATCACGACGTTCATGTCGGTCTCGGCGGCGACGTCCTCGGTGTAGCAGAGGTCGAGCAGCGGCACCGAGCCGACCACCCCGACGGACACGGCGGCGACCGAGCCGATCAGGGGCTCGCCCGGGCACATCCGGCGCTCGCGCATCCAGGCGATCGCGTCGGCGAGCGCGACGTAGGCACCGGTGATCGCGGCGGTCCTGGTGCCGCCGTCGGCGTCCAGCACGTCGCAGTCGAGCAGAATGGAGTTTTCCCCCAGCGCCTTGTAATCGACGCAAGCGCGGAGGGAACGCCCGATCAGCCGGGAAATCTCGTGGGTCCGGCCGCCGATTTTGCCGCGGACCGATTCGCGGTCGTTGCGGGTATTGGTCGCCCGGGGCAGCATGGCGTATTCGGCCGTAACCCACCCCTGGCCGCTGCCCCGTCGCCACCGGGGCACGCTGTCCTGGACCGAGGCCGCGCACAACACCCGCGTGCCGCCGAACTCGACCAGCACCGATCCCTCGGCGTGGGCGAGCCACTGCCTGGTGATGGTTATGGGGCGAAGCTGGTCAGAGTTGCGGCCATCCTGTCGGGACATGCAGATCACCCTATCTCCGCGCCACGACACTCTTGACCAAATGTGTCCGCCACATGGATCCTTACGCAATGACAACGGGGGTGTTGCGTAACCCTGACTTCCTCCGGTTCCTCAGTTCGCACGTTGCCAGTGAACTCGGGGCGAATATCTCCCGTGTTGCGCTTCCGCTGGCGGCCGTACTCGCGCTGAATGCCGGTCCCGTGGAGGTCGGGGTCCTGTCAGCACTGCAGACGACGGCGTTCCTGCTCATCGGCCTGCCCGCGGGGGTGTGGGTCGACCGGATGCGCCGGCGGCGCGTGATGCTGGTCTCCGACCTGGCCAGGTTCCTGCTGCTCGCCTGCATCCCGCTGGCCGCGGAGGTGGGGCTGCTGTCGATCGGCCTGATGTTCGCCATCGCGCTGCTGGTCGGCATGGCCCAGGTCTTCAACGACGTGGCCGACCAGACGTACCTGCCTGAGCTGGTCGGCACCGGGCAGCTCACCGACGGCAACTCCAAGCTGGAGATCGTGCGCTCCGGCTCGTTCATGTCCGGGCCGGCCGTGGGGGGCGCGCTGGTGCAGTTGCTCGGGGCGCCGCGCACGCTGTTCGCCACCGCGCTCGGCGCGCTCGCCTCGGTGCTCTTCCTGAGCACGATCAAGGTCCCCGACAAGCCGCCCGCCGTCACCCAGCGCACCCCGTTGTTGCGCGGCATCGGCGAGGGCCTCTCCTACCTGTGGCGCGACCGGCTGCTGCGCATGCTGGCCGTCTCGACGGTGGCCGGAAACCTGTGCACCAGCGCCGTGCTGGGCCTGTCGGTGCTGTTCCTGGCCCAGGTGGTCAAGCTGCCCCCCAGCACCATCGGCCTGCTGCTCATGTCGGGCGGCATCGGCGGCCTGATCGGCGGCTTCACCGGCTCGTGGCTGTCCAGGCGGTACGGCACCGCCAGGATGACCTGGCTGGCGGTCATCCTCGGCTCGCCCTTCGGCCTGCTGCTGCCGATGACGCAGGCCGACTGGCGCGTGGTGTGCTTCGCGATCACTTCGATCGCGCTCACTTGGAGCGCGACATTATTGAACGTGGGCCAGGTCACCTACCGCCAGACCGTGACCCCCGAGCACCTGCTCGGCCGGGTCAACGCCTCGGTCAGGTTCATGACCTGGGGCATCATGCCGCTGGGCGCGCTGCTCGGCGGGATCCTGGCCCAGCAGATCGGGGTGCGCCAGGCCCTGTGGACGATCATGGCGGCCCGGCTGCTGACCTTCGTGCCGCTGCTGTTCTCCCCGTTACCCCGCATGCGCGACTTCACCGAGACTCAGGCCAGGTCGTAGACCGCGCCGCTGCGGGCCAGCTCGATCGGGCCCCCGAACCCGCCTCCCATCGCCTCCTCCAGCACGGTGGCCTGGTCGTTCCACGGGACGAGGTGGGTGAGCACGAGCCGGTCGACGCCGGCCTCGGCCGCGTGCCGGGCGGCCTGGCGGCCGGTCAGGTGCAGGTCGGCGGGCAGGTCCGGGCCCTCAACGAACGACGCCTCGCACAGCAGCAGGTCGGCGCCCGTGGCCAGCTTCACCAGCTCGCTCGACTCGCCGGTGTCGCCGGAGTAGGCCACGCACCGGCCGCCGCCGGTCACGCGGAAGCCGTACGCCTCGACCGGGTGGTTGACCAGCCCGGCGGTCAGCGTGAACGGCCCGATCTCGAACGAGCCCGGCGCCAGCGGCAGGAAGTCGAACGCGGTGTCCAGGCCCGGCTCGTCCGGCATCCCGTACGCGGCCGACAGCCGGGCGGGCGCGTCGGCCGGCGCGTAGACGGGCAGGGTGGGGTACGGCGCGCCCGGCCCGTACGTGCGGACCACGTGGTAGGAGCAGAGGTCGAGACAGTGGTCGGCGTGCAGGTGCGACAGGCAGATCGCGTCCACCTCGTACGGGCTGATGTGGCGTTGGAGCGCGCCGAGCGACCCGTTGCCGAGGTCGAGCAGCAACTTGAACCCGTCCGCCTCGATGAGGTAGCACGACGCGGGGCTGTCGGGCCCGGGGAAGCTGCCCGAACACCCGACGATGGTCACCTTCATGTGGGCTCCTTCCCGATGCGACGCTCCGCGTCGCGACCCGGCCGCGGGAATCCGGTGTCGTCGCTCGTCAGTCCCGACACCGGCGCGGCCGAGTGGCCGTTAGAGGTAGTACCCCCCACTGGTGCGACTTCGACCACATCGATCTCCGGCCCCAGGAAACGTCGCCCGAGCCGGGCGAAGAGCAGGGAGTCGCCGGTGGCGCGGAAGCGGTGCCGGGGGGTGGCCTCGCCTCCTGCCGCCAGATCGCGGTCGTGCAGGATCCGGTAGACGTCCTTGGCCGTCTCCTCGGCGCTGGAGACCAGCGTGACACCGTCGCCGACGACATAGGAGATGGCGCCGGTGAGCAGCGGGTAGTGGGTGCAGCCGAGGATGAGGGTGTCGCACCCGGCGGCCCTGATGGGCTCCAGGTACTCGTTCAGCACCTCGATGAGCTCGCCGCTCATCGTCTCGCCGCGCTCGACGTACTCCACCAGGCGTGGGGCGGCCACGCCGGTGAGCTGCACGTCGGGCGCCGCGGTGAAGGCGTCGTGGTAGGCCATGGACTCGATCGTGGCCCTGGTGGCGATCACGCCGACCCTGCCCGTACGGGTGGCGCGCACCGCTCGCCTGGTGGCGGGCTGGATCACCTCGACGACCGGCACGTCGTAACGCTCGCGGGCGTCGCGCAGCACGGCGGCGCTGGCGCTGTTGCAGGCGATCACCAGCATCTTCACGCCGTGCTCGACGAGGTGGTCCATCACTTCCAGGGCGTAGGCGCGGACCTCCGCGATGCGTTTGGGCCCGTACGGCTGACGGGCCGTGTCGGCCACGTACGTGATGGACTCATGGGGCAACTGGTCGATGATCGCGCGGGCGACCGTCAGGCCGCCGACCCCGCTGTCGAAGATCCCAATACTCGTGTCCGGCACGCTCTAGAGGGTAGGCGACCTGCACGATCAACTCTGCGTAAGAATGCTCACAAGTACGGCACGTGGGCGTGCGGCGGTGTTGTCTTGGTCACATCCGGGCCGATCATCTGGGCCGGTCAGCCGCGTCCGACCCGGGCGAGCTGGCGCGCCTGGGCGACAAGGCGGCCGGCGGAGTCGCGTACCTCGACCTCCTCGTCGAACCAGCCGTCCGAGACCAGCCGGCCACTGCCGAGCAGCGTGAGCCAGCCGGGGGCGGGCAGCGCCCGCAGGTGCCAGGTGAGGTCCACGGTCGGCGCCCAGCCCCGCGCGCCCGCCGAGAACACCACCGGCGGCAGCGCGTCCACGGCCAGCGCCAGCACGTACGGGTCCGGGTCCTGGGGCTCGGCCATCCTGAAGTACGCCCGCGACTCGGGCCTGCCGGAGGGCTCGCCCTTCAGCCAGCCGATCGTGGGCGGGTCGAAGAGCAGCTCCATCCGGGCATTGAGGTTCATGCCCGACTCGGGCTTGGGGTCGGGGAGCTTGACGCAGTCCTCGATGCCGGGCATGTCGTAGGCCGGCTCTTCGGCGTAGATCGGCTCGACCTCGTTCAACGTGGCCGTCGTGATCAGCCCCTCGATGTGCGCCACGTCGTCCTGCACGAGCGTGGCCCTGGCGAACGCGGCCGTCCTGCCCGCCTTGAGCGGCTCGATCCTGACCTGCGCGGGCCCGGCGACCGGCGCCTTGAGGAACTGCGCCGTCGTGCTCACCGGATGCTCGAACGGCGAGGCGTCCACCGCAGCGCGCAGGATCACGGCCATGAGGTAGCCGCCGTTGAGGGGGCCGCCGATCGCGTATCCGGAGTCGAGGCACACGTCGTACGTGCCCTCGTCGATCCTGATCGCCTGAGTCGCCTCGTCGAACTTGGTCATCCGCGCCCGCCTCAACTCCGGAATTATGTTCTAGCGCCCGCATAGTCTATGGCATCCCGCTATCAGCGTGCCTACCTGCGAAAACATGATTCGGTTGAGAAAGTTCGATCATGGCAAGTGTCACCGAACTCCTCGGTCAGTCCGTCTGGGACTCCGACGGGATATGGGTCGGCCACGTGGTCGACATCCGCGTGATCAAGCACAGGGGCGAACTCCAGAAGAGCCACACCGTCTACGGACTGATCGTCTCCAGCCGCCGGGCGCCGCTGCTGCTCGGTCTCACCCGGGAGAACCAGGACCGCGCGTCCTGGCTGTCCCGCTCGCTGTCCCGCCTGGTCTATGTGGGCTGCACATTCGTGCCGTGGTCGTGCGTCGCCGACTACGGAACCGGCGAGGTCCACATCAATGCGCTCAGAAAGGAACTCACCCGGGTCTGAATCTCACTTCAGCACATTGCAAGCGCCCGTCTAGCAACATCAGCTAACTTCTCTGTGGTCAAAAGTCCACATTGTGAGTTGAGTGATGTCTGCGAATAATCCCCCCTACGGCCAGGATCCTGACCGGACCACGGCGTACAACTGGAACCAGGGGCAGCAGCCGGAGAACCCCGCGCCGATGCCTCAGTCATCGGGACAGCCGTACCCGCCGCAGCAGCCCTACCAGCAGGGGGGCTACGGCCAGCAGGCGTCCTACGGCCAGCAGCAGCCGTACAACCCTCAGCAGGGGTACGGGCAGCAGCAGCAGCAGCCCCCCTACGACGCCGGCTACGGCCAGCAGGGCTCCTACGGCCAGCAGCAGAGCTGGCAGCAGGGCCAGCAGCAGGCCCAGGGCGGCTGGCAGCAGCAGCAGCCGCCGCAGCAGGGCTGGCAGCAGGAGCAGCAGGGCTGGCAACAGGGCCAGGGCTGGCAGCAGGAACAGCAGCAGCAAGGTTGGCAGAACGACCAGTACGCCCAGGGCGGCTGGCAGCAGCAGGGACCCGAGGGGTTCGGCCCGGCGCAACCGGCCAAGAAGGGCCGCAAGACCTGGATCATCGCCGCGGCCGCCGCGCTCGCGGTGATCCTGCTCGGCGGCGGCGCCGTGTGGGCCATGAACGCCATCGGCGGCGGCGGCACGCAGCCGAACGAGGTCCTGCCCGCCAACTCGATCGCCTACGCCCGGCTCGACCTGGACCCGGCCGCGAACCAGAAGCTGGCGCTGTTCCAGATCGCCAGGAAGTTCACGGTCACCAAGGACTCCTTCACCGGCGAGGACCCGCGCAAGGCGCTCTTCGACACGCTCAACTCCGACTCCGATGCCAAGGTCGACTTCGCCAAGGACGTCGACCCCTGGCTCGGCAGCAGGGTCGGCTTCGCCGCCGTGCCCTCGGGCAAGGAGGAGCCCGACTTCGCGGTGGCCGTCCAGATCAAGGACGAGGCGCAGGCCAAGGCCGGCATCGCCAAGCTGATGAAGGGCGAGAAGTACGGCCTCGCCTTCCGTGACGACTACGCGCTGCTGAGCTCGACCCAGGAGCTGGCCGACAAGTACGCGAAGTCGGAGGGCAGCCTGGCCGACAACGCCGAGTTCAGCGACGACATGGGCGCGGTCGGCGAGCAGGGCGTGCTGTCGTTCTGGGCCGACATGGGCGGGCTCATGGAGCTGGCCAAGAAGGAGGTCCCGGCCGAGCAGGCCGCCCTGGTGGACCAGGTCAAGGACGCCAGGTTCGCCGGCGCGCTGCGCTTCGACAGCGCGTACGTCGAGCTCGCCGGCCTCGTGCGCGGCGCCAAGGGCATGACCCCCGAGGGCGACCTGCCCAAGGCCAACCTGGGCACGCTGCCCGCCACCACGGCGGGCGCCGTGTCGATCTCCGGCCTCGACCAGATGGTCACCAAGCAGTGGGCCCAGATCCAGAAGCAGGCCGCGGCGACCGGCGGCGCCGAGGTCAAGCAGATGCTGGAGCAGGCGCAGAGCCAGCTCGGGCTGCAGCTCCCCGGCGACCTGGCCACGATCTTCGGCAAGAACTTCACGCTCGCCGTGGACAGCCAGGGCCTGGGCGGCGACCAGATCAAGGGCGGCGTGCGCATCGCCACCGACCCGGCCAAGGCGCAGGCCATCGTCGACAAGGTCCAGCAGGCGCTGACCTCCCAGGGTCAGGGAGCGCCGCAGATCGCCAAGGTCGCCGGCGACGGCGTCTTCACCGTGGCGACGACGGACGAGTACGCCAAGCAGCTGGCCGGTGAGGGCACGCTGGGCGACTCGGAGACGTTCCAGACGGCGATCCCCAACGCGGACGACGCCAACTACGCGGTCTTCGTGGACCTGGACAAGGTGGAGAGCCTCTACCTCAAGTCCATGCAGGGCGACGACAAGGCCAACCTGCAGGTGCTGCGGGCCGTGGGGATGAGCGGCACGCAGACCGACACCGAGGCGACGTTCTCGCTGCGGGTGCTGTTCAACTGAAACCGGGCGGCCGGTCCACGAGGGACCGGCCGCCCGGTTTTTTGTGCCGTCAGGTTTTTGTGCCGCCCGGTTTTGGTGCCGTCAGGCCCAGAGCTGGCCTTCGAGGCGCTCTTCCGCCTCGTCCAGGGTGCCCTCGTAGGCGCCCGTGGACAGGTATTTCCAGCCGCCGTCGGCCACCACGAACACGACGTCGGCGCGCTCGCCCGCCTTGACCGCCTTCGTGGCCACGCCCAGCGCCGCGTGCAGCGCCGCGCCGGTCGAGACGCCGGCGAAGATGCCCTCCGCGGCCAGCAGCTCGCGCGTGCGCCGCAGCGCGTCGGCCGAGCCCACGGAGAAGCGGGTGGTCAGCACGGACTCGTCGTAGAGCTCGGGGATGAAGCCCTCGTCCACGTTGCGCAGCCCGTAGACCAGCTCGCCGTAACGCGGCTCGGCGGCGACGATCTGCACGCCGGGCACCCGCTCGCGCAGGAACCGCCCGACGCCCATCAGCGTGCCGGTCGTGCCGAGCCCGGCCACGAAGTGGGTGACGGTGGGCAGGTCCTCGAGGATCTCCGGGCCGGTGGTCTCGTAGTGCGAGCGCCAGTTGGCCGGGTTTCCGTACTGGTAGAGCATCACCCAGGAGGGATTCTGGGCCGCGAGCTCCTTGGCCACCCGCACGGCCTCGTTGGAGCCGCCCGCCGCGGGCGAGGAGATGATCTGCGCGCCCCACATGCGCAGGAGCTGGCGGCGCTCCTCCGAGGTGTTCTCGGGCATCACGCAGATCAGCTTGTAGCCCTTGAGCTTGGCCGACATGGCGAGCGAGATGCCCGTGTTGCCGCTGGTGGGCTCGAGGATCGTGCAGCCGGGCGTGAGCCGGCCGTCCTTCTCGGCCTCCTGGATCATCCACAGGGCGGGCCTGTCCTTGATCGACCCGGTCGGGTTGCGGTCTTCGAGCTTGGCCCAGATCCGCACGTCGGCGGAGGGCGACAACCTCGGCAGCCCCACGAGGGGCGTGCGGCCGACCGAGTCGATCAGCGAGTCGAACCGCATGTCACCCGCCGGCGACGGCGGGCAGCACGGTCACCGTGTCGCCGTCGGACAGCGGCGTGCCCAGGCCGCCCAGGAAGCGCACGTCCTCGTCGTTCAGGTAGACGTTGACGAAGCGGCGCAGGTTGCCGGCGTCGACCAGGCGCTCCTTGATGCCGGGGTGGCGCGACTCCAGATTGCTGATCAGCTCTTCGAGGGTGGCGCCCTCGGCGTCGACGGCCTTGGCGCCGCCGGTGTAATTACGCAGGATGGTCGGAATGCGAACCTCGATGGCCATCGCGCTCAGTCTCCTCAGATCAGGTCGTCCCATCCGCAGCAACACCGATTGCGGGATGCGGATTCCGCGGGACCTTCCGGCAAGAAATCTGTTCGTCGGGCTGCCGCCCTGCTGTCACGCCCAGTGGCAGTGAAGCGGCAGATTTCTCGCGGGACAGTCGTAGAGAACGACAGCCGGAGTATGCGCGAAGAGGAAGCTCTGCACCGGCCTGGCCATCATGGGAGAAACCTTACCTCTTCCTCGGTAATCACTCCGTCGAGGATGCGGTACGAGCGGAACTCCACCTCGTCCTCGTCCCGCGTGGAGACCAGGACGTAGTGGGCGTCCGGCTCGGAGGCGTAGGAGACGTCGGTGCGCGACGGGTACGCCTCGGTGGCCGTGTGGGAGTGGTAGATCACGACGGGCTCCTCGTCGCGGTCGTCCATCTCACGCCAGACGCGCAGCTGCTCCATGGAGTCGAAGCGGTAGAAGGTGGGCGAGCGTTCGGCGTTCTCCATCGGGACGAACCGCTCGGGGACCCCGTTCCTGCCCGCGATGACCCCGCACGCCTCGTCGGGGTGGTCGGCGCGGGCATGGGCGACGATCTTGTCCACCAGTTCCTGCGAGATCGACAGCATGCCCGGAAGTTACCAGAGGGCCCGGACCAGGCTGTCCTGGAGGTAGGTCAGCCAGTCATAGGTGAGGTAGGCCGGGTAGCGGGGGTCGTCCTCGGACATCACGGCGATCTCGTCGTGGACCTCCTCGGTCACGTCGAGCTTGGTGCCGAGCGTCAGGCGCACGTCGTTGAGCGAGCGCAGCCAGGCCTGGGCCTGCTCGGGCGTGAGCTCCGCGCGGCCCGACCTGGCGGTGTCGAAGACGGTCTGCGCGTCGGCCCGCTTGCCGTCGCGCAGGGTGGCCTCGGTGTAGCGGCGGAACTCCGCCGAATCCTTCTCGTCCTCGTACGCCGACGGGAACAGCCTGGCCAGCACCGGGTCGGTCGGCGCCTCTCCCCCGCCGATGCCCAGCGCCCGCTCCAGCGGGTCGTCGCTGGTCCGGCCGGGCTCCACGATGCCCAGCATCATCGACACGAGCGAGCGTAGGAGCGAGACCTCCGCGGCCTCGAACTCCGCGACGACGACGCCGCCCTTGCCCGACGAGAACCCCGATGTCACCCGTGCCGCCTCACTGACCTCATGTGCCTCACTTGACCGAGTCCGGCTGGACCGTCGCCCACAGGCCGTAGGAGTGGAGAATCTGCACATCGCGTTCCATCTCTTCCCGCGTGCCACTGGACACGACGGCCTTGCCCTTGTGGTGTACGTCCAGCATGAGTTTTTCGGCCTTCTCCCTCGTGTAGCCGAAGACCGATTGGAAGACATAGGTCACGTAGGACATCAGGTTGACCGGGTCGTTCCAGACGATGGTCACCCATGGCAGATCGGGCCGGACGTCCGATGACGGACGCTCGACGGCGATTGGAGCGGTGCTACCCACATCCAGAAGTCTGCCCTATCTGGGCCGTAGTCTTCGAGTCGTGACATTGACCATGAGCACTGCGTTGCTCACAGATCACTATGAGCTGACGATGCTGCAGGCGGCGCTCCGGAGCGGGGCGGCGCACAGGCGCGCCGTTTTCGAGGTGTTCGCCAGGCATCTGCCGGGTGGCAGGCGCTACGGGGTGGTCGCCGGGACCGGACGTGTCCTGGACGAGCTAGAACGCTTCCGCTTCAGTGAGGAAGAACTCACCTATTTGCGGGAGAGGCACGTCGTCGACGACGACACTCTGGCGTTTCTCGCCGATTACCGGTTTTCCGGAAACGTCTACGGCTACCGCGAGGGCGACCTCTACTTCCCGGCCTCCCCCATCATGATCGTGGAGGGCACGTTCGCGGAGGCCGTGCTGCTCGAGACCCTCACCCTGTCGATCCTCAACCATGACTGCGCGATCGCCTCGGCGGCCTCCCGCATGACCAACGCCGCGGGCAAGCGGCCGCTCATCGAGATGGGCTCGCGCCGCACCCACGAGGGCGCCGCCGTGGCCGCCGCCCGGGCCGCGTACATCGCCGGTTTCGCCTCCACCTCCAACCTCATGGCCGGGTACGCCTACGGCGTGCCCACGGCCGGCACGGCGGCGCACGCGTTCACGTTGCTGCACGACTCGGAGAAGGAGGCGTTCGAGGCCCAGATCGCCTCGCTCGGCCGCAAGACGACGCTGCTGGTGGACACGTACGACGTGGCCGAGGCGGTGCGCACGGCCGTGGAGCTGGCCGGGCCGGAGCTGGGCGCGGTCCGCATCGACTCCGGCGACCTGGCCGCCGCCGCGCAGGAGGTGCGCGAGCAGCTCGACGCGCTCGGAGCCTTCGACACCCGCATCCTGGTCACCTCCGACCTGGACGAGTACGCCATCGCCGCGCTCGCCGCCGCCCCCGTCGACGGTTACGGCGTCGGCACGTCCCTGGTGACCGGGTCCGGCGTGCCCACGGCGGCCCTGGTGTACAAGCTGGTGGCGAGGGAGACAGCCACGGGCAGGCTGGAGGCCGTGGCCAAGCGCTCGGTGGGCAAGCCGTCGCGCGGGGGCCGCAAGCAGGCGTACCGGCTCCTGGACGACGCGGGCAACGTGGAGACCGAGCTGATCACCACCGGCGGCCTGGCCCCCGAAGGCGGCATCCCCCTGCTGCACGAGCTGGTGCGCGACGGGCAGGTGGTGGGCAGGGAGCCCCTGACCGCCGCCCGCGAGCGCCACGCCGCCGCCGTCGCCAGCCTCCCCCAGGAGGCCCTGCACCTCGGCAGGGGGTACGCGGCCATCCCCACGGAGTTCGCCTGACGCGCCCCCGGCAGCGGGGCGGGGGGCCGGAGGGCGGGCCCGGTCATTAGAGTGCTGAATATGGGGACCGCACTGATCATCGTCGATGTGCAGAACGACTTCTGCGAGGGCGGCAGCCTGCCCGTGGCCGGCGGCTCGGAGGTGGCGGCGGCGATCACTCGCCACATGGCCGAACACGGCTATGACCACGTGGTGGCGACCCGCGACTACCACATCTCGCCCGGCGACCACTTCGCCGAATCTCCCGACTACGTCTCAAGGTGGCCGGCGCACTGCGTGGCCGGGACCCCGGGAGCCGACTTCCACCCGTCGTTCGACGTGTCGGAGGTGGAGGAAGTGTTCAGCAAGGGCGCCTACGCCGCCGCGTACAGCGGTTTCGAGGGCCTTTCGAGCGACGGGGTCCCGCTGGCCGAGTGGCTCGGGCAGCGCGGGGTGCACGAGGTGGACGTGGTCGGGATCGCCACGGACCACTGCGTGCGCGCGACGGCCCTCGACGCGGTCAAGCACGGGCTGGCGGTGCGGGTGCTGCTCGACCTGACGGCCGGCGTGGCCGCGACGACCACGGAGGTGGCGCTGGCGGAGCTGAAGGACGCGGGCGCCACCCTGCGGGGGGCGCCCGTCCTGGGGTGACCAGCATCACACTTGATCACCAAACGTATGCGATAGGCAACGCTGCGTTCATGTGATATTCAAGAGGACGAACCCCCTCCGGAGCCGTAGTAATACGGTGAGTCACAAACTCCTTGTCGCGGGAGGTAGATACATGCTGGCCATCTCCCTGGGTGCGGCCTGGCTCGTCCTCGGCCCTCTCTGCCTGTGGCTGCTCGTCCGGGGGAGCACCGGCGAACGGGTGGCCGCGGTCGTCACGCTGATGCTGCTGGAAGGCGGGACGATCGCGATGGGCGCCGAAGAGCGGCCCACCCCCGCCCCTCCGGCGATCGTGGCCGACCTCGTGGCCTCCTGCCAGGAGCGCGTCCCGGTCCCCCGTTCGGCGAAGGTGGCCCACGAGATCGTGCTGACCTGGGCGGCGGCCCCGCAGGAGTGCGGGGCGGCCGAGGTCGTGGTCCGGGCCGAGGGGCGCAGGCTGCGCCTATGGCTGTACGAGGGGCCCGGCGTCGGCAGCCACCCGGCCGCGCTCACGAGCCACCACCAGCGCGTGTTCACCCTGCCGGTGCAGGTCGAGAGCGGCCGGGCCGCGCTGAAGCTGCCCCTGCGGGAGAAGCCGGACTACGTCCTGACCGACGGCCGCACCGGGCGGCGCATTCCCCAGACGTAGTCAGGGCGTGGCCACGGCGAGCCGTAACGCGTCGTCGAGCCGGGCGAAGACCTCGAACGCGTGCCGCAGCCCGGTGATCGACAGCACCCTGGCCATGACCCCCTGAACCCCTCCGAGCAGCAGCCGGGTCCCTCTGGACTCGCACCGCTGCATGACGCCGACGAGCTCGTTCATCCCCATGGAGTCGCAGAAGGAGAGCTCGCCCAGGTCGAGGATCAGGAAGGGTTTGGGGGGAAGGGCCCAGACGGGCTCGAGGTGCTCGCGCAGCACCTGCAGCACGTTGACGTCGAGTTCGCCCTCGAGCTTGAGGATGACGGCGTTTCGCGAGAGGCCGGAAGTCACGGTCAGCATCGGCTTTCTGGTGACCTCAGACGACATGGGCAAAGTCCTTCTGCGTATCCCGAGACAAGCCAAGAGTGGTTGTTGCCTCTTCCGTCGAGTTTCTAACAGATGGGCACCGCTCTGTGGCCAAACGCACAGAGTCACCCATCGTCACAGGCGACCGGCACGCGCGCAGCGCCGGGGGGCGGAGCGCCGCGCGCGACGGCTCCCTCAGGATGTCCCGAAGGTGATCACATAGGCGGCGAGCAGCACGGACAGGACGATCACCAGGACGCCCGTGCCACTGATCACCATGACGACGTTCGCCCGCTTCACCGTCCAGCGGATGGCCGCCGCTGCCAGCGTGATCAAGGTCGTCAGGAGGAAGAGGGTCAAGGCTCTGGTATCGGTTGATGTTGGTATTGCCACCGAGAGGTGGAGGGCTAGTGTGGTCATGAAGGTTTTCCCTGGTGCGGAGACGCGCTCTGACAGAAACCTCGCTCGCGGGCACCTCCGCCGATGATTGGGCTCGTCGCGGGGGTGTTCCGCTGTCTTTCTGCGTGGGGATGCCGCTCCTGCCGGGTGTGGCTCATCGGACCCTCGCCACGAACCACCTCCACCCATATTCAGCTAACTTCAGTGAATCTTCTCCAATTAGAGGTTTACCCCGACTGAACCGCCCTATTCGTACACGGCGGTGACAGCTGAATGGTTAGACTGGTGGCTCTTGTGCGCACCGGTTTGTGCAGGTTGGCTGTTCTGTTAGGCCTTAGCTGCGGATTCTTCATCGATTCCGCCGCCAGGCTGATGTTCACTAGAGATTACTGAAGTTCACACCAATGGGGCTGGCATGAGCGGCGTCAATTCCGCGCTGGCGCGCCGATTGCGCGAGCTGCGCGAGAGCCACTGGCCTGACCTGCGCGTCACCCAGGCACAGCTGCGCGAGGCGTTCCAGGTCAGCGTCGCGCTGATCTCGTCGTGGGAGTCGGCCCACGCGGGCAAGATCCCGCCCTTACACCGGCTGGAGAAGTACGCCGCGTTCTTCGCGACCAAGCGATCGGTCTCCAACGGCAAGGCACGCGTGCTCCCGGTCTCCGACCTGACGCCGGGCGAGCTGGAGGACCACCGCCATCTGCTCGCCGAGCTGGACCGGCTGCGCCAGGCCGCGCTGAAGTCCCAGGCGTCGGGCGAGAACGGCGAGCCGGCCGCGCGGGACGCGCTCCAGGCAGGCCCCTGGCACTTCCGCGACGGGGAGCCGATCACGGTCATCTGCTCGCAGGTGCCGGAGGAGGACCGGGCCAAGATCCCGTACGCGGACCCGTCGAGCCCCGACTACATCGAGCTGTACAAGTACTCCGACCTCGACTCTCTCTTCGAACTGTGGGGCCATCTGCGGGCCGCGAATCCGCGCAGCCCGGTGAAGCTGGTCTCCACCGAGGATCTGCGTTCCGACGACCTGACGACGCACGTGGTGCTCCTGGGCGGCGTCGACTACAACGCGGTGACCGGGGCCGTGCTCGCGCAGGCCGAACTCCCGGTGCGGCAGGTGCCCGACTGGGAGGGGGAAAAGGGTCCGTATTTCGAGGTCATCGAGGGGGGCGACACGCGCCGGCACTACACCGTCACCGCCGGGTCCGGCGATAATCTGCAACTCCTTGAGGACGTCGGGTTCTTCTACCGCGGCGTCAATCCCGACAATGTCGAGCGCACGTTGACCATTTGCAATGGCATGTACGGCAGAGGCGTCTACGGTGCGGTGCGGGCCCTGACCGACGAGCGATTCCGCGACCGCAACGCCGTCTATCTGCGGACGCGTTTCGGCGCCGCCGCGGCCTACAGCATTCTCACGCGGGTCAGGATCAGGGACCGCGTGGTCGTCACACCTGATTGGACCCTCGACACGTTCCGGCTGCATGAGTGGTCGGAGCCCTCTCGTGGGGACTGAGGTCGGATCGGAGCACCACCACGGCTCCCACCGGGATCTGATCGAGTTCCACCCGCGAGTCGCGAAGTCCGGCCGCGTCGACGCCATCGTCGTGCCGACCATCAGGCACCCGGTCTGGCTCAGCCACGCGATCCGGCTGGCGATCGCCCTGGACTGCCCCCTCGTGACCCTGCACAGCAAGTGGAGCAAGCCGGACCTCCTCCTGATGCCGGCCGGCCTGCAGTTCCTCTCCGTCGACATCGACAACCTGGCCCGCCTCAACCTGCCGGACTTCGCGACGACGGCCCTGCTGAAGGGCACGCCGTTCGCCCGCGCGACCGACCTCAGCGCCAAGCGCAACATGGGCCTGCTCCTGGCCCGCCTGATGGGCTGGCGGCGCATCGTCTTCCTGGACGACGACATCGAGGTGGGCGGGCACGAGGAGGTCGCGCACGCGGCCGCGCTGCTCGACTCCTACGACGCCGTGGGCATGCACATCGGCGGCTACCCGGACAACTCGGTGGTGTGCCACGCCCACCGGCTGACCGGCGGGCATCAGGAGTCGTTCGTGGGCGGCGGCGCCCTGGCCGTCGAGACGACCCGCGACCCCTCGTTCTTCCCGAACATCTACAACGAGGACTGGTTCTACCTGCTGGGCGACAGGTCGGTGCGCCCGCTCGCGGTCACGGGGATGGTCAAGCAGCGCCCGTACGACCCATTCGACCGCCCCATGCGCGCGCGGGACCAGGAGCTCGGCGACGTGCTGGCCGAGGGCGTCTACTGGCTGCTCGACGGGGGCGAGGGCACGGGCTGGCGGGCCGCCGCCGACCCGGCGTACTGGGTCGGCGCCCTCGCCAGGCGCGGCGACTTCGTCAAGGACGTGCTGCGCCGCGTCAGGGAGCTCCCGCCGGACGCGGCCATGAGCCGCCGGGCCATGGAGGAGTCCCTGCTGGCGGCGCTGGGCCGGCTCAACCGCATCACGCCGCAGTTCTGCGTCAAATATCTCGAGGCGTGGGCGGCGGACCGCGACCAGTGGGCCGACCACTTCGCCAGGATCCCGCAACTAGGGCCGTACGTGGCCGATGCCATGAAATGGCTGGTCAAACCTGGCGCGCCACCACTGCGCCAGTGGACCTCATTTGATTCATAAGAGGGCAAACCGGGAAACTGTCGTCCGTGGGGCCACGTGACATCCGCCAGGCCGTCCATACCGACCTGCCCGCCATGGTCGGCTCGCTCGGGCAGGAGGGCTACTTCGCCGACCGGCTCGCCAGGCAGGACTCCGGTCACGGCGTCCTGCTCGTCGCCTGGGAGAGCGGGGTGGCGGTCGGCGACGTCTACGTGTGGCTGGGGCCCGCGGAGGAGCCCGAGCTGCGTACCCACTTACCGGGCGTGGCGCTGCTCACGCACCTGGAGGTCGTGCCCTGGATGCGCAACCGGGGCATCGGCACCGCGCTGCTCTGGGCCGCCGAGGAGCGGCTCCTGGCCGACGGCCACGACCAGGTCGCCCTCGGCGTGGGCCTGGACAACCCCGACGCCCTGAGGTTGTACCAGCGCCGCGGTTACGCCGAATGGCCGCACGGCGAGCTGGCCACCACCGACGTCGTCTACCACCCGAACGGCGGGCTCGAACTCCGGCCCGAGCTCTGCCGCATCCTGGTCAGGAAGCTCGGCTGAGCGCGAGCCGGCCGGTCAGCGGCGCTGGGTGGCCCAGCGGCGGATGGTGGCGATCCGCTCCTGGATCTGCTCCGCCGTCGCCTGCGCGATCGGCGGCCCGCCGCACGAGCGGCGCAGCTCCGAGTGGATGACCCCGTGCGGCTGGCCCGTGCGGTGGTTCCACGCGCCCACCAGGCCGTTGAGCTCGCGCCGCAGCTCCGCGATCTGCTCGTGCGGCGCCAGCGTCTCGGCCGGCTGCTCCTCCGCCTGCTTGCGCCTGGCCGCCTGCTGGTCGGACTGCCGCTTGCGCAGCAGCGTCGCCACCTGGTCGGGCTCCAGCAGCCCCGGCAGGCCGAGGAAGTCCTCTTCCTCCGCCGAGCCGACCGCCGCGCCCGTGCCGAACTCGCCGCCGTCGAACAGCACCCGGTCGAACGTGGCCGACGTCTCCATCGTCTCGAACGGGAGCTCGTCGCCCAGGACGTCGGGATTGTCCTTCTGGCGGTTGGCCTGCTCGAGGAGGCTGTCGTCGAGTCCGTCCTCGGGAGGCCGCTTGTTGAGCACGTGGTCGCGCTCGACCTCCATCTCGTTGGCCAGCCCCATGAGCGTGGGCACCGAGGGGAGGAAGACCGAGGCGGTCTCGCCGCGCTTGCGGGCCCGCACGAAGCGGCCCACGGCCTGGGCGAAGAAGAGCGGGGTCGAGGTGGAGGTGGCGTAGACGCCCACGCACAGGCGGGGGATGTCGACGCCCTCCGACACCATGCGCACGGCCACCAGCCAGCGGTCCGGCGAGGCCGCGAACTGCTTGATCTTCTTCGACGCGCCGGGGTCGTCGGAGAGGACCACGGTGGCGCCCTCGCCGGTGATGTTGCGCAGGTGGCGGGCGTAGGCCCGGGCCGTCTCGTGGTCGGTGGCGATGACCAGGCCGCCCGCGTCGGGCACGCCCCTGCGCACCTCCGTGAGCCGCCGGTCGGCGGCCTGCATGACCTGGCGGATCCAGTCGCCCTTCGGGTCGAGCGCGGCCCGCCACGCCTGCGAGAGCTGGTCCTTGGTGAGCGGCGTGCCGAGCGTCGCGGCGATCTCGTCGCCCGCCCGCGTGCGCCACTTCATCTCGCCGGAATAGGCCAGGAAGATGACCGGGCGCACGACGCCGTCGTCGAGCGCGGGGCCGTAGCCGTAGGAGTAGTCGGCGACGCTGCGCTTGAGGCCCTCGGCGTCCTCCTCGTAGGCGACGAACGGGATCGGGTTGTCGTCGGACCGGAACGGCGTGCCGGTGAGCTGGAGGCGGCGCGTGGCGGGCTCGAACGCCTCGCTCACGCCGTCGCCCCACGACTTGGCGTCGCCCGCGTGGTGGATCTCGTCGAAGATCACCAGCGTCTTGCGCGCCTCCGTGCGCGCCCGGTGCAGCGCGGGGTGCATGGCGACCTGCGCGTACGTCACCGCCACCCCGGTGTAGTCGCGCGAGGTGGTGCCCTGGCTGTTCTTGAACTCGGGGTCGATGCCGATGCCGACCCGCGCGGCGGCGTCGGCCCACTGCCGCTTGAGGTGCTCGGTGGGCGTGACGATCGTGATCGACCTGATCACGCCGTTGGCGAGCAGCTCGCTGGCGATGCGCAGGGCGTAGGTCGTCTTGCCCGCGCCCGGGGTCGCCACGGTGAGGAAGTCACGCGGCTCGCGCCTGAAGTAGAGGTCGAACGCCTCCTGCTGCCACGCGCGGAGCTTGGGGGCGGTGCCCCATGCGGCTCGGTCGGGATAGGAAGGCGATAGGTGGGACGCGGCGAAGGTGCTCACCGCATCACCTCTGGGGTTCGTGTGCTTCGCTCTCTCACAGTGACCCGATAGTAATCGGGCCGACCGACAAGACGTGCCGTGAGTCAAGGATTCTGGCCAAGCTCGTCTCCACGTGATAGGCGGTCTATTTGATCTTCGTCATGACCGTGTCGAGGGCCTGTCTGCGTGCGGTTTCCTCGGGTTGGAGCAGCCCGAGGAGCATGACGGCCGAGCCCCCGCGAGTGAGCAGCGTCACTCTCAGGAACGCGGGCCGGTTGGCCACATCCTGATATTCCGCCCGCAGCGCCCGGGTGTGGCCGCCGGGAAGCTCCTTGTCCTCGACGACGGTCACCCGGTCCCCTTTGAGCAGCAGCCGGGAGTAGAGCTCCGCCGCCTCCGCCGTGGCCTTCCTGGCGTCCGCCACGGCCCCCGGCACCGGCCTGGCCATGACGAGCCCGCCGCCGCCGTCCCTGGCCACGGAGGTGAAGCCCGTCACGGGGGGCACCGCCTCCTGGCTCCACCCCTGCGGCAGCGTCACCGAGACCTTGGCCAGGGAGTCGCTCAGCCGCCCGCTCTCCGCCGAGGGCGCGGTGATCCGCAGCACCACGACGGTCGCCCCCGCCACCAGGCCCACGCCCGCCCAGCAGGGCCACCGACCCGACGGCCCACCGCCGCAGCGCCCTCGCGGGCACGACCGTGCGCCGCCCGGGGTCCGCGGGAGAGCCGTAGAGGCGCGCGGAGGGGGGAAGCGACTCCCAGGGCTCGAACTCGCGGTCCAGGCCGTAGGCGGCGGTCCTGCGGATCTGCGGGTTCCACGGCTCTTCGGGCTCGAGGTCCAGCGGGTCGGGCTCGCCGCGGACCGGCTCGGGGCCGCTGGAGCGGGCATGCCGCCGTACCGGCTCCGGGTCGGGGTCCGGCACGGCCTCCAGAGGGCTCTTACGCCCCCGCCGCGACTCCTCCTCGTAGGGCGCGCCCCACGCGTAGCGCGGAGGAGGACGGCGATGCCTGGGAGCGGGCGCAGGCGGCCAGACCCGGCGGTCGTCCTCGGCGTCATCCTCCATGGCACCTCCCTGACCGCTGTCCTATCACCCCGCGCGGCGAAGGTCAGGAGAACCGTGATCGGTGTGACAGGAGGGGCGGAAATCAGCGGGTGCGTCCGGCGAGCAGCGTGGCGGCCAGGCCGATGGCGGCCATGAGGAGCGAGATCACGACGAACCCGGTGGCGATCTCGTCCGGGGCGTGCCCGATCAGGTTGACCAGTGCGCCCCCGACCCCGATCGCCAGGGCGGACCCGAGCATGTCCGTGACCGACAGGGCGGCGGAGTTCGCCCCCTGCTCGTTGACCGGGGACTGCCGCAGCGCGGTGACGCTGACGGTGGTCATGCCGAACCCCATCCCGAACCCGGCCACGATCCACGCGGGCACCGCGACCCACCCGGTCACCCCGGGGACGACGCAGAGCATGCAGATCAGGATCGAGGCGGTGACGCACCCCGCCCCCAGCCGGATCCGCTTGTACGCCTCCCCCTCCCGCCTGCTCTGCAGGTACGACCCCGTGGACCACCCCAGCGCCCCGGTGGTCAGCGCGATCCCCGCGAGCTTGAGGTCGAAGGACTTCACCTCCTGCAGCGCCAGCGGGATGAAGGAGTTCACCCCGAAGAAGGCGGCCGAGAACAGGCCCCGCATCAGCACGGTCGTGGGCAGCCCGCGCGCGAAGCGCAGCGCGCCGGGAGGCAGCAGCCGGTGCAGCCCGTAGACCAGGAACGCCAGGCCCGCGACGGCCTCCAGGGCCCCGGTCACGGCGTGTTGGTGCAGGAGGTCCACGCCCTGCAGCAGCGCCCCGGCCCCGCCCGCCGTGGCGGTGGCGGCCAGCGTCATCGCGACCGGCCTGGAGCGCGGGCCGGTCGACGGCTCATGGGGCGAGGACGGCCTGCGCAGCGCGGGCACGAGCATCACCAGCGCGGGCACGACCAGCGGGATGATCCCGTAGAAGACGTACCGCCAGCCCCACTGCACGGCCACGAACCCGGCCACGGCCGGCCCCACCATGGCGGGCACCACCCAGGCCGCGGAGACGGCCGCGAAGACCTTGGGCCGCAGGGCCTCCGGATAGACCCGCGCGATCATGACGAGCAGCGCGACGATCGAGGCGCCCGCCCCCAGCCCCTGCACGGCCCGCGCCACGAGGAACAGCCCCGCCGAGTGCGCCGCCCCTGCCAGCGCCATCCCCGCCACGAACAGCACCACACCGGACAGGAACGGCAGCTGGTAGCCGCGGCGGTCCGACCAGAGGCCCGCCACCACGTTCGCGAACAGGCTGGCGATGAGGAAGGCGGAGAAGCTGATCCCGTACAGGTCCAGGGCGTTCAGCTCGCGGGCCACCGCCGGCATGACGACGCCGACCGACATGCCCTCGAAGGCGACCAGGGTGATCGTCAGGACGATGCCGACTGTCGCGATGCGGTACTCGGGGCTGAGGATGCGGGTGGATGCGTAGGGAGTGTCGAGTGCCTTTGGACCTGTCACCTACATATCGTAGTTTGCCGGAAATCTAGGCTGCAGGGGTGGTGGTGTTCCGGTACACCGCCCACATCTGGTGCATGCGCTCCGCCTGCCCCGGGGTGAACTCCGACATGCACTTGTCGTGCGCGTAGTCCATGAAGTTGTGCGCCGGGTCCAGGCCGGGGTGCTGCGCGCAGCTGTCCTTGTCCGCCGGGCAGGCCTCGGTCGGCCGGGCCTCCATCGGGGTGTCGGCGATGCCGTCGCCGGGCAGCTCGCAGCCGTTCTCGAAGGTGTGGAAGAGGCCGAGCCAGTGCCCGATCTCGTGCACGCCGGTGAAGCCGCGGTTGTAGTTGGTCATCGCGCCGCCGGGCAGGCTGCGCCAGTCGATCACGACGCCGTCCAGCCTGGGCGCCTCGTGATACCAGTACGGATAGCTGGCGAAGCCCAGCATCTGCTCGCTGAGCTGGGCGATGTAGAGGTTGAGCGTGTCGGCGCCGCCCTGGTGCAGCGCCACCTTCATCAGCCGCTCGTTGCCGACGGGGTCGTTGAACCACAAGGCGTTGTCGGTGACGGAGATGCCGTCCAGGCGGAAGCGCACGCCGGTGTCGACGCCGCCGTAGGTGCCGCCATAGGCGGAGTTGAGCACCTCGATCTGGGCCTTGACGTCCTCGTCGGTCACCTTGCGTTCACCGCGCGTGATGACGTGCACGCGCGTGGGCACGGTGACCTGGGTGGGCGTCGTGACGCCGGCGAGCCGCTTGCCCAGCTCGACGAGGACCTTGGCCACGTCTTCGGGCTTGGGCGATCGCGGCCCCGTCCTGCGGGGGACGTGGCCCGCGCAACGCGACGCCTGCGCCGCCTCGGTAGGCGGCGGCGGCGCGAACCCGACCGCGAGCAGACATGCCAACGAGACGGCGGTCACGCGCCGGACCATGCAATCCCCCACTACGTATCGAGCCGGTCTGGCTACCGACCGTAGCTTGACCTGGGGAGATTACCGGTCAGCAACACTCACTGCTTGTTGTTGTCCCCGCCGTCGCCGCCACCCGGGGGCAGGCCGTCGTAGATCTCCTTGCACTCCGGGCAGACCGGATATTTCTTCGGATCGCGGCTGGGCACCCAGACCTTGCCGCACAGGGCCCGGATGGGCGTGCCCGTGACCATGCTCTCCGTGATCTTGTGCTTGTCCGCGTAGTGGGCGAACCGCTCGTGATCGCCGTCGCCGTGCGACGTCCGGGGCGTGGTCTCCTGCTCTGGGAGGATCTTCGTGGTGCTCACCCCACAGAGTTTATGCCCGAGCACGACCAGGTCCCCCATATAGCGATACGGCCCCCGCCGCGTGGCGAGGGCCGTACGTGGAATCAGGCTCAGCCCACGTGGACGGGCGCGCCCTCGGTCTTCCTGCCGGCCTTGACGAACAGCGTCAGCACGGCCGTCAGCACCGCGATGCCGGTGCTGACCAGGAAGGCCACGTGCATGCCGTCCATGAAGGCGTTGTGGACGGCGTCACCGATCTGCTGCGGCACGCCGGGCGGGACGGTGCCGAACGCGGCGGCCTTCTCCAGCCCCGTCAGCTGGGCGGGCGGGATGGCCTGGGCCGCCGGGCCGAGGTAGCCGGGCAGCTTGTCGGAGATCTCGCCGGCCATCACGGCGCCCAGGATCGCGGTGCCGAGCGCGCCGCCGACCTGCATGGCCGACTGCTGCACGCCGCCCGCGACGCCGGTCAGGTTGATCGGGGCGTTGCCCACGATGATCTCCGTGGCGCCCACGAACACCGGCGACATGCCGAAGGCCAGCAGCAGGAACGGGATGCCGCTCTCGATGAACGAGGCGTCGATGCTGAGCTGGGACATGAGGAACATCGAGAACGCGGTGATCAGCAGGCCCGTGGCCATCGTGATCTTCGGCCCCAGCCTGCCGATCGCCATGCCCGCCAGCGGCGAGGCGACGATCATGCCGGCGCTCATCGGCAGCATGCGCAGGCCGGCCTCCAGCGGGGACAGGCCGTGCACGCCCTGGAAGAAGAAGCCGAGGAAGAACATCGCGCCGAACATGGCGAACGCGACCATCATCATCAGCACGGTGCCGATGGAGATCGAGGCGTTCTTGAACAGCGACAGCGGCACCAGCGGCTGGCTCGCCCTGCTCTGCCAGAAGATGAACCCGCCGATCAGCACCGCGAACAGGGCCGCGAAGGTCAGCGTCGTGCTGTCGCCCCAGCCCCACTCGGGAGCCTTGATGATCGTCCAGACCAGCGAGAACATCGCGCCCGACAGCAGCAGCACGCCGAGCCAGTCGATCCGCGCCAGCGTCTGCGCGCGGTTGTCCTTGATCAGGATGGTGCCGAGGACGAGGGCGGCCAGGCCGACGGGGGCGTTGATGAAGAAGACCGTCTCCCAGCTCGCGTTCTCGACCAGCAGGCCGCCCACGATCGGGCCGGCGGCGCTGGACAGGCCGATGATCGCACCCCAGGCGCCCATGGCCTGGTTGAGCTTCTCACCGGGGAACGCACCACGCAGCAGCGCCAGGGCGGCCGGCTGGAGCAGCGCGCCGAACAGGCCCTGCAGCACCCGCAGGGCGATCAGCGCGCCCACCGGGGAAAGGCCGGGAATGATGTCGGCCAGCTCGGCGCTGAGTCCGATGCCCACCGAGGAGATGGCGAACCCCGCCACGCCGATCAGGAAGACCCGCTTGTGCCCGAACAGGTCACCGAGCTTGCCGGCGGTGATCAGGAACACCGCCAGCGCCAGCAGGTAACCGCTGGTCACCCACTGCAGGTCGGACAGCGAGGCCTTGAGGTCGGCCTGGATCGACGGGTTGGCGATGCCGACGACCGTGCCGTCGAGCATGACCATGATGACGCCCAAGCTGACCGCCAGCAGCACGAGCCAAGGATTGCCGCCGGTCCCCGTTTTCACCGGGCCGTGCGATGACGGCGCATCCACCGCCTTCGCGTGAGCCATGAAGTCCCCCTAAGTACACAAACCGCCCCACACCGGGGCATAGATCTCGTAAGCCTCAGGTAATCTATGACAGTCGCTGACTAATGACAAACGAGTTTTATTCGTCGTCCTATGACTTATGGCACACTGTGACAGAAAGGTTGCGAGGGAGTGACGGCTGTGGGTCTACGGGAACGCAAGAAGGAGAAGACGCGCCTGGCGATCCTCGACGCCGCGCTCGACCTGTTCCTCGAACAAGGATACGAGTCGACCACGGTCGAGCAGATCGCGGGGGCGGTCGAGATCTCGCCGCGCACCTTCTTCCGCTACTTCAACAGCAAGGACCACCTGGCGCTGTGGCACCACGAGCACGGCGAGGAGATCATGCTCGAGACGCTCGCGTCCCGCCCGGAGGATGAGTCGCCCTTCACGGCGCTCATGTCCGCCATGCGCGCGGTCGTGGGCGACCTGGAGGGTTCAACGCCCGAGGACAGGGCGAGGTTCCTGAAGCTGCGGCGGCTCATGGAGGACCACCCGAGGCTGGTGGGCATGTCGGTGGCCAGGGGCGCGGCGACCGAGCGCCGCCTCATCGAGGTGATCGCCGCACGCAGGGGCGTGGACCCCGACGAGGACATGCTCACGCCCCTGATCGTGGCGTTCGCCGCCTGCACCCTGCGCGTCGGCTTCGAGTGCCCGCGGCGCGACAGCGGCCTGCCGGAGATCACGCAGCGGATGGCGGAGACCATCGAGCTGGCCGAGCGCTCGCTGCGGCCGGGCTGGGACCGCTAGTCAGTTCATCGTCGGGTCGTCCGGGCAGGTCGCCACGAAGGCCAGCTCGCCGGGCTGCCGCCGCAGCACGTGCCGCCAGAGCGCGCGGGGATCGGCGTGGAAGGTGTCGCCGACCTCCGAGTCGACCACGTACCAGGCGCCTTCGGCGATCTCGCTCTCCAGCTGGCCCGACGACCAGCCGGCGTACCCCGCGAAGATGCGCATCTGGGCGATCTCCCCCTGCAGGATCTCGGGCGGCGCGTCCAGGTCCACCGTCCCGAGCCTGGAGACGGCCGGGGTGCCCGCGTGCAGCCTGCGCCAGCCGAGCGGCTCCTCGCCGCTGGGGACCGCCGCCAGCGCGAGCGCGCTGTCCGTCTGCACGGGCCCGCCCTCGAAGAGCACGGAGGGCCCGGTCACCAGCGGGTCCCACACCGGCAGCACCTGGGTCACGGAGATGTCGCTCGGCCGGTTGAGCACCACTCCCAGGGTGCCGCCGTCGTGGTCGTGTTCGAGGATCAGCACGACGCTACGCCGGAAGTTGGGGTCGTCGAGAAGCGGCGTCGCCACCAACAAACCGCCGACGTAGATCGCTTCCGCCATACCTCCATCATGAAGGCTTCGCGAGGCTCGCGCTCCCCCAGTCCGTCGATGTTACTTTTCGTGCCCACTTGGGCACCTTCTGTAGCAAAGATCACTCGGTGGGGGGAGCTCATGCATATCAGGACACGTCTCGTGCTGGCCGCACTCCCGGTGTGCGCGGTCCTGCTTTTCCCCCAGAGCGCGCAGGCGTGGCCCTGGCACGAGGATCACGACGACCCGTTCACGATGACGGTGGACGACGTGCACTGCCGTTCGGGGCGCGCGCACGTCACCCTGCACAACCTGACGGAGCAGGCCGCCCGCTTCGACGTCCAGGCCGACGGGGTCAGCGTGGCGAACGGCTCCATCCCGGCGCACAAGACGATCGTCAAGCAGGTGCCGGTGCCCAAGGGCAGCACCGCGGACGTGGAGGCGTACTCGCTGGCCGACTCGCAGCGCAACACGCTCGTCGACTCCTCCCGCGTCAAGAACGACTGCCCGTGGGGCCACCACCTGGACAACCTGCCCTTCACCGGCCCGCCCGCCGACCTCATGGGGAAGCTGGCGACGGCGGGCGGCCTGATCGTGGTGGGCGGCATCCTGTGGTGGTACGGGTCCATCTGGCCGCGTTCGACCCCGTGAGCTAGGGCTCCTCCACGACGAACGCGCCGGCCCTGGCCGCGGCCAGCGTGCGCGTCACGGACCGCTCCGCGTCCTTGTCGGTCACCGGCTCCCTGGTGACCACCAGCCGGTAGTAGAGCGGGGCGGAGATCGCGCGGATCACCTCCGCGCCGTCGGTGCCCGCGGGCAGCTCGCCCCGCTTGACGGCCAGGTCCACGACGTTGGCCCACTCCGCGATCCTGCGCAGGTAGAAGGCGCGCAGCGCGCCGGCGGCCTGCTCGTCGCTCGTGGCGGCGGCGATCACCGCCTGGAACGTGGCACCGAGCCGGCCGTCGTTGATCGCTCCCAGGACGGACAGCGCGTTGGCCCGTAGGTCGGCCTCGACGCCACCCGTGTCGGCATGGGGCGTGGACTGGTTGGCCAGCTCGGTCATGAGATCGGTGACCAGGCCGGCCCTGCTCCCCCACCGCCGGTAGACCGTGGTCTTGCCGACACCCGCCCTGGCCGCCACCTGGTCCATGGTCAGGCCATGGAAGCCGTGCTCGACCAGCTCGTCCTGCGTGGCCTCCATGACGGCCGCGCGCACCCGCGCCGTGCGGCCCCCTGGCCGCACGGTTCCCGCCGAACGGGAAGGTTGGTCCATCTATGCTCCTTGTCGCAACGTTCCATTTTAACGGAACTGTCATCCCATTAAGGATTGACGGCGCATTTCCCCCACCTCCTGGACGCAACCATCCGAAGATCGGTTCCATCCCATTAGCCGTTCGGCAATACCGAACGAATCTGCGCTAGTGTGCGGGCTGTGGGAGAGACGATTCAGTCGGTCGAGCGGGCGGCCGCGATCCTGAGGCTGCTCGCCTCGGGGCCGCGCCAGCTCGGGGTGGCCGAGCTGGCCAGGGCGCTGGGCCTGCCCAAGGGCACGCTGCACGGCATCCTGCGCACGCTGGTCCACGTCGGGTTCGTCGAGCAGGACCCGGCGAGCGGGAAATACCGGCTCGGCGCCACGCTGCTCCATCTGGGCAGCAGCTATCTCGACGTCAACGAGCTGCGCACCCGCGCCATCAACTGGGCCGACGCCCTCGCGGGGCGCAGCAGGGAGAGCGCCTGGATCGGCACCCTCCACGAGGGCCACGTGCTGGTGATCCACCACGTGTTCCGGCCCGATGACAGCATGCAGACGCTCCAGGTGGGCACGTATCTGCCGACCCACGCCAGCGCGCTCGGCAAGGTCCTGCTCGCCCACGACCCGTACGGCGAGCCGCCCGAGCCGCCGCTGCAGCCGTACACGAAGCACACGATCGTCGACCCCGCGGCGCTGGAGAAGGAGCTCGACCTGGTCAGGACGCGGGGCTGGGCCGCCGAGACGGAGGAGCTCACCGAGGGCGAGGTGGCCGTCGCCGCGCCCATCAAGGACCCGCGCGGCCTGGTGGTGGGCGCCATCGGCATCCGCGGAGCCCTCGAGCGGCTGGCTCCCGACGGCACCCTGCACATGGAGTTCGTCTCGTACGTACGGGACGCCGCCCGCGCGATCACCCGCTCACTTGAACATCCCTAAGACCACGAAATAGCATTCGTTCGGCATTGCCGAACCGGAACCAAGCGAGGAGCCCCGTGCCTCGACCTCAATACGTCGCAGCCATCGACCAGGGCACCACCTCCAGCCGCTGCATCGTCTTCGACCAGGCCGGCAACATCATCTCCGTCGCCCAGCGCGAGCACCGCCAGATCTTCCCCAAGCCCGGCTGGGTCGAGCACGACGCGGCCGAGATCTGGCAGGCCGTGCAGGGCGTGCTGGCCGAGGCCGTCAGCGGCGCCGGCATCGAGGACGGCCAGATCGCCGCGCTGGGCATCACCAACCAGCGCGAGACCACCGTGCTGTGGGAGCGGGCGACGGGCCGGCCCGTCTGCCCCGCGATCGTCTGGCAGGACACCCGCACGGACCAGCTGACCCGGTCGCTGGCCGAGCACGAGGGGCTGTTCAAGGAGAAGGCGGGGCTGCCGCTGGCGACGTACTTCTCCGGGCCGAAGATCCGCTGGCTGCTGGACGCCCACGGGCTGCGGGAGCGGGCCGAGCGCGGCGAGGTGCTGTTCGGCACGATGGACAGCTGGCTGCTGTGGAACCTCACCGGCCGCCACGTCACCGACGTGACCAACGCCAGCCGTACGATGCTGATGAACATCCACACGCTGGCCTGGGACGACGAGCTGCTCGACGCGCTGGGCGTGCCCCGCGCGATGCTGCCGGAGATCCGCCCGTCCGCCGAGGTCTACGGCCGCACCGCGGCGGGCGTCCCCGTCGCCTCGGCGCTCGGCGACCAGCAGGCGGCGCTGTTCGGCCAGACGTGCTTCGCGCCCGGAGAGACCAAGAGCACCTACGGCTCCGGCAGCTTCCTGCTGATGAACACCGGCCACGAGCCCGTCGTCTCCAAGCACGGCCTGCTGACCACGGTCGGCTACCAGATCGGCGACGGCCCGGCCACCTACGCGCTGGAGGGCGCGATCGCGGTCACCGGGTCGCTGGTGCAGTGGCTGCGTGACAACCTGGGCCTGATCTCCAGCGCGGCCGAGATCGAGACGCTGGCCAGGACGGTCGACGACAACGGCGGCTGCTACTTCGTACCGGCCTTCTCGGGGCTGTTCGCGCCGCACTGGCGCTCGGACGCGCGCGGCGTGATCGCGGGGCTGACCGGGTTCGTCACCAAGGGGCACATCGCGCGGGCCGTGCTGGAGGCCACGGCGTGGCAGACCCGCGAGGTGGTCGACGCGATGAACGCCGACTCCGGGCTCGACCTGACCACGCTGCGCGCCGACGGCGGCATGACCGCGAACAACCTGCTCATGCAGACCCTCGCCGACGTGCTGGCGGTGCCGGTGATCCGGCCCATGGTGGCCGAGACGACCGCCCTGGGCGCCGCCTACGCCGCCGGGCTGGCGACCGGCTACTGGCCCGACCTCGACAGCCTGCGCGCCAACTGGCACAAGGCCGCCGAGTGGCGCCCGGCCATCGACGAGGCCGCGCGCGAGCACGAATACCGCAATTGGAAGAAGGCCGTGGCCCGGACCCTCGACTGGGTCGAGCAGCAGGTCGATCACTAGGGAGCATGGCAATGACGACGACGACCGCCGCCGACCGCGCGCAGACCCGTGAGGAGCTCTCGCGCACCGCCTACGACCTGCTCGTGATCGGCGGCGGCATCCTCGGCACCTCCGTGACCTGGATGGCCGCGCAGGCCGGGCTGCGGGTGGCGATGGTGGACGCGGGCGACTTCGCCGGCGCGACCTCCAGCGCCTCCTCCAAGCTGGTCCACGGGGGTCTGCGTTACCTGCAGACCGGCAACGTCCGGCTGGTCGCCGAGAACCACCGCGAGCGCCGCGCCCTGGCCGCCGACATCGCGCCGCACCTGGTCAAGCCGCTGACGTTCCTGGTGCCGATCTACAAGGGCGGGCCGCACGGGGCGGCCAAGCTGGGCGCGGGGGTGTTCCTGTACTCGGCGCTGTCGGTGTTCGGCGACGGCATGGGCAAGGTGATCACGCCCCACCAGGCGCTGGCCAAGGTGCCCGCGCTGCGTACCGAGGGGCTGCGAGCCGCCGCCGTCTACGGCGACCACCAGATGAACGACAGCCGCGTCGCGGTCATGACCGTACGGGCCGCCGTGGACGCGGGCGCGGTCGTGCTCAACCACGCCGAGGTCGTCGGGCTGCGCAAGACGGGCGGCACGGTCACAGGGGCCGACCTGCGCGACCGGCTGGACGGGGCCGAGTTCGGGGTCTCCGCCCGGCTCGTCCTGAACGCCACCGGGCCCTGGGTGGACCACCTGCGGCGTATGGAGGCCCCGGACGCCGCGCCCAGCATCCGGCTGTCCAAGGGCGCCCACCTGGTGCTGCGCCGCCACGAACCGTGGAAGGCGGCCCTGACCACGCCGATCGACAAGTACCGGGTGTCGTTCGCCATCCCGTGGGAGGACCACCTGCTGCTCGGCACCACGGACGAGGCGTACGAGGGCGATCCGGGCGGGGTGCGCGCCACCGAGGCCGACATCTCGCAGATCCTCGACGAGGCCGGTCACGCCGTACGCGACACCCAGCTCAGGCGCGAGGACATCACCTACGCCTTCGCCGGGCTGCGCGTCCTGCCCGGCGGCCCAGGGCAGGTGACGGCCGCCAAGCGGGAGACCGTGGTGACCCGGGGGGCGGGCGGCATGCTCTCGGTGGCGGGCGGCAAGTGGACCACCTACCGCCACATCGGCAGGCACGTCCTCGACACGCTCGCCCACCTGCCCGGCCGGCCCCTGGGCGACGACCTGGCCGACATCCTGCCCGCCGTGCCCCTGCCGGGGCTGGCCAGCCCCGACGCGGTGGCCCTGCGGCTGTGGACCGACCGCGACCCGGGCGCGCGCATGGACCCGCTGGTGGCCAGGCACCTGGCCACGCACTACGGGTCGATCGCGTTCGACCTGGCCCGGCTCATCCGCGACAACCCGGCCCTCGGCGAGCGCATCCACCCGGACGGCCCCGACATCTGGGCCCAGGCGGTCTACGCGCGCGACCGCGAGTGGGCGGCCACGGTGGACGACGTCGTACGCCGCCGCACGACGCTGACGGTACGCGGGCTCGACACGCCCGACGTACGCGACCGCATCGCCGCCCTGCTCACCTGACCCGGATCTGGGCAGGGGGTAGACATGTGCACTCCGATGAACGAAGCCCTGCTCAGGCACTTCCGCGACCTGCGTGACGGCGACCACGGAGGGGCCGTCACGCGGGAGGACAAGGAACACGTTTTCGCCACGGCGGCCGAACTGCTCGACCCGGTGGCACGCAGAGCCCTCGACGAGATCAACACCGATCTGCTGCTCGGCACCGGCGAGGTGGTGGCCAGCGGGGTCACCCGGTCGCGCGAGGGCGGGCTCAACGCGATGTGGTCGCTGACCTGGCCGGAACAGCGCGCCACCCACAACCAGCCGATCGCGATCGTCGCCCACTACGGCTGCGACTTCCACCACCCGCACCTGCGGGGCAACACGGTCGGGGACTGGCCGCTGAACGTCTTCGCCCCGGCGGACGCCGAGGCCCAGCTCGACACGCTACGCGCGATCGCCGCCGGCGACGCGCACAACCTCGTCTTCCAGGAGAGCTACCACCTCATCCCAGCCATAACCACCCAACCCGCCTAACACCTCACCGACCAACCACCCCTCAAACCGGACAATCCACCGGACGAGCGAGCCATCGGACGGGCGGACCACCGCACGGACGCCACCGCCAAACGGGCAGGCCACCGGACAGGCGCCACCACCAGACGAGCGGCCCACCGGACAGGCGCCACCGCCAAACGGGCAGGCCACCGGACAGGCGCCACCGCCAAACGGGCAGGCCACCGGACAGGCGCCACCGCCAGACGAGCGGGCCACCGGACAGGCGCCATCGCCAGACGAGCGCCACCGCCAGACGAGCGGGGCACCGAACGGGCGCCACCGTCAGACGGGCGCCACCATCGGACGGGCAGGCCACCGAACGGGCACGGGCGCAACCACCGCACGGGCGCCACCACTGGACCGAGCCGCCGCTGCTCGCCTCACGAGCCCTATGACGCCCACCAGCCACCCACGTCGCAGCCGCCGACAACAGCCAGCACCCCGCGAGCGCCGGTGCGGCGAGCAGCCGTGCGGCGGGGTCCGGCGCAACGCGCACGGCGGGACGGGGCGCAGCGGAACGCGGCGCAGTGCGGGCGGCAGGACGGGCGCGCCGTGGGAGCCTGCCGCGACGCGGACAGCGAGACGGGCTCGCCATGGAGGCCAACACCACGCGGACGGCGAGGCTGGCGCACGGTCGAGCCCGCCGCGACACGCACGGCGGGACGGGAGCGCAGTAGAGCCCGGCGCGACGCGCACGGCGGGACGGGCACGGCGGGACGGGCAGGTGCCACGGAGCCGGTCAAAGGATCGCCGTAACGGCGGCCGGCCACGTGCGGGTCAGCGGCCGTCCCCCTGGAGGCCCCCAGCCACGGGCGGCGGTTGGTGCCGCCCGTGCTCTGCCGTAAAAAGCGACGCTTCTCACGCCACGGGCGGCGGTTGGCGCCACCCGTGCTCTGCCGTAAATAACGATGTTTATGCCTCGGTGAAGCCTCTCGCACGGCCCCCCGCCGACTCGCGCACCGCGGCAGCAACGGCCCCCGCCACGTCCGGGTGGAAGACGCTGGGGATGATGTAGTTGGGCCCCAGCTCCTCCGGCGTGACGACGGCGGCGAGGGCGCCGGCCGCGGCCAGCAGCATCTCCTGCGTCACCCCGTTGGCCTGCGCGTCCAGCAGCCCCCGGAAGACGCCCGGGAAGGCCAGCACGTTGTTGATCTGGTTGGGGTAGTCGGAGCGCCCCGTGGCCACCACGGCCGCGTGCTCGCGCGCGTCGTCCGGCGACACCTCGGGCTCCGGGTTGGCCAGCGCGAACACCACCGCGTCCTTGGCCATCGTCGCGATGTCGTCGCCCGTCAGGATGCCCGGCGCCGAGACGCCGACGAAGACGTCGGCGTCCTTGACCGCTCCGCGCAGGTCGCCCGAGTAGCCCTCGGCGTTGGTGTGGTCGGCGATCCACTGCAGCGACTCGTCGAGGTCGTCGCGCCCGCGGTGGACGGCGCCCAGGTAGTCGCAGACGACCACGTTGCGCGCGCCGGCGGCCAGCAGCAGGCGCAGCACCGCGTTGCCGGCCGCGCCCGCGCCCGCCATGGTGATCTTGACGGACTCGATGTCCTTGTCGACGACCCGCAGCGCGTTGGTGAGCGCCGCGAGCACGCAGATCGCCGTGCCGTGCTGGTCGTCGTGGAAGACCGGGATGTCGAGCAGCTCGCGCAGCCGCCGCTCCACCTCGAAGCAGCGCGGCGCGCCGATGTCCTCCAGGTTGATCCCGCCGAACCCGGGCGCGATCACCTGCACCGTGCGGACGATCTCGTCGACGTCCTGCGTGTCGAGGCAGATCGGCCAGGCGTCGATGCCCGCGAAGCGCTTGAACAGCGCCGCCTTGCCCTCCATGACCGGCAGCGCGGCCTCGGGGCCGATGTTGCCCAGGCCCAGCACGGCCGAGCCGTCGGTGACGACGGCCACGGTGTTGCGCTTGATGGTCAGGCGCCGGGCGTCCTCCTTGTTGCGCGCGATGGCCATCGACACGCGCGCCACACCCGGGGTGTAGGCCATGGACAGCTCGTCGCGGTTGCGCAGCGGCACCTTGGACTTCATCTCGATCTTGCCGCCGAGATGCATGAGGAACGTGCGGTCGGACACCTTGTGGATGACGACGCCCTCGACCGCCTCGAGCTGGTCGACGATGGCCTGGGCGTGGTCGGTGTCCCTGGCCGCGCAGGTCACGTCGATGCGGAGCTTCTCATGGCCCGCGTTGGTGACGTCGAGGGCCGTGACCACGCCCCCGGCCGACTCTACGGCGTGGGTGAGCTGGCTGACGGCCTTGCCGCCGGCCGGCACCTCGAGACGCACGGTGATGGAGTACGACACACTCGGGACGGTCGCCACGTCAATCGCTCCTTCGGGACTGACCAAGAATTCCCCCATGATAGGGGGCGCCAGGTCAATCCAGTGCCTCGGCCGCTGTGACGATGAGCTCGACGCAGGTGGGAACGGGGATTGTGGTGCTGTCGACGACCAGATGATATTGACAGGAATCCGTCGGATCCGCCCGATAGAAGTGCCGTACGTAGGCCATCCGCGCGCGGTCGTTGTCCTCGATGATCCGGCGGGCCTCGCGCTCGCTCATCCCCGCCAGCGTGGCCGTCTGCCGGATCCTGCGCTGGATCGGCGCGTCGAGCCGGACGTGGAGCGCGCCGGGGTGGTCGGCCAGCACCACGGCCCCCGCCCGGCCGAGGAACACCCCGCCCTGGTCGCGGGCCATGTCCTTGAGCATGCGTTCGGTACGGCGGACGAACTCCTCCGGCGCGTGCGGCATCGCGCCGGGCACGTACATGTCGACGCCGCCGAACGTGACGGTCGGCAGCCGCATCGCCCCCGACAGCAGCCGCCCGAGGCCGTGCTCGGCCCGGTCGTCGTGGGCGAGCGCCTCCTCCAGCGTGCAGCCCAGCTCCTGGGCGACCGCGCTGGGGATGGCGCGGTCGACGAAGGGCACGCCGAGGCGCTCCGCGACGGCCGGGCCGATCTGGCTACCGGCCGTGCCGTAGGTCGCGGATATCGTGACGACCCGCATACACCCAGGTTAGAACAGCGCGCTCGCCAAAGCTCTACGTGCTTTCGCCAAAGAAGGATCGTCGGCCGGCAACGCGTCGAACAGGCCGAGCAGGTGGCGCCTGGCCTTGTCGCGCTCGTCTCCCGAGGTGCGCTTGACCACGGCGATGACGCGGCTGAACGCCTCGTCGACCGAGCCGGACAGCATCTCCAGGTCGGCCGCGAGCAGCTGCGCCTCGATGTCGGCGGGGTCCTGCAGGCGCCGCTGGACGTCGGCGGGGTCGGCGCTCTCGGTGCGCTTGATGAGGCTGACGCCGGCCAGGCCCATCTTGGCGTCCTCGTTGCCCGGCGCGCGGGCCAGCAGCCGCTCGTACGCCGCCGCGGCCGCGTCGAGGTCGCCGCTGTCGATGGCCTGCTCGGCGGCCACCAGGTCGGGGTCGGCGGGCGGCCCAGCGGGCGCCTCCTCCTCGCCGGGCGCCGCCGCGGGCCGGGCGTCGGGGTTGGCCTGGTAGAACTGCTCGACCGCGCCCATCAGCTCGTCGAGCCAGCGGCGCACCTCCTGCTCGGGCAGCACCTGCTGGAAGCCGGTGACGGCCTGCCCCTGGAAGATGGCCAGCACGGTCGGCACGGCCTGCACGCGCAGCGCCTGGGCGATCTGCGGGCTGGCGTCGACGTTGACCTTGGCCAGCACGGCCCGGCCGCCGAGGTCGCCGACGACCTTCTCCAGCACCGGGCTGAGCTGGGCGCTGCCCGGCGCCCGCGGCGACCACAGGTCGAGGACCACGGGCGTGGTCATCGAGCGGTCGATGACCTCGGTCGTGAACGTCTCCTCGGTCACGTCCACGATCGAGGCCGACGCGGCCGCCTGGGGACCCGCCGCCTCACGCCGGGCCTGCGCCTCGAGGGCCTGCTTGCGCGCGCCCAGGTCAATCGCTCCGTAGAGCGACCCGGGCCTAGAGAAGTCCGCCATGCTCTTCATCTTGCCGCATCACCGGGGCGGCGCAGTCACCCGCCGCCCTCTTGGAAGTCGCCCGCCGCCACCCGGAGGGTGCGCAACTGGGTGAACATCCGGTCGAGTTCGTCCTCGGCGTACATGGTGAGGCCGAACTCGGCGCCCATCAGGTCGCGGGTGGCCCGCTCCACGACGTCCCGGCCGGCCTTGGTGATCTCGGCGAGCACGCCGCGCCCGTCCCGCGGGTTGGGCAGCCGGCAGACGAACCCGGACTTCTCCAGCCTGTCCACCGTGTTCGTGACGCTGGTGGGGTGGACCATGAGCCGTTCGCCGATCTTCGACAGCGGGAGCGCGCCGGTCTTGCTGAACGTCAGCAGGACCAGCGCCTCGTACCGGGCGAAGGTCAGGTCGTACGGCTTCAGGAGCGAGTCGAGCTGCGACAGCAGGATCTGGTGGGCCCTCATGATCGAGGTCACGGCGGCCATGGCGGAGGAGGGCCCGAAGTGGGCACGCCAGCTCTCCGCGGCCCGGTCGATGGGGTCGAACGGCAGGTTGAGCGGCTTCGGGTGCGACACAGCGCATACGGTAGCGCGCCCCTCGTCCCGGTTCGTCTGGTGACCTGGAGCGACAGGCTTCCCCGCTTGACCAAGAATCCGGACGTCAATCATCACGCTCAGTTATGGTTCTCCTACGTATGGTGACGCAGAAGCCAAGTCCATCGGCCTGTGGGGACAGGCCGGACTCATTCGCTTCGGCCTTGCCGAGGGGCACGGGGGGTGCTTGATGAAGGTCAACGGGGAAAAGGGTGCGTGAGCACGCGGGCGTTTCACGAGAGGAGCTGAAGCAGAGCGCGGCCGTCACGGTGGCCGTGCTCCTGGCGCTCGGGCTGCTGGCGGCGTGGAACGTCCTGATACCTGGCGTGGACGCGTGGGAGAACATCGTGGCCGCGGTCATCGGCTCGTTGCGGATGACCGGGCCGGTGGCCGCCGCGTTCGCGGCGTGGGTGGCGTTGCGCAAGCGCAGGGCGTTGCGCGGGCGCTCGCTCACGACGTGGCGGGCGCTCAAGGCGCCGCTGGCGATCGTGGTGGTGGTGCTGGGTTCGTTCGGTGCGACGGTGCTGGTGTTGGCGGTCAAGACGGTGCTCACCGACCAGTCGGGGCGGCTGAGCCTGTCCGGCCTGGGCATGGGCATGGCGGGGCTGGCGCTCTACTCGGTGATCGGCTGGGTGGCCGGCTGGGTGGTGCCCAAGGCGTTCACGCCGCCGCTGGCCGGGTTGGCCTGTTATGGATTGTTCTCGTGGCTGGCCGACGACCGGGGCTGGGCGGACAAGCTGGCGCCCGGCACCGGGGAGCCGTACGACCTGTTCCAGGGGTTGAACGGGGCGCCGTTCTTCGACCAGACGATCTGGCTGCTCGGCATCACGGCGGCGCTGCTGCTCGGCTGGGCGGCGCTGGTCACCAGGCAGGCGCTGGTGCTGGCGTGCGCGCTGCTGTCCGTGCTGGCGGCCGGCATGGGCGTGTCCCGGGTGCTGGCCCAGCCGAAGCCGGCCGCGGCCGTGGACATCGCCTACAGCTGCCAGGACTGGCCGATCACGGTGTGCGTGCACCCGGGGATGCGGGCGGGGCTGACCGAGCTGGGGGCGGCGTTCACGCAGATCGCCTCCCGGCTGGCGGGGACGCCCGCCGCGTTCACGCGGGTGGAGCAGCGGCCGCTGGAGGAGGAGCTGAAGCCCTCGAACGGCCTGGCGCCCATCCACGTGCCCGACCTGTCCGCGGGGTTCGCGGAGGAGGCGGCGTACGAGTACATCGAGTCCCTGGCCGCCCGCTGCCCCGGCACGGTCGCGGACGGTTACCGGGAGATCGTGATGGCGTGGCTGCGCGGGGAGCCCCTGCCCGGCGGGCCGCTGCCCGAGCACCAGTACGCGGCGTCGTGGTTCTCGTGGCTGAGCGAGCACCAGCGCAGGGAGTGGCTGCGGATGTTCTACAGCGACTTCCAGAACTGCGGGCTGTCGAGCATGTACTTCGGCGGCGGCGGAGGCGGAGGCGGAGGCGCGGCGAGGGTGCAGGAGGCGCCGCCGGTCCGCCCGACGCCGGAGTCGAGCCACGTCTACCCGGTCTACCCGGAGGGCGAAGGCACCCCGAACTCGGCCCCCAGCACGTCCATGGCCGGTCTGAGCTAGGCGGCGGCCAATGGATCTGAATATGTCACCAAACGGCTGGCAATGATGATCGCCCGGCGGGTAGTCATGCACCCATGACGACTTCCCGTACGACGCCGCGCGAGGTGACGTCCGCGCGGCGCCGCTGGTGGCGATACGCGGCGGGTTTCCTGGTCCTGGCGGTCCTGCTCGTGGTGGGCGGCCGCCTGGCCTGGACCTGGCTCAACCCGCTCGGCGAGCAGGTCATCGACCGTAGCCAGCCGGTGCTCCTGCAGTCCATCAAGGACATGAGCCGCTTCGAGGCCGCCACGGGGAACTTCCAGGTGGTCGTGGACCTGGAGAAGGACGCCAACTTCCTGCCCGACGCGATCAAGGGCACCCGCACGCTGTTCGTCGGGGCGGGCGGGGTGGACGCGTACGTCGACTTCTCCGCCCTGGGCGGGGACGCCGTGACGGTCTCGCAGGACCGCACCCAGGCGACCGTGCGCCTGCCCCGCTCCCAGCTGGAGAAGCCCAACCTGGACAACAGCCGCTCGTACGTGTTCGCGCAGCAGCGCGGGCTGTTCGACCGGGTGCAGGACTTCCTGTCCGGGTCGCCGGGGGACCAGCGGGAGCTCTATCTGCTGGCGGAGAAGAAGATCACGGAGGCGGCGGTGGCGAGCGACCTGCGCGCCAGGGCGGACGCCAACACCAAGGCCATGATGACCGGCCTGCTGAAGTCGCTCGGCTTCACGAAGGTCACGGTGAAGTTCACGGACGAGCCCTAGGGACGGCTCACGGCGCCTTAGCCGCCTGGTGCGCCTGCCTAAGTACCTTCCTATCTGGCCTTACGTCCGGAGATAAGGCATCCGCCCGATGTGTCCGGGAGGGCCTTAGGAGGAGTCTTAAGAGTGCAGGCAAGAAGCACCACGAGCCACAAGGGGCCTCCATGAACGCCGAACTCGAGTACACCATGATGCAGCACCACGCTTCCGAGCTCCGCCGCGCCGCGGCCGAGCAGCGGCGGGTGCGCGAGGCGCAGAAGAGCCTGCGGTCGGAGCGCCGCAGCCGCTCGGTCTTCGCCAAGTTCCTCGCGTCATGACCGTCCACAAGCAGCCCGGCCGCACCCTCCCTCGCGGCCGGGCTGAACAGCCCCCGTAGGGGGCGACGTCAGGGACCCGAATCCTGGTGGGTTCCTGGATCGCGGAGCCCCGGTCCATTCCTGGTCGGACCGGGGCATCGCGCTGTCCGGGCCCAGGCAGCCCAGGCGGCTCAGACGGTGATGACGGCCTTGCCGCGTACCTGTCCCCGTTCCAGGCTGCGGACGGCCTCGGGGACCTCGCTGAGCGGGTACGTCCGGTCGACGACCGGCGTGACCCGGCCGGAGCCGACGAGCTCCGCCACGGCTCGCAGGTCGGCCTCCCGGAACGCCATGAAGACCACGCGCAGCCGCTGGCGGGCGAACGGGTCCAGCAGCACCGTCCTGAGCTGGCGGTCGGTGCCGGCCAGCCACCGCCCGCCGCGCTCGCCGCCGACGATGACCAGCGTCCCGCGGGGCGTGAGGGCGCGCCGCAGGTGGCGCAGCGCGCGGTTGCCCGCCGTGTCGATGATGACGTCGTAGCGGCTCCCCCGGCCGGCGAAGTCCTCGCGGGCGTAGTCGACGACCTCGGACGCGCCGATCGACCGTACGAGGTCCGCCTTGGCCGCGCTGCACACGCCCGTGACCTCCGCCCCGGACGCCCTGGCGAGCTGCACCGCGTACGTCCCCACTCCCCCGCCCGCGCCGATGACCAGCACCCGCTGCCCCGCCCGCACCCGGGCCTGGTCGCGCAGCGCCTGCAGGGCGGTGAGGGCCGAGGTCGGGACGGCCGCCGCGGGCTCGAACCCGAGGCCGTCCGGGATCGGCGCGAGCCGGTCCTCGCGGGCGCACGCGTACTCGGCGAAGGCCCCGCCGCCGCACGTGCCGAACACCCGGTCGCCGGGCCGGAAGCGGGTCACGCCCGCGCCGACCTCCTCGACGACCCCCGCGACGTCGGTGCCGGGCCGGTTCCTGGGCGCGCGCAGCCCGATCGCCGGGCGCATCAGGTAGGGGATGCCGGTCATCATGTGCCAGACGCCCATGTCGAGCCCGGCCGCGCGCACGCGTAACAGCACGTCGGCCTCGCCGGGCGAGGGCTTCTCGATGTCCCGAAATTTCAAGACATCGGCGGGTCCGTACGCGTCCTGAACGATCGCCTTCATGGCGACTCCTCTGGATACTGGAACACGTCATCGAGCGGGACCCCGAACACCCGCGCGATCTGGAACGCCATCTCCAAGGAGGGCGAGTAGCGGCCCTGCTCGATGGCGATGATGGTCTGCCTGGTCACGCCGACCCGTTCGGCCAGCTCCGCCTGCGTCATCTCCCCGCGGGCGAACCGCAGGGCCCGGATCGAGTTCGTGACCTTGGTGGACTTCACCATGCCGGCAGGCCCCGGCGGTAGGCGACGATCTTCAGCGCGGACCCCAGCACCGACGACAGCACGAACGCCAGGTAGATCACGTTCGCGATCCAGAAGTGGTCGGCCTCGGCCAGGGCCATCCACAACGCCGCCAGCCCGCCCAGAACGAGGCACCACTGGCCGGCGTACTGGCCGTAGCGCCAGATCTCGCGGTCACGCCGGTCCTTCGTGCCGGCGTCCCGGCGGAAGACCGCCGAGAGCGCAATGTCGAGGACGATCGTCGCCGCGATCGCGCCCCCGATGCTCCACAGCAGCGCCGCCGCGTAGGGCACCTCCGTGATGGGGGTGCCGGCCGCTCGGCCGAGGATGATCGCGACGTACGCGCCGTACGCGCAGACCGCGACCACGGCCATGATCCACGCGCGTCTCTCTTCGGGTGCCATGCCTACGAATGTAAAGCAGCGCGGACACGATGTCTAGAATTCTTTACATCGCGGGGCACGCGAAAGGCCCCGGGGCTCTCCCCGGGGCCCGCGAGAGACTCCTACTGCCTGGGGACCGAGATGATCAGGGCGTCACCCTGCCCGCCGCCGCCGCAGAGCCCGGCGGCGCCCAGGCCACCGCCCCGGCGCTTCAGCTCGTACGCCAGCGTCAGCACGATCCGCGCCCCCGAGGCCCCGATCGGGTGGCCCAGGGCGATGCCGCCCCCGTTGACGTTGACCTTGTCCAGCGGCACGCCCAGCTCCATGGCGGACTGCAGGACCACGCTGGCGAAGGCCTCGTTGATCTCCACCAGGTCCAGGTCGGCGGCCGTCGCGCCCTGCTTCGACAGCGCGTGCTTGATGGCGTTGGCCGGCTGGGACTGCAGGGACGCGTCCGGGCCGGCGACGTTGCCGTGCCTGCCGATCTCCGCCAGCCACTCCAGGCCCAGCTCCTCGGCCTTCGACTTCGACATGACCACGACGGCGCAGGCCCCGTCGGAGATCTGCGAGGCGGAGCCGGCCGTGATCGTGCCGTCGGCGGCGAAGGCCGGGCGGAGCTTGGCCAGGGTCTCCGGGGTGGTGTCGCCGCGCACGCCCTCGTCCTCCTTGACGATCAGCGGCTCGCCGCGGCGCTGCGGGATCTCCACCGGGACGATCTCCTCGTCGAAGAGGCCGTTCTTGATGGCGGCGGCGGCCAGCTGGTGGGAGCGGGCCGACAGCGCGTCCTGCTCCTCGCGGCCGATGCCGAGCCGGGCGTTGTAGTGCTCGGTCGACTCGCCCATCGCGCGCTGGTCGAACGCGCAGAACAGGCCGTCGTGGGCCATCGAGTCGACGACCTGCGAACCGCCGTACTTGACGCCCTTGCGCAGGCCGGGCAGGAGGTGGGGGGCGTTGGTCATGGACTCCATGCCGCCGGCCACCACGATGTCGAACTCGCCCGCGCGGATGAGCTGGTCGGCCAGCGCGATGGCGTCGAGGCCGGACAGGCAGACCTTGTTGACGGTGAGGGAGGGGACGGTCATCGGGATGCCGGCCTTGACGGCGGCCTGGCGGGAGGGGATCTGGCCCGCGCCGGCCTGCAGGACCTGGCCCATGATGACGTACTCGACGGCCTCCGGCGCGACCCTGGCACGCTCCAGCGCGGCCTTGATGGCGATGCCCCCGAGCTCCACGGCGGCCAGCCCGGACAGGGATCCCAGGAGCTTGCCGATGGGCGTGCGAGCTCCGGCCACGATGACGGAACTGGACATGACAGGGGCCTCCTACGCTCACGTCGGGTTCTTTGACACCATACCCACGAGTAGGCGGACGCTCGCTATGGAGGTGGGCCACATATGTTCATGCGGATCGACCACATCGGAATCGCGTGCAAGGACATCGAAGAGAAGATCGCGTTCTTCTCGGAGACGTTCGAGCTGACGGTGGTCGCCAGGGAGGTCAACGAGGAGCAGGGCGTGAAGGAGGCCATGCTGCGCATCTCCGACGGCGAAGGTGGGGGCTCCTACATTCAGCTTCTGGAGCCTCTCTCCGAGGACTCTCCTGTGGGAAAATTCCTCGCTAAGCGTGGCGAGGGCGTCCATCATGTGGCATTCGGGGTGCCCGATGTCGCCCAGGCGATGGCTAAGATCAACGAGAAGGGTGTGAGGCTCCTGGACGAGCGTCCCAGGCACGGGTCGATGGGCTCCGAGATCGCGTTCCTGCACCCCAAGGACGTGGGAGGAATGCTGACGGAGTTGGTGCAGGCGGCCCAGCCCTAAAGCCGGCCCTGACAAATGTTAAAAAACGTTCATATGTAACTAGTCACGCAGAAAGTTGGACGGGGCTTCGCAGGTGGCACCAGCGGAGTACGCTTGACCTTCCACCGGACATGGAGCCTGCCCTTTGGCACAGGCTCCTGGATCGGATGCCCCGAACCCCCCGTCCGGCCCGTGTAGCCGTCTCGACAACCCAGGATTGAGCCTCCATGCAGTCCGACATCGACGCCCAGCTCAACAATTTCTTCGAGGACGCCCCCGCACGCGAGTTCGACGTGGTGCTCCGCGGTTACGACCGGCATCAGGTCCACGATCATCTGAAGCAGCTAGACGGAGAGCTACGGCAGTCCCGCGAGCAGCTGGCGAGCCTTCAGCGCGACCTTTCCGACTCCCAGCGCCAGCTGCAGGAGCAGGAGCGCCCCACCTACTCCGGTCTCGGCGCCCGCATCGAGCAGCTGCTGCGCCTGGCCGAGGAGCAGGCCACCGAGCTCGTCCAGGCCGCCAGGTCCGAGGCCAACGAGATCAAGGCCGCGGCCAAGGTCGAGGCCGCCGACCTGCGGGCCGCCGCCGAGGCCGAGGCCGCCGAGAAGCGCGCGGTTGCCACGCGGGAGAGCGACGAGATGCGCTCGGCCGCCGACCGCGACGCGGAGGAGACCCGCTCGACCGCCCGCCGCGAGGCCGACGAGCTGACCAACACCACCGAGCGCGAGGTCGCCAAGCTGCGGGCCACCGCCGACCACGAGGTGGCGGAGAAGCGGGCAGACGCCGAGCGGGAGATCGCCAAGCTGCGCACCACCGCCGAGCGCGAGGTCGCCCAGCTGCGGGCCTCGACCAAGCGCGAGCGCGACGAGGTGCTGACCACCGCCAAGCGGCAGGCCGACGAGATGCGCGCGCAGGCTCAGCGGGTGCTGGAGGAGTCGGAGGCCAAGCGGGCGCAGGACGAGGCGGAGTTCGAGATCCAGCTCGCCTCCCGCCGCGAGGAGGCCGAGCGCCAGGAGGCCGAGCGCCACGCCACCGCCCAGGCCAACACCCAGCGCATGGTCGCCGAGGCCGAGCAGCGCGCGGCCACGGCCGAGTCGCGGGCCACGAAGGCCACCCAGCAGGCCGAGCAGACCCGCCGCGAGGCCGACCTGCACGCCAAGCAGCTCGTCGCCAACGCCCGCAAGAGCTCCGAGACGATCGTGGCCGAGGCCAAGGCGAGCGCCGACACGATCGTCACCGAGGCGAAGAACGAGGCCGAGCGCACCCGCACGACCATGCAGCGCCAGGTCGACGAGCTCACCCGCCAGCGCGACAGCATCACCAGCCACCTCGCCCAGCTGCGCCAGCTGCTCGGCGGCGCGGCCCTGCCCGGCATGGAGCCGGAGCCCGCGGTCACGGCGGCGCCGGCCAAGCCCGCGCTCGCCGCTCCCGCGGCCGAGGCCCCGGCCACGACGCCCGCGGCGAAGGTCGAGACCAAGTCCGAGGACGACGCCGAATGGTGGCAGGAGTAACCACCGGCCCACACGTCGGGACTGCACACGGGGGCTGAAGAGCAGGCTGGAGAGAGCCTGGCGATCCGATGGTCGCTAGGCTCTCTCTTTGCTGTTTGCCGACAATCTCGGGAGTGTCGCCTTGTCCGCGGATGTCGAACCCGCCGCCCCGGAGCCCACTGAGTCCGAAGAATCCACGACCACGAAAAGAGCTGCCAGGGCCCAGGAGGGCGAGAGCGGCCCGCAGCCGTACGGACTGCCCGGGAAGCCGCTCGCCCGCGGCCCCTTCCTGTTCGGGCTGGTCGGCGGGCTGGGGGTGCTGACGGCGATCGCGATCGCCCAGATGGTCGTCGCGTCGCTGAGCACGATCATCCTGGTCGTCGTGGCCATGTTCCTGGCCGTCGGCCTCAACCCGGCCGTCGAGGCCCTCCAGCGCCGCGGCCTGGCCCGGCGGGGGGCGATCTCGATCGTGTTCGCCGGGGTCATCGTGGCGTTCGCGCTGTTCGGCCTGGCCGTGGTGCCGCCGGTGAGCCAGCAGCTGTCGGAGTTCGTGGCGGCGGTGCCGACGTACGTCACCGAGCTCGGCAAGAATCCCACGCTGCACCAGCTCGACGCCGAGTACCAGATCCTGGCGCAGCTCAAGACGTTCGTGACGAACACGCTCGGGCCGTCGCTGGCCAGCGGCATCATGGGCGCGGGGCTGGTGGTGCTGAACGGCGTCTACACGACGGTGACGCTGCTGGTGCTCATGCTCTACTTCCTCGGCTCGCTGCAGACGATCAAGGACTACCTGCTCAAGCTCGTACCGGCCTCCCGCAGGACCCGGACGAGGGCGATCAGCGAGCAGATCCTCTCCGGCATCGGCGGGTACGTGGCGGGCAACGTGCTCATCTCGGTCATCGCCGGCTTCCTGACCTGGATCTTCCTGTCGGTCGCGGGGGTGCAGTACGCGCTCGCGCTCGCCCTGGTCGTGGCGCTGACGGACCTGATCCCGCTGGTGGGCGCCACGATCGGCGCGGTGCTCGTGACCGGCGTCGCGCTGCTGCAGTCGGTGCCGGCGGGGATCGCGTGCGCGATCTTCTTCGTGGTCTATCAGCAGGTCGAGAACTACTTCATCTATCCGAGGGTGATGAAGCGCTCGGTGGACGTGGCGCCGGCGGTGACGGTGATCGCCGCGCTGTTCGGCGGGGCGCTGCTGGGGATCGTCGGGGCGCTGCTGGCGATTCCGGTGGCGGCGGCCATCGCGTTGATCGTCCGTGAGGTGGTGCTGCCGCGCCAGGACCACGCCTGAGGGCCTCCCGGGGGAGGGCCGAGCCCGGTTGACCGCCGCCTCCCCATCACCCGTCTCACTTCGGCTCAGGCCCTTCGGGAGAAGGAGAGGGGAAGCTGAGGCCCCTGGGGAGATTGGGATCCGCTCAGGGAGGGCTGAGGTCCCCTGAAGGAGGGCTGGGGTCCTTCGGGTTGGGGCTAGGGGCCAGGGGTGGTCAGGTCGGTGCGGAGGAATTCGGTGATCGCCGTGTTGAACGCCTCGGGCTGCTCCACCGCGCTCAGATGGCCGGCCTTAGGGATGATCTCCAGTCGCCCGTCGGGCACGGCGCGCGCCATCGCCTCCGCCTCGGCCGGCGGCGACAGCTCGTCCTCCTCCCCCACCACGACCAGCAGCGGCACCTTCAGGGCGCTCAGCGTGTCGAAGGAGTCGGGCCGGGCGGCCATCGCCCGTTGCGCCCAGGCGACCGCGCCCGGCGGCGCGGACTGCACGAGCCCCTTGACGCGCCCGAACACCATGGCCCGCCGCTCCTTGGTGGTCGGCCCGATGAGCGCCGGGAGCACCTCGCTGACCAGCACCTCGCTGCCGTCGGAGAGCACCGCCTGCGCGATGCGCTCCCTGTTCTCCTTCGCCGGGGGCGGGTCGGCGCCGGCCTTGGTGTCGGCCAGGATCACGCCGAGCACCCGGTCGGGGTACCGGCGGCAGAACGCCATGGTCACGTAGCCGCCCATCGACAGCCCGCCCACCACCGCCCGCTCGATGCCCTCGTCATCGAGCAGCCTGGCGACGTCGTCGGCCATCAGGTCGAGCGACGGCTCGTCGTCGCCCAGACGGGAACCGCCGAAGCCGCGCAGGTCGGGGGTGATGACCCGGCAGGCCTTGGCCAGTCCCTCGCGCTGGGCCAGCCACATGGCCGACGAGAGCGGGAACGCGTGAAGCAGCACAACCGGGAGCCCGGTTCCGGCCGATCTCGTGTAGAGCTGCACGGACCACACGGTAGCCCGGTTCACGGCCGCAAGCACTCAATGTCGTATGCCTATATCTGCCGAAAACCGAGACCGCTTCGCTAAAGGCTCCCAATAAAGGCGGCATTTCGCCAATGTCGGCTATAAAGCTGGCATTGGCCGGCCAATAATCGCGTACCCAATTAGATGGCGGTGGCGCCGCCGTCCACGAACAGCACCTGGCCCGTCATGTACGCGGAAGCCGGGCTGGCCAGGAACACGGCCGGCTGGGCCATCTCCGCCACCGTCCCCCAGCGCCGCATGGGCACCGTGGCGACCGTGGCGGCCCCGGAGGTCTCGTCCTCCCAGAGGTTCCGGTTGAGGTCGGTGGCCGTCCAGCCGGGGCACAGCGCGTTGACCCGCACCCCCGTCCGCGCCCACTCCACGGCCAGCGTCTTGGTCAGCGCCACCAGCCCGGCCTTGGCGGCGGCGTACGGGGCGAGGAAGGGCGCGCCGAGCGCCGCCACCGAGGCCACGTTGATGACCGTGCCGCCGCCCCGCTCCAGCAGGTGGGGCGCGACCGTGTGACAGACGATCATGGCCGAGTCGAGGTTGAGCCGCATCAGCTTGTCCCACCCCGACAGCCGCAGGTCCTTGAACTCGACGAGGAAGTTGGACCCGCCCGCGTTGTTGACCACGATGTCGAGGTGCCCGAGCCCGTCGATCGCCGCCGCGACGGCCCCCGCGGCCGCGTCGCGGTCGGTGAGGTCGGCGGGGATGACGACCGCGCGCCTGCCCAGCGCCTCGACCTCCTTGGCCACCTCGGCCAGGCTCTCGGCCGACCGCGACACGAGCGCCACGTCGGCCCCCGCCTCGGCGTAGGCGAGCGCGATGCCCCGCCCGATCCCCTTCGACGCCCCTGTGACCAGAGCCTGCTTCCCACTGAGATCGAACGCGCCCACGCTGCCTCCTCGAGTCATTACCGAACAAGATTCTAGGGACATGGCACCCGAAAACGCCACCGGCGCGGAACCCGTGAGGGTCCCGCGCCGGTGTCCGGTCAGTAGGGGCTAACCTCCCAGCCCCCAGATGATGATGTCGAGTGCGTCGGCTATTCCGCTCTTGTCGAGATACTGGTTGACCTTGAAGCCGGCTTCGGCGATCGTGCCCGTCCTCGTGTTCTCGGGCTCGATCTTCTCCGGCCTGAAGATCTGACGCTCACCCTGGCCGGAGCCGCCGGGCCGGGCCGCCGGTGGCGGTCCGTCCGGATACATCCGGCCGTCGCGGTAGACGGTGTAGGACTGCGTCGGCTGAGTCGAGCCGTCGTTGCGGTAGATCTGACTCGGCCGTGGCTGCATCGGCTGCCGGCTGTCCCTGGGCGGCGACTGCCGCTGCTGCGCCCTGTGGCTGGTCGGACGCTGCGCCGGACGCTGCCGTGCCCGCTGGATCCCGCTGGGGACCCGGCCGGCCCGCCTGTTGCGCGTCCTGGCCGCCGCCGCGGCCCGGCGCTTCGCCGCCTGCTCAGCGGCCTTTCTCCGCGCCTCTCTCTTCGCCGCCGCCGCGGCCCGCCGCTGCGCCCGTGCCGTCGCCGCCTTCCTGGCCCTTTCGGCCGCCCTCTTCTTGGCCTGTTCCTGGAGCTTCTTCCTGGCCGCGGCCGCGGCCTTCTTCCGCGCCGCCTCCAGGGCCCGCTTCTTGGCCTCGGCCGCGGCTCTCCGCCTGGCCTCCGCCAGTGCCCGGCGCCGTGCCGCCGCGAGGGCGGCCCTTCTCGCCGCCGCACGCGCCGCCGCGATGGCGGCCCGCCTGGCGGCGGCCATCGCCAGCCTCCTGGCGATGATCTGCGCCGAGACCCGCACCACGACCGCCGCGACGAACCAGAACAGCTGGCCGTCGGGGTCGCTCATGGTGACGGGGCTGTTGTTGGCGTAGGCGTAGGCGTTGAGCTGCTGCGGGGTCTGCTCCTCCATGACGGGGTCGACCGACAGGAAGCGCCCGTTCTTGGGGTCGTACTCGCGGGCCCCGAGGTGGACCAGCCCGGTCGTGGAATCCTGCGTGCCTCCCACGAATCCGCGCTGCCCCGGCCAGAACGCCGGTGGCGATCCCCGGTTCTCGCCGAACGGCGTCGTCCTGCGTACGGCCAGCTCACCGGTGCTTGCGTTCACGGCCGCCTGAGCGGTGCCCTGGTGGTCGTTGACCAGGAAGTACACCTGGTTGTCCGGCGTGCGCACCGCGATGGGCTCGCCGCCGATGGTGTAGTAGCGGGTCTGCTCGACGGCGTCCTTGGCGAAGTCGAAGCGCAACTCGATGTCGTCGATGTAGAGCGTCGAGTCGGTCGGCGTCTTGCGGATCAGCCGGTCGCCCTCCGCGTTGTACACGAAGGACGTCGTCTTGCCCGCCTCCGTCACCGACTCCAGGTTGCCTTCGGCGTCCCAGACCAGGCTCTGGTCGGAGTTGCCGACCTTGCGCCTGGTGGTGTTGCCCGCGGCGTCGTACTCGAAGAGGTCCGACCCGACGGTCTGGAGCGCGTGCGGCTGCTTGCCGCCCGCCGCCGGGTAGGTGGAGGTACGGGTGGTCTCACCCGCGCCACCCCAGGCGTGCTTGATCTCCTTGAGCCGGTTGCCGGTGGCGTCGTACTCGTAGCTGAGCGCGTACGGGGCCACGCCGCCGATCTTGTCGGACTGCGGGCTGCCGCTGGCGCAGTCGTCGGTGGCCGTCCACGCCGAGGTCATCCGGCGCAGATGGTCGTACTTGAAGCACTGCGTGTCCTGGCCGCTCGCACCCTTGTCAGCGATCCTGGTGATGTTGCCGACCGCGTCGTAGGTGTAGTTGAGGTCCAGGTCGGTCGCCGGGGCGCCCTCCCTGTCCACCTGCATCCTGGACATCCGGCGGGTGGCCTCGTCATGGGTGTAGGTGAGCCAGGTCTTCTTGCCTCCGGTGCTCAGCTCCGTCTGCAGGGTCTCGCCCAGCTTGGAGTAGCGGGTCGCGGTCACGTACGTCGACAGGCCGCTGACCTTGGTCGGCTGGCTGAGCTCGTCGTAGGTGTAGACGACCTGCTCCTCCGCCAGGCCGCCCGCGGCCGGGAAGCTGACGGACTGGACCTGGTCGTCGATCGTGTAGCGGGTGTTGAGCTGGTAGGAGCCCGCCAGCTTGCCCTCCCGCTCGGGGATGGTGACGGTCTCGCGCAGCGTGCGGTAATCGGTGTCGATGGCGTTGATCTCGGCCTTGTACGCCTGTCCGCCCGTGTAGCGGATGCTGGCGTTCATGTGGCCCTTGGCCAGCGCGTCGTACTGCCACTCGGCGAGCAGCGGACCGGTCGCGGAGCCGTCGCGCAGCTCCTTCTTGCGGCCCAGCGCGTCGTAGACGTAGTACAACGTCTTGCCGCGCGAGTCGGTCGTGGTGACCAGCTCGTCGGCGTCGTTGTACGTCATCGTGGTGACGCCCTTGTCGGGGTCCTCCATCTTGATCTCGCGGCCGCGCATGTCGTAGTGGTGGCGCCACACGTTGCCCGCCGCGTCGGTCACCGTGGACAGGCGTCCGGCGTGGTCGTAGGTGTACTTGGTGGACTCGTACTCGCCCGTCGGAGTGGCGCCCTTGTACTGGCGCAGCTCGATGAGCCGGTCGTCGGCGTCGCCGATGCGGGTCGTGGCGGTGCCGCCGGGCGGCGGCGTGATGTGGACCCGGTCGCCCTGCTGCGTGGTGCTGACCCGGTACTTCTCCTGGCCCTTCGCCTTGAGGATCTGCGCGTTGGCGTCACCGCTGCCGTCGAAGGTCACCACGACCTGGTTGGGCACGTCCGCGTCGGCCACGCCGAACAGGTCGGTGGAGGGCGTCCCGGTGGCGAAGTAGCCGGTGTTCGACTTCGCCGCCTCGCCGAGGGAGTTGTAGATGGTGTCGGTGATCGTGCGACCGTCACGCAGCGCCGGGTCCTGCGTCTGCTCGTCGCGGGGCGCGGGCTCCTGGGTCTGGCGCTTGCGCATCAGGCCGTCGTACAGCTCGTGGCTCGCGCTGTAGGTGCCGTCCGCGTTCAGCGTCTTCGTGGTGACGAAGCTCGGACCATCGGTGCGCATCGTGTAGGCGTACTCGGTGCTGGGCGACTGGTTGGCCGCCTTGCTGCGGTCGGGCTGCCAGACCTTGACCAGGCGGCCGAGCGCGTCGTACTCCATGTCGATGCGGCGGTTGTTCGCGTCGATCTCGGCGTACGGCTCGCCCCAGGCCGGCTCGAGCAGGGTGCGCTCGACGTGACCCAGCTGGTTGACCTCCTTGATCTCCGTCGGGGGCGCGCCCGCGGTCGGGGTGTAGGTGGTGGTCGACTTGGTGCCCAGCGCGTCGGTCTCGCTGGTCTCGCGACCGTAGGCGTCGTAGGTGTGGGTGCTCTCGACGATCGTCGCGCCGTCCCCGGAGACGGTGTTCTCGACGGTGGTCACGTCACCCTTGGTCGGCGCCTGGCCGTACGCCTTGTTGTCGTACTGGACCTTCTGGTCGGAGATGACCTCACCGGCGGCCAGCTTGGACACGGCGGTGCCGCAGCCGGCGGCGACCTTCTGGATCCGGCTCGTGTAGTCGAGCATCCAGCTGCTGTCGTTGCGGGCGTAGGTGTAGCGGGTGCACTGGTCGTCATCCGTCGTGGCCAGGTCGCCCTTCTCCTCCACCTGGGTGAGCAGGCCCTTGGTGTCGTACTCGCGCTCCTCGCCGGTACGACGCCACTTGCCTCCCTCCAGCGCGGTGCGGGTGACCATGGACTTGGGCTCGACCACGTACGCGGCCTTGGTGACGCCGCTCTGCGTGGACTCGGCGGTCTTGACGGACCAGGGCTCCTCGAGCGTCGCGCTCAGGATGGACCCGCCGTCGCCGTCGTAGACGATCTCCTCGCGCTCGAAGCCCGCGAGCTGGTCGAGGTCGTCGAGCTTGACGCCCTCGGAGTCCGTGACCTGCGCGCTGCGCTTGGAGCCGTCGGCCTGCTTGTCACCGTGCATGCCGCGGAAGTACCGGAACTCCGTCAGCGTGCGCTTGGTGTCCTGGCCGTCGCCCTGGCGCACCCGGACCCGGCCGTAGCCCCGGAACTCCGACCACGTGCGGTGCTCGGGCTTGACGAGGACGTTTTCGGCGTAGTGCCAGGCGGTCCCGTCCAGGTACTCGTAGTCGGTGACGACGTTGGGGGCGCCGCCGACGCGGTCCACCTCCATCGTCTGCGTGACCACGTACTTGTGGAACCAGTCGGTCACCTCAGCCTCGTTCGGCGGTGACCAGCGCTGCGGGAAGCAGCGCCTGGCGTTCTTGTCGGCGGCGGGCACGTCGCCGGGCTTGCAGTCGGCGGCGGAGTAGTTGACCCGCAGCTCACCGCCGGACTCGTTGTTCACGGCCTGCACGCGCCACTTGACCAGCGGGGCGCGGCCCTCGTTGGCGTCCACCCGGTTGGGCAGCTGGACGCCGATGAACGTGACCTTGGGCAGCGTGATCGTGCCGCCCACGTGACCGGTCTGCTGGATCGACGCCAGCCACAGCGCCGGGCTCATGCCGTCACCCGAGGCGGGGAACTGGTGCTCGAGCGTCCAGGAGTCCACCGACGTGTACTGGCCCGAGGTGTTGACGATCTGCGTGGTGACCTTGACCAGGCGCTTGCGCGTGAAGAACGTCGGCGCCAGGCGGTCGGTGCACTTCACTCCGGAGTCACAGATCTGGTCGAACGGGACGTCCGGCCAGCTGCTGGCGGTCTCCTTCTTGAGCTGGTCGGCGGCACAGGTGATGGTGCCGCTGGGCAGGCAGCGCTCGGCCACGTCGAAGACGACGCGGGCGGCGGGAGCCTTGGTGAACAGCTCGTTCTGCAGGTAGCCGTAGTCGATGCGGGTGAGGTAGCCCGCGCGGTCGTACACGGTGCCCAGCTCGGGCTTCATGTTGCGGCCGTAGTAGTTCTTCTCCTGGGCGTACCAGTACGTGGTGGCGTTGCCGTGGGTGTCCACCGCGTAGTCCAGGTTCCACCGGTAGGCCTGCTGGCACCAGGCGTTGGCCGGGGTGCTGTTGTAGCAGGGCTCGCCGCTGTTGTTGCCGAACACCGGCACCGTCTGGACCGACTTGGTCTCCGGCTTGCCGGTGACCCAGCCGGGCAGGCGGTTCAGGCCGAAGGTGTACTGGGTGCCGTCAGCACCGGTGACCCGCCAGTACTCGCCGTTGTTGTCGCCGTTGGTGGCCCCGGTGAGGTACTCGATCCGGGTGCCGTCGTCGCGCTTGGGCCGCCACTGCTTGCTCGTGGCGTCCTTGACCAGCTCGACGGCCGAGTTGCCGAGCGACAGGGTGACGTTCTCCCCGTCCCAGCACAGGTCGCCGGTCTTCTTGCCGTCGACCATGCAGGACTTGTAGCGGCGCTCGATGTAGCCGCTGGGGTTGAGCTCGAAGCCCTCACCGACCCAGGACGCCTGGTTGTTGGTGGAGGCGGTGCGACCGTCCACGCTCTGGGAGGAGTAGTCGATCGACAACTCCGGCTCGTCGCCGCCCAGCGCGGGAGGGGTGCGCAGGTCGTAGTCCCAGTTGAAGTCACCGGTCTGGGGACCGACGCCCCAGCTCGCCGACGGGGCGAGCGAGGTGGCGGAGTGGTCGCCGGACGGGCCCGAGGCGGCGGCCGTGACCGCGTACAGGCCTGCCGGCTCGAACTCGGCCGTCAGCGTGCCCGCCTTCGAGTCGTTCTCGCTCTTGACCGGCTGGGGGGCGGCGCAGCCGTCCGCCCCGGTCAGGGCGCACTCCTCCAGCTTGACCACGCGCAGCCGGGCGCCGTAGTCGCCGCCGTAGGCGTAGCGGAAGCCGGAGTAGTCGATCTGCAGGCGGGTCTTCTTGCCGGACGCGGCCTTGAGGCTCGCTCCCTGGCCGGGCGATACGCGCATCGCGAGGCCGAGCAGCTTGGAGTCTACGAGCTCGACGCGTACGGGGTCGGGGGTCTCGGCCTTGGCGGCGGCGGCGCCCTTCTGCGGGGCCAGCTTCACGGGGAAGCCGGTCGCCGCCAGGGTGCTCGCCCCGGTGCCGCCCAGCTCCGCCGCCTGGGGTTTGGGCCAGGCGACCCCTGGTGGCGCCTTCCACGCCTGTTTCTCGACGGGATTGGCCATCGGGGGCAGGACCGGGACGTTCTTGCCCTTGATCGGCTTCTCGTTCTCCACCGAGGGGGCCGGCCGGGACGCGGCCTGCGCGGGCATGGCGTAGGTGAGGGGGACGACGAGGGCGATGGAAAGCACCGCCGCGAGTCTGCGAGGCCAGGGCGACTCGGGCTTCGGCTTGACGAAACGGTTCCAGTAAGAGTCGGGATTGTCGGGTTCGTCGGGTTCGTGAGGTCGATTCCAGCGGGATTCGGGCAGGTCTAACTCACTCGGCAGGTCCATGAACCTCTCCCAGTCGGGGTGCAGATCGGACTTACTGGGGTGGGTAGTGATTTACTGGGCGGCCAGCTGAGCGATCTGCTCGGCGCTCAGCACGCCGTCATACGTGCGGACGTCGTCCACGGCTCCTGGCCAGTAGCCGGTGAAGGCGCCCGCGGTCTTGGTCCGGCCCAGTTGCAGCGGGCCGGTGGCGTTCCACGCGCTCGCGTGGGACGTGATGGTGGTGGTCGAGAGCCGGCCGTTGATGTAGATGCGCAGCTCGCCGGCCAGCGCGTCGTAGACGCCCGCGATGTGCGTCCACTCCAGCGGATTGGGGATGTCGTCGGAACGGGTGCGTACGAGGGTGGCTGTGTCGGTGTCGGCGGCCCTCATGCCGAGGGTCCACCGCTGCTGTTCCTTGTCGAAGCCGAGCTGGAACCCGGCCGCCCGGCTGCCCGGCTGGGCCACGGCGGCGGTGTCGGCGGTGGGCAGGTAGTCGAGCTGGACCCAGGCGGCCACGGTGAAGCTCGACCTGGTGCTCACGGCGGAGCCGGTGGTCTGGGCGTAGCCGTTGACTCCGTCGAGCGCGAGCGCGCCGTCCAGCCAGCCGTCCGTCCACGACGCGCCCCCGGCCAGCGTCGCGGCCGTGGAGCGGCCCGAGGACTCCGCGGCGGACGTGCCCGACTCCTCGTCCAGCTTCCAGTGGCCGACCAGCGTGGCGGCGCTGTTGACCAGGTCGGCGACCTCGTCGGCGAACATGGCCCGGCCGTAGACGCGGACCTCGTCCACGTCGCCCGGCCAGGACTCCGCCGCGGCTCCGTTGACCTTGCCGCGGCCGATGGTGAGCGGCCCGGTGGCGTTCCACGGCTGGGTGAAGGCGACCGTGGATTCGAGCTTGCCGTTGACGTAGAGGGAGATCTGGCCGGCGGCGGAGTCGTAGACGCCGGCCAGGTGGGTCCACTCGTTCAGCCTCGGGGCGGCGGCCGACAGGGCCTTGACCGTCGCGGCGCCGTCGGCGTCGGAGCTCGCGCGGACCAGCGCCCAGCGGTCGTCGGACTTGGAGTACTGGAGCGTGAAGCCGCCGGTCCTGGAGCCTTCCTGGGTGACGACCGTGGCGGTGGCCGCGTTGCCGGTCAGGCGGGCCCAGGCGGTGACGGTGAGGTTGCGGCTGGTGTCGGCGATGGGGCCGGAGGTCTGCGCGTACGCGTTGGCCAGGCGCAGCCCCATGCCCGTCTTCCCGGTCGTCCACGTGGCCCCGTACAGCGTCGCCGGGTGCGCGTTGGCGGCGTCGGCGGCCACGGTGCCCTGGCCCTCGTCCAGCGCCCAGTGGCCGTTCGGGCCCTTGCCGCTGTTGACGTTGAAGACGTAGGTGCGGATCGGGCCGAGCTGGCCCGCGCGGTCCTTGCTGCGCACCGACAGGACGTTGGGGCCGTCGTGGCGCGGGGTGAGCGCGATCGTGGCCGTGCCGTCCGCGGCGGGCGCGACCTCGGACTTGGGCGTGGTGTCCAGGCCGTAGACGTACGCGGCCACGTCGGTGACGCCGTTGGGGTCGAACTTGAAGGTGCCGGCCAGGCCGACGCCGTCGTTCCAGCCCTCCTCGGCGTACTCGGGCGAGGTCACGACCGGCTCCCTGCCGGGGGCGGTGGCGTCCACGGTGGCCTCGCACCAAGGGCTCCAGGCGCTGTTGGCCTTGCCGTCCTCGGCCCGGACCCGCCAGCGGATCAGCGCGCCGTCCGCGTACAGGCTGACCGGGATCGTCGCGTAGTAGGCGGAGCCGGACGAACCGGTCGCGGTGACGTACTCGCCGGTCTTCGTCCCGGCGGCGTTGTACCACTCGAAGCGGCCCTTGACCGAGTTGTCGGTGTCCTTGAGCTTGGCCCACAGCTTGGGGCTGGCCGTGCTGATGACCGGCCGCCCGTCACCGGAGACGCAGGGGCCGCCCGGGTCCGACCAGGCGTCGGCGGCCACCGGGTCGGACGGGATCGAGTTGTACTCGATGACGGCGACCGGGTTGTTCTTGAACTTCTTCCAGGCGTACAGGTCGGTCTCGCTGGTGGCATAGAGACCGATGGTCATGGAGCTCCACTTCTTGGCGGCGGCGTCGGCGGCCCACGACGTGACGTCGAACTCCACGCCGCCGGGCGCGCAGGACCCCGTGCCATAGCCCTTGGCCACGTTCACCGTGGAGAGCAACCTGGTCTTCGCCGGCGGGTTGCTCCAGGTGGTGCTCTTGCTGATCGCGCCGGTCCCCCAGGCCTCCACCTTGCGGGCGCTGCATGAGTACGACCACGTCTCGTACGTGCGCAGCGTCGCCTTGATGATCTGCTTGCCGTGGATGGTCGAGCCGGTGGCCATCTGGAAGAACGAGCGGTTCGTCTGGGTGGAGCTGATCTTGCCGACCCGGGCGACGTCGCTGGAGTTGAGGTAGTTGGAGTTGGGCCAGTTCTTCCAGACCGCCGTCCACGAGCCGCGGGCGGCCGAGAAGTACGGGTCCAGATAGACGGGGAACTTGGTCTTCGGATCCGCCAGCATCTTCTTGTCCGGCCTCAGCCGCAGCTGCCTGCCCGCCAGTTCCACGCCCATCGCGGACTCGCGGGCCTCCGGGGAACGGCCTTCCCTGAGCGCCTTCGGGCCGGCGATGCCCTCGGAATCCCACATCTTCGGCGTGGGCGCGATGAAGATCGTCCCTCCGCTCTCGTCGACGGCCTCCAGGTTGCCCGCGCTGTCCGTCTTCACCGACAGGCCGGTGACCGAGAGGGGGTAGGCGAGCTCGGTCAGGCCCGCCGCCGCGGCCCGGGACTTGACCACCAGCACGTGGGAGAAGCCGTCCACGTCCGCGGTGACCTGGAGGTCCACGCCCGGCATGACCTCGGCGTAGGTGGCGGTGTCGCCGTTCAGCGTGGGCTTGGGGAGCGTGCCCTGCCAGCCCAGCTCCAGCGTCTTGGCGCCGCGCGCCATGCGGGCGAGCGGTCCGGAACCACCGCCGGAGAACGTCAGGTCGGCCGCCGTGGCGACCGTCTCGACCGCGCCGTCCGGGCGCAGGCGGAGCGTGGTGTCCACCGGGACCCAGCCGTCGGACTTGCGCACGCGCACTGGGCGGACGTACTGCTCCAGGGTGAACGTGCCGTCGGGCTTGGCCCAGACCTGGCGGGTCTCGCTGCGCTGCGACTCCACCTCGACGGGCTTGCCCGCGCTGCGGGCGAGGGCGAGCGCGGAGTCCTCGGGCGGCTGGACGGTCTGCGGGGGTTCCACGGTCTTCGCCGCGACGGCGGGCGCCGGATCAGGCACCGCCAAGACCGTGAAAGCTAACGCCGCCGCAACCAACCCACGAACTGCCCGCATACGTCCTCACCCATGGTGAGCAGGGGTTACGCGCGGGAAGGGGCACCCGCCCGGCGTCTCCACGATCTTCTGTTGACGATCGGATTTTCACTCTGGCAACACGAGAGGTCTAGAGTTTTGCTCATTCTGCTCAAATTTCCTTCACAAACCTCATTTGTCCGGAAATTTCCGTCATGGCGCATCAGACGTCCGTGGGCAGCGGCCACGCGGCCGGATTGACCCGCTTGACGATCTCGTTCAGCGCGATGCGGACGTACGGCTCCCCCACCCACAGGTGCTTGGCCCCGTCCACCCCGATGACCTCGGCCTGCGGCACCCGCGCGAACCGCGCGCGGGCCTCGTCGGGCCGCAGGTAGTCGTCGAACTCGGGCACCAGCACCGTCAGCGGCCGGCCGAACCGCGCCCAGGCGTCCAGGTCCTGGTCGGTGGCCCGGTGCAGCGGCGGCGAGAGCAGGATCGCGCCTTCCACCAGCGGGTCGTGCGCCCACTTCAGCGTCAGCTCCGTGCCGAACGACCAGCCGACCACCCACACGTGGGGCAGGTCGTGGAACTCGGCGTACTCCAGCGCCGCCGCCACGTCGAACCGCTCGCCCTCGCCCCCGTCGAACGTCCCCTCCGAGGTGCCGCGCTCGCTGGACGTGCCCCGGGTGTTGAAGCGCAGCACGGCCAGGTCGGCGAGGGCGGGCAGCCGGTTGGCGGCCTTCTTGTAGACGTGGCTGTCCATGAACCCGCCGTGGGTGGGCAGCGGGTGCAGCGTCACCAGCGTCGCGACGGGGGGACGGTCGAGGGGCAGGGCCAGCTCGCCGACCAGGGTCAGGCCGTCGCCCGTCTCCAGCTCGATCGGCTCGCGCCGGGCGGGCAGCACGGTGGCCGCGCGAATCTCCACTTCGGGGGTTCCCTTCAGTAACGGGTGCGGCCGGGGCCGCGGTCGAGTCTCTTGCGCCAGCAGGCGGTGTGCCAGTGGCGGCGCTCCTCGTCGCCTCCCGGCCAGTTGGGCCAGGCGACGAGGTGCGACTGGCCGCTGCGGATCTCCTGGTCGCAGCCCGGACATCGGTAGTTTTTGGTCGAGGAGGCGCCGGTGAGCATGCGCACCTTCCACTCGCCGTCGGGCCATTCCTCCACCTTGTCCAGCCCGGTCGGGAAGCCGAAGGGACGAGAGGACTCCCTGCGGCGGGCGCGGCGGGGGCTCATGGACGCGGGAATCGGCTGACGCCGGCGGTGACGAGCTGGTCGAGCAGGGGGGCGGGCGCGAAGGCGGGCTCGCGGTATTCGGCGTAGAGGGCTCTCAGCCCGTCGCGGACCTTCGCCAGGCCCAGTGACTCCAGCATCTCGAACGGCCCGGCGGGGTAGCCGCAGCCCAGGCGCATGGCCGCGTCGATGTCGTCGATCGAGGCGTACCCGGACTCGTGCATCCGCACGGCGTCGTTGAGGTAGGGGAAGAGCAGGGCGTCGACCACGAACCCCGCCCGGTCCTTGCACGGCACCGGCGTCAGCCCGGCGATCTTCACCAGGTCCCTGGCGGCGCTCGCGGCCTCCTCCGAGGTCAGCACCGTGGAGGCAAGCTCGGCCACCTGGTCGCCGACGAGGTGCACGCCGACCATCCTGGCGGGGTCGGGGAGGCGTACGGCGTGCTCGATCACGGGGCGGTCGGCCAGGCACAGCACGACGTCGGGGTCCTCGGCCTCCTTGAACCCGGCCGCCCGCAGCCGCTCCGCCAACCCGCCGCCACCGGCCCCAGCCGCCCGCGCCCCCTCCGCCGGCCCGCCGCCACCGCCCCCGGCCGCCCGCGGCCCCTCCACCGGCCCGCCGCCACCGCTCCCGGCCGCCCGCGGCCCCTCAGCCGGCCCGTCTCCGCTGCTCCCGATCACGCCGAACGTGCCCAGCCTCGACTTCGCCGGCTCCTCCCGCGGCGAGTCTCCGTAGAAACCCCGGCCCGACTTGCGGCCCAGCAGCCCGGCCGTGACCAGCTCGCGCAGCAGCGGCGCGGGCGCGTGCCGCCGGTCGCGCGTCTCGTCGAACAGCACCCCCATCACCTCGTACGCGGTGTCGAGCCCGATCAGGTCGAGCAGCGTGAACGGCCCCATCGGCAGCCCCACGCCCAGCTTCATCGCGGCGTCGATGTCGTCGCGCCCGGCCACGCCCAGCTCCATGAGCGCGGCCGCCTGGTTGAGGTAGGGCAGGAGCAGCCGGTTGACCACGAACCCGGCCCGGTCACCCACCGCCACGGGCGTCTTGCCCAGCCTGCCCGCCAGCGCCGCGACGTCCGCCACCACGCCGGGCGCGCTCACCACCGTCCCCACGACCTCGACCAGCCTCATCACCGGCGCCGGGTTGAAGAAGTGCATGCCCACGACCTGCCCGGGGCGGCCGGTGGCGGCGGCGATGGCGGTGACGGACAGCGAGGAGGAGTTGGTGGCCAGGACGGTGCCGGGCTCGCAGATCCGGTCGAGGTCCTTGAACAGCGCGATCTTGTAGTCGAGGATCTCGGGGATCGCCTCCACCACCAGATCCACGTCCCGCAGGTCCTCGCGCGAGGTGGTCAGCGTGACGCGGCCGAGGATCTCCTCGCGCTGCCCGGGCTCCAGCCTGCCCTTGTCGACGGCCTTGCCGGTGGAGCGCTCTAGATGCCCGCGACCCCTGGCCAGCGCCTCGGCGTCGGCCTCGACGCCGATCACGCGAAGGCCGGTCCGCGCGAACACCTCGGCGATCCCGGCCCCCATCGTGCCGAGCCCGACCACTCCCACCCGTTCGAACGCCATGCGTCCAGTTTTCCAGAGCCGCTAAGGTGGGGCGTCATGCGGCTGGTCATCGCGCGATGCAGCGTGGATTACATCGGACGGCTCACGGCGCACCTCCCCATGGCGCCCCGACTCGTGTTGATCAAGGCGGACGGGAGCGTGAGCATCCACGCCGATGACCGCGCCTTCAAGCCGCTCAACTGGATGAACCCGCCGTGCAAGCTCAAGGAGGACGGCGGCACCTGGACCGTCACCCACGGCAAGACCGGCGAGAAGCTGGTGCTGACGATGGAGGAGATCCTCCACGACACCAGCCACGAGCTGGGCGTCGACCCCGGGCTGATCAAGGACGGCGTGGAGGCCCACCTCCAGGAGCTGCTCGCCGAGCACATCACGACGCTGGGGGACGGCTACTCGCTGATCCGGCGCGAGTACATGACGGCGATCGGGCCGGTCGACATCCTGTGCCGGGACGCCCTGGGGGCGACCGTGGCGGTGGAGATCAAGCGGCGGGGGGAGATCGACGGCGTCGAGCAGCTCACGCGCTATCTGGAGCTGCTCAACCGCGACCCGCTGCTGGCGCCGGTGCGCGGCGTCTTCGCGGCGCAGGAGATCAAGCCGCAGGCGCGCGTGCTCGCCACCGACCGCGGCATCGACTGCGTCACCCTCGACTACGACGCGCTGCGCGGCATCGAGCCGGAGAATCCGACTCTCTTCTAATACCGAACTCAATCCTTGACAGGCTGTCAGACGCCGCCATTCGTGACAGGGGTTGAACGTGCTCGGAGACGGCCGAGACACCCGGGCCCTACGTCGTCACGGTCGCGGGCGAGCCGCCGCAGCCGACCGCGCCCGCCTGGTCGCGGCCGTGCTGCTGCGCCGGGCCGATCCGCCTGTTCACAGATCCAAGAACTGACCCCGATTTCTTCGACCCGCCGATAAATGCCCGCAGAATTGTCGGCATGGCGGGAATCCGGAAACTGTCAGGAGGCGAGCTTGTGGAGGGCGTCGGCGATTTCCTGGGGGCCGGGTAGGGCGGCCATTTCGGCGGCGACGGCCGAGGCGGCGCGGCCGTAGCCGGGGTCGGAGAGGAGCGCGCGGCAGCGGTCCGCCACCGCCTCCGGCGTGAGCTCCTCCGGCGGCAGGCTCACCCCGGCGCCCGCCCTGACGACCGCGCCCGCATTGTCGAACTGGTCGTCGAACTGCGGCAGGACGAGCTGCGGGCAGCCGGCGGCGAGGGCGGTGAGGTTGCTGCCCTGCCCGCCATGGTTGATCGCGAGCGCGCAGCCGGGCAACACGTGAGCCAGCGGCATCCGCCCGGCGGCCAGGACGGCCGGGGGAAGCGGCGGCCAGCCGGCCACGACCGCGTCGTCCACCGCCACCAGCAGCTCCACGTCCAGCTCCGCCAGGCGCTCCAGCATCGGGAGCACGAGCTCCCGCACGCCGCGCGGGCCGAGCCGGGGAATGAGGGTGCCCATGGTGACGCAGACCCGCGGCCTGCGCCCCGGCTCGAACGCCCACGCCGGCACGTGCGCGTCCCCGTTGTACGGGATGTGGCGCAGGCTCTGGTGCCCGGCGGCGTGCGGCAGCCGCAGGCTCGGCGGCCAGGGGTTCAGCACCTCGTCCGGCTCGGGGAGGACGGCCAGGCCGGCCGCCGCGAGCTCGTCGCGCAGCGCCTCCGCCGCACCCTCCCGGTACGCGTCCAGCGGCGCCACGCCCCACTGGTACTCGACGAGCGGCACCCCGTGCGCCGCCGCAGCGACGGGACCGGCGAACTCCGCCCGCTCGCTCACCACGAGGTCCGGCCGCCACGCCGCCACCAGCGCCCGCATGCCGGGCAGGCCGCTGGCCGCGAGCCGCCCGAAGCGCCGCCCATGTCCGCGCGCCCCCTCCTCGCCCTGCGGGATGCCACCGACGTCCGGGGATCCGGTGCCCTGCGGAACACCGCCTGCGTGCCGAGCCCCGACGCTCTGCGGAATGCCACCGGCGCCCGGGGATCCGGCGCGTCGTTCCTCGGCTGCCAGCGTCACGAAGTCGGCGGCCGGGCCGCAGGTGGCGACCGGGAGGCCGGAGCGGCAGACGACCGGCACGAAGTTCTCGGCGGCGGCCACCAGCACCTCGTGGCCGAGCGACCGTAACGACCAGGCCAGCGGGACCAGCGGGAAGAAGTGGCCCGGCAGGGCGACGGTCGTGAACAGGATGCGCATCGGTCTCCCCCGTTGGACGGCACAGGTCAACACAGCCGGCCCGCGGCCGGGCTCTGCCCGGACCGGGCCACAGCCCGGCCGCCGCGGCCTCGGCCAGCGTAGGGGGCGGCCAGGGCCGCCGACACCGAACGCAGCCTAGTAAGTACTGGCTTACCGGACTATCGTGACGTTATGGCGACGCTCACCTTCGACTCGCTCAACCCGGCGACCGGCGAGGTCGTCGGCACCCATCCCCGGCAGGGCCCCGACGCCGTCCACGAGGCCGTGGGCCGCGCGGCGGAGGCGGCGGCCTGGTGGGCCGGGCTCGGCCACGCCGCGCGCAGGCAGCGGCTGCTCGACTACAAGGCCGTCCTCACCCGGCACCTGAGAGAGCTGAGCCGGCTCGTGCACGAGGAGACGGGCAAGCCGGTGGGCGACGCCACGCTGGAGATCGTGCTGGCGATCACCCACCTCGACTGGGCCGCCCGCAACGCCCGCAAGGTGCTGGGCCGCCGCCGGGTCGGCACCGGCATGATCGGCCTCAACCTGGCCGCCACGCTCGAATACCTCCCTCTCGGCGTGGTCGGGGTGATCGGCCCGTGGAACTACCCGGTCTTCACCCCCATGGGCTCCATCGCCTACGCCCTCGCCGCCGGCAACGCCGTGGTGTTCAAGCCCAGCGAGCTCACCCCGGGCATCGGCGTGCGGCTGGCCGAGCTCTTCGCCGAGTCGGTGCCCGAGCAGCCCGTCTTCCAGGCCGTGACCGGGCTGGGCGAGACCGGGGCGGCGCTGGCGGCCGATCCGAGGGTCGGGAAGGTGGCGTTCACCGGCTCGACCGCCACCGCCAAGCGCGTCATGGCGGCCTGCGCCGAGAACCTGACGCCCATCGTGGCCGAGTGCGGCGGCAAGGACGCGTTCATCGTGGACGCCGACGCCGACCTCGCCAGGGCCGCCGACGCCTGCTTGTGGGGCGCGATGTCCAACGCCGGCCAGACCTGCGTGGGCGTCGAACGCGTCTACGTCGTCGACGCCGTCTATGAACCTTTCATGCGCGAGCTGTCCGACCGGGCGACGAAGGTGAGGGCGGGCGAGGATTACGGCCCGATCACGATGCCGGGCCAGGTGGACATCATCCGGCGCCACATCGACGACGCCACCAAGTCCGGAAAAATCGTGACCGGCGGCCCCGGCTCCGTTCGCGCCCCCTACGTGGAGCCCGTGATCGTCGAGGACGTGCCGGAGGACTCCCCCGCGGTGCGCGAGGAGACGTTCGGCCCGACGATCACCGTCCGCCGCACCCGCGACGCCCAGGAGGCCCTGGAGCTGGCCAACGCCTCCGCGTACGGCCTGGGCGGGACGGTCTTCTCCCGGAACGCGCGCAGGGCGACGGAGCTGGCCCGCAGGATGCGTACCGGGATGACCGCCATCAACTCGATCATCTCGTTCGCCGGAGTTCCTGCGCTGCCCTTCGGCGGAGTGGGAGACTCGGGGTTCGGACGGATCCACGGGGCCGACGGTCTACGCGAGTTCGCCAGGCCCAAAGCGATCTCCCGCCAGCGCTTCGCGATGCCGGGGATGAACCTGACCTCGTTCACCCGAGGGCCCTCCGAGCTTGAGCGGCTGATCAGGCTCGTGACCTTCTTGCATGGGCGACGTAAAAGATAATCTTCTTACCCTTTCCCAAAACGGATCATCCGTCCATAATTGTGTGCTCTGGGGGCCACGATCATGTTGGACGGGTGGAATGTGAACCGGTCTTACCGGGGAATGTCGGCTGAGCAAAGGCTGGCAGACAGACGGGAGCGGCTGATGACGGCCGCCTACACGCTATACGCGAAGCCGGGGTTCACGGCGACGACCATCGAAAGGCTGTGCTCGGAGGCGCGGATCTCCAACCGCGCCTTCTACGAATGTTTCGGTGGGCGCGAGGAACTCCTCCAGGCGCTGCACGAGCGCTGCGTGGAAGAAAGCCTGGCCGTGGTGGCCAAGGCTGTCCAGGAGGCGCCGAAGACACTTGACGATCGAGTCAAGGCGGGGATTCGCGCCTATATCGAGTTCACCACGGCGGACTGGCGGCGGGCCCGCATCATGCATGTTGAGGTTCGCCGTTCAGGAGATGTTCTGACACTGTCCCGTCAACGCGCGGTGGACGCGTTCGCGCGGCTGGTCGAGGAGGCGTCGGCCGATTTCCCCCAGGCCGCGGGGCTGAATCGGCGACTGGTGGCACTGGGAGTGATTGGAGCGCTACAAGAGTTACTCATCGAGTGGCTGCACTCGGACGAGCAGCCGCCGATCGGCGAACTCGCCGACGTGGCCGTGCACATCTTCATCCGCAGCCTCGGCACACCGTGACCATTCACCGGCCATTCATAATGGACGGCCCGGAATCGCCATTTCGTGTCACTCAATAAAAGGGCGGGCAACGGCTGATCGTTGCCCGCCCTCGATATGTCACATCAGGCCACCGCGGCCGCCGGAACCTCCATGTGCAGCACCCGATTCAGCCGGGTCACCGCCAGTATCCGCATGATCCGCGGGGGCACCCCCCGAAGAACGAGGCGGCGCTGCACGCTGAGCGCGCGCCGATGCGAGCCCACCAGCACCCCGAGGCCGGTCGCGTCGATCATCTCCAGCTGGGAGAGATCCAGGATCAGATCACCTTCACCCGAGTCGAGAGCCTCGTGCAGGCGCTCCCGCACACCGGCCGACGTGCCTGCGTCGAGCCTGGCGCCGATCCGCACCACCTGGGCACTCGGATTGCCCCGGACCCGCATGCCACCTCCTCAATCACACACGGTGTAGTCACCTCCGCACGCGGAGCGTCCATGGAGGTGAACCCGTGCCCTATCCCCTACCCACCCAGCGGAAGTGACACGACCGCGTTCAGGATGAACTCTCCGTCTTCCGTCGGATGGGCGCTCAGCTTGCCGCCCACGGCGGCCAGGCGCTCCCCCATGCCCGCCAGCCCGCTGCCGAGGTCGGCGGCCCGCCGCCGCCGCACCCCGTCGTTGCGGACGCTCAGCTCCGCCTCCTGCGCCGTGAAGCGGATCGAGATGTCGCAGAACGTCGCCGTGCTGTGCTTGAGGACGTTGGTCACCGCCTCGCGAACCGCGTAGGCGAACACCGGCGCCACTCCGTCGGGCAGCTCCCGGTAGGGCAGGTGCACCTCGCAGCGGATCCCGGCCGCTTCGAGCACGCCTTTCACGCTGTTCAGCTCGGCGGCCAGGTCGAGCTCGCGGTAGCCGCGCACGGCCTGCCGCAGCTCTCTGAGCGCCTTCCTGGTCAGCGCGTTGACCTCGGCCATCTCGGCCTTGGACGCGTCGGCGTCCACGTCCGACAGCCGTACGGCCAGCTCGGTCTTGACGGCGATGGCGGACAGCTGGTGGCCGACCAGGTCGTGCAGGTCCCTGGCGAAGCGCAGCCGCTCCTCGGCCAGCGCCAGCCGCGTGTGCGCCTCGCGGCCCTCATGAGCCTGTACGGCGAGCGACCAGATCCACATCCACATCCGGTTGGACGGCGGCATGATCACGCACCAGACGGCGTACGTGATCATGTACAAGACCAGCGCCTCACCGACGCTCATTCCCGAGCCCAAGCTGGCCACCCCGAGCGCCACGGCCGGCACGCCGATCCCGACGCCCACCGCCCACGTGCCCACGGCCATCAGGTAGACCGTGCGCCTGGGGACCTGGAGCGTGGCCAGGCCCAGCCAGCAGACGAGCACGAAACCCCAGCCGAACGGCTCGCCCCCGCCCAGCGCCGCCGCGACCACCGCGAGGCCCCCCGCCAGCACCACCTCCCGGGTGGGGTAGCGGCGATCCAGCGCCGCGTTGATGATGCGCGGGCAGAGCCAGGTGAAACAGATCAGCGCGATCAGAGCGGGCGCGGCACGCCACCACTGGAGCCTCCCCTCCCCGAAGGCGACCACCGAGGCCATGATGACCAGCAGCCACACCGCGACGAAGTTCGAGAGGAGCACTTTCCAGGTCAGGCGCCGCGCCCGCTTGATCGCGTCCATCTAGCCCGCGCGCAGCACGTCGGCGAGCTTGAGCCGGGCCCCCGTCCGGAGCACGGCCCGCTCGTAGATCTTGGCGCCGAAGCTCAGGACCGCGAGCACGGCCAGCGCCATGGCCCCCATCGACAGCCCGACCTGCCACATCGGCACCTCGGTCGCCGCCATCCGCACCGGCATGATCATGGCGGAGAACGGCGGCACGTACGACAGGACCGTGGAAAGCGTGCCCGTCGGGTCATTGGTGGCGTAGAAGGCCACGAAGTACGTGACCATGATGACCATGGTGAGCGGCGTCATCACGCTGCTCACCTCCTCCTGGCGCGAGACCAGCGAGGCCAGGGCGGCCGCCAGCGTGGCGAAGAAGGCGTACCCGAGCACGAACCACACCAGCACGCCCGCCACCAGCCCCGGCAGCCCGGGCGGGAAGTCGGCGGCGATCCCGGAGACCGCGGACGCGGCCAGGCCGACGGCCAGGATCGTGACCAGGTTGATCAGGCCGAGCACGCCCAGCCCGATGATCTTGCCGCCGAGCAGCTGCCACGGCCGGATCGTGGAGAGCAGGATCTCCACGATCCTGCTGCCCTTCTCCTCCACCACGCCCATGGCCACCATCATGACCTGACCCATGAGCAGCATGAAGAGCACGAGGACGAGGACCACGGCGATCCCGGCGCGGGCGGCCTCGTAGCGGGTGTCGGCGCCCACGGACTCCACCTTCAGCGGCGGGATCGCCATGCCCGCGGCGCCCAGCTTCACCTCACGGTTGACGCTCTGCAGGAGCACGCCGAGCCGGCTGTCGATCTCGCCGTCCGTGAGGACCCGGGTCCCGTCGACCAGCACCGCGTCCACGTCCCCGTCGAGCACGGCCTTCTTGGCGGCGGCCTCGTCGGGGAAGCTGCGCCACTCGACCTCCGTGTCCGGCGCGGCGGCCTTCAGCGGCAGTTGCTGGGAGTTGACGGTACCGAGCGTGTACTCGTCCGGCCCGCCGAGGATCTTGGGTGCGAAGGTGACCGCCGCCACCAGCACGGCCGTGATGAGCAGGCCGATCGCGAACGCCTTGGTCCGCACCTGCGTGGTGATCTCCCGCCGGGCGACCAGCATCAGTCCGTTCACGCCACGGCCTCCTTGAAGATCTCGGTGAGGGTCGGCTGCTCGACCCCGAAGTGCTCGACGTGCCCCGCCTTCATCGCGCGGCGCAGGATCTCCTGGTCATCGCCGCCCGCGGTGTGCAGGACGTGCCTGTCGCCGTTCACCGTGACCGTGCCCGGCAGGCCGTCCGCCCAGCCGGGGGCCGGGTCGCGGACGACCACGCGCAACGTGTCGCTCTCTGCCGACCGCAGTCCGGACACCGTGCCGGTGGCCACCATGCGACCTGCCGAGACGATGCCCACCGAGTCGCACAGCCGCTCGACCAGCTCCAGCTGGTGGCTGGAGAAGATCACCGGCACGCCGCCCCGGCAGCGCTCCTGCAGCGCCGTGGCCAGCGCGTCCACCGCGATCGGGTCCAGCCCGGAGAACGGCTCGTCCAGCACCAGCACCTCGGGGTCGTGCACCAGCGCCACCGCGAGCTGCACGCGCTGCTGGTTGCCCAGCGAGAGCGTCTGCACCGCGTCGCCCCTGCGCTCGGTCAGCCCCAGCCGCTCCAGCAGGTCGTCGGTGGCCTGCTTCGCGGCCGCCACGCTCAGACCGTGCAGCCGGCCGAAATACTCGATCTGCTCGGCGACCCGCATCTTCTGGTAGAGCCCCCGCTCCTCCGGCATGTAGCCGAAGCGCCGCCGGTCGTCGGAGCCGAGCGGCCGGCCCTGCCAGCTGACCGAGCCCGAGTCGGCCTGAAGCACGCCCATCACGATGCGCATGGTCGTGGTCTTGCCGGCGCCGTTCGCGCCCACGAACCCGAACATCTCGCCAGGCCGTACGGCGAAGCTGATGCCGTCCAGGGCGACCTTCCCACCGGGGGCGTCCGGGCCGCCCGCGAAGCGCTTGCGCAGCTCGCTGATCTCGAGCATCAGGTCATCTCCTTCGTCATGGGTAAATCGTGGCTTTGAAGGCATTAGCCCTGCTAGTCGCGTAAATCACCGGCCCGACATGGATCCCGCGTCCCTTCCGGATGACATTTGTCATTAACCGAGGTGCCAGTACTCTCGAAGCCATGACGCGCGCCGACAAGGACAAGCCGGTCGTTCTCTCCCGCATCTACACCCGGGCCGGCGACGACGGCACCACCGCGCTGAGCGACATGAGCCGGGCGTCCAAGACCGATCCGCGGCTGGCCGCCTATGCCGACGTGGAGGAGGCCAACGCCCACCTGGGGCTCGCGCTCTCGTTCCGCACGCTGCCCGCGGACCTCGTCGAGGTGCTCGCCCGCGTCCAGAACGAGCTGTTCGACGTGGGGGCGGACCTGGCCACGCCGGTGGTGGAGGAGCCGGAGTTCCCGCCGCTGCGGGTCGAGCAGTCGTACATCGACTGGCTGGAAGAGCAGTGCGACCGGTTCAACGCCGACCTCAAGCCCCTGCGCAGCTTCGTGCTGCCCGGCGGCGACCCCGCGACGGCCGCGCTCCACGTGGCCAGGGTCACCGTCCGCAGGGCCGAGCGCTCGACGTGGGCGGCCCTGCAGGCGCACGACGACATGAACGCGCTGACCGCCAAATACCTCAACCGCCTGTCGGACCTGCTCTTCATCGCCTGCCGGGTCGCGCACGCGGGCGAGGAGATCCTCTGGAAGCCCGGCGGCACCCGCTGAGCCCTTCCGGTGGAAGGGGCTAGGCGACGTCCAGGTAGGCGCTGGGCGGAGCGGACTCCAGCCACGCGAGGAAGCCCGTCATAGCGTCGGCGCTCATCGCGAGCGAGATCCCGCGGGTGGTGCCGCCGCAGTCGACCGCGTAGAGCCCGCCGTCGATCTCACGACGGGCGGAAACGACGAGGCCGCGCCTCGCGATCGCGTGGCGCGGCCTCAGTCGCACACCCAGGAGCGGGATCCAGTGGAGCTCCCCGTCGGCGTAGCGGGCTACCCCGCTCTGCCAGCCCCGGTCGCCGACCCGCAGCCGACAGGGCACGTTGCCTCTGGAACGGGCCAGCGTGATCCCGCGCAGGACGATGAGGGCGGCAAACAATACGAGAATCAGAACCATCGTAGCCATGCCGCCCCCAAAAGCCTGGATCTTTAAACCTCTTCGCCCGCCGCGCGGAGCCGGGCCCTGGCACGCTTGGCCTCGATCGCCGCGTCGGCGTCTTCCTGGTTGGCCTCGATCGAGGCCTGGGCCCGATCGAGAGCGTCACGGGCAGCCGCGACGTCGACCTCGGAACCGAGCTCGGCCACCTCGGCGAGCACCGACACCTCGTCGTCGGCCACGGAGATGAATCCGCCGTGCACGGCCGCCACGAGGTCGCCTTCGCCCTCCCGCTTCACGCGAAGCACGCCGCCCTCGACAAGGACGCCGAGCACAGGTGCGTGTTGCGGCATAATACCGATCTCGCCGTCCACGGTCTTGGCAATCACCATGTCGGCCTCGCCCGACCAGATCTCACGCTCGGGTGAGACAACCCCTACGCGTAGCTTCGCCACCTGTGTAGGTTCCTTTCCGATCTGGTGGTGGTGCCCCGTTCATACCCCAAAGCACCACCGTAGGTGCAGCGGGCCGCCGAAGACGACCCGCTGCAGGGCGATTAACTACGCTCGAGTTCCTTGGCCTTGGCCACGGCCTGCTCGATGCCACCGACCATGAAGAACGCCTGCTCGGGCAGGTGGTCGTACTCACCCGCGCACAGGCCCTTGAAGGAGGCGATGGTCTCGTCCAGCGGAACGGTCTCGCCCGGCTGGCCGGTGAAGGCCTCGGCCGCGTACATCGGGTGCGACAGGAAGCGCTCGATGCGGCGGGCCCGCTGGACGGTGACCTTGTCCTCCTCGGACAGCTCGTCGATACCGAGGATCGCGATGATGTCCTGGAGCTCGCGGTACTTCTGCAGGATCCGCTTGGTCTCCTGGGCCACCCGGTAGTGCTCCTCGCCCACGATCTGCGGGTCGAGGATCCGGGAGGTGGAGTCGAGCGGGTCCACCGCGGGGTAGATGCCCTTCTCCGAGATCGGCCGCGAGAGAACGGTCTGCGCGTCGAGGTGCGCGAACGCGTTGTGCGGGGCCGGGTCGGTGATGTCGTCCGCGGGCACGTAGATCGCCTGCATGGAGGTGATCGAGTGACCGCGCGTCGAGGTGATGCGCTCCTGGAGCACACCCATCTCGTCGGCCAGCGTGGGCTGGTAACCCACGGCGGACGGCATACGGCCGAGCAGGGTGGAGACCTCGGAACCGGCCTGCGTGAAGCGGAAGATGTTGTCGATGAAGAGCAGCACGTCCTGCTTCTGCACGTCGCGGAAGTACTCCGCCATGGTCAGCGCCGACAGGGCGACCCGCAGACGGGTGCCCGGCGGCTCGTCCATCTGACCGAAGACGAGCGCGGTGTCCTTGAGGACGTCCGCCTCCTCCATCTCCAGCCAGAGGTCGTTGCCCTCACGGGTGCGCTCGCCGACACCGGCGAAGCACGAGGTGCCGCCGAAGTTACGGGCGACGCGGCGGATCATCTCCTGGATCAGAACGGTCTTGCCCACGCCGGCGCCACCGAACAGACCGATCTTCCCACCCTGCACGTACGGGGTGAGCAGGTCGATGACCTTGATGCCCGTGACGAGCAGCTCGGTGCGGGACTCGAGCTGGTCGAACGGCGGCGACGGACGGTGGATGCCCCACCGCTCCTCGATCTTGAGCGACGCGGTCGGCACGTCGAGCGTCTCGCCCAGCGCGTTCCACACGTGGCCCTTGACGACGTCGCCGACCGGCACCGAGATCGGGGCGCCCGTGTCCTGGACCGCCTGGCCACGGACCAGGCCGTCGGTGGGCTGCATCGAGATGGTCCGGACCAGGTTGTCACCCAGGTGCTGGGCGACCTCCAGGGTCAGGGTCTTGGTCTCCTCGCCGAGGGTCACCTCGACCTTGAGCGCGTTATAGATGTCGGGCATCGCCTCGACGGGGAACTCCACGTCGACGACGGCGCCGGTGACACGTGCCACGCGGCCTGTGCCGGCCGCCGCGGCCTCTACAGTTTCAACAGCCTCTGCAGTCATTTCACTCTTTCCCCGCTGCGGCGTCAGCGAGCGCGTTGGCGCCACCGACGATCTCGCTGATTTCCTGGGTGATCTCGGCCTGGCGAGCCTGGTTCATCTGCTGGGTGAGCACCCGCATCAGCTCGTTGGCGTTGTCTGTCGCGGACTTCATCGCGCGCCGCCGCGCGGCCTCCTCGGAGGCCGCGGACTGCAGCAGCGCCGTGAAGATGCGCGACTCCACGTAACGTGGCAGGAGCGACTCCAGCACGTCGGCAGCGGTCGGCTCGAATTCGAAGTACGGCGGGATCGCGGTCGTCTCCGTCGCCTCGGTCTCCTCGACCTCCAGCGGCAGAACGCGCTTGACCACGACGTTCTGGGTCAGCATCGAGACGAACTCGGTCGAGACGATGTGGATCTCGTCGATCCCGTTCTCGTCCTTGAACGAGTCGATCAGCGTCTGCGCGATCTCCTTGGCGTCGGCGTAGGCCGGGTTCCTGGAGAAGCCGACCCACTGGCCGCCCATGTCACGGCCGCGGAAGGAGTGCCAGGTGACACCCTTGCGCCCGGTGACGAACGGGACCACGGTCAGACCGCGGGTCTCCAGCAGCCCGCGCAGGGCCTCGGCCTCGCGCAGCACGTTGGCGTTGAAGCCGCCGCAGAACCCGCTGTCGCTGGTGACGATGAGGACGCCCGCCTTGGTGGGGTTCTCCTTCGCCACGGTCAGCGGATGGTCGACGCTGGCCGCGTTGCTGACGACGCCGGTGACGGCGCGAGTGATCTCACGCTCGTACGGCAGCGCCGCCTGCATCCGCAGCTGCGCCTTCACGATCCGCGAGGAGGCGATGAGCTCCTGGGCGCGCGTGATCTTCGCGGTCGACTTGACCGAGCTGATCCGCCGCCGCAGCAGCCTTAGCTGGGCACCCATGTCCTACTTCTTCTCCGCCGGACGGACGACCTTCTTGATCTTCTCCTGGCCGACCTCTTCGGCGCCCAGCGGCGCCACCGGCTCGTCCTTGACCAGCAGCTCGCCCGAAGAGGTGGTGAACCCCTTCTTGAAGTCCGTCACAGCGTCCTTCAGAGCGGTCACCGTGTCGTCGGACAGGTCCCTGGTCTCACGGATGGTGTCGAAGATGCCCTTGTGGGAGGCCTGGATGTAGTCCAGGAACTCCTGCTCGAAGCGACGGACGTCCTCGATCGGCACGTCGTCCAGCTCGCCCGTGGTGCCCGCCCAGATCGAGGCCACCTCGCGCTCCAGCGAGAACGGGCTGTACTGGGGCTGCTTGAGCAGCTCGACCAGCCGCTGACCGCGCTCCAGCTGAGCCTTGGACGCGGCGTCCAGGTCGGAGGCGAAGGCCGCGAAGGCCTCCAGGTCACGGTACTGCGACAGCGACAGACGCAGCGTGCCCGCGACCTTGCGCATGGCCTTGGCCTGCGCGGAGCCACCGACTCGGGACACCGAGACGCCGACGTTGATGGCGGGCCGCACACCGGCGTTGAACAGGTCGGTCTCGAGGAAGACCTGGCCGTCGGTGATGGAGATGACGTTGGTCGGGATGAACGCCGAGACGTCGTTGCCCTTGGTCTCGATGACCGGCAGGCCGGTCATGGAGCCGCCGCCCATGTCGTCGGAGAGCTTGGCGCAGCGCTCCAGCAGACGAGAGTGGAGGTAGAAGACGTCGCCGGGGAAGGCCTCACGGCCCGGCGGGCGGCGCAGCAGCAGCGAGACGGCGCGGTACGCGTCCGCCTGCTTGGTCAGGTCGTCGAAGACGATCAGGACGTGCTTGCCCTGGTACATCCAGTGCTGACCGATCGCCGAGCCGGCGTAGGGCGCGATGTACTTGTAACCAGCGGGGTCGGAGGCCGGAGCGGCGACGATGGTGGTGTACTCCATCGCGCCGGCCTCCTCCAGCCGGGCGCGCACCTGCGCGATGGTCGAGCCCTTCTGGCCGACCGCGACGTAGACGCACCGGACCTGCTTGGTGGGGTCACCGGAGGCCCAGTTTTCGCGCTGGTTGAGGATGGTGTCGACGGCGATCGCGGTCTTGCCGGTGCCACGGTCACCGATGATCAGCTGGCGCTGGCCACGGCCGATCGCGGTCATGGCGTCGATCGCCTTGATGCCGGTCGCCAGCGACTCCTTCACGGGCTGCCGCTGGACGACGGTGGGCGCCTGAAGCTCGAGGGCGCGAACGGCCTCGGCCTCGATGGCTCCCTTGCCGTCGAGCGGGATGCCCAGGGGGTCGACCACGCGGCCGAGGAAGTTGTCGCCGACGGGCACGGACAGGACCTCGCCCGTCCGGCGGACCGTCTGGCCTTCCTCGATCTTGCTGAAGTCGCCCAGGACAACGACACCGATCTCGCGGGTGTCGAGGTTAAGCGCCAGGCCGCGCGTGCCGTCCTCGAACTCGAGCAGTTCGTTCGCCATCGCCGAGGGAAGGCCGGAGACATGGGCAATGCCGTCGCCGGCGTCGACGACGGTCCCGATCTCCTCGCGCGCGGCGCCTTCCGGTTCGTACGCCTGGACGAAGCGCTCAAGCGCGTCCCGGATCTCGTCCGGCCGGATCGTAAGCTCCGCCATCTCTACTCTGTCTCCCTATTCGCCTAGCCGGCCAACCGGCGGCGGACTTCTTCGATTCGTCCCACAATGGTGGTGTCGATGATCTCGTCGCCGATGCGGACCGAGAACCCACCGAGCACTCGCTTGTCCACCTCGACGTTCAGGTGCACGTCACGGCCGTAGGAGGCGCTCAACCACGCCGTGAGGCGCTGCTTCTGCGCCTCGGTCAGCTCGACCGCGCTACGCACCACCGCCACGAGGCGCTGGCGCTGCTGGGCCACGAGCTGGATGAACTCCTCCAGGCCCGACTCCAGGCTACGCCCACGCGGATGCACTGCGACCTGCTTGAGCAGGCGCAGGCTGGTCGGCGCGACCTTCCGGCCGATCAGGTCGCCGAGCAGCTGCTCCTTGCCCGCCTCCGGAGCGGCCTGGTCGGCGAGCGCGCGACGCAGGTCGGGGTTGGCGGCGACGATGCGGCCGAAGCGGAAGAGCTCGTCCTCCACGTCGTCGAGCCTGGACTGGCTCTCCGCCTCCGCGGCCGCGGCGACGACGCCGAGCCGCTCGATCGCGTCGGCCAGGTCACCGGCCCGCGACCACCGGACCGAGACCGCGGCCTCGGTCGTGGCGATCGCGGCCTCGCTGACCTTGCCCGCGAGCAGCGCGCGCACGGTGGCCGCCTTCTGCTCGCCCGGCCTGGCCGGGTCGGACAGCGCCCGGCGCAGGCCGTGTTCGCGGTCGAGCAGATCCGCGATCGCGAACAGCTCGTCGGAGAGCGCACCGAGGTCGGCACTACCGGCGACCGCGTTGAACCGCTCTTCGACCTCTGCCAGCGACGTCCTGCTCAGACCTCTCATTAGCGCACCGCCTGCGGCGTGGACTCGAGCTCGTCGAGGAACCGGTCGACGATGCGGCTCTGGCGGACCTCGTCCTCGAGGGACTCGCCGACGATGCGGCCGGCCAGCTCGGTCGACAGACGGCCGATCTCGGTGCGGAGCTGGGCGAAGGCCGCCTGGCGGTCCGCCTCGATCTGCGCGTGCGCCGCCTCGACGAGGCGGCGGGCCTCGGCCTGCGCCTCCTCGCGGAGCTCGACCTTGATCTGCGCGGCCTGCTCGCGAGCCTCCTCGCGCAGCCGGGCCGCCTCGTGCCTGGCCTCGGCCAGTTGGTCGCGGTACTGCTGCTGCAGGGCCTGCGCCTCGGCCTGGGCCTCCTCGGCCCTCTTGATGCCACCCTCGATGGCGTCGGTCCGCTCGGCCAGCGTCTTCTGAATGCGCGGGACGAGGATCTTGCCGACGACAACGAGGACGACGAGGAACGAGAAGATACCGACGACGAGCTCGAAAGTGTGCGGAAGGAGCGGGTTAGCGCCTTCCTCCGCCGCGAGGAGCGTAGCTGCCTTAGTCATGGTTGCAGCCTTTCGTCAGGGAATTCTTCTGGTCTTAGAGGGCCTGGAAGATGAACGGCGCGACCAGACCGAGCAGGGCGAGGGCCTCGGTGAGGACGAAGCCGAGGAGCATGTTCTGGCGGATCAGGCCGTAAGCCTCGGGCTGGCGCGCGATGGCCTGCACGCCCTGACCGAAGATGATGCCGACGCCGATGCCGGGGCCGATGGCGGCGAGACCGTAACCGATGGCGGTGACGTTGCCGGAGACCTCAGCGAGAACGCTCATTGCTGTATTCCTTTACTGGACGGCCGGTGAAGCGGAGTCTCACCGGTCATGGATATTCCGGTACGTGGATCTCAGTGATCTGGGTGCAGCGCGTTGCCGATGTACATCGAGGCCAGCATCGCGAAGAGGAATGCCTGCAGGAACTGGATGAACATCTCGAAGGCCGTGAAGATGATGGTCATCACCACGCCGATCACGCCCACCCCGGCGCCGAGCGGCGTCAGCTTCTCGAACAGGAACCAGAAGCCGACCATGCTGAAGAACGCCAGCAGCATGTGACCGGCGAACATGTTCGCGAAGAGTCGGACCGCGTGCGTGAACGGCGCGATGATCAGGTTCGACAGGAACTCGATCGGCGAGAGCAGCAGGTAGATCGGCTTGGGCAGTCCCGGCGGGAACATCATGTTCTTGAAGTAGCCGATCGGGCCCTGGTGCTTCATGCCGAGGTAGACCTTGAGCACGTAGATCGAGCCCGCGAGGACGGCCGGGAAGGCGATGTGCGAGGCCACCGGGAACTGCAGCACCGGGACGACGCCCATGAGGTTCCAGACGAGGACCAGGAAGAACAGCGTCAGCAGCAGGCCCATCCACCGGTCGGCGTCCTTGCCCAGGAAGGGCCGGGCGACCTGGTCGCGGACGAACATGTAGCCGTACTCGGCGACGTTCTGCAGACCCTTGGGGACGATCTTGGGATTGGCGAAGCCCGCCCAGCAGAAGCCGATCACCAGGACCGCACTGAGGATGGCGAGGAGAACCGGCTTGGTGAACCAGTCGACCCCGGGAATGATCGGGGTAAAGGAGTTGAACAGCTCGTCAGGCGATGGGGCCCGGAACTGGTCTTCAGGAGGAGCGAGGACCGTCAGCGCAATCACGCGGCGTTCCCTTCAACGTCGTAGTGTGGATCACAAGGGTTTTCCTCAGCGAAGCGATCTACTGCCGTACGGGCTAGCGACCGAACTTCCGGTATGCCAGGTAGCCACCGAGCACCAGCCCCAGGACGATGCCTATGGGGAAGAACGCGGACATGTCCAACCACCGGTCCAGCAACCAGCCGGCGCCTCCATAGAAAGCCATCCCGGCGATCAAGTAGCTCGGGACTGACCACATGGCGTCGGCGAAGTCGCGACCGTCCTCTTCGGGTCGGCGTTCCTGTGCGCTCATCGCGGCCTTGACGATAGCAGGCAAGTAGAGGACTAGTCATATCGGACCCCGCCCGTTTTACCTGCCGTCATGAATCGCCCTTCCGGGGGACCCCGGCTTCGGGGTCGACGTAGAGGATCTTGGTCTTCATGAAGGCACGCACTTCGAAGCCGGTCCAGACAAGGGTGCAGACCACGACGGTCCAGGCGAAGGCCTGGGTGTTCCAGACCGTGGTGTCGCGGAACGAGGCCAGCACGACCATGATGGCGACGACTTTGACGAGGTAGCTGACCATCGCCGCGATCGCCATCATCTGGGGGGAGACCCGCGCGGCATAGGACACCGCCACCACGCTGATGCTGAAGAAAACCCCGACGAGCAAGGTGCCGATCGCGGCGCCCAGCGCTCCCTTGCCGCCAATCGTCAGGAGCGACACAGCCACGGCGACCACCCCAACCGCGAAGGTCGGAATCGCGGCGCTCTTGAGTACGCGCACGTCGTTGGCCTGCATCGGTGCTCCATCAATAAATTATCAAGCGAGCGTTTGCTACCTCCAGAACCGGTAGGTCTGGAGTCCCTGCTCGTGAAAGATATCACAAGCTCACGGAAGACCGCTTTTACCTGCCGTTTCTAGTTCGCGATCAAGAACGGCTCGGAAAGGCGGGAATGACCGGTTTGCCATCGGCGCTCGCGCGGGCGCCGTCCGAAGGCGGCGCCTGTCTCCTGACCTGCGGATCTTGGGGCAGGATCGGCGGCATCGGCCCGGTGGGCGGCCCGTCGTCGTCGGGGTTGTCGTCGCGCGGCGCCGCGTGCGCCCCGCCCCTGCCCCGCCAGCGTGGCAGGGCCATCAGCACCAGGACGGCCAGGGCGAGCACGATGACCGCGGGGAAGAGCAGGACGGGCACGCCGACCCTGGACATTCCGACGATGCCGAACGAGAACAGGAACGTCCAGGCGTACATGATGAGCACCGAACGCCGGTGCGAGTGGCCGATGTCCATCAGCCGGTGGTGCAGGTGACCGCGGTCGGGCGCGAACGGCGACAGGCCCTGCGACGTGCGCCGCACGACGGCGGTGATCAGGTCGATGAGCGGCAGCACCAGCACCGCCGCGGGGACGAGCAGCGGCAGCAGCACGGGGAATTTGTTCATCTCCACGATGGCGGAGGTGTCCACCGGCGTCACCGTGACGATGGAGGATGCGAGCACGAGCCCGATCAGCATGGCGCCCGTGTCGCCCATGAAGATCTTCGCCGGGTGGAAGTTGTGCGGCAGGAAGCCCAGGCAGGCGCCGATGAGGACGGCGGCGATGGCGGCCGTCGCGGTGATGTTGCTGCCGGTGATGTCCTGGCTGATGATGATCGAGTAGGCCCAGGTGGCCATGCCCGCGATGCACACGATCCCGGCGGCCAGGCCGTCGAGCCCGTCGACGAAGTTGACCGCGTTGATCGTCACGACCACGACCAGGATGGTGATGATCGTGCTGAGCGTGTAGTCGAGGCTGGTCGAGCCGCCCCAGCTCTCGGGGAGCGGGATCGAGGTCAGCCGCATGTCGAAGAAGACCAGCACCCCGGCGGCCGCGATCTGGCCGGCGAGCTTGATGAGGGCGTCCATGCCCCACCAGTCGTCGAGGAAGCCGGTGAACGTGATGAGCCCGCCCGCGATGATCAGCGCGGGCACCGGATTGGCGCCCGTGCCGGCCAGGGCCTCGCCCGAATGCGTCAGCTGGCCGGCCAGCAGCAGGCCCACGACCAGCCCGCCGTACATGGCCAGGCCGCCCAGCCTGGGCGTCGGCGTGGTGTGCACGTCGCGATCGCGAATCTCCGGCATGGCGCCGATGCGAATGGCGAAGCGGCGCACCAGCGGGACCAGCAGATAGGTCACCGCCGCGGCGATGAGCGCCATGAACAGGTATTCGCGCACGGACCTAGTTTCCCGGATCCTCCGGCCCACTGGGACCGGAAAACGACACAGACCAGCTTAATATTCGCTGAGATATGGCTGATGGATGGCCAGGAGCGCCGAAACTCTCTCCCGGACCTCCGCAGCACCGGCCGGATGTCGCACCGCCCGGGTCACCAGCGTCCCGACCTCCTTCAATTCCTGGGGCCCCATGCCCTGCGTCGTCACGCACGGCGTGCCGACGCGGATCCCCGACGTGATCGACGGGGGCTCGGGATCGTACGGGATCACGTTCCGGTTGAGCGTGATGCCGGCCGCCGCGCACCTGCGCTCGGCCTCGGCGCCCGACACGTTGAGATCCCGCAGGTCGATCAGCGCCAGATGGGTGTCCGTACCGCCCGACACGGGCCGCATCCCCTGCCCGGCCAGCGCCTCCGTCAGCGCCTGCGCGTTCGCGACCACCTGCCTGGTGTAATCGGCGAACTCGGGGCGCATCGCCTCCGCGAACGCCACCGCCTTGGCCGCCACCACGTGCATCAGCGGCCCGCCCTGGATGAACGGGAACACCGCCCGGTCGATCTTCCCGGCCAGCTCCTCCGTGCACAGGATGGCCCCGCCGCGCGGCCCGCGCAGCGCCTTGTGAGTGGTGAATGTCACCACGTCCGCGTACGGCACCGCCGACGGGATCGCGCCGCCGGCCATCAGCCCGATCGGGTGCGCCACGTCGGCCATCAGCCACGCGCCCACCTCGTCCGCGATGCCGCGGAAAACGGCGAAATCGATCAGCCTGGGGTACGCCGTGGCGCCGCACACGATGAGCTTCGGCTGATGCCGCAGGGCCAGATCCCGGACTTCGTCGTAGTCGATGAGTTCGGTGTCGCGTCGCACGCCGTACGACACGACGTCGAACCATCTTCCCGAGAAATTCACCTTGGAGCCGTGGGTGAGATGGCCGCCGTGCGCCAGCGCCATGGCCAGCATGGTGTCGCCGGGTTGCAGGAGCGCGGCGTAGGCCGCCAGGTTCGCGGAGGCGCCGGAGTGGGGCTGCACGTTGGCGTGCTCGGCCCCGAACAACTTTCGCGCCCGCTCGATCGCCAGCCGCTCGGCCCGGTCCACCACCTCGCAGCCGCCGTAGTAGCGCCGTCCGGGGTAGCCCTCGGCGTACTTGTTGGTGAGGGTGGAACCGAGGGCGGCCAGGACGGCGGGCGAGGTGAAGTTCTCGCTCGCGATCAGCTGGATCCCGCCGCGCACCCGCTCCAGCTCGTCGAGCAGCACCTGTGCGACCTCCGGGTCCTGCCTCTGCAGCGACCCGAAGTCGGGACCGTAGTAGGGTTCCCCACCCATTTCCCCACTGTACGACCTGATGTCCGTTTCTCCCAGCCACACCCCCTCCCCATGCTCACCGCCCCCTCAACCAGCCGCCTCCCCGCCTCCCCTCAACCAGCCCCTCCCCGCCTACGTCAACGGGGCACCGTCCCCCACTCCCCACCGGCGCCCTCCGAGCCGCCGCCGAAGCCACTCCCTCAAGCCGGTGCCTCAACCGCCGCTGCCAGCGCGTGCCATCAGCCCACTGCCTCAAGCGCCTCCCCAGCCTGCGCCGTCAGACCGCCGCCTCAAGCACCTCCCCCAGCCTGCGCCGTCAGGCCGCTGCCTCAACCGCCTCCCTCAGCTCGCGCCATCCGGCCACTCCCCTCAGGCCACGCTGCTGAGGCCGCCCGCCTCTGAAACGACGTCGTCCCGCCATTTCCCCCAAGCCACACTTTTCCCACCGGTCCCCCAGCAGGCGGATTCGCGCTGCTGCGCCAGAAGTGACCTTCTCCACTGCCGCCTCAAACGGACCTCTTGGCGCCTTCCCTCAAAGGACCTCAGCCGGGCTACTGGAACGCATGTGGCGCGTTGGCTGTCGTGGGGATCCACCTGGGCGTGTCCGCCGCCTCGTCGCTGATGGCGGTCAGCACGGAGTGGCGATAGACGGCCAGCCTGGTGCGCCATTCGCGGATGTCCTGGACATAGCGCTCGCCCACCGGGGCATCCCACGTCTGAGGGCTCTTGGCCAGGCTGTACGCCTTGTCGAGTGCCATCCTGAGCGTCTCCAGCTGGGGCAGGACGGTGTTCCAGGCCAGTACGAGGCGCTGGTAGTCAGGGTTGAACTCCCAGGCCCTCTGAGGGCTGTCCAGGGGCCCTGAGGGGGCGGCCGGAGGGGTCTCGTCACGCTCTCTGGGCCTGGGCGCCGGCGGGTCGACGTACATCACGCGCTCCTTTCCGGCGTACCGGGATCGATGTCGCCGGGCGGGCCGTCAGGCCGGATGTCCCGGGGCGCCCACTCGCCCTTGCCGTACTCCCCGGGCGGAACCTCTACTGAGGGCATGTCGAGAGGCTGGATCTCGCGGTGGTGCTCCACGACCATCCGGAGGGCGTCCAGGCTGGGTGGAGAGGCGTTCACGGAGACGACGTCGCTGCCGTCGTTCGCCCAGGCGTTGATGTCGGATCCGGTGGGATAGGCGGCTTCCGTCCCGTATGCGATCTGCACCTGGACCGAGGGGTTGGTCGGCGGAATGGCAACGGGCGCCCCTTGACCCCGCGTCCCCTGATCACCGGTCGCCGCACCATCGCCTCTCCCCTGGCCGCCCTGCTCCCCCACCCCTTGACCACCCTGACCACCATGGCCCCCTGCGCCGTGGCCTCGCTGGTCACCGGCCCCTTGACCGCCCTGATCGCGGGTGCCCTGGCCGCCCTGATCCCCTGCGCCTGCCCCATGGCCTCGCTGGTCGCCCACCCCTTGGCCACCCTGATCGCGGGTCCCCTGATCGCCCTGGCCGCCTTGGCCGTAGGTTCCCTGGTCGCCCGTTCCTCGGCCTTGGTCGCCGGTCCCTCGGTCACCCGTTGGCTGGTCACCGCCCGTCCGCTGGCCTGAGTCACCGCCTGAGGGCTGGTCCGGCGTCGTGTCCTTGGCGCCCGGCGTGGTGTCCGTGCCGTTGGAGGCGCAGGCGTCGTTCGTGCCTGCGGTGGAAGCGGTGCCGTCTGCGGTGGTGGCGGCGCCCCTGGGGGTGGTGTCCGTGGGGGTGGTGTCCGTGGCGGTAGTGCCCGTGGGGGTGGTGTCGTAACCAGAAGTGTCCGCTAATCCCGGCATGTCCAGCGGCGGGATCTCCCGGTGGTGTCCCACCACCGTCTTCAGCGCGTCCAGGTTGGGCGGAGTGGTGTCGGCGGAGACCACGTCGCTGCCGTCGTTCGCCCAGGCGTTGACGTTCGCGGCGGTGGTGCTGTCGGCGGGAACCTTCGGCATTTCCGCCGGTTGCACCTTGTCGGCGTTATCGAGGATGTTTTCCAGTTGCTCGGCCGTTGGCGGGTCGATGGGTATCTGGAGGACCTTTACGCCGTCCACTTCAACGATGTGCGGCTTGGTCGGGTCCTGCTGGTCCTTGGCGGGGGTGTTGACCGCACCGCCGTCCGACTCGGCGCCGTGATCGCGCCTGCTGCCCACATCGTCGTCCTTGGGCTGGTCAACGGGCTGATCACCGGTCTTGCCATCGCTTCCGGTGTCCTGGCCGGTCCCGGTGTCCTTGGCACCATCGCAGCTCTTCCCATCGGCATCGGAGTCCGACTTCCCGTCAGCGCCCGTCTTACCGTCAGCCTTCCCGTCAGCGCCCGTCTTACCGTCAGCGCCCGTCTTACCGTCGGAGTCCGACTTCCCATCAGCGCCCGTCTTACCGTCGGAGTCCGACTTCCCGTCAGCACCCGTCTTACCGTCCGAGTCCGACTTCCCATCAGCACCCGTCTTACCGTCCGAGTCCGACTTCCCATCAGCACCCGTCTTACCGTCCGAGTCCGACTTCCCATCAGCGCCGGTCTTGCCGTCGGAATCCGGCTTCGTGTCGTCGCCCTTCGACGGTGGCTCGTCGGCCCGGGGGTTGTCGTACTTGTCCCGATCCCCTCGCACCTGCTTGGGATCGTCGTCCTCAGTAGCCCCCGCCCCCATCCGAGGCGGTTCGACGCGCTTCTCCAGCACCCCGAGCCGGACGTTGACGTCCTTGACCATCGCGTCGACGGACTCCGCGACCTGTACCGGGCGGTGGGTGGTCTGGGTGGACAGCCCGGCGCGGTGCATGGCGGCCCTGACCTGGTCCTCGACCGTACGCATCTGCGTGGCCGCGTGTTTCACCTCGGTCAGCAGGTCACGGACCAGCTTGGGATCCATGCCGTCGTACTTGCCCATGGGCCACTCCCGGACGTAATCGCCGCTCCGGGCCTCACCGTAATGTCGGCCGGAGCGCGATCGCAGCCGGGATAAGCAGACGGTATACCTGGTTTCTTTCCTGCCCGCCGACGCGGCGAAGGGCCGTCCTCGAGGACAGGGTCTGCGCTTCGGCGGGCTTCGGTCAGGCGTCGGTGGCGACGTAGCCGATGATGCCCCGCAGCTTCTCCACCGGGATGGCCCCGCGCCGCAGCAACCGGGGCACGGCGGTGGTGAGGTCGAGGATGGTGGAGGGCGTGTCGTCGGTGGTCTTGCCGCCGTCGAGATAGACCTCGACCGAGTCGCCGAGCTGCTCCTGGGCCTCCTCCGCCGTGGTGGCGGCGGGGGCGCCGGAGCGGTTGGCGCTGGAGACGGCCATGGGGCCGGTCTCCTTGAGCAGGTCGAGCGCGACCGGGTGGAGCGGCATGCGGACCGCCACCGTGCCCTTGGTCTCCCCCAGGTCCCAGGAAAGGGCCCTGTTGGCCTTGCAGACGAGCGTGAGCGGCCCGGGCCAGAAGGCGTCTATCAGGTCCTGCCCGTACGGCCCGAGGTCCTCTATGAGCGCTGTGGCGGCTCTGACGGTGCCCACGAGCACGGGCGGCGGCATCTCGCGGCCCCGGCCCTTGGCGTCGAGCAGTGCCGTGACCGCCGCCGGCGTGAACGCGTCGGCGCCGATGCCGTAGACGGTGTCTGTCGGCAGCACCACGAGCTCGCCCCGCCGCACCGCGGCGGCGGCCTCCATCACGCCCACGGTCCGCTGCTCCAGGTCGGAGCAGTCAAAGCGTCTGGCCATCGGTCCTGTCACCTCGCTCGCATGGATCCTAGTCCTGGCCCAGCCGGGCCGTGACGAAGCGGTCCCTCCTGGTGAGGTCCTGGCGAAGGCGCACGTCGCGCCAGCCGTTGTCCTCGGGGAACGTCAGATAGGCCGCCCTGCCCTGCTGGTCGGCGTGCTCGACGACCACCCAGCCGCCGGGCCGCAGCAGGCGGCGGGCCGTGCGCTCGACCGCGCGCACCTCGCCGAGCCCGTCCTCGCCGGAGCCGTACAGCGCCCTGGTGGGATCGTAGTCGCGCACCTCGGGGTCGCGCGGGATCGCGCCGGGCGGGATGTAGGGCGGGTTGGAGATGACCAGGTCGACCTTGCCGTTGAGCTCGGGCAGCGCCTCGGCCAGGTCTTCGGGGTGCAGGTGGGTGCGGCCCTGGCCGAGCTCGGAGATGTTGCGCTTGGCCCACGTGTACGCCCCGGGGTCGACCTCCACGGCGTGGACCTCGGCCAAGGCCACCTCCTGGGCGATCGACAGCGCGATCGCGCCCGAGCCGGTGCCGAGATCGACGACGAGCGGGGCGGTCACGTCCATCGCGCGCAGCGTCTCGATGGCCCAGCCCGCCACCACCTCGGTCTCGGGCCGCGGCACGAAGACGCCGGGGCCGACCGACAGTTCGAGGTAGCGGAAGTAGGCGTGGCCGGTGATGTGCTGCAGCGGCTCGCGGGCCTCGCGCCTGGCCACGCCCTCCCAGAACAGCGCGTCGAAGTCGGAGTCCTTGACCGTGTGGAGCTCGCTCCTGCGCACGCCGTGGACGAACGCCGCGATCTCCTCAGCGTCGGTGCGCGGTGAGGGAACACCTGCCTCGGCCAGCCGGGCGGTGGCGAGGGCGATCTCGTCCAGCAGAAATGTCATGAGTGTTGTGCGAGCTTCTCCGCCATTTCGGCGTCGATGAGGGCCTGGGTGACGGCGTTGAGCTCACCGTCGAGAACCTGGTCGAGGTTATACGCCTTGAAGCCGACCCGGTGGTCGGAGATGCGGTTCTCCGGGAAGTTGTAGGTGCGTACGCGCTCGGAGCGGTCGACCGTGCGGACTTGCGACTTGCGCTCGGCCTGCGCGGCGGCCTCGGCCTGCTCCTGCGCGATGGCCAGCAGCCGGGCGCGCAGGATGCGCAGGGCCGACTCCTTGTTCTGGAGCTGGCTCTTCTCGTTCTGGCACGAGACGACCACGCCGGTGGGCAGGTGGGTGATGCGGACCGCCGAGTCGGTGGTGTTGACGCTCTGGCCGCCGGGGCCGCTGGAGCGGTAGACGTCGATGCGCAGGTCGTTGGGGTCGATCTGGACGTCGACGTCCTCGGCCTCGGGGTAGACGAGCACGCCCGCGGCGCTGGTGTGGATGCGGCCCTGCGACTCGGTGACGGGCACCCGCTGCACGCGGTGGACGCCGCCTTCGTACTTGAGCCTGGACCACACGCCCTCGTCGCCCTTGGCCTTGATGCCGACCGTGACGTCTTTGTAGCCGCCCAGGTCGGAGGGCTGGCTGTCGATGACCTCGGTCTTCCAGCCGAGCCGTTCGGCGTATCTCAGGTACATCCGCAGCAGGTCGCCCGCGAACAGCGCGGACTCCTCGCCGCCCTCGCCCGCCTTGATCTCCATGATGATGTCCTTGTCATCGTTGGGATCGCGCGGGATGAGCAGGTGCCTGAGCTTCTCCTCGAGGTGCGGGATGCGCTCCTCCAGCTCGGCCGCCTCGGCCGCGAACGCCTCGTCCTCACCGGCCAGCTCCTTGGCGGCGGTCAGGTCGTCGCGCGTCGAGTCGAGCTCGCGGTACGTCGTGACGATCGGCGTGAGCTGCGAGTAACGCCTGCCGAGGGTGCGGGCCTTGTTCTGGTCGGCGTGCACGGCGGGATCGGCGAGCTGCAGCTCCAGCTCGGAATACTCCTTGAGCAACTCGTCGAGGTTCACCGTGTGTCCTTAGTCTTGGGGCTTACACCAGTAACGCCGGCCCAGCGCACGGGCGTGCGTCCGGGCCGGCGTCGGTGAAGCTACTTGCCCGTGGCCTTCTTGCCGAAGCGCTTCTCGAAGCGGGCCACCCGGCCGCCGGTGTCGAGGATCTTCTGCTTGCCGGTGTAGAACGGGTGGCAGGCAGAGCAGACGTCGGCGTGGATGACGCCGTTCTTGGCGGTGCTACGGGTGGTGAACGTGTTGCCGCAGGAGCAGCTCACCTGCGTCACGTTGTAGTCAGGGTGGATGTCGCGCTTCATCGCTGTCCTTTCGGGGTGCGGCCGCCGGGTCGCCTTCACGCACGGCGTGAACCGGAACCGCTAAATGGTCAGCTACCAGTGTGCCAGATCGTCCAACCATCCCAGGCCATCGCGCATTCCCGTCGGCGGCCCAGATCGGTGAGCACGGCCGGCACACGGCGGTGATCCTCGGGCGCAGGCCCCAGGGCCAGCTTGGGGAAGATACCGGAAATGTGCTTCTCCACGGCGCCTTCCGTGACGGCCGGCCGGGCGTCGCAGCAGCTCGACGGAGACGTCCCGTGCAACCAGGCCATCCCGCGTACGAGGTAGGCCGCGAGCACGAACACCAGCATCCCCGAAGACCACGGCGACGACGGCCCCCGGCCTGCTGTCGATGGTCAGCTCGTGTAGACGCCCGCCGCCGCCCACAGCGACATCAGGACGGGCTGGATGATCAGCATCACCGCCGTGAACCACAGGACGACCGACACGGCGGTCCCGACCAGGCCGGGCGTCAGCGGCATCGCCCGCCGCGCCACATCAGCACCGTGGCCATCATCAGCGGCACGACCACCCAGACGACGGTCAGCGTGAGGGACGTGAGCACGGCGACGAACCAGCCGATCCCGGTCGCCCCCCGGGCGCGAAAAGGGCGGCACGGGGACGAACCCCCATGCCGCCCCTCTCAGGAAGCCGCTAGTCGCGGTCGTTGCTCACCGTGGTCTTCTGGACCTGCAGGAGGAACTCCGCGTTGGACTTGGTCTCCTTCATCTTCTCCAGGAGCAGTTCAAGCGCCTGCTGCATGTCGAGCGCGTGCAGCACCCGGCGCAGCTTCCAGACGATCTGGAGCTCGTCCTTGCCCATGAGGATCTCTTCCTTACGCGTGCCGGACGCGTCCACGTCCACCGCGGGGAAGATCCGCTTGTCGGCCAGGGAGCGGTTGAGCTTGAGCTCGGCGTTGCCGGTGCCCTTGAACTCCTCGAAGATGACCTCGTCCATCTTGGACCCGGTCTCGACCAGGGCCGTGGCGAGGATCGTCAGCGAGCCGCCGTTCTCGATGTTGCGCGCGGCGCCGAAGAAGCGCTTGGGCGGGTAGAGCGCCGTGGAGTCGACACCACCCGACAGGATGCGCCCGGACGCCGGGGCCGCCAGGTTGTAGGCGCGGCCGAGGCGGGTGATCGAGTCGAGCAGGACGACCACGTCGTGGCCCAGCTCCACCAGGCGCTTGGCCCGCTCGATGGCGAGCTCGGCGACCGTGGTGTGGTCTTCGGCCGGACGGTCGAAGGTCGAGTGGATGACCTCGCCCTTGACCGACCGCTGCATGTCGGTGACCTCTTCAGGCCGCTCGTCCACGAGCACGACCATCAGGTGGCACTCGGGGTTGTTGCGGGTGATCGCGTTGGCGATGGACTGCAGCACCATCGTCTTACCGGCCTTGGGCGGCGAGACGATGAGGCCGCGCTGGCCCTTGCCGATCGGCGAGACGAGGTCGATGATCCGCGTGGTGAGGATGTTCGGCTCGGTCTCGAGGCGCAGGCGCTCCTGCGGGTAGAGCGGCGTCAGCTTGTTGAAGTCAGGCCGGTTGCGGGCCTGGTCCGGGTCCATGCCGTTGACGGTGTCGAGGCGGACCAGGGCGTTGAACTTCTCGCGCCGCTCGCCGTCGCGGGGCTGCCGGACGGCGCCGGTGATGACGTCGCCCTTGCGCAGGCCGTTGCGGCGGATCTGGGCGAGCGAGACGTAGACGTCGTTGCTGCCCGGCAGGTAGCCGCTGGTCCTGACGAACGCGTAGTTGTCGAGGATGTCGAGGATGCCGGCGATCGGGATGAGCACGTCGTCGTCGCCGATGACGGGCTCGCTGCCCTCGAAGCGGTCACGGCCGCGACCGCGGTTGCGCTCCCTGAAGCGGCCCCGGCGACCGCGCCCGCCGCGCTCGTCGTCGTCCATGCCGCCGCCGCGCTGGTCACCGCGCTGGTCACCGCGCTGGTCGCTCCGGCCCGCGTCGGCGGCGCGCTCGCGCTGCTCGCCACGGCCACCGTCACGACCGAGGTCACGGCCACTGTCACGGCCACTGTCACGACCGCCGTCGCGGCCGTCACGGCCACTGTCACGACCGCCGTCGCGGCTGTCACGGCTGTCACGCCCGCCGTCACGGCTGCTCTCGGCACGGCCGCCCTCCCCGCGGTCACTGCCGGAGCGGTCTCCCCGCTCGCGGCGCTCACCGCGGCTGCGGCGCTCGCGACGGCTCTCGCCGCGCTCGGCGCGCGTCTCGCTCTGGCCGCTCTCCACGGCCTGGGCCTGCGGCTCCACGACCGGCTCGGCCGGCGCGGCGGCCGCGACGGGCTCGGGGGCCGCGGCGACGGGCTCCGCCGGCTGCGCGACGGGCTGGGCCGCGGGCTCGTCGGCGGTCTTGGCGCGGGAACGTTCCCTGCGCGTACGGGTGGGCCGCTCCGCGGCCGGGGCGGCGTCAGCCGCGACGGCGGGCGCCTCGGCGGCCGGGGCGGGAGCCGGTGCGGCCTCGCCGGGACCGCCACCCTGCTTCTCCTGGATGGCCGCGATGAGCTGGCTCTTCCGCATGCGCCCGGTCCCGCTGATGCCCAGCTCCGCTGCCATCTTCTGCAGCTCGGGCAGCACCTTGGCGGACAGGCCGGTGCCGGAGCGACGCGCACGGGTGGTCTTCGCCGGTGCGCGGGTGGGGGTGTCGCCGGACGCCGGCTCAGCGCCTGATGCGTCGGAGAGGAGTTCGGTGGTGTCGCTCAACTAAAAGGTCCTTCCCAGGGGTCGGGCGCCGGTTTCGTTCTGCCGGGCGTCCCGGAGGTGCTTGCGATCCGGCGGGACAGACCGGGTCGGGGTGCACTCTGCGATCTTCGGCTGTCGCTGTGGACGGCCGCCACTCTTGGGGAGGGGCTCGTCCAAGCGGCCACATGGCCGTGGCGCGTGGCTGACACCCCCCAGATTGCTGTCGCCAACCAGATGTCGATGTGATTCGAACGCGCAGATCCCCGTCGTCGCCGCCTCGTTTCGAGCCAACCGGGTGTGGGCCAACCGGAGGCGACGGAGTCCGGGGAGACAGCCGCGCTGCTCACGCCTCGCGACGTGAAGCATGATGCAGCGATGTGTGGCTGACAAGCACGCACCCACCAAGGGGGCATCTGGTGCGGCTATCAGCCTAACATCACCAGCGCACACGGCTATTCCCTGAAGGTCTAAAGAGGCATCAGCGTGTCTCGGGGAACTGAACGTTCGCACCAACCGGGTCGACGTCCATTTGCTGGATGTGCCAGTCATTACCCACTTCTGGCGCGATCAAATCCTGCGTATCCGATGTCGAAAACGCAAGAACCGTGGGACCCGCTCCCGAAACGACCGCGGGCACGCCCACTGCACGGAGACGTTCTACCAGATTCGCGCTGTCCCGCATCGCAGGCGCGCGGTAATGCTGATGGAGTCGATCTTCGGTGGCGGCGAGCAGCAGCCCGGGCTCCGGTCGCTGGGTCAGCGCCGCGATCAGCAGCGCAGCCCTGCCGGCGTTGAACGATGCGTCCTTGTGGGGCACGTCCTTAGGCAGCAGCCCCCGCGCGGTCTCCGTGGCCAGCCGGGTGGCAGGAACGACCACGACCGGGCGGATGCGCGTGTCAGCAACCAGTTTCACCATATGCGGCGCCCCGGACTGGTCGTACCAGGCCACGGTCAGACCGCCGGCCAGACAGGGGGCGACGTTGTCGGGATGGCCCTCAATCTCGGTGGCCAGCGCGAAAACGTCGTCGTCCGAAAATCGCCCGCGCTCAGAAAGTTGTTCGCCCTCAGCCAAAGCGCGGGCCGCCAGGATGCCCGCGCAAAGGGCGGCCGAGGAGGATCCCAGCCCGCGCGCGTGCGGAATCCTGTTACGGCAGTGCAGGCGGATGCCGCTGGGCTGCTTGATCCCCATGCGGTCGAACGTCGTCCGCATCGCCCTGACGATCAGGTGACCCTCTCCGAGATCCACCTCGCCCGCGCCCTCGCCCTCGACGGTGACGTGAGCCCCGGCCTCGTCGGTGAGCGCGGCCTCGACGTCGTCGTACAGGCTCAGCGCCAGTCCGAGCGCGTCGAACCCGGGACCCAGGTTCGCCGAGGTGGCGGGCACGCGAATCTCAACGGTCCGCACATGTACTCCCTGTCAGGCGAGGTTGAGCGCCGCCGCGGCGGCGTGGACGTCGATGGGGATGACGACGGGCGCGGGCGCGCCCGAGATCGCCCAGTCGGGGTCCTTCAGCCCGTTGCCGGTGACCGTGCAGACGATGCGCTGCCCCGGGTCGACGAGCCCCTGCGCGTGGGCCTGCAAAAGTCCCGCGACGCTGGCGGCCGAGGCCAGCTCCACGAACACGCCCTCCTCCTGCGCCAGCAGCTTGTACGCCGCCGCGATCTGCCGGTCGGTCACCGCCTGGATGACGCCGCCCGACTCGTCGCGCGCCGCGGTGGCCAGCGACCAGGAGGCCGGGTTGCCGATGCGGATGGCGGTGGCGATCGTGTGCGGATGGGACACGGGCGCGCCCTGGACGATCGGCGCCGCCCCGCTGGCCTGGAAGCCGAACATGCGCGGCCGCTTCGTCGACACGCCGTCGGCCGCGTACTCCTGGTAGCCCATCCAGTACGCCGAGATGTTGCCCGCATTGCCCACCGGGATGCAGTGGATGTCCGGGGCGTCACCCAGCGTGTCGACGATCTCGAACGCCGCCGTCTTCTGGCCCTGCAGCCGGAACGGGTTGACCGAGTTGACCAGCGCGATCGGGTAGCTGGACGACAGCTTGCGGGTCATCTCGAGACAGTCGTCGAACGACCCCTCGACCTGCAGCAGCGTGGCGCCGTGCACGAGCGCCTGGGCCAGCTTGCCCATGGCGATCTTCCCCCGTGGCACCAGCACGGCGCAGGTCAGCCCGGCGCGTACGGCGTAGGCCGCCGCCGACGCCGAGGTGTTGCCGGTGGAGGCGCAGATGACCGCCTTTGCCCCCTCCTCGACCGCCTTGCTGATGGCCATGGTCATGCCGCGGTCCTTGAAGCTGCCCGTCGGGTTGGCTCCCTCGACCTTCAGGTAGACGTCGCACCCCGTCAGCGCCGACAGGCGGTTGGCGGGGACCAGCGGCGTGCCGCCTTCGAGCAGCGTGATGACAGGCGTCTTCGGAGTGACAGGAAGACGCTCGCGGTATTCCTCGATGAGGCCACGCCACGACCTGCTCATGATGACTCCCTACCTGCGGTGTTGGGCACAGAGTGTACGGGGTGCGGCGGGCCCGCGCGGATCCGCGTCCACCCGCCGGACACCTCCGTTGGACAGGGGCGCTATTCAGGAAATTCTCAGCATCTCCCGATAAGGTCTCGGGCCAGGGGGTCACCACCATGGACGCGCGTCCTGCTTTGACGCAGAACGACTATTCGCCGATCGCGGCGCCGGAGCTCGGCACCTGGTCACCCGCCCTTTCCGTGAGCGTGGTGATACCCGCTCACGGCGGGCAGGACCGGCTCGACCTGACACTCGCGGCGCTGGCGGCGCAGACGTACCCGGACCATCTCATGGAGGTCCTCGTCGTCGACGACGGCAGCGAGCCTCCCATCCGGCTGCCCGAGATCCGCCCCGTCAACACCCGCGTCGTACGGGTGCGCGACGGCTGGGGCATCTCCAACGCCGTCAACACCGGCGCGAAGGCCGCCGACGGCGAGATCATCCAGCGTCTCGACGCCGACATGGTCGCCTGCCGTGAGCACATCGAGGCCCTGGCCCGCTGGCACCACGTGACGGACTATCTCGTCACGATCGGGATGAAGAAGTTCGTGGACGCGCCGCCGGTCACGCCGCGCCAGGTCTTCCGCGCGGGACACCTGGGAGAGCTGTTCGACCTGGCCGGGGCCGTGTCGAGCTCCACCGAGGCGACGATCGCCAAGACCGACGGGCTGCGCAAGAGCCGCAACCCGTACCACGTGTGCACGGGGCCGACCTTCGCCCTGCCCCGGGAGGTCTTCCACGCCGTGGGCGGTCTCGACCCGAACGTGGCGCGGGGCGAGGACACCGAGTTCTCCTACCGGCTGGCCATGCACGGCGTGGTGTTCGTCCCGGACATGGACGCGCAGGCCGTGCACCTGGGGCTGCCCGCGCAGCACCGCGACAGGGAGCGCGCCGTGCGGGCCGTGGAGCCGTACCTGGCGCACCGGATCCCGCTGCGCAGGGACCTGCGCAAGGACCGGGGGCGGCGGTGGCTGGTGCCGTACGTGGAGATCGTGCTCGACGTCACGGACACCTCCGAGTCGGTGGTGCGGCAGGCGGTGGCGGCGGCGCTGGACGGCAAGCTGCAGGACGTGGTGGTGACGCTGGTGGGGCCGTGGTCGCGGCTGGCCTCCGGGCGCCGGTCCGTCCTGTCGGACCCGTGTTTCGAGCTGCGGCTGATGCGTGACCTGTTCGCGCACGACGACCGCGTCCGCCTGATCGACGAGGCCGCCCCCACCCCGGCGCCCACGCCGTTCCGCTACCGGGGGCCGGTCGACGTGCCGCTGCACCGGGCGACGCTGGAGCGCATGATCGAGTCGGTGCAGAAGGACCTCGCCGGCGTGCTGATCGTCGACCTGCCCGACGGGCGCACGGCCCGGCTGGAGCGCACCTCCGCCCTCGGCCGCGCGGTCCTGCTCGCCGACCCGGGGACCGCCGACGTGGACGACCTCATCGCCACCACCCACGGCGTACGCCACGAGCCGCCGGACCGCTACTGGCCCGCGCCCGCTCCCGCGCAGCCCGACCCGGTCGCCATCCCCGCCCCGGCCCCGGCTGCCGCCCCGGTGACCGTCCCGGTGCCGCCGGAGAACACGGTGCCCCCAGAGAACGGCGTGCCCCCGGAGAACACGCTGCTGCGCCGCCTCAAGTCCGCCCTCCGCCCCAACTGACCCGCCCCCTCCAAGGGCCCCTTCAAGGGCGGGCGGGTCAGCCGCGCAGGCGTTTGCGTAAGGCGCGTTTCATGGTCGTCGAGACCAGGACCCGCAGGCTCTGCTGGGCGCGGCCGGCGGCGGCCAGCTGGCGGCGCAGCGTGCCGACCTCGCGCCGCAGCTCCACGGTCGACTTGCGCCAGCGCCCCGCCTCGTCCCGCCACTTGGCCACCTGCGCCCGCAGCCGCTCCGCCTCCTTGGCCAGCCGGGCCGCCTCGGCCTGCGCCTCCAGGCGCGCCCGGTACGCTCCCCGCCGCCCGAGGATCGTCCCAGGCTCGGTCGTGAAGCCGTACGTCCCCGCCTCCACCCAGGTGACGCCCGACACCGAGTCCACCGCGTCGTCCAGGTCCTCCCCCGGCGACACCACGATGCGGGCGCGGGCGAAGGCGGACGCGCGTTCCAGGCGGGCCGCGACGACCCCCTGGGAGGACTCGTGGAGCAGCACGTTCACCAGGCCGAGCCCCTCGTCGCGGGCCAGGTCGAGCAGGCGGGCCAGGGAGTCCTCGCCGGGGACCCAGCCGGGCGGCAGGCGCAGCACGAAGGGCACGGCGGGGTCGACGGACTCCGTGGCGGACAGGCGTACCCGGCCTTCATGGCGATAGTGGCCCTGGACCAGCACCAGGTCGAGGTCGGGGTCCTTCAGGGGGGCGCGGCGGTCGCGGCCGAGGGTGTCCCAGGGCCCGAGGACGAGCACGGACAGGTCGGGTAACGTGCCGGCGAGCAGCGCGTCCACCGTCGCGCGCACCGAGTCGTAGCCCGCCGTGCCGTCCACCACCACGGTGACGTACGGCACCTTCCACTGCCGCCCGGGATGCCCCCGCAGCCACCGGTAGGCCGGGATGCGGTCGGCCACGAACGCGTGGCTCACCCGGTCGATCGGCTGTTTGCCGCGCATCCGCATGGTGGGCCCGAGGTGGTAGGCGCGGGCCGACGGCTCCGGCACGAAGACGGCGCCCGCCTGGCCGAGCCGGTAGCCCATCTCGGTGTCCTGGCCCAGGATCAGCTCGTCGTCCATCGGCCCGGCGGCCTCGATCAGCCGGGCGTTGACCGAGGTCGCGCCCCCGACGTGCAGGCTGAACGGGCGCTGCGGGTTGTCGGTGAGCCCGTCGGTGCGCTCGACGAGATCGACGATCCAGGCGTGCGGCGCCGCGGGCTCGAAGTGCCTCTCCAGGTCGTCGGGCAGCTCGCGGGGCACCTCGGCGTCGGTGAAGCGGATGTAGCCGGTGACGACCAGGTAGGGGGCGGCGTGGTGCCAGCGCATGTGGGCCGCGATCGCGCCCGGGGTGAGCACCACGTCGGAGTCGAGCCAGTGGATCACGTCGCCGGTCGCCTCGGCCAGCCCGGCGTTGCGGGCACTGGCCCGGCCCGGCTCCGCGCAGACGATCAGGCGGGTCCGCTCGGGGCGGACGGCGGGCAGGCGCAGCGGGGGCGCGCTGCCGTTGTCGACGACGATGACCTCGGTCAGCTCCGCCGGGTACGTCTGCCCGGCCAGCCCGGCGAGCACCAGGTCGAGCTTGTCCTGCCCGCCGTAGGCCGGGATGACCACGCTGACCGTGAGCTCCGGGGTGAGGTCTTCCTGGAGGGGTTGGAGGATCCGGTAGTCGTTGCCGCGCACCCTGGCCGTACCGGCGACATCCGTGGTCATGCGGCTTCCATCAGCAGGCTCGGGCGGAAGCCGCGCCACTGGCCGGCGGCCACCTTGAGGAAGTGGGCGAGGGGCAGCTGCCAGGTGTGCTCGTCGCTGAGCCCCCGGCGCAGAACGTAGCCCAGCCCGTGGGTACGGTAGACGCGCGCACCGGCCTTTTGTGCTGCTTTGAGAAACTCGAGATCGACTGCCCGCGACAGCCTAGGAAATCCCCCAATTTCTTGAAATTTCGCCCGGGAAATCAAGATCGTCCCTCCGGCCACATGATCGGCCCACACCTCGCTCGGATACGCCGCACCGCTCGCGAAAGTCGTCCGCCGCACCGTGGCCCGCAGCGGCTCCAGGTAGAAGAACTCGGCCGTCGTCCCGACCACGTCGGCCCCCGAGTAGGCCAGCGCCATGAGCAGATCCCCCAGGTGGCGCGGCCCGTACCAGTCGTCGTCGTCCCACTTCACCAGGTGGTCGCCGCGCGCCAGGGCCGCCAACCGGTTGAGCACCTCTCCGAACGGAACGTCCTGCGAAGCCTCGATCCATTTCACGGGCAGCGAACACGACTCGACCGCCTCCCGCACCTCCTCGAAGCCCACCCCGTGCAGCCCGAGCAGCACCTCGGCCTCAACGTCCCGCTGCCGGCCCATCTGGGCCAGCGCCGACCCCACCATCCCCGGCCGCTTGCTGGACATCACGATGCTGACCGAGGGCCGGACCGAGGGCATGGAGGCGCGGTGCGCCAGGCGGCGCAGGCGTACGCTGTGCTCCTCCCGCCGCAGGTCGGCCAGCGAACGCGCGGTCCCGTCGGCCGCGTGGCCGAGCCAGTCGCGGTCGGTGAGCAGCGCGGCGAGGTCGCCGGGCACCCAGGGCGCGGCGCGCTCGGCGGTCAGCGGCACCCCGGCGGCGGCCAGCCGCAGCAACCCCTCCAAGGGCACCTCGGCGGCGGGCCACTCGATCTCCAGCCCGCGCAGCGGGCGCAGCGCGGGCACGTCGGGGCGCCCGCCCTCCACCGCCCAGCCGTCGTGCGCCCAGTGCAGGCGGGCCAGCCCCTTCTCCGGCGTACGCGCGAAGCCACAAGGGGTGATGGACATGGGCCTCCTTGGGACTTGGTCGGCGCCTACCTTACGCCGGTTTTACTGACGGGTAGACGCGGCCACCACATTCGGCAGGCCCTACGCCGCAGGTGGAGCGGAGGCGATTCTCAGTTTTCCTCCAGGAAGCTATGGCACGGTAGGTGCCGGTGTTTATTAAGGTGTCAATAATCCCGTGATGTCCTCGACGCCTCTGATGTTCCAAACGAAAGGTATGCGCGGATGCTCTCGCCCCGCCGACTGGCAGCGACCGCCGCACTCCTCGCAGCTCTCACCGCCGGCGTGCTCGCCCTGCTCGTCCTCGCCGGCCTGATCACTTTCGGCGCGGCAGCGGTCACGGTGGCCTTCCTGGTCACCCTGGCGGGCCTCGCCTTCCTCGTGCTCACCGTGCGCCGCCTCGACGGCAAGGCGCACCGCATCGATCTGCGGATCAAGAAGTACGAGGCCGAGCTGGCGAGGACCACCACAGCGCTCAAGAACATCGAGACCAGGCTGGACCTGCTGGTGCAGGCCGTCGAGGACTCCGCCGCGCGGCGGGCCGACGACCTCGGCGCCATCCTGGCCTCACTTGGAGAGGACCGGGTCAACGCCATGGCGCGGGCGCGAGAGGTGGAGGAGCTGCGCGCGGAGGTTCGCGCGCTGGCCAGGGACTCCGTATGACGCGGGTCCGGCACAACGACTACGGGTCGCTGCGGCCGCCGGCGGTGGGGGCGTGGGAGCCCTCGCTGCGGGTCTCCGTGGTCATCCCGGCCTACGACTGCGCGGAGGCGCTGGAGCGCACGGTCCCGGCGCTGGCACGGCAGACGTACCCGGCCGAACTGGTCGAGATCGTGGTCGCGGACGACGGCAGCGAGCCGCCGCTGGAGGTGGCGGGCGCGCGGGTCGTACGCGTGGCCGACGGGTGGGGACGCGGCGCGGCCCGGCAGGCCGGGCAGCTCGCGGCCACCGGGGACGTGATCCACTGGCTCGACTCCGACATGCTCCTCGCGGACGACCACCTTGAGGCGCACATGCGCTGGCACCACCTGATCGACCACGCGGTGGTGATCGGGGACGTCCGGTTCGTCGAGGAGCCGGGCGAGGAGGGCGTCCAGTCCGAGTACACGAGGAAGACCTTGGAGTCGACCAGGTGGCTCAAGGACGCGGGCGCGAGCGCGTACCTGCTGCACACGGGCGCGTCCACGTCCGTACGGGCCGATCTGCTGCGCGCGGCGGGCGGGGTGGACACCTCCCTGAACATGGCGGAGGACACCGAGCTCGGATACCGGCTGGCGCAGGCGGGGGCGGTGTTCGTCCCCGACGCGCAGGCCAGGGCCTGGCACGTCGGAGCCTCCACCGTGATGCTGCGGGAGAAGGAGGTGCACCGGCACAACTGGTCCTACCTGGGCGATCTCATCCCCGATCTGCGCTGGCTGCGCAGCCACCCCCGGCGTCACTGGCGGGTGCCGTACGTGCGGGTCGTCGTGACGGCCACCACCTACGAGCGGACGCGGGCGAGCGTCGACTCGGCCCTCGCGGGCACCCTCGCCGACGCGGCCGTCACCCTCGTCGGCCCCTGGGGCAAGCTGACCGGCGAGCGCCGCTCCAGCCTCGACGACCCCCTCCTCGACCTGCGCCTGCTGCACAATCTCTACGCGCACGAGCCCCGGGTCGTGTTCGCGGAGAGCGTACCCACCTCCGCCGCGCCCGCCCCCTTCCTGCTCCACGTCCCCTCCGGGTGGACGCTGGGCGCCGACACGCTGTCCAGGCTCGTACGCCACGCCGACGGCGACCTGCTCGGTCTGGTCAGCGTCGCACTGTCGGAGGACGCCTCCGGGGTCGCGGCCGCCCGCCTGGAGCGCACGGCCGCCTTCTCGCGCGCCGCGCTCCACGAGGGCGAGGCGGACAACCTGGTGGACGAGATGTTCGGGTCGGAGTGGGTCAGCGGGGGCGAGTACGGGTTCGCGCCGGCGGAGGAGGCCGAGCCGCTGGCCGGCGACCCCGCGAAATGGCGGGCCCTGGCCGGGGAGCGGCTGCGGGAGGTCAAGGAGCTGCGGGCGGAGGTGGAGCGGCTCGCGGCCGAGGTCGAACGGCTGTCGGCCGCGCCGCCCGCCGACGAGGCCGCGGAGCGGGGCGGGCTGAGCTCGCTGATCAAGCAGCTGCGGAGCGCCGGATGATCCGTCAGCTGCTGGCGGAGCTGCCCGGAGCGCGGGTCTTCTTCGCCGGGATCGACGACGTCGCCCCCCTCTACCCCGCGACCGCCTCCGCGTCCGCCGGGGCGTCCACGGGCGCCCGCCGGCACTCTTCGGGGACGGCCTGCGAGGACCGGCAGGTCGTGGACCTCGATCGGGACCTGCTGGAGCCGCCCGCCGAGACCGAGCAGGTGGGCGAGGTCCTCGTGCTTGCCAAGACCCCGGCCGACCTGCGCAGGATCGCGACGCTGCACAAGCTGCTGCCCCAGGCCGAGCGGGTGGTCGTGGCCGTGCTCGACACGCCCGCCGCCCATCCCGCGCCGGTCCCCACCCCCACCCCCGCGCACCGGTGGCGGTCCTTGACGGATCTGCGGGTCTACCAGCCCAGGAACCGGGTCTGGGTGGTCGACGCCCGGTTCTCCGCCGCCACGCCCGCGGGCCGTACCGTGACCGCGACGGCGCGGGCGTTCGCGGGCCACCGCCTCGACGTGATCGCGGCCCCGGCGGCGGCGATCGCGGGCGTCGGGGCGGCCGACTGGCGCCCCGGCGACCCCAACGCGACCCCCGCCGAGGTGACGGGGCCGGTGCCGGAACGGGTCGGCGCGCCGGGCAGCGACGTGGTCCTGCGCACCCTCGGCCACCCGTCGGTGGAGAGCGCCTCCCCCGTTCCTGATGCCGCACCGGCTGACGACGACGCGGAGACCGTGGAGTGGGCCGGGGACGAGACGCCCATCGAACGGCCGACGCTCCGGGCCGTGACCTGGGAGCACCTTGGACGGCCGGGCATGGCCGACTCCCCGCTGGCCGATCCCGACGTGCTCGGCGAGCCCTCCATGGTCCCGCCCGTGGACGAACGCCTCGTGAACCCCCAGGGTTTCGTCACCACCCCCTCCCGCGGCATGGCCTCCCTGGTGGAGCGGGACGGCCGCTGGTCGGTGGTGCTGGACGACAAGGTCGTGACGTCGTTCGCCGAGTCCGGCGGGGTCACCGACGCCGACGTGGCCAGGCTCCGGCAGATCCGCGGCGTCGAGGTGGACTGGCGGCACGCGCACAGCGGCCCCCTGGCCGCCGTACGGGTGCTGGCCGGCCTGGCCGCCGCCGGGGTGCCGCTGCGCGCGCAGGCCGTGCCGCGCTGGGCGGGCGCGCTCGGCGACGAGCTCGTCGAACTCGTCGGGCAGTGCCCGGACCTCTCGGACGACCTGCGGCGCGAGGAGCACAGCATCCGCCTGCGCCGCGCCGCGCTCCGTACGCACGGCGTCGCCGCGCGGTGGGAGCAGCTCGGCGCGCCCGCCCCCGCGCCCCCGCTCACCTCGGTCCTGCTGGCCACGCGCCGGACCGACATGGTGTCGTTCGCGCTCGACCAGGTCGCCCGCCAGCGCGGCGCCGAGCTCGAGGTGATCCTCGCCCTGCACGGCGTCCCGAAGGCCCACCCGGACGTGGCCAGGGCGATCGAGGCGTTCGAGGGCCCGCTGACCGTGTTCGAGGCCGAGCGCCAGGACGTGTTCGGCGAGGTGCTGAACCACGCCGCCGCCAGGGCCTCGGGCTCGTTCCTGCTGAAGATGGACGACGACGACTGGTACGGCCCCGACTTCCTGTCCGACCTGCTGCTGGCGCATTCGTACTCGGGCGCCCAGGTGGTGGGCACGGTGCCGGAGTTCGTGTACCTGACCTCCATCGACGTCACCGTGCACCGCAGGCAGGTCACCGAGCAGATCACCAGCTTCGTCGCCGGTGGCACGATCCTGGTGGAGCGCTCGGCCTTCCAGGCGGTGGGCGGGTTCCGGCCGTTGCGGCGTTCGGTGGACACCCAGTTCCAGGAGGCGCTGCAGGCGGCGGGTGGCCAGATCTACCGTACGCACGGGCTCGGCTACATCCTGCGCAGGGGCCCGGCGGCCAACCACACCTGGCAGGAGCCGATCGGGACGTTCCTGCAGCGCAACCGGCAGCAGTGGCGCGGCTTCCGCCCGAACGCCCTCATGGCCCTGGACGGGAGCCCCGTCCCATGACCGGCATCCCCCGCATCCGCCGCAACGACTTCGGCGTCCTCTCACCGCCCGCCCTGGGCGCCTGGGAGCCCACGCTCACCGTCACCGTCGTCATCCCGGCCCACGACCGTCAGGAGACCCTGGACCTCACCCTGGCGGCCCTGTCCGCCCAGAGCTACCCCGAGCACCTGCTCGACGTCGTCGTGGTGGACGACGGCAGCGCCACCCCGATCCACCTCCCGGAGCTCGTCCCGGCCAGGACCAAGCTGATCTCCAGCCCGCCGGGCGGCTGGGGCCGGGCCTGGGCCGTCCAGGCGGGCCTGGACCTCGCGACCGGCGAGGTCGTCCTCGTCCTGGACGCCGACATGGTCCCGCACCGGCACCACGTGGAGGCCCAGCTGCGCTGGCACCACCTGGCCCCGTACGTGGTGGCCCTGGGCTGGATCGACTTCACCGCCGCGACCGACCTCCCGACGCAGGAGCGGGTACGCCAGGCGCTGGAGTCGGGCGAGGAGGGCGAGCTCTTCCCCCTGTCACCGCACCGCCACGACTGGGCCGAGCAGATCATCCACGACCACGACGGCCTGCGCACCGCCCCCAGCTCCCTGGCCACCCGCATCCACGTGGGCGCCACGGCGTCGTACCCGGCCGGGCTCCTGCGCTCGATCGGCGGCCTGGACACGTCCCTGGTGCTGGCCGAGGACACCGAGCTCGGCTACCGGCTCACCCAGGCGGGCGTGGTGTTCGTCCCGGACCCGGAGTCGCGTGCCTGGCACGTCGGGCTGCCCACGGCGATGCGCGAGTTCGCGGCGCTGAAGCGCTACAACGACCCCTTCGTCGCCGACCGGGTCCCCTACCGCCGTTATCTCCGCACGGACCCGGGGCGCCAGTGGCTGGTGCCGTACGTGGACGCGACGGTGCCCGCGGGCCCGTACGAGGACGTGCGGGCGACGGTGGACGGCCTCCTGGCCGGCACGATCCCGGACCTCCGGGTCACCGTCCCCGGCCCCTGGGAGTCCCTGACCGCCGAACGCCGCTCCCCGCTCGCCGACCCGCACCTCGACCTCCGCCTCATCCAGGCCAACTTCGCCGGCGACCCCCGCGTCCACCTGACCACGCCCCTGGAGGGGACGCCCCCGTTCCGGCTCTCGGTGCCGCCCGGCTGGGTCCCGTCGAAGGACACGGTGGAACGCCTGGTGGACCACATGGAGCAGCACGACCTGGGCTCCCTCTGCCTGGCGCTGGAGGAGACGGCGCAGGGCGTCACGATGGCCAGGCTGGACCGCACGTCAGCCCAGTCGAGAGCCGCCCTGGTGGCGGCCCCGGACGACGAGTGGGACGACCTGATCGACGCCCTCTTCGGCCTGGAGTGGCTGGACGGGGAGAGCTGGGGCTTCAAGCGCCGCCCCGCCGTCTACCCGCCGCGCAAGAGACCCGTCCCGGAGCTCGACCGGCTCGCCGCCGAGCACGAGAAGAAGATCGCCCTCTACCGCAAGCGCACCGCCGCCCTGCGCGCGGAGCTCGCGCAGCTGCGGCGGGAGGCGGGCAAGAACGCCAGGGACGCGGCGCGCTGGCGCGAGAAGGCCGAGGCCTGGCGCAGGGAGGCGGTCCGCCTCGCCCGCGCCCAGAACCGCACGGTGCTCAAACGAGCCGTCCGCAAGGTCCGCGCCCTGGCCTTCCCCGACGACTCTCCCGCACGCGAAGGCTAGTCGTCGCCCTCCACGCGCATCACGCTGGCCACGGCGCGGACGATGTCGAGCTCGCGCAGCCCCTCCATGGTCGCCGACAGCGCGGCGTCCGTGGCGCGGTGGGTGACGATGACGAGCTGGGCGTCGTCGCCGTGCCCCTCCTGGCGCACGGTCTGGATCGACACGTCGTGCTTGGCGAACAGCTCCGCCACCCGCGCCAGCACGCCCGGCTTGTCGGCCACGTCGAGCGCCACGTGGCAGCGCGTGACCGTGTCGCCCATGGGATGGGCCACCAGGTCCGCGTACGTCGACTCCTCCGGCCCGTGCGTGCCCGCCAGGCGGTTGCGGGCGACGGCCACCAGGTCGCCGAGCACAGCGGAGGCCGTGGGCGCCCCGCCCGCCCCCTTGCCGTAGAACATCAGCTGCCCCGCCGACTCCGCCTCCACGAAGACCGCGTTGTACGCCTCCCGCACCCCGGCCAGCGGGTGGGAGCGCGGGATCATCGCCGGGTGCACCCGCACCCCGAACGAGCGGCCGTCCTCGGAGCGGGCGCAGATGGCCAGCAGCTTGATGACGTAGCCCATGGCCTTGGCCGAGGCCACGTCGGTGGCGGTGATCTCGGTGATGCCCTCGCGGTGCACGTCGGCGGCCGTGACGCGGCTGTGGAAGGCGAGCCCCGCCAGGATGGCGGCCTTGGCGGCGGCGTCGAAGCCCTCGACGTCGGCCGTCGGGTCGGCCTCCGCGTAGCCGAGCGTCTGGGCCTCCTCCAGGGCGTCGGTGAAGGACGCGCCCGTCGTGTCCATCTTGTCGAGGATGTAGTTGGTGGTGCCGTTGACGATGCCGAGCACGCGCTTGACGTGGTCGCCCGCCAGCGACTCGCGCAGGGGTCGCAGCAGCGGGATGGCGCCGGCCACGCTGGCCTCGAAGTAGAGGTCGCCGTTGCCCTGCCTGGCGGCCTCGTGCAGGGTGGCGCCGTCTTCGGCCAGCAGCGCCTTGTTGGCGGTGACCACGGACTTGCCCTTGGACAGGGCGGCGACGATCAGCGAGCGGGCGGGCTCGATGCCGCCGATGACCTCGATGACGATGTCGACGTCGTCGCGGGTGACCAGCGCCTCGGCGTCGGTGGTGAGCAGCTCGGGGTCCACCTCGACGTCGCGCTTGCGGCCGAGCCGGCGTACGGCGACCCCGGCCAGCTCCAGCGGGGCGCCGATGCGCGCGGCCAGGTCGGCGGCCTGCTCGTGCATGAGCCTGATGACCTGCGAGCCGACGACGCCGCAGCCCAGCAGCGCCACTTTCAGCGGTTTCACAGCTGCCCCCTCAACAGGTCGTCCTCGGTCTCGCCCTGCACGATCACGCGCGACTTGCCGCCGGAGACGGCGACCACGGCGGGCCTGGGCAGGTAGTTGTAGTTGCTGGCCAGCGACCGGCAGTAGGCGCCGGTGGCGGCCACCGCGACCAGGTCGCCGGGGGCGAGGTCGGCGGGCAGGTGGAAGTCGCGCACGATGATGTCGCCGCTCTCGCAGTGCTTGCCGACCAGGCGGCTGAGCATGGGCTCGGCGGTGCTCTCGCGGCTGACCAGCGCCGCGGTGTATTCGGCGCCGTAGAGCGCGGTGCGCACGTTGTCGCTCATGCCGCCGTCGATGCTCACGTACGTGCGCAGGCCCTCGACGTCCTTGACAGTGCCGACCGAGTAGAGGGTGATGCCGCCGGGCCCGACGATGGTGCGCCCCGGCTCCACGGTCAGCCTGGGCACGGGCAGGCCGGCGTCCGTGCACACCTTGGTGACGATCTCGCGCAGCCCGTCGGCCAGCTCCTTGATGTCGGGCGCCTCGTCGCCCTCGACGTAGGCGATGCCGTAGCCGCCGCCCAGGTCGAGCTCGGGCAGCACGACGCCGTGCTCCTCCTTGATCTGCACGAGCAGCGCGGTCAGGCGCCTGGCCGCCACCTCGAACCCGGCCGTGTCGACGATCTGGGAGCCGATGTGCGAGTGGAGCCCGACGAGCTCGAGCTGCGGCAGGGCGAGAATCCGGCGGACGGCCTCGGCGGCCGCCCCGGTGTTGAGCGACAGCCCGAACTTCTGGTCGTCGTGCGCCGTCGCGATGAACTCGTGCGTGTGCGCCTCGACCCCGGTGGTCACCCGGATCATCACCTTGGGCCGCTTGCCCAGCTCCTGGGCGAGGTGGCCGAGCCTGGCGATCTCCTCGTAGGAGTCGACCACGACGTGGCCGACCCCGACCTCCAGCGCCCTGGTCAGCTCGGCGACGGACTTGTTGTTGCCGTGCATCGTGATGCGCTCGGGCGGGAAGCCGACGCTGAGCGCCACCGCCAGCTCGCCGCCGCTGGCCACGTCGAGCCCGAGGCCCTCGTCGTCGAGCCAGCGCACGATCTCCCTGCACAGGAACGCCTTGCCCGCGTAGTGGACCTCGGAGCCGGCGAAGGCCGTGGCGTAGTCGCGCATGCGCGAGCGCACGTCGTCCTCGTCGAGGACGTAGAGCGGCGTGCCGTGCTCGCGAGCCAGCTCGCGCACGTCGACGCCGCCGACGGTGAGCGTGCCATCGGTCCGGGTCGACGTTCGCGGCCAGATCGCTGGGTTGATCCGGTTGAGGTCGGCGGGCGCCAGCGGAGGGCGCTCGTGGGGCAGCATCTCGGCGTGCCGGTCCCCGGCGGGATGGACGAATCGACTCACCTGATCGAGGCTATCGGAACCGCAACTGAGCCATGACCCTCTGACCACGTATCGAGACGCGATCAAGCTCCGCAAGGGATATTTTTACGCTTTTTCGCCGTTTGGCCGAATATTTTGCGACTCGCTACATTCGTTCTGGCCCAGGAAGCACACCCGCCACAGCCCCGGCCAGCCGCACCCGCGCCGTGTGCACCGGCCCCGGCGGCTGGTCGCCGACCGGGACGGCGGGCGCGTGCTCGTGCGCGTCGTGATAGGCCAGGGCCAGCCGCACCAGGTAGGTCTCCCACCCCGGCTCCCTGCTCACCGCCCGCCCGGGCAGCTCGGCCAGCACCCGCAGCACCCGCCGGTCGTAGGGGCCGTCGAGCAGCTCCCCCCTGAACCCCTCCGGCGCCACCCCCAGCTCGCGCGCCCACCTGAGCACCGCGCGCGCCCGGGCGTGCCCGTAGCGCACCACGAACCCGGGGTTGTCCCAGGTCCGCGGGAAGTCCGGCCACGGGGGCTCCGGAATGTCGAGCGGCGCGACGCCCGCCACCAGCTCCCCCGGCCGGCTGACCACGATCCGCAGGAAGCCGTCCCGCCGGACCTCCACCAGGGACACCCCGTCCAGCTCGCGCACCCGCCCGGCGAGCGACTCGGCGGGGACCTTCCGGCGCAGCGCCGCGGCGGAGACGTAGACGGCCTCCGCCTCCCACGTCCCCTCGGGCACCGGCGGCTCCCCCAGCACCTCGGCCAGCTCCGCGGGTGTCATGGCCGAAACCTTAGATGAGCGCGTGCGGCTCGGCGGAGCCGTACTCGACCAGGTGGGCCGCGCCGAGCAGCCAGCGGTCCTCGTCGCGTACCCGCACGTAGCCGAACCGGTCGGCCGAGAACACCTTGATCCCGTCCGTCCGGCACTGCCGCATGAGCACCTCGTCCCACCCGTCCGTGAGGTCGGCGAAGCCGATCTCACGCAGGGTGTTGCGGCGGGCCAGGAGGGTCGCCCCGGCGATCTCGGGGAGGTAGGTGTACTCGGCCTCGGGCTGCTTGAGCAGCGTGGCCTGCGGCTTGCGGAGGTGTGCGTAGAAGGCCGCCTTGCCGACGATGTCGGCGGTGCTGAAGAGGAACGCCCGTCGCAGGTCCGACAGGTAGTGCGGGCCGTAGACGTCGCGCGGGTCCATGACCGCCACCAGGTCGGACTCGCACAGGTCGATGCCGGCGTCGAGCATCGCGCCCTCGGTCATCGCCGGGTGCGGGCGGCGGTAGACGATCTCCACGTCCGGCAGCACGTCGCGGGCCCGCAGCTCCGACTCCGGCGGCCCGATGACGATGAGCTGGTCGACCCCCGACTGCTTGGCGACCTGCGCCAGCGCGTGCTCCATCAGGTACGGGTCCATGATCGGCAGCAGCACCGAGGTGTTGAGCGTGGCGCGGGCGCTGGGCAGGCCGATCGCGTCGAGGAGCTCGTCGATCCGCTCGGTCATCGTGCCCATCTGGTACGCCCGCCGCAGCGCCACGTGCGCCCGCCGCGTGTCGGCCTCGGTGCCGATGGGCGTGCCGCAGGCGGCGAGCTCGGCCAGCCGCCACTGGGGCGTGCCCGGCGGGCAGTCCACTGCGGCCGGCCAGCGATAGGAGGTCAGCACGTCGGGGTACGTCAGGTGGCCGGGCAGGAGCTGGTCCAGCGTGAGGACCCGGTCGATGCGCCCGCCGGACAGCGGCAGCGGGTTGTGCACCCGCGGCTGCACCCCGAACTGCAACCGCGGCCAGGCCACCGTGAGATCGGTCGTGAACCGGTGCTCGAACAGCTCGGCCGCCGCCGCGTACGCGGTCACGTCGCCCCGCGTGTGCCAGAAGACCGTGCGGATGCCGCGCTCGGCACACCAGGCCAGCAGCGCCTTGAGCCCCTCGCCCGGCTCGCCGGTGATCTCCTCGGCCCACGGGCCGTGCTCGACGGACTCGACCACCAGCAGGTGGGGCACCTCCAGCGGGAGCACCCTGGCGAAGTCGCGCGGCGTGAACCCGGTCGTCTGCCGCCACTCGTACCGCAGCAGCGCCTCGGCGTGCGGGTCGGCGATGACCGCGGCCGTCAGGTGCGGCCTGGTGTTGGGCCCGGTCGGCACCCGGAAGGGCTTGAGCTTGAAGGAGGCGCCCCCGAGCGTCCTGGTCGTGGTGGTGGCCTGGAACGCCGCCCCGGGGCGCTCGTCCTTGGCCTTGGCGGCCGTGGGGGGCTTGCGCTTGGGCGCGATGGGCCGCTTGACGGGCTTGGCCGCGCCCCTGAGCCCCTTGGCCAGCCGGACCGGGTTGCTCTTGCCGCTCTTGATCGCGTCGCCGAGGCGGTTCCAGCGGGCGACCTTGATCGAGGACAGCTTCCAGTTGGCCACCTCGGCCTGGAAGCGCTGCTCGGCCAGCTCCCTGCGCAGCTTGTCGGCGGCCGTCCGCTCGACCTCCAGCCGCTCCTCGGCCTCGCTCAGCCGCTCGGCCAGCGACCTGGCCTCCGCGGCGCTCTGCTCGGCGGCGGCCAGCTTGGCCTCGGCGGCGTCCAGCAGCCTGGCCAGCTCTGCGGCGCGCTCGGCCTGCGCGACGGCATCCCGCAACGCCCGGCGAGTGCTCTCAAGCTCCGTCGACAATTGACCCTCCGCTCCCTCAGCCCGGCAAAGGATACTCTTTTTGCCTGAAGCGTCTCGAAGGGATGAGATCCGGTGCAGTTCAATGTGCGGCCCTACGTCTGCGGCGCTCTCGGCCGGATCGATCCCGCCGTACTCGGCAAGCTGACCACGGCGGGCCCGAGGCTCCTGCCCGCGCTCCAGTCGGCCGACGCGGCGCTGTTCAGCTCGGCGCCCCTGCCGCCCTACCATCGCCTGGGGCACTCGTACGCGTTCTCCTGGGGCGAGCGCAAGCCCTCCGGGGACGACGACTGGATGACGGTCGCGGAGACGTTCGAGACCCCCGGGCTGATCGGCGACGGCGACAGTGTCACGCTCCACACGGGCGCCCTGGGCCTCGTGGACGTCTACTACGTCCGCCTCGGCGACGCGGTCTACTTCTCGTCGCAGATCAAGCCGCTGCTCAGCCTGGTGCCGGTCGAGATCGACTGGTCGGCGTGGGCGTCGATCCTGCAGGTGACGTTCCCGCTGGGCGAGGCGACGCCGTACGCGGACGTCAAGCGGCTGCCCGGCTCCAGCGCCCTGGTGTGGCGGCACGGCAGGCTGGCGACCGAGCGCAGGCTGCCGCGCTGGCTGCGTTCGGAGCCGTACGAGCGGTGGATCAGCCCGCGCGAGATCGTCGAGCTGCTGGACGAGGTCTACCAGGACTACGCGGACCGCAAGCTGCTCGTGCCGGTCAGCGGCGGCTACGACTCGCGGCTGCTGGCCAGCGTGGCCAAGGCCCGCGGCATGGACGTCGAGTCGTGGACGACCAGCCCGGACGACGGCACCGACACCGACATCGCGTTCGCCAGGTCGATCACCAGGGAGCTGGGCATCCCCCACCGGGTGATCACCCAGGACGCCGCCGACTACCCGGACGACGCCGTCGAGGTGGCCCGCAGGCTCGAATACCTGACGCCGCACCACGCCTGGTACGCGCCCTTCGCCAAGGAGGTGCACCAGGCGGGCCGGATCCTGGTCGACGGCCTGGCCGGCGGCCCGCTGCTGAAGAACTTCATGGTCAGCGGGGCCGCGCTGGAGGCCACGACGCAGGCCGAGCGCTCGGCGGCCGTGCTCGGCTCGCTGTCGCTGGGCGCGCCCTCGCAGCCGTTCCTGTCCAAGGCCGCCGCCCAGTGGATGGAGGAGACCGTGCGCGAGCAGTTCCTGGCCGCCACCTCCATGCTCCACGGGCACCGCGCCGAGCTGCCGCTGTCGGTGCTGCACACCAGGACCGTGCGCGGCATCGCGCGCTCGGCGGTCAACCTGGTGGGGCCCGAGGCGTCGTTCGCGGCGCCGTTCATCGACCCGCGCTTCTTCGACGCCGCGCTATCGGTGGGCGTGGCCCGCAAGGACAAGGGCCGTTTCTACCGCGAAGTGCTCCACGCGGCCAATCCACGGGTGGCCGCACTTCCCTCGACGAATGTGGTCAAGCAGCCACTCCAAAGGGTGCCGCTGCGTTCGACGGCCGCCCCCGCCCGAAATTATTCGCACCGCATGCTGGAGACTGTGGTGAGGAGAGTGCCGGGACTGCTGTCGGACGAGCTGCACGAGGTGGTCTCAGGCGGCCCCGACGCTTTGACCAGGTTCAACGGCTGGAACGATCGTTTCTGGGTGCGAGGGTTGGTGCTCTTCGGGCTGTGGCTGAGCGACTTCGAAGAAGACCTCTCGGACCTTGCGCCACCTTTTTAGTGAACTCTCGGTAACAGGGCGATTACGTACGGATCTCACGGGTATTAACCCCTGCACAGCAGAAGCGGGTTCCGGAAAGCCAACGGGCTGGTAGTGTTCGGCCCGTAAGCGCCGCACAAACGGGCACCAGATCACAAATCCGGTCTCGTTCTAGGGCAGTGGAGTACGCAGGGATGACGACTCCACGCGGCGCGGTCACCAGATAGTAACGCCGGGGCAACCGGTGACTTCGTCCTGCCCACATCTCTTCCTGTGAGCGACATTATGATCAACGCATCCCCATCGCCGGAGCCGATCTCCGAGACGTTCGTCTCTGAGGATCCGGCCTGGTACAAGCGGGCGGTGTTCTACGAGGTCCTCGTCCGGGGGTTCAAGGACTCCAACGGCGACGGCACCGGCGACCTTCGCGGTCTCATCGAGAAGCTGGGCTACCTCGAGTGGCTCGGCGTGGACTGCCTGTGGTTGCTGCCGCTGTACGAGTCGCCTCTGCGCGACGGCGGGTATGACATCTCGGACTACATGAAGATCCTTCCGGACTTTGGGGACCTGGGAGACTTCGTGCAGCTGATCGAGAAGGCTCACGAACGTGGCCTGCGGATCATCACCGACCTCGTGATGAACCACACCAGCGATCGCCACCCCTGGTTCCAGGCGTCCCGGCACGACCCCGAGGGTCCGTACGGCGACTTCTACGTGTGGTCGGACCATCCTGGCGGCTATCCCGACGCCCCGATCATCTTCATCGGCGCCGAGGAGTCCAACTGGACCTACGACCCGGTGCGCAAGCAGTACTACTGGCACCGTTTCTTCCACCACCAGCCGGACCTCAACTATGACAACCCGGCGGTGCAGGAGGCCATGCTGGAGGTGCTGCGGTTCTGGCTGGACCTGGGCATCGACGGGTTCCGGCTGGACGCGGTGCCGTACCTGTTCGAGCGTGAGGGCACCGCGTGCTCGGGGCTGCCGGAGACGCACGCGTACCTGAAGAAGATCAGGGCCGAGGTGGACCGCCTCTACCCCGACCGGGTGCTGCTGGCCGAGGCCAACGGCTGGCCCGAGGACGTGGTCGAATACTTCGGCGACCCCACCACCGGGGGCGACGAGTGCCACATGGCCTTCCACTTCCCGCTCATGCCGCGCATCTACATGGCGGTCAAGAAGGAGACCCGCGAGCCGATCTCCGAGATCATGTCGCGCACGCCCAAGCTGCCCGACAAGGCGCAGTGGGGCATCTTCCTCCGCAACCACGACGAGCTCACGCTCGAGACGGTGAGCGAGGAAGAGCGCGACTACATGCACAAGGAGTACGCCAAGGACCCGCGCATGCGCGCCTACCTGGGCATCCGCCGGCGCCTGGCCCCGCTGCTCGACAACGACAGGGACCGGATCGAGCTGTTCACGGCCCTGCTGCTGAGCCTGCCCGGTTCGCCGGTCATGTACTACGGCGACGAGATCGGCATGGGCGACAACATCTGGCTGGAGGACCGCGACTCGGTCCGCACGCCGATGCAGTGGAGCCCCGACCGCAACGCCGGGTTCTCCTCGGCCGACCCCGGACGGCTCTACCTGCCCGCGGTCATGGACCCGATCTACGGCTACCAGGCGGTCAACGTGGAGGCCCAGCAGCGCCATGAGGGCTCGCTGCTCCACTTCACCCGCAAGATGCTGGAGATCCGGCGCAACCACCCGGTGTTCGGCGTGGGGGCGTACACGGAAATGTGGTCCTCGAACCCCTGCGTGCTCACCTTCGTCCGCGAGGACCGCGACGACATCATGCTCTGCGTGAACAACCTGTCGAAGTTCCCGCAGCCGGTCGAGCTGGACCTGCGCAGGTTCGAGGGGATGGTCCCGGTCGAGGCGCGGGGCGGGGTGGAGTTCCCGCCGGTCGGCGAGTTGCCCTACCTGCTGACGCTGCCGGGGCACGGCTTCTACTGGTTCGCGCTGAAGAAGAAGGAAAAGGCCGCTCTCAGCGCGACGTGACCGGCACCTGGGCACGGGCCGCGCGGCGGGCGGGAATGAGCGCCACCGCGAGGGCCGTGCCCACGGCACCCACGACGGCGACGGCCAGCGTCAGGGCGGAGGGCGCGCGCCCGATGCCCGCGCCGACGCCGCTCGTGTGACCCTGCAGGTCGATCAGCCCGGTCACCACGGACATGCCCGCCGCGGCTCCCACGCCGACGCCGAGCACGACCAGCAGCCCGGTGCCCGTCACCAGCGTGGCCATGACCTGGCGCGGCGTCAGCCCCATGGCCTTGAGCACGGCCAGGTCGAACGCGTGGTCGCGCAGCCCGAGCGCGCTGGCGGTGAGCAGGTTCGCCAGGCCGATCAGCATCAGCACCGCGATCAGCGCCACGATCACCACCCGGATGATCGACAGCCGGTCCGCCGGGTTGACCGCGGCCTGCACGTCGAGGCTCTCGGCCGACTCCGCCAGCAGCCGCCCGCGCACCTCGGCGGCGTCCGCGCCCTTCTTGAGGGCGAGCGCGTAGAACTCCGGCGGCACCGAGTCCTTGGCCGCCAGGCTGTCGAGCCCCACGGAGATCACCTCGCCGTCGAGGTCGGGCTCGACGGTCCTGCCGACGATCCTGACGATCAGCGGCGTGCCGCCCACGGTCAGCCGCACCCGGTCGCCGATCTTGATGCCCAGCAGATCGAGCAGGCCCTGCCCGGCCACCGCCTCCCCCTGACGGCCGTACATGCGCCCCTCGACCACCGGGAACGGGTACGGCTGCGTCGAGCTGCCGATGGCGCGCACGCGCACCGAGCGGGCCATGCCGGGCGCCAGGGCGTCCACGTCGGTGCCGGGATAGACCTCCGCCACGTCCCTGTCCAGCCTGGCGACGCGCTCGGCCTCGGCCGGCTCCGCCTTGCCCGGCCTGACGTACAGGCTCGCGTGCTGGCCCACCTGCTCGGGGTGGTCGGCGAAGTTGTCGAGCGTGGCCCAGACGCCGAGCCCGATCGTGATCATCATCATCGGCACGGCCAGCCCGAACGCCGTCAGGAACGCCGGCACGCGCCTGGTGAAGGCGTCCCTGGTGCCGAGGACGAGGGCGGGCGGGAGGCGTACGAGGAGGGCCAGCCGGGCCAGCCTGGACAGGTGGCCGCGCGGGGGGAGAGCGGGCGCGTCGGGGATCGGCGGCGTGCGGCCGCCGCGCCAGGCGGGCAGCCCCACGGCGGCCAGCACCACCAGGGCCGTGCCCGCCACGATGGCCAGCACCGGGATCGGCGCCACGGACGTCGCGCCGAGCATCGCCGCCATCACGCCCCAGCCCACCACGGCGCCGATCGCGACGCCCAGCAGGCCCAGCGCTCCGTGCTCGGCCAGGAGCAGCAGCGCGATCTGGCCCCTGGTGAAGCCCATCGACTTGAGCGTGGCCAGGTCGCGGAGCTGGGCCAGCACCCGGCCGCCGGCCGCGTTGGCCAGGGCGAGCGCCGCGGCCACCAGCCCGACCACGCCGAACAGCGCCAGCAGCGTGCCCAGCAGCCGGTTGTCCAGCTCCATGGCGGCCCTGACCTCGCGCCAGGTGTAGACCCGCTGGAGCTTGTCCTCCAGCATGACGACCACGCGCTGCGAGACGACCTGCGTGGCGTCGGGGTCGGCCAGGCGCAGCCCGGTCACCCACTCGCTGCGGCCCAGCATGGGCTCGATGCGGTCGAGCATGACGGGCAGCACGTAGGCCAGGCCGGGCGTCCACTGGGGGTAGAAGCCCTGCTCGGCGGAGTCGGCGATGCCGCGTACGTACAGGGTGTGGCGCTTGCCGCTGAGCGCGATGATCGTGAAGGGGGCGCCGATCCTGAGCCGCAGCGAGGTCGCGAACGAGCGCTCGACGACCACGCCGTCGGGCTGGGAGGGATCCAGCCACCTGCCCTCGGCCACCACCGGGTGCGCCACCTGCGGCGGCGTGGCGGGCATCGCGCGCAGCGCCGCGGGCTCCTTCTTGCCCTCCTGCGCCACGGTCACGGGCGCCGAGCGGTAGGGGCCCGCGATCTGCGTCACGCCGTCGATGCCGCTCAGGTCGGCCTGGGGGCTGTCGTCGGTGTAGAGCCAGACGTGGGCGCCCTCGGTCTGGGCGAACAGGCTTCGCCAGGGGTTGGTGCCCTCCTCCAGCAGGGTCGCCGCGGTGATCAGCGCGGCCACGATCCCGGCCACGGTGAGCACCGTCAGCACCGCCTGGCCCTTGCGGGCCCGCAGGTCGGCCTTGATCCACCGGCTCCCCGCCAAGGTGGCACTCATCGGAGGTCGATCACCTCGCCGGCCGTGCGCGTGCGGCGGCGCGCGATGCGGCCGTCGTCCACGATCTCCCCGTCGAACAGCGACACCAGCCGGTCGGCCAGGCTCGCCACGCGCGCGTCGTGGGTGACCATCACGATCGTCTGGCCCTCCTTGTGGACGTCGCTGAGCAGGCGGAGCACGTCGCGGGTGTTGCGGCTGTCGAGATTGCCGGTGGGCTCGTCGGCCAGCAGCACGCTGGGCTGGTTGGCCAGCGCCCTGGCCAGCGCGACCCGCTGCTGCTCGCCCCCGGAGAGCTGGGCGGGCGAGGCGTCGGCGCGGTCGCTGAGGTTGAGCGCGCCGAGCAGGCTCTCCCTGCGCTCGCGCGCCACCTTGGGCGAGGCCCCGGCCAGCAGCGCGGGCAGCTCGACGTTGTCGCCCACGGTCATGTTGGCGACGAGGTTGAAGAACTGGAAGACGAACCCGACCTTCTTGCGCCGCAGCAGCGCCCACGCGCTCTCCGAGAGCGTGTCGACGCGCTTGCCGTCGAGCCAGATCTCGCCGCTCGTGCGGGTGTCGAGCCCGCCCAGCATGTGGACGAGCGTGGACTTCCCGGAGCCGGACGGACCCATGATCGCGACGAACTCACCCGGCTCGACCTGCAGGTCCACGCCGCGTACGGCAGGCACGGGCACCGCGCCATCCTGGTAGATTTTGACCAGATTGACCGTTTTCACAACCGCGCTCATGCCAGATCCTCCTGGCAACGCTCCAGCCAGTCAAGATCCGCCTGCAGGTGGAGCATGGCGCCCTCGATGAGGAGTATGGCGACCCGGTCGGTCGGCGCGGTGCGGGCCAGGAGGTCGTTGAGATCGCTCATGAGCGACAGGTAGTGGCGGCGCTGCCGGCTGATCAGCGCCATCCGGTCGGCGATGCCGGTGAGCGGGGCCAGCACGAGCTTCATGAAGAACTCGTCGCGCACCCTGGGACCCTCGGTGGGCTCGTCCACCCAGAGGGTGAGCACGTCCCGGCCCTTGGCGGTGAGGTAGTAGACCTTCTTGTTGGGCCGGTTGGACTGCTCCACGTCGACCGCCCTGACGAGGCCGTCCTTCTCCAGCCTGCCGAGCGTGACGTAGATCTGGCCGATGTTGGGCGACGGATAGGCGCTGCCGAACGTCTGCTCCAGCGCCTGTTTGAGCTCGTACCCATGGGCCGGCTCTTTCGCCAGGAGCGCCAGCAGGTGAAGCCGCACCGCCCCACCTCCCCGCCGTGTTACGAACGCGTTACGTATCAAGCCGTTGACCTACAGATTACATGTGTGCATAACATGAATGCATCTACCTAACACGTATGTAAATCACTCTGAACGTGGAGGAAACAGAGTGCGCTCGCTCACGCTCTCCCTGGTCGTCCTCCTGGCGGCGGCCGGTTGCGCGCCCGCGAGCAATGAGGGCGGCGGCGAAACGGGCACGGGCGGCACAGGCCCCATCACGTTCGCCACCGGCCGCGACACCACGGCGTACCTGCAACCCTTGCTGGACCGCTGGAACCAGGCCCACCCGGCCGAGAAGGTGACGCTGCTGGAGCTGCCCGAGGCCGCCGACGAGCAGCGCGCTCAGATGGTGGCCAACCTCCAGGCCAAGAGCAGCCGGTACGACGTACTGGGGCTCGACGTGGTCTGGACCGCCGAGTTCGCGGAGAACGGCTGGATCATCCCCCTGGAGCGCGGGTTGTTCCCGCTCGACAGGTTCCTGCCGCCTGTCGTGGAAACGGCGGTCTACAAGGACAAGCTCTGGGCCGTCCCGTACACGAGCAACGCAGGGTTGCTCTACTACCGGACCGACCTGGTCAAGAAGCCGCCCCGGACGTGGGCCGAGCTTCGCGACCAGTCACGACAGATAACGAAAAAGCACGATATTGGAGGCTATGCCGGGCAGTTCCTGGCGTATGAAGGGCTCACCGTCAACTTCTCCGAGGCTCTGCAGTCCGCCGGCGGGCAGATCGTCAGCAAGGACGGCACCGAGGTGACCCTCGATCCGGCCAAGACCCGCGTCGCGCTCGACTTCCTGCTCCAGGGCCTGCGCGAGGGCTGGATCCCCAAGGAGTCACTGAGCTACAAGGAGGAGGAGACGCGCCTGGCCTTCCAGGACGGCCGGCTCGCCTTCGCCCGCAACTGGCCGCACGGCTACGGCCCGGCCAGGGCGAAACTGGGCGACAAGCTGGGGGTCACCCGGCTGCCGGGGCTCAACGGCCCCGGGTCCAGCACGCTGGGCGGCGCCAACCTCGCCATCAGCGCGTACTCCAAGCATCAGCACACGGCGCAGGAGTTCATCCGGTACTTCACCAGTCTGGAGAACGAGCGCCGCGTCCTCACCGAGGGCTCCTTCCCACCTGTGTGGACGGAGCTCTACGACGACCCCGCCCTGATCAAGCGCTTCCCCTACCTGCCCGTGCTCAAGGAGAGCATCCTCGCCGCCAAGACACGGCCGGTGAGCGCCAACTACAACCAGCTGAGCCTGGTGATCGCGAGTTCGGTCGCCAAGGCGCTCGGCAACCCCTCCACCGAGTCCGCGGACGACGTCGCGGTCTCGATGAAGTCCGAAATCGAAGAGATCATCAGAACACAGTGAGGCAGCCATGCGAAACGCCAGAGCAGCAGCAATCCTGGCCGGGCTCGCGGTAGCCGTCGCCGCCTGCGGCAACGCCCCGACGAACACCTCGCCGTCCACCGACGCCTCGGGCTCGGCGTCGGCCCCCGCCGCCGGCGCCAAGCCGCTGCAGGGCGTGAAGCTCGAGGTCGCCGCCAAGTGGACCGGCGACGAGCAGAAGAACTTCGAGCAGGTGCTCAAGGCCTTCACCGAGAAGACCGGCGCGGAGGTCACGTACGCCTCCACCGGTGAGGACACCGGCGCCTACCTCGGCCCGCGCATCCAGGGCAAGAACCCGCCGGACGTCGCGATCCTGCCGCAGCCGGGCCTGGTGCAGCAGTACGCCGACCAGAAGGCGCTCACCCCGCTGACCGACGACGTCATCAAGGAGGTGGACACCAACTACACCCCGTACTGGAAGGAGCTCGGCTCCGCCGACGGCAAGGTGTACGGCGTGCTCATCAAGGCGGCGCACAAGTCGCTGGTCTGGTACCGGTCGCAGGCGTACGACGACGCGGGCGTGCAGCCGGCCACCACCTGGGACGAGCTGGTCAAGAACGCGCAGACCATCGCCGACTCCGGCACCGCGCCGTTCTCGTTCTGCGGCGCCTCCGGCTGGACGCTGACGGACCTCTTCGAGAACGTCTACCTGTCCACCGCCGGGCCGGAGAACTACGACAAGCTCTCCAAGCACGAGATCCCGTGGACGGACCCGACCGTGACCACCGCGCTGGAGAAGATCGCGCAGATCGCGGGCAAGAAGGAGTTCCTGGTCGGCGGCAACGCCGGAGCCCTGCAGACCGACTTCCCCGGCTGCGTGACCAAGGTCTACGGCGACAAGAAGGCCGCCATGGTGATCGAGGCCGACTTCGTGGCCGTCTCCGCGGTGCAGTCGAAGGCCAAGGTGGGCGAGGAGGCCAAGTACTTCCCGTTCCCCAAGGCCGGTGACACGGCCCCCGTCGTCCTGGGCGGCGACGTCGCGGTCGCGATGAAGGACTCCCCCGGCGCGATGGCGCTGCTGCAGTTCCTGGCCTCCAAGGAGGGTGGCGAGATCTGGGCCAAGCTGCCCGGCTACCTGTCGCCCAACAAGAACGTCTCCCCCGACAACTACCCCGACGAGCTGACCAAGCAGCTCGGCCAGACGATCGTCTCGGCCGGCGACGCCGTCCGCTACGACATGTCCGACCTGGCGCCGAGCGCGTTCGGCGGCACCGACGGCAAGGGTGAGTGGAAGGCGCTGCAGGACTTCCTGCGCAACCCGAGCGACATCAAGGGCACTCAGACCACACTGGAAGCCGAGGCCAAGAAGGCCTGGAAGAAGTAAAGAGGTAAGGCCGTGACCGAACGGTTGGACGGCCCGCAGGTCTCGTCCGCGGACACCGCGGACGAGCCCTCCACCGGACCGGCTGAAACCCCCCGTACGCAAAGACGCCTCGGCCCCTCGCCGGCGGTCGCCATAGCCTTCCTCCTCCCGGCGGCGGTGCTGCTGGGCATCTGGGTGGTCTACCCGATCGTCTACTCCATCTTCCGGAGCCTGTTCGACTCGGCGGGCACCGGATTCGTGGGACTGGGCAACTACGCCACGATCTTCACCGACTCGGGCATGCTCACCACGATCCGCAACAACCTCATCTGGGTTGTCGTCGGGCCGATCGTGGTGACCACGCTGGGCCTGATCTTCGCGGTCCTGACCGAGCGGATCAGGTGGTCGACGGCGTTCAAGCTGATCGTGTTCATGCCCATGGCGGTCTCCCTGATGGCGGCGGGCGTGATCTTCCGCCTCGTCTACGAGCAGGACCCCGCCAAGGGCGTGGCCAACGCCGTGCTCACCACCGTGCACGACACGTTCTCCTCCTCGCAGGGCTACCCGGAGGCGCGCCCGCGCGAGGGCGACCAGTCGCCGGTCGCCGCCGACGGCGGCGCGGTCGTCACCAAGCAGCCCGCCCAGGCGGGCCAGCCGGTGCTGATCCCGATCGTGGGCGTCAAGCCGAACTTCCTGCCGGCCAACGCCCAGGCCGCCAAGGCCCCCGCGGCCGGCGACGGCCTCTCGGGGACCGTGTGGTTCGACTTCACGCCGGGAGGCGGCGGCAAGAACGGCGAGGTGGACGCCTCGGAGAAGGGCCTGCCGGGCATGACCGTCGAGGCGGTGCAGAACGGCAAGGTCGCCGCGACCGCCACGACGGCCGACGACGGCTCGTTCCGCTTCCAGGGCCTGCCCGCGGGCTCCTATGTCGTACGACTCCCGTCGGAGAACTTCCAGGCCGCCTACGGAGGCCTGAGCTGGCTCGGCCCGACACTCATCACCCCGGCGATCATCGGCGCGTTCGTCTGGGTGTGGGCCGGTTTCGCCATGGTGCTGATCGCGGCGGGGCTCGCGGCGATCCCGCGGGACGCGCTGGAGGCGGCCCGCATCGACGGCGCCACGGAGTGGCAGGTGTTCCGCAAGATCACCGTGCCGCTGCTGTCGCCGGTGCTGCTCGTCGTCTTCGTGACGATGATCATCAATACGCTGAAGGTGTTCGACCTGGTCTTCATCATCGCGCCGGCCTCGGTCCAACCCCAGGCGAACGTGATCGCGCTGGAGATGTGGCGCGTGTCGTTCGGCGGCGGGAACAACCAGGGTCTGGGCAGCGCGCTGGCCGTCTTCCTGCTCGTTCTGGTCCTCCCCTTCATGATCATGAACATTCGCCGGTTCAGGAGGGACGAATCATGACGACAGCCACGGCTACCGCCCCTTCGGGGCTGGAGACGGGCGCGCCGCGCAGGAGCGCGGTGAGCAAGATCGTGGACCGGCTCGGCGGCGGCGCCGTCCAGGTGGTCATGATCGTGCTGGGCCTGTTCTGGCTGGTGCCGACGCTGGGCCTGCTGGTCGTCTCGATGCGTACGACGGACGTCAACAACGCCGAGGGCTGGTGGACCATCTTCACCAAGCCGGCCGAGCTGACCCTCGCGAACTACCGGGACCTGCTGGCCAGCGGCTTCACCGCGTCCTTCTGGAACACCGTGCTGATCACGGTGCCGACCACGGTCCTCGTGATCGGCATCGCGGCCATGGCCGCCTACGCGTTCGCGTGGATGGAGTTCCCGGGGCGTGACGGGGCGTTCCTCGTCGTGGTCGGGCTGCTGATCGTGCCCATCCAGATCGCGCTGATCCCCGTCGCGTCCTTCTACGGAGGCATCGGGATCTTCGGCTCGATCCCGGGCGTGGTGCTGTTCCACACGGCGTTCGGCCTGCCGTTCGCCATTTTCCTGCTGCGCAACTTCTTCGTCGGCATCCCGTCCTCGCTGCTGGAGGCGGCGCGGATGGACGGGGCGCCCGAGTGGAAGATCTTCGTGTCGGTGGTGTTCCCGCTGGGCAAGCCCGCCATCGCCTCGCTGGGCATCTTCCAGTTCCTGTGGGTGTGGAACGACATGCTCATCGCGCTGGTCTTCGCCGACACCGACAACCAGCCGATGACCAAGGCCCTGCAGTCCCAGATGCGGCAGTTCGGATCGAACGTGGACATCCTCTCGTCCGGCGCGTTCCTGTCGCTGATCATCCCGCTGGTCCTGTTCTTCGCCTTCCAGCGGTACTTCGTCCAGGGCATGATGGCCGGCTCCGTGAAGTGATCAAGGTGCCCGCGCGGTCCGCGCGGGCACCTTGTGATCATTCTGGTACGGCTGGACCCGACGTTTCGGCAGCAAGCCGTACCAGAGCTGGGTAGGCTCATCGGCCATGGCCGGTCGTCCACTGAACGAAGTCGTCGAAGCCGGATGGGCTCGCGCGCTCGAGCCCGTCTCCGAGCAGATCTCCCTGATGGGCGAGTTCCTGCGCAAGGAAATCGCCGATGGCAGGCAGTACCTGCCCGCGGGCCCGCACGTGCTGCGTGCCTTCAACCAGCCCTTCGACGACGTCAAGGTGCTGATCGTGGGTCAGGACCCCTACCCCACGCCCGGTCACCCGGTCGGGCTGTCGTTCTCGGTGGCGCCCGACGTGCGGCCGCTGCCCGGCAGCCTGGTCAACATCTACAAGGAGATGGAGACCGACCTCGGCCTCCCCCGCCCTTCCAACGGCGACCTGACGCCGTGGGCCGAGCAGGGCGTCCTGCTCCTCAACAGGGTCCTCACCGTGATGCCCGGCAAGCCCGCCTCCCACCGGGGCAAGGGCTGGGAGCAGGTCACCGAGCAGGCCATCCGCGCCCTCGTGGCGCGCAACAAGCCGATGGTGGCCATCCTCTGGGGCCGCGACGCCCGCAACCTGGCCCCGATGCTCGGCGACGTGCCCCGCATCGAGTCCGCCCACCCCTCCCCTCTGTCCGCGCGCAGCGGCTTCTTCGGCTCGCGCCCCTTCAGCCGGGCCAATGAGCTGCTGGAACAGCAAGGCGCGGCACCTGTCGAGTGGAAGCTGCCCTAGAGTCGTCGCCATGAGTGATGAACCGAAGTTCCTGCGCCTCACGGTCGAGCTGACCGTCGAGGTGCTTGACGTGGACGCTTTGCAGGCGGCGGCGCTGGCCGAGATCAGGCACCCGGACGCCGACCTCACCGCCGAGGAGCGCACCGAGCAGGCCGAGCTGGTCAGCTCCGACGAGACGGGCGCCTCGGCGCTGCAGTGGCTCATCGAGCCGGACCACGTGCTGCAGCTCGTCGACCACATCAACGAGATCGAGCCGCGCGAGGCCGTCCTCGGCGTGGAGCCCTCCGAGGGGCCCAGCGAGGACGAGGACGAAGAGGAGCACGACCACGCGTGACGCGTGGGTGAAGTGCGGCGGTGGCCACGGCGTTCTGAGAGGCGTCGTGGCTTTTCGCTTCTCCACGAGCTTCTCCACGAGCTTCTCCACGACGGCTGACCGAGACCTGGCGGCTGGCTGAGACCTCGTGACTGGCTGAGACCTTGCGGCTCGCTAAGATCGAAACCCTCCGGCCCGCCCCAAGGAGGCACGCAGTGATCGTCGCATTCTCCATCACCCCGCTGGGCGTCGGCGAAGGAGTCGCCGAGCCCGTCGCCCGCGCCGTCAAGGTGGTCCGCGACAGCGGCCTGCCCAACCGGACGGACGCCATGTTCACCACGATCGAGGGCGAGTGGGACGAGGTCATGGACGTCGTGAAGCGCGCGGTGGACGCGGTGGCGGAGGTCGCGCCCCGGGTCAGCCTGGTGCTCAAGGCCGACCTCCGGCAGGGGGTCACCGACGGGATGACCAGCAAGCTCGAGTCCCTGGAACGCCACCTCTCCGAATAGCCGATTTTCCAACCTTGGACCCTTCGGCGAAGTTGTTTCATGCATGGACCGTTACGAGGGGTTCCACGAGTTCGTACGAACACGCCAGCAGTCGCTGATGCGGACGGCGTACCTGCTCACCGGGAACGCCCACCTCGCCGAGGACCTGTTGCAGACGGTCCTCACCCGCGTCGCCTCCCACTGGGCCAAGCTCGCCAAAGGCGGCAACCCCGAGGCGTACGCGCGCAAAGCCCTGGTGAACCAGACCATCTCCTGGCGCAAGCGCAAGCGGATCGAGCTTCCTGAGGCCGAACTGCCGGAGTTCGCGGCGTCCGGGCAGCCGCACGACGAGGCGACCGTACGCCGACTCGCCCTGCTCCACGCGCTGGCGCGGCTCACGCCGAAACAGCGGGCGCTGATCGTGCTGCGCTTCTACGAGGATCGCACCGAACACGAGACCGCGCAGCTCATGGGCGTCTCGGTCGGCACCGTCAAGAGCCAGACCCACTACGCGCTGTCGAAACTGCGCGCGCTCGTCCCCCAGGAGGTGTACCGGTGAACCCGCTGCGCGAAGACCTGCACGCGCTGGCCGAACAGGCGCCCACCGTCGACCTGGCGGCCCAGGCGGTGCGGGGCGCCCGCCGCCGGCGCGCCACCCGCCTGACCGTGGCCATCGCCGCGGCGACCTGCCTCATCGCGGGCGGCGGCACCGTGCTCCTCCAGCAGCTACGCCCCGAACCCCCGGTCGTGCTCACCCCGCCGGAGACGACGGTCTCCCCGCTGCCCTCGGAAGGCGTCGCGCCGATCGAGCAGGCGTACCGGCAGGACTGCTACGCCGCCACGTGCGCGAAGCGCGCCTGGCGGCTCGTGACCCGCGACGGCGCCACCTACGAACTGACCGCGGCCTCGGGAATCGGCCCCTTGGAGGTCACGGCGGACGGCCGCCGGCTGGCGTACTACAGCTCGAAGCAGCGCACGATCGTGGTGCGGGACCTGGCGAGCGGCAGAACCTGGAAGTCCCCGCTGAAGCAGCCCGCGGAGGACTTCTCGGGCTCGGGCGAATACACCCTGCGACTGTCGCCCAGCGGGCTGCGGTTCATCGTGTCGAGCTGGGGCGGGCGACGGGAGCCCAACAAGCTGGTGGACGTGGAGCGGGGCACGGTGTCCGACCTGCCGCGCGGCTGGTGGCCGGTGAGCGTGTCGGACGGATCCGGCCCCGTCGTGCTGGCCAAGCCGTACGACGAGGCGAGCCAGGTGTGGGTGCTCGGCCACGACCCGATCACCATCCCGGACTTCACCTACGACTACAGCGCCCTCGCCCCCGACGGCCGCACCCTCGCCCGGCTGGGCCAGACCTTCGACCCGGACCGCCGCCCGATGGTGCAGCGGGACGGCTCGATCGTCGTGTTCGACGCCGTGCAGGGCGGTCGCGAAACCCGGATCCCGATCTCCGGCATCCCGGAAGAGCTCCATCCATCGAGTCTCGGCAGCTGGCTGAACTCCACCGAGGTGACCGTGGTCGCCATCCCCGAGTCATCACGCGGACCCGTGCCGGTGGTCTATGCCATCGACGTACGAACCGGCAAAACCCGAGAACTCTTCGCCCTACACGACTACGGAACAACCTCCGTCCCCGGCCTGGTCCACTGACAACAACCCACCGCACCCACTCGTGGACTCGCCCCCCCAAGCGCGGGTCCACCACCCCTCACAAGGCCGCGACCGCCGCATATATCCCGGCCCCAGATGCGACATCACCGCGCGGCGGGCCCTCGGCGCGCGCCATCGCGGGCCGCGTCCCGCCCAAAACCCCGGTGCCATCCACACACACCCACACGCCCGTACCGTCCGGCCCGCACCCCATCACCCCACGACCCGTTCCGTCGGGGCCGCATAGGCCACACCCGTACCCCACGCCCCCGTACCGTCAGGCCCGCACAGACCATCGCCCCACGCCTCCGTACCGGCGGGCCCGCACAAGCCAGCACCCCACGCCCCCGTACCGTCAGGCCCGCACAGACCAGCACCCCACGCCCCCGTACCGTCGGGCCCGCATAGGCCATCAGACCATCGCCACACCCCCGTACCGTCCGGGCCCACAGGCCACCCCATCGCCGCACCGCCACTCCACAGGACCCCCTCTCAGTCACCCGCACCCCAGATCCAGCGACTCCATCGACCGACCCGGTCCGTGCAGGCCAGCATTTCCTCGCTCAACCCCTACTCCGCACCGGCCCCCTGCCAGTCACCCGCCACACCGCATCCAGCCACCCCGGCGACAGACCGGGTCGTGCAGGGACCGGCGCTCGCTCGCCCTGTCGGGCGGACCACAGCCCGCGCCCACAACCGCCGAGCGCCAACCGCACACACCCACACCCCACAAGCGCCGTGCGCCAACCGCGCACACCCACACCCACACCCACACCGACACCGACACCGACACCGACACCGACACCGACACCGACACCGACGATCGTCATTCACGCTCACCCTGATTGCGAGAAGACCGCCCTCAACCCTCGATCGTCACCACCCCACTCTCCACAAAACGCGATATGTCTTGACCACTCCCTCCGACGCGACATATCTTGTCCTCGACCATAGACGCGATACTACGCGTTCCGGAGGTGGACAAGCATGGAACAAGAGCGGGTGCCCGTCCTGGTGGTGGGCGGTGGATACGCGGGCTTGAGCGCGGCAACACTCCTGGCCTGGCGCGACGTACCCGTCATGCTGGTGGAGAAGCATCCGAGCACCTCGATCCAACCCAAGGCGTTCGGTGTCGGCCCCCGAGCCATCGAGCTGCTGCGCCCCGTACCCGGCATCGAGCAGGAGCTCCGCGAGACCTGGGCAGGCATCGGCGACAGCATGCGCATGGCGATCGCCAAAAGCCTGGCCGACCCGAACCCCCACATGATCATCAACGATGAGCAGGAAGAGATGGCCTTCCTGGCCGACATCACCCCGGCGGCGCAGGTGGGGGCGCCCCAGGCCGCGGTCGAGCGGCTGCTGCGGTTCACGGCCGAGGAGCTGGGCGCCGACCTGCGCTTCTCCACCGAGCTGGTCTCGCTGGAACAGGACGAGGACGGCGTGACCGCACTGATCCGCGACGCCGTCGGTGACCGTCTCGTACGAGCCGACTACGTAGTGGCCGCGGACGGCTACCGGAGCCCGCTCCGCCGCCTCCTGAACGTCCCCACCTCAGGCAAGGGCGAGCTGGGCCGGATGTGCTCGATCATGTTCGACGCGGACCTGAGCGGGCTGGTACGCGAGCGCGAGGTCACACTCTGGTACCTGCAGAACGACATCTTCACCGGCGTGATCGTGACCGGTACCGGCGTCGGGGCGCACGTGCTGGGCGTCAACTACGCCGATGGCCAGAGCGAAGCCGACTTCACCGAGGAGCGCTGCAGAGAGCTGGTACGCATCGCGGCCGACCGACCCGACCTGGATGTTCAGTTACTGGACAAGACGTCGTTCTCCCTGGGGCACGTGGTGGCCGACACGTACCGCGCCGGCCGGGTCTTCTTCGCCGGGGACGCGGCACACACCATGCCGCCCACCGGCGGGCAGGGCGGCAGCACGGCGCTCCAGGACGGCTGCGACCTCGCCTGGCGGCTCTGGCTCGTCGTCACAGGCCAGGCCGGGCCCGGCTTCCTCGACACGTACGACGCCGAACGCCGCCCGATCGGCACGCTCACGGCCGACGCCCAGCTCGCCAACCTCGGCGTACGCATGCCTCCGACCGCCCGCGTCGGCTACCCGGAGCCCCTCGAGGACTTCATGAGCGTCATCATCGGATACCGCTACCACTCCACCGCCATCCTGGACGAACCAGGCGACGACGGGTCCATCCTGGAGGATCCTCGCGTACCCACCGGCCGTCCCGGCAGCCGCGCCCCACACGTGGTGCTCGACTGGGAAGGCCAGTGCATCTCGACCATCGACCTCTTCGGCTCGGGCTTCGTACTGCTGGCCGACAGGCAGGGCGGCCAGGCCTGGATGGACGCCGGACGCCTGGTCAAGGAGCGCCTCGGCGTCCAGCTCACGCGGCTGGTGGTGGACGAGGAGCTGAAGGACGTGGAGGGGTGCTTCCGGAAGCGGTACGGCGTCAGCGGGGGCGGCGCCGTCCTGGTCCGACCGGACGGCTTCGTGGCCTGGCGCTCCCCGGGCCCCGTCCCGAACCCGGCAGCCACCCTCGACCAGATCATGACCGAACTCCTCAGCCGCTGACACGTTCACTGGGTTGAGAGGGGGAGCGAGGTCGCTGCACGGCTGTCCGATACGCAGCAACCACGGTGTGGTGGAAACAGATGACCGGCATTGGTGCCTGGGGATCCGACCGATACCGAGGCTCTACGGGCGAGTGGCGCGGAAATCCGCACCCTGATGCGGGACGCGGCCACGGCAAGAGCGCGACTGTTCCAGTTCCCGAAGGGGGCCATCACATATCCGGGCAAGCACGTGACGTCGTCGCGACCGTCTGGAACGCCGGCCACTTCTGACTGGAGCAGAGTCCCCTGGGAGGGACTACGCGAGGAGGCCGAGTCGGTCGGGCAACTGGGACTCCGGGGAGCCTTCGGCTCGATTCGCTGCATGACTATTGGGTCGGGTACTCCTCCCGGCGCAGTGCAACGCGCGCAGACCCCGCTGTTCTGGAAGCACGTCCGGTCGTACGGTGAAGTGCGGCTGGACGTCGGCAAGCGCCTGCGCCTCGGGACCGCCGATACCGGCGTTGAGGAACCGGCGGACCGATGCCGATCATGGTGACGGGCATGAGTGAGCCCTCTTTCTCAGGAAGCGGGACGAATCCAGGCACCCAGAGAGATCGGACGGCGCATTTGGCGCATGAGTAACCGCCGAGTCTCCGAGGGCGAGGTCATAGGGAGCCCTTGTTCTCGAGGCTCCGGCCGTGGAGTTTCGAGAGCAAGGGCAAGGGCGTGCCGTACGGCCTGCTCAGGGTTGGGTGTCGAGCCACTCCTGGAAGGAGGGTCCGGCGAGCTTGGCGTGCGGGCTGGGCAGGAACCCGCCGTTGGCGGCGATCTCGGCATCGGGCATGCCGGAGCCGTCGACACCGACGACCTTGATGCCTCGGCGGGCGCCGAGGAGTTGGGCCGCCTCCGACATGGTCTCCTTGCGGGGTCCGGCGATCTCGGGGATCGGTCTTCCTGGAGCGGGCGCCTCGGGGTCGAGGGCGAGGTCGACCAGTGTCTCGGCCACGGTGCGGCAGGCCACGAGCTGGGTGGGCAGGGCCGGGACGTAGGCGACGTCGCCCTGCTGCCAGTCCAGGAGCTGACCGACGAACTCGTGGAACTGCGCGGCCCGCAGAATGCGGGCGGGGAGCGGGCCGGACAGGAGGAGTTCCTCGTGCACCTTCTTGGCGGCGACGAAACCGGCGGTTGCCTTGTCGACGCCGATGATGGACGCCATGGCGATCCGGGCGACCCCCGCCTTCTGGCCCGCCTCGTGCAGATTGCGGGCCGACGTGCGGAAGAACTCCGTCGCCGCCTCCTGGTCGGAGGCGTGCCACGAGGCGACATCGATGATGACCTCGACCCCGGTGAGGGCCTCGGCCAGGCCCTCACCGGTGATGATGTCCACGCCGGTGGCTCGGGACATCGGCACGACCTGGTGTCCCCTCTCAGCCAGGACGTCGACGACGTGGCGGCCCAACCGCCCGGTCGCTCCCGCCACCGCGAACTTGGTGATGCTCATGCTGGGTGCCTTTCTTACTCGCTGTAGTTCTGGCCGGGGGGCATGCCGGGGATCGGCTTGGCGATGAGAGCGGCGGGGGTGAAGAAGCCGATGTGGGCGATCGCCATGATGAGCGACCACATCGCCTTGTCGTCGTAGTGCGTGGACGCCTTGGCGTACAGCTCATCGGGGACGCGCTCCCCGGACGGGTTCGGGGTGAGGACCGCCTCCACGAGCTCCAGCGCGACCCTTTCGGCGCCGGTGAAGTAGGTGGCGTCGCGCCAGGTGGCCACGGCGGTGATGCGCTCCTCTGATTCCCCGATCCTGCGGAGGTTGCCGGTTTCCCGGATGGTGAAGTACGTGCTGCCGAGGATCTGCCCGGCGCGCAACTGCAGCAGGCTGATGGTCGTCGGCGAAATCGCACCGTTCCGGAGGGCCTTGTGCAGACCTTCGCCGACTTCCGCCATCTCGGGGAGGAAGGGAAGGGGGTTGGGCATGCGCGACCGCAGGCCGGTCGTCGTAGGTGTGGACATGACGGGGGCTTCCTTACTCGTGGTGTCGCGTCGTTACGAGCAAGAGATCCCGGTGACCCGCTCCTTGTGACAGCGAGGCCTCTGTGACATGGACCACCGACTGTTGGTGTCACAGAGCAGCGGGCGTCGGGATCGTATGGGTATGACACGGTCGCGAACAGGCGGGAACCAGCGATGAGCGAACGAAGCGAGCAACTGACGGGCGCGGGCGGGCCCTTCCCTCGTGACAACCGCATGGACGCGGCCACCGAGGCGTTCGTCACCCACCGCAACCTGCTGTTCACCCTCGTCTACGAGATGCTCGGTTCCGCCACCGACGCCGAGGACGTCCTGCAGGAGACCTGGCTGCGGTGGGTGGGCGTCGACCTGGGCCCGGTGCTGGACCGGCGCGCGTACCTGATGAGGATCGCCACCAGGCAGGCGCTGAAACGACTGCGTACGCTGGGCCGGCGCAAGGAGTCCTATGTTGGGCCGTGGCTGCCCGAGCCGTTGCTGACCGCGCCGGATGTGGCCGAGGACGTCGAACTGGCGGACAGCGTCTCGATGGCGATGCTGCTGGTGATGGAGACGCTCGGGCCGACCGAGCGGGCGGTGTTCGTGCTGCGCGAGGTGTTCGATCTGGACTACGAGGAGATCGCCCAAGCCGTCGGCAAGAGCCCGTCCGCGGTACGCCAGATCGCCCACCGGGCACGGTCACACGTCTCCGCGCGCCGACCACGCGGCACCGGCTCCCCGGCCGAGCACCGAGCCGCGCTCCAGGCCTTCCAGCGAGCGGTCGAAACCGGCGAGTTGCAGAGCCTGCTCGACGTCCTCGCGCCGGATGTCGTCGCCTTGAGCGACGGCGGCGGAATCAGGCATGCCCTGCTGCGGCCCGTTGTGGGGGTCGACAACGTGGCTCGCCTGCTGGCCGTCGGCTGGTGGAAACGCGACGCGGAAAGGTCGGTCGAGCTGGTCCAGATCAATGGCGGACCTGGGCTGCTCGTACGACTCGACGGGGAGATCGACGGAGTGGTGGCGGTGCGCGTGGAGAACGGCTACGTCACCGGCGCCTACCACGTGCGTAATCCCGAGAAGCTGTCGCATGTGGCGCGGGAGACCGCCATGACCCGCTGAGCTTGGCGAGACCGGCAGCTGAGCTATGAGCGACCGAATTGGCAAGATCGGCAACCCAGCTGCAGACGACCGGACTGGCAAGACCGGCAACCCAGCTGCAGACGACCGGAGAGGTGGCCGCGCACCGCGAGGACCGACCACCTGTCAATGGGCCCGGTCACGGTGGACTGTGACCTGCTGGAGCCGGAGCCTGGGATGGAGTTGAGGGGCCTGGCGGCGCGGAGGTGCGTCGAAGGACCAAGTCTGGGCCAGGGCAACCTGCGTGCTGGTGTCGGGAGGCTGGCATTGGGGTCGGTGCCTGGGCTGTGGACGAGCTAGCTCGACGCTGTAGGCGGGGTCGCTGGGGCTGAGGTTTAGGCGGCTGCACGCTCGGTCTCCGTGCGCAGGAGGTGGGCGGGAGCCGGAGCCGGCGCGGTGGCCAGGGTGTGAGCTGGTGTAGCGGAGGGGGCTGGCTGTACGGCTCGAGTTGGCTCCAGGGGGCGGGGCGGGGACAGGGGTGCTGGAGGGAAGGGCGCTGGGAGTGAGGGGATGGGCGGGGTTGAGGGGTCGCAGTTGATCAAGGCGAGTGGAGGATGAGCAGGCTTTTGGGTGGCGCATAGCCAGTCGTTCAGGGAGCCGGGGAAGCCTGACGGTGGGCCGACCTTCAGGCAGGTGATCTGGCCGGCGCCTGGTGGTGGGCCGATCTTGAGGCGGCGGATGGTGCCTGTGCGGCCCAGCTCGCCCTGTTCCGCGTCGTAGGGCGTTAGCTGAACGCCGAAAGGGAGGCCGCCGTCTGGCTGGTCTGCGGGGCTTATCTGGAGGAAGTCGTCGATCTTACGGTCGGTGGCCTCCGGGTGAGCGGCTACGTAGGTCAGATGGTCTGCGACCAGGCGGTGGGCCACTGTGCGGAGGAGGTTGGTCGCGCACAGGTTGTGGGCGCAGGCAGCGCCGTCGAGGGTGATCTCGGGAAGGGCGAAGCGGCGCAGGCCCCGGGAGGTGACGCGTAGGCAGTCGCACACGCCCATGTCGGACGGATCCCAGGGTGGACAGGTCGCGGCATCGTGGACCTGGACGTCCCAGGACAGCCAGTCGTCGGTGAGGCGGAAGTCCGTGGGCTCGCCTGCGCATCTTCCGCAGGTGAGGATGGTGGCGCCCGTCAGCGGGTCGATCAGGAGGCCGTCACACTCCCTAGCCAGGGCGCGGGCCGTCGCTCTCGCCGCCTGAATGCTGGTCGGAAGCTTGTGCGGGGGTGCGGTCGTGGACACCACCACGTGGTGGCCGGTGCGGCGTAGGTGGCGGCTTTCCTCGTCTGTGAGGTTGGTCGCGGTCGGTTTCCAGGGAGTCTGGTGGTGGGTCACCGTCAAGGAGCCGCTGCCTGTTGCGGTGATCGCGGCTCTTCTGTACGGGCCGGCTATGCGCCAGGGCACGAAGGAGTCGACGTCGAACGGCAGGTGCTCCGTGGCCACGATGAAGAGGGAGGTCAGCGTGGCGGGCAAAGGCAGGATGATCTTCATGGTGAATGCGCTCCGGGTTGTCTCTAGGGTCCGCGCAAACCAGGGGGTTGAGGCGGGGATGTTGCGGGTGCTGGGGTACTGGTGATGTTGGGGTGTGCGCGGTGTTGGGGGTGCTCTGCGGTGCTGGGGTGATGGCGCGGTGCTGGGGTGCTGCCCGCAGTGTTGGGGTGCTGGGCGGTGCTGAGGTGCTCGGCGGTGCTGGGGTGCTTCGCGATGCTGCGGTGCTGGGGTCCTGTGGTGGTGGAGGTGCTGCGGTGTTGGGGTGCTGTGGTGATGGCGGTGCTTCTAGGTGGTGAATTGCTGTCGGTGGAGGCATTGGGTTGAGGTGCTCCGGAGGTCCGGCTCTCGGGGTGCTGTGGGTGTCTGTCTGTTGGGTGCTGAGGGTTGAGGTGTCCCACTGTTGGGGTTGGTGAGGCACTCAGGATCATCGGCGATCGCAGGGGGCTTGGGCGGAGTGGAGCGGGGTTCTGGGGATAACGCCTGGGATTGTGCTCGACCCTGTGGATAACGCTGCGGTCCGCGGCCCGAGGTTCGTTCAATCGCTCCGTTTCACGGGGATCCCGGCCATCTGCGGGAGAGGGACCGATGGCGTGAGATCGGCTGGGAGCGGGTCGCCGTGGCGTCGTCGTCCGATGCTGCGTGAGGTCGGCGCGTGATCAGCAGCGTGGCATCGCCGTGCGATCAGCAGCGTGGCGTCCCCGCGCGATCGGCTGCTCGGCGTCGCCATGCGATCGGGTGCTCGGCGTCGCCATGCGATCCGGTGCTCGGCGTCGCCATGCGATCCGGTGCTCGGCGTCGCCATGCGATCGGCTGCTCGGCGTCGCCGGGTGGGTCTGCCTCCCGTTTCAGTGCCGTTTCAGCGCCCGAAGCTACAGTGCTTGCTTTCCGCGGCGGCTTCGACAAGGCGTAGGTTTCATGGTTCTGTTATGGCTGATCATCATCGTCCTGGTGGTCGCCCTTATTGCGTCCGCGATCAACCCCGAGCTGGGCCAGAGGGTGTTCGTCTGGAGGCGGCTTCCCCTTGACTCCGCGCGCTGGTGGTCGATCACGGCGTTGGTCGTCCTGGTCGCCGGGATGTTCCTGTACAGGGACGCGGTCACGTACGACCCCATGCGGACTCTGGCCGAGGAGCGGCGGCAGAAGAATGCCGCAGAGAGGGCGGAGCGCGACCAGCAGATCGAGAAGCTGATCAAGAGCGGCGACGCGCGGGACCTCGGGGTCGCACCGGGTTCGGACGAGCACACCGGCCAGATCGTCGGCTACAGCGGCGGCAGCGACACAAGGTCCGTGCGCGTCATCTACAAGGTCTCGATGTGCGCACGTCTCGAGCGGAACGTGTTCGACGAGAAAGAGAAGCAGATCAGGGTGCGCATCGTCGAGGGCCTCCGGTGCGGGAAAGGCCTGCCCGACACCTCCGTACCCAGGATCAGCGCCCTTGCGCTCGACGCGCCGGTCGGCGGCCGGCGGATCACCACCTGGGACGGCGCCGAGATCCCCAGGTGCGAGGACGACCCGGAGCGCGCGAAAGCCTGCGACGTGCTGACCCTGGAGCGCGCTTCGAGGATCAAGAGGGGTGAGGTTCGCGAGCTCGGGCTGAAGCCCAAGTCGGATCGGCTCTCCGGACGCATCATCGGCTACAGGCATTACGTCGACCGTTACGGCAACGTCGACGACGACAATGTGACGATCTTCTTCACGGTGTCGCCGTGTGCTCGCCGCGGCGACCAAGCGTTCGAGGAGAATTCCCGCGAGGTGACGGTCAGCCTCTTCGAGGAGTCGGAGCGTGGCCCTGGTGGACGCCTCGGCGCGGGGTGCGCGAACCGCGGCGAATACCAGGCCTTTCCGCAACGAAAGGCCCTCCATCTCGACAAACCGCTCGGCGACCGGCGGCTGGTCCTCAGCGGCGGAGACAAGATCCCCGCGTGCGACGCCGATCCGCGGCGGAAGCGGCAGTGCGGCGCCCCCAATCAGGGGGAAACATCATGACGCATCACGACAGTGATCGCGACGAGGCCCCTTCGGGACAGCTTCCGGAGCGCCGCGTGGCGGGCATGCGCTGGGGTTGGTTCGGCGCGGGGCTCGTGATCGCCGGCGTGGGGGCGGCCGGGTGGGGTCACGTCCTGCGCTGGTCGTTGGTCGAGGAGCCGTCGGTCGGGACGAACATCGGGCTCCTCCTGGCGGCCGGGTTGCTGCTGGTGCTGTTGACCGCGCTGGTCAGGCTCGCTCGCAGACCCGCCCGTCCTGAGGGGAACCTGAGTCCGGTCTCGGACGCGGTGGCCAGCGTACGCGGGCGGGCCGGCCTGGCGGTGCTGGTCGTGATCCCGTTCGCCCTGTACGGCCTGGTCCGTCTGCAACGCGGCTTCATGGGCGGGCTGCCCGAGCCCGGTGACGTCCTGTTCGGCCTTGGCATGACGTTCGCCGCGGCCGGGCTTGCCGTGCTGGGCAGAGCCGCGGCCGACCTGACCGGCCGGTCGCTGACGAGCCTGTGCGCGGGGCTGCTGACGGTGGCGGCCGTGGCACAGGCCGGCCTGCTGGCCGCCGAGACACTGCCCGTTGAGGCCACCACCGCGGCACTGCCGGTCGAGGCCACCACCGCGGCGTCCACCATGGTGCCCGTCGCGGTGACTCAAGGTCCCTCCGGGGTGGGGCCAGGTCCCTCCAAGGTGAGTACGGGTCATGCCGCGCCGAATCCCGGTCCCGCTTCGGTGAGCAAGGTCGCCTGGCAGTGGAGACCGCCGGGTGACGAAACCGTCCGGCAGGTGGTGGCCGCGGGCGGGCACGTGGTCGTGCGCACGTTCGACGGTGTGGTGGCGGTGGACTCCGTCACGGGCCGTGAACGCTGGCACTACCGCCGTCCTGGAGCGGTCACCGTGGAGATGGTGGCCACCCCGGACGGCGGCATGGTGGCGGTGGAGTTCGGCACGGTGAGGGGGGCACAGAAGGTCAGGGCCCGGACGGTGCTGCTGGACGCCTACACCGGCGAGGTCGGCTCCGAGCAGGCCCAGGAGCTGCGCTCGAACGCCGCCTTCACCTCGTACGGCTTCGTCACGGCCGACCCCGACGACGGGACGGTGGTCGGATGGGGCCTGCCGGACACCGGGGAGCCCGTCTGGTCGTATCGACTGCCCAGAGGATGCCACGCCGACTCCGAGCAGGGCACCCGGTCGGAGTCCTGGCAGGTGGAACTTCGTGACGTGATCGCCCTGCCGGTGTCCTGCGACCGGAACGTCGCGGTGATCGCCCTGGACCCGCGGAACGGAGACGAGGTGTGGCGCTATGAGCGGCCGCGGACCGACGGCAAACCCGATATCGAGGCCGACCCTGCGGAGGACGGCAGCGCCTTGGGGCTGACCTTCAGGGACGGCGACGGGACGGTGACCAAGGAGGTGGTCCTGGCGCAGGAGCACGGGGAGGACGTGGGAACCGTCGACTCGCCCGCGAAGGTGGTCCAGGTGTTCAACGCGGACGGCTATCTGACCGAGTCGGACGAGAGCGGGCGGGCGACGTACCGCTGGGAGTCGTACGGCGGCGGTGAGCCGAAGACGGCCGAGCTGCCGGCGCTGGGAGGCGACCTGTGGAAGGTACGGCGCCTCCCGCTCAAGGACGGCCTGCTCGTGGCGCAGGCGACGATCAAGGCTGACACGGTGAGCATTGGGACTCACATGGCGGGCTGGGGCAAGACCGAGCCGAGGAGCATCTCCATCGACATGGGCTACCGCCAGATCGTCGACTTCCAGCCGCGGGCGCTGAACCTCCTACCGTTCTCGGGCACGGTCGTGGTCGCCTTCAACGGCGGCGCCACCGTCGTCGGCCTCGCTTAGAGGGCGACGCCCGTGCCGATCGTCCGTCCGCGCTGATCGTCAGGCCGCGTCCGAGCGGCTTTGCGGTGGCTCCGGGCAGTTGGTCAGCAGGAACCACGGTCTGCGTCGGAGACGCGTGACGTGCGCGGAGTCTCAGGAAGCGGCCAGTAGGCACGACAGCCGCCGCCCGTCAGTCCGTAGATCAAGTAGTCCAAGATATTTCGCGCCGCCCACTTGATCGCTGGCTAGAGTGGCGCGGTGAACCTCTCAAGATCCAGAAATCGAAGTCGAGGTCTCGCCGGGCTCGCCACCGCAGCCGTACTGCTGGGTGGTCTGGTCGCGCCGCCTCCGGCCGCCGCGGCGGAGGACGGCTCCGCGAGCGTGCTCGCGCATCACTTACGCCGGGCTCTCGACCAGTTGCAGTTCGAGCAGGTCCTGGACACCAATCCGCCCGTCGGTACGGCCGGGTTGAACGCGCTGCGGCAGGACAGCGTCGACAAGGAGGCAAGGAAGCCGCCGAAGAAGGCTGACCTGCTCTCGGCCGTCGCGGCGGCCGAGCCGATCTCGCAGCAGCCGCAGATCGACCTGACCGTCATCGAGCTGAACCGCGCGGGCCGCCCCGTCTCCTCGGGCACCGTGCTGATGAGCCCGCAGTATCCGGACGGGAAGGTCGTACCGGTCGACCGCAACCTGCACACCACGGATGTCCGCTGGCGGCAGTGGGACGACGCCGGCTGGTACGCCAACCACGGTCAGGGCACCATCGACGTGGTGCCGGACCGCGAGAACGCCTCCATCGACTTCATGAGCCCCTACCCCGCGTCGGTGCTGAAGCTGATGGTGGCCTTCGGGGTGCTGCGCCTGGTGGACCAGGGCCAGATCTCGCTCGACGACACCTACGACTACCAGCCGACGACGATCAGCTCGCTGTGTGGCCCGGCCAGCAGCAACACGGTCCGCAACTATCTCGACGCCTCACTCACCTGGTCGTCCAACGCCGCCACCTGTGCCATGGTCAAGCTGCTGCACGACCGCAGCGCGGTAGACGGCCTCAACCAGACCTTCCAGGACCTGGGCCTGGAGACGCTGCAGCTCAAGAACACCAACCCGGCCAACGGCGCACGCTGGGGCAACCCCGTCACCATGAGCTCGCTCGACACGGCCAAGCTGCTGATGCTGGTCAACGGCGGCCTGGGCACCCTGTGGACGGCTCCCAACGGCACCGCCGTCACCGCCGCCGTCCTCAGCGACGCCTCCCGCGCGTTCTTCAAGGGCAAGCTCGGCGATCAGGGCATGAACGTCGCTCTGTCGACCACCAACTGGTGTGGCGCCGCCTACCCCGCCCCGGGCATCCCGCAGCTCACGCCCTCGCGGTGGATCGGCGCCGACGGCACCGTGACCATCCCCGGCCAGGGCATCGCGTACGGCCACGACGTACGGCCGTGCAACGAGGCGGCCGAGGTGACGTACGCCCACAAGAACGGCTGGGTGAACAACTCCGGCGCCGACGCGGGCATCGTGAAGGCCCTGCCCGGCAAGGGCGGTCGCACCTACGTCGTCACGATGTTCTCCAACCTCGGCTACCAGTACGTGGACTCCAACCGCCCGCCGACGGGCGCCGAGAACGTCTGGTTCACCGAGAAGTTCGCCAAGCTCGGCAAGATCATCGATGACTACGAGAAGCGGCGCTATCCCTAGCGCCTAGGGCCGAGCGCCTGAGATCTTGGCCGAGTCGGGCCGCCTGCCCAGTACGGGACGGGGCCTGACGGGACGGGGCCTGCCCTGCGCAGGGCAGGCCCCTATGGGTTCGTGCGGGGCAGGCACCCGTGGGCCCATGCGGGGCAGGCCCCCGAGGGCTCGTGCGGGGTAGGCCCCCCGTTGGGCGGGCCTGCGCAGGCCCGAGCAGGCGCGCGTCACGCCCGGCTCGTCGATATCAGCGCGCCGAGGGCCACAGGGCGCCTGGAGCCACGAGGTGCCTGGGACCGCAGGGCATCTGAAGCACCCCGAGCCCGGAGCACTCCAAGCCCCACGCCCCCGGAGAGCGCGGAGATCGGTGCGGGTCCTGTTGCCAGTGAGGGCGGGAGCGCAAGCCGCACGGGCACGGCGCAGGCCGGACGGACACGCGCAGGCCGGACGGACACGCGCAGGCCGGACGGACACGCGCAGGCCGGACGGGCACGGCGGTTGCGTGGTGGGTGCGGTAGGGGCGTTATGAGCGCCGGCCAGCGTTACGGCGGGGTCGGGGCCGGGTCGAAGAGCCCGCCCGACGAACTACGACCCCGCGCCGCGAATCGAGCCCACCCCCTCACGGGTTGGAGTGAGGTTTGCAGATGGCCATGGATTGGGCGGGAAGGCGCAGGGAGTGGCCGTCCGCCATGACCGGGTCGTCCGAGGCCAGCAGCACCGTCCCGGAGGGCACCGGTACGGTGGCCGTGTCCTGGGCGAAGTTCACCGCCACCGCCAGCGACCCCCGCCACATCACCAGCCACTTCCCCAGCGGATCCACCTCCACCCTGACCCGGTCCATGCGCGGGTCGGACAGTTCGGGCAGGGCCTTGCGCAGGGCGATGAGGTCGCGGTACCAGCACAGCAGCGACCAGTGCTCCTCCTCCTTCACCTCGCTCCAGTCCAGTTTCGAGCGCAGGAACGTGTCCTCGTCCGACGGGTCGGGCGCGTCCCAGACGTACCCGAACCCCTCGAACTCCCGCTCCCGCCGCACCGCCTCGCTCTCCCGCAGCGCGGGTTCGACGTGATCGGAGAAGAACAGGAACGGCGTGCGCGCCCCCCACTCCTCCCCCATGAACAGCATGGGCGTGAACGGCGAGGTCAGCAGCAGGCCCGCGCCCAGTTTGAGTGCGGGGACGGGCAGGCGGTCGCCGCCGGGGCGGTTGCCGATCTGGTCGTGGTTCTGGAGGCAGGCGACCAGCCGGTGGCCGGGTACGCCCGTGAAGGGGCGGCCGTGGGAGCGGTCGCGGAAGGAGGAGTAGGTGCCGTCGTGGAGCACTCCCGAGGTCAGCACCTTGGCCAGCGCCGGCAGGGAGGCGAAGTCGGCGTAGTAGCCGTGGGACTCGCCGCTCACCGCGCAGTGCAGGGCGTGGTGGACGTCGTCGCACCACTGGGCGGTCATGCCCAGGCCGCCGGCGTCGAGCGAGCGCACCATGCGCGGGTCGTTCAGGTCGGACTCGGCGATCAGGGACAGCGGGCGGCCGAGCGAGCAGGCCAGCGCGTCCACCTCCGCCGACAGCTCCGCCAGCAGGTGCTCGGCGCGGCGGTCGTGCAGCGCGTGGACGGCGTCCAGCCGCAGCCCGTCGATGTGGTAGTCGCGCAGCCACTGCACGGCGTTGCCGACGAAGTAGCGCCGCACCTCGTCGGAGCCCGGCCCATCCAAATTGACCGCATCGCCCCAATAACTGCCCTTAAATCCGGAAAAATAGGGGGCGAAGGGGTGCAGGAAGTTCCCCGACGGGCCGAGATGGTTGTAGACGACGTCCAGGATGACCCCGATCCCCGCCCGATGGCACGCGTCCACGAACGACTTGAGCCCGTCAGGCCCCCCGTACGTCTCGTTGACCGCGTACAGATCCACCCCGTCATAACCCCAGTTCCGCTCCCCGGGCACGGGCGCGACCGGCATGACCTCGACGAAGTCGACCGACAGCTCCACCAGGTGCGGCAGCTTCTCGACGGCCGCCGAGAACGTCCCCTCCGGCGTGAACGTCCCCACGTGCAGCTCGTAGATCACCGCCCCCCGCAGGTCGCGGCCCTTCCACTCGTGGTCGGACCAGGTGAAGCGAGCGTGCTCGTAGACGGCGCTCGGCCCGAAGACGCCCTCGGGCTGCCGCCGCGACCGCGGATCCGGGTACGGCCCGCCGCCGTCCACCCGGTACGCGTACCGCGTGCCGTGCGAGGCCCCCGCCACCTCGACCGACCACCAGCCCCCCTCCCCGCGCGACATCGCGTGGGGTGCGTCCGCGACGGACAGTTCGACAGCAGTGGCCTTCGGTGCCCAGACCTCAAAGATCATGTCGCTCCAGCAGTGAGACCGGATACTGACCGAGCAGGTGCGCGAGCGGGATCCGCCCCGTGTAGAGGCCGCCGGTGAGCAGGTCCCGCCAGGTCCCGCCGGGAAGCGTCAGGGACGTGGTGCCCCATCCGCACCGGGCCAGACGCACGGGAAGCCGGGTGGCGACCGCGACGGCCTGCGGCCGCTCCCCGCGGGCGAAGGCGATCACGTGCGACGCCGCCGGCCCCTCCGCCCACAGCGGCCGGTACGGCGCCGCTCCCCCGAGACGGCGGCGCAGCCGCAGCGCCTGCGCCGTCACCAGCAGCTTGGCCGCGTCCCACGCGGTCTCGGGTTTGCGGGGGTAGGTCACCGGCCGCCGGTTGTCCGGGTCGACCAGCGAGAAGTCGGTCGTCTCGTTGCCCTGGTACACATCGGGCACCCCGGGCATCATGAGCTGCACGAGCTTGGCCCCGAGCGAGTTGGACATGGCGTAGGGCTCGATCCGCGCGGTGAACTCGCCGACCGGCTGCCGCACCGCCGCAGCCGCGAACTCCCGCAACCCGCGCTCATAGGACGGATCCGGATTTATCCAGGAAATGGCGGTCTTGGCCTCCCGCGCCGCCTTGAGCAGGTAGTCCGTGAACCGCTCGACCGAGATCGGCCAGGCCGCCATGAGGTTCTGCCAGCCCAGATAGTCCAGCTGCGGGTCGAAGCACACCGAGGCCGACCACGACGCCACCGCCGCGGCCCACTCCTCGGGCAGCTCCGACAGCACCGACAGCCGCGCCCGCACGTCCTCCGACCGCTTGGTGTCGTGCGTGGACAGCGTGGTCATCGTGTACGGCCGCAGCTCGGCGCAGAAGTCGTGGAAGTCCTCCACCGGCACCCCGAACGCGTCCGGCTCCCCGCCCACCTCGTTGAGGCACGCCAGCGGATACCACCGGTAGAGCGCCGTGTCCTCCACGCCCTTGGCCATGACGGGCCCGCACGCCTGCTGGAACCGTACGATCGCCTCGTCGGAGCCGTACAGGACCTCGCGGGCCAGCGGCAGCACGGCGGGCGAGCACGCCTCGGCGGCCAGCTCGACGATCTCGACGGACTCGGGCGGCGGCGGCTCGCCGGGCACCACGTACGCGCGGTAGACCGGCATCGCGGCCAGCAGCTCGCGCACGGCGGCGGGGTCCTGCCGGGCGGCCCTGGCCAGGCGCGCGACCTCGGCGCCGAAGAACAGGTCGATCACCTCCCGCTTGGCCTCCGCCATCACGGGCCGGTACTCGGAGGGCTGCCCGGTTATGTCGGCAAAAAGCTGGACCAGTGGTGCTTTGCCGTCGGGATCGACGAAGAGCCCGTTCACCCGGTTGAGCACGTCGTAGCCACTGGTGCCGTCACAGGCCCAGTCGCCCGGCAGCCGCTCGGGCCCGATGAGGATCTTCTCGACCACGGTCCAGGTCTCGCCCGCCCTGGCGCGCAGCCGTTCGAGGTAGCCCCGCGGGTCGGCCAGCCCGTCGGGGTGGTCGACCCGCAGCCCGTCCACCAGCCCCTCGTCGAGCAGCCAAAAGATCACCTCGTGCGTGGCGAACAGCACCGACGGATCCTCCACCCGCAGGCCGATTAAGGAGGACACGTCGAAGAAGCGCCGGTAGCCGGGCCCCTCGCGCCAGTCGACCAGCCGGTAGTGGCCGGGGTAGGGGTAGGTGTGCCCGTGGTAGCGCACCACGTCGCCGTGCACGTACGGCTCCGTGTCGTCGCCGAGCACGGGCAGCGCGACCTTCCCGTCCTGCCAGTCGATGTCGAACCAGTGCGCGTACGGCGAGGCGGGCCCGTCCTTGAGCACGGACCAGAACTGAGCGTTGACCGTGTTCATGTGGTTGGGCACGATGTCCACCACGATGCCCAGGTCATGGGCGGCGAGCTGCTGCGCCATCTCCCTGAACCCCGTCGCCCCGCCGAACTCCTCCCTGATCCTGGAGTGGTCGGTGACGTCGTAGCCGTGCCGCGACTCCGGCGTGGACTGCAGGATCGGCGACAGGTAGACGTGGCTCACGCCGAGGTCGCGCAGGTAGCCGGCGATCTCGGCCACCTGGGCGAAGCCGAAGTCGGGGGTCAGCTGCACCCGGTAGGTGGAAGAGGGCCTAGACACGGCGCAGCACCCGCACACTGCGTCCGGGCACCTCGATGGCCTCCCCGCCGCGGCACATCGGCGCGTCGAGCATGATCGGCATGGCGGTGTCGATCTCCGTGTGCCACATTTCGCCGTAGTCCTTGGGGATCGTGAACTTGATCGTGTCGTAGTGGGCGTTGAACAGCAGCAGGAACGAGTCATCCCTGATCGGGCGGCCCCGCCGGTCGGGCTCGGTGATGGCGTCGCCGTTGAGGAACACGGCCAGCGACTTGGCGTATCCGACGTTCCAGTCGCCGTCCGTCATCTCCTCGCCGGACGGCGTGAGCCAGGCGATGTCGTTGAGCCCGCGTACCGGCTTGCCGTAGAAGAAGCGCCTGCGGCGGAAGACCGGATGCCGCTTGCGCAGCGCGGCCAGGCTCTGCGTGAACTCCAGCAGCAGCCAGTTCTCCCGCACGTCGGACCAGTCGACCCAGGTCAGCTCGTTGTCCTGGCAGTAGCCGTTGTTGTTGCCCTTCTGGGTGCGGCCGAGCTCGTCGCCGTGGGAGAGCATCGGCACGCCCTGCGACAGGAAGAGCGTGGTGAGGAAGTTGCGTTTCTGCTGCTCGCGCAGCGCCTCCACGGAGTCGCCCGCCGGGCCCTCCTCGCCGCAGTTCCAGGACCGGTTGTCGTCGGTGCCGTCGCGGTTGCCCTCCTTGTTGGCCTCGTTGTGCTTGCCGTCGTACGAGACGAGGTCCTGCAGGGTGAAGCCGTCGTGGCAGGTGACGAAGTTGATCGAGGCCGCGGGGCGGCGGCTGTCGTCCTGGTAGAGGTCGCTCGACCCGGTGAACCTGGACCCGAACTCGGGCAGCGTGGCCGGCTGCCCGCGCCACAGGTCGCGGATCGTGTCGCGGTAGCGGCCGTTCCACTCCGTCCACCGCGATGGGAAGTTGCCGACCTGGTAGCCGCCCGGCCCCACGTCCCACGGCTCGGCGATCAGCTTGACCTGCGACAGGACCGGGTCCTGCTGCACCAGGTCGAAGAACGAGCTCAGCCGGTCGACCTCGTGCAGTTCCCGGGCCAGCGTCGAGGCGAGGTCGAAGCGGAACCCGTCGACGTGCATCTCGATGACCCAGTAGCGCAGCGAGTCCATGATCATCTGCAGGACGTGCGGCGAGCGCATGAGCAGGCTGTTGCCCGTGCCCGTGGTGTCCACGTAGTAGCGCGGGTCGTTGTCGACCAGCCGGTAGTAGTTGACGTTGTCGATCCCCTTGAGCCCCAGCGTGGGCCCGAGGTGGTTGCCCTCGGCGGTGTGGTTGTAGACGACGTCGAGGATGACCTCGATGCCCGCCTCGTGCAGCGCCCTGACCATGGCCTTGAACTCCAGCACCTGCCCGCCGCGCTGGCCCTGGCTGGAGTAGCGGTTGTGGGGCGCGAAGAACCCGATCGAGTTGTAGCCCCAGTAGTTGGACAGGCCGCGCTGCTCCAGGATGTGGTCGGTCACGAACTGGTGCACCGGCATGAGCTCCAACGCCGTGACGCCGAGCTTGGTGAGGTGGTCGAGGATCTCGGGGTGGCCGAGCGCCGCGTACGTGCCGCGCAGGTGCTTGGGGATCTTGGGGTGGCTGACCGTCAGCCCCCGCACGTGGGCCTCGTAGATCACGGTGTCGTGGTACGGCGTCGCGGGCGGCCGGTCGTGCCCCCACCCGAAGAACGGGTTGATCACGATGGACCGCGGCACGTACGGGGCCGAGTCGGCGTCGTTGCGCGTGTCGGGCTGGCCGAACCGGTAGCCGTAGACCGCCTCGTTCCAGGACACGCCGCCCTCGATGGCCATGGCGTACGGGTCGAGCAGCAGCTTGGCCGGGTTGCAGCGCAGCCCGCGCGCCGGCTCGTACGGGCCGTGGATGCGGTAACCGTAGCGCTGGCCCGGCCCGATCCCCGGCAGGTAGCCGTGCCAGATGAACCCGTCGACCTCGGTCAGCGGCACCCGCGACTCGACGTTGTCCTCGTCGAACAGGCACAGCTCGACGGCGTCGGCGACTTCGGTGTAGAGCGAGAAGTTCGTGCCCGCACCGTCGTAGGTCGCCCCGAGCGGATAGGGGTCTCCCGGCCAGATCTCGATCATCGAGGCTCCCTTGCGGTCTCTCCCCATGTTCCGTTCCCCCGCTCACCCGGACAAGCCGCTTTGTTCCTTCCCATCCTCACCAGGTCGTTATTCCAGTTGACCGAAGTGAGCCGTCCCCCCAGAGCCCAAGCATGGTTTGCCGGCGCCGATCCTGGCTACGTGGTGGTGCCATGGGCGGCTTCAAGAAGTTCTTACTCCGCGGCAACATCGTCGAACTCGCCGTGGCGGTGATCGTCGGCGCCACCTTCAGCGGCCTGGTGCAGGCGCTCGTCGCCGACCTGATCACCCCGCTGATCGGCGCCGTCACCGGCGGCAGGCAGCCGAACTTCGCCGAATACTCCTTCACCGTCAACGGCAGCCGGTTCAAGTACGGCGACTTCCTCAACCACCTCCTCACCTTCCTCATGGTCTCCGCCGTCGTGTACTGGCTGATCGTGGCCCCGATGACCCGGCTGATCAGCCTGCTCGACCGGGACAAGGACGCCACGACCAAGCAGTGCCCCGAATGCCTCACCGACATCCCCGCAGAGGCCCGGCGGTGCGCCGCCTGCACGGTCGAGCTGGTGCCGGATTCGGAGAAACCCGCGTAACTTTGTCCGGCACGGCTTTCCGGCACATGGGGTGCCGTGTCGCGCGAGTACGGCGCCCGTCCGTCAAGATGGACCGATGAGCGTTGAGTTGATGGTGTGGGACGAGCCGGTGCCCATCAGCAGGGACCAGGCCCGCGCCACCTATCTGGCGGTCAAGCGGGACTCCCCTGTGACCGGGGAGGCACCCGACGTCGCCAAGGAGCTGCCCGGGGAGGTCACGACCTACCCGGGCCACGTGCTGGTGACGATGGACCTGGACACGATGGACGAGATGTCCGCGCAGGTGTTCACGATCGCGCGGGCGCACGGGCTGGTCTGCTACGACCCTCAGCGCGACCTGGTGCACAACGTGGCGCCCCTGGGGGTCTATGAGGGCATGCAGCTCCACACGGGCGACGGCATGGTCGTCCACGACCCGGACCTCGGCCTGGTCCACGACGTCCTCGCCACGCTGTCGGCGCAGAACCCGTTCGTGGCCCTGGTCAACTTCGGGCGGCACTTCCTGCAGGTGTCACCCGGCTACGAGCTGGAGTACAAGGAGGGCACGCTCATCCGCACCATGGTGCCGGAGCTGGCGGAGGTGCAGGCCGCCTTCAGCGAGTACGCCACGGGCGACCGCTCGTTCCTGACGCGCCACGAGTGGGCCTAGACCACCTGCCTGAACAGCTCGGGGTCCACGTTCCCCCCGGACAGCACGACCACCGTGCGCCCGGCCGCGACCCGGCCGGACAGCAGCGCCGCCGTGGTGACCGCCCCGCTCGGCTCGGCCACCAGCCGGGCCGAGCGCGCCAGGTGCCCCATGGCGGCCCTGATCTCGTCCTCCGACACGGTGACGATCTCGTCGAGCCGGCGGCTGATGTGCGCGAAGGTCAGCTCCGACAGTGCCGTACGCAGCCCGTCGGCGACGGTCCGGAACGTCCGGTCCGTCCCCCACTCCACGGGGTGGCCGGCGGCCAGGCTCTCGGCGGCGTCGGCGGCCAGCTCCGGCTCGACCCCGATCACCCGGACGTCGGGCCGCAGCGCCTTGACGGCCGTGCCGACCCCGGAGGCGAGCCCTCCGCCGCCCACCGGCACCAGCACCACCTCGACGTCGGGCAGGTCCTCGACGATCTCCAGCCCGACGGTGCCCTGCCCCGCGATCACCGCCCGATGGTCATAGGGCGGCACCAGCGTCAGCCCCCGCTCCGCGGCCAGCTTCCCGGCCACGATCTCCCGCTGCTCGGGCGGCACGACGACGACCTCGGCGCCCCACCCTTCGATGGCCGCCGTCTTCACCCGGGGCGTCCCCTCGGGCACGACGACCACGCACGGCACCCCGAACTCCCTGGCCGCGAAGGCCAGGGCCTGCCCGTGGTTGCCGGACGAGTGCGTGACCACGCCGTCGGGCCGCAGCGAGGCCACGGCGTTGTACGCGCCCCGGAGCTTGAACGCCCCGACGGGCTGCAGGCTCTCCGGCTTCACCCACGCCTCGCCCATCCGCACGAGCGGCGTCCGCACCGCCACGCCCTTGATCTCCTCGGCCGCCGTCCGGATGTCGTCGATCGTCACCAGGTCCATGCGATCACCCTACGGGTCGCCGGAATGAGGCAGGATCGAGGATTATGAGAACGCTGTACCCGCCCATCGAACCCTACGAGTCCGGCCTGCTGGACGTGGGAGACGGCAACCAGATCTACTGGGAGGTCTGCGGCAACCCCGAGGGAAAGCCCGCTGTCATGCTGCACGGCGGGCCCGGCGGCGGGTGCTCGGCCAAGCACCGGCGCCAGTGGGACCCGGAGCGCTACCGGATCGTCCTGTTCGACCAGCGCAACTGCGGCCGCAGCCTGCCCCATGCCAGTGACCCCGCCACCGACCTCGCCGCCAACACCACCTGGCACCTCGTGGCCGACATGGAGAGGCTGCGCGAGCACCTCGGCATCGACAGGTGGCAGGTCTTCGGGGGCTCGTGGGGCAGCGCCCTGGCCCTGGCGTACGCGCAGCGCCACCCCGACCGCACGACCGAGCTGATCCTGCGGGGGATCTTCACGCTGCGCCCCCATGAGCTGCACTGGTTCTACCAGGAGGGCGCCTCCTACCTGTTCCCCGACCAGTGGGAGTCGTTCCTCGCGCCCATCCCCGCCGAGGAGCGCGGGGAGCTCATGGCCGCCTTCCGCAGGCGGCTCGAAGGGCAGGACGGGGAGGCCAGGCTGGCGGCGGCCAAGGCGTGGGCGCAGTGGGAGGCGGGCGCGATCACGCTGCTGCCCGACCCCGAGCTCGTCGCGTCGTTCGGCGAGGACAAGCTGGCCGTCTGCTTCGCCCGCATCGAGAACCACTACTTCCACCACGGCGGCTGGTTCGAGCCCGAGCAGCTCATCAGGGACGTCGACAAGATCAGGCACATCCCCGCCGTGATCGTGCAGGGCCGTTACGACGCCTGCACGCCCGCGACCACCGCCTGGGACCTGCACAGGGCCTGGCCCGAGGCCGACTTCCACATGATCCACGACGCCGGGCACGCCTTCAGCGAGCCGGGCATCCTGGACCGGCTCATTGAGGCGACAGACGGGTTCTCGCGAGCCGTACCGCGGGGGTGACGGCCCCCACCAGGAGCAGGGCGAACAGCGGCGCCAGCGCCAGGCCGAGCAGGAACCCCGCGGCCACGTCGTGCGGGTAGTGCACGCCCACGAAGACGCGGGAGAACGCCATGACCGCGGCCAGCGGCAGCACCACCCACGCGAGCGCCCGCCAGGCGAGCACGAGGGTGGCGGCGGCCCCGGCCGCGATCACCGAGTGGTTGCTGGGGAAGGACCAGTCGCCCGAGGGCGGGCAGGCGGAGATCGTCGTGACCCCGCCCCGGCAGGGCCGGTCCTCCCTGATGATGGTCTTGGCGACCTCGCTCACGACGTACGCGAACACGACCCCGGCCGGACCCGCGATCACCAGTGCCAGGTCGCGGGCCGGAGCCCGCCACGCCCGGAGCGCGGCCGCCGCGTACAGCGCCACGAACAGGAATAACCCGGCATCCGTCCCGACTTCGGCGAGGGTGTGCAGCCACCCGGGCGTGGTCAGGGCGAAGTCGACAATGTCGCGGTACACGTGTGTCCAATCCGTGAATGGGCAATGGACACGACCTTACGAACTCTCGCCGTCAAGCGCCTCGACCATAAGACCAAAAGTCGAGAAATGTCCTAAGAAAGAAGTTTGCGCGCGAGGGCGGCGTGCTGCATCTCCAGCTCGGCCCTGGTGATGAGCCCCCGGTCGAACGCCTCGGAGGTGGCGTCGCGCTCGGCGACGTAGTAGGCGGCCATGATCTCGCTGCGGAGCGGCGTGAACCCGCGCTCGACGCAGGCGGAGAAGACGGTCACTTTCTGCTCCACGGTGTCGGCGGCCACCGTGCAGGCCAGATCCCGGGCTTTGAGCTGCTGGACCGCTTCACGGAGGGTGACCGGACCGCGGGCCCCGTTGAAGCTGATGTCAAGAGTGATCTTCACTTCTTTGCGCCTCCGATGGTTTACAACGTTCCGATCAAGGCCGCGTATTCCCAGCTCAGAGCGGGTAGGAGGGCAGTCGTGATCGGAGAGCACGTGATCGTCGGCTACACCAACGCCCCGGGCGGGCGCGACGCCCTGGCCCTGGCCGCCGCGATCACCCGGGTCACCGGCGGAGAGCTCACGGTGGCCACGATCTACCCGCCGGGCAGCCCGGGGCTGGCGGTGGAGGCGCAGGCCAACCTGGCGCACGCCGCGGAGCAGCTCGGCTCGATCCCCGCCGGCTACCTCACCTACGAGAGCAGGGGCTCGGGACGCGGGCTGTCGGTGCTGGCCAGCCGCATCAGGGCCGACCTGATCGTGGTCGGCTCGGCCGACGGCGGCCGGCACGGCCGCATCACCATCGGCGCCACCTCCAACCACCTGCTCCACCTGTCGTCCGAGGCGGTCATGCTGGCGCCCGCCCAGTACGTCCCGGTCGACGGGCCCGAGCGCCTCACGCTGGCCTACGTCCACCGGCCGCAGTGCGACGAGGCGGTGGAGCGGATGGCGCAGGCGGCGCTGCGGCTGGGCATCCCGCTCCGGCTGATCACCCTCGACCTGCGCACGGACGATCCGGGCAAGCTCAGGGACGATCTCGCGCTGGCCGTGCGGCTGGCCTGGGAGAGCACCGGGATGGAGGCGGAGGCGGAGGTGGCCGAGGGGCACGACGTGGCCGCCGCGCTGGAGGACGTGGAGTGGCTGCCGGGCGAGCTGCTGGTCTGCGCGGCCAGCGAGGACGCGCAGCCGCACCGGGTGTTCCTGGGCGAGCTGGCCATGAAGGCGCTGCGGGCCTCGCCCTGCCCGGTCATCGTGCTCCCCCGCGGCTTCGCCTGACACCGGACGCGCGCGGGCGCCCGAGCCGGCTTCCCATCCGGCTCGGGCGCCTCTTCATCGCGGCACGAGGTCAGCGGGCCGTGGCGGCCTCGTACAGCTCCAGGTAGCGCTCCGCCATGACGGACGGCGAGAACCGGTGGCGGGCCTCTCTGCGGCACTCCTCCGGGTCGATCTCGTCCACCCGCAGCACCCACTCCGCCAGCTCCTCCTCGGAGTCGGCCAGGAAGCCGGTGCGGCCGTGGTCGATGATCTCGGGCAGGCAGCCCCGGCGCAGCCCGACCGGCGGCACCCCGAGCGCGAGTGCCTCGACGACGGCCGTGCCGCCGGGCTCGTCCCACTGGATGGGGAAGAGCGCGGCCCTGGCCTTGGCGTAGAGCTGGTCCCTGGCCTCGCCGCCCACGGCGCCGACCCACCTGACCAGGTCCCCGTCGAGGTAACGGGACACCTGGTCGAGGTGGTAGCGGACGTCGGGGTGGCTGTGCAGCGGGTGGTCGGGGTTCTGGACCACGTCGTCCAGCTCGGCGGGGGTGTTCCGGCCGCTGACCGGCCCCGCCAGAACCAGCGGGAGCCCCAGCTTCTGGCAGATCCTGGCCGCCACGTGCTGGCCCTTGAGCCCGCAGATGCGGCCCATGACCAGCAGGTATTCGCCCCGATCGACCCGCACGTCGCGGTCGGCGAGCGGGCTGGCCAGGTAGACGGCCCCGAGCGAGGCCGCCCGCAGGGCGTCGGGGGCGCGGGCGAGCTGCGACTCCGAGACGCCGTTGACCGCGATCGACGGCGGGAACGCGCCGTAGAACGCGGGATGCTTGCGCAGGTCCCAGTGCAGGGTGTGCAGGACGGGCGGCCCGCCGAACGCCGACAGGACCGCCGGCCCGACCACCTCGACGTGGTCGTGGACGAGGTCGATGTCGCCGCGGGCGCGCAACTCGGCCGCCACCCTGGCCTGGTGGGCGTGCGCGATGCCCATGACCTGGTTGTACGGCTTCTGCAACTCGGTGAACTGGCCGTCGTCGTACACGCTGATCAGCTCGTCCACCTCGAGCGTGCTGGACCCGACGGAGGCCAGGACGACCTCCACGCCGCGCTCGCGCAGCGCGGGCACCAGCGTGGCCACGACGTTCTCGATCCCGCCGTAGCCGGGGGGCGGGACCGCGAGCCACGGTCCCGCGTTGACCAGGACTTTCATGCCACATCCTCCTCTTGTACGAGGGAGGCGAGCGGAGGTCGCTCCGCCACGGCCACGTCCACCAGGTCCGCCCCGTCGATCCCGAACTGCAGCATCGTGTGCCCGGGGCCCTGAGCCGCCATTACGCGCCCCTGGCGCTCCAGGCGGGACCAGGCGGTGAGCATGATCTGCCCGGCCATGCGGCCGAGCGCGCTCATCGACTGGTGTGTGTGCGTTCGGCTGCCCAGGTCCACCTGGGCCATCGCGTCCAGGCCGACGAGCTGGAGCAGGTCGACGAGGAGGCCGAACTCCACGCCGTACTCGGTGACGAAGGGCACCTGCTCCAGGACCTCGCGCCTGGCCGCGTACTCGCCGCCGAGCGGCTGGGCGAACCCGGCCAGCTCGGGCCAGAACATGTTGATCAAGGGTCGGGCGACCAGCTCGGTCACCCGGCCGCCCCCGGCGCGGCGGACCACGCCGTCCTCGCCCGTGAACGGACGTTCGTAGGTCGCCTTGACGAAGCTGATGTCACTGTCCACCAGCAGCGGTCCGACCAGGCCGGACACGAAGTGGGCGCCGAAGTCGAGCAGGTCGGCGTCCACGAACACGACGATGTCGCCCCTTGAGGCGGCCAGCCCCTTCCACAGGGCCTCCCCCTTGCCCGTCAAGGGCGGAAGGTGGGAGAGCACCTGGTTCTGCGCCACCACGCGGGCGCCCGCCTCGCGGGCGCGTTCGGCGGTGGCGTCGATCGAGTTGGAGTCGACGACGAGGATCTCGTCGACGAGCGGAACCCGTTCGACGAGGTCGCGGCGGATCACACGGACGATGTCACCCACTGTGCGCTCTTCGTCACGAGCCGGCAGGATGACACTTACCGTGGTGGATCCCTTGGCCAGCATCAGGGCGTCGACCGGCCACTCGGCTGCCGTGCTCGAGTGCGGACCGTACCATTCCTGGATTCTGGCCAAGGCTCGCAGGTTTCTCTCCATGCAGTAAGCCCCGATCTCACGAGGTCACGACTTCTGCCCGATCTATGCGCCTTTGAACCTCTTTGTTTGACGGCGATCAGATGTGGCATATGCCGGAATGTGTCCCCAATGACCCGCATCGGCATCATCGGTGCCGGAAATGTCGCCGCTCGCCACGCAGATGTACTGTCCGGCTTCCCAGATGTCTCGATCGCGGGAATCGCCGACATTGATCTCCACAGGGCCGAGGCTTTGGCCTCCCGGCACGGCGCCCCCGCCTATGGTGACCATGCCGACCTACTCAGCGCCGGCGGTCTCGATGCTGTTTACGTCTGTGTGCCTCCTTTCGCGCACGGCACCCCCGAACATGATGTTCTGTCGTGTAATCTACCGTTTTTTGTGGAAAAACCCCTTTCGCTCGACCTCCAAACCGCAGAAAACATCGCGTCCGAAATCGAGCGAAGATCTCTGCCGACCGCGGTCGGTCATCACTGGCGTTATCTCGACCTCATCGGACACGCCCGTGACCTGCTCGCCGAGCGCCCCGTACGGCTCGCCCTGGGCCACTGGCTGGACAAGGTGCCGCCGGTCGCCTGGTGGCTGAACCCGAGCATGTCCGGCGGCCAGATCGTCGAGCAGGCCGTCCACGTGCTGGACCTCGCCCGGGTCCTGGTGGGCGAGGTGTCGATGGTGCACGCCGTCCCCGCCGCCAACCACAGCGACGGCGAGGTGGACCGGGCCACGGCGGCGGTCCTGCGCTTCGCCGACGGCGCGGCCGGGCTGCTGGCCACCTCCTGCCTGCTCACCCAGAAGCACCGGGTGGGGCTGGAGGTGTGCGCCGACGGCCTCGCGCTGGAGCTCAGCGAGACGCGGCTGCTGGTGGACGGCCGGCGGGTGATCGAGGACGACGGCCAGGCGAAGACGCGCGTGGACCGGGAGTTCGTCAACGCGGTGCAGGGTAAGGACGCCGACGTGCGCGTACCGTACGGGGAGGCGCTGCGGACGCATCGCCTGGCGCTGGCACTCGCGCAGTCCGCGGCGGAACGGAGGCCGGTGGTGCTGGATGAGTAGTGTCCTGAGTATCGAGGCGCCCGGGGAAGTTTGCCTGGTCGAGGAGAAGTTGCCGGGCATCCCCGAGGGTGGGTTCATGCTGGCCACCACCCACAGCGGGGTCTCGGCCGGGACCGAGCTGACCTACGTCAAGGGCACCAACCCCTACCTGTCCTCGACCTGGGACCCGGCGCTCGGGCTGTTCTCCGAGGGCACGCCGTCGATCGCCTACCCGGTGCGCGGCATCGGCTACATGCAGGTCGGCCTGGTGGTCGAGACGCGTACACGGGCGGTGAGCGAGGGTGCGCTGGTCGCGATGTGTTACGGACATCGCACGGCGTACGTGGCGGACCCGATGGCCGACCGGTTCGTGGAGCTGCCGGAGGACCTCGACCCCATGCTCGGCGTCTACGTCGCCCACATGGGCCCGATCTGCGCCAACGGCCTCCTGCACGCCGCGCACGACCTGCACGGCCCGGCCGTGCAGCGGCTCGGCGACGGCGTGCGCGGGCGGCGGGTCGCGGTCGTGGGAGCGGGCGTGGTGGGGCTGCTGACGGCCTGCTTCGCCATGGCCTGCGACGCGGCCGAGGTCGTGGTCGTGGACGAGACCCCGGCCAGGCTGGCGATCGCCGCGGCGCTCGGCGCGAACGTCCTGGCCGCCGACGTGGATGCTGACGAGGATCCCGCCGTGGACCTGAAGCGCCGCTGGCGGCACGGCCGCGACGACCGGGGCGCCGACGTGGTGTTCCAGTGCCGCGGCCAGACCAGGGCGCTGGCCCTCGGGCTCAGGATGCTGCGCCCGCAGGGCACGCTGGTGGACCTCGCCTTCTACACGCAGGGCGCGCAGGAGGTGCGGCTGGGCGAGGAGTTCCACCACAACGGGCTGACGCTGCGCTGCGCCCAGATCGGCCGGGTGCCGCGCGGCCTGGCGCACTCCTGGGACCGCGAGCGGCTCTCGCACGAGACGATCGCCCTGCTCAGGCGGTACGGAGGGCGGCTACGTGAGCACGTGATCACCGACGTCGTCGGGTTCGCCGAGGCCCCCCGGTTCCTGTCCGACCTCGCGGCCAGACGCCGGCAGACCGTCCAGGCCGTGCTCAGCGACCACGTCGAGGAGGAGGGCGGCTGACCAGCTGAAGTCGTGGCTGCCGTGGCCGTGCAGGCTGAAGGGGTCGAAGTACTCGCGGAAGCCCGATCGCGCGACCGAGTTGACCATCCCTTCGGCGACCAGGTCGGCCAGGTCGGGGCGGCGGTCCTTGAGCCCTTGCCAGACGAGCCAGGTGAGGTTGATCCAGCTCGGGCCGCGCCAGTAGCGGGCCGGGTCGAAGTCGAGCGCCGCGGGAGAGTAGCTGGGCAGCGCCCCGTCCTTGAAAGCGAACCGGTCGAGCGTGGAGCCGATCAGCGCCTCGGCGACCTCGTCCGGCAGGTGCGGGAGCATGAGCGGGGTCAGCCCGGCAGTGCTGCTGGAGTGGAGCAGCCGCCCCGTGCGCACGTCGCGGGCCTGGAAGAGGCCGCCGTCGAAGAGGTGCTCGACCATGGCCTCGGTGATCGCGGCCGCCTCGCGCTCGTGCGGCTCGGGGTCGAGGCCGCACACCTGCGCGATCCGGGCCAGCGTCGACTCGGCCACGCCGTACGCGGCGTTGAACAGGGGGCACTCGACCTGGAACTCCCCCGGAGCGCGGTAGGCGGAGTCGCGGTAGGCACGGGCGAGCGAGACGTAGCGCTCGTAGTCGCGGTCGGTGGGCCGCTCCTCGGCGCTGACCGTGGCGAGGTCGCGGCGGACGAAGCCCACGGTGTCGCGCCGTACGGCCCGCAGCGGCAGGTCCCAGGCCGGGCTGTTGTCCATGCCCGACTCCCAGGGGTGCACGATCGAGATCAGCCCCTCAGGGGAGCGCCTGGCCGCGCGCAGGAACTCCTGCTGGGCCACGAGCCGGGGGTAGATCCGGCGCAGGAACGCCGGGTCGGGCTCGGCCAGGTGCGTCTTCCACGCGGCCAGCGCGTGGACCGGCGGCTGGACGATGCCGGAGGTCGCGGACCCTCCCGGTGCGTGCGCCTGCCAGAACTCGGGCCCGGGGAAGTAGGCCCCTTCGGGCACCGCGGGGTTGAAGACGATGTGCGGCACCCTGCCGTCACGCCACTGCGCGCCGAAGAGGGAGAGCAGCTCGATCCTGGCCCTTCGCGGCGACCACCGGGCGTTGCCGATCGCGATGAAGGCGGAGTCCCAGCTCCATTGGTGCGGGTACAGGCGGCGGGAGGGGACCGTGTAGCTGCCGTCCCAGTTGGCCACCAGCACGCGCACGGCGTCGCGGAGGATCATAGGTATTTCCTGACGAAGGCCGCGGTCTGGGGGAGGACGATCTCGGGTTCGCCCCGCAGGCGGCATTCCAGGGCGAGGTAGCCGTCGTAGCCGACGGCGTCGAGCGTGGCCAGCTGCGCGCCCCAGTCGATGTGACCGGTGCCGGGCTGGTTGCGGTTGGACTCGCTGATCTGCATGTGCGCGAGGTAGGGGGCGGCCTCGACCAGCGAGCGGCAGGGGTCGTCCTCCTCGATGTTCATGTGGTAGGTGTCGCCGACGATCCTGATCGAGTCCATCGAGCAGTAGGAGACGGCCTCGGCCAGGGTGTTGACCATGTGGTTCTCGTACCGGTTGAGGGGTTCGAGCATGATCAGCACGCCGTTGCGCTGCGCGTGCTCGCCCAGGATGCCCAGCGCCTCGGTCAGCACCTCGCGGTCATCCTGCGCGCTGCGCGGCGGCTGGAACGGCGGCAGCCGGAGCGAGAACTGCCCCCAGGAGGCGGGCGTCATGACGCCGACGCCGCCCAGCTCGGCGATCACCGTGAGCTGCGATCTGAGCTGCTGGATGGCGTCCTTGCGCTTGGCCGGGTCGAAGTCGCCGATGAAGTGCGGCATGTCCACGCACACCGTCGGCATGACCACGCCGTCGGCCCGCGCCCGCTTGAGCTCCGTCAGGCGGCCCGCGAAGTGGAAATCGCCCTTGCCGCGCAGTTCGATGGCGTCGAACCCGGCATCGAGCGCGAACGCGAACTTCTCCTGCAGCGTGCGGCCGGGCAGAAGCTGCTCCTGTACGGCGAGCTTCACTGTCACTCCTCGAAGGTGAAGACGAGCTGGAGCACCTCGGACTGGTGCTTGTCGATCAGGTCGAAGGCCTCCGCGGCCCTCTCGACGGGGACCACGTGGCTGATCAGGTCGCCGACCTCGATCTGGCCCTCGTGCACGAGCGCCATGAACGTGCGCTGCAGCCGCTCGACGTCCCACCGGTGCGCCAGCCACGAGGCCACGCCGCCGATCTGGGAGGAGACGAGCTGGACCTGGTTGTGGTGGAACTCCTCGCCCAGCCGCAGCCCGACGCCGTCGCCCTGGTAGAAGCCTGCGGCCACGACCCTGCCGCCCTTGCGCACGGTCCTGATGGCCTCGTGCAGGCCCTGGTGGGTGCCGCTCAGCTCGATGACCGTGTCGGCGCCCTCGACGCGCTTGCGCATGAACTCGGCCACCGACCCGGAGCGCACGTCGAACACCTCGGCCGCGCCGAACCTCCTGGCCAGCTCCAGCCGGTCGGGGATGGCGTCGGCCGCGACCACCCGGGCGCCGCTCAGCACGGCCAGGCGGGTGGCGAGCAGCCCGATGACGCCCTGCCCGAAGATCGCGATCTGGTCGCCGAGGTGCACGTCGGAGGCGTGCACCGCGTTGAGCGCGATGGCCCCGACCCGGGCGAACACGCCGGTCAGCGGGTCGGCGCCGGGCGGCATCACGTGCCCCACCAGCTTCTCGGCCGGCACGACGGCCTCGGCGCGGTGGCCCCAGATGCCCCACACGATGCTGCCCACCGGCGGGTCGGCGACGTCGGGCGCGGCCTCGACGACCTCGCCGACCTCCTGGTAGCCCCAGCCGGTCAGCGGGTAGGCGTGCGTCTGGCCATCGACGAAGAGGCGGCGCTCGGTGTCCCAATGACGGTTGAGATATGGATTTGTGCCGCGATAGGCGGTGAGCTCCGTGCCTGCCGAAACGCCGGAGTAGATCGTACGGACTCGTACGGATCCCGGCGCCAGGTCGGCTGGCGATTCCAGGCTGACGCGGACACGGCCTGGCTGCTCGAACGTGATGACGCGCATTCCCCACACTTACGCTTAATGATCAAACAAAAGTCAAAGCTTTAGTACTTGTTTGCATACGATAGTTGCGCTCGTAACACTCTTAAGTCTACGACTTCCGCCGGGGGCGGCTGGTGAAATTGGGGTTTCTGGCAGCGTGTCTTCCGGAAAGTGACCTTACCGACATCGCCTGCCAGGCCGCACACCTGGGCTTTCTAGCTAGTGCAGTGACCTCCGGATGACCGAAATGCCCCAAAGTAGATCTTTTGCGACAAAGATCCGATCATAGGCGTGTAGGCACGGAGCGGGTACAGACCGGTCTCGTTATCGACTACCGAACGTTGCCGAGGTCATGGCGAGGGTAAGGGCGGCATATCCCCGAATCGGAGGAGCGTGCCATGCCGAAGAAGGTAACCGCCGTCCTCTCCGTCGCGCTGCTGGCCACCGCCTCACTGGCGGCGTGCGGCGACGGTGGCGAGTCGTCCGCCGGCAACCAGATCACCGTCTGGACAGAAGAGAACCTCAACGACCGGATGGCCGTACAGAACCAGATCGCCGCCGACTTCACCAAGAAGACCGGGATCCAGGTGAAGCTGGTCGCCATGGCCGAGGACCAGTTCAGCCAGGCCGTGACGGCCGCCGCCGCGGCCGGCGACCTGCCGGACGTGATCGGCGCGCTGCCGCTGGCGGCGGTGCGCGAGCTGGAGGCCAACGACCTGCTCGACACCGAGACCCCCGGCAAGGTCGTCGACCAGCTCGGCCGCGACTCCTTCTCGCCGCGGGCCCTGGAGCTCGACAGCTCGGGCGGGAAGCTGCTCGCGGTGCCGAGCGACGGGTGGGCGCAGCTGATCCTCTACCGCAAGGACCTGTTCGACAAGGCCGGGCTGCAGCCGCCCGACACGTACGAGCGGCTGCAGGCGGCGGCCGCCAAGCTCAACACGGGAGGCGTCGCGGGCATCACGCTGGCGATCGCGCCGAAGGACTCGTTCACCGCGCAGAGCTTCGAGCACGTCGCGCTCGCGAACGGCTGCCAGCTCGTCGACAATTCCGGAAATGTCGCCCTGGACTCGCCGCAGTGCGTGAAGGCGTTCGAGTTCTACGGCAAGCTCGCCAAGGACTACTCCGTCAAGGGCAAGCAGGACGTCGACTCCACCCGGGCCACCTACTTCTCCGGCAAGGCGGCCATGACGATCTGGTCGTCGTTCATCCTCGACGAGCTGGCCGGGCTCCGTAAGGACGCGCTGCCGAGCTGCCAGGAGTGCCGCGCCGACCCCGAGTGGCTGGCCAAGAACACCGGCGTGGTCACGGCGCTGAAGGGGCCCGACGGGAGCGCGCCCGCGCAGTACGGCGAGATCGTCTCCTGGGCGGTCACCCGTGACGCCGCCAAGGACCCCGCCGCGAAGTTCGTCGCCTACATGATGAACGAGGGCTACGAGCGCTGGATCGGCATGGCGCCCGAGGGCAAGTTCCCGACCCGCAAGGGCTTCGAGGACAAATGGAACAAGCTGCCCGCCGGGGTCGACTCCAAGAAGCCGCTGGCCGGCATCTACCCGGCCGACGTGCTGGACGCCCTGCGCAAGAGTCCCGACACCTTCGCCCGCTGGGGGATCCCGCAGGGGCAGGGCAAGCTGATCGGCGCCACCATGGGCGAGCTGCCCGTGCCCAAGGCGCTCAGCGCGGTCGTGGACGGCTCCCTGACCCCGCAGGCCGCCGCCGCCCGGGCCAAGGCCGACGTGGAGACGATCAAGCGCGGGATCCGCCAGTGACCCCCACTCTGCGGCAGCGGGAAGGGCGGGCCGGGCTGGCGCTCATCTCGCCGACGCTCGTCATCACGCTGGTCGTGGTGGTGCTGCCACTGCTGTGGGCGATCATGCTGGCGTTCCAGGACGCCCGGCTGATCAACATCCGCCGGGTCGGCATCTTCGGCCACTACACGCTGGAGAACTTCTCGTACGTGATCTCCGAGCCCGGCTTCTGGTCGTCCCTGGTCAACACGCTCGTCTACACCGTCGCGGGGACCGCGCTGTCGATCGCGATCGGGCTGGTGGCGGCGCTGGCGCTGCGCGACAGGTTCAGGGGGCGGACCCTGGTCAGGGCCTCGATCCTGATCCCGTACGTGGCGCCGGTCGTGGCCGTGGCGTTCCTGTGGGAGACGATGCTCAACCCCCAGTACGGCATCGTCAACACCTGGCTCCACGAGCCGATCGCGTTCCTCAGCCAGGCCAGGGGCGAGCTCCTGGGCGTGCGGGTGCCGGTGGCGCTGTTCACGGTGATCGCGTTCGAGGCGTGGCGGTATTTCCCGTTCGCGTTCCTGTTCATCCTGGCCAGGCTGCAGGCGCTGCCCGCGGAGCTGGACGAGGCCGCGGTCGTGGACGGGGCCACGCCGACCCAGCGGTTCCGATACGTGATCATGCCGCAGCTCTGGCGGATCATCGCGCTGCTGTCGGTGCTGCGGTTCGTGTTCACGTTCACCAAGTTCGACGACGTCTACCTGCTGACCGGCGGCGGGGCCGGGACCGAGGTGGTCAGCGTGCGGGTCTACAACTTCCTGACCGCCCGCGACGACATCGGCGCCTCGGCCGCGCAGGCGATCGTGCTGGCGGTCTTCCTGGTCGTGTTCCTGGTCGTCTACCTGCGGTTCTTCGGCGGGGGTGAAGGTGAGCAGAGATAGGTTCGAGCGGGCCCTCCTCCGGGTGCTGAAGCCGCTGGTCATCATGGTGCTCGTCCTGATGACCGCGTTCCCCTTCCTCTACATGGTGATGCTGTCCGTGCGCGACATCCAGGAGTTGATCCTGGAGCCGGGCTCGCTCTGGCCGCGCGGCTTCACCCTGGACACCTACGTGGACGTGCTGACCCGCCAGGGCTTCCTGAGCTTCCTGAGGAACAGCGCGATCGTCGCGCTCGCCTCGGTGGCGGTCACGCTGCTGATCTCGATCCCGGGCGCGTACGCGGTCGCGCGGCTGCGCTTCTTCGGGCGGCGGCAGGTGCACTTCCTCTTCCTGGCGGTGTACCTGTTTCCGGCGATCGTGCTGGCCATCCCCCTCTTCGTACTCTTCACGATGCTGGGGCTACGCGGATCCCTTTTCGGACTGATCCTCGTGTATATCGCGCAAACCGTGCCCGTCACGGTATACATGCTCCGCAACTACTTCGAGACCGTGCCGCGAAGCGTGGAGGAAGCGGCCGCGATCGACGGGTGCACGAGGCTTTCGACCATCTGGCGCGTGGTGCTGCCGCTGTCCAAACCCGCGCTGATGGCGACCGGCCTCTACGCGTTCATGATCGCGTGGAACGAGTTCCTGTTCGCCCTGCTCTTCCTCGTGGAGAAGCGGGAGAGCTGGACGGTGTCCCTGGGCCTCTCGCAGCTGGCGGGGAGCATAGAGATCCCCACGACGGTCCTGATGGCAGGTTCGGTGGTGCTCACGCTGCCCATCGTGATCGTGTTCTTCGCCAGTGAGCGACTGCTGACGGAGGGCCTCACGGCAGGGGCGGAGAAGGGATAGATCATGCTGACGGCAGGGCAGATCCTCCAGCTCATCCGCCATGGCACCTGCCGTACGCGCAAAGAACTGATCGAGTACACCGGCCTGTCCCGGTCGACGATCACCGACCGGGTCGACCGGCTCATCGACGCCGGATACATCCACGAGTCCGGTGTCGCGGCCTCCGGGGGCGGGCGACCGCCCTCGGTGCTCGACGTGGACGCCGGCCGGCGCCTGATGCTGGTGGCCGACCTGGGCGCCAGCCACGCCGGCGTGGCGCTCACCGACCTGGCCGCCCGCGCCCTGGCCGAGGAGCGGGCCGAGATGCGCATCGAGCTCGGCCCCGACGCGGTCCTGTCGTGGGTGCGGGAGGCGTTCCAGCGGCTGCTCGACCGGGCCGGGCGGCCGGCGAGCGACGTGTGCGGCATCGGGCTCGACCTGCCCGGCTCCGTGGACCACACCACCGGGCGGATGATCAGATCGTTCCTGATGCCCGGGTGGGACGGCTATCCGGTGGGCGAGGCCATCGGCGAGACCTACGACGTGCCCGTCCTGGTCGAGAACGACGCCAACGCGATGGCACTGGGCGAGTGGTGGTCGTCGTGGCGCGACACGGACTCGCTCATCCTCATCAAGGTCTCGACCGGGATCGGCACCGGGATCGTGCTCGACGGGCAGATCTACCGGGGCGTCGAGGAGGCCGCCGGCAACATCGGGCATGTGCGGCTGAACGAGCACGACGACCGGGTCTGCACGTGCGGCTCGCGCGGCTGCGTGGCCTCGCTGGCCAGCGGCCACGCCCTGGCCACCGACCTGGGCCAGGGGTCCAGCCGCGACGTCGTACGCCTGGTGCAGGCGGGCGATCCGGCGGCCATCGCCCGCACCCAGGAGGCGGGGCGCACGCTGGGCCTCGTGCTGGCCACCGCGGTCAGCCTGCTCAATCCGGGCGTCCTGGTGCTGGCCGGGGACATGGCGGAGACCCGGGAGCACTATCTGACCGGGATCAGGGAGATCGTCTACCGGCACAGCCTGCCGTACACGACCAGGAACCTGGAGATCGTGCCCACCTCGCTTGAGGACCGGGCCGGGATCGTGGGGATGGCGGTGATCGTCATGGAGCACGTGCTCTCCGCCGCCTCCGTGGACGCCGCCCTGGCCGCCGCCGGACGCTTACGGGCCCGCTGATCCGGTGAGAGCGCTCCGCAGCAGGGCGGGCGCCTGCACGAGCGAGGGGCCGTACCAGGTGAGCAGCCGCCCGCTGACCAGCGCGCAGGCGAGCCCGGGGAAGCACTCGGGGCCGTCCGCCTCCGAGAACGCGTACGGCTCGTCCGGCAGCACCACCAGGTCGGGCCGCCGCTCGACCAGCTCGGGCAGCGGGATCCTGGGATAGCGCTCCTCGTGGCCGGCGTAGAGGTTGTCCACGCCGAGCCGCCTGAGCACGTCCCCGGTGAACGTGTCGCGCCCCACCACCATCCACGGCCGCCGCCAGATCGGGACGACGGCCGTGCGCCGCGGTCCCTCCACGGGCGCGCGCCACGCCTGCTCCGCCGCGTCCAGCCACTCGGGGCGTCCGGCACGGCACGCCTCCCGGAACATGCGCTCCAGCGACCCGAAAGCCTGATCCAGCGTCTCGATCTTCGTCACCCAGACCGCGATGCCCGATTCGCGCAGAGCCTGGATGTCGGGCGCGCGGTTCTCCTCGGCGTTGGCGAGGACCACGTCGGGCCGGAGCCTCCTGATCGCGTCGAGGTCGGGGTTCTTGGTGCCCCTGACCCTGGTCACGTCCAGGTCGGCCGGGTGCGAGCACCAGTCGGTCGCCCCGATCAGCGCCTCCGGCACGGTCGCCGCCACCGACTCGGTCAGGGACGGCACCAGGGACACGATCCGCCGGACCGTCTCGGGGATCTCCACGGGCACACCGGTGTCGTCCACAACATCAGCCTAGATCGAAGGGTATTCGGCAGTGAATGTCGGTATAGATCCGTAGAATCCAGGTCGAAGATCGTTAACTCTTGATCGGGGGAATGACGGTTGGAACGAGAGTCGCCAGCCTTCGATCCGCACACTCCCAACGTCGCCCGGCTCTACGACTACTTCCTGGGTGGCAAGGACCACTTCCCTGCCGACCGGGCCGCGGCGGAGAAGCTGCTCGACACGGCTCCGGAGTTACGCGCGGCGATCCGGGCGAACCGCGCGTTCCTGGGGCGTGCCGTCCGCTACCTCGCCGAGTCCGGCATCACGCAGTTCCTCGACCTCGGCACGGGGCTGCCGGGCCAGGACAACGTGCACGAGGTGGCCAGGAAGATCACCCCGGGGGCCAGGGTGGTCTACGTGGACCGGGATCCGGTGGTGCTGGTACACGCCAGGGCGCTGCTGGCCGGGCAGGGTGACACGACGGCGGTGGAGGGCGACCTGCGCAAGCCGGAGGGCATCCTGCGCAATCCCGAGGTGATGGCGGCGATCGACTTCAGCCGCCCGGTCGGCGTGCTGCTGACGGCGACCATGCACTACGTCGCCGACTCCGACCACCCCCGGGAGATCATGGCGAGCCTGCGCGACGCCATGGCCCCCGGCAGCTACCTGGTCATGTCCCACGGCACAAGCGACGCCCGCGCCGCGGCCGTGAAGGCGATCACCGAGGTCTACCGGGGCACCAACGCCCCGCTCACGTTCCGGAGCCGGGGCCGGATCGCGGCGCTGTTCGAGGGGTTCGAGCTGGTCGACCCGGGCCTCGTCTGGCTGCCGGAGTGGCGTCCCGACCACGCCGACATGATCGACTTCGTCGACGGGCCCGAGTCGTCGCTGATCCTGTGCGGCGTGGCCAGGAGGAGCTGAGACCGGGGGTCCACGTCCTGGACTGGACCCCCGGTCTCACCGCTTGAGCTACTTGAGCGCCGTCAGCGCGGCGTCGTAGTCGGGCTCCTGGGTGATCTCCGACACCAGCTGGGAGTAGACCACCTGGTTGTCGCCGTCGAGCACGACCACCGCGCGCGCGGCCAGCCCCGCCAGCGGCCCCGACTCCTGCGCCACGCCGTAGTCGGTCAGGAACTCACGGCCCCGCATGAGCGAGAGCGTGACCACGCTGTCGAGACCCTCGGCGCCGCAGAACCGCTTCTGGGCGAAGGGCAGGTCGGCGGAGATGCAGAGCACGGCCACCTCGGGGTGCTCGGCGGCCACCTCGTTGAAGCGCCGCACCGAGGCCGCGCAGACGCCGGTGTCGAGGCTCGGGAAGATGTTGAGCACCTTGGTCTTCTGGCCGTAGTCCTCCAGCGAGTGCTCGGCCAGGTCGCCGCCCACCAGCTTGAACGCGGGCGCGCTGTCGCCGGGCCGCGGGAAGGTGCCGCCCACGGCGACGGGCGTGCCCTTGAAAGTGACGTCGGACATGAAAGCCTCCTGGATAGCGATGTTCCCGATTCGTGATCCTATCCGCGCGGCTCCCGAGCCCCCTCATCACCCACGCGCGAGGATCAGACGTTGCGGCGGTACTGGCCACCCGCCTCGAACAGCGCCTCCGTGATCTGGCCGAGCGAGCAGACGCGGGCCGCGTCCATCAGCACCTCGAACGCGTTCGCGTCCGACATCGCCACCTCGCGCAGCCGGGCGAGCTGCGCCGGGGCCTCCGAGCGGTTGCGCTCGTGGAAGGCGCGCAGCCGGTCGAGCTGCGAGCGCTTCTCCTCCTCGGTGCCCCTGGCCAGCTCCAGCTTGTGCGCCGGAGGCTCGTCCGTGCCGTTGCGGAACGTGTTGACCCCGACGATCGGCAGCGAGCCGTCGTGTTTGCGCATCTCGTACAGCATGGACTCGTCCTGGATCTTGCCGCGCTGGTAGCCGGTCTCCATCGCGCCCAGCACGCCGCCCCGGTCGGACAGCCGCTCGAACTCGGCGAGCACGGCCTCCTCCACCAGGTCCGTCAGCTCCTCCACGACGAACGAGCCCTGCAGCGGGTTCTCGTTCCTGGCCAGGCCCCATTCGCGGTTGATGATGAGCTGGATGGCCATGGCCCTGCGCACCGAGTCGGCCGACGGGGTGGTCACCGCCTCGTCGAAGGCGTTGGTGTGCAGGCTGTTGCAGTTGTCGTAGATGGCGATCAGGGCCTGGAGGGTGGTGCGGATGTCGTTGAAGTTCATCTCCTGGGCGTGCAGCGACCGGCCCGAGGTCTGGATGTGGTACTTCAGCTTCTGCGACCGCTCCCCGGCGCCGTAGCGCTCCCTCATGGCCACCGCCCAGATGCGGCGGGCCACCCGGCCGAGCACGCTGTACTCGGGGTCCATGCCGTTGGAGAAGAAGAACGACAGGTTCGGGGCGAAGTCGTCGATCTTCATGCCCCTGGCCAGGTACGCCTCCACGTACGTGAAGCCGTTGGCCAGCGTGAAGGCGAGCTGGCTGATCGGGTTGGCCCCGGCCTCGGCGATGTGGTAGCCGGAGATCGAGACCGAGTAGAAGTTGCGCACGCCGTTCTCGATGAACCACTCCTGGATGTCGGCCATCATCCGCAGCGAGAACTCGGTGGAGAAGATGCAGGTGTTCTGGCCCTGGTCCTCCTTGAGGATGTCGGCCTGCACGGTGCCCCTGACCGTGGCCAGCGTACGGGCGCGCAGGCCGGCGGCCTCCTCGGCCGACGGCGGGCGCCCCTGCTCGGCCTGGAAGCGGTCGAGGGCCTGGTCAACGGCGGTGTTGAGGTAGTAGGCCAGGATCGTGGGCGCGGGACCGTTGATCGTCATGGACACGGACGTGTTCGGCGCCGCCAGGTCGAACCCGTCGTAGAGCACCTTCATGTCGTCGAGCGTCGCGATCGAGACGCCCGAGGTGCCGACCTTGCCGTAGATGTCGGGCCGCAGGTCCGGGTCATGGCCATAGAGGGTCACCGAGTCGAACGCCGTGGACAGCCGGGTCGCGGGCTGGCCCTCGGACAGCAGCTTGAAGCGCCTGTTGGTGCGGAACGGGTCGCCCTCACCGGCGAACATCCTGGTCGGGTCCTCGTCGTCGCGCTTGAACGGGAACACGCCGGCGGTGAAGGGGAACGATCCGGGCAGGTTCTCGGCGCGCAGGAACCGCAGCAGGTCGCCGTGGTCGCTGTAGCGCGGCAGGGCCACGCGCGGGATCCGGTTGCCGGACAGGGTCTCGCGCCAGAGCGGGGTGTGGATCTCGCGGTCGCGCACCTTCACCACCAGCTCGTCGGCGGTGTAGCGCTCCTTGACGGCGGGCCAGGCGGCCAGCAGGGCCCGGCTCTCCTCGCTCAGCTCCCGCTCCGCCTGCGCCTCCAGCTCCTCCAGCCGGGAGTCCTCCAGGAGGGAGCGCACGGCGGCCAGCTGCTGGCGGCGGCGGGCGACCTCGGCCTGGGCGAGCGTCTCGGCGTGGTAGGCGCGCACGGTCTCGGCGATGTCGGCCAGGTAGCGGACCCGGGCCGGCGGCACGATGGCGGCCGACGCCTGCGAGGTGCGCCCGGACACCTTCGGCAGCAGCCCCGGCCCGGGCTCGCCCAGCAGGAGGGGCTTGAGGTGCTGGTAGAGGGCCGTGACCCCGGCGTCGTTGTAGCGGGCCGCGATGGTGCCGAAGACCGGCATGTCCTCCGGCCTGGCGCCGAACGCCTCGCGGTTGCGTACGAGCTGGCGGCGCACGTCGCGCAGGGCGTCCTCCGCGCCGCGCCGCTCGTACTTGTTGATCACCACGGCCTCGGCGAAGTCCAGCATGTCGATCTTCTCGAGCTGCGACGCCGCCCCGAACTCGGGCGTCATCACGTAGATCGGCACGTCCACGTGGGGGACGATCCCGGCGTCGCCCTGGCCGATGCCGGGCGTCTCCACGATCACCAGGTCGTGGCCCGCGGCCCGGCAGGCGGTGATCACCTCGTCGAGGCAGGCGGGCACCTCGTTGGCGGCGCCCCTGGTGGCCAGGGAGCGGAAGTAGGTCTGGGGGCTCAGGCTGTTCATCCTGATGCGGTCGCCGAGCAGCGCGCCGCCGCCGCGCCGGCGGGTGGGGTCGATGGCGATGACCGCGATGCGCAGCTTGTCGTCGTTGTCCACGCGGAACCTGCGGACCAGCTCGTCGGTGAGCGAGGACTTGCCGGAGCCGCCCGTACCGGTGATGCCGAGCACGGGGGCGCTCTTGCCCGTCGCGGCGCCCTTCAGGCCCTCGACCAGCGCCTCCGGGGCCCGCCCCGATTCGATGAGCGTGATCGCGCGGGCCAGCGCCGCCTGGTCGCCCGAGACCACGGCCTCGATCGACGGGGAGCCGTCCAGCTCGACGTCGCACTCCTCGATGAGCTGGTTGATCATGCCGGGCAGCCCGTACCGCTGGCCGTCCTCGGGCGAGAAGACGCGGGTGACGCCGCGCGAGTGCAGCAGCTCGATCTCCTCGGGGACGATCACTCCCCCGCCGCCGCCGTACACCTTGACGTGCCCGGCCCCGCGCTCGCGCAGCAGCTCCACGAGGTAGGTGAAGAACTCCACGTGGCCGCCCTGGTAGGAGCTGATCGCCACGCCCTGGACGTCCTCCTGGAGAGCGGCCGTGACGATCTCGTCCACGGACCGGTTGTGCCCGAGATGGATGACCTCGGCCCCCTGTGACTGGAGGATGCGCCGCATGATGTTGATCGCCGCGTCGTGGCCGTCGAACAAGGCCGCGGCGGTCACGAAACGGACTGGGTGTACCGGGACGTGCACGCCTGTTCACTCCTTCGTGAGGGCTCTCCTTCCGAAGATACTAGGACGTCCTATTAATTGGTACTTGGACGTCCTACTATTTCTCCCCGGCATCCGGGTAGGGGGCCCGAGGGGGTGACACCGCATGCGCGCACTGACGTTCGCACCGGGCAAGCAGGGGACGCTCGCCGTCGAGGAGGTCCCCGAGCCCGCGCCGGGCAAGGGCGAACTGCTGGTCCAGGGGCTGGCGCTGGGAGTCTGCGGGACCGACAGGGAGCTGATCACCGCCGATTACGGCTGGCCGCCGCCCGGCAAGGAGCGCATGGTGCTCGGGCACGAGTCGCTGGGCCGGGTGCTGGAGGTGCCCGACGGGTCCGCGTTCTCCCGCGGCGACCTGGTGGTCGGGGTGGTGCGGCGGCCCGACCCCGTGCCCTGCGGGGCCTGCAAGCGGGGCGAGTTCGACATGTGCCGCAACGGCGAGTACACCGAGCGGGGCATCAAGGAGATCGACGGGTACGCCTCCGAACGCTGGACGGTCGAGGGCGGCTACGCCGTGCGCCTGGATCCGTCGCTGGAGAGCGTCGGCGTGCTGGTCGAGCCCACGTCGGTGGTCGCCAAGGCGTGGGAGCAGATCGAGCGGATCGGGTCGCGGGCCTGGTTCGAGCCCCGAACGCTGCTGGTCACCGGGGCCGGGCCCATCGGGCTGCTGGCAGCGCTGATGGGGCGGCAGCGGGGGCTGGAGGTCCACGTGCTCAACCGCTCATCCGCGGGGCTCAAGTCGCGGCTCGTGGAGGACCTGGGCGGGACCTACCATTCCGGCTCGTCGCTGAAGGAGCTCACCACGGTCAGGCCGGACGTCATCATCGAGTGCACGGGGGCCGGGACGCTCGTCATCGACGCCATGGTGGGCACGGCCGCCGCGGGGATCGTCTGCCTGGCCGGGCTCTCACCCGGAGGGCGTGAGCACCGGGTGGACGCGGGGCTCATCAACCGGGACATCGTCCTGGAGAACGACGTGGTCTTCGGCACCGTCAACGCCAACCTGCGGCACTACAGGGACGCCGCCGACGCGCTGGTCAAGGCCGACCTCGGGTGGCTCGAACGGCTGATCACGCGCCGGGTCCCGCTGTCGCGCGCCCTGGACGCCTTCGAGCGCGGCCACGACGTCAAGGTGGTCATCGACCTCACGGCCTAACCCTTCGCGGGCCGGAGCGCGGGCTAGCCGGGCTCGTAGGGCTTGCGCCTCGTCGAGGTCGGGGGCCTGGTGGCCGCGGCGGCCGGGACGCGCGCCCTGGCCGGGCGGGCCGCCGGCGCCGGAGTGAGACGGGATTCGGCCTGCGCGGGCTCCGGGGGCGCCGCCTTGGCGCGGATCGTGACCCGTTCGAGCGCGGGCCCGGGTGGCGCGTCCGGGGTGGTTGGTGCGTTCCAGGGCCAGGTGAGGCGGCGGTGGGTGCCGCGGCGGCGGCCGGTGACGCGGAGGGAGAGGGCGACGGTCATGAGCACCATCGCGGTCAGCAGCGCGGGCGGCGTGCCCAGGAAGTCCAGGGGCGACCCCTGCCCGGTCTCCACGCGCGGCGCCGGCACGAAGGGCCGCTCGGTCGAGCGGATCTCCCCTAGCTTGTCGGCGCTGGCCTTGACCAGGCGCGGGATGCCGTAGCCGACGACCTTGTCCGTCTCGCGCGTCTTGCGCTTGAGCCAGATCCGGTCCACGTTCGCCTCGATCGTGTGGATCTTCTTGCCGCTGACCTTCTCCACGATCCCCACGTGGTCGATGCCCTTGTAGCTCTTGCCGCCCTTCCAGTCGAAGAAGACGAGCGCACCCGGCTCGGGCTTCTGCGTCCACGCCCCCTGTTTCATGAACCAGGCGGCGTGGGAGGGCGTCCAGGCGAACTCGCCCACATATTGGCTGAGGTCGGCCTTGTCCGCGGCCCAGGCGATGAACATGTCGCACCACGGCCCGTTGCGGTACTGGGTGTCTTGGACGCGATCCGCATACCACTGGCCGAACTTGGTGAACTGGCCGCTTTTCTCCTTGTAGCCGAGTTCCTGCCGCACCGTCTTCAGCAGCTCGTCCGCGATCGGGTCCAGGGTGACTCCTCCCAGAAAACCGATAAATCACGATGGACTGTAGTAGCGCCATCGGGAAATTGCGCGAATCACTCGGAAAGTGTCGTGCTATTAGCCAATATTTCGGTTTTGTGACTGGTGAGGCAGGTGAGCCTCCTGGGACTCCAGTTAAGCACCTGCCCCCACGCGATAGACGGCCGCCTCGCCGGAGCCCGGCGCGACCACGTCGGCCACGATCACGGTCACGTTGTCCGGCGAGCCGCCCTCGTTGGCCAGATCGATCAGCCGCTGGACGGCCGAGGCCGGGTCTGCCACGGTGGTCAGGACCTCGTGCAGAACCTCGGGACCGAGTACGGTCGTGAGGCCGTCGGAGCAGAGGAGGTAGCGGTCATCAGGCTCGGCCTCGCGCAGCGCCATGTCAGGCTCCGCCCTGCCCTCGCTGCCCAGCACCCGCAGCACCATCGAACGCCGGGGGTGCACGGCGGCCTGGTCCTCGGTTATCCGCCCTTCGTCCACCATCGACTGCACAAGTGTGTGATCCTTGGTCATCTGGTAGAGAGCACCATCGCGAAGCAGATATCCGCGGGAGTCACCGAGATGAGCCAGGGCGAACCGGTAGCCGTCCCACAGCATGGCGGTCACCGTGGTCCCCATCCCCCTGCGCGCGGGGTCGATGTCGGCCAGCTCGACCAGCCTGCGCGCCGCCTCGTGCACGGCGCCCTCCAGGGCCCCCTCGAGGTCCGAGCCCGTCTCGGGAAGCGTGGCATCCAGCTCGCGCATGACGGCGATCGCCGCCGAGCTCGCCAGCTCGCCGGCCGCGTGTCCACCCATCCCGTCGGCCACCACGAGCAGCCGGCCACTCGCATAGCCGGAGTCCTCGTTCTGCTCCCTGCGGCGGCCCACGTCTGATCCGGCGGCATAGCGGATGTTGTGCTTCATACCCAGCAGTAAATCATTGGTTGAAAGACTTCACAAGCAGATGCGCTGAAGACTCTTGTGAACTACTCTGGGCACCATGAGCCACGACCCGACCGTCAACGCCGGGGACATCGCCCGGCTCGCCGGTGTCGGGCGTGCCGCGGTGAGCAACTGGCGCCGTCGCCACGACGACTTCCCCGCTCCCATCGGCGGCACGGCCAACCAGCCGCTCTTCTCGCTCCGGCAGGTCGAGTCCTGGCTACGTCGCTATGGGAAGTCCTACCAGGTCTCCCTGGGAGATCGGGTGTGGCAACGCCTGAAAGCCGCGGGCGATTTGCGGCTGGGCGAGCTGGTGGCCCAGGCAGGCGCCCTGCTGACCCGCCCGGCCCCCCAGAATGAACCGGGTCCCGGATCGCCCGCCGAGGGCGGGCTGGAGCCGGAGCTGGCGGAGCTCGTCCTGGAGCTGGCCGAGCAGCTCGGCGCGCTGACGGCGTACGAGTTCCTCTGTGAGCGCTATCTCGAGGCGCACTCGCGGCAGCTCTCCGTGACCCGCGAGGACGTGGCCGGGCTCATGGTCAGGCTCGTACGGCCGGGCGGCTCGACGATCCTCGACCCGGCCTGCGGCGTCGGCACGCTGCTCCTCGCCCCCGGCCACGACCAGCACGCCCAGGCGGAGCCGGGGACGGCCAGGATGCTCGGGCAGGAGCTCAGCGAGACCTCGGCGGCCATCACCGCCTCCAGGCTCCGGCTGCGCGGCGTCGAGGCCGAGGTCGTGGCCGGCGACTCGATGCGCGACGACGGGTTCGCCGGGGAGCGGGCCGACGCCGTGGTGTGCGATCCGCCGTTCAACGAGCGGGCCTGGGGTTACGAGGAGCTGACCGGCGACCCGCGCTGGGAGTACGGCCTGCCGCCGCGCGGCGAGCCGGAGCTGGCCTGGGTGCAGCACTGCCTCACCCACGTCAAGCCGCGCGGCCTGGTCGCCATCCTCATGCCCCCGGCCGCCGCCAGCCGCAAGGCGGGCCGCCGCATCCGGGCCAACCTGCTGCGCGCCGGCGCCCTGCGGGCCGTCATCGCGCTGCCGGGGTCGGACCTCTGGCTGCTGCGCCGGCCGGCGGCGGGCGAGCGGCCGCCGTCCGAGGTGCTGATCCTCGACGCCACGGCCGACCTGGCGAGCGTCGAGCCGGCCTGGGAGGCGTACCTGGAGGACCGTTCCGACCAGACCGTGCGCATCATCGACCTGCTGGCCGACGAGGTCGACATGACCCCGGCCCGCCACCAGCGGCGCGACGACGTCGGCAAGGCCTACGCCGAGGCCCGCGACCGCTTCATGGCCGCCGCCTCCGCGCCGCCCGACCTGAAGGTCCTGGAGCAGCCGCTCGACCAGCCCGCGACCACGCTGGGCGACCTGATCAAGGAAGGTCTGGTGACCACGTCGCAGGCCCCGCCCAAGATGACGGTGGACGGCGGCGAGGTGCCCGTGCTGACCTCCGACGACGTGCTCAACGGCACGTCGCCGTCCGGCTCCACCACCCTGCAGCAGGGCCTGATCGCGATCCGGCCGGGCGACGTGGTGGCCTCCTACTCCAGCGTGCGCGTGATGGGCGACGGTGGCGGCGCGATGCTGGGGCCCCATCTGACGCTCTACCGGGTGGACGCGCGCCGGCTCGACCCCGACTTCCTCGCGGGCTTCCTACGGGCCGCCGGCGGCCGGGCGACCACCGGCTCCAGCAGGTTCGACGTGCGCCGCACCCGGCTGCCGCGCCTGTCGCTGAAGGAGCAGAAGGCCTACGGCGACGCCTTCCGGCAGCTCGCCGTGCTCGAAGACGCCATCCGCGAGACCTCGACGCTGGGGCAGGCGCTGATCAGGCTCGGCCTCGACGGCCTCGCCGACGGCCACCTTCATCCCCCTGCTCATGGCCTCACTTCGTGAGGCGGGCTCGGTCGCTGGGGAGCCGTCGCGGGAGAGGACGGCATTCCCTCTCGTGACGGTGTAGTTTTTTCCCGGAAGGCTGCGGGGAGGGGCGAATGGTCATCGGTGACCGCTATGTGCTCGACGACCTCCCTCTCGGGCAAGGCGGCATGGGCGCCGTCTACGCGGGCCACGACCGCCACCTGGACCGCCGGGTCGCGGTGAAGCTGCTCAGGCTGCCCAGCGGGCACGATCACGAGCTGGAGCGCAGGTTCATCCGCGAGGCCCGCATCCTGGCCCGGCTCGAGCATCCCGGCGCGCCGGTGCTCTACGACTTCGGCACCCACGAGCAGCGGCTCTACCAGGTGATGCAGTTCATCGAGGGCGTCACCGTGGCCGACGTGGTCAGCGAGCACGGCCCGCTGCCCGTCTCCTGGGCCGCCGCGATCGCGGCCCAGGCGTGCGCCGTGTTGTCGGCGGCCCACGCCCTGGCGATCTGCCACCGCGACCTCAAGCCCACGAACCTCATGCTCTGCCCCGACGGCAGCGTGAAGGTGCTCGACTTCGGGCTGGCCATGTTGCGGGACGCCGACGTCACCACGTTCACGAGGATCGGGCAGATCCTGGGCACGCCGGCGTACATGGCTCCCGAGCAGATCCAGCACGGCGTCGCCGAGCCGCGCAGCGACCTCTACTCGCTCGGCTGCGTGCTGCACGAGATGCTGACCGGGCGCCAGCTGTTCACCGGGCCCACCGACTACATGGTCTTCGAGAAGCAGGTCAAGGAGCGCCCGCCGGCCATCCCCGGGCTGCCCCGCGAGCTGGGCGCGCTGCTGTCGCAGCTGCTGGAGAAGCTGCCGGACGACCGGCCCGCCGACGCGAACGAGCTGTACGAGCGGCTCGACCCGTTCGCCATCGAGCTGCCCGTGCTGCCTGGCTTCCTCACCGAGGCCCCGAGCCCCGGCCAGATGTACGCCCGCATGGCCGGCCGCGCGCTCAACCCGTGAACGCGCTCTCTCGCTAAGCCGGATCGTTATTTAACCCCCGTTGACAGGCCGGTGTGAGCGCCGCGAATCTCTTGAGAGAGCGCTCTCTCACCTACCTCGCAAGCACCGACCATGGAGGGTTCCATGACCCCTCGCGTCCGGCGATTCGCCATGCCCTTGATCACCGCGTCCCTGCTCGCCCTGGCGACGGCCTGCGGCGGCGGAGGCGGCGGCGGCGGGAGCACCGCCGCGCAGAGCGCCAAGCCGGGAGAGAAGATCAAGCTCACCGTCGGCCTCTTCGGCGACTTCGGCTTCAAACCGCTCTACGAGGAGTACAAGAAGACCCACCCCGACATCGAGATCGTCGAGAACGTCACCCAGTTCAACGACCACCACAGCAACCTCGTCAAGCGGCTGGCCACGAACGCCGGCGCGGGCGACGTCGAGGCGGTCGAGGTCGGCTACATCAGCACGTTCACCGCCCAGCCGGGCAAGTTCGTCGATCTCAAGCAGTACGGGCTGGACAAGCGGCAGCCCGACTATCTCGACTGGAAGTGGCAGCAGGGGTTGAGCAAGGACGGCACGCAGGTGCTCGGCCTCGGCACCGACGTGGGCGGGCTGGCCATGTGCTACCGCAAGGACCTGTTCAAGAAGGCCGGGCTGCCGACCGGCCGGACCGAGGTGGCGGCCCTCTGGCCGACGTGGGAGCAGTACATCGCGACCGGCAAGAAGTTCGCCGGGGCGAACCTGGCGGGCGCCAAGTTCGTGGACTCCCCCGGCGAGATCTTCCGCGCGATGGTCAACCAGGCGCCCGTCGGCCTGTACGACGCCCAGGACAACATCATCGCGGCCTCCAACCCCGACGTGAAGAAGGCCTGGGACCTGTCCAACCAGCTCACCCAGGAGGGCCTGACCGCCAAGCTGGCGGCCTTCACGCCGCCGTGGAACACCGGCTTCGCCAAGGGCTCGTTCGCCACGATCATCTGCCCGGCCTGGATGACCGGCTTCATCCAGGAGCAGGCCAAGGACTCGGCCGGCAAGTGGGACATCGCGACCGTGCCCGGCGGCTCGGGCAACAGCGGCGGCTCGCACCTCATGGTGCCCAAGCAGAGCAAGCACCCGAAGGAGGCGGCCGAGCTGATCGACTTCCTGACCTCCAAGGACAACCAGGCCAAGGTGTTCAAGGAGGAGGGCACGTTCCCGTCGATCCCGGCCCTGTACGACGACCCGTCGATCCAGAACTTCACCAAGCCGTTCTTCGGCGACGCCCCCATCGGCAAGATCTACTCCGACGCCGCCAAGGCGCTCAAGCCGCAGCACCTCGGCCCCAAGGAGGCCGACGTGCGCACGGCCATCGGCAACGGCCTCGGCCGCGTGGAGCAGGGCAAGCAGACGCCCGACGAGGCGTGGGCGCAGGTGCTCGAGGACGTCAAGAAGATCAAATGAGCTCCCTTCCCCTCGCGGTCCCGCGACGGCGTAGGCGCAGCGTGCGGCACACCCTCGACCTGAGGGTGTCGCCGTACGCCTACGTGGCGCCGTTCTTCCTGCTCTTCTGCGCCTTCGGGCTGTTCCCGCTGGTCTACACGGCCTGGGTGAGCCTGCACGAGTGGTCGCTGCTGTCGGAGACCCAGACGTTCATCGGGCTGGACAACTACTCGACGCTGCTGAGCGACGGGTACTTCTGGAACGCCACGTTCAACACCCTGTCCATCGGCGTGCTCTCGACCGTGCCGCAGCTCCTGCTGGCCATCTGGCTGGCGCACCTGCTCAACCGGCGGCTGCGCTTCCAGACGCTGTTCCGGGTGGCGCTGCTGCTGCCGAACGTCACGAGCGTGGTGGCCGTCGTGGTCATCTTCAGCCAGCTCTTCGGCCGGGACTTCGGGCTGATCAACTGGGTGCTCTCGTGGTTCGGCGCCGGCAACATCGACTGGGCGGCCGGCACCGCGACCTCGCACCTCGCGCTCTCCGTGATGATCATGTGGCGCTGGACCGGCTACAACGCGCTGATCTTCCTGGCCGCCATGCAGGCCGTGCCGCGCGAGCTGTACGAGGCCGCCACCCTCGACGGCGCGAGCGGCTTCACCCAGCTCCGCAGGATCACGATCCCGATGATCCGGCCGACGATCGTCTTCGTGGTCATCGTCTCGACGATCGGGGCCATGCAGATCATCGCCGAGCCCCTGCTGTTCGGGCAGAGCAGCGGCGGCGGGGGCGGCATCGCCACCGGCGGGCCCGACCGGCAGTTCCAGACGCTGGCGCTGTTCGTCTACGAGCAGGGCTTCGCGAACTCGACGTTCGACTTCGGCTACGCCTCGGCCGCGTCGTGGCTGATGTTCCTGGCCGTGGTGATCGTCGCGCTGGTCAACTTCCTGATCACCCACAGGGTGAAAGGGGGCGTCATATGAGGCTGCGTTATCTGACCCTGACGGCGGTGGCCTTCTTCTCGGCCTTCCCGCTCTACTACAGCGTCGTGGTGGCCTCCCGGCACAACTCGGCGCTGGCCCAGGTGCCGCCGCCGCTGATCCCCGGCGGCAACTTCTTCGCCAACGTCTCCCGGGTCTTCGACACCGTCCCCTTCGGGCTCGCGCTGGTCAACTCCGTCATCGTGGCGGGGTCGATCTCGATCGCGGTGATGTTCTTCTCGACGCTGGCCGGGTTCGCCTTCGCCAAGCTGAAGTTCAGGGGCAGGAACGTCATGCTCGTGATCACCGTGGCCACCATGATGGTCCCGGCCCAGCTCGGCATCATCCCGCTCTACATGCTCATGGTGAAGCTGGAGTGGACCGGCACCAACTACGCGCTGATCGTCCCGGCGCTGGTCAACGCGTTCGGCGTGTTCTTCATGACCCAGTACCTGTCGCGGGCCCTGCCCACGGAGCTGCTGGAGGCGGGCCGGGTGGACGGGTGCTCGACGTGGGGGCTGTTCTGGCACGTCGTGCTGCCCGCCGCCCGTCCGGCGGCGGCGGTGCTCGGCATGCTGACGTTCATGTCGGCCTGGAACGACTACTTCTGGCCGCTGGTCGTCCTGAACCCGGACAACCCGACGGTCCAGGTGGCGCTGTCCACGCTGGCCAGCGGCTACGTCAACGACTACGTGCTCGGGCTGGCCGGGACGGCGATCGGCACGCTCCCGCTCGTGGCCGTCTTCGCCCTGTTCGGCAGGCAAATCATCGGTGGAATCATGCAAGGAGCTGTTAAGGGATGATCTTTCCCGAGGAGTTCGTCTGGGGTGCCGCGACGGCCTCGTACCAGATCGAGGGGGCGGTCAAGGAGGACGGGCGGGGCCAGTCGATCTGGGACACCTTCTCCCACACCCCCGGGAAGGTGGCGGACGGCGACACCGGCGACGTGGCCTGCGACCACTACCACCGCTACCGCGAGGACATCGGGCTGATGCGCGAGCTGCGGCTGGCGGCCTACCGGTTCTCGGTCGCGTGGCCGCGCGTGCAGCCGGACGGCGCGGGTCCGGTCAACCCGCGCGGGCTGGCTTTCTACGACCGGCTCGTGGACGAGCTACTCGCCGCCGAAATTTCGCCTTATGTCACGCTTTATCACTGGGATCTTCCCCAAGCCCTCGAAGACCGTGGTGGGTGGACCAATCGCGACACCGCCTACCGGTTCGCCGACTACGCCCAGGCCGTCCACGACCGGCTCGGCGACCGGGTAGGCGACTGGACCACGCTGAACGAGCCGTGGGTGTCGGCCTTCCTCGGCTACGGCAACGGCGTCCACGCGCCGGGCCGCCGCGATCCGGCCGACGCCCTGCGCTCGGCGCACCACCTGCTGCTCGGTCACGGGCTGGCCGCGCGCCGGCTGCGCGCGTCCGGCGCGCGCAGCCTCATGCTGGTGGTCAACTCCTCCCCCGTGCTCACCCCCGCCCAGGTCAACGACCCTTCGGCGGTGGCCGGCGAGGCGGACGCGGCCGTCGCGGACCGCGTCCACGCGCTGCTGACCAGGCAGTTCCTCGACCCGGCGGTGCACGGCACGTACCCGGCGGAGGTCCTGGAGGCGGCGGCGCGCAACGGCGGGACGGAGCACGTCCTGGACGGCGACCTCGAGCTCATCAACGCGCCGATCGACCTGGTCGGCGTCAACTACTACAACCCGTGCGTGGTCGAGTCGTGCCCGGGGCTGCCGGCCGACGCGGCGTGGCCGGGCTCGGAGGGCGTCAGGTTCGCGGCGGCGGACGCGCCGACGACCGCGATGGGCTGGCCGATCGTGCCGGACGGCCTGTCGCGGCTCCTCGTACGGCTCTCGAAGGACTATCCGCAGGTCGGCCTCATGGTCACGGAGAACGGCGCGGCCTTCGACGACGTCGTGGAGGACGGCCGCGTCCACGACGACGAGCGGGTGGCGTACCTGGAAGGCCACCTGCGCGAGGTGCACCGGGCCATCGGGGCGGGCGCGGACCTGCGCGGATATCTGGTCTGGTCGCTGCTCGACAACTTCGAGTGGGCCGAGGGCTACCGGCGCCGGTTCGGCATCGTGCACGTCGACTACGCGACCCAGGCCAGGGTCCTCAAGGACAGCGCTCTCTGGTACAGAGACGTCATCACCAGGAACGGCCTGTAGATTTTTTCCGTGCTCTCCCACTTGGTGCATTCATGAGACGCCCGACCCTCGAGGCGGTCGCCGCCCGGGCGGGGGTCTCGCGCGCCACCGCCTCCCGGGTCGTCAACGGCCAGACGACGGTGGCGCCCCACATCCGCGACGCCGTGCAGCGCGCGATCGACGAGCTGGGCTACGTGCCCAACTCGGCCGCGCGCAGCCTGGTCACCCAGCGCACCGACTCGATCGCCCTGGTCGTCAGCGAGCCGGGCACCCGGGTCTTCTCCGAGGACCCGATGTTCTCCACGGTGATCAGGTCGGCGTCCGTGGCGCTCGAAGCGGTGAACAAGCAGGTCGTGCTCATGCTGGCCTCCTCCGCCAAGAGCCACGCCCGGGTGGAGCGTTACATCTCGGGGGGGCACGTCGACGGGGTCATGCTGATCTCCATGCACGGCGCCGACCCGCTGCCGGCCGCGCTGTCGCGCCTGCGCGTCCCCGTGGTCTCCTACGGGCGGCCCGCCGTCCCCGTGGACATCCCGTACGTCGACAACGACAACGTCGGCGGGGCGGAGATCGGGGTCCGGCACCTGGTGGAGACGGGACGGCGCAGGATCGCCACGATCGCCGGCCCGCAGGACATGATCGGCGGCCAGGACCGGCTGGCCGGCTACCGCAACGTGCTGCGCGACTCCGACCTCAGGTCGATCGTGGCGATCGGCGACTTCACCCGCGAGTCGGGCGCGGTCGCGATGCGGCAGCTCCTGCGCGACGACCCCGACCTCGACGCCGTCTTCGTGGCCAACGACCTGATGGCCGTGGGCGCCCTGCAGTCACTGCGCCACTCCGGCCGCCGGGTGCCGGACGATGTGGCCGTGGTGGGCTTCGACGACATCGAGGCGGCCAAATACACCGAGCCGCCGCTGACGACGCTCAGGCACCCGGTGGCCGAGCAGGCGACGGCCATGGTCCAGCTCCTGCTCGGGCTGTTCGAGGGCGGGCCGGCCGAGCCGGTGATCATGCCCACGGAGCTGGTGATCAGGGAGTCCGCCTAGATGGTCCCCGCTGTGGCCGCCGCCGTCGCCCTGGCCGAGGAGCACGGCATCCGGGTCCTGGAGCCGGTGGTCCTCAACGACTCGTTCAACCTCCGGATCCACCTGCGCCCCGCGCCGGTCGTGGCGCGGGTGCCGACGGTGACCGCACTGGGGCGGGCGCTCGCCGAGCTGCACGAGGCGCTGCGGGGGTTTCCCGGCGAGCTGCCCTATCTCGGGCCGGTGCTCGACGAGCCGCTGCGGCTGCTGGAGCTGCTCGACGGGCAGGTCCCGCCCGACGTGCTGGCCCGGCTGCGGGACGCGCACGCGCACCTGGCCGAGCGGCGCGGCGCGCGCTGCAGGGGACGCTGTGGATGCTACTCAGGGCGCTGCGGCTGCCCGCCGGAGCCGCCGACGCCCGCGCGGCGCTGGAGGCGTGGCTCCGGGACCCCAGCGGCGCCACCCGCTGGACCGGCCCCCCTAGCCAGGGATCACGCCGCCGCGCGGGCCGAGGAAGTAGCCGCCGGTGACGTCCAGGACGTGACCGGTGATCCACCGGGACCCCTCGCTCGCGAGCAGCGCCACGGCGTCCGCGATGTCCTGCGGGCGGCCGATGCGGCCCAGCGCCGTCACCTCGGTGACCGCGCGCTCGGCGGTGCCGTCGTCCGCGCGCAGCCAGGCGTTCATGTCCGTCTCCGTGACGCCCGGGGAGACGGTGTTCACGGTGATGTTCCGGTCGCCGAGGAGGGGCGCCAGGCTGAAGCCCAGCGTGTCCAGGGCTCCCTTGGTCATCGAGTAGACGAGGTCCGGGAGGGCGATGCGGACGACGGCCGAGGAGATGTTGATGATCCGGCCGCCGTCGTTCAGGAGCGGCAGGGCCCGTTCGATGATGAAGTACGGCGCCCGCACGTTCACGGCGAAGACCCGGTCGAACTGCTCCTCGCTCACCGTGCCCAGCACCCCGGCGAGGATGGCGGCGTTGTTGACCAGGATGTCCAGCCGCTCCCCCCGCAGGCCCTCGAACAACGCGTCCACGCCGTCCTCGAACGCCGCCTTCACCGCGTACGCCTGCCCGCCCGCGCTCTCGATCGCGGCCACCGTCTCCTTGGCCAGGTCGTCGTTGCTGGCGTAGTGGACGATCACCCGGGCCCCGTCGGCGGCCAGCCGCTCCGCGATCGCCCGCCCGATGCCGCGCGACGCTCCGGTTACCAATGCCGTCTTTCCTGACAGATCTCTCATGCGCTCCATCGTGGGTCGCGGCTCACCAGCCCGTCCAAGACCGGCTGTTATAGCTTTTTGCTATGGATGCCCATATTCGGGATCTCAGGTATTTCGTGGCGGTCGCCGAGGAGCTGAGCTTCACCCGGGCGGCGGCCGAGCGGCTCTTCATCTCGCAGCCCTCGCTGAGCAGGCAGATCAGGCAGCTGGAGCTGTCGCTGCGGGCCAAGCTGTTCGAGCGCGACCGCCGTACCGTGGCGTTGACGGCGGCGGGGGCGGCGCTGCTGCCCGAGGCCCGGCGGATCATCGAGCAGTGGGAGGGCGCGCAGCGGGCGGTGGCGGCGGCGCGCGAGGAGCGGATGCTGGTCGTCGGGTTCCAGACGCGGATCGGGCGCGGGCTCGTGCCCTCCATCTCCTCCGCGCTGCCCGGCTGGGACCTGCGCTTCCGGCAGGTGCCGTGGAGCGACCCCACCGTGGGGCTGGGCGACGGCCAGGTCGACGTGGCCGTCGCGTGGCTGCCCGTGCCCGGCCACGAGTACGACTGGACGGTGGTCAGCACGGAGGAGCGCTGGGTGGCGCTGCCCGCCGACCATCCGCTGGCCGCCCGCCCCGAGGTCACGCTCGCCGACCTGGCCGGGGAGGCGTTCGTGGCGCTGCCGGTCTCCGCCGGGCCCATGCGGGACTTCTGGCTGGCCGGCGATCAACGGCCGGCGCCCGCCGTGGTGGGGGCGGAGGCGGAGACGGCCGAGGAGGCGTTCGAGCTGGTCGCGTCGGGGCGGGCCGTGGTGCTGGTCTCGGCCGGGAACGCCGAGCTCTACCGGCGTGACGACGTGGTCAGCCGGCCCGTGGTGGGGCTGCCGCCGAGCCGGCTGGCCGTCGTCTGGCGGCGCGGCGACCGGCGGCAGGCCGTGCGGCGGCTGGTGGACGCGTTCGTCACGTGCATGTGCGCCGCCTGAGGGCGGTGCCGGCCGCCCCCGGGCTGATGGTGCTCGGTGTCAGTCCCTCGTCAGCCAGGCCGTGGTGTCGGAGGGCAGCGCGCCGTCCTCCAGGGCGCCGCTGGCCAGGAGGAGCCGGCCCGCGGGCAGCGGAACCGGGTCGGGCCCCAGGTTGGTGACGCTCGTCAGGCCCGAGTCCCTGGTGAAGGCCAGGACCTCGCCGCCCGCCGGGAGCCAGGTCAGCGTGCCGTCCCCCAGCAGGTCACGGCGCAGGCCCAGGGCCGTCCGGTAGAGGTTGAGCATCGAGCCCAGGTCCGTGCGCTGGGCCTCGACCGTCAGCTTGCGCCAGCCCTCCGGCTGCGGCAACCACGGCGTGCCCGCGCCGAAGCCGAACGGGGGCTCCTCCCCCGACCACGGCAGCGGCACGCGGCAGCCGTCCCGGCCCGGGTTCGTCCCGCCCGACCTGGCGTACATCGGGTCCTGGCGGAGCTCGTCCGCGAGATCCTCGACCTCGGGGAGGCCCAGCTCCTCGCCCTGGTAGACGTACACGGAGCCGGGCAGCGCCATGGCCAGCAGGGCCGCCGCCCTGGCCCGCCGGTAGCCCAGCTCCAGGTCGGAGGGGGTGCCGTGGAGGCGGCCCCCGTGCGCGAACGTGGTGTCGGCGCGGCCGTACCGGGTGACCGGGCGCGTCACGTCGTGGTTGGACAGCACCCACGTCGGCGGGGCGCCGATGGGGGTGTGGGTGGCGAGGGTCAGGTCGATGACCCTGCGCAGCTCGGCCGGGTCCCACGGGCAGGACAGGAAGTCGAAGTTGAAGGCCGTGTGGAGCTCGTCGGGCCGCAGGTAGCGCGCGAAACGCTCCTGGTCGGGGAGCCAGACCTCCCCGATCAGGATGCGCTCGCCGTACTCGTCGGCCACCTCGCGCCACCGACGGTAGACGTCGTGGACCTCGTCGAGGTCTTCGTACTTCGTGTCCGACTTGATCAGCAGGGCGGCGGAGTCGATGCGCACGCCGTCCACGCCGCGGTCGAACCAGAACCGCAGCACGTCCTCGAACTCCCGGTGGACCTCGGGATTGGTCCAGTTGAAGTCCGGCTGCTCCGGGGCGAACAGGTGGAGGTACCACTGGCCGTCGGGGACCTGGGTCCAGGCCGAGCCGCCGAAGATGGACTGCCAGTCGTTCAGCGGCTCGTCGGCGAACCAGAAGCGCTCGCGCGCCGCGGGGTTCTCCAGAGCCTCCTTGAACCAGGCGCTCTCCGTGGAGCTGTGGTTCGGAACCACGTCGATGATGACCCTGATGTCGAGTTGGTGCGCCTCCTCGATGAACCGCTCGGCCTCGGACAGCGTGCCGAACACCGGCTCGATGTCGCGGTAGTCGGCCACGTCGTAGCCCCCGTCGGCCATCGGCGACGGGTACCACGGGTTCAGCCAGATGGCGTCGATCCCGAGATCCTTCAGGTACGGCAGGCGGGAGCGCAGGCCGGCCAGATCGCCGATCCCGTCACCGTTCCCGTCGGCGAAACTACGCAGGTAGACCTGGTAGATCGCGGCCCCCCGCCACCACGTTTGCGACATGCGCTTATCCCTTGATGCTTCCGGCGGTGAGCCCCGCCATGATGTGCCGTTGGAAGACGAAGAAGACGATGATCATGGGGATGCTGGCGATGACCAGCCCGCCCATGATCTGGTTCTGGGTCACCGCGCCCGCCGTCTGCGACAGGCCCACGCTGATCGTCATCTTCTCGCTGTCGGTCATGACCAGCAGCGGCAGGACGAAGTCCTTGAACGCGGTGACGATCGTGAAGATGGAGACCACGCCCAGGATCGGCCTGGAGACCGGCAGCACGACCGACCACAGCACCCGCAGCGGGCCCGCGCCGTCGATCTGCGCCGCCTCGATCAGCTCCCGCGGGATCGAGTCGAAGAACCGCTTGAGCAGGAAGATGTTGAAGCCGTTCGCCGCCGCCGGGAACCACAGGCCCCAGGCGTTGTTGAGCAGGCCCAGGTCAACGATCGTGACGTAGAGCGGGATGAGGATGACCATGGGCGGGATCATCAGCGTGGCCAGCATCGCGCCGAGGATCACGTTGCCGAACATCGGGCGCAGCTTCGACAGCGCGTACGCCGCCGTGACGTCCACCGCCATGGAGAACAGCCACGCGCCCAGCGCGTAGTACGCGGTGTTCGCCAGCAGCGTGCCGATGTCGAACAGGTCCCAGGCCTCGAAGAACGCCTCCAGCGTCGGATCGGCCGGGACGAGCGACGGCGGCATCTCGGCGATCTCCTCCGGCGTCTTCATGGCGCCGGTGATCATCCAGTAGAGCGGGAAGACGAAGGCCAGCGTGAAGACCACGATGACGGCGATCAGCACCAGCCAGTAGATCCGCCGGCCCCACCTGCTGTTGAGCTGGTGCGGCGAGACGATCGTGCGGAACTGCACCTGGATCGGTTTCGGCGACCTTCGCCGCCGCGTCGGCCTCGCCCTGCCGGGCGGCTCGGACACCGGGGCCCGCCTGTGTTCGGTAGCCGTCATGCCCTGTCCTCACGGGTCGTCCTGAGCTGGAAGGCCGCGAAGACGAGGAGCGCGAGCATGAGCAGCATGCCGAGCGCGCCCGCCTGGCCGTAGTTCATCTGCGAGAAGGCGAACTGGTACATCAGGTATGCGACGCTCACGGTCGCGTTCTCCGGGCCGCCGCCGGTCAGCATGTACGGCTCGATGAACACCTGCATGGTCGCCACGATCTGCAGCATCAGCATGAGCAGCAGGATCAGCCGGGTCTGCGGGATCGTGACGTGCCTGATCCGCTTGAGGATCCCGGCCCCGTCGAGCTCGGCGGCCTCGTACAGCTCGGGCGGGATGTTCTGCAGCGCCGCCAGGTAGATCAGCGTCGCGCTGCCCATGTTCATCCAGGTCGAGACGAGGACCAGGGAGATCAGGGCGGTCGACGACGAGTCCAGCCAGGCCAGCGGCGGCAGGTGGAAGAAGTCCAGCACCTGGTTGAACAGCCCGGGCCCCGGATCGTAGAACCACCTGAACAGCAGCACCGCCACGATCGGCGGCAGCATGACCGGCAGGTAGACCACGAACCGCAGGTAGGCCCGGGCGTGGCGCAGCTCGTTGAGGACGAGCGCGACGACGAACGGCACGGCATAGCCGCACAGCAGCGCGAGCAGCGTGAACTCCACGGTGTTCAGCCAGGCCTCGCCGAAGGCCGGGTCCTGGACCGCCGCCTTGAAGTTGTCCAGCCCCACCCAGGTGGGCGGGTTGATCAGGTCGGTCTTCTGGAAGCTCAGAATGAACTCCCTGACCATCGGATACCAGGCGAACACCGTGAAACAGATCAGGGCCGCGCAGAGGAACCCGTAGGCCGTCAGGTTGCGCCGCAAGATTCCCATCGAGGTCAGCCCTTGGCCGCCAGCATGGAGTTCGCCTTGGTCTCGGCGTCCGTCAGGAGCTGGTCGACGCTGGCGTCCTTACGGCTCAGCACGCCCGACATGACCACGTCGAGGATGGCGTACAGCTCCTGCGCGTGCGCCGGCTCGGCCTTGGGCGGGATCGTCGCGGCGGCCTGCACGTACGGCGCGTAGTTCGTGACCGGCAGCGAGGCGTTCTTCTCGCGGTCGGCCTGGATGGCCTTGCCCGTCGCCGAGTCACCGTAGACGGCGTTGTCGGGCACGCCGACCGGGTTGCCGATGGCCTTGCCGCGGGCGAAGTCGAAGCGGCCCTTGCCGACGGTGTTGAAGCGGAAGTCGACCCACTCCAGGCCCGCCTTGGCCTCCTCGGGGGTGGCCTTCGGGTTGATCATGAACGCTTCGCCGCCGCTCAGCGACGCCTTGGCCTCGGGGAAGCCGGTGATGCCGTAGTCGGCGACGTTGCCCTTGAACTTGTTGACCACGTCGGTGACCACGTCGGGCGCGCCCAGCATCATGCCGACCTTGCCGCTGCCCATGGCCATCATGAGCGACTCCCAGCCGACCAGGAGCTTGTTGCCCATGCTGTTGTCGACCCAGCGCATGTCGTGCAGGTTCTGCAGCACGGCCTTGCCCTCGGGCGAGTTGAACGCGGCCTTCTTGTTGTCGGGGGTCAGGATGCTGCCGCCGCGGCCGTAGATGGCCTGGGTGAAGTGCCAGCCGCCGGTGTTGCCGCCGGAGTACTCGCCGTAGCCGACGTAGCCGGGGCCGAGCGCGGCGATCTTCTTGGCGGCCTCGCGGACCTCGGCCCACGTCTTGGGCGGGGTGTCGGGGTCGAGGCCGGCCTTGGTGAACAGGGAGCGGTTGTAGACCAGGCCGACGCCGTAGTGGACGTTCGGCACGCCGTACACCTTGCCGTCCTTGGTCACCAGCTCGCGCACGTCGGGGCGCAGGTCGTTCCAGTTCTTGATGCTGCCGGTGTACTGCGTGATGTCGAGCGCCTGGCCCTGGCCGATGACGTCGTCGTAGTTCGTCACCGGGACCACGAAGACGGTCTCCATCTGGCCGCCGGCCAGCTTGGGGCCGAACGTCTTGGGGTCGAAGCAGGGCTGCTGGTCCGTGCTCTTGACCGTCACGCCCGGGTGCGCCTTCATGAACGTGGCCACGTCGTCGTCCCAGGCCTGGCGCTCCTTCGGCGCGGACTTGGCGGGCTGGCAGGCCACCGTGATCGTCACGGCCTTGGCACCGCCGGCGCCGGCTGACGGGGTGGCGGGGTTGCCGGAGCCGCAGGCTGTGGCTGAGAGGCCGAGCACGGATACGAGCAAGAGCCCAGTGGATCTCCGCATGGTCTGACCCTTCTGATGCGAGGTGCCCACACCATAGGATCGGGGACGGATGTTCGCAATATTTCGACTTCATATTGCAAGATAACGACTGAGTTACGTGGCCCTCCGCACGGGCTGAGGCCCCCCGGGGGGAGGTGGGGGCACGGGGCGGGCTCGGCCGCTAAGCCGCCGAGCGGGGGCGGGCGGTGGAGGCGCGGACCACGAGCTCCGGCTCGAACAGCAGCTCGTCCGCCGGCACCACCGCCTTGTCGATCTGCGCGACCAGCAGGTCGACAGCGGCCCGGCCCATGGCGTCGATCGGCTGGCGGACCGTGGTCAGCGGCGGATCGGTGCAGTTCATCAGGGCCGAGTCGTCGAAGCCGATGACCGAGATGTCCCCCGGCACGGAGAGCCCCGCCCGGCGGGCCGCCCTGATCGTGCCCAGCGCGAGCAGGTCGCTGGCGCAGATCACGCCGGTCACCCCGCGCTTGACCAGCCGGGCGGCGGCCGCGTGCCCGCCCTCCAGCGAGAACATCGTGTGCTCGACCAGCCCGGGATCCCCGCCCTCGGCCTGGAACGTCTCCAGCTTGCGCCGCGACGGCATGTGGTCCTTCGGCCCGAGCACCATGCCGACCCGCTCGTGGCCGAGCGCGCGCAGGTGGGCCAGGGCCATCTCGGCGGCCACCGTGTCGTCGCACGACACCTGCGGGAAGTCGAGGTGCTGGACGGCCGCGTTCACCAGCACGGTCGGCAGCTTGCGCTCGTGCAGCAGCTCGTAGTGCCCGTGCGCGGCGTCGGCCTGGGCGTAGAAGCCACCGGCGAAGACGACGCCGCTGACCTGCTGCTGGAGCAGCAGGTCCACGTAGTCGGCCTCGGAGACGCCGCCGACCGTGCGGGTGCACAGCACGGAGGTGAACCCCTGCTGGGCCAGCGCGCCGCCGACCACCTCCGCGAAGGCCGGGAAGATCGGGTTCTGCAGCTCGGGGAGCACGAGGCCGACCAGCCGGGCCCGGTCGCCGCGCAGCTGGGTGGGGCGCTCGTAGCCGAGCACGTCGAGGGCGGTCAGCACGGCCTCGCGGGTCGCGTCGGAGACCCCGGGCTTGCCGTTGAGCACCCGGCTCACCGTCGCCTCGCTGACTCCGACTTTCTTGGCCACCTCTGCGAGTCGTCGCGTCATGCGCAAACTATACGGCCTTCAGCGCAAGCGCTTGCAACGGCTTACGTTGATCCGACGTCAGGCTTTGCGCCGCCTCCGCAGCGTTCTCCCAGCCCTCGCAAGTTCCTGACCAGCAAGGGAAGACCGCGGGCGGCACTTCCTGTCAGTCAACTGTTTGCGAAATCTCGTCGAAATATTGCGGCTATCTGCTCGACATCCTATGGTTCGGCCATCCGTCCTACCCGGAAGGGCCACCCCCATGAGAGCACTCTTAGCCGCCCTTACGTTAGTCCTCGGATTCCTGGCCACACCCGCCTACGCGGCGGCCGACACCAACCTCGCGGCCGGCAGGACCGCCACCGCGAGCAGCTCCACCGACGTCTACGCCGCCCCCAACGTGACCGACGGCAACCAGGCCACCTACTGGGAGTCGGCCAACAACGCCTTCCCGCAATGGGTCCAGGTCGACCTCGGCGTCAGCGCGAGCGTCAACAAGCTCGTGCTGAAGCTGCCGTCCGGCTGGCCGAGCCGTACCCAGACGCTGACCGTCCAGGGCAGCACGACCGGCTCCCCCTTCAGCACGATCGTCGCCTCGGCGACGTACACCTTCAACCCGACCGCGACGATCACCTTCGCCCCCACGACCGCCCGCTACGTCCGGCTGCAGATCACCGCGAACACCGGCTGGCCCGCGGGCCAGCTCTCCGAGTTCGAGGTGTGGGGCAGCGCGCCGGACAACCCGCCGCCGGGCGGCGCCAACCTGGCGCTCGGCAAGGCGATCACCGAGTCCTCGCACACCCACACGTACGTGGCCGCCAACGCCAACGACGACAACCTGCAGACGTACTGGGAGGGCGCGGCCTACCCCGGCACGCTGACCGTGCAGCTCGGCGCCAACGCCGACCTGAGCTCGATCACCCTCAAGCTCAACCCCGACCCCGCCTGGGCCAGGCGGACCCAGACCATCCAGGTGCTGGGCCGGGAGCAGAGCGCGAGCGCCTTCAGCACCCTGGTCGCACAGGCCGTCTACACCTTCGACCCGGCCACCGGCAACTCCGTGACGATCCCGGTGACCGGTAAGGCCGCCGACGTCCGGCTGCAGATCACCGCCAACTCGGGCGCGCCGGGCGGGCAGGTGGCCGAGTTCCAGATCTTCGGCACCCCGTCGGCCAATCCCGACCTGACCGTGGGCGATCTCTCGTCGTCCCCGGCCGCGCCGGTCGAGACCGACGCGGTCACGCTGTCGGCCACGGTCAGGAACGCGGGCACCGCGGCCGCCGCCGCGACCTCCGTGAACTTCTACGCGGGCACCACCAAGGTCGGCAGCGCGAACGTGGGCGCGCTGGCCGCGGGGGCGTCGGCCACCGTGTCCGCGAACATCGGCGCCAGGGACGCCGGGACCTACCCGCTGTCCGCCAAGGTGGACGAGGACGGCAAGGTCGTCGAGCTGAACGAGGCCAACAACACCGCCACCGGCACCCTGACCGTGAAGCCGGTCGACACGGCCGACCTGATCGCCTCCCCCGTCGCCTGGACGCCGGGCAATCCGGCCGCGGGCAACACGGTGACGTTCTCGGTGGCGATCAAGAACCAGGGCACGGTGGCCTCCAGCGGCGGCTCCCACGGCATCACGCTCACCGTCACGAACGGCTCCGGCACCGTCGTCAAGACCCTGACCGGCTCGACCGCCGGCGCCATCGCGGCGGGCGCGACCACGAGCCCGGTGAGCCTGGGCACGTGGACCGCGGCCAACGGCAAATACACGGTGAAGACGGTGCTCGCCGACGACGCCAACGAGCTGCCCGTCAAGCGCGCCAACAACACCAGCGAGCTGCCGCTGTTCGTGGGCCGCGGCGCGAACATGCCGTACGACACGTACGAGGCCGAGGACGCCGTGATCGGCGGCGGGGCCACGCGCGTGGGCCCGAGCAGGGACATCGGCACGATCGCCGGCGAGGCGTCCGGGCGGCGCGCGGTGACGCTCAACCAGACCGGCGCGTACGTCGAGTTCACCACCAGGGCGGACACGAACACCCTGGTCACCCGCTTCTCCATGCCCGACGCGGCGGGCGGCGGCGGGCTCAGCTCGACCCTGAACGTCTACGTCAACGGCTCGTTCCTCAAGGCCGTCAACCTGACCTCCCGCTACGCCTGGCTCTACGGCGCCGAGGCCAGTCCCACCAACTCCCCCGGCTCTGGACCGCCCAGGCACATCTACGACGAGGCGAACGTGCTCCTCGGCGCCACCGTGCCCAAGGGCAGCACGATCAGGCTGCAGAAGGACGTGGCCAACACCCAGACGTACGCGATCGACTTCGTGGACTTCGAGCAGGCGACCCCGGTCGCGAACCCGGACCCGGCGAAGTACGCCGTACCGACCGGTTTCACCCACCAGGACGTGCAGAACGCGCTCGACAAGGCCCGCATGGACGCCAATCTGACCGGCGTCTACCTGCCGCAGGGCGACTACCAGACCTCGGGCAAGTTCCAGGTGTACGGCAAGGCCGTCAAGATCGTCGGCGCGGGCCCCTGGTTCACCAGGTTCTACTCCCCCACCGGCCAGGACAACACCGACGTGGGCTTCCGCACGGAGTCCTCGGCCAACGGCTCGACGTTCGCGAACTTCGCCTACTTCGGCAACTACACCTCGCGCATCGACGGCCCCGGCAAGGTCTTCGACTTCTCGAACGTGGCCAACATGACGATCGACAACGTCTGGGCCGAGCACCAGATCTGCCTCTACTGGGGCACGAACACGGACAACATCACGATCAGGAACTCGCGGATCCGCAACCTGTTCGCCGACGGCCTGAACATGACCAACGGCAGCACCGGCAACCACGTCACCAACGTCGAGGCCAGGGCCACCGGCGACGACAGCTTCGCGCTGTTCTCGGCCACCGACAACAACCCCGGCGAGCAGACCGGCAACGTCTTCGAGAACCTGACCTCGCTGCTCACCTGGCGGGCCGCGGGCGTGGCCGTGTACGGCGGCTACGACAACACCTTCAGGAACATCTACGTCGCGGACACGCTGACCTACCCGGGCGTCACGATCAGCTCGCTGGACTTCGGGATCCCGATGAACGGGTTCGGCGCCAGCCCGCCGACGACGTTCGACAACATCTCGCTGGTCCGGGCGGGCGGGCACTTCTGGGGGCAGCAGACGTTCCCGGCGCTGTGGCTGTTCTCCTCCTCCAAGGTGTTCCAGGGCATCCGCGTCAACAACCTGGACATCGTGGACCCGACGTACAGCGGGATCATGTTCCAGACCGGCTACTCCGGCAGCGCGCCGCTGAACCCGGTCAAGGACACGATCCTCACGAACGTCTCGATCAGCGGGGCGCAGAAGAGCGGCGACGCCTTCGACGCCAAGTCCGGGTTCGGCATCTGGGTGAACGAGCTGCCCGAGCCGGGGCAGGGCCCGGCCGTCGGGTCGGCCACGATCAACAACCTGAAGTTCAGCAACAACTACCAGAACATCAAGAACACGACCTCGACCTTCACGCTGACCACGAACTAGAGGTCTGACCTGGTGGGCAACCCCTGCCAGTCGCTGACGCTGGTCACCGCGGCGGCGCTCAACAGCGCCCCGCGGTGCAGGCGCTCCTGGGGGATGAGGCCGTCGAGCGCGGCGCTGATGTAACCGGCCGCGAACGCCTCCCCCGCGCCGGCCGTGTCCACGATGGGGACCTGCCAGCCCGGCACGTCGTAGCGCATCCGGTCGGCGCGCACGCTCGCGCCCTTGGCGCCGCGGTCCACCACGACCTCGCGCTCCGGCGTGAGTGCGGGCTTGACCAGGTCGAGCTCGTCCTGGCGGAGGAAGAGCAGGTGCGATTCGCAGGCCAGCTCGCCCAGCACCTCCTCGGCCTCGCGCACCGACGGCCACAGCTCGGGCACGTAGTCGACGGAGAAGGAGATCATCACCCCGGCGTTCTTCGCGGCGCTCACGGCGGTGCGCACCGCGTCGAGCGCGTCCCGGCCGAGGCCCGCCGTGAGCCCGGTCACGTGGAGCATCTTCGACGCCGCGATCCGGTCGATCGGCACGTTGCCCGGAGTGAGCCGCGAGCCCGCCGAGCCCGCGCGGTACTGCGTCACTTTCAGTGAGCGGCCGACGCGGGACTCCCTGAGGATCAGCCCCGTGCGCAGCCCCTCGGACACGCGCATGTCCGTGACGTCCACGCCCTCGCCCCTGAGCGCGGTGAGCGCCCTCGCGCCCAGCTCGTCATCGCCCACCTTGCCCAGGTACGCACTGCGGTGCCCGAGCCTGGCCAGCGCGATGGCCAGGGTGAACTCGGGCCCGCACACGTCCAGCCGGGCTTCGCTCTCGTGGCGAACCCGGCCGCTGGAGACGACTCCCAAGGGCTCGCCGAGCGTGTAGACGTCGGTCATGCGCCAGACTGTAGCCGGTCAAGTACTTTCCTCGCATAACCGCTGGTGATCAGCGTGATCAAATATTTTCTGTAACTTTAGCCAACCTTTTCCCCTTCTCATGGCTCAAAGTAGTAAAGGGGTCGGCCACCCCGAGCCGGCTCCAAGTCAATACGGGGAGAGGAATCAGCACCCTCATGAGAAAGATCGCACTTGGTATCGTTTCCGCCCTTGTGGGCGGGGCCATGCTGATGTCGGGCGCGAGCACTGCTTCGGCGGCCACCAAGGTGGACACCCAGCTCAAGATCCGCGACATCGACCCTAATCCGGTCGTGGTGGAGCCCGGCTCCGAGACGACCGCGTACTTCGACATCGGGGCCAGCTCCGACGTCAAGAAGGTCGAGCTCAGCGTGGCGCCCGAGGGCGCCCGCACGCTCCGCGCCAAGGACGTCAAGGACCTCGAGGGCTGGCGCTTCGCCGTCGGCTTCACCGAGGGCGACCCTCAGGGCAAGTGGCAGGCCACCGCTGTAGCCTTCGACTCTGCCGGCAAGCAGATCGCGACGGACACGGCGTTCTTCTCGGTCGAGCTCGAGAAGAGCAAGTCCGAGACTCGTATCTCGCGCTTCTCCGCCGACCCGTACAAGATCCGCAAGGGTCGTACGATCGAGTTCTCCGGCCGTCTCCAGGTGGATGACGACGGCTGGGAGGGCGTCCGCGGCGAGAAGGTGAACGTCTACTTCCGCGCCAACGGCTCCAGCGGCTGGAAGTGGGTCGCCTCCGCCAAGACCAAGTGGGGCGGCAAGTTCTACGCCGAGACCCGCGCCTACAAGAGCGGCACCTTCCGCGCCGTGTTCGACGGCAACGACGAGCTCGACGGTGCCAAGAGCCGCACGGACTCCGTGCGGGTCTACGGCAGCTGGTGGCGTCGTTAATCCATAGGACGGAGGCCCGGTCCCTTCCCAGGGGCCGGGCCTTCGGGCTTTTCGGGGGCCCTCAGGTTTAGGGATCACGCTTTGCGCGCATGGACAGTCGCATTGCGTGGATCTACCGACCCCCGAAGGAGCCTCGTATGCCGCATCCCCTCATCGCCCTCGTCCTGAGTATGACGAGCACGCTGGGGGCGGCGCCTTCATCCGAACTGTCCGTACGCTACGAGCGGCCGGGCTCGCCGAGCGCCGAGCAGGCCAGGGAGCTCCTCAAGGACGGCGACGCGCTCAAGACCCGGATCCGGCTGCCCGCGCCGGTCAAGGTCGTCGCCCGTGACTGCGACGCGGCGGATGCCGCCTGGGACCAGGAGGAGCGCCGGATCACCATCTGCTACCAGCTCGTGGACAAGGTGCGCCGCGTGATGGACGGCATCTCCGAGACCGAGGAGACCGACGCCCGTACCAGGTCCGCCCGCATGGACGGCGCGCTGTCCGTGCTCTTCCACCACCAGCTCGGCCACGCCCTGGCCACGCTGAACGGCCTGGCCGACAGCGAGGAGCAGGCCGACCAGTTCGCGGCGCTGACGCTCGCCTCCGACGCGCCCAAGCGCGTGGTGGCCGCCGCCGAGGCCCGCCACCTGCTCGCCGGCCACTCCGGCATCGACCATCTGTCGGGGCCGCCCGAATCGGCCACGTTCGCCTGCCTCCTGTACGGCGCCGACCCCGGCAAATACGACCGGATCGCCCAGGGCGGCTGGGTCCCGCCCGAGCGGGCGCCCTCCTGCGCCGGCGAGTACGACCGGGTCAGGTCCGCCGTCGGATCGATGGCCGTGAAAGCGGGCACGTAGCGGGTAGCGTCCGGAGTATGGCCGACGAGCTGCTCAAACACTTCAATCCGTTCGACATCTTCGACGCGGAGGCCGCCCGGCTCGACCGGTTCTTCAGCGGGCTCGACGAGGCCGGCTGGCGGCGGCCGTCCCGGTGCGAGGGATGGTCGGTGCGCGACGTGCTGGGCCACCTGGCGGGCGAGGAGCTGTACAACCACGCCTGCCTCGACGGGACCGTGCAGGACCTGCTGACCGGGCTCTCCACGGCCGGTGTGTCCGGCTACAACGACTTCAACGAGTGGTCGGTGCGGCAGCGGCGCGACCGGCCCGTGGCGGAAGTGCTGGAGGAATGGCGGGCCCAGAACGGCGAGACGCGCCGCCGCATGCGCGAGCTCGGCCCCGGCGGGCTGATCGACACCATGGCCGGCCCCTACCCGTGCGGCCGGCAGGCCTTCCACTACGACTCCGAGTACGCCACCCACGCCGACGACGTCGGCGCGCCCGTCCCCGAGGCCGAGGCCGACGGGCGGACGCTGTGGCGGGTGGCGGTGGGGCGGTTCGTGCTGGCCGAGCAGGAGGCCAAGGTGCAGGTGGAGCAGACGGCCGACGAGATCTGGGCCGCCGTGGACGGGGTCACGGCCTCGCTGTCGTACCCCGAGTTCGTGGAGGCCACGGTGGGGCGGCTGCCCGCGTCGCACGGGATCGACCCGCGCGTCGTCGCGGCCCTGAGGTGCCTCGCCTGACCGTACGGAAAGGGGACAGACCATGTGGCTGCGTAACCGGGCGGGCACGGAGCCGGTGACCGCACGCAGCCCGCTGCGCGCCCGGCGGATCCTGTCGCTGGTCGCGCTGGTGCTGGGGATGGCGGCGGCGGTGCTCTTCGCGGTGCTCGCCGCGAACACGGGGGCGGAGGTCTGGCGCTGGGAGGCCGCGATCGCCGCCGTGGTGGCCGTCGTGGCCGCCGCCGACCTGGCGCTGCTGCGCCGGCGGCGCTGACTGCTCGGTCTCAGGTGGTCAGTACGGCGAGGCTTGCTCTCAGGTGGTCAGTACGGCGAGCAGGAGCAGGAAGATCACGAGCGCGCCGGCCGTGAAGATCATCCAGACGTGCGCTAGCACCCACCTGCGCAGGCGATCACCGTACGCCCGGGGGAAGTCCCCGTCCGATTCGATCTTGTTGATCGCCGCGACGCGCCTGGCCAGCTCGGGGTCCTCTCGCTCGAGGGCCTCCTCGATCTCAGCGAGAATGCGGCGTTCCTTCCCAGAGAGACTCATCGCCATCACCACTGCTCCGACGCCGGTGACCACCTTTTACCCAGCAGTAGCGCAGGCATGCCCCCACTGGCGGACCGGCGCGGCTTCCCCCGCGGGCACACCCGTGCCCGCGGGGCCACCCGTCACTTGCGGCGGTTCGCGTAGCGCTGGTTGAAGCGCTCGACGCGGCCCGCGGTGTCGAGGATGCGGCCGCGGCCGGTGTAGAAGGGGTGGCTGGCGGACGAGACGTCCACGTCGACGACCGGGTACGTCCTGCCGTCCTCCCACTCGATCGTCCTGTCGCTGGTGAGGGTCGAGCGCGTAAGGAACGCGAACCCGACGCTCGGGTCACGGAAGACGACGGGGCCGTACGCGGGGTGCAGGTTCTTCTTCATGGCCTGCACAACCAGGTGGCAACGGTTTTCATTCCCGAGCTTCGGGATCGAGTCCCAGCACCGTACGGCCGCCGTCCACGGGGATGGTGGCGCCGTTCACGAACGCCGCCTCGTCCGAGAGGAGGTGCGCCACGACGGAGGCCACCTCGGCGGGCGTCGCGACCCGGCCGAGGGGATGCAGCGTGGCCAGCTGCTCCTCGACGGCCTGCCGCGCCTGCGGCGGCTGCGCCTCCAGGAACGCCTCATACCGTTCGGTGGCCACGGAGCCAGGGGCCACGGCGTTGACCCTGATCCCGTGCCTGCCGTACTCCACGGCCAGCGCCCTGGTCAGGCCCTCGGTGGCGGCCTTGGCGGTCGAGTAGGGGAGGCTGCCGGGCACCGCCCTGGTGGCCTGGTGGGAGGTGACGTTGACGACGGCGCCGGGCGTACCGGCCGCGAGGAAGTGGCGTACGGCGGTGGCACAGCCCACCACGGCGAGGTCGAGATTGGCCGCGATCAGGGCTCTGACCTCGGCGATCGGGGACATGTGTACGGAGGCGTCGCGGAACACGGCGGCGTTGTTCACCCAGCCGCGCAGGACGCCCGCCTCCTGGGCCAGGTCGGCGGCCCAGGCGGCGACCTCCTCGTCGGCCGCGTCGCCGATCAGCGGGATGACTCGAGGGCCGGCCCAGGCGAGGGCGTCGGGGTCGCGTTCGACGGCCACCACGGTGTCCTGCTCGCCGAGGAGCCGTTCGACCACGGCCTTTCCGATGCCACGCCCGCCGCCGGTCACCACATAGGAAAAGGTCATGACTCGACGCTATTCCGCTTTCACGGTGCGCTATTCCTGACCGGGCGAAGTGACATTTATCACCGTATTTCTGACTGGTGAACGGGAACGATCCTGGAGTGATCGACGCCACCGTGCCGAAGTCCCCCATGTGGATGATCGGCGCTCTCTCGATCACGCAAACCGCCGGATATGGCGTGCTTTATTACGCGTTTTCGGTGTTCATCCCACCCATGTCCCGCGACCTCCACGCCGGGGTCGCGCAGCTGACCGGAGCGATCACGCTGGCCGTGCTGGTGTCCGGGGTCGCGGCGCCGCTCATCGGCCGCTGGCTCGACCGGCACGGCGGGCGCGGGCTCATGACCCTCGGGTCGGTGCTGGGCGGGCTCGCGGTGCTGGCGTGGTCTCAGGTGCGTACCGTGGCGCAGTTGTACCTGGTCTGCGGCGTGCTGGGCGTGGCGTCGGCGATGGTGCTGTACGAGGCGGCCTTCGCCGTGATCGTGGCCTGGTTCGACGCGACCCGGCGGGCGCGGGCGTTACTCGCGGTAACCGTCGTGGCGGGCTTCGCGTCCAGTATCTTCCTGCCGCTGACGGGCTTCCTCGTGGACCTGTACGGGTGGCGCCAGGCCCTGGTCATCCTGGCCGCCGGCTACGCCCTGACCTCGGTGCCGCTGCACGCCCTGGCCGTACGGAGCCGGGCCGCGCCCCCGCACGTGAACCGGCGCGAGGTCGTCGGGGCGGCCCTGCGCGAACGTCCCTTCTGGCTGCTGGCGGCGGCCTTCCTGACCCAGACCGGCGCGGTGTCGGTCATGGGCGTCCTGCTGGTCACGTACCTGATCACCCTCGGCCACGCTCCCGTCTTCGCCGCCGCCGTCGCGGGCCTGCTCGGGGTGCTGTCGGTCACGGGCCGACTCGTCACCACGGGCCTGCAGGGCCGCTGGTCGGTGGCCTTGATCACCGCGGTGATGTTCGGGGTGCAGGGGTTGGCGGCGGTGCTGCTGCCGCTGGTCGGCCGGAGCCCGGCCGGGGCGGTGGCGGGGGTGGTGCTGTTCGGGTTGGGGTTCGGCGTGGGCACGATCGCCCGGCCGGCGCTTCTGGCCGACCGCTACGGCACGGGAGCGTACGCGTCACTGAGCGGGGCACTCGCGCTGCCCATCACGACCGCCAAGGCCGTCGCGCCCCTGCTGGCGGCCGGGATCGCGCAGGTCGTGGGGTATCCGGCGGTGATGGGAGCGGTGGCGGCCGCCTGCGCCCTGGGCGCCCTCTCCCTGATCGCCTACCACCGCAACACCCACCCCGCCCCCGCCACCGCCTAACCCCAGCCCCCGCTCCCCCAGCCCAGCGCCCTCACCGCGCCCAGCCACCCCGTCGAGACCCTCGCCCCGCCATCCCCTAACCACCCTCACTTCCCCAACCCCAGCGGCCTCACCGGGACCAGCCACCGCCTTCGCCCCTCGCCCAGCCATCGCCTAAACACCTCGCTGCTCCAACCCACCAGCCTCACCGTGACCAGCCACCGCCGATCAACCCTCCCTCGCCATCGCCTAAACACCTCACTCCTCCAACCCACCAGCCTCACCGTGACCAGCCACCGCCGGTCAACCCTCCCTCGCCATCGCCTAAACACCTCACTCCTCCAACCGAGCAGCCCTGACCCTGCGCGGCCACCGGCGCCAACCCTCGCCACGCCAAGCCACAATCCGCCCTGATCCCCAATCGCACGGAGCATCCTGCCCGCCGTTCCCCCTTGCGGGACCTTGAGCCCACCTCCCCGCCTTGACGGGCGCCAGCCCTCCTCCCCCCATCGAAGGACCTCAGCGCCTCTGCCCCACGGGAGCCCTTAAGGACCTCAGCCCCTCCTCGAAGGACCCGTCCCCTCCCCTCCCCTCCCCTCCCTCAATGGGACCCTTGAAGGACCCCAGCCCTCCTCACCCTGGACCGGAGCGCGACGGCGACGCGAACGGGACGGCGTAGCGCCGCCGGAGTGGAAAGAGTGGGGCTCACGGACCGATCACCGTCGGGCAGACTGGGGGATGCCAAGGCGAGCGCGTTGGAGCCCCCGATCGCCGTCGGCGGAACTCACGAAACGCTCACCCGCGAACACGTAAGGTAGCCACATGGATACCCCCACCGACGTTCTGCACCGCGTATTCGGCTACGACTCGTTCAGGGCGGGGCAGCAGGAGATCATCGACCATGTCGTGGCCGGCGGCGACGCGCTCGTGCTCATGCCCACCGGCGGCGGCAAATCACTCTGCTACCAGATCCCCGCCCTGGTGCGCCGCGGCGTGGGGGTCGTCATCTCACCCCTGATCGCGTTGATGCAGGACCAGGTCGACGCGCTGCGGGCGCTCGGCGTACGCGCGGGGTTCCTCAACTCGACGCAGGACTTCGACGAGCGGCAGCTGGTCGAGTCGGAGTTCCTGGCCGGCGAGCTCGACCTCCTCTACCTCGCCCCCGAGCGGCTGCGCGTGGACGCCACGCTGCGGCTGCTGGCCAAGGGCGAGATCTCGGTGTTCGCCATCGACGAGGCCCACTGTGTGGCGCAGTGGGGGCACGACTTCCGGCCCGACTACCTCGAGCTTTCCACGCTGCACGAGCGCTGGCCCGACGTGCCGCGCATCGCGCTGACCGCCACGGCCACCCCGGCCACGCACGCCGAGATCTCCTCAAGACTCGGCCTGAGCGAGGCCCGCCACTTCGTCGCCAGCTTCGACCGGCCCAACATCCACTACCGCATCACGCCCAAGAGCGAGCCCAAGCGGCAGTTGCTGGAGTTCCTGCGCACCGAACATCCCGGCGATTCCGGCATCGTCTACTGCATGTCGCGCTCCTCGGTCGAGAAGATCGCCGAGTTCCTGGTCGACAACGGCATCGCCGCCGTGCCGTACCACGCGGGTCTCGACGCCCGCACCCGCGCCACCCACCAGTCCCGCTTCCTGCGCGAAGAGGGGCTGATCGTGGTGGCCACGATCGCGTTCGGCATGGGCATCGACAAGCCCGACGTACGCTTCGTCGCCCATCTCGACCTGCCCAAGTCGGTCGAGGGCTACTACCAGGAGACCGGGCGCGCGGGCCGCGACGGCCTCCCGGCCACGGTGTGGATGGCGTACGGCCTCCAGGACGTCGTCCAGCACCGGCGGATGGCCATGGAAGGCGACGAGGCCCACCGCCGCCGCCAGGTGGTCCACCTCGACTCCATGCTCGCGCTGTGCGAGACCGTGGGGTGCCGGCGGGTGATGCTGCTCGACTACTTCGGCCAGAAGGGCGCCGAACCATGCGGAAACTGCGACACCTGCCAGAATCCGCCCGAATCCTGGGACGGCACCGTCCCCGCCCAGAAGGTGCTGTCGACGGTGCTGCGGCTGGCGCGCGAGCGGCGGCAGAAGTTCGGGGTGGGGCAGGTGGTCGACATCCTGCTCGGCAAGAAGACCGCCAAGGTGCTGCAACACGGCCACGAGACGCTGACCGTGTTCGGCGTGGGCGCTGACCTGGGCAACGCGGAGTGGCACGGCGTGGTGCGGCAACTGCTGGCGCAGGGACTGCTGGCCGTCGAGTCCGACTACGGAGCCCTGGTCCTCACGGACGACAGCGCGTCGGTGCTACGAGGACAGCGCGAGGTGCTGCTGCGCCGCGACACCCTGCGCCCCGCCCGAGCCAAGGTCGCCACCTCATCGAAAGCCCAGGCGGTGGCCGAGCTGTCCGCCGAAGCCGCCCCACTCTTCGAGCGCCTCCGCTCGTGGCGGGGCGCCACCGCGAAGGAACAGGGTGTACCCGCGTACGTCATCTTCCACGACGCGACCCTGAGAGAAATCGCCACCGCCCGACCGTCCTCACTGCCGGAGCTGAGCCAGATCAACGGTGTCGGAGAAAACAAACTGGCGAAGTACGGCGAACAGGTCCTGGAGGTCCTCCAGGCCGACACCTAACCGCCCGACACCCGACACCCGACACCCGACACCCGACACCCGACACCCGACACCCGACACCCGACACCCGACGCCAGGGATTGAAGCACCAACCCAGGCGTACGACTACACAGGGGCGGAGGCGCGAGTGCCGAACCCGGGGGCCCGGACGGGGCCGAGAAAGGGGTGAGGCAGGGGGCTGAGACGGGACGCGAGTCGGGAGGACCGAGACCGGGGCCGATGCACCGGGCCGAGACCGGGGACGCGAGGCGGAAGGACCGAGACGGGGCCCGATGGACCGGGCCGAGACCGGGGACGCGAGACGAAAGAACCCAGGCGGGGTCGGCGAGACGAGATGGCGAGATCGGGAACTTGGGCTGGACCGAGACCGGGCACCGAGATAGGAGAGCTGGGAACCGGCGACGAGGACCGAGGACCGAGGACCGAGGCCAGTGACCGGGGCAGAGGACCGAGACCGGAAACCGGAGGGCGGGAACCCGAGGGCGGGAACCCGAGGGCGGGAACCCGAGGGCGGGAACCCGAGGGCGGGAACCCGAGGGCGGGAACCCGAGACCGAGGGCTGAGAGAGCAGGCAGAAACATGGGCTAGGAGCATGCCTTGAGGCGCGGGCTCATGATCCCTGGACGCCGTCGCGGACCCCAGACGTGGATCGCGGCCACGACCCTAGGCCCCGCCACGCCCCGGCCCCGGCCCCGGTCGCAGCCCGGGCCCGGATGCAGGCCTCAGGCGTGCGTTCGCATTGTGCGGGAAGCGCGAGGCGTGGTGGTGGCGACGGCCGCACGAAGAACGGTCGTCGCCACCACGTTGGTCGGCCGGGTCACGGCGATCGGGTGTCGCCGCCCGCTGACGACCGGCCGGACATGTGCTGGGCTCTGTGGTCGGTATCCCCGACGTGGTTGCGGTACAGGATGATCGTACGGCGTGTGAGCGAGAAATGCTGGATGGGCTGATTGTTCTGTCTTTGAGGTTGGGATTGTTGAGCTGGTCAGAGGGCCGTTGGCCAGTTCGGGTCACGGCCGAGATAGGCCAGAAGGTGGTCCTGGGCTGAGGCGAACGGGGCCGGGGTCCTCCGCGGGGCGAACCTGTGCGGCCGGTCAACGTCCGTGACGAACAGTTGGGCCAGGTCCAGCAGTTCCTCGGCCATGAGGGCGGGGATCGGGTGCTGCTCACCGCAGGCTCTGGCCACGTCCCACCCGTGCACGGCAATCTCGATCGCACCCGCGGCGGCCACCATGGGGGCGGTCAGGTGGCGGTCGCTTATGGAGACCATGCCGGGATGGTTAACCGCGCCCACCCACACACCCAGCACCTCTGTGGCGCGGTCCCTGAGAAAGAGGGCCGGGTTGGCCCCGCATCCTTCCCTCCACGGCGCAAAGCCGCTGAAGCACAGAGCGGTGCCGTCTCCCTCTCCGGTCGCGGACGCACCCACCGCGCAGACATCAGAGCTCGAAGGGGCTCTCTCTCCTCCTCCGGTCGCGGATGCGGCCGCCCCACGAAGAGCAGTACCCGAAGGGGCGCTCTCTCCTCCCTCCGACGCCGATCCGGCCAACCCACGAAGATCAGCGCCCGAAGAGGCGCCGCCCCCTCCCCCCAACGCGGATCCAGCCGACCCGCAAAGGCCAGTGCCCGAAGAGGCGCCATCCCCTCCGCCCGACGTGGATGCAGCCGGCCCACGAAGGCCGGAGCGCAAGGAGGCGGGGTCTGTGCCGCCGGATGCGGGTGCCGTGTGCCTGCGAAGGCTGCGCGGTGAGGGAGCGCCACTGCCGTTGCCTGGTGCGGGGGTGGTCGGCCTTTGGGGGGCCCGAGCGGGCGATGGGCGTGGGTTGGGTGGTCTGGATGTTGGGGCCGGAATGCCCAGCATTTGTGGCGGTGCTGGGGGGATGTGGCCGGAGGCGGCGTCGTTCAGGGTTTGGAGTGAGTCGGCCAGGTGGTCGAGCAGGTGCTGGAGGTTCCAGTCAGCGCAGGGAGTGGGACGGCACAGGGTGGCCGGGGTGACGACGCGGAGGCTGCCCAGCGCGTAGTCGATCGCCCGTTCCAGCAGCGCAACCCCCGCGGCCAGTGCCTTTTCTTGATCGCACATATCGCCTCCTCTCATATGCAGACCCGCGTGCCCGGGGAAAGTCATCGGCCCCCACGTAGGCGTGGGGGTCGGGCTGAAGGGGAGATGTGCCTTGGGTTGCCTGCTCCGTGGACCGCGCAACCGGTTCCTTTGATTGCTCGACGCCACGACGCCCAATAGCGAAGGCGCTTACGACCTGCGCGTTCCGATTCCCGATGGTGTGATGCTCCTCGCCGACCGCTGCTGACTGCGCGGTGCGTGGCCGCTGCCTGTGGTGCTCGTACGGACTCCGTACGAGCACCACAGGCACAAGCTTGGCGCCAGGGCACCTGCCGCGATGCTGGTCAGGCGGGGTATGCAGGGCGTCGTGCAGGACATGCGCGGCACGTTCGGATCCGGTGGCCGGTTCGTGGCCTTTCTCCAGGAGAGGGAGGGCGGGCTGGCCACGGCCGCCGGGTTGCGCGAGCAGGCGTGGCGACGGGCGGCTGGCGACGGCGGCGGCTAGTTACCTGGGATACACGCAGGGGGCGGTCGAGCTGCACCTCGATCCGCCGCTGGAGGCGATGTGCCTAGGATTTACGGCCGTCGTCGCCTCCGGCCTTGGGGTTATGACCGTCGCTGCCCCGGCCTCTGGGTTACGGCGTCGCCCCCGCCAGCCTGGGGGTTATGGCTGTCGCCATCCCCGGCCTTGGAGGTTACGGCGTCGCCGCCCCGGCCTTGGAGGTTACGGCGTCGCCGCCCCTGCCTTGGAGGTTACGGCGTCGCCGCCCCGGGCCTGGGGTTATGACCGTCGCCCCCGCCAGCCTTGAGGTTACGGTCGTCGTCACTCCCGGCCTTGGGGTTACGGCTGTCGCTCCCGGGCTTGGGGGTTACGGCTGTCGCCGTCCCCGGCCTTGGAGGTTACGGCTGTCGCCCCCGCCAGCCTTGGGGTTACGGTCGTCGTCGCTCCCGGGCTTGGGTTATGGCTGTCGCCATCCCCGGCCTTGGGGTTACGGCCGTCGCCGGCCCCGGCCTGGGCTTCCGGATTAGTGGTGGGTGGTGGGCGCTTCGGGTCGGTCCTGTCGGTTCGCCTTCGCGGGTGAGTGGAACCATGCCGCGCCGCGTTGTGTGTCCATGTATTCGCGGACCCGTTTGACCAGACCGGACTCCAGTTCGAAGATGAAGCAGTAGTCGTTGTCGTAGTGGCCGCCGTGGGCAAGGGTGGCCTGCAGTCGCAGCTCGACGACCACGGTGTCGCCGTCGGCGTGGAAGCCGCCGAACTCGATGGACACGTTGTCGACGAAGACCGTGGAGAACTCCTCGGTCAGGAAGCGCACGATGCGGTCCCGCCCGATGAGATGGTGTGTTCCGTCGATGGCGCGGGAGGTCGCGTTGTCGGCAGGGGCGAGCCACTCTGCGTCAGGGGCGAAGACGTCGCGGACCCGGCCGGCGTCACGCGTGGCGAAGGTCCGCCAGGCGTCGATGACGAGTTGCTTGTTCGATGCGGCGCTCATGGAATGTCCTTGGGGAGATGGGTGAGCCCGAATTCTCGCGGGTCCCTGATCAGCAGATCTGGTCACATTCGGCCAGCCTTGGCAGCCGGTCCGGATCCGTCCGATCCGGCGGGCCGGTGGATGCCATGCTGGAAGCGTGAACGCAGTCGGCGCCGTCCTGACCACCGGGATCTACTGCCGGGACGACTGCCCGGGACGCCCTCTCCCGGCGAACACCACCCGCTACCCGTCCGCAGCCGCGGCGGAGGCGGCCGGGTATCGCGCCTGCCATCGGTGCCGCCCGTACCGGCAGGAATCGGCCGCCGTCGCGGACATGCCCGAGCTGGTGTGCCGCGGGGTCGAACTCATCGCCGACGGAGCGCTGGACGAGGCGACGGAGAGCGGTCTCGCCGGTCGGCTCGGCGTGTCCCCACGTCACCTGCGGCGCATGTTTCTTCAGCATGCCGGGGTCACGCCCGACCAGCTCGCCCGCTCCCGGCGCGCGCACTTCGCCCGCCGGCTGCTCGACGACACTGACCTTCGCATAGCCGACATTGCCTTCGCCGCGGGCTTCGGCAGCGTTCGGCAGCTCAACCGGGTCCTCGCGGACACCTTCCACGGCGCCCCGCGGGAGCTGCGGGCCCGGCGGCGGGTCACCGACCGCCTCCAGGCCGACGGTGGACTGGCCCTCCGGCTCACTCATGACAAGTCACTCGATTTCGCGGCCGCCCTGGCCCACCTGGCCGCACGCGCGACACCGACTGTCGAAGCGGTCTCGTCCACCTCTTATCGGCGCACCATCCTGATCGATCAGGACCCCGGCATGATCGAGATCACCCAGCGGTCTCCTGCCGAACTACTGCTCGTCGCCCATCTCCCCCGGCTCAACGGACTCATCCACCACGTCCACCGGGCCCGGCGCATCTTCGCCCTCGACGACCCTGCGAAGACGTGCGGTTCCTGGGATCCGTTCGAAGTCGGCGTGCATGACATCGTGCGTGCCGGGGTGGCGGACGCCGCACGGGCACGGGCGATCCTGGGTGACCTCGCCGGCCGGTTCGGCACGGTCGTGCCCGGCCTCGCCCCAGTCGGCCTCACCAGGATGTTTCCGCAACCCGACGTCCTCGCTCGGGCCGATCTCGACGCGCTGCCCATCCCCGACGCCACCGTCCACGCCCTACGATCGTTCGCGCAGGCGGCCGCCGATGACGGATCGGCGACGCGACCCATCGACAGAAGCCGGAGGAGCCCGCGTTCGCCTGAGCGGGGCCCGAGACCTTCAGCGGTCGCGGGATCGGGGAGGTCGAAGCCGTGAACCATGGCGCCGGCTGAACTTGGACTTGGGATGCCCGCGAGGAGTGTCCAGGGGGCGGCGACCGACTCGCGCCGAGCGGCAGGAGCTGGTTGGCTTGGGGCCGTCAAAAGCCGATCCGAGCGGGGGCTCTCTCATGCGTAGTGTCGAACCCGAGGTCTTCATCGTCGCCCGTCCGTCGCTGGACTACGACGAGCTGGCCCGCTACCTGGCCGAGGTCGGCGGCGAGAGCTGGCTGGAGCGGCTCGATCGCGGCGACCTCGACGCGCAGAACCTCGCCGAGTTCGCCGGTCGGCTCTGCTACCGCTCCTTCGAGCCCGGCCTCAATCCCAACGTGGTCAGGATCAGGGAGAACCAGGACGATTACCTGCGCAACATCCTGGCCAGCGCCCACGGCTCGGTCCTCGAGCACGTCAGCTTCAGCTTCGTGCTCCACAACGTCAGCCGGGTGCTGACCCACGAGCTGGTTCGGCACCGCCCGGGTGTGGCCGTCTCGCAGGAGTCGCTGCGTTTCGTCCGGCTGGACGAGCTGCCGTTCTGGTTCCCGGACTGGGCACGGGAGGACGACGAGCTGATGAAGCGGGCCACGGCGGTGCTGGAGCAGCTTGAGCAGTTCCAGCTGTGGATGGCCGAGCACTTCGGGCTCGATGAGGAGGGCGTGCCGTTCTCGGAGAAGAAGCACCGCACCTCGTTCATGCGCAGGTTCGCCCCGGAGGGCGTGGCGACCGGGCTGGTGTGGACCGCGAACGTGCGCACGCTGCGGCACACGATCGAGGCCCGCACCGCCGCCGGCGCGGAGGAGGAGATCCGCCTGCTGTTCCAGCGCATCGGCGAGCTCATGCGCCAGGAAGCTCCTGCCCTCTTCGGTGACTACGTCGTCGAGGAGGGCGGGGCCTGGGTGCCGGGCTGGCGCAAGGTCTGACCAACCGGTCACGTCAAGGCTTCAGGCTGTTGTCGCCGATGCTTCGTGCGAGTCCGGCTCGCCGGCTGGAACCTGCCGGGATCGGCCGGAGTACAGGTTGCATGAAGTGGTTGATGATGGTGACGCTGCTGGTGGTCTCCGCCGGGTGTTCGGCTGAGGTTCACGAGCCGGCGTCCGTGGCGTCCGTGGCGCGGTCGGCAGTCCTGGGTCCCGTAAGTCCCCGTCCCGTCGGTCCCAGTCCTATAAGCCCGAGTCCTGTAAGCCCGAGTGCCGTAAGTCCGAGTGTCGTAAGTCCGAGTGCGACGGCTACCAGGGCTGCGTGCAACGGGACTTCGGTGCTCTTCACCGGAGGGTTTCCCGAGGTGCGGGGGGTGGGGCGGGAGGCGGAGCTGTGGGGGCTGCTGTTCGTGGCGGGTCCGCCGCTGGCGCGCGGTGAAGAGATCAAGATCGTGTGGCGGATGACGGGTGAAGGGCCGCTGCGGGTCAAGGCGACGCTGCCCGACGGTACGCCGGCCAAGCTCGCCTGGGGGCCCGAGGAGCACGGCGGGTCGAGCTGGCACAAACCCGGCGAGGAGTGGGGCACGGGGTTCGTCTTTCCGAAGCGGGGCTGCTGGAAGATCGAGCTCACCCGTACGCGGGGCTCGGGGTACGTATGGCTGCCGGTCAAATAGCCCGGTCGATGAAGGCCGTCACGTCGTCCAGCACCTCGTCCTTGTTGGTCTCGTTGAAGACCTCGTGCCTGGCGCCCTCGTAGATCCGTTCGGTCAGGTCCGTACCCTTGATCGCCTCGACCCCCGGACGGCTCCCGCTCAGTGGGACGAGCTCGTCGTCGGACCCGTGGACCCACAGCGTGGGCAGGGGCCCGAGCCGGCCGCCCTTGGCGATCGTGGCCAGGGTCGTGGCGAACGCCTCCAGCGTGGTGCGCTTGAACGGGCCATGCCACACCAGCGGGTCGGCGGCGTACGCGGCGCCCACCGAGAGGTCGCGGGAGAGGGTGGCCGGGTCGATCGGGACGTCCGGGGGCTCCTCGTAGGCCAGGAGGGTCGGGACGATCGCCCATTCGCCGATCACCGGGCCTGACAGCACGAGCGCCGCCAGGCCGTCGCCGTAGCGCTGGGCGTAGCGGGCCGCGATCATGCCGCCCATCGAGTGGCCGATCACCACGACGGGGACGCCGGGGTGGTCGTCCCTGGCCTGCTCCTCGACGGAGTAGACGTCGGTGACCACGTCCTCGAAGTCCGCGATGTGCACCCGGTCGCCCGCCGACTTGCCGTGGCCCATGTGGTCGAGGCCGTAGACGGCGGCGCCGTGGCGGACGAGCCGGTCCGCCACGTACTCGTAGCGGCCGATGTGCTCGCCGTACCCGTGGATCAGGATGGCCACGTAGCGCGGCCGGTCGTGGGGCCATACGCCGACCGTGTTGAGGCCCGTGGTGCCGGTGAAGGTGTGTTCGCGCGACTCGGCCATGGTCACCGAGCGTACGCCCATGATCGCTTGATCGTCCACAGGCGGCGGCCGAGGTCCGTCGGTGGAGGGGCATGTCCTGCGCGGGCGCGGGGGGTGGGGCTGCGGCTGGGGTGTGGGGTTGAGGAGGGGCTGTGATGTCCGAAAACCGCTGACCTTTGAGGGCTCGGCGGTGTTGAAGAAGGTATGGACATCCACAGCATCATCGAAAGCCCGTTGGGCCGGATCCTGCTCGTCGGTGACGGCTCCGCGCTGACGCGCGTGTCGTTCGACGTGGGCGCAGGGGCTCGTCTGCGGTGGGAGCCGGCCGCGTTCGAGGAGGTCGAGCGGCAGTTCGCCGAGTACTTCGCGGGCGAGCGGGTCACGTTCGACCTGCCGCTCGCCACCCGCGGCACCCCGTTCCAGGAGCGGGTGTGGGAGGCCGTGGACGAGCTGCCGTACGGGACCACGACGACCTACGGCGCGCTCGCCGCGCGGGTGGGCGCGCCGCGTGAGCGGATCCGCGCGGTCGGCGCGGCCGTCGGTGCGAACCCGCTGCTCGTCGTCCGGCCCTGCCACCGCGTCGTCGGGGCGGACGGCACGCTGACCGGGTACGCGGGCGGCATCGAGCGCAAGCACGAGCTGCTCACGCTCGAAGGCGCCCTGCAGCCGCAGCTCTGGAGCGCCGTCGGATGAACGCGGCGAAGCTAACGGAGGAGCTGGCGGAGAAGACGACGGCAGAGCTGACGAAGGAGACGACGGAGGAGCTGACGAAGGAGGTCACGATGGACTGGGCGAAACTGGCGGAAGAGGTCAACTCGTACGGGTGCGCGCTGACGCCGCCGGTGCTCACCCCCGAGGAGTGCAAGGAGATCGCCGGCCTGTACGACGAGGTCGGGCTGTTCCGGTCCACGATCGACATGGAGCGGCACCGGTTCGGCGCCGGGCAGTACCGCTACTTCAGCCGGCCGTTCCCGCCGCTGGTGGACAAGTTGCGGGCGGCGTTCTACCCGCGGCTGCTGCCGATCGCCCGCGACTGGGCGGCCAGGCTGGGCCAGCCGGCGCCGTGGCCGGACGACTTCGACGAGTGGCTGGACATGTGCCACAGAGCGGGGCAGACCAGGCCGACGCCCATCCTGCTGCGGTACAAGCGGGACGACTGGAACGCGCTGCACCGCGACCTCTACGGTGACCTGGTGTTCCCGTTGCAGGTCGTGATCGGGCTGGACCGGCCGGGCGAGGACTACACCGGCGGCGAGTTCCTGCTGGTGGAGCAGCGGCCGCGGGCCCAGTCGCGGGGGACGGTGACGCTGTTGCCGCAGGGGCACGGGCTGATCTTCACCACGCGCGACCGGCCCGTGCGCTCCTCGCGGGGCTGGTCGGCCTCCCCCGTGCGGCACGGGGTGAGCACCGTCCGGTCCGGGCTGCGGCATACGCTGGGGCTCGTCTTCCACGACGCGAAATGACGTACACGCTGGTGGGGGCCGACGGCCGTCCGTACGCGAGTGCGGTGCCCGGCACGCTGGGCGGGCATCGGGGGGTCCGGCTGTACGGGCGGCTGGACTGCCCCTCGGCGCTGCGCGCCATCGCCCGCGGGGGATATATCCGGCATCGGGTCTTCTTCGCGGACGCCGGTGACGCGGTGGCGGCCGGGTACCGGCCGTGTTCGAGATGCTTGCCGGAGGCGTACCAGGCATGGAAGGGCCGGGAGACGGCGTGAGGCGGGAGATCGCGCCGGGTGCGGTACACGTGCCCGGCTGGCTGACGCTGGACGAGCAGCGCCACCTCGTCGAGGCGTGCCGCGAGTGGGCCACGGGGCCGGTGCCGATCCGGCACACCGTGCTGCCCAGGGGCGGCGTGATGTCGGTCCAGACGGTGTGCGTGGGGTGGCACTGGCAGCCGTACCGGTACACGCGCATCGCCCACGACGTGAACGGCCGGCAGGTGGCCGAGTTCCCCGCGTGGCTGGGCGAGCTGGGGCGGCGCGCCCTGGCCGACGCGTACGGACGCCCCAGCGACACGTACGAACCCGACACCGCCCTGATCAACTTCTACGACGGCCAGGCCAGGATGGGCATGCACCAGGACAAGGACGAGAAGTCCGACGCCCCAGTGGTGTCGCTGAGCATCGGCGACCGGTGCCTGTTCCGCTTCGGCAACACCGAGACGCGCGGCCGGCCGTACACCGACGTCGAACTCGCCTCAGGCGATCTGTTCGTGTTCGGCGGGCCGTCGCGCTTCGCCTACCACGGCGTGCCGAAGGTCCGTCCGGGCACCGGCGATCCCGCCACCGGCCTGGCCTCCGGCCGCCTCAACATCACGATGCGCGTCACGGGCCTTCGGTGACGTAGTCGAAGTCCTCGTCGGAGAGCGTGCGCCGCAGCGTCCGCAGCACCCTCGCCGGGTCGTCGTCCGGCCCCGGCGCGTAGAAGGGCCTGCCGTCACGGCCGAACGTGATCGCCGCGTCCCCCTCCCACTTGCCCAGCACGTCGGCCGCCGGAGCGAAGTCCTCGTGCGGCTCGAACCCGAGCGTCCGCGCGTAGTCGACGGACCCGAACACCAGGTTCCGGGCCAGCTCGATCGGCGCCTCCTGGAAGCCCGCGTACTCGCCGAAGAAGTATTGGCGGAAGCGCCGCAGGTCACGGTCGTCGAGCACGTCGGGGCCGATCGCGTTCTTCGCCCCGAGGCAGTAGACGTCGGCGAGGAAGCCGGCCACCGTCATCCTGTCCCAGGTGTGGCGCCGCGCGACCAGCACGCACACCAGACCGCCCAGGCCGGCGCCGGGGGCCTCGTCCACCCATCCGCGGGCCGGGTCGACGGTGAGCCCCGCGCTCCAGCCGACGTTGACCCAGCACCCGACCACCTCGGGCTCGGCGGCGGGGGCCTCCGAGGCGATGGCCCGCACCAGCGGCGCCACGACGGACGGCGACACCTTCAGCGCCTTGGCGATCTCTTTCGGGGAGCGGCCCTCGGCGCGCAGCTCGCGTACCCGATCCTTCAAGTCCATTCCGGCAGCCTAACCGTCCTGACCACCGCGGGCTGCGCCACCATGAGGGTCAGGGCGGCGTGGCGAGCCCGTCAAGCTCCTCGGTGGAAGTAGGACCGGCGCGGCTCCTGGCCGCTCAGTCCGCCGATGCAGCGCAGGAAGCGCGTGCCGTTCTCGAACTGCGCCTGCGTCGGCGGCATCACGTCCACCATCCATCCGGCCGTACCGAGGTTCCTGGCCGTCCCGACCCTGCTGGCCAGGAGCACCGCCCGGCTGCAGATCCGCTTGACCGTGGGGTGCTTGGCGAGGTCCTGCTGCACGTACGTCTCGGCGTCCGACGGGATCGGGGCGACCGCGAACGTCTCCCACGCGTGCCGCTCCTCGCACCCGACCCGCCTGGCCTTCGTGTCGCCGGAGATGATGACCAGGCCGCCCCAGCACTCCGACTCCTGCACGCACGCCGCCTCACCGCCGCGCACCTTGCTCGCCGGGCAGTTCTCCGTGTACGTCTTCAGCCCCTTGAACACGGTCTCCGCCTCTTCGGTGGACTGGGTGGAGGCCGAAGCGCTGGGAGACGACTCGTGCTTGCCGCCCGGCTCCCTGGTGACGTACGTGTAGACGACCACGCCGACGCCTGTCGAGATCACCAGGGCCAGGGCGGCGGCGATCGAGATCAGCGCCTTCGAGGTGCCGCGCCGGGCGGGTGGCACGGTGTCCGCGTGGCCACCCGGCGGCGGGCCCGGCTGGCTCAGGTGCTGCCCCGTCGGCTGAGGCTGAGATGGGAGCATCGGCTGGGAGGGGGCCGACGGCGCGGCGTGCCGTCCCCCGGAGGGAGCCGGGGCGGGTCCGAGCGGGACGGCAGCGAGGGCGTCGCGGAACGCCTGCGCGGTGGGCGTGCGCCGGCGCGGGTCGCTGGCCAGCGCCTGGCGCAGCACGGCGGTCAGCTGGGGCGGCACGCCGGGAATGTCCGGAACGGGCAGGCGGTGCAGGGCCAGGATCATCGCCAGGTTCGGCACGCCGCTCTCGGGGAAGCGCGGCGGGCGGCCGTTCAGCAGCGCGTAGACGGTGGCGGCCAGCGCGTACACGTCACCGGCCGGGCTCGGCTCGGCCAGCTCGAACGCCTCGGGCGGGGCGTACGACGGCGTCAGGGACTCGCGCGTCACCGACGCCTCGGGCCCGGACGCGGGCATGGTGGCCAGCCCGAAGTCGGACAGCGCCACCTGACCGTACCGGTCGACCAGGATGTTGCCCGGCTTCACGTCCCGGTGCAGCACCCCCTGCGCGTGCGCGGCGGCCAGCGCGTCGGCGATGCGTACGCCCACGTCACGCGCCTCGACCGGCGAGAGCCTGCGTCCGGCCAGCGACCCGCCGGGGCACAGCTCGAGCACCATGTACGGCCGCCCGTCGGGCAGCAGCCCCGCGTCGTAGACGGCCACGACGTGCGGGTGACCGGACAGGGCCCCGGCGGCCGTGACCTCGCGCAGGAACCGGCGCCGGTCGCGGTCGGACAGCAGCACCCGGTTGTCGACCTTGAGCGCGACCTCGCGGCCCACGGCCGACTGCAGGGCGAGGTAGACGATCCCGAAGCCGCCCTGGCCGAGCACACCCTTGATCTCATAGCCGGAAACCGATAATTCGGACACGCGCGGAAGCGTACAGGTACGGGGTGACACTGGTGATTCAGCCGGCGAACTGGAGAACCTCGCGGAGCCGGGCCGCGTATGCCCGGGGATGGCTGGTGTTGCCGTTGTGCCCGCCCGGGAACTCCACCAGCTCCGTGCCCAGCAGCTCCGCCAGCTCGGCCGCGCACCGGCGGTCGAAGACGTGGTGCGGGGTGGCGTGCCCGGCCGCGGGCAGGATGCGGGTACGGCACCCGCTCAGGTCGAGCTCGTCCTCGACGACGGCGGTGAAGTCGTGGCGGATGAAGAAGTCGAAGTTCGCCTGCCGTCGCGGCGTGATGGGCTGCGGGGTCAGGTCGCTCTCGGCGTCCTCGGTGATGCCGAGCACCCGCTTCACCTGGCCGATCGCCGCCGGCAGGCCGCCTTCGCGGTAGAGCGACTGGAGCTCGGCCAGCTCCTTGCGGTGCTCGGCGCGTTCGGCCTCGGGCAGCAGCCACGGCGAGACGGGCTCGTGCGCGATGAGCAGGCTGAGCTGCTCGGGGTGCTCGACGGCCAGGTGGAGTCCGATGGAGGCGCCCAGGCTCTGCCCCAGCATGATCACGGGCTGGTCGGTCAGGTGGGCCAGCAGCCGATGCGCGTCGTCGGCGTGCTCGCGCACGCTGACACCGGCGCCGGGCACCGTGCTGCGGCTGAGCCCGCGCCGGTCGTACGTGATCACCGTGTACGCGTCCATCAGCCGATCGACCAGGTCAACGGTGCGACCGGCGTCGCCCTCGCCGCTCTGCGAGATCAGCAGGAGCGGACCGCTGCCGCGCACCTCGTAGTAGAGGTCGACGCCCGGCATGCGCAAGATGTCTGCGTTCATGACCTCCAAGCTAATCCATCAAATTTGATACATCAAGTTCGATGCATTATCCCGGGGATCAGTCTGGCGGCCAGCTCCTCCAGCACCGCCACGGTCTCCGCCACGCGCCCCGGGTCGTCCGTGCCCAGCGCGGCCCCCAGCGCGGCGTCGATCGGGGTGTCCCTGACCTGCGTCACCCGTTCGGACACCGCGGGCGCCTCGCGGATGATCGTGCGCCGCCGATCCGCGGGGTCCGTCTCGGCGATCACCGCGCCCACGGACCTCAGCCGCGCGATGGCCGCCGACACGGCACTCTGCGGCAGCCCGGTGCGGGCGGCGATCTCACCCACGGTGGTGTCGGGGTGTCCGCGCAGATCGCTCACCACGATCAGCACCGTGCGCACGCTCGTGGAGTGCTCACCGATGCCCTCGGTCGGCATGGCCTCCTCGCCGATCTTCATCAGCGTCCGGCCCAACAGGAACAGCTCGACCCCATTCACGAGCAGCAACATACCGGCGGTGATGGGTAAGGTCGTGCGACGTGACGACGGACTTGGAACGCCTCGCCGAACGCCTGCGCGAGTTCGCCAGGGTCAGGGACTGGGAGCAGTTCCACACGCCCAAGAACCTGGCGATGGCGCTGGCGGGTGAGGTCGGGGAGCTGGTGGCGGAGTTCCAGTGGCTCACGGCCGAGGAGTCCGGGAAGCCCGATCCCGAGGCGCTCGCCCGCATACGCACCGAACTGGGGGACGTCACCCTCTACCTGATCCGGCTGGCCGACGTGCTGGGCGTGGACCTGGTGGAGGCGGCCCAGGCCAAACTGGACGACAACGACCGCCGCTACGACGCCGACCGCTACCGCGGCTCGGCCAAGAAGGCCCCGCCCTCCAGCTGAGGCGGCCCCATAGGCGCAGTGAGCGTCAGGTGGTGCTGCCGGTCAGGAGGCGGGCCACGTCGGCGGCCAGGGTGTTCGCCAGGGTGTCCAGCCGGCCGGGGTCTTCCAGCAGGAGGAAGAGCCAGGCGAAGATCGACCCCAGGAGCATGGCGTGGACCCTCGCGGGATCCGGCCGGGACGGCAGCTCGCCGCGCGCCACCGCCCGGTCCAGCACCTCGGTCACGCACTCGCGCTCGGCTCTGACGAACGTGCCCGCGAACGCGGCGGCCATCGCCTCGTCCGCGTGCACGTCCGCCAGCAGCCCCGGCACGACTCCGGGCGGCGGCGCGCTCAGGGTGGTGGCGATGACGTGGGTGAGGGCGGCCAGGTCGGTGGTGAGGGAGCCGGTGTCGGGGGGTGTCTCCAGCTCCAGGTCGTGCATGACGGCCGCGAAGATCATGGCCTGCTTGGTGGCGTGGCGGCGGTAGATGGCGGCCTTTCCGACGCCTGCCCGCGCCGCCACCGCGTCCACGGTGAGCTGCGCGTACCCCTGCTCGGCCAGCAGTTCGCGGGCCGCCGCGGCGATGGCCTCGTCCACGCGTCCGTCTCTGGGGCGACCCACCGGCTGGCTCATGCGGACCAGCTTATAGGATTCGGAACCATGAGTTCCGATACTTCCGTTCTCGTAAGGCGGGCGGGCGGGATGCTGGTGTTCCTGGGCTGCGTGCACCTGGTCGCCACCGCCGTGCTGAGCGCCGCGCACATTCCGGGCTGGTTCGGCGGGAGCATGTGGTTCTTCCCGCCGGGGCCGGAGGACCTGTCGCGGCTCGCGCCGGAGGTGGGGGCGTTCTGGCTGGTCTGGGGGAGCTTCGCGGTGCCGCTGGCGCTGATCGGGGCGCTGGTGGTGGGGTTCGGGCGGCGGGGGCAGGTGCCGCCGGCCTATCTCGGGGTCGGGGTGGGGGTGTGGGCGCTGGGTGGTGCCGCGCTGTTCGAGCCGTCGCCGTTCGTGCTCGCGGTGGTGCCGGCCGTGCTGCTGCTGGCCGCCCGTCGCCGGGAAACCGCGAAACGCGACGACGCCGGACAGGCCCCGGGGGCCGGTCCGGCGTGAGTCGCGGTGCGGAGGGTCATGCCGCGTGGCGCCGGAGGACCGCGAGGGTGAGGGCGGCCAGGCCGATGAAGGTGATCGCGCTGACCACCGCCACCGTGTTGAGCCCCGTGGTGAACGCGGCCCGCGCCAGGTCCAGCAGGTCGGGCTGGTCCTTGGCGGCGATCACCGCGGCGGTGATGCTCTCGCGGACCGCCTCCACCGGCAGGTGCTCGGGGAGCTGCCCGCGGTAGACGGCGCTGCCGAGGCTGCCCAGCGCGGCCACGCCCACCGCGACGCCGAACTCGCCGCCCGTCTCCGACAGCGAGGCCGCGGAGCCGGCCTTCTCCGCGGGCGCGGCCGTCATGATGACGCCGTTGCCCACGCCCATCGGCAGCGCGATGCCCGCGGAGGCCAGGACGAGCCCGGTCACGACCAGGCCGGTGCCACCGGCGCTCGGCACCTGCGTGTGCAGGAACAGCCCGGCCGCGCCCACGACGAATCCGCCGGCCATCACGTACGCGGTGCCGACGCGGCGGGCGAGGGCGGGGGCCAGGGTCAGGGCGACGATCATGGCGAGGTTCTGCGGCACGAGCCAGAGACCGGCCTCCAGCGGGGACATGGCCTCGACGGTCTGCAGGTACTGGGTGGTCATCAGCGTCGTCCCGGCCATCACGATGCCGCCGAGCAGCATGGTCCCGAGCGTGGTCGCGAAGGCCCGGTTGCCGAACAGGCGCAGGTCGAGCAGGGGGTCGGCGAGCCGGCGCTGGCGCCGTACGAACATCACGGCGAACGCCGCCCCGGCCGCGACCGCCACCACGGGCACCGGGTGCCAGCCGCTCCTCGTGATCTCCTTGAGCCCGTACACGACCGGCAGGATGGTCGCGAGCGACAGCGCGACGCTGGCGAGGTCGAGCCGGCCCGCGTTCGGGTCGCGGTACTCGGGCAGCAGCGTCCGCCCGGCCACCAGCAGCGCCACCATGAACGGCACCCCCATCAGGAAGGCCGCACCCCACCAGAAGTGCTCGAGCAGCAGCCCGCCCACGATCGGCCCGGCCGCCATGCCCAGCATGAAGCAGCTGAACCAGAGCCCGATCGCGGTGCCCATCTGCTTGGCGTCGTGGAACATGTTCCTGATCAGCGCCATCGACGACGGCATCAGCGTCGCCCCCGCGATGCCGAGCAGCGCCCGGGCCACGATCAGCATCTCGGCGCTCACCGAGTAGGCGGCCACCACGGAGGCCGCACCGAACGCCGTCGCCCCGATCATCAGCAGCCGGCGCCGCCCGATCCGGTCGCCCAGCGTCCCCATGGTGACCAGGAACCCGGCCAGCATGAAGCTGTAGATGTCCATGATCCAGAGCTGCTGCGGCGCGCTGGCCCCGAGGCCGGCGCTGAGGTGCGGAAGCGCCAGGTAGAGCACGCTGACGTCGACCGAGAGCAGCAGGGCCACGGAGGCCAGGACGGCCAGCCCGGTCCATTCCCGGCGGCCGGCGCGGGTGCCCGTGGGCGTGCCCTCCAGCGTGGTGGTGTTCATCTCGTTCCCCTTTCAGTTGTCTTCACAGTGCTGTAAGGGGCTTCCGATGTTCTTTTCGTGGGCTTAAGGCCGCGCATAAGGTGACGTGCATGCGTTTTGGGGTGCTGGGTCCGCTGGCCGTGTGGACGGACGCCGGCGAGAGCGTCACGGTTCCCGGGCTCAAGGTACGGGCGCTGCTCGTGGACCTGCTCGTCCACGAGGGCCATCCCGTGTCCGCGGACCGGCTGGTCGACGACCTGTGGGGCGCGGAGCCGCCGGGCAATCCGGCCGGGGCGCTGCAGGTGCGCGTCTCGCAGCTGCGCAAGGCGTTCGAGGACGCCGAGCCCGGCGGCAAGAACCTCGTCGTCTCCCGCGCCCCCGGCTACCTGCTGCGCCACGAGGACGGGGCCGTGGACGCGGCGCGCTTCGCCGCCCTGCTGGCCCGGGCGGAGGCCAGTGACAGCCCGAGGACCAGGGCGGGGCTGCTGGCCGACGCGCTGGCGCTGTGGCGGGGGCCGGCGTACGCCGACTTCGCCGACGAGGAGTACACCAGGTCGGCCATCCTGCGCCTGGAGGAGCAGCGGCTGTCCGCGCTGGAGCAGCACGCAGAGGCGCGGCTGGAGCTGGGCGAGCACGGGCTGCTGGTGGGCGAGCTGGGCGACCTGGTGGCCAGGCATCCGCTCAGGGAACGCCTGCGCGCCGTCCACATGCGGGCCCTCTACCGCGCGGGACGCCAGAGCGAGGCGCTGGCCTCGTACGGCGAGCTGCGGGACCGGCTGGCCGACGAGCTCGGCCTGGACCCGGGACCCGAGCTGGTCGCCCTGCACCAGGCGATACTCGGGCAGGACCCGGCCCTGAGCGTGCCCGCCGACCGCCCCGTCACGAACCTGCCCGCCCCCGTCAGCAAGCTCATCGGCCGGGACGAGGCGCTGGCCGAGGTGTGCGCGCTGGTGGGCGACGAACGGCTGGTGACGCTCACCGGCAGCGGCGGGGTGGGCAAGACCCGGCTGGCGCTGGAGGCCGCGAACCGGCTGGTGGACGGGTTCGCGGACGGGGCCTGGCTGGTCGCGCTCGACCAGGCGTCCCGCTCCCCCGTCGAGGCCGTCACGGCGGCGCTGGACATCAGGGAGGACGCGGCCTCCGCCGACCCGCTGGGGCCGCTGGCCGCCGCGCTCAGGGCCAGGCGGATGCTGCTGGTCCTGGACAACTGCGAGCACGTGGTCGAGCAGGTCGCCGAGCTGGCCGAGGCGCTCCTGCGCGCCTGCCCCGACCTGCGGATCCTGGCCACGAGCAGGGAGCCGCTGGCCGTGGCCGGCGAGGTGCTGTGGAGCGTGCCGCCGCTCGACGTGCCGGGCAGCGCCGACCTGGCGGTCATGGCGCGCTCGGACGCGGTCAGGCTCTTCGTCACCAGGGCCGCGGCCTCGGCCCGCGGCTTCGCGCTCGACGCGCGCAACGCGGCGGCCGTGGCGCAGCTCTGCCGGCGGCTCGACGGCATCCCGCTGGCGCTGGAGCTGGCCGCGACCCGGGTGCGGGCGCTGGGCGTCCAGGGCGTGGTGGCCAGGCTGGACGACCGGTTCAAGCTGCTGGCCTCGGGGCAGCGGGGCGCGCCGGCCCGCCAGCAGACGCTCACCGCGGTGATCGACTGGAGCTGGGAACTGCTGTCCGAGGACGAGCGCCGCGTCCTGCGCCGCCTGGCCGTGCACGCCGACGGCTGCACGCTGGAGGCCGCCGAATCCGTCTGCGACGCCCCTGAGCTCGACGTGCTCGACCTGCTGGCCCGCCTGGTCGACCGCTCGCTCGTGGTCGTCGTCGAGGCCCCCGCCGGCGTCCGGTACCGGCTGCTGGAGTCGGTGTCGGAGTACTGCCGGGCCAGGCTGTCGGAGGCGGGCGAGCTCGACCGGGTACGCCTCGCGCACCTGCGCCACTACCTGGCGCTGGCCGTGGCGGCCGAGCCGGAGCTGTACGGGCACGACCAGCGGGACTGGCTGCTGCGCCTGGACGCGGAGGCCGCCAACCTGCGGGCGGCGCTCGACACGGCGGTCGCCGGCAAGGACGCCGACGGGGCGGCCCGGCTGGTGAACGCGCTGGCCTGGTACTGGTTCCTGCGCGGCCGGCTGGCCGAGGGCCGGCGGTCGCTGGCGGCGGCCCTGTCCGTCGAAGGGGACGCCTCGCCGGTACGGGCCAGGGCGGCGGCCTGGGAGGCCGGGTTCGCGCTCATGCTGGGCGAGGAGGTCGACTGGGAGCCCGTGCTGGCGGCGGTCGAGGATCCGGGCGACCGGGCCAGGGCCGAGCTGTTCGTGGGCATGCACGTCAAGGACATGCCGACGGGACAGGAGCTGGTGGGCCGGGCGCTGCCCGCGTTCAGGGAGACCGGCGACCGGTGGGGCGTCGCGGCGGCGCTCGCCAGGCAGGCCAGGGACGCGTTCACGACGCGCGACATCGAAGCGCTCGAACGGACCGGCGAGGAGAGCGCGCGGCTGTTCACCGAGCTGGGCGACCGGTGGGGGCTGCTGCAGGCCACCGCCTGGCTGGCGTCACTGGCCGAGATGGCGACCGACGCGGAGCGGGCCACCCGGCTGTTCGGCGAAGGGCTGCGGATGGCCGAGGACCTGGGGCTGTGGCCGGAGGTCTCCACGCGCATCGCCTGGCTGGGCTGGATCGCGATGCAGACCGGCGACTACGACCGGTCGATGGAGTTCTGCGAGCGGGCCATGAAGCTGGCGCAGAGCCAGGGCTACGTGGAGGGCGCGATCATGGGCGAGATGGGCCTCGCCTTCGCCGCGCGCCGGGCCGGGCTGCTGGATCTGGCCGAGACGCACCTGCGCCGGCTGCTCGAAGGGGTGCCGCGCGGCCCGGGCGTCGAGCCCCCCTTGTACGTGCCGGACACGCTGATCGAGCTGGGCTACCTCACGGAGCTGCGCGGGGACCCCGCCGCGGCCATGGAGATGCACGTGGAGGCGCTGGCCGCGGCCCGCAGGATGGGCGATGTCAGGACGATGGCGTTCGCCGTGGAGGGCGCGGCCGCGGCCTCGGGGCCGACCGAGAAGGCGGCCGTCCTGCTGGGGCTGGCGGCCGCCGCCAGGGAGCGCAACCAGACCCCCGCGGGGGCGGCCGAGCGGGCCGACGTCGAGCGGGCGGCGGCCAGGGTACGCGAGGCGCTCGGCGAGGAGGCCTTCGCGGCCGCGTACCGGCAGGGCGCCGCCCGCAAGCTCGACGAGGCGGCCGACCTGCTCTGAGGGCTAGGCAAGGTACTCGGCCAGCCGGTCGAAGAACTCGATCCAGCCCGCCTTGGCCTGCTCGGCGTGCGCGGCGTCGGTGTTGACGCCGTACTGGTGGAAGCGCATCCCCGTCTTGCCGTCCACCTCGGTGAAGTCGATCGTGACCACCGACGCCGGGCCCTCGCCCGGGTTGTCCGGGTCGCCCGTGGTGAACACCAGCCGCTCCGGCTCCGTCACCTCGCGGTAGGTGCCGTCCAGCGTCGCCTCGAACCCCTCCTCGCCCACCAGCGTGGCCCGCCAGACGCCGCCGGGGCGGGTGTCCAGGGTGATCCGGCCGACCGGCGTGCTCAGCATCCGCGGCCCGAACCACCGCGAGAAGCGCTCCGGCTCGGTCCAGGCGGCCCACACCAGCTCGCGGGGGGCGTCGAAGAGGCAGTTGATCTCGTACTCGGCGGTCTGGGTCATCGTTGCGTCCTTTCCGGTTGTTCGATGTCTCCAAGGTCGCAGGGCGCGCTTCAGATCTCCTTCTCGTCGCCTTAAGGCGCGTGGCAGGCTGGCGGTATGAGGATCATTCGCGCCGCCAGAGTGCTCACCGGCCGGCCCGGAGAGGTGATCGCCGACGGCGAGGTCCTCCTCGACGGCGACCGGATCGTCTCCGTGGGGCCGCGCGGCAGCGGGGGCGAGGCCGCCGAGGTCCTCGACCTGCCGGGCCACACGGTGCTGCCCGGGCTGATCGACGCGCACGTCCACCTGGGGTTCGACGCGAAGGTCGACCCGGTGACGCGGCGCAGCCCCGAGAGCGACCACCACCTGCTGTTACGCATGGCCGAGAACGCGCGCAAGCTCGTCTCCGCCGGCGTCACCACCGCCCGCGACCTGGGCTCGCGCGGCTTCCTCGATCTGGCCCTGCGCGACGCGATCGAGGAGGGCCTGGCCGTCGGCCCGCACATCGTGGCCGCCACCAGGCCCATCACGATCACCGGCGGCCACTGCTGGTACATGGGCGGCGAGGCCGACGACGAGCCCGCCATCCGCCGCGTCGCCAGGGAGAACCTCCGGGCGGGCGCCGACTGCCTGAAGGTGATGGCCTCCGGCGGCCTGATGACGCCGGGCGCGCCGCCGAGCTGGGTCCCGCAGTACGGCACCGAGCAGCTCAGGGTCGTCGTGGAGGAGGCCGCGTCGCGCGGCAAGGGCGTCGCCGCCCACGCCCACGCGCACGCCTCCATCCGCAGCTCCATCGAGGCGGGCGTCACGACCGTCGAGCACTGCACGTTCTTCGGCCCGTCGGGGCACGAATACGACGCCGAGCTGGCCGACCTCGTCGCGGCCAGCGGCACGTACGTGTGCCCCACGGTGCACGGCGTGTTCTGGCGGATGCGCGAGACCTACGGGCCCGAGATGATCGATGCCTGGCTGCACACGGTGTCCGCCATGCGGGAGGCCGGGATCCGGCTCGTCGCGGGCACCGACGCCGGGTTCGCCAACGGCGGCATCCCCAACGAGACCGACGGCTACGTCGCCGGTCTGGAGGTGTTCGCGCAGGCCGGGTTCGGCCACGCGGAGATCATCGAGATGGCCACCGTGCGCGCCGCCGACGCCTGCGGGGTGGGCGGGGTGACCGGCAGCCTGGAGGCGGGCAAGCGGGCCGACCTGATCGCGGTCCGGGGCGATCCGCTCGAACGCCTGGCCGACCTGCGCAAGCTCACACTCGTCCTGGTCTCCGGTCGTTCCGTCACGCAGGCGGGCATCGACACGGTGACCTCGTCCGCCGGCTGAGAGGATTCTTCATGCTGCCCTGGTCCGCCGAACTGGCCGGCCGTCTCGACCACGACGTCATCGACAGCGCCCTGCTGCGCGGTAACCCGCTGGGGGACCCGCACGAGCGCCCGATCATGGTGTACGTCCCGCCCGGGTACGACGACGATCCCTCCCGCCGCTACCCCTCGATCTACGTGCTGCTCGGCTACACCGGCCACGTCGCCATGTGGCTGAACCGGGCTCCGTTCCGGCAGCCGTACCCGGAGCTCGCGGACGCCGTCTTCGCCTCAGGGGAGGCCCCGCCCGCGATCGTCGTGTACGTGGACGCGTGGACCGCGCTCGGCGGCAGCCAGTTCCTCGACTCCCCCGGCACCGGGCGCTACCACTCCTACCTGCGGGACGAGGTCGTGCCGTGGGTGGACGCCCGCTACCGCACGATCGCCGACCGCGACCACCGGGCGGTCACCGGCAAGTCGAGCGGCGGCTACGGGGCCATGGTCACCGCGATGCTGGCGCCCGACGTGTTCGGGGCGCTGGCCACGCACGCCGGTGACGCGTTGTTCGAGGTGTGCTCGCGCCCGTCGTTCCCCGAGGTGGCGCGCAGGCTGCGGGACATGTACGGCGGCTCGTACGACACCTTCCTCGCCGACTTCCGCGGCCGCCTGGCCGGGACCAAGGAGGGGGACCTGGAGCTGCTGGAGATGTACGCGTACGCGGCCGCCTACTCCGCGGACCCCGACGGGACCGTACGCCTGCCCTTCGACGACACCGGCGCCGTCGTGCCGGAGGTGTGGGAGCGCTGGCTGTCGTGGGATCCCGTGCTGATGGCCCCCCGGCACGCCGAGGCCCTGCGATCGATGCGGGCGATCTGGGTGGACGCCGGGAGCAAGGACGAGTACTTCCTGGACTTCGGGGCGGTGGCGTTCCGGCGGGCGCTGGAGGCGGCGGGCGTCAAGGACGAGAACGTCTATTTCGAGCTCTTCGACGCCGGCCACGGCGCCATCGAGTACCGCTACCCGCTCGCCCTCGCCTGGTTGTCCCACCGCCTGACGGGCTCTCAATCATCCAGGTGACACTTGTCAACCAAATGATTGATGCTCTACCGTTCCACGCATGGCGGCACGGAGGGCGCCGCGCCCTGAGGAGCGCGGCAAGGCGGCGGAGCTGACGCGGGAGCGGATCCTGCGGGCCGCCGTGAGCGAGTTCGGCGAGAAGGGATATTCCGGCGCGCGCACCGCCGGGATCGCCGCCCGCGCCGGCGTCAACCAGCAGCTGATCTCCTACTACTTCGGCGGCAAGCAGGGGCTGCTGGAGGAGCTGCGGCGGCGCCGGCAGGCGGACGAGGCCTCGTCCGACGCCGCGTCGGCTTCGTTCGCGGAGTCGGTCGGGGCCCAGCTGGCGCGCACGCTCGACGACCCGGAATGGGCGCGGCTGGTGGTGTGGCAGGCGCTGGGCGACTGCCCGTTCGCCGACGCCGAGGAGGGGCAGCGGTACGCGCAGGCGCAACGCGCCCGGATGGCCGAGTCGCTGGAGCGGATGCGCGGGCGGCAGGCGGACGGGGAGGTCACCGGGCGGGTCGATCCGGCGTTCGCGCTGCTGGTCGCCTACGCGGTGGTGTTCGCGCCGATCACGATGCCGCAGTTCGTCCGGGACATCTTCGGCGACGAGCCGCTCTCGCCCGAGGTGCGCCGCCGCTTGCACGATGAGCTGGTCAGGCTGCTCGGCCCGGCCGAGGATTAGGGAGGTTCTGCGGCAATGGTGATGGTGGTCTTCGGGGCTCGCGGCAGTGTGGGGCGCCATGTCGCCGCCGGTCTGCTGGCGGCCGGCGAACGGGTGCGGGTGACGAGCAGGGACCCGGGCAAGGGCGGCCTGCCCGATTCCGCGGAGGTCGTGGCGGCCGACCTGGAGCTTCCCGAGACGTTGCCGGCCGCGCTGGAGGGCGCCACGAAGGTGTTCGTGTACGCCAAACCGGACGGTGTCGAGGGCTTCGTCGAGGCCGCTAGGTCGGCCGGGGTGCGGCAGGTGGTGCTGCTGTCGTCGGCGGCGATCGTGATGGAGGGCTCCGAACGCAACCCGATCGCCGTGCAGCACCGGATCGTCGAGACGGCCGTGGAGAGCTCGGGGCTGGACTGGACGTTCATCCGGCCGGGGATGTTCGCGACGAACACGCGGTGGTGGTGGCAGGCGACGATCCGGGCCAGGGGCGTGGTGCGCCTGCCGTACCCGGAGTCCGAGACCGCCCCCATCCACGAGAAGGACCTGGCGGCGCTCGCGGTGACGGCGTTGACGGAGCCCGGGCACGAGCGGCAGGCGTACACCGTGTACGGGGTGGAGTCGCTCACGTTGCGGCGGCAGGTCGAGCACATCGGGGAGGCGATCGGGCGTCCGATCGACATCGAGGTGGTGTCGGAGGCGCAGGCGCGGGAGGAGATGGGCCGGACGGTGCCGGCGGTCGGCGTCGAGGTGATCATGAAGCAGTGGGCGGCCCGTGACGGCATACCCGCGCCGACCTCGACGGTGGTGGAGAAGGTGACCGGCCACCCGGGGCACACGTTCGCCGAATGGGCCGCCGACCACGCGGACGACTTCCGCTGAGAGGCGGGTCGAGCCTGAGCGGCTTGGCGGCGGTCACCCCCGCGATCGACCCGACCAGCGCCCGACCCGACCCGCGTGATCACGATCGCCCGCCCGAACGGCCCTCCCCCGATCCGCACCGCCGCGCGCGTCACCGAGTCGCGGCGATCTGTCCGAGCAGGTCCGTCGTCACGCGGTCGAGGCGAGCCGCGGCGGCCGGGTCGAAGTCCTTGCCGGTCAGCGGCAACGGCTTGCCGCGCATGTAGGCGGTGACGGCGGGTCCGGGCGCGGTGTCCAGCAGTGCGGTGATCGGCTCGATCGCCTTGCCGACCGGCATCGCGAAGAACCGGGCGAGCGTCTTGGTGACGGCACGCCTGGGTTGCGGCAGCGGGTCGGCCATGCTCGTGTTCACGAAGCCGGGGTTGTAGAGGACATAACGCGTACGGGCGGCCGGGTAGCGGGCGGGGAAACCGGCTCCGAGCAGGTCGTTGCAGCGAGAGGACTGCATCGCCGCGCGCATCCCCGTGTAGCCCTCGCGCCATTGGAGGTCGTCCCAGTTGACGCGGCCCGGCAGGCCACCGGGTCCGGCGATGTTCATCACGACGGGCGCCTGCGCGCGTTCCAGGTGCTCCATCAGGCCGTGGCCGATGACGAACCGGCTCAGGTAGGCCAGCGCGAAGGTGAATTCCAGCCCGTCCGCCGTCTCTTCGCGCTTGGGGCGGAACCGCTGGGCCGCGAACACCAGCCCGTCCACGGCCTCGGCGGTCGCCGCCACCTCCTCGACCACCTGCCGCATCCCCGCGACGGTGCTCAGGTCGGCACGGAGGAACACGGCCCTGCCCTCGGCGCCGAGCCCGCGCGCCTCGGCGAGTAAGGCACGTCCCTTCTCCTCCCCGCTGGCCACGGCGATCACTCTGTCCCCGCGGCGCAGGAACCGCAGCGCCAAGCCCTTGCCCATGCCGTCCGTGCCGCCGGTGATCACGTAGGTACGCATTGCCGAACCCCCTCAAGTCATCGATCGGTGACAAGAATGCTAGGGCCCGGCGACCTGCTAAGTCAACGATCGATGACTTATGATGACCTGCATGAACCAGCCGAAACGCCGCGACAAAGCCGCCACCCGCGCCAAGCTGCTCGACGCCGCACGCCTGCGCTTCGCCCGCCAGGGCTACGACGGCACGGGCGTACGTGAGATCGCGGCCGACGTGGGTGTCGATCCGGCTCTCGTCTTCCGCTACTTCGGCTCGAAGGAGCGACTCCACGAGGAGGCCGTACGCGTGGAGATCCCGGCCGGCCTCACGGACGATCCGGCGCGTCCGCTCCCCCACATCACCGACACGCTGCTGCACGACGTCGTCTTCGCCGACTGGGAGCAGTTCGCCGGCGAGCACCCACTCCTGGTGATGCTGCGCTCCGCGGGCCACCCGGCCATCCGCGACCAGTTGCGTACGCAGATCTGCGAGGGCTACCTGCCCGACTTCGCCGCGCGGATGGGCGGCGAGAACCCCGCCCTGCGGGCCGAAATGGTGGGGGCGCTCCTGCTCGGCATGGGCGTGATGCGCTCGATCCTCGGCAGCCCCGCCCTGAGCGAAGCCTCCTTCGAGGAGACGCGCGTACTGGTCGCCCGGCTGGTCACGGCCTTGAGCGATCAGCCCCCTCGATAACTCCACGGTTACATGCGCTTTTTGTCGTTGTTCGACAGGTTCCCTGCGCCCGATCCTCAGTGCCTATGGCGATGATCAACCCCTCCCGCGGCCAGCCCTGCCGGACACTACGGTGCTCATCGAAGGCGACGAGATCATTTCGGTCGGAGAGCCGGTGCCGACACGAACACGGTCGAGGAGGTGACCGGTGGCCCCGCGCGCGCCGACAGGCGACGGACGCGGAACAATGCGGCCGAGTTCGCCCGCTGAGCCGGTCAGGCTGTGCCGTGGGGGTTGTCGATGACGTAGCGCCATTGGCCGTCGGGGCCGTGGCGGACGACGTCGGTGGCGGTGCCGCTCATGTCGAGCTCGGAGCCGTCGCGTGCCGTGCCGCGCATCGACCGGTCCACGATGAGCAGGGCGATGTTACCGGCCACGTACACGTGTCTCGGACGCGCCTCGATCGGCAGCCCGAAGCTCTGCAGGTGCTGGTTGGCGGCGAGACGCGGGGGCGGCGACGGGGTGGCCGGACACCGGGACGAGGACCGGCGTCGTCCTCGTAGACGTGGTCGATCGCCTGGGGTCACCGTTGTTCATGGCCGCGACAAAGCGGGCGCCAGCGCTGCCCTGCGGTGCCCGGCCTCGAACTGGATGGCGAGGGACCGATGCCTGTACGGCCTTCCCAAGGTCCTGCACCTGGAGGCGGGGGAAGAGCGGCCGTGGGATGGGAAGGCTGCAGGGTACGGCACGGCGACGGGACGATATCTGGAGCGATCCCGACCATGCCCGCTACGAGCTCTAGTGCGAGGCTTCATTCCGGACTGTAGCGGCCTCGTGACAGGACTACCCAGGGTTAAGTGACAATGGCCGCCAGCTCTGTCAGCGTGGAGATCTGCCAGTCAGCCGCCGCGGCGTCCGGCGTGCCCGCCCAGAGGTGGCCCCATGGCCCGCGGCGGATGTGGGCGGTGCGCAAGCCTGCCGCCTTGGCCGGGCCGACGTCGTTGGCCGGGTGGTCGCCCACGTACACGATGTGGTCCGGTGGGGCCTGGGTGAACTCGATCAGGCGGGCGAAGAAACCAGGGTCGGGCTTGGCGACGCCCCACTCGCCGGACGTGGCGACCGCATCCACCGGGAGACGCAGCGCCCGCAGCAGCTCGGCGGCCCGCTCCGTCTGGTTCCCGGCGATCACGAGGCGGTGGCCCGCTGCGCGTAGCGCGATGAGGGCTGGGCGAACGTCGGGATAGAGGTCGTCCTCCTCTATCCGCTCGCCACGGCCAGCGGCCTCTCGGGCGGCGTACTCGGCGTCAAGGTCGATGTCGGGCTGGAGCAGACGGAGGGCGTCGGCGTTGTCTCGGCCCTGGGCGACAACGGCGCCGACCAGCGCAGAGAGGGTGTGGCGAGGGATGTCGAGCCAGTCGGCCCACGAGGCCCAATAACGGTCGTCTCGGACTATCGTTTCTCCGACGTCGAAGGCGATGGTGAGCACAGGCAGAGCCTATGGGGTGCTCCGTGGGCCTGTACCGCGCACCTCGAAGATCGCTGCCTGGGCGATGGCGCCATGTAAATGCCGTCAGAACAGGCTCCGACTTGATCGCTTCCGGCGAGTCATGGATCTTCGCGGATCGCCACCGTAAGTGCGGCTACCGTCGAAACACTTCAGCTGACAGCTACGGATCAGCAAGCATCCCGGCCATAGGTCGTCATGCCGCGGTGAAGGGGGTGAGCGCTCATGACACGCCTTTCATGCTCTGCAGAGTACGGCGAGGCAGGTTACTCGCGGGGCTCCCGTTGCACCGATGGCATGCTTACCCCGCATCCGGATGCTGCCAGCGGATGGGGCGTCACCTCTCCGCGGCGTCCACATCATCAACCAGGGCCACCCGAATACTGCATGGGGCTGGCGCCCAGCGGTACGACCGCTTCTTGCTCCGGGATACTGCGACGGTCTGGAGCAGCGCCAGGCGCTGAGCAAGTCGTCGCGCCCCCTGAGGCCGAGCGAAGCGAGGCCCGCTCGGGGCGGGCTCCAGCAGGCCAGACCGGTAACCGGGTCACGGGTGGGCGATGGCGCCGCAAGGCGCGGGGGGTGCGCCGAAGGCGCCTGAAACAAGAAGCGCCTGAGCCCCGGGTGCGAAGCGCCCCATGCGAAGACCTTTGCGCGCCGTCAGGCGCGGCCGGGGACGAGCGGAGCGAGGACCGGTCGGGGTGGGGTCCAGCAGGCCCACCATCCAGATGGGCAACGGGTGGGTGAGCGTCGGCCCACCTACCCGGATGCCTACTCGTGGCGGGCTGTGCTGTCTCGGACGATGAGTTCTGTCGCCAGCTCGACCCGCTTGGTCTCCGGGACCTCGCCGCGGCCCATGGCCAGGACCGTGCGGGTGGCCAGGGCGGCCATCTCCTGCAGCGGCTGGCGTACCGTGGTCAAGGGTGGCCAGGCCGACTTGGACAGGGGCAGGTCGTCGAAGCCCACGACGCTCAGGTCCTCGGGGACGCGAAGGCCGCGCTGGCGGGCCGCCTCGAACACGCCGAAGGCCATCAGGTCGCTCCCCGCGAAGATCGCCGTCGGGGGCTCGTCCAGGGAGAGCAGCGCGTGGCCCTCGTCGTGGCCCGACTCCACCAGGAACGTGCCGCGCCGGATCAGCTCCGGTTCGATCGGCACCCCGGCCGTCTCCAGGGCCGCGCGGTAGCCGTCCACGCGGGCCTGGCTGCACAGCATGTCCGTGGGGCCGCTGATCATGGCGATGCGCCGGTGGCCGAGTTCGAGCAGGTGGCGGGTGGCGGCCAGGCCGCCGTTCCAGTTGGTGGCCCCGACCGAGACGACGCCGGGGGCGGGCTCGCCCTCCGGGTCGACCACGGCGAACGGGAGCGAGCGCGCGCTGAGCTGGGCCTGGATGCCCGTGGACAGGCGCGAGGCGACGATGACCACGCCGTCGGTACGGCGGGCGGCCAGGCGTTCGAGCCAGTCGCGGCCCGGTCCGGCATGGGTGTGCAGGACGGAGATGACCACGCTGGCACCGGCCTCGTGGGCCGCGCCCTCCGCACCGCGCACGATCTCCATGGCCCACGGCGACTCGATCTCGGCGAAGACCAGGTCGACCAGGCCGGCCGGGGTGTCGTCCTGGCTGATGCGCCGCTGGTAGCCGTGTTCCTGCAGGAGTCGTTCGACTCGATGGCGGGTCGCCGGAGCGACCTCTGGACGTCCGTTGATGACCTTGGACACCGTCGGAATGGAGACCCCGGCCTCTTCCGCGATCAGTGCGATCGTCACCCGCCGCTTCGCTGACACGTTCGGGAGTGTATCCGAAAGTTTCGGTTTGGGATCGCTCCCACTCAAGGTGTTGACGCTTTACGCAGCGTTTACCTACGATCCAGGCAGCGAAACTATCGGGGTGGTAACGAAACTTTCACGCGCGGTGCGTCGTACCGTGCCCCATGAGTCACGCTGAGTCCCAGGAATCACGTGCAGGGGGTCCGTACGGCAGGCCGGGCCAGTCTGAGGAGAGGACCCCTGATGAAACGCAGTCTGGTGTTGATCGCGACCGCAGTGCTCATAACCGGCTGCGGCGGTGGGGGCGGTGGAGGCAGCAGCACGGCCCCCCAGCAGGGCGGCTCGGCCGCCAAGGTCGCTCTTGAATGGTGGCACCTGTCGACCACGGAGCCGCTCAAGTCCCTCTGGGCGCAGCGGGCCAAGGAGTTCGAGGCCAAGCATCCCAACGTCACCATCAAGGCGACGGTTCTGGAGAACGACGCGTACAAGGCCAAGCTGACCACGATCACGCAGTCGGGCAAGGCCCCCGACCTGTTCGCCACGTGGGGCGGCGGCGTGCTCAAGCAGCAGGTCGACGCCGGGCTGGTCAAGGACATCTCCTCCGACGTCGCCGACGTCCTGCCCAACTTCACGCCGGCCGCGCTCAGCGCGTACCAGATCGACGGCAAGACGTACGGGCTGCCGACCGACATCGGCCTGGTCGGCTTCTGGTACAACAAGAAACTCTTCGCCAAGGCCGGCATCACGCAGCCGCCCGCCACGTGGTCGGCGTTCCTCGAGGACGTCAAGAAGCTGAAGACGGCGGGCGTCACCCCGATCGCCCTGGCCGGCAAGGAGAAGTGGCCGGGCCACTACTACTGGGCCTACCTCGCCATGCGCATCGCCGGCCTCGACGCGCTCAAGCAGGCGGCCGTCGACCACGACTTCAGCAAGCCCGACTTCGTGGCCGCCGGGCAGCAGGTCAAGGCGCTGGCGGACCTGCAGCCGTTCCAGAAGGGCTTCCTCGGCGCGGGGTACGGCACCCCGGACGGCCAGGCGGCCACCGTGGCGAACGGCAAGGCCGCCATGGAGCTGATGGGCCAGTGGGCGCCCTCCGTGCAGAAGGACGCCGGCAAGGGCCTCGGCGACGACCTGGGCTTCTTCCCCTTCCCGGCGGTCGAGGGCGGCAAGGGCTCGATCTCCGACGCGTTCGGCGGTGGCGGCGGCCTGGCCGTGGGCGCGGACGCCCCGGCGGAGGCCGTGCAGTTCGTGAAGTTCATGACCGAGATGGACAACCACTCCAAGGCCGTGGCGGCCGGCGGCGTGCTGCCGGTGCTCAAGGGCGAGGAGAGCGCGGTCAAGGACCCCAACCTCAAGCAGGTGGCGACCGCGCTGGCCGCGGCCGGCGGCTACCAGCTCTACCTCGACCAGGCCTACCCGCCCGCCGTCGGCCAGCAGGTCAACGACAGCGTGGCCGAGCTCATCGCCGGTACGAAGACGCCGGAGGAAGTCGGCAAGGCCATCACCGAAGTGGCCAAGAGCGAAGGATGACGACCCTCATCAAGGGGCCGGAGGCGGTCACGCTTCCGGCCCCCGCCCCTGCCGCCAGGCGGCGCGGCCGCTGGGTGACCATCGCCCTGTTCCTGCTGCCCGCCCTGGTCCTCTTCCTGCTGCTGGTCGTCGCGCCCATCCTCGTGGCGTTCTACGCCAGCGTGTTCAGATGGAACGGATTCGGCGGCCTGCCGACCAACTTCATCGGGCTCGACAACTTCACCCGGCTTTTCGGCACCGAAATTTTCGGCCAGGACCTGTGGCACCTGCTGGTCCTCGTGCTGCTGTCGGTGTGCATCCAGCTCCCGTTCTCGCTGGCCATCGCGATGCTGCTGAACCAGCGCATCCGCGGGCGGGCGCTGTACCGGGTGGTGTTCTTCGCGCCGTACGTGCTCTCCGAGGTCATCACCGGCGTGCTGTTCTCGCTGATCCTCTCGCCCGAGTCCGGCCTGGCGAACCAGTTCCTGTCGGTGTTCGGGCTCGACTCGGAGTGGCTGGCCGACCCTGACACCGTGATGCCGTCGCTCTTCCTGGTGATGATGTGGAAATATTTCGGCTTCCACATGATGATCTATCTCGCGGGGCGGCAGAGCATCCCGAACGAGCTCATCGAGGCCGCCCAGATCGACGGGGCCACGAGCTGGAAGACGTTCCGGCACATCACGTTGCCGCTGCTCGGGCCCACGATCCGGATCAGCGTCTTCCTCTCCGTCATCTACACGATCCAGCTGTTCGACCTGGTGTGGATCCTCACCCAGGGCGGGCCGTCGCACTCGTCCGAGACGATGGCCGTCACGATGATGGACTGGGGCTTCAAGCGCTCCCAGGTCGGCTACGCCAGCGCGATCAGCGTCGTGATGTTCGCGCTCAGCCTCGTCTTCGCCCTCGTCTACCAGCGGTTCGTGATGCGCCGCGACCTGGAGGGCGCGACCACCTCGATGGGAGAGCGCCGATGATCCATCGGAAGAAGTCCTCGCCGCGGCGCAACACCCTGCCGCTGCATCTGATCGCGTGGGTCGTCGGCCTGTTCATCATCATCCCGGTGGTGTACGCGCTGATCGGCGGCTTCAAGTCCACCAGCGAGCTGTCCACCAACCCGCTCGGGCTGCCCGACACCTGGGCGACGGGCAACTACACCGACGTGATCGGCTCCGGCTCGTTCTGGCTGCAGCTGTGGAACAGCACGTTCATCGCGGTCGTGACGACCGTGCTGACCGTCGGGGTGTCGGCGCTGGCGGGATTCGTCTTCGCCAGGTTCGCCTTCCGTGGCAGGGAGCTGTTCTTCACGCTGTTCACGGCCGGGCTGATGTTCCCGTTCGCGGTGGCCATCCTGCCGATCTTCGTGCTGCTGCGCACGTTCGGGCTGCTGGGCAACCCGCTCGGCGTGATCCTGACGCAGGCGGCCTTCGGCCTGCCGCTGACGATCATCATTCTGCGCGGCTTCTTCCGCGGTATCCCGGGCGAGATCGAGGAGGCGGCCATCATCGACGGCTGCAGCCCGTTCGGGTTCTTCTGGCGGATCCTGCTGCCGATGGCCAGGCCGGCCATCGCCACCGTCTCGGTGCTGGCCATCGTGGGGAGCTGGAACAACTTCATGCTGCCGCTCGTGGTCTTCAACGAGGAGTCGAGCTGGACGCTGCCGCTGGGCATCCAGCAGTTCCAGGGCCAGTACGCCTCCGACACCGCCCGCATCCTGGCCTATCTCGTCCTGGCCATGGTGCCCGCGCTCGGGTTCTACGCCGTCGCGGAACGTCACCTCGTCGGCGGCCTCACCGCCGGCGCGACGAAGGGATGATCACCTTCCACCTGCGAACGTGACTCGCCGCACACTGTCGCTTCCGGCCCTTGCGCTAGGTATGCTTCGCCTGCCCTAATTTAGGTAAGCCTTTCCTCAGGGAATGCCAAGCAAAACCTCAGCTAACGGGAGTAACGGTGTTCGCCAGTTACCTCATCGGACTGCGCGAAGGTCTCGAGGCGACACTCGTCGTCTCGGTCCTGGTCGCTTTCCTGGTCAAAAGTGACCGCAAGGACAAGCTCCCGCAAGTGTGGACGGGAGTGGGCGCGGCCGTCGCGCTGTCCGTGGGGTTCGGAGCACTCCTGACGTTCACCGCCGCCCACCTGGGACACACGGGGCAGGAGCTGTTCGACGCGATCACCTCGCTGCTCGCCGTCGTGTTCGTCACCTGGATGATCTTCTGGATGCGGCGGGCGGCCCGCGCGCTCTCCGGCGAGCTGCGGGGCAAGCTCTCCGAAGCGCTGGAGCTGGGCTCCATCGCGGTGGTCGTGATGGCCTTCCTCGCCGTCGCCCGCGAGGGGCTGGAGACGGCGATCCTGTTCTTCGCCTCCGTGCAGGGCGCCGTCACCACGCCGGAGCCGCTCATCGGCATCAGCCTGGGGCTGCTCACGTCCGTACTCATCGGCTGGGGCCTCTACCGCAGCGCCGTGAAGATCAACCTCACCAAGTTCTTCACCTGGACGGGGCTGCTGCTGATCCTCGTGGCCGCGGGCATCTTCAAGTACGGCGTGCACGACCTGCAGGAGGCCAACCTCCTGCCCGGCCTGAGCACGTACGCCTTCGACATCAGCGGCGTCATCCCCGCCGACTCCTGGTACGGCACCCTGCTGTCGGGCATGCTGAACATCACGCCCCAGCCCAGCGTCGCCGAGGTCATCGCCTGGGTCTGCTACCTCGTCCCGACCCTCTTCTTCTTCCTGCGCAACACGCGGGTGAAGTCCACGCCGTCGCCCGCTTCCTCCGCGGCCTGAACAGGAGCACCATGCGCACCCCCATCCGCCTGTCCTTCGGGGCGCTCGCCCTGGCGACGCTGGCCGCCTGCGGCTCGGGGAACACCCCCGCCGCCTCCTCCGCCCCCGCAGGGCCTGGCAAGATCACCGTGGCCGCGTCGGACACCGAGTGCAAGGTCGGCGCCGCCGAGGTCGAGGCCGGCACCACGACGTTCACGATCACGAACGGCGGCACCAAGGTGACCGAGTTCTACGTGTACGCCCCGGGTGACCGGGTCATGGCCGAGGTGGAGAACATCGTTCCCGGGCTGACCAGGGAGCTCATCGCCGAGCTGCCGGCGGGCGCGTACGAGACCGCGTGCAAGCCCGGCATGATCGGCAAGGGCATCCGCAACGCGTTCAAGGTGACCGGCGAGCACAAGGCGCTCACCGAGGACGCCGAGCTCTCCGACGCGGTCGCCAGCTACAAGCGCTACATCAAGTCGCAGAGCGACACGCTGCTGGTCAAGACGCAGGAGTTCGTGGACGCGGTCAAGGCCGGGAAGATCGACAAGGCCAAGGAGCTGTTCCCGGTCGCGCGTACGTACTGGGAGCGCATCGAGCCGGTGGCCGAGATCTTCGGCGACCTCGACCCGGCCATCGACGCCCGCGAGGCGGACCTGGCCGACGGCCAGGAGTGGACCGGCTTCCACAGGATCGAGAAGGACCTGTGGATCAAGAAGGACATCAGCAAGGACGGCGCCGTCGCGGACAAGCTGATCGCCGACGTCAAGACGATCGTGGACAAGTCGAACGCCGCCGAGCTGACCCCCCTGAACCTGGCCAACGGCGCCAAGGAACTCCTCGACGAGGTGGCCACCGGCAAGATCACCGGCGAGGAGGACATCTGGTCGCACACCGACCTGTGGGACTTCGACGCCAACCTCGAAGGCTCCAAGGCGGCCGTGCAGTCGCTCAGGCCGGTGCTGGAGGACCGGGCTCCCGACCTGGTGAAGACGCTGGACGAGAAGTTCGCGGCGGCCGAGGCGGCGCTCGACGCGCACCAGAAGGGCGACGGCTGGAAGCTGCACAACGAGCTGTCCAAGGCTGAGCTGAAGACCCTGTCGGACGCGATCAACGCGCTGGCCGAGCCGATCAGCAAGATCGCGCCGGTCATCACCAAGTAGCGGGAGGTTCCGGCAATGAGCCAGCGGGTGAGCCGCAGGGGGCTGTTCGGGCTGGGGGCCGCGGGCGCCGCCGTGGTCGGGGCCGGTGTCGTGGCCTCGAACACGCTCTTCGAGGAGCCGCCGGTCGCGCACGCCTCCTCGACCTCCGACCCGTTCCCCTTCTACGGCGAGCACCAGTCGGGCATCGTCACTCCGGCGCAGGACCGGCTGCACTTCGTGGCGTTCGACGTCACCACGAAGAAGCGGGCCGAGCTGATCGAACTCCTCCAGGAGTGGACGGCGGCGGCCGCGCGGCTCACGCAGGGCAAGGAGGCGGGGTCGTACGGGGCGGTGGGCGGCGCGCCGGAGGCCGCGCCCGACGACACGGGCGAGGCGCTGGGGCTGCCCGCGTCGGGGTTGACGCTGACGATCGGGTTCGGGGCGTCGCTGTTCGACGACCGCTTCGGGCTTGCGGACAAGCGGCCCGCGGCTCTCGCCGACTTGCCGAAATTTCCGGGAGAGCAGCTCATTCCGGAAATTTCCGGTGGGGACATCTGCGTGCAGGCGTGCGCCCACGACCCCCAGGTCGCCGTGCACGCCATCCGCAACCTGGCCAGGATCGGCTTCGGCAAGGTCTCCGTACGCTGGTCGCAACTCGGCTTCGGCCGTACGTCGTCCACCTCCCGCTCCCAGGCGACGCCCCGCAACCTGATGGGCTTCAAGGACGGCACCAACAACCTCAAGCTGGAGGACGCCGCCCTGCTCCGCGACCAGCTGTGGGCCTCCGCGCAGGACGGCAGCGACTGGATGGCGGGCGGCTCCTACATGGTGACCAGGAAGATCCGGATGGGGATCGAGACCTGGGACCGCACGTCGCTCGTGGAGCAGGAGCAGATCTTCGGCCGGGACAAGGGCGAGGGGGCGCCGCTGGGCAAGAAGGCCGAGTTCGACCCGGTGGACTTCGCGTCGAAGGGGGCCGACGGGCAGCCGTACATCAAGGACGACGCCCACGTACGGCTCGCCCACCCGACCTCCAACGGCAACGCGCACCTGCTGCGCCGCGGCTACAACTTCGTGGACGGCTCCGACGGCCTCGGCCGCCTGGACGCGGGCCTGTTCTTCATCGCCTACCAGCGCGACCCGCGCAAGCAGTTCGTACCGATCCAGATGAACCTGGCCAAGCACGACGCCCTGAACGAGTACATCAAACACGTCTCCAGCGGCCTGTTCGCCTGCCCACCAGGCGTCCGCGACGCCGGCGACTACTGGGGCCGCACCCTCTTCGGATAGTCAGCAGTAGGTTGCGCGGCAGCACCCACCCGTTGCCCGATTACCGGGTGGGCCTGCTGGACCCCGCCCCGAGCGGTCCTCGCTGCCGCTCGGGCGCCTTCCCGGGGCGCGCCTGGCGGCGCGCAAGGTCTTCGCAGTGGGGCGCTTCGCGCACGGAGCTCAGGCGCTGCTTCCAGTCGGGCCAAAGCCCCGACCTTTGTCGGGCTTCGCTCCGCTCAGACGCCCCCACCAAAGCGCAGGCTCTGCCTGCGACGGCATTCTTCGTGAGGGAGACCCGGTGAGCGTGGATCCGTTAATCGAGGCAAGGCCCGCTGTCAGTGACGGAGACCTGCCAGGCTCCCGACCGCGGGATGGCGGCGATCAACGGCGTTGGTCGGTCTGCTTTGGGTGTCCGGTTCCCGCACGCGTGATCCACAAGGTGCGTTGCTCGTCGTCGATCGCGTACCACAGCCGCCCGCCGGACGTCGCTTCGTACTGCCACTGTTCGAGTGCTGCACCAGCCACTTTTACGATGCCGAGCGCACCTTTGAGCGGGTGCTGCCGGCAATCCACACGTCGAGGATCGCTGGTGATGGCCACCCATGCCCGGTCCAGATTTTCCGGAGCCTGGGCGAGCAGATGCGTCCACCCCTCGGCGGCGCGGCGATCGGCGAATCGAACGCGCCAGGGGTTGGGGCGCGGAACGTCGTCTCCTCGGCCTGCCATCACGAATCGTCTTTCGGGCGCGCGACCTCCGCCCCGTCGCCGGCGAAGGGCCCCTGCAACTCACCGGCAAGGTGCGGATCGCTCCAGATCACCGCGGTGGAGCGCCATGAGGTCAACGACCTACCGAAAGGCAGCAACTCTCCCGTGTCCGCGCCCGCCATCAGGTGGCTGAGCAACTCACGTACGCACTCCTGACGTTCCGTTTCGGGCAACCAGGTGAGCCAGGGAAGCTCCTCCGCGAGGACTTCCTCCGCGAGTGCGCTGTTGCGGCGAGCGACGATGGCCAGCGCGCGAGCGGCGATCCGCAGGCTGGTCATCCCGGCCTGGAATCGCTCGGCGCGCATCAGGATGAGGTTCTCGTCATCGCGTCGTTCGAGGATGACATCAGCGTTGTCCAGTGTGGGAAGCACCTCAGAAGGGCCTCTGAGGAACGCGCTGTACGGAAAGCTCTTAGTCGTCACCTCAGCAGGTTATCTGAAGTAGTTCAGATGTCGACCCCCTCACCCTGTCCGCCACGCTGGTAATCGCGCACGGCCGTGCAGAGCGGCATTGCTGGCTGCACCCTGGTTCTTGGTAGTGCCAGCCTTGCCGCCGCGCCGCCGTGGAGCATGAACAGCGTCCTCGTCCCGCCCGGACCGCACCTGCCAGCATCAAGCATTCACCCGCTGGTTCCATGGATGCGCAGCCTGGCCTGCTGTACCGCACATCGCGCCGAACTCGGGTTTTCGGACTGCTCCTGTCCCGCGAGGCTCATTCCGTCACATAGCCCGACGCCCAGGCGTCTTCGTCGACTTCGACCTCGGCAGACCAGAAACAGTCAGGCTCGTCTCGAAACCCGGGAAGTTTTCGTGCCGCCCTGATGCGCTGTTCGACACGACCTGGTGTCGAATAGACGCCCAGCAGTTTGACGTCGTCCCCCAAATCCTCACGAGCCGAGAATTCGCCATCCTCGAAGTGCGGGACATTTCCGGCTTCGTCCACCGCGACGTGGTGGACATGCCACAGGACGTACACCTTCACGCTACTCGGCCTCGCCGAGGTCGAAGGCGACGTCGGCGAGCCGGACCGTCCCCACGTCGGAGTCGTCCAGAAGCTTGCGTAAGTCGGCGAGTTTCCAGCGGTCTACGACGAGCCCGTATACGAGGCCCTCCTTTGCCGCCTCGCTGAGCCACGCGTAGTCCAGCATGAACGCGCTGAGGTCGTCGCCCTCGTCAAGCCGCCCGACCCACTGGCGAAACCCCGCCAGCGCCGCCTCGGGCTCGGTCTCGCACTGATAGGCGAAGTCCTCTCGGATGTAGTCCTCGGTCATGCCGCGATTCCAGACGACCGCGTTCAACGGGGTTTCGCTGGTGGAGTCGTCGTAGTAGTACGGGGCGTAGATGTAGGAGACGTCCGCCCCTCCGCAGATCTTGTGCCTCCGGTTGAAAGCGACGAGCCGCTCGCTGGTCATCGGCTGTGCGAACTCGACGACCGCGACGGCCTTGAGCGTCTGGGGAAGACCGTCGATGGTCTGCCGGACATCTCCTGAGTCGACGGCGGTGTCCGGTACCACGGAAGAGACCGCATCGCCCAGGCTGCCGGACGGCCCGTCGAGGGAGGGGGCCCGGACGGTGCCGAACAGGCTCGGCACGATCTCGTACTCCCGCCGGCCCTCGCTGAGACCGGCTCGGCGCGGCTCGCCGTGCAGGGTGTAGGTGGTGTTCAGCAGCCATCCGGCGTCGCCCTGACCGTACGGCAGGCGTTTGTCCGGGTTCGCAATGCGGGCGGCCGTGCCGTACACCAGGCCCATGCGCTCGTCGTCGTCGACGAACACCGACAGAACCCGGTCGGCCGCGCTGAAGGCCAGGTACAGCGCCGCGGTGACGGCGAGGACCTTGACGAGAGACCAGGCTACGTACGCCCAATTGGGCTCTCTCCCGTTCATCGGCGCGCTCCTGCCTGCGGTCTAGATCAAATCGGATACGGCGCACGATAGCGGCTGTGATGCGTGGAGACTGTCGGGGTGGAGTGTCCGCCGGTTCTGGTAGGACAGGAGCGAACCCATGGGACCCATGGGGGTGTCCTGGTCACGAGCGGCGCGCCTCCTGGACTGATCCGGAACCGGCGACAGCGCCCCGACCTCGCCTTTTCTGAGGGCCGTAGTAGGCGGGTGGCCCGAACCCTTCGCTGGGGACACTCTCCGGCAGAACGCCCACACATCCTTCGGCAGAACGCCCACGTAATGTACGGCAGAACGCCCACAAGGCTAGCGGCAAACTGCCCACACGGGCAGGTGAGCTGCGGTAATCTGCGTCAGTGTGACACAGCCGGTTCTGTTCTCTCGCCGCGCCCAAGCCATGACGCTGGAAGCATTGGCGGACACACGGGTGGTCGTCGTCAACGGCGCTCGGCAAGTGGGAAAGAGCACGCTGGCGAGCTTGATCGCCGGCCAGGTGGACGACGCCCGCCAGCTCTACCTGGATGACCCCGCGGTCCTGGCCGCGGCCGAAGAGGACCCCGTCGCCTTCGTCCGGCACGACGCACTTCTGCTGATCGATGAGATCCAGCGTGCCCCGCAACTACTCCTGCCGATCAAGCACGAGGTCGATCGGGATCCGCGTGCAGGCCGTTATCTCCTCACCGGTTCCGCACGCCTGCTGGACCTACGCGATCTGCCGGACGCCCTGCCCGGCAGGACGGAGACCATCGAGTTGTGGCCGCTGTCCCAGGGGGAGATCGACAGCGCTCCGGACGGATTCGTGGACTACGTCTTCACACATGGCGTCGACGTTTCCATGCAACCCTGCTCGCTCCGTAAGCCTGACTACGTGGACAGGGCCCTTCGCGGCGGCTACCCGGAGGCGGTCCGGCGGGACCCTGGACGCAGACGCAACAGGTTCTTCGACTCCTACATAACTGATCTGATCACCAGAGACGTCCGCCAGATCTCCGACATCGAACGTCCAGCGGAGATGCGCAGGCTTCTCAGCGTCATAGCGGCCCGGATGGGCGGACTGGCGGTGGTCCAGTCGATCGCCGGCGACGTGGGGCTCCCTCGGATGACGCTCTCCCGCTATTTGGACCTCCTGGAACTGGTCTTCGTGATCAAACGCATACCGGCCTGGTCGTCGAATCTCACTCGCCGCGCCATCTCCACGCCCAAGCTGCTCGTCACAGACAGCGGACTCGGCGGCCGGCTCATCGGCATGTCACCCGAACGCGCCAGAGACGTCACCGCCCCCGTCGGCCCACTGCTCGAGAATTTCGCGATCGGTGAGGTGGCGCGTCAGCTCACCTGGGCCAACGAATCCGTCCAGCTGTTCCACTACCGAGACCGCGACAAAGTGGAGGTGGATGTCGTCCTGGAGCACGCATCCGGCGAAGTGATCGGCATTGAGATCAAAGCCGCCGAAACCGTGCGAGGCGACGACTTCCGTGGACTGCGTCACCTGGCCGACCGGCTCGGAGCGAGATTTCGCGCTGGGTTCGTCCTCTATACCGGCGAACAGGTCCTGCCTTTCGGCGACAGGCTGCGCGCACTCCCCATGGCGTCCTTGTGGACGCTCGGCAACACGACCGAGAGGGAATAATAGCCAGGATCGAACCAGTTCGAGTTTCCGGCCTCGTCTACGGCGACGTGGTGGACATGCCACAGGACGTACGCCTTCGTGCTACTCATCCCCGTCGAAGTCGAAGTCGAAGGCGACGTCGGCGAGCCGGATCGTCCGCACTTCGGAGTCGTCCAGGAGCTTGCGCAGGTCGGCGAGCTTCCAGCCGTCGACGACGAGCCCGTGTACGAGACCATCCTCGGCCGCCCAGTTGAGCCACCGGTAGTCCAGCATGAACGCGCTGAGATCGTCCCACTTGTCGAGCTGCCCCACCCACTTGCGGAACTCCGCCAGCGCCGTCTCGGGCTCGGCCTCGCACCGATAGGTGAGTTCCCCCTGGATGAGGTCCTCGGTCATGTCGCGGTTCCAGACGACCGCGTTCAGCGGGGGATCGTTGCTGGAGTCGTCGTACTCGCTCCGGGACGGGGCGTAGACGTAGGAGACGTCCCTCCCTCCGCAGATCTTGTGCCTGAGGTTGAAGGCGATGAGTTGCTCGCTGGTCATCGGCTGCTCGAACTGCACGACCGCGACCGCGTCGAGCGTCTGAGGAAGAGCGTCGATGGTCTTCCGAACGTCTTTCTTGACGACGTCGGGTCTCGTCTCCAGGACAGTGATCGCGTAGGAGAAGCTGCCGGACGGCCCGTTGAGGGAGGGGGCCCGGACGGTGCCGAACCAGTTCGGCACGATCTCGTACTCCTTCCCTCCCGCGCTGTGACCGGCCCGGCGCGGCTCGCCCTCCAGGGTGTAGGTGGTGTTCAGCAGCCATCCGGCGTCGCCATGCCCCTCCCACAGGCGCTTGTCCGGGTTCGCGACGCGGGCGGCCGTGCCGTACACCAGGGCCGTCCGCTCGTCGTCGTAGTCGGCGAACAACCACAGAACCCGGTCGATCGTGCTGAAAGCCAGGTACAGCGCCGCGGTGACGGCCAAGACCTTGACCAAGGACCTGGCCACGTACGCCCAGTCGGGCTCCCTCACGTTCATCGGCGTGCCCTCCTAGATCAAATCGGGTACGGCGCACCATAACTGGTGGGACGGAAGTGCCGGCAGGTTCTGGTAGGACAGGACGCGTCAGGCCCCCGACCCGAGGATCATCCGTGACCGACGACGACAATCCGAGCCCCTCGGACCGCTACACCGAGACCTACGCCGGCCTGCCGGTGGCCGAGGTCGCCAGGGACGAGGTCGGGCCGCAGACCGACGCCGGTTCCGTGGCGTGGCGGCTCAGCGCCGGCAGCTCGGGCGACGGCCCCATCGCCGAGTGCTTCGACCGGTTCTTCGAGCACGTCGACACCGCGAAGGTCACGGCCATCGTGATCGGCGCGTGGGAAGACTGCTACAGCGACAGCAGTGCGCCCATCGTCCGCCGCCTGGCCGACGAGGCCGGCAGGCTGCCCGAGCTGCGCTCGCTCTTCCTGGGTGCGATCTCGTCGGAGGACTGCGAGATCTCCTGGATCCAGCAGTCCGACATCACGCCGCTGCTGGAGGCGTACCCGAAGCTGGAGCGGCTGGAGGTGCGCGGCGGCTCCGCTCTCCGCCTGCGGCCGGTGCGGCACGAGGCGCTGAAAGTGCTGCGGTTCGAGACCGGAGGGCTGCCCGGAGAAGCCGTTCGCGCCGTGGCCCTCAGCGAGTTGCCCGCGCTGGAGCACCTGGAGCTCTGGCTGGGCGTCCCCGAGTACGGCGGCGACAGCAACGTCTCTGACGTCGAGCCCATCCTCAGGGGCGATCGGCTGCCCGCGCTGCGTCATCTGGGGCTGCAGGACAGCGAGATCCAGGACGATCTCGCCGCCGCCGTAGCGTCGGCGCCGATCGTGGCCAGGCTCGAGACGCTGAGCCTGTCGATGGGAGTGCTCACCGACGCTGGGGCGGAGGCGCTGCTCAGCGGCCAGCCGCTGACCCATCTGCGCGTGCTCGACCTGCATCACCACTACATGTCCGACGAGATGATGCGGCGGGTGATCGAGGCGCTGCCCGGGGTGGAGGTCGACGTCTCCGAGAACGAAGAGCCAGACGTGGACGAAGAGGACGGCGAAGTGTGGCGTTACGTGGCGGTGGACGAGTGATGCGGGAGTTCGACGAGCAGCCCAGCCACTACGAGACCTACGACCAGAGCTACGTCGGCCTGCCGGTGGCCGAGGTGCCATGGCAGGGCGACGAGAAGCCGCCCGAGGCCGGGTCCGCTGCCTGGCGGCTCAGCGCCCACACCTACGACGACGACCTCCCCGACCTCATCGCCGAGTGCTTCGACTGGTTCTTCGAGCACGTCGACACCTCGCAGGTCACCGCCGTCGTGATCGGCGGGTGGGAGGAGCCCTACGACACCGACAGCAGTGAGATTGTCAGCCGGCTGGCCGACGAGGCCGGCAGGCTGCCCGAGCTGCGCTCGCTCTTCCTCGGCGCGATGTCGCCGGAGGACTGCGAGATCTCCTGGATCACGCAGTCCGACATCGCGCCGCTGCTGGAGGCGTACCCGAAGCTGGAGCGGCTGGAGGTGCGCGGCGGCACCGGTCTGCGGTTCTCGCCGGTGCGGCACGAGGCGCTGAAGGTGTTGCGGTTCGAGACCGGAGGACTGCCGGGCGAGGCGGTTCGCGGGGTCGGCGCGTGCGACCTGCCCGCGCTGGAGCACCTCGACATGTGGTTCGGGGTCGACACGTACGGCGGTGACGCCACGGTCGGCGACGTCGCCGGAATCCTGAGCGGGGAGCGGTTGCCCCGGCTGCGCCATCTGGGGCTGCAGAACAGCCAGATCCAGGACGAGCTCGCCGCCGCTGCGGCGTCCGCGCCGATCGTGGCCGGGCTCGAGACGCTGAGCCTGGCGATGGGCGTCGTCACCGACGCCGGAGCGGAGGCGCTGCTCAGCGGCCAGCCGCTCACCCACCTGCGCCGGCTGGACCTGTCTCGCCACGCCATCGGCCCCGAGATGAGAGCCCGCCTGACCGCGGCGCTGCCGGGCGTCGACGTCGACCTGTCCGGCCCGGACTCGAGCTACGTGGCCGTGACGGAGTGAGTGACGTGCGGTTCGCCGTGGTCGGGACCCCCGGGGATCGGCGGGTGACGATGTTCGGGGACGCCGCCGTGGCCGCCGGGCTGGCGGAGCCGTACGTCATCCCGTGGCGGGACGTGCTGGCCGGGCGGGAGATCGGCGCGCCCGAGGGTTCGTTGTTGCGCGTGGACTCTCCGGGCGAGGACGCCGAGGCCGACGAGTTGCTGCGCGGGCCGGGTGATCCCGCGCGGGTCGGCGGCGGGGCGACCTGGTACAAAGCGTTCACGGCGGGGCTGTCGCGGGTGGCGGCCCTTCCGGGTGTGCGGCTGATCGGCGACATCGAGGAGATCTCGGTGATGTTCGACAAGCGGCGCTGTCACGCCGTGCTGGCCGGGGCGGGGGTGCCAGTGCCGCCCGCCTTCGAGGCCGGTTCGTACGACAGGCTGCGGGCCGAGATGGAGCGCCGGGGCTGGTCCCGGGTGTTCGTCAAGCCCGCGCACGGGTCGTCGGCGTCCGGGGTGATCGCGTTCCAGGCGCACGGCGACCGGGTGCGGGCCGTCACGTCGGCGGCCTGGGTTGAGGGGGTGCTGTGCAACTCGCTGCGGGTGCGCACGTACACCTCCGCCGGTGACGTGCGGCGGATCGTCGACTTCCTCGCCGGCGACGGGCTGCACGTCGAGCGGTGGTTTCCGAAGGCGTCCACCGGCGGGAGGGTGTTCGACCTGCGGGTGGTGACCGTGGCCGGGGTCCCGACGCACGCGGTGCTGCGGGCCGGCCGCAGCCCGATGACGAACCTGCATCTTGGCGGGTCGCGGGGCGATCTGGATGCCGTACGGTCGCGGCCGGGCCTGTGGGAGCGGGTCCTGGAGGCGTGCTCGCGGGCGGCGGCCTGCTTTCCGCGGAGCCTCGCCACGGGGGTGGACGTCATGGTGGGGGCGGATTGGCGGTCGGTGGCGGTGGCCGAGGTGAACGCGTTCGGGGATCTGCTACCGGGGTTGGGAGATCTCGCGGGGCACGGGCGGGACACGTATGCAGAGCAGGTACGCGCGGTCCTGGCGGGGGCACGGTGAGCACGGGCGGCATCGCGGCAAGCGGCGAGGGCATGGCAGTCACGGGCGACATAGCGGCGAGCGGGCCGTTCGACATGAACGGGATCGTGGGGAGCCATGACATCCTGCTCGTCACGCTCGACACGCTCCGCTACGACGTCGCGGTCGCACTCGAGGCCGCCGGGTCGCTGCCGAACCTCCTGCCGCCCGGCGTGTCCTGGGAGCGGCGGCACAGCCCGGGCAGCTTCACGTACGCCGCCCACGCCGCCATGTTCGCCGGGTTCCTGCCCACTCCGGTGACCCCGGGGCCGCATCACCGGCTGTTCGCGGCCGCGTTCCCAGGCAGCGAGACCACCGGGGGCCGCACGTGGGTGTTCGACGCGCCCGACCTGCCCGCCGGGCTCGCGCGGGCCGGTTACCACACGGTGTGCGTCGGCGGCGTCGGCTTCTTCAACAAGCTGACCCCGCTCGGGTCCGCACTGCCGAGCCTGTTCGCCGAGAGCCACTGGGAGCCGGCGTTCGGCGTGACGAACCCGTCGTCGCTGGAGCGCCAGATCGACCGCGCTGAGGAGGCGCTGGCCGAACGGCGCGAACCGGTCTTCCTGTTCGTCAACGTGTCGGCTCTGCACCAGCCGAACCACTTCTACCTGCCCGGAGCCGCCGGCGACTCGCTGGAGAGCCACGCGGCGGCGCTGCGGTACGTCGACCGGCACATCGGACGCCTCTACGCGCTGATGCGCCGCCGCCGTCCCTGCCTGGTGATCGTCTGCTCCGACCACGGCACGGCGTACGGCGAGGACGGCCACGTCGGCCACCGGATCGGCCACGAGGTGGTCTGGACGGTCCCCTACACCGAGTTCGTTCTGGAGAGTAATGCGGCCTTATGAGGGTTACGTCTACGCCTATCCGCACAAGACCGCCTACCGGCCGCTCGATCCGCGACCGCGGCTCAAGGAGGTGTGGGCCGGGGAACGGCCGGGCGCGTTATACGTGCACATCCCGTTCTGCGAGATGCGCTGCGGCTTCTGCAACCTCTTCACCCGCACCGGCGCCCCCGAGGAACTGGTCGCGGCCTACCTCGACGCCCTGGAGCGGCAGGCCGTCCAGGTGCGGGACGCGCTGGAGGAGACCGCGTTCACCACGGCCGCGTTCGGCGGCGGGACGCCGACGTACCTCAGCGCGCGCGAGCTGACCCGGCTGTTCGACCTGACCGAGCGCACGATGGGGGTGGATCTCGCCGCTGTCCCCCTGTCGGTGGAGACCTCCCCCGCCACCGCCACGCCCGACCGCCTGACCGTCCTGGCCGAGCGCGGCACGTCCCGCGTCTCGATCGGCGTGCAGAGCTTCGTCGACGCCGAGGCCCGCTCCGCCGTACGCCCGCAGAAGCGGGCCGAGGTGGACGCGGCCCTCAACGCGATCAGGGCCTCGGGCGTGCCGGTGCTCAACATCGACCTGATCTACGGCATCGACGGCCAGACGCCGGAGTCGTGGCTGTACTCGCTGGACACCGCGCTCGGGTGGCGGCCCGAGGAACTGTACCTATACCCGCTCTACGTCCGGCCGCTGACGGGGCTCGGCAAGCAGGGCCGGGCGTGGGACGACCAGCGGCTGGAACTGTACTGGGCCGGGCGCGAGCACCTGCTGGCCGCCGGGTACGAGCAGGTTTCGATGCGGATGTTCCGGCTGCCCGGCACGGGTTCGACCACCGGATACTGCTGCCAGACCGACGGGATGGTGGGGCTGGGGTGCGGGGCCCGCTCGTACACGAGCGAGCTCCACTACTCGTTCGAGTACGCCGTGGGGGCGCGGCACGTGCGCTCGATCATCGACGACTACGTGCGGCAGGACGAGTTCGACGTGGCCAACGTGGGCTTCTCGCTGTCGCTGGAGGAGCGCAAGCGGCGCCACCTCATCCAGTCGCTGCTGCAGGGCGACGGGCTCTCGCGGCGGCTGTACGCGGAGCGGTTCGGCGGCGACGTGCTGGCCGACTTCGCCCTGGACGAGTTCGGCGAGTGGCTGCTGGCGGACCCGGCGACGGTCCGGCTGACGGCGGAGGGGCTGGCGTATTCGGACGCGATCGGGCCCGCCCTCTTCTCGCCCGAGGTCAGGCGGCTCATGGAGGAGTACGCGGCATGCTGACCATCCTCTACCGCGGGCCGCTCGCGAGCTGCGACTACGACTGCGCCTACTGCCCGTTCGCCAAGCGGCGTGACAGCCCCGAGCAGTTACGGGCCGACCGGGAGGCGCTGGAGCGGTTCGCGGGCTGGGTGGGCGAGCAGCCGTTCGAGGTGTCGGTGCTGTTCACGCCGTGGGGTGAGGGGCTGGTCAGGTCGTGGTACCGCCGGGCCCTCGTGGAGTTCTCCTGGCTGCCCAACGTCGCCAAGGTCGCCATCCAGACGAACCTGAGCTGCCGTACCGACTGGCTCTCCGAGGCGTCGGACCGGGCCGCGCTGTGGGTGACGTACCACCCGACGCAGGTCGCGTACGACCGTTTCCTGGGCAAGATCCGCTCGCTGCCGGTGCGCCACAGCGTCGGCATCGTCGGCGATCCGGCGCACCTGCCGGACGCGCGGCGGCTGCGGTCGGACCTGCCCGAGCAGACGTACCTGTGGGTGAACGCCGAGGAGGGCCGCCTCTACACCGACGAGGAGGCGGCCGAGTGGTCGGCGATCGACCCGCTCTTCCACGTCAGCCGCTTCCCGCACCGGAGCGCCGGGCTGCCCTGCCGGACGGGGGACAGCGTGATCTCGGTGAACGGCGACGGCACCGTACGCCGCTGCCACTTCATCCCGGAGGTGCTGGGCAACCTGTACGACGGCTCCTACCGTGCGGCGCTGCGGCCCCGGCCCTGTCCGGCCGCGGCCTGCGACTGCCACATCGGCTACGTGCACCTGGAGCCGCTCGGCCTCTACGACGTCTTCACCGGCGGCATCCTCGAACGCATCCCCGCGGTCTGGCCCTGACCTCAGGTCTCACGCTCGGGCCGGTAGTCCTCCTCGACGACCCCGAACGTCCACGCGACCCCCTCCCGCGCCCGCTGCACCCACGGCGGCACCCGCAGGAAGTAGGTGCGGCTGGTGCCGTCGGGCTCGGGCGTGGAGTTGACGACCTCCACCATGACCAGCGGTTCGTCGTCGGAGAGCTCCACCCGCCACAGAACACCCGTCTCGTCGGAGTGCACCGGCTTGGCCCCCGACTCGGCCAGATAGCGGTCGAGCCCGAAGTGCTCCAGCATGGCCCGGCGCAGCTCGGCGTTCTCCTCTTCGCGGATCCGCTCGACGGTCAGCTCGCGCATCGCGGCGCCGAAATCGGCGGGAACGGGCATGCCGTGCCAGGCGTGCAGCGCGAACCCGTCCGAGTAGGACAGGGCCGGGCCGACCGCCCGATGCAACCGCCCCATCTCGTCGAGGTGCAGCTCGGCGGGTCGCTCGGTGACGATCGCCAGCCGCTCGAACGGCCACCACCAGCCGGTGCGCTCGGCCGCCCGCTTGAGCCCGTCGAGCCCCTCGTGCCCGTCGAACGCCGACAGCCAGGGGGCGTCGTGCTGCCCCAGCACCGCGTCGAGCGTCACCCGTCGCAACGCCAGACCGGCCTCGCCGACCTGACCGGCCCTGCCGGCCTCACCGGCCTCGCCGCCGAGCGCTGCGATGCCCTGGCGGATGTCGTTGACCAGCCGGTTGGCCTGCGGCCAGAGCCGCCCGCCGGTCTCGTCCCACAACGCCGCCCAGCCGACGGGGCCCAGCTCGGCGTAGGCCGCCGCCCTGGCCCGCTCCCACGGCACCGTACGGACCACGTCCCGCACCGACCGGCCGGGATCCCCGTACGACTCCCACGACCTGAGCGCCTCGCCGATCGCCCGACGCAGCTCAGGCACGCCCTGGTCACCGGGCTCCCGCCCTTCGGCCCCGCTGTCGCCACGCGAATCGCGCATCACGACACGGTCATCCCCCGACGAGCCGTCCCCACTCGGTGACCCGGTCGATGAGCCGTCCCCGCTTGGTGACCCGGTCGGTGAGCCGCCGTCGCTCGGTGAACGGTCCGGCAGTGCGCCCAGCCCGGCCTGCTCCAGGGCGCGGCGCACCGCGTCGCCGCCCGTCAGCCAGGCGGCCGCGACGGCCCCGGCCGCGGGCGAGGGCAGCACGAGCACGTGTTCTGGCTCGGCCAGCCCGGCCTCGCGGTACGCCTGCCGGACGGCCGCCTCCGGGTCCTCCCCCGGCCCGGTGGCCACGGCCACCCGCTCCCACGTCAAGGTCGTCATCAGTCGGCCACCACCCGGTGGGAGCCGGGCACGTATTCACGCTGCCTGATCACCCTGTACCAGCCCTTGGGCAGCGAGATCGCGGCATGCTCCTCGTGCACCAGCCGCCCGCCTTCGGGCAGGTGCAGGAAGCCGCCGGAGAGGGTGCCAGGGCCGGGGATCGCGTGGCAGTGTCCGGTGGCCTCGCCATGGGCCAGAACCAGCCGGCCGCGCGCATCCCGCGGCTCCGGCCGCAGCGTGCGCGGGGCGGACTCCTCCGGCACGGGCATGATCAGGATGTCGCCCTGTCGATACATCGACCAACCTCCATCGTCGGGGGGATGATCGAAAGCTATCGACCCTGACCGACAATTCCCGCCGCCCGGACGCCGCCCCAGGGCGCGCGGGAGGCCACAGAGCGCGCCAGCACCGGAGGCGCGGGCACTGGGGGCGCGGGCACCGGAGGCGCGGGCACTGGGGGCATGGACGCTGGAGGCGTGGGCACCGGGAGCCTGGAGGCGGCGGGGAGCCTGGGAGGCGGCGCGGGCAGCAGGGAGTGTCAGCGTCGGCGCGTAAGAGCAGCGGCGGGGGGCGTCAGCGGCGGCGGGCGCGGGAGGCGGCGGCGTGGGCGCGGTTGGCACAGCGGGTCGAGCAGAACTGGCGCTTGCCCGGCCGGCTGTGGTCCACGAAGGCGTCCTTGCAGGGGTCGGCCGCACAGAGGCGCAGGCGGTCCCAGTCGCCTGAGGCGGCGAGGTCGAGCAGTTCGGCGACGGACCGGACCGCGAGTCGTTCGGCCAGGTCGGCTCCCTGCGGCGCGGTGAGCCGCTGTCGTGGCGCCCCGCCCGACTCCTCCACCACTACCCGGATCGGCAGCTCGCCCGCCCACTGCGCCAGGGCGCGCGTCCGCTCAGGAAGTTCGCAGGACAGCACGGCGCGCAGCCGCTCCCGCACCGCACGCACCGCTCGCAGGTCCTCCGCGTCCGGCCCGCCCGTCCCCGCCGGACCCTCGCTCGGCCCGCCTCCGAACGGCTCCCCCACTGGTTGCGCCTCCGGTCCCACCGCCAGTGACGCCACCGGTCCCGCCTCCAGCCCCTCCGCCGACCCCTCCGTCGGTGACGCCGCCGGTGACGCCGCCGGTGACGCCGCCGGCTGAGCCTCCCCTGGCCGCTCCGGCCGCGCCCCCGCCCGCGGTCCGGGCCGCGTGGTCGGGAGTGGAGCGGAGGTGGGCGGGAGGTCCAGTTCGTGGCAGAAGCGGTGCAGGGCCGCCGGGTCCGGCAGGCGCTCCGGGTCGTCCAGGTACTCGTCCCACGTGTTGGCCAGATCCAGCGCCGCAAGACCCGTTTCAGCGAACTGGCGCATCCATCCCCCCTCTGTTACCGTCACGACTATGAACAGAATAACCCCTGACAGACATCTGACGATCCTCGACGCCCCGTCCAATCTCGGCCTGCGTCCGCTCGCCCCCGACACCATCCCCGGCTGCTACAAGGCCCCCTGGGCGCTGCGGAACGCGGGGCTCGTGCGGCGGCTCGGCGCCGCCGACGCGGGGACGTTGGTGCCGCCGCGCTATGTCGCCACGTGGGAGCCGGGGAGCGGCGTGCGCAATGGACGAGCCATCGCCGCCTACACCCGCGAGCTCGCCGACAAGGTGACCGGCATCCGGGCGGCGGGAGGGTTCCCGGTGCTGCTCGGCGGTGACTGCTCGATCATGCTCGGCCCCGCCCTCGCCCTGCGCAGGAGCGGGCGGTACGGGGTGGCGTACCTGGACGCGCACGCCGACTTCCGGCACCTGGGCAACAGCCCGCACGTCGGGGCGGCGGCCGGGGAGGACCTGGCGCTGATCACCGGGCGCGGCGACGACTACCTGTCGGACATCGACGGGCTGCGGCCGTACGTCAGGGACGAGGACGTGATCGTGATCGGGGTCCGGGACGAGGAGGACCTGCGGGACATCGCGGACAGCGGCATCGCGCACCTCCCGGGCACCGACATCTCCCTCGACGACGCGAGCAAGGTGCTGGTGCGGGACGAGCTCGACGGGTTCTGGATCCACGTGGACGCCGACATCCTGGACCCGTCCGTGCTGTCCGCCGTGGACTCCCCCACGCCGGGCGGGCTCGACGCCGCGCAGCTCACCGAGCTGATCCGTGGCCTGACGCAGCTGCCGGGAGCCGCCGGGCTGGAGGTGACGATCCTCGATCCGGATCTGGATGAGGACGGCAGCCAGGCCGCCCTGCTGGCGGACATCCTGGTGAAGGCGCTGGCCTAAGCACCGACCTAACGGATCGTGTAGCCGCTTGTGCTCGAGTGGCCGGTTTCGTTCGTGGCGGTGATCGAGGTCCAGGGGCCCGTGGGTACGTACGGGGCCCACGCCGACTCCAGCCGCCCCCGCCCGTACCACTCCTGTTTGACCACCGCCCCCTGCGGGTCGAAGCGGAGCGTTCCGCCGCGCAGGTTGTAACCCTCGACGAGGATGCCGGGCCGTCCGTTCATCTCCTTGCGGGTGGCGCCGACGATGATCGGCTGCCGCCAGCCGTTCACGATGTCGTCGGCCAGCGAGGGCGTGTCGTAGCGGGCCTGGCAGGTGAAGAACGGGTCCCACCCATAAGAGATGATTTTTCCGGCCTGGGTCCCCGCCGCCATCACCTGCGAGTCGATCCGGCTCTTCGTGGTGCGCCCGCGCAACGGCAGCGGATCGACCCGCCCGCACTCCCCCTCCACCGGCGTCGGCTCGAACCCCTCCACGTTCACCCACAGCTCCACCCCGGACGGCACCCGCCGCGCCGCGGCCTCGATGTAGTCGCGCGTGGACCCGTAGTACGCCCGGGCATTGCTCACATCCCCGACCACCGGCACCAATCGCCGAGCGACGAGCGCCTCCCCCTCATGAACCCCGTACACCGGCACCTTCCCCGTCCCCCGCCCGTCCTGCACAGCGACGGCCATGGGCGCCCCGGCCCGGGTCGCGGCGATGTCCGCCAGCCCCTTCTCCACCTGCCCGGGCGGGAACCCGCGGCCCCTCCGGGCGTCGATGTACGGGCTGACCACGATCTTCTTCCCGGGCAGGGCCGCGGCGACGACCGCGTGCTGGGCCGCGTACAGCTCGATGATCGGATCCTTCGGTCCCCGCCCCCGCATGGCCAGCTCGAACGACTGGTAGACCCCGCCGAACGCCGCCGACCTCCCGAACCGCTCCCGGTAGTCGGCCAGCACCCGCGCGGTGAAGGCGCTCAGCGCGGGGATGTGCGTGGCGTCGGGCTGCCACGGCTTGCCCTCCTGCTGGGGCGCGGCGGGCAGCCCGGGGAACACCGTCATCCCGTACGCGGCCGCCTCGGTCATCAGGTTGCCGAGCCCGTCGCCGTCCGTGGAGACGAGCACGAGATCGTGGACGGGGTCCGCACAGGACCCGGCCAGCGAGACCCGGTAGAAGATCCGGCCCCGGCTCTCGATCCGCCGGTCCAGCCCCGGGCAGCGCAGCAGCCCCTTCCCGAACTCCTCGCTGGTCACGTACGTGTAGACGCGCCGGACGCCGGGCACCTCGGCGCACGGCCGCCCGTCCACGAGGCAGTCGGCGAAGACGGGGTCCTCGCGGGCGCTGAACCTCGGCCCGAACGTGATGAGCGTGTCGCCGCCGATCGCGTGGACGGCCTCGACCATGCGCCGCGTCACGCACGGATCGGCGCGGGGGATGACCCAGTAGCCGGTGACGGCGTACGGGGCGACGACCCGGGTGTCGCGGGACTGGCACTCCTCCACCTCGGAGGAGTCGCCGGGCACGACCAGACTCGCCACGAAGGCGCCCGCCACGACCAGCCACAGGATGATCCGGTGCACCCACGCCCCTTCCACGCCACCTCAAGCCTACGCATCCGGCGCGCCGTACACGTGTCCCGGCGTGACCTGCGGCACCCGATCACCGACAATGACATCGTGCGCATCGATCTCAGTGGCAAGACCGCGCTGGTCACCGGCTCGACCCAGGGCATCGGGGCGGCCATCGCCGAAGGGCTGGTGATGGCGGGGGCCCGCGTCGGGATCAACGGCCGCACCGCCAACTCCGTCGCGATGGCGATGGAGCAGATCGGCGTCGGCGACCTGATCGAGGCGCCCGGCGACGTGACCACGGACGAGGGCTGCGCGGCGGTGCTGGACGCGCTGCCGCGGGTGGACATCCTGGTCAACAACCTGGGGATCTTCGGAGCCAGGCCCGCGCTGGAGATCGACGACGCCGAGTGGCGGCGCTACTTCGAGGTCAACGTGCTGGCCGCGGTCCGGCTCACCCGTACGTACCTGCCGGGCATGATCGAGCGCGGCTGGGGCCGGATCCAGTACATCGCCAGCGACTCCGCCGTGGCCATCCCCGTCGAGATGATCCACTACGGCATGACGAAGACCGCGCTGCTGGGCGTCTCCCGGGGCTTCGCCAAGGCGGCGGCGGGCACGGGGGTGACGGTCAACTCGGTGCTCGCCGGGCCGACGCACACGGGGGGCGTGGAGGACTTCGTCTACCAGCTCGTGGACAGGGAGCTGCCGTGGGAGGAGGCGCAGCGGGCGTTCATGCGGGAGCACCGGCCGCAGTCGCTGCTGCAGCGCCTGATCGAGCCCGAGGAGATCGCGAACATGGTCGTCTACCTCAGCTCACCCTTCGCCTCCGCGACCACGGGCGGCGCGGTGCGGGTGGACGGCGGCTACGTGGACTCGATCCTCCCCTGACGAGGCTCAGTACGACTGGAGCTCGATGAGGTTGCCCTCCGGGTCGCGCAGGTGGGCGGTCCGCAGGGTGGGCGCCCAGTCGGGGCGGTCCTGGGGCGGGGCGACGACGGTGGCGCCGTGTCGGGCCAGGACGGCGGCGGCCGCGTCGACGTCGTCCACCTTCATGACCAGCATCGACGTGTCCTGAGCAGCCTGGGGCGGCTCCGCGGTGCCGATGGCGGCCGCGAGCCGGTCCCGGCCGAACAGGACCAGCCCGGCCTCCCCCTCGATGTCCCAGTTGGCGTATCCGGGCAGGACCTTCACCGGCTCGACGCCGAGCAGCTCGCGCAGCACGCCCTGGTAGAAGGCGGCGCTGGCCGGGAAGTCACGCACCAGCAGGCGGGGGTAGAGCGCGTCCATCGGGGGCCTCCAGCGAGAATTAGTGGGTAACTACCAATTATTGGTGACAACCTACACTAAGAGGCATGGACCTGCCGCCCACCCTGCTCGCGATCACGACCTTCGTCCTGCACAAGGTGGGGGTGGGGAGCCGCCGCGCCGTGGCGGCCCGGCTGGCGGACGAGGCCGGGCTGAGCCTGTGGCAGTTCGCCGTGCTGGCCACCCTGTCGGACTCCGGGCCCGCCGCCCAGCGCGAGATCGGCGGCCGGCTGGGGCTCGATCCGAGCGACATGGTGCGCCTGATGGACGAGCTGATCGGCGCGGGGCTGGCCGAGCGCGAGCGCGACCCGGCCGACCGGCGGCGTTACCGGGTCTCGCTGACGCCCGCGGGCCGTGACGCGCTGGAGCGGGGGCGGGCCCTGGTGGAGCGCGTCGAACGGGAGACGCTGGCGCCGCTGACGGCCGGCGAGCGGGAGCGACTCCACGAGCTGGTCACGAAAATCTTCAGATAACGGTCGATGAGCAGGGAAAAAGCCGCCGGAGTGATAGGCCCGGCCGTTCACGGCTGCCCCGACATCGAATCGTGATTACTCATCCGTCACATTCTGCACAGTCACACCACATGCCCTCTTTGCACACAGTTACAGATCATGTTAGATGGAGGCGAGCAGAGAGGACCGGCACAGTGACGCTGATTCTCGATGGCGTCTTCGTACGGCAGCGCGGGGAGACCTGGCTTGACGACGTTCGCCTGGAATTATCCAACGGAATGACCACACTCGTCGGCCCGATGACCGCGGGAAAAACCACATTGATGCGCGTCGCCGCCGGACTGTTACCGCCGGATTCGGGCCGCGTCATGGTCGACGGAAAAGACGTCACCGCGATTTCGGTGCGAAAACGCTCGGTCGCCTTCGTCTATCAGCAATTCATCAATTACCCGTCCCTGACCGTCCACGAGAACATCGCCTCTCCCCTCCGCCTCGACCCGAAGTTCCGGGGCGCGGGGATCGACCGCCGGGTGCGCGAGGTCGCCGAGCTCATGGGCATCGCGGGGCTGCTCGACCGCCGCCCCGCCGAGCTGTCGGGCGGCCAGCAGCAGCGCACCGCCATCGCCCGCGCGCTGGCCCGCCCCGTGGACCTGCTGCTGCTCGACGAGCCCCTGGCCAACCTGGACTTCAAGCTCCGCGAGCAGTTGCGCGCCGACCTGAAGACCATGTTCGCCGACTCCCCCGGCGTGGTCCTCTACTCCACGGCCGACCCGAACGAGGCGCTGACGTTCGCCGCCCCGACCGTGGTCCTGGGCGAGGGCAGGATCCAGCACGTCGGCGACGTGGCCGAGATGTACGCGCACCCGCCGACGCTGGCCGTGGCCGCCACGCTCAGCGACCCCCCGCTCAACCTGCTGCCCGGCGTCGTACGTGACGGCCGGATCGAGGTCCTGGGCACGTCGTTCCCCGCGCCCAGGGCGCACGCGCCGGGCCGCGAGGTCCTGCTCGGCATCCGCCCCCACCAGGTGAGCATCGAGCGCGCCGGGCCGGGGGCGCTGGAGCTGCCCGCCGAGATCAGGCTGGCCGAGGTGACCGGCAGCGCGACGTTCGTACACCTGCTCCTGCAGGGGAGCGTCCACCTGGTCGCGCACCTGACGGGCACCCGGCTGTTCACGCCCGGCGAGCCCGCGGTCGCGTACGTGGACCCCGCCCACGTCTTCGTCTTCGACGAGGACGGCGGGCGCCTGCTCGCCACCGGCGCCGCGGAGGTCGACCTGCATGGCTGACATCCGCCTGGAAGGCGTGGGCCACAGCTACGACGGCGGCCAGACCTGGGCGCTCAAGCCGATGACCTGGACCTGGCAGAGCTCCAGGGCGTACGCGCTGCTCGGCCCGAGCGGCTGCGGCAAGACCACGCTCCTGAACATCATCTCCGGCCTGCTCACCCCCACGGTGGGCCGGATCTTCTTCGACGACCGCGACGTCACCGACGTGCCCACCTCGGGCCGCAACATCGCGCAGGTCTTCCAGTTCCCGGTCCTGTACGAGGAGATGTCGGTCTACGACAACCTCGCCTTCCCCCTCCGGAACCGGAAATATCCGAAGAAGGAGATCGACGAGCGGGTCCGCCAGGTCTCCCGGCTCCTCGGCCTCGACCACCTGCTCGGCCGCAGGTCGCGGCGCCTGGACGCGGGCCGCCAGCAGATCGTCAGCCTGGGCCGCGGCCTGGTGCGCTCCCAGGTGGCGGCGGTGCTGCTGGACGAGCCGCTCACCGTGGTCGACCCGGCGCTGAAGTGGACGCTGCGCAGCAAGCTCAAGGAGATCCACCGCGACACCGGCCACACGCTCGTCTACGTCACGCACGACCAGACGGAGGCGCTGACGTTCGCCGACGAGGTCGTGGTGCTCAACGACGGGGCGATCGTGCAGGCGGGCGAGCCGGCCGAGCTGTTCCTGTCGCCGGCGCACGAGTTCGTGGGGCACTTCATCGGCTCGCCCGGCATGAACATGCTCCCGGCCGAGATCGTCGGCGACGTCGTACGCGTCGGCCAGGCGGACGTCGGCCTGGTCCACGCGGACGACGCGGACGAGTTGCCGCCGGGGCCGGTCAGGATCGGGGTGCGCCCGGAGTTCGTCGAGATCACCGGCGCGGGCCGGTCGCCGGGCGTGCCGGCCACGGTGACCGGCATCGACCGGATGGGCGCGTACGACCTGGTCCACGCCAGGGTCGGCGAGCACCCGCTGATCGCCAGGACCGAGGCGGGCGCGCCCTACCAGCTCGATTCGGTCGAGTTCCTCCACTTCCCCGCGGACCGGACGTTCCTGTTCCGGGACGAGGTCAGGTGCGGCTCCCTCGCGCCCTTGAACGGAAGGGGTACGGCGTGAGCGAGGTCCAGGAGGAGCCGCGGGCCGCGGACCTGAAGCGCAAGGACAACCGGGCCTGGTGGCTGGTGCTGCCGGTGGTCGTGTCGGTGGCGTTCACCGCCGTGATCCCGCTGATGACCGTGGTCAACTTCTCCGTGCAGGACGTCTTCAACCCCAATGACCGGATCTTCGTGGGCCTGGACTGGTTCCGCGAGATCTCGCGCGACCCGGAGGTGCGCTCGGCGTTCGTGCGGACCCTGCTGTTCTCGGCGCAGGTGCTGCTGCTGGAGATCCCGCTCGGGGTGGCGCTCGCGGTGGTGATGCCGCGCCGCGGCGTCTGGGTGTCGGTGGCGCTCGTGCTGGTCGCGCTGCCGCTGCTCATCCCGTGGAACGTGGTGGGCACGATCTGGCAGATCTTCGCCCGCGGCGACATCGGGCTGGGCGGCTGGGCGGTCAACAACGTCCTCGGGATCAACTTCAACTACACGCTGGACTCCACCGACGCCTGGATCACGGTCCTGGTCATGGACGTCTGGCACTGGACGCCGCTGGTGGCGCTGCTGGCCTACGCGGGCCTGCGCTCGATCCCGGAGCCGTACTTCCAGGCCGCCCAGATCGACGCCGCGTCGGCGTGGGCGACTTTCCGGCACATCCAGCTGCCCAGGCTGCGCGGGGTGCTGACGATCGCGATCCTGCTCAGGTTCATGGACAGCTTCATGATCTACACCGAGCCGTTCGTGGTGACGGGCGGCGGCCCGGGGAACGCCACCTCGTTCCTCAGCATCCTGCTGTCGAAGATCGCGGTCGGGCAGTTCGACCTGGGCCCGGCGGGCGCGTTCTCGCTGCTCTACTTCCTGATCGTGCAGATCCTCTGCTACGTCTTCTTCACCGTGCTGACCAGGTCGGGGAGGTGACCCGGATGGCCAGGCGCACCGAGCGGCGACTGCCCTGGGCACGGACGGTCTTCTGGCTGTACGTGGCCACGCTGATGCTGCCGCTGCTGTGGATGTTCGGCATGTCGATCCGGCCGAACGAGGACATCCTCGGCAGTTTCTCGCTCATCCCGCAGCGCGTGACGTTCGACAACTACGCCACTTTCTTCTCCGACTCCTCCTGGTATTCGAGCTATCTGAACTCCATCATCTACACCTCGATGAACGCGGTGATGTCGCTCGTCGTGGCGCTGCCGGCGGCGTACGCGTTCTCGCGGTTCCGTTTCGCCGGGGACAAGCACCTGTTCTTCTGGCTCCTGACGAACCGCATGGCGCCGCCGGCGGTGTTCCTGCTGCCGTTCTTCCAGATTTACCAGAGCGTCGGCCTCTTCGACACGCACCTCGGCGTCGCCATCGCGCACATGCTCTTCAACGTGCCGCTCGCCGTGTGGATACTCGAGGGCTTCATGTCGGGAATTCCCCGGGAAATAGACGAGACCGCGGCCATCGACGGCTATTCGCTGCCGCGTTTCTTCATCCGTATTTTCTTGCCGATGATCCGGTCCGCGATCGGCGTGACGCTGTTCTTCTGCTTCATGTTCAGCTGGGTCGAGCTGCTGATCGCCAGGACGATCACCTCGGTGAACGCCAAGCCGATCGCCGCCACGATGACGCGGACGGTGAGCGCGGCGGGCGTGGACTGGGCGCTGCTGGCGACGGCGGGCGTGCTCACCATCGTCCCCGGCGCGATCGTCATCTGGTTCGTCCGCAACTACATAGCCAAGGGATTCACCATGGGGAGGGTCTAGGGATGCTGGAGTGGATGGTCTGGACCGTCCCGACGGCCCTGGTGTTCGCCGGGCTCGCCCTGCTGCTGGTCGTCATGGCGGTCTGGGCCCGCATCTCCCCTCCCGTGGCCAGGCGCGGCTTCCTGCGCATCGAGACCGACCGTGGCGACCGGCTCTACATCGGCCTGATCAGCGCGGCCGTCGTGCTGGCCGGCTGGATGGCTGTCACCGACCTGTCCATGTGGCTCGCACTCGGCTGCGCGCTGCTGGTGGCGGTCGTGATCGGGATATGGGGCTAACAGAGGAGGAGCCGAGCGATGAGGCATCGGGCAGGCAGGTCCGCGGCGGTAGGTCTGGCCGCGCTCGTCCTGGTAGTGGCCGGCTGCACGCAGGGCGCGAAGAAGCCCACGAGCGATTTCAAGGAGTCCGACGGCAAGGCGGCGGCGCAGCGGTGGGTGACGGAGGAGTTCACGCCGAGCACCCTGTCCAAGGACCAGCAGCTGGCGGAGATGGACTGGTTCATCAAGGCCGCGGCGCCGTACCGGGGCATGCAGATCAACGTGGTCTCCGAGACGATCACCACCCACGAGTACGAGTCGCAGACACTGGCCAAGGCGTTCACCGAGATCACCGGGATCAAGATCAAGCACGATCTGATCCAGGAGGGTGACGTCATCGAGAAGCTGCAGACCCAGATCCAGGGCAACCAGAACATCTACGACGCGTACGTCAACGACTCCGACCTCATCGGCACCCACTCGCGCGGCGACTACGTCTTCCCGCTGTCCGACTACATGGCGGGCGAGGGCAAGAACGTCACCTCGCCCACGCTCGACCTGGACGACTTCATCGGCATCAGCTTCACCACCGGCCCCGACAAGAAGATCTACCAGCTCCCCGACCAGCAGTTCGCGAACCTGTACTGGTTCCGCTACGACTGGTTCACCGACCCGGAGATCAAGAAGCAGTTCAAGGCCGCGTACGGCTACGACCTGGGCGTCCCGGTCAACTGGGCGGCCTACGAGGACATCGCCGACTTCTTCACCAACAAGATCAACGGCAACGGGACCATCGACGGCAAGAAGGTCTACGGCCACATGGACTACGGCAGGAAGGACCCGTCGCTGGGCTGGCGCTTCACCGACGCCTGGCTGTCCATGGCGGGCAACGGCGACCCCGGCATCCCCAACGGCCTGCCGGTGGACGAATGGGGCATCAGAGTCGAGAACTGCCGCCCGGTCGGCTCGTCGGTCACCCGCGGCGGCGACGTCAACGGCCCCGCGGCGGTCTACGCGCTCACCAAGTACGTGGACTGGCTGAAGAAGTACGCGCCCCGGGAGGCCGCGGGCATGAACTTCAGCGAGGCGGGCCCGGTGCCGGCGCAGGGCAACATCGCCCAGCAGGTCTTCTGGTACACCTCGTTCACCGCCGACATGACCAAGCCGGGCCTGCCGGTCGTCAACGGTGACGGCACGCCCAAGTGGCGCATCGCGCCGAGCCCGCACGGCGCCTACTGGAAGCAGGGCAACAAGCTCGGCTACCAGGACGCCGGCTCGTGGACGCTGCTCAAGAACACGCCGCAGGACCGCCGGGCCGCGGCCTGGCTGTACGCGCAGTTCGTCACGTCGAAGTCGGTGTCGCTGAAGAAGTCGATCAAGGGCCTGACCTTCATCCGCGACTCCGACATCCGCAGCGACTTCTTCTCCGACAACTCCAAGAAGTACGGCGGGCTCATCGAGTTCTACGCCTCGCCGGCCCGCAAGCAGTGGACCCCGACCGGGACGAACGTCCCCGACTACCCCAAGCTCGCCCAGCTCTGGTGGCAGAACGTGGCCACCGCGGTGACCGGCGAGACGACCGCCCAGCAGTCGATGGACAACCTGGCCAAGCAGCAGGACGAGATCCTGGCCCGGCTGGAGCGGCGCGGCTACGGCGGCAACTGCGCGCCGAAGCTCAACCCGGAGCGGCCCGCCCAGTACTGGCTCGACCAGCCGGGCGCGCCCGCGCCGAAGCTGGCCGACGAGCGGGGCAGGCCGGAGACGCTCGACTACGACAAGCTCATCGCCACCTGGAAGTCGGGCAACTAGGCTCGGCCAATGAACGCAGAGCGCCGCCGCCCGGGGGCAGGTCCCGGGCGGCGGCGGTCTCCTAGGCCTTCAGCCGCTGGGCCAGCCAGTCGAAGGCCTGCTCCTGCCTGGTCACGTCGAAGCTGTGGGGCACGTCTGCCCACACCGCCTCGTAGGCGTCAGGAGCTTCGCGGTAACGTTCCTCGATCATGGTGTGCGCCCGGCGCATGCCCGGCTCGGGGAACAGCCGGTCGCGCAGGGCGTACTGGACCATGAGCGGCTCGGGCGCGCGGGCCGCCACCAGGTCGGGCCAGTCGCCCAGGCGCGGCAGCCCGGGCGGCCAGAGCATCCAGGTGTGCTTCTCGACGTACCCGTCGATCATGTCGCGGTAGGACGAGACCATCGCGGCGACCACGACGGCCCGCATGTCCGGGTCGAACGCGCCGAGCAGCGCGGCCCGCAGGCCGCCCCCGGACAGCCCGACGCACCCGACGGCGCTCACGTCGGGCCTCGATCGGAGGTAGGCCGCCGCGGCCAGGTCCTCGCCCGCCGCCACGCCCGCGAAGGACGTGCCGAGCGCGGCGCAGTACTTGGCCACCACGTGCTCGTGATCCCTGGCGGCCGCGTCGTAAGGGCCGGGCTCGTCCACGCCGAGCGGGAACCGGCGGCTGCCCCAGGTGAGCACGTCGGGGGCCAGCACCACGAACCCACGCCGGGCCAGCTCGTTCGCGTACGCGCGACCGCCGTACAGGAGCTCCCTGACCCGCCGCACCTCGGGGGAAGGCTCGGCGGGGCCGTCGGCGATCTTCTCCTTGCCGGCCCACTTCATCCCGCCGTGGCAGTGCAGCGCCACCACCCCGGGCAGCGGCCCGGCCGCGTCCCGGGGACGCAGCAGGTAGGCGTGGGTGCGCGGCCCGAACCCCACCGACCAGGAGAGCTCCTCCCCGGCGAGGTCCCCGTCCGTCCACGAGCGCTCGACCCGCACGTCGTCGGCGGCCAGGTCGAGCACCCCCATCGCGGCCCGCGCGGCCTGCCGCAGCTCGGGCCCCGGGAGAGACGGGTACGGCCCGAGCCGCGCGGCGGCGACCTCGGCCAGCTCAGCGAACACGCGTGCCGTCGTCCACCAGGTGCACCGGCTCGCCGGTCGCGGCCGACACGTTGGCCGCGTGGCCGGTCAGCACGCTGCGGATCCCGTCGCGGTAGCCGGCCTGCCGGGCCAGCGGGTCGTCGCCGGGGCCGCGGAAGACGTCGTTCAGCAGCAGCCGGTCGCCGCCGCCGTGCCCGCCGGCGCCGCTCTCGATCGGCACCTCCTCCGCCTCGCTCCAGTGGCGGTGCAGGGTGAGCCTCTCCCAGGAGTCGGCCTTGTGCTTCTTGGAGGCGGCGCTCGGGTCGATGGCCGCGTGCGGCGGGGTCCACGCCCGCTCGACGACCTCCAGCTCCAGCCGCCCGGCCGTGCCGTTGAACGCCACCCGGTAGCCCTCGGCGGGTGCGTAGGCGTTCAGGGCGTAGGTGAGCACGGCGCCGTTGGTGTAGCGGACCATCACCGACATGGTGTCGTCGATGGTGATCCCGTCGCCGAAGACGTCCTGGTCGCGGAGGTAGCCGTCCTCGTGCTCGGCGTCCAGGTAGAGCCGCTTGAGCCGGGCGTCCTTGGAGATGTCCAGGATGAACGGGTCCGTACCGAGACCCGGGGCGCCCTGGCCCCGCACGGGACGGTCGGTCACGCCGCGCTCGCGGGCGTTGTCCGAGCCGTAGAAGCGCAGGTCGGCCTGGGCGAAGACGGTCTGCGGGGCGGCCGCCAGCCACCAGTTGACCAGGTCGAAGTGGTGGGTGGACTTGTGGACGAGCAGCCCGCCCGAGTTGGTCCGCTCGCGGTGCCAGCGGCGGAAGTAGTCGGCGCCGTGGATGGTGTCGAGCGTCCACTCGAAGTGCACGGACGTCACCCGGCCGATCGCGCCCTCCTGCAGCAGGCGGCGCACGGCCGAGTTGCGCGGCGAGTAGCGGTAGTTGAAGGTGACGATCAGCTTGCCGCTGCTGCGCTCGGCCGCCTCGGCGATGGCCGCGCAGCCCTCGGCGTCGACGGTCAGCGGCTTCTCCACGATGACGTCGCGCCCCGCGTCGAGCGCCGCGCACACGTACCGGGCGTGCGTGGCGTCGACGGTGGTGACGATGACCGCGTCGGCGAGCTCGAGCACCTTGTCGAACTCATCGGGCGTGAAGCGCGGCACCTCGTGACCGATCCGCTCGGCGTAGTAGTCCATGCGGGTCCGGTTCGTGTCGCACAGGGCGACGATGGTGCCGGCGTCGCGCCACTCCCCGAGCAGCGCGTCGACGTACATCTGCGCGCGGTGCCCGAGCCCGACGAACGCGTACTTCATGTCTCTCCTTTAGCCTGCGATCGAGGCGTTGGCCTCGGTGATGAACTTCTGCGCGGCGTCGTCGGGGGTCATCTTGCCGAAGAGGACCTCCTCGGAGTAGCGCGTGAGGATGTCTTCCATGGCGCTGGCGCCCTTCGGCGGAGCGGCCGGCGGGTCGGCCAGCTCACCCTTGACCTTGTCGAGGAAGTCCAGCGTCTTCTTGTCCGTGGGCGGCAGCTTGTCCTTGACCGCCGCCAGCACCTTGGAGCTGGCCGGCAGGCCGCGGTCGCTGAGGATGATCCCGCCCACCTCGGGGTCGTTGATCATGAAGTCGATGAACTTGGCGGCCTCGGCCGCGTGCTCGGACTTCGACGAGGCGGTGTAGAACATCGCCGGCTGCAGGAACATGCCGCCGGTCGTGGCGCCCGGCCGCTTCGGCATCCGGAGCAGGTCCACGTCCTTGCCGGACTTCTTGGCGATGCCGCCGAGCTGGTTGCTCCACCACATGCCCATCGCGCCGGTGCCGGTGGCCAGCAGCGACTGGTCCACGCTCTGGGCGCCGATCTCGGCGGTCTTGGCGGCGTCGGGCGAGCCCTTGGTCTTGATCAGGTTCTGGTGGGTGGTCCACCATTCCTTGATGGTCTCGGGCGAGACGCCGATCTTGTTGCCGTTGTAGAAGGGCTCGCCCTTCTGCGCGGCGAAGATCTGGAGGTAGGCCGGGTTGAAGCTCTGCTGCGTGCCGTAGATCTTCCCGCCGCTCTTCTCGCTGATCTTCGACGCCAGGTTGACGTAGTCGTCCCACGTCCACTTGGTGTCGTCGGGGAGCTTCTGCCCCGCGGCCTCCAGCTCGGTCGGGCTGACGACCAGGGAGAAGGCGTTGACGCCGGTGGGGATGGCGTACTGCTTGCCGTCGATGGCGCCGGTGCCCAGCACCTTGGGGTCGATGTCGCCGGTGTTGACGGTGCTGGCCAGGTCGGCCAGCGTGCCGCGGTCGGCGTACTCGCGCAGACCGCGGATCTCGAGGGTGATGACGTCGGGCGCGTCGCTGGCCGCGACCTTCGTGGACAGCGACTCGTAGTACGCCGCGAAGTCGGAGAACTCGCCCTCGACGTCGATGTTCGGGTTCTTGGCCTCGAACTTCTTGATCGCCTCTTCGGTCATCTGCTGCCGCGCGGCGCTACCCCAGTAGGAGAAGCGCAGCTTGATCTTGCCATCGGCGCTCTCGCCGCCGCTGCCGCTGCCGCAGGCCGCGGTGACCGCCAGCATCGCGGTGGCGAGCAGTGCCGCCGACCACACCTTCTTGCCAGAGCTCACGGCTCTACCTCCTAGGGGTTTCTTCTGGTTGGGGGGTGGATGGGACTACTTCAGTCCCGTCGTGGCCACGCCACGGATCAGGTACTTCTGGCCGGCCAGGAAGAAGCCGAAGATGGGACCGAGCGCGATGATCGACATGGCGAACATGGGTCCCCATTGCGAGTCGCTGCTGGCGTCCAGGAACGTGCGCAGCGCGACCGGGACAGTGAAGTTGTCCGGGTTGTTGAGGTAAAGGAGCTGGCTGAGGAAGTCGTTCCACGTCCAGATGAACGTGAAGATCGCGGTCGTGGCCAGCGCGGGCAGGCAGAGCGGCATGACCACTCTGATGAAGATGCGCCAATAGCCCGCTCCGTCGATCTCGGCCGCCTCGTCCAGTTCCCTCGGCAGCGTACGGATGAACTGCACCATGAGGAAGACGAAGAACGCGTCCGTCGCCAGCACCTTGGGCATCACCAGCGGCCAGATCGTGTTGATCAGGTCGAGCTTCGAGAACATGATGTACTGCGGCACGATCACGACGTGGTGCGGCAGCATGATCGTGCCCAGCATGATGGCGAACCAGAGCTTCTTCAGCGGGAAGTTCAGCCGGGCGAAGGCGTAGGCCGCCAGCGAGCAGGCCACCAGGTTGGCCACCACGGACAGCGCGGTGACGACCGCGGAGTTCCACAGGTAGTAGCCGAAGGGGTGCTTCAGCGCCGTCCAGCCCGCGGTGTAGTTGTCGAAGGTGACCTGGCTGGGCCACAGCCCCGGCTCCCGGAAGATCAGCTCCTCCGGCTTGAGCGAGCTGGAGATCATCCAGAGCAGCGGATAGAGCATGACCAGGCCGAAGCCGATCAGCAGGATGTGCTTGACCACCGGCCCGCCCTTGAAGGGGCGGAACAGCACCGGGACCGGCCTACTTGGTGTCGCCATAGAAGACCCAATACTTAGACGCGAGGAAGTTCACTCCGGTCAGGGCGGCGATGATGACCAGCAGGACCCACGCCATCGCCGCGGCGTAGCCCATGTCGTAGCTCTTGAACCCCTTCAGATAGAGGTAGAGCGTGTAGAAGAGGGTGGAGTCGGCCGGGCCGCCCTTGCCGTTGCTGACGATGAACGCCTGCGTGAACGACTGGAACGACTTGATCACCTCGAGCACGAGGTTGAAGAAGATGATCGGCGTCAGCAGCGGCAGCGTGATCGAGCGGAACTGGCGCAGGGTCCCGGCCCCGTCCACCGCCGCCGCCTCGTAGTAGCTGCTGGGGATCTGGCGCAACCCGGCGAGGAAGATGATCATCGGGGCGCCGAACGTCCACACGTGCAGCAGGATCAGCGTGCCCAGCGCCGTGTCGGGGTCGCCGACCCAGCCGGGCCCCTGGATGCCGAAGATCGACAGCACCGCGTTGACCAGGCCGTCGGCGCCGAAGACCTTGCGCCACAGGATCGCGATGGCGACGCTGCCGCCCAGCAGCGAGGGCAGGTAGAAGATCGAGCGGTAGAACGACAGCCCGCGCAGCCCCCGGTCGAGCACCAGGGCCAGCCCAAGCGCGAAGGCCAGCTGCAGCGGGACCGACACGACCACGTAGATCGTGGTCACCTTCAACGAGGCGATGAACCTCTCGTCCTCGGTGAACATCTTGATGTAGTTGTCCAGCCCGACCCACTTGGCCTCCTTGAGGAGGCTGTAGTCGGTGAAGGACAGGTAGAGCGAGGCGATGATCGGGCCGACCGTGATGACCAGCAGGCCGACGAACCAGGGCGCCAGGAACAGGTAGGCGGCCCTCGCCTCGCGGCGGGCACGTAGGGAGCGGGGCCCGCCTCCGCCGGCCTGCGTGGCCGGTTTGCGCGGGGCTCGGGTCTTCACCGCCACCGTGTCAGCCATGACGGAACTCATTCGTCATTCACGGACCTTCCGGCGAGATGTGAATGGATAGCGCTTTCCTATAGCTGGCGGGAAAGTTACGTCAACCCTTTGCAGACGTTACATAGCCGTTACCGATATATCGTTACGACGTTTTCCCAGTTAGAGAGCTTGATCGCCCGAGAAGTCAGATGAATTCGCTGCGCAGTTAGTACAACCGTTTGCAGCGGGCCAGCTATCGTGGCGGAGCGGTGGAGTCCCTGATGACCAGGCGCGTCTCCAGCGACGTGGTGGCCGTCACCTCCTGGATGAGCAGGTCCACGGCGAGCCGGCCGGCCGCGGCGGTGGGCATGGCGACGGTGGTGAGCCTGGGGCGGTTCAGCCGTCCGGAGACGATGTCGTCGATCCCGACCACGCTGACGTCCCGCGGCACGCCCAGCCCCAGGTCACCGAGCCCCTCGATGAGCCCGATCGCCACCAGGTCGTTGTAGGCGAGCACGCCGGTCGCCCCGGAGTCCCGCACCCGCCGCGCGGCGGCGAGCCCGCCCCGCTCGGTGGGCGCGTTGGGGCCGATGACGACCAGCTCGACACCCTCCACCTGTTCGGCGGCCGTACGGATCTCCGAGCTGGTCCACGAGCCGGCCGGGCCCGACACGAGCGCCACGCGGCGGTGGCCGAGCCCGGTCAGGTGCTCGACCGCCAGCCTGGCCCCGTGGCCGACGTCCATCAGCACCGTGGCGGCACCGCGCAGCCGCCGGTTGATCACCACGAACGGCACCCGCGCGGCCAGCCGTTCCAGCGCCTTGTTGGACGAGCGCGGGCTGCACAGCACCAGGCCGTCCACCTGCTTGGAGAACGCCTGCACCAGCTCCTCCTCGGTGGCCGCCTCCTCGTCGGTGTCGGCCACGAACAGGTGGTAGTCGCGCTGCCGGGCCGCCGAGTGGGCCGCCTTGATCAGCGGGGGGAAGAACGGATTGGCGATGTCGGCCACGATCAGGCCGAGGTTGTGGGTGCGGCCCGTCGTGAGCGCCCTGGCCGCCCGGTTGGGGCGATATCCCAGCTCCTCGGCCACCGTGAGCACCCTGGTGCGGGTGGCCGCGTTCACCATGTGCGGCGCGGAGAACGTCCGCGACACGGTCGATACATGCACACCCGACGCCCGGGCCACATCACGAATCGTCACTGTCACAGTCGCCCACCCTAACGCAACCGCTTGCAGAAACCCTGAGTACCATGAAAGCGCTTGCCGCCCCGTTGCCTCAGGAAACCCCTGCTCCAGCACGGGGGGCGAAATCGCCTCTTGACGACCTCGCCCCGAGGACACAAAGGTTTAGTGCAACTGTTTGCAGTCTTGAAGGAGCCCCCACGGTGAGCAGAGTCCTCGTCACCGGAAGCGCAGGACGCCTCGGCCGGAGCGTGGTCACCACGCTCGCGGCGGCCGGGCACGAGGTCATCGGCGTCGACAGAACGCCGGGCACGCCATCCGAGGCCGCGATCGCCTTACCGGCCGATCTCACGGACACCGGCGAGACCTTCGAGGTCATCGCCAGGTTCCGGCCCGAGACCGTGATCCACCTGGCCGCGATCGCGACCCCGTTCAGCCTCCCGGAATCGGTGATCTTCAAGGTCAACACCCAGCTCGCGTTCAACGTCTGCGAGGCGTCCGTCGCGCTGGGCGTGCGCGGCGTCGTGGTGGCCAGCAGCCCCACCGTCATCGGGTACGGCGCCCCCGGCGGCTGGGCGCCCGCGTACCTGCCGATCGACGAGGACCACCCGGTGCGCCCGTGGAACGCCTACAACCTGTCCAAGGTCGTGGCCGAGCAGACCATGAAGGCGTTCGCGCTGGCCGGGACGACCAGGATGGCCGCGGTCAGGCCGTGCTTCGTCATCCCGCCAGAGGAGTGGGCGGGCGCGCCCACCCAGTCGGGCCACACGGTGCGCGAGCGCCTCGACCGGCCGGAGCTGGGCGGGGTCTCGCTGTTCAACTACATCGACGCCCGCGACTGCGCCGACCTGATCACGGTGCTGGCCGAGGCGCTGCCCGAAGTGCCCAACGGCGAGGTGTTCTTCGCCGGGGCCGCGGACGCCCTGGCCCGCAAGCCGCTCGCCGACCTGCTGCCCCACGTCGTGCCCAGCACCGAACCGTTCGCCGCCGGACTCACCGGCACCACCCCCGCCTTCTCGACCACCAAGGCAGAGCGCCTGCTCGGCTGGCAGCCCAAGCGGAGCTGGCGCACCGAACTGAAGGAAGCCGAATGAACCTGAGCGGTGTGCTGTTCTTCCCCGTGACCCCCTTCGACGCCGACGGCCGGCTCGCCGAGGAGGTGCTGGCCGAGCACATCCGGCAGGGCATGGAGCACGGTCCCGGCGGCGTGTTCGTGGCGTGCGGCACCGGCGAGTTCTCCGCGCTGTCGGAGGCCGAGCACGCGCGGGCGGTGCGCGTGGCGGCCGAGGTCGTGGGCGGGCGGGTGCCGGTGTTCGCGGGCGCGGGCGGCCCGCTCGGCACGGCGCTGAACCAGGCGCGGGCCGCGCGCGAGGCGGGCGCCGACGGGCTGCTGCTCATGCCGCCGTACCTGGCCCAGGGGCCCGGGCACGGCTTCGCCGCGTACGTGGCGGCGGTGGCCGCGGAGCTGCCGGTGATCGTCTACCAGCGGGGCTCGGTGGTGCTGGAGCCGGAGGCCGTGGTGGAGCTGGCCGGGATCCCCGGGGTGATCGGGCTCAAGGACGGCGTCGGCGACATCGACCGGATGCAGCGGACCGTGCTGGCGGTGCGGGAGGCGTACCCGGACTTCCTGTTCTTCAACGGGCTGCCGACGGCCGAGCTGACCATGCCCGCCTACCGGGGCATCGGCGTGGAGCTGTACTCCAGCGCGGTGTTCGCGTTCGCGCCGGAGATCGCGCTGGCCTACCTGAACGGTGACGAGCGGCTGCTCACCGGCTTCTACGCCCCGCTCGTACGGCTGCGCGGCAAGGTCCCCGGCTACCCGGTCGCCCTGGTCAAGGCCGGGGTACGGCTGCGCGGCCTGGACGTGGGCGCCGTCCGCCCGCCGCTGGTGGACGTGACCGGCGAGCACCTCGAGGAGCTGGAAGCGCTGATCAAGACCGGGCTCGAGTTGGTGGCGCAGTGACGATCGTGGATCTGCGCACGGAGCTGCGGACGGCCCCGCTGCCGCGGCCCTGGGGCGCGGACGTGCCGGCCAACCACGTGATCGTGTGCGAGGTCACGCTGAAGGACGGGCGGACCGGCACCGGGTTCTCGTGGACGCCGCAGATCGGGGCGCACGCCGTACGGGCGCTGCTCGACCACGACCTGCGCGAGGCGCTGATCGGGCTGCCCGCGCACCCCGAGGTGGTGTGGGACCGGTTGTGGCGGCACCTGCGCGAGGCGGGTCCGGGCGGGATCACCACGATCGCGCTGGCCGGGATCGACCTGGCGCTCTGGGACCTGCGCTGCGGCGACGGCGGCCTGGCCGACGTGCTGGGCCGGCGGCGCGACGAGGTCCCGGTCTACGGCAGCGGCGTCAACCTGCACTACCCGCTGGAGGAGCTGGTGGAGCAGGCGCGGCGCTGGGTGGCCGCCGGCTACCGGGGCGTCAAGATCAAGGTGGGCCGGCCCGACCTGGCGGAGGACGTGGCCAGGGTGGCCGCCGTGCGCGAGGTGATCGGGCCCGACCGGCTGCTGATGATCGACGCGAACCAGCGGTGGGACCTGCACCGGGCGCGGAGGGCCATCTCCGCGTTGCGGGAGTTCGGGCTGCACTGGATCGAGGAGCCGCTGCCCGCCGACGACGTGGCCGCGCACGTGGAGCTGCGGCGCTCCATCGACGTGCCGGTGGCGGTCGGGGAGAACGTCTACACCACCTACGGCTTCCGTGACCTGCTCGCGGCCGGGGCGTGCGACGTCGTCCAGCCGAACGTGGTGCGGGTCGGCGGCATCACGCCGTTCCTGCGGATCGTGGAGCTGGCCAGGACGTACGACGTGCCGGTCTATCCGCATCTGCTGAGCGAGGTGTCCGGGCAGCTCGCGCTGGCCCTGCCGCTGCCGGTCATGGCGGAGGACGTGGAGGACGCGTCGTTCGCGGCCCTCGGGCTGCTGGCGGAGCCGTACCCGGTGCAGATTTCCGACGGGGTCCTGCGGGCGGGCGCGCACGCGGGGCTCGGACTGAGGTGGTCGCGATGAAGGTGGTACTCGCTGGTGCGCACGGCCATGGGCGGCACCATCTGGGCAATCTGCGCAGACTGGCCGAGCAGGGGCTGATCGAGTTGGCGGGGATCTGCGACGTGCGGCCCGCCGAGGTGGACTTCGGCTCGCCGCTGCAGTCGCCCGACCTGGGCGAGCTCCTGGCGAAGACCGGCGCGGAGATCACGGTCATCTGCACGCCGATCCACACGCACGCCGACCTCGCGGTGACCGCCCTGCACGCCGGATCCCACGTGCTGCTGGAGAAGCCGCCCGCGGCGAGCCCCGCCGCGCACGCCCGCATCGCCGCGGCGGTGGCGGAGACGGGGCTGGCCTGCCAGGTCGGCTTCCAGTCGCTGGGCTCGGCGGCGGTGCCCGCGCTGCGTTCGCTGATCGCCGACGGCACCATCGGGCGCGTGCGCGGCATCGGCGGCGCGGGCGCCTGGGAGCGGCCCTCGACCTACTTCACCCGCTCGGCCTGGTCGGGCAGGCGCCGGCTCGACGGCGTGGACGTGGTGGACGGCGCGCTGACGAACCCGTTCGCGCACGCCGTCGCGACCGCGCTCGCCCTGGTGGACGGCCCCGTCGCAGGCATCGAGGCCGAGCTCTACCACGCCCACCCGATCGAGTCGGACGACACGTCCTGCCTGCGGATCCGCCTCGAAGACGGCGTCGTGATCACGATCGCGGTGACGCTCTGCGCGACCGGCCGGAGCGAGCCGTACCTGGTCGTGCACGGCGACGCGGGCCGCGCCACGCTCGTCTACACGCAGGACCGGCTCAAGGTCGAGCTGCCGGACGGCACGGTCACGACCACCGTGTACGAGCGGACCGACCTGCTGGAGAACCTCATCGACCACGTCCGCACGGGCGCCGCTCTGATGGTGCCGCTGTCCGCCACGGAGTCGTTCACGCAGGTGCTGGACGCGGTGCGGCTGGCTCCCGAGCCGCTGCCGATCCCGGAGCGCTTCCAGGACGTCGAGCGGGACGCCGCCTCGGGCGAGGTCACGCACCGGTTCCTGCCGGGTGTCGCCGACCTGACGGCCCGCAGCGCCGAGACGCTGTCGCTCTACTCGGAGCTGGACGTCCCCTGGACCCGGGTGGAGCTGCTGGCCTCCGGGCAGGCGGTGGCCTCGTACGAGCTGCGGCCCGACCTGCCGGCCACCGACTCCCCGCGGCCCTACCTCCACGGGGTGCGGACGCTGGGCGGCGTCGAGGTGACCGAGGTGCGTCCCGAGGACCACGTGCACCACCTCGGGGTCGGGGTGGCGATCTCCGACCTGGGCGGGGCGAACTTCTGGGGCGGCCGCACGTACGTCAAGGACCAGGGGCCCGCCTGGCTGGACGATCACGGCACGCAGCGGCACCTGTCGTTCTCCCGGCTCGACGACTCCGGCTTCGTCGAGCACCTGGAGTGGGCGGGGCCCGGCGGGCGGCTGGTGGCGCGCGAGGAGCGGACGGTGACGGCCCGGCCGTTCGGGGACTTCTGGGCGCTGGACTTCGCGTTCACGCTCACCAACCTCACCGGCGCGCCGCTGGAGGTCCGCAGCTCGGCCACCAAGGGGCGCGCAGGCGCGGGTTACGGCGGCTTCTTCTGGCGCGCACCCGGCACCTCCACCGCCCGGATCGCGCTCCCCGGGGACGAGGAGGCCGTACACGGCAGCCGCGATCCCTGGGTCGCCCTGTCCGGCACCACGCCGGAGGGGCGGGACTGGACGCTCGTCTTCGTGCAGTCGGACGGCGACCCGTGGTTCGTGCGGGTCGAGCACTATCCGGGGGTGGGGCAGGCGCTGGCCTGGGACCGGCCGCTCGTCGTCGAGGACACGCTGACCAGGCGGGTCGTGACGGCCGTGGTGGACGGCAGGCTCGACGCCGCCGCCGCGTCCGCGCTGGCGGACACGGTACGCGAGGCGACACCGGCCCTTCGGTAAGCCCTCACTCGGCGTTTCCTGGCGGTTACGCGCTCGGTGGCTAGGGTGCGGGGTCTGTGAGTGAGCGCAGCGAACGAGCCCATGGACACAGCACTGCTGAAGTCACAGGTCCGACGGAGGAGGGCCTGTGACTTCTCCCGCCACCCTTGACGCCCGGTCCGTGACCGCCAGGGACCCGTTCTTCGACAACGCCAAATACCTGGCCATCCTGCTCGTGGTGTGCGGTCACCTCATCGAGGACCAGCGGGATCATCCCCTCGCCCACGCGCTCTACTTCTACGTCTACGTCTTCCACATGCCGCTGTTCATCGTGCTGAGCGGCTATCTGTCGCGCCGGTTCACGTTCTCGGCGGGGAAGGCGCGCAAGCTCATCTCCACGCTGGCGGTGCCGTACCTGATCTTCGAGGTGGCGTACTCGCTGCCGCGGCTGATCCTGTACGGGAAGTTCGAGCTGACCCTGCTGGACCCGTACTACCTGACCTGGTTCCTGCTGTCGTTGTTCCTGTGGCGGTTGTCGACGCCGGTGTGGCAGCAGCTCAGGTGGCCGCTGGCGATCGCGGTCGCGCTGTCGCTGCTGACCGGGTTGAGCGCGCTGCCCGGCGAGCTGGCCATGAACCGGACGTTCGCCCTGCTGCCGTTCTACGTGCTCGGGCTGATGCTCAAGCCGGAGCACTTCGCGTGGCTGCGCAGGCCGTACATGCGGCTGACCGGCTTCCTGACGCTCGGGCTGGGGCTGGCGGCGGCGCTGCTCGTGCACGACCAGGTGCCGACGGAGTGGATCAGGTGGCGGCTGCCCAACTCGGCGCTGCACGTGGACGACCTCACCGGCACGGCCGTGCGGCTGGGGCTGCTGCTGGCGGGGGCGGTGCTGGTGGCGGCGTTCCTGGCGGTGACCCCGGCGCGGCACACGTGGTTCAGCGGGCTGGGCTCGGCCACCATGTACGCTTACCTGCTCCACGGGTTCGTGGTGAAGGTCGCCGAGCGGTTCGAGCTGGGCGTGCCGCTGTCGATCCTGCTCGGCGTGGCCGCCGCCACCCTGCTCTGCACGCCGCCGGTGCGCAGGGTCTTCCACTGGGCCGTGGAGCCGCGCATGTCCTGGGCCTTCACGCCGCTCCGCCGGCCGTGACACGGTGGCGGGTATGGCCATCAGAGTCTCTCGAGGAACCGTCGCCTTTAGACGACGGGGGAATCGGGAGCGGGAGGGCCGCCAAGGACCGAGCGTGCCTTGACCTGTCAGGTCCGCGCGTCACAGCTTTCCTTCCGGGTTTGTCGGTGCCAGCCGATACCGTGGTGGTCTCGTTACCGAGCGTGGGAGGTGGGGTGTGCGCAGGTCGTTCAAGTTCCTGCTGCGCCCCACCAGCAAGCAGGCCGCCGCGCTCGCGCAGTGCCTGGAAGACCACCGGGAGCTGTACAACGCGGCTCTCGAACACCGCCGTACGGCCTACCGCAAAGCCGGGGTGAGGGTGCGTTACGGCGAGCAGTCGGCGGAGCTGAAGCACATCCGCGCCGACGACTCCGACGGTCAGGGCCGGTGGTCGTTCTCCTCCCAGCAGGCCACCCTGCGCAGGCTGGACAAGGCATACCGGGCGTTCTTCGACCGCGTCCAAGCAGGCCGCACGCCAGGGTTCCCGCGGTTCAAGGGGCGGGGCTGGTTCGACACGGTCCAGTGGCCCAAGGACGGCGACGGCTGCCGGTGGGACTCCCAACCCGAGCACCCGACGGCGACCTACGTGCGGTTGCAGGGCGTCGGGCATGTGCGGGTGCACCGGCACCGTCGTGTGCTGGGCACCGTCAAAACGATCAGTATCAAGCGGGAAGGCGCCCGCTGGTTCGTCGTGCTGTCGTGCGATGAGGTGCCCGCACAGACCCTTCCCGCCACGGGCGCGGTTGCGGGTGTTGACATGGGTGTCGCCTGGCTGGCCACGATCAGCGACGGCGACCACCTCGACAACCAGCGGCACCTTGCCACCTCCGCGCGCTGTCTGGCAGCGGCCCAGCGGGAGCTCGCCGGTAAGAAACGAGGATCCCAGCGGCGCCGTAAGGCCGTCGCGCGGGTGGCGGCCCTGCATGCCAAGGTGCGGCGGCAACGCCTCGACTCGGCGCACAAGGCCGCGCTTGCGCTGGTTCGCGGCTACGACGTGATCGTGCACGAAGCGCTGAACGTCGCGGGCATGACCCGGCGTGCCGCGCCGAAACCGGACCGCGAAGGCGGCTACCTGGCTAACGGCCAGTCGGCTAAATCCGGGCTGAACAAGAGCATTCTCGACGCGGGTTGGTCCGCGTTCGTGACGATCCTTTCGCACAAGGCTGAAAGCGCCGGTCGAGAGCTGATCGCAGTGAACCCCGCCAACACCTCCCGTACGTGCTCGCGCTGCGGGCACTGCGCGAAGGACAACCGTGTCACCCAAGCCGTCTTCCGATGTACGGCGTGCGGGTTTTCCGCGCACGCCGACGTGAACGCGGCGACCAACATCTTGAGGGCAGGGCTTGCCCTTCGCGAGGCTGCGCAAGCGGCTTAGCGAGAAGCCGCTCCCTTCAGGGAGCGGAGGAGTCACGGAGCTGTACCAGTGCAAGGGGGCGGGGCGATCCAGGTGCAGGGGACGCTCGGCTACTCGACGGACACGCCGCTGGCCGGCATGTTCCAGCACGCCCGCTGGGCCCGCTTCGCCGACGGCGCCGACGAGATCCACCAGATGCGCATCGCCGAACGCACCATCGCCGCCTACCGGGCCACCGGCTCCACCAGCTCCGCCACCGGCGGCCTGCCCCTGTGACGGCCGTCATCCGAGGGTGGCGGCCTCAGACGGCCGTCACCCGGGGAGCCGGCATCGGCACGATCTCCCGCTCGTAGTAGGCCTGGAAGTCCTCCCCGGCCGCGAACAGCTTGTCGAGCTCGCCCCGGCAGGCCGCGATCACATCGGGGTCGTCGATCCGCCTCGCGCCGCTGTGGGTGCCGCGGGCGTCGTACGTCACCTCGTACATGACGGACGACCCCAGCACGACGAGCTCCGGCAGGCGCCGGTCGATCTCCAGGTCGGACACCTCCCCCGCGTCGAGCACCCGCACCTGCTCGGCCACCTCCACCCGCAGCGCCAGCACGTGCATCTCCCACTGCAGGTAAGGGGTGACGGGTTGCTCGACGATCCGGATCCGCCGGCAGGGGTAGGCGCTGCTCCGGCCCCCGTCGCCCGTGTCGTCGACCAGCTTGAGCGAGCGTTCCCAGTCGCCGTCCATCATCGCCAGCCAACTCGGCTCCCCGGCCTCGAAGCGCTGAATACGCTGGAGCTTCCAGAACACGTCATCAATGTTCCGGAAATTCGGCCAGAAATCGTCAAGATATCCGTCCGCGCTTAGCAAGACTCCCGATATCTCGTGAATGCGCTCAAGCATATGACGACCGTACCCATCAGATTCGCGGCACGAACGCGTGAGCAGCGGCTACGCTGGCCGGGATGCTCTCGGACGCGCAGAAACCCACAATTCCCATAAAACCCCCCGAACCCCGGCAAATCACCTCGTCGATTAACGTCCGTGCCTATCCTCTGAGGCGGGCGTAGGCCGCGGGTGGCATCCCGACCGCGGCGGTGAAGTCGCGGGTCAGGTGAGCCTGATCCGTATAGCCGAGTTCGACGGCCAGCGTCGCGAGGTCCAGCCCCTCGTAGACCCGCTCCGCCGCCTCGTGCAGCCGGAAGCGGCGGATCACCCACTTGGGGCCGATGCCGACATAGTCCCGGAACAACCGCTGCAACGAGCGCACCGACCGCCCCGATCTGGCGGCCAGCTCATCGACCCTGGTCAAGGAGACGTCGTTCTCGGCCATCGCCACCAGCGCCGCGGCCTCCTCGGCCAGCGGATCCGGCTGCGGTCCCAGACCCAGCAGGAACCTCTCGACGAGCCCGATGGCGGCCCGCGCGTCGGGCTCGGCCAGAACCTGCTCGACCAGGCAGGCGCCCGCCGCGCCGTACATCTCGCCGATCTCCACGAAACGGTCGGTCAACCGCGACACCGGAGCGCCGAGGAACGGCCGGAAGCCGCCCGGGCGGAAGCGCGTGCCGAGCACGCGGCCGCTGCCCCGCATCGTGTACGAGAACCCGCCCTTGATCACCCCCGCGAACTGGTGGAAGTCCTCGGTGATCGTCAGGTTCACGGTGGGGTGCGAGACGATGCGCTGTTCGTACGGCTCGGCGAGGTCGGTCCAGGTGACGACCCAGAAGTGCTCCACGAACGCCGCAATCTCCGCCGATGGCGCCTGCCGGAAGAAATCGAAGGCGTCGAGCCCCGCGTACGGATCGACCCAGCCGCGCTGTCGCGTTTCTACAAGCCGCGCCTGGGGCGGGCGGGGCATCATGGCTGCCATGGATGACATGATGCCGCTGATGACGCATGCCACCGAACGGACCGCGGGGCTGGTCCGCGCGGTGCGGCCGGAGCAGCTCGGGGGCTCGACGCCCTGCGCGAAGTTCGACGTCAAGGACCTGATCAACCACCTCGAGTGGGTGGCGGACCTGTTCGAGTCGCTGGGCCGTCAGGGCGAGATGACCGAGCAGGAGCCGTACGCGGGCGACTTCCCCGAGCGGGCGGAGCGCACGCTGGCCGCCTGGGCGCGCCCCGAGGCGTGGGAGGGCACCAGCCCCGCCATGGGCCTGCCGATGACCACGCTGGCCCACATGTACCTCGTCGACATGGTCGTACACGGCTGGGACCTGGCCAGGGCCACCGGCCAGGACTACGAGCCGGACCCCGAGGCCGTCTCGCGGGCACTCCGCTTCACCGACCAGATGGCGGAGATGGGCCGGCAACGCGGCGCCTTCGGCCCGCCGGTGGAAGTGCCGGACAGCGCCCCGCAGTTCGACCGCCTCCTCGGCATCATCGGCCGGGACCCGGCCTGGACCCCGTAAGCCGCTGTTGCTATGCGCAAACCCGCCTGCCTCCTCGCGCGGCCGCCTGGCTCCAGCACCCTGCCGAGGCCCTGGCCGTCAGGCGTTGGACGCCTGGTTCGGGACGAAGGACGAGATAGCGCCGCAGCACCGGGTGCCAGCGGTTGGCGGGCAGGTGCCGCAGCGCCGCGACCGCCAGGCAGTATTTGCTCACGGTGACCGGCCGCACCCCCAGCCGGCGCAGGACCTTGTCCACCAGCGCCTTCCCGTCGGCGGACTTCGACTCCAGCAGCACCAGGTCGCGGCGCGCCGGCGCGCTGGAGCGTCCGTCGTGGCAGAGCAGGCCCGTGTCGCAGGTGAGCCTGGCCGCGCCCGAGGGGTCGATGAAGGTCACCCGCCTGTAGTCGGTGGACAGCACCGGCCCCAGCGTCTCCGGGGCGATGAGGTGCAGCTCGGTGAGGAGGGTGTCGCGCACGAAGTCGGACGCCTCCCGGGTGAGCGTCCGGCCCGGTGCGTCGTCGTACGGGATGCGGTGCTTGTCGGTGCTGCCACGGGCGCCGTTGAGCTTGAGCTCCAGCCACCGGCCGCCCCCGTCCAGGTAGGTGCGGGTGCGCAGCTTGAACCTGCGCCGCCGATCCTGCCGGTGCTGGTGGAAGGTGAGCAGGTCAGGCGTGTCGAAGTAGGTCGACGTGTAGCGGAACTGGCGTCTTGCCCCGATGCGCAGCACGGCGAGCCGGTCTCCCAGCTCGGCCGCGAGTGCCGCCATGGTGGCGGCCGTCACGATGTATTTGCGATCGACCCGGCTCATCAGCTCCGGCACGTCCCCGAGCCCGATCGGCGCCACCTCGGCCGCGATCCCGGCCAGCAGCACATCCGCGTCCAACTCACCCATCACCGCACCTCCACCACTTTCTGCATGACTCCGGACTCACGGGACTCAGCGGACGCCGGCCCGTTGGGCAGGGGTCACGAAGCGGACGTCGACCACCGTTGTGTCGCGGACGTAGTCGATCTGGGTGACCACGCAGTGCAGGACGTGTGCCCGCAGGCGGCTCTCCAGGTCGACCCGGAGCAGGTCCGGGTCCGAGTGGACGACGTCCAGGGTGATGACCTGGTGGCGGGTGCGGCCGAGCAGGGACGGGTGGTCGGCGACGTACATCACCGCCAGCAGGACGGCGTCCAGCAGGAGGGCGGTCAGCGGCCACGCCCCCGCGATGCCGTTGACCAGGCCCAGCACGATGGCGATGAAGTAGTAGGCGATCTCCTGCTGGGTGATCTCGCTGGAGCGCAGGCGGATGATGGACAGCACGCCGAACAGGCCGAAGCCGACGGCGACGTCCACGCGCTGGACGAGCAGGAGCGAGACCACCGCGAAGATGCCCACGTTGAGTGCCACATAGGCGAAGAGCAGGTCGCGTCGATGATGTCGCCGGTAGTAGAGGCCGTAGGCCAGGGCGACGATCGACGCGAGATCCATTACCAGTCCGGCTGTCACGGCGCTCCCTCCGTCGGTGCTGCTGAGAACAGCTTGCCGGGGCGGGGTGAGGCGAGAGTGAGGTGATGATTAGGCGGCTCTCATGCGGTAGCCGGTGCCGCGGACGGTCTCGATGCGGCCGGCGCCGATCTTGCGGCGTAGGTAGCGTACGTAGACGTCCACCACGTTGGAGCCGGGGTCGAAGTCGAAGCCCCACACGTGGCTGAGGAGCTGCTCGCGCGTCAGGACCTGGTCGGGGTGCCGGCAGAAGATCTCCGCCAGCGCGAACTCCCTGGTCGACAGGTCCACCACCCGGTCCCCGACGTAGGCCCGCCGCGTACGCAGATCCAGCGACAGGTCCGACACCCGCAGCACGGTCACCTCCGGCGTGCGGTCGGCGCGCAGGCGCAGCCGCAGCCGCACCCTGGCCAGGAGCTCCTCGAAGGCGAAGGGCTTGGCGATGTAGTCGTCCGCGCCGCCTTCCAGCCCCGCCACGGTGTCGCTCACGCTGTCGCGGGCGGTCAGGATGATCACTGGCAGGGCCACCCTGGACTGCCGCAGCCTCCGCAGCACCGTGAACCCGTCGCTCAACGGCAGCCCGATGTCCAGGATGAGCAGGTCGAACCCGCCCGCGCAGGCCAGATCGTACGCCGCGACCCCGTCCGCCACCACGGCGGTCACGAAGCCGTTGGCCCGCAGCCCCTTCTCCACGAACGACGCGATCCTGGCCTCGTCCTCGGCGATCAGTATCCGGTTCATCCCAGCCTCCAGAGCTCCCACAGCGGGATGGACATGACGAAACGGGCGCCGCCGCCCTGCGCCTCCGTCACCTTGACGTTGCCGCCGTGGGCCTCGGCGATCGATCGGACGATGGCCAGGCCCAGACCTGCGCCTTCGTAGGTCACGGTGCGGCCCGCGCCGCGCACGAACCGCCCGAAGATCCGCTCGCGCTCCGCGGGGGCCACCCCGGGGCCGCTGTCGCGTACCCAGAGCTCGACCCATCCGTCGCGGACGGCGGAGCCGACGGCGATCAGGTCGTCGTCGGTGGTGTGGCGGACGGCGTTGGCCACGAGCTGCATGAGCGCCTGCGTGAGCCGCTGGCGGTCGGCGGGCACGCGGGCCTCGGCCACCTCGTCGACCCGCCAGCGCCGGTTGCCGAGCGCGCGGGCCTTGGCGACGACACTGACCGTGAGGTCGGCCACCTCGACGTCGTGGATGTCGAGAAAGCCCGGCTGCTCCGCCCGGGCGAGGGTGAGGAGGTCTTCGACGATGCGGTTCATCCGGTCGAGCTCGTCGGTGACCAGGGCGAGCGTCTCCGCACGGTCGCGCGGATCGTCGCCCATGAGCTCCAGGTGGCCGCGGATGACGGTGATCGGTGTGCGCAGCTCGTGGCCGGCGTCGTCCATGAAGTGCCGCTGCACGACGAAGGCGTTCTCGAGCCGGTCGAGCATGTGGTTGAACGTCGCGGCCAGCGCGGCCACGTCGTCGTCGCCCGGCACGTCGAGCCTGCGGGTGAGATCGGTGGAGTCGCTGATCTGCTCGGCCGTCTGGCCGATCAGCCGGACCGGCGCCAGCACCCGCCCCGCCACGAACCACCCGGCCGCCCCCGCTAACGCCAGCGCCGCCAGCGCGGACAGCCCGAGGACCCGCACCGCGTCCACGATCTCGTCGCGGTGGCGGTCGTAGAGGATCGCCACGACGAAGTGGCCCGGGCGGGGGTCGGCCTTCACCGTCACCGGGATCACCGCGTAGTGGACCGTTCCATTCGGGCTCTGGATCTCACCGCCGCCGGGCTTGGTGGCCGCGGCCAGCCGCGTGACCAGCGCGTCGTCGGTGTCGAGGCGTACGGGTGGCGGAATCGCGGTGATCTTGTCGGCCTTGCCGTCGACGATGCTGAAGAACGTCTCCCACCTGTCGGGCGCGTTGAGCGCCAGATATCCGGTGAGCAGGTCTCCTACGTCGGTGATCGTGCGGCCGGTCTCCGGGTCGCGCGCGGTCGCGGCGTAGCGGCGCAGCTTCTCCGCCTCGTTGCTGAGCTCGAGGTTCGTACGGTCGTCGAGACGGGCCAGCAGGATGGTCCAGGTCGCGAAGATCGAGACGGCGAGGGCGAGGCCGACGACGGCGAGCATCCAGCCCACGATCCGGGCACGGGCGCTCACCCGCATGCGATCGCCTGGTCAGTCGTCGGCGTCATCGTCGTCTCCACCGCCACCGCCACCGCCACCGCCACCCTCGTCGTCATCGTCACCGCCACCCGGCCTCGGGGCCGGCGGTCTGACCGGCTCGGCCCTGGTCTGGCGCGGGGCGGGCCGCACGAGGCTCCCGCGCGCCGCGGCATCGTCGCCGTCGCGCGCCCCGGTGCTCCTGGCGGGTCTCGGGGCGGTGCTCGGGCCGGCCTTCGGCTTGGCGCTCGCGGTGGGCCTCGGTTTCACGCCCGTGGTGGGCTGGGGCCGCACACCGGCAGCGGGCCGGGGTTCGGCGTCGGCGGCGGGCCGGGATCCGGCGTCGGCGGCCGGCTGTGACACCGGGCCCGTGGCCGGCGGTGGTGTCGCGCCCGGCGTGGGCTGCTGTTTCGCGCCGGGGGTGAGCTCCGGTTTCGCGCCCGGGGTGAGGTCTGCCCCCGCGCCCGGGATCGCCGGGCCGGAGCCCGGCCCGGGGGCGCCGCTCCCCGCGGGGGCCGACATGCCGGCCTCGCCCAGCGCGGGCGTGTGTGACACCACGACGGCCTCACCCAGATCGGGCTCGCTGTCGGCCGCGCGCACCAGCCCCACCGACATGAACCCCGCCAGCGCCGCGGCCAAGGCGAACAGGACCAACGTTCCCCGATGCTTCATGACCTTGACCTTGACGCCCTTCGAGGAGACCACGCTGAAGCCCAGATGAGAAACCTCTCATCTGATCGCCCTGAGCCGCAGTAGAATCGCGCTCTAATTGTTGGGGTTCGCCGCCCATATCGCCTGTTCCCGGGCGGTGGATTCGCGGCGGGAGGCGCTCAGGGTGGGTTCGGAAGGGCGGCGCCGGGGGGAAGTGCCGGCCGGAGCGGGCGGACGCGCTCGGGATCGAAGGAGTGCAGATGCGGGTACGGGACAAGGTCGTCGTCGTCACGGGCGCGGCCGGCGGGATCGGCAGGGCGATGGCGCTCAGGTTCGCCGCCGAAGGAGCGGCCGGGGTCGTCGTCGCGGACCTCGACGAGGCCGGGGCGATCGCGGTGGCCGAGGAGATCGGCGACCGCGCCACCGCGGTACGCGTGGACGTGTCCTCGGAGCCGGAGGTGGCCGCCCTGGCCGAGACCCCGTTCGGCCCGGTCGACCTGTTCTGCTCCAACGCCGGCATCATCGGCGGCCACGGCCTGGACGCCCCCGACCAGGAGTGGAGCCGCCTGTACGCGGTGAACGTGCTGGCCCACGTGTACGCCGCCCGCGCCGTCGTGCCCTCCATGATCGCCCGAGGCGGCGGCTACCTGCTGAACACCTGCTCCGCCGCGGGCCTGATCAGCTGCCCCGGCGACGCCCCGTACGCGGTGACGAAGGCGGCGGCGATCGCGTTCGCCGAGTGGGGGTCCATCCACTACGCCTCGCGGGGCGTCAAGGTCAGCGTGCTGTGCCCGCAGGGCGTGCGTACCGGCATGCTGGAGCAGGGCCTGGAGGAGGAGCATCTGACCGCGAGGGCCGTGGCCGCCTCGGGCGCCATCCTCGACCCGTCGGACGTGGCCGCGGCGGTCGTCGAGGGCCTCGAAGCCGAGCGCTTCCACATCTTCCCGCACCCGGAGGTGGCCGAGTTCGTCCACCGCAAGGCGGAGAACCCCGACCGGTGGCTGGCCGGGATGTCGCGCTTCGTGGACTCCCTGACACCGGGATCCTGATTTCCCCGGCCGGGTGGCCGGTCAGGCGACGTCGAGCAGGATCTCCAGCAGGTCCTGCGGCGCGTCGCGCATGAGGTTGTGCGCGGCGGCCAGCGCGTGCGTCGTCCATGCCGGGTCGCGGCGCAGCCGCTCGTAGACGGGGGTGAACGGCGACTCCCCCTCCCACCCCGCCGCGTACACGTACTCCCTGCGGCGCACGTGCCCGAGGTCTCCGGTGAGCCGTAGCGGCTGGAGCAGCGAGGCGATCGGATGGCCCGTGGCGCGCGGGTCGAAGAACGGCAGCGGCCGGGTCGCGTAACCGCTGTCCACCACGTCCGCGTACCACCGCCGCTCCCGCTCGGTGACGAGACTCCAGCAGGAGTCCCCGTGGCCTGGCACGACGGCGTCGAGGTAGACCAGGTCGCGCACCCGCGCGGGCGCGCGGTCGGCGGCCCCGGTGATCACCATCCCGCCGTAGCTGTGGCCGACCAGGATCGCTCCGGTGATGTCCGCGGCGTCCAGGACGCCGGTCACGTCCTGGATGTGCGTGTCGAGGTTCACCCCGCCGGTCAGCAGGTGGCCGCGCTCGGCGATGCCGGTCAGAGTCAGCGGGTACGCGCGATGCCCCCGGCTCCGCAACTGCCCGGCGAGCTCGTCGAAGCACCAGCCGCCATGACACATCCCGGGGATCAAGACATATGTCGCCACAAGTCAGGATTCTAACAGAGATCGAACCGATCGGTTCTATCTTGTCGGGTCGAGGACGAGCTTGCCGACGGTGCGGTGGCCACGCAGGTCCGCGTGCACGCGCCGTACCTCCGACATCGGGTGGTCGCCGCCGCGGACCACGCGCAGCTCACCCGCCGCGACCTGCCCGGACATCTCCATGTACGCCTTGGCGAGGACCTCCGGGTGGGCGAAGGCGTTCACCAGCCAGAAGCCGCTGACCCGTCGAGCCGGCCGGCGAGCTCCTGCGGCAGCAAGGAACCTCGGCGGAGACCTCCGCGCCGGCCTCGCAGGTGGTGCCTGCCTGCTACCAAGCCGGCCACGAGGTCGCGGGGGACGACCCGGCCGCGCTGTGGCCGAGCGTCGGCGCGCCCTTCGACCAACTCGGCATCGCCTCGGGCGCTGGGGCGGACCAGCCCTGAGCGCTCCGGACACTCGGCCGTACCGCGCTCAAGCGCCGCGAGCACTCAGCCGGACCCGCGCTCAAGCACCCGGCCGGACCCGCGCTCAAGCGCCGCGAGCACCCGGCCGGACCCGCACTCAAGCGCCGCGGGCACCCGGCCGGACCCGCGCTTAGGCGCCGCGGGCACCCGGCCGGACCAGGCCCGGCGCTCTACTCCTCGGGGATGCCGGACTCGGTGCGGTCGGCGTCGATCAGATCGCCGAGCAGGGCGACCACGGCCGCGGCGACCTCTCGCAACGTGGCGTCGGGGACCGCCGACTCGCTCTCGAACGCCCGCCGGACGGTACGCGCGAGCAGGTCCGCCCGCCGCTCCCGGCCGTCCGAGGCGCCTCCGGCCCGCAGGAACCCCTCGAACGTCGCCTGGTAGGCGTACCCGAGTTCATCGACGCTCATGTCGTCGCGGAGCAGCCCGTGCCCGGCGAGCAGCCCCAGGTAGTCGTGGGCCATGGCGCCGTGCCGCTCGTCGCGGGCAGGGTCGGGGGAGCTGGTCAGCTTGCCGACCAGGTCGGGGTCGGCCAGGAGGAAGCTGAGCAGCAGCGGCCGGTTCACGATGGCCAGGAAATAGGCGCGCGCGAACCGGTGCAGCAAACAGGCCCGCGGATCGTCCCGGAGCGCCTGGCGGAGCTCGTCCATCGCCCGGAGCACCTCGCGCGCGAAGACCGCGCCGAACAGCTGCTCCCGCGTCTTCCAGTGCAGGTAGACGGTCCCCTTGCCGATGCCGGCCCCGGCGGCCACGTCGTCGATGGTCACCCGCCGGTAGCCGTGGCGCAGCAGCAGGTCCGCCGCCACGTCGAGGATCCGCGCGGCCCGTTCGGCGCGCTGCCGCGGGTCGCGGAGTCGTTCGGCACTCACCGGAAGACCATATGACCAAATACGAAATCTGGTCAACTCATCAACTAGCAATTGACTAACTTTCAAATCTCGTCATATGGTCACGTCGAAACCACGGCAACCCCAAGGAGCGAGTCATGAAGGCCGAACCGACAGTCCTGATCTCCGGAGCCGGCATCGGCGGCACCACGCTGGCGTACTGGCTCGCGCGGCGCGGCTTCCGGCCCACCGTCGTCGAACGCGCCGCGGGCCTGCGCTCCAGCGGCAACCCCGTGGACGTCCGCGGCCCCGCCGTGAGCGTGGCCGACCGCATGGGCGTGATGCCGCGGCTGCGCGAGGCGGCCACGCAGGTGACGGCGATGAGCTTCGTCAACGCCTCCGGCCGCCAGGTCGGGCGGGTCAACATGCGGGCGCTGCAGCAGGCGTCCGGCAGCCGGGAGGTGGAGGTGACGCGTACCGACCTGGCGGCGATCCTGTACGAGGCGAGCCGCGACTCGGCCGAGGTCATGTTCGGCGACACGATGACGGCGCTGAGCCAGGACGGCGACGGCGTGGACGTCACCTTCGACAAGGCCGCGCCGCGCCGGTTCGACCTCGTGATCGGAGCCGACGGGCTGCACTCGACGACCCGGCGGCTGGCCTTCGGGCCCGAGTCCGAGTTCGTCCGCCACATGGGCCTCTACGTCGCGACGATGCAGCTCGACGGCCCGGCCTACAACCAGCGGGACGTCGTCCTGCACAACGCCCCCGGCCGGCTGGCCTCCGTCCACCCCGTCCACGGCCGGGCCCTTGCGGCCTTCATCTTCCGCCACCCAGAGGTGCGGGGCTTCAACCACCGCGACCTCGCGCAGCACAAGCGGATCCTGACCGACGCCTACGCCGGCGACGGGTGGCGCGTGCCGGAGCTGCTGGACCAGGTCCGCGCCACCGACGACCTCTGGTTCGACTCCGTCAGCCAGGTGCGCCTCGACTCCTGGGCCGAGGGGCGCGTCGCGCTGCTGGGCGACGCCGCCTCGTCGGTGTCGCTGTTCGGCGACGGTTCCACCCTGGCCATGGCCGGCGCCTACACCCTCGCCGAGGAGCTGGCCGCCACCCCCGCCGACCCCCGATCGGCCTTCGCGCGGTACGAGGCCCAGCACCGCACCCTGGTGGACCCGCGCCAGGGGAACGTCGCGACGGCCGCGGCCATGATGGTCCCCGCCACCCGCGCCGGGATCACCGCGCGCAACCTGGCGAGCCGCTTCTGGCCGGCCGCGGCCGCCGCCTCATGGGTCCGCAACCGGCTCACCCCGTCCCGCAAGCTCACCCCCGCGACCGTCTGACCGCCGCCCCGGTTGACGGCGCGCGAGGCCGAGGTCAGGGGCGTACGAGCCTGACGACCCTCGAGGCCGCGGTCAAGGGCGTACGAGCCTGACGGCGAGGAAGGGCGGGCGCTCGTTCAGCCTGCCGTAGGCGGCCTCGTCGATCTCCCGCAGGGCGGCCACCGGGCGCGGCTCGACGACCCGCTCCAGGACGAACCCGGCCGCCAGCAGCTCCCCCAGGAACACCTCCAGCGACATCCGCTGGAAGCGGATGGAGAACGGGCCGTCGCCCACGGGGAGCTCGACCCAGTCGTCGGAGTGGTACGAGCCCCCGAAGTGCTGCCAGTCGGCGGTCGGATGGCCGGTCGAGACCACGAGCCACCCTCCGGGCCGCAGCACCCGGCGCAGCTCACCCAGCAACTGCGCGCGACGGGTGACGTGGGGGAACACCAGCGCGCACACGGCCCCGTCGAACGACGCGTCATCGGCGAAGTCCAGCGGCTCCTCCAGATCGCGCAGCACGAGCTCGGCCCGCTCCCCCACCCGCGCCCGCGCGTGGCCCAGCAGCGTGGCGCTCCCGTCGACACCGACCACCTCGGCCCCGCGGGCCAGCAGCTCTGCCGCGTAATGCCCGGCCCCGCAGCCGACGTCGACAGAGCGGCTCCACCCCACGCTCCACCTTTCGGAGGTGCCGCTCCACCCCGCCCCGTCCCTACCGTCCCGGGTATGGACAAGCACTCTGGACGACCGGGCAGCCTCTGGCTCGAACTGCTGCACCGGCTCCTGGACGCCAACGGGGGAAAGATGAACGGCAAGTTCCTGCTCGCGATCGTCGTCGTGGCGCTGCTGGTGGTCGTCGGATTCGTGGCCTTCCGGCTTATCTTGGTGGACATGATTCTGACCCTGAAGGACTCGCGCTAGGCGATGCGGGAGGTGTGGGGGCGGGTCGTACGGCTCCTGGCGGCCGACGACCCCGAGACCGGCCGCCTGGTCAGGCTGCTGTTGAGCCTGGTCCTCGCCTGGTCGCTGGTGGCCGCCGAGCCCGATCGCGTCCCCCCGCTGCTGTGGTCCGCGCTCGGCGGGTCCATGGCGTGCTGGCTCGCGTTCGTCCTGCTCGACGGCCGGTTCCCGCGCGTGGCCGTGGCCGCGCTGGCGGCGGGCTCGGCGGTCGCGGCGTCGGTTTCGGGGTCGGCCGAGCCGGCGCCCACGGTGTTCGTGTTCGCGATGTTGCTGCTGTTCGCGGCGCACATGACGCCGAGCATGGCGGCGATCGTCGCGGTCACCGTGACCGACCTGGCGCTCATGGTCGGCAGCCTGCTCTGGTGGGAGCAGCCGCGATCGGCGATCGTGGTCCGGGGAACGGTCGTGCTGCTCACCGTGCTCTTCGCGCTCCAGCGGCGCCAGTACCGGCAGGCCCAGCACGACCGGGCCAGGGCCATGGCGCTCGACGAGCGGACCCGCATCGCCAGGGAGCTCCACGACGTGCTCGCGCACTCCCTCGGCGCCCTGGGGGTGCAGCTGGAGGTCGCCGAGGCCATGCTCACCGAACGGGGCGACGTGGCGGGGGCGGTGGCGCGCGTCCGCAGGGCGCGGGCGCTGGCCAGGGAAGGGCTGGTCGAGGCCCGCTCGGCGGTGGCGGCGCTGCGCGAGGACGTGCCGCCGCTGCCGGACGCGCTGAGACTGCTGGTCACCGAGCACCGCAGGGACCACGAGGCGCCGGCCGAGCTGCGTACGACCGGCGCGCGGCGGCCGATCACCCCGGCGGCGGAGGTCTGCCTGCTGCGTACGGCACGCGAGGCGCTGACCAACGCCGCCAGGCACGCGCCGGGCGAGCCGGTCACGGTCGAGATCGGCTACGGTGAGGGCGCCGTCCGGCTGGTGGTGCGCAATCCGTACGCGGCCACGGGCACGGGGCCGTCGTCCGGGCACGGACTGCAGGGCATGCGCGAGCGGCTGGCGCTCGCGGGCGGGACGCTGAGCGCGGGACCGTCGGGGGCCTGTGGGAGGTACGGGCGGAGGTGCCGGAATGAAGGTCCTGGTCGTGGACGACCAGCAGCTCATGCGCGAGGGCCTGGTGGCGCTGCTGGACCTGGTCGACGACGTGGAGGTGGTGGGCGACGCCGGGGACGGCGAACAGGCCCTGCGCCTGGTGGCCGAGGTGCGCCCCGACGTCGTGCTCATGGACCTGCGCATGCCCGTGATGGACGGCGTCGAGGCCACGCGGCGGATCGCCCGCGCGCATCCGGAGGTGGCCGTCGTGGTGCTGACGACGTACGACGACGACCGGTCCGTGGACTCCGCCCTGCTGGCCGGGGCCCGCGGCTACCTCACCAAGGACGCCGGGCGCGCGGAGATCGCCGCCGCCCTGCGCTCGGCCGCCGCCGGGCAGTCGACGTTCTCGGCCGCGGTGTCCCGCCGGCTGGTGGACGCGCTCTCCCGCGCCGCGCCGCCGCCGGTCTCGGCGTGTCCCGACGGGCTGACCGTACGGGAGGTCGAGGTGCTGCGGCTCGTCGCCGGGGGCCTGAGCAACGCGGAGATCGGCTCGGCGCTCTTCATCGCGGAGACGACCGTCAAGACGCACATCAACAACGCCTTCGCCAAGATCGGCGTGCGCAACCGCACGGAGGCCGCCGCCTACGCGCGCGACACCCTCCTGTAGCGCCTATTCCAGGGCCAGCGGGCCGATGGGGAAATGACATAGGCTCGTTGCTGATCCGGACAGCTGACCATGGGGAGATGGGTTCATGCCGTCAGGAGCACGCGACGGCGCCGAGGCGGGCCGTCCGGTCGGAGGGCCGGGCCTGGGCGAGTTGTTACGGGGCTGGCGCGAGCGGGCGCTGCTGACCCAGGAGCAGGTGGCGGCGCGGGCGGGGCTCAATGTCCGGACCGTCCGCCGGTTGGAGGCGGACGAGCTGCGGCGGCCGCGCAGCGCGTCGGTGCGGTCGCTGGCCGAGGCGCTGGGCCTGGACGCCGCGGAGGTGTCCGTTCTGACGCGCGCCGCGAGCGGTCTGCCGGAGAGCGCTCGGCCCGCAGCGCGGCCGACACCGCGACCGACACCGCGGCAGTTGCCCGCCGACGTGGCGGCGTTCGTCGGCCGGGCACGGGAACTGGCCGTTCTCGACGACGTAGGTGACGCGGCCACGGTGGTGGTCACCGCCATCGACGGCATGGCGGGGGTGGGCAAGACCGCGCTGGCCGTGCACGCCGCCTACCAGCTCGCGCCGCGCTTTCCCGACGGTGACCTGTTCGTCGACCTGCACGGCTACACGCGGGGCATCGCCGCGGCCGACCCGGCCGACGCGCTCGCCCGCGTGCTGGGGGTGCTGGGCGTGCCCGGCGAGTCGATCCCGCGGCACCTCGACGACCGGGCCGCGCTCTATCGCAGCGTGCTGGCCGACCGGAAGATGCTGATCGTCCTGGACAACGCCGCCGACGAGGCCCAGGTGCGGCCGCTGCTGCCGGGTGCGGGCGGCTGTCTGGTGCTGGTGACGAGCCGGCGGCGGCTGGTCGGGCTGGACGACGCCCGTACGGTGTCGGTCGACGTGCTGCCGCTCGCGGACGCGATCGCGCTGTTCACCGGCACCGCCGGCGAGGAGCGGGTCGCGGGGGTGCCGCGGGAGGTGCTGGCCTCGGTCGTACGGCGGTGCGGGCTGTTGCCGCTGGCCATCCGCCTGGCCGCGGCCCGGCTGAAGGCCCATCCGGCCTGGAGCGTGCGGCACCTGTTGCAGCGGCTGGAGGAGCACCAGCACCCGCTGAGCGAGCTGCGCGCCGGGCAGCACAGCGTCACCGCCGCGCTCGACCTGTCCTACCAGGAGCTCACCGCCGCCGAGCGGCGGGCGTACCGGCTGCTGGGGCTGCATCCGGGCATGGACCTCGCGCCCGACGCGGCCGCCGCGCTGCTGGGGTTACATCCCGGCGCGGACCTCGCCCTTGACGCGCATGCCAGCCCGGACCTCGCCCCTGACGCGGCCGCCGCGCCGCCGGCCGCCTCCGTCAAGCAGGCCGCGACGCTGCTGGACCGGCTGCTGGAGGTCCACCTGCTGCAGGAGCCGGTCCCCGGGCGTTACCGGTTCCACGACCTGATCAGGACACACGCCGCCGAACGGGCCGCCGGCGAAGAGCCCGAGTCCGACCGGCGCGCCGCGTCGGCGCGGCTGCTCAACCACTACAGCCGCGCCGCGTCGGCGGCGATGGACCTGCTCTATCCCTACGAGGCGGACATGCGGCCGCGGCTCGCGCCAGGCGAGGTGGCGCCGCCCGCGGTGGCCGACGCCGCCGCGTGGCTCGAGGCCGAGCTGTCCAACCTGCTCAGCCTCGCGCAGCTGGCCGCCGAGCACGGCTTCCCCGAACACGTCCGGCACCTGTCGGCCACCCTGCACCGGTGCCTGCGCACCCGCGGCCGCTATGCCGAGGCCGAGGCGCTCCTGGAGCGGGCGCTGTCGGCGGCCCGGGCCGCCGAATACCGTACGGGCGAGCTGGAGGCCCTCCTCGGGCTCGGCGAGATCCGTCAGATGCAGTGCCGGTACGAAGCGGCCCTGGACGACTCCTCCCGTGCCCTGGCCATCGCCTGCGCCATCGGCCATCGGGCGGGCGAGTTACGGGCGCTCAACGGCATCGGCATGGTCCGCGGGTTCCAGGGAGAGTACGCGCGGGCCGCCGAGCACTTCGCGCAGGCGCTGGACATCGCCCGGGCGATCGGCCACCGTACGGGTGAGCTGGACGCGTTGATCGCCGCCGGCAACGTCCACCGGATCATGGGGTGGTACGAGCGGAGCGCCGACGAGCTGGCGCGGGCGCTCGTCCTCGCCCGCTCGATCGGCCACCGCACCGGCGAGTTACGCGCGCTGCTCGGCATCGGCTTCATCCACCTCGGGCAGGACGCGCACAGCCCGGCCACCGACTACTTCACGCGAGCCCTGGGCCTGGCCCGCGGCACCGGGCACCGGCTCGGCGAGCTCGACAGCCTCAACGGCCTGGGCCATCTGCACCGCCTCCAGGGGCGGTACGAGGAGGCGTACGACTGCTACGAGCAGGCCCTCCGCCTGGCGTGCGAGATCGGCAACAGCAACTGGCAGTTCGAGGCCCTGCACGGCCTGGGCCGGCTGCAGCATGCCCGCGGCCAGGCCAATGAGGCGCTCGACTGTCACAGCCAGGCGCTGGTCCTGGCCTCGGACCTGCGCCAGCCGAGCGACCAGGCCCGCGCCCACGACGGCCTCGCCCACGCCCACGCCGCGCTCGGCCGGCCCCGCCACGCCCGGCGCCACTGGACCGAGGCCCTGACCATCATGTCCGCCCTCGGCATCGACCGGACCGAGGAGACGGGGGTGGACGTCGAGAGCATCAGCGCCCACCTGGCGTCAGCCGATTCGCATCAGCTGCCCGCGACCGGCCCGTAGGCACAGGACGGCGCGAGTGCCGATTTCCGCTGCCTGAACATCCAGGGCAATAACCGGCTATTTCCCGGACATATCACGGAAGATCTGCCGCTTTACCGTACCGAGATATACCGATCTCGCTATTGTCACATCCATCACATACGGGAGGAACACCGGAATGCGCCGTTTAACAGCCGTTCTCGCCGCCGCGCTCGCCGCGACCTCGCTCCTCCCTGCCTCCGCCCTGGCCGATTCCGCCCTGGCCGATTCCACCCGGAGCCGGGAGAGCGCCGCGTCCACCGGCGCGTCCGCGAAGACGGCCGGCGGTAAGGCGACCAAGGGCAAGACGATCAAGGGCAAGGCGACCAGCGGTAAGGCGACCTTCTACCGGCTCCGGTCCGGGGGCGGCAACTGCTCCTATCCGTCGCCTCCCGCCGGCGACCTCTACGTCGCGCTCTCCCCCGCCGAGTACCGCGCCGCGCGAGCCTGCGGCGGCTACCTCACCGTCACCGGGCCGAAGGGCTCCGTGCGGGTCAAGGTCGTCGACCAGTGCCCGGAGTGCCCCGCCGGGCACATCGACCTCAGCCGTAAGGCCTTCGCCCGCGTCGCGGACCCCGGCGAGGGCATGGTCGGGGTCACCTACAGCCCGGCCGCCAACCCGAAGCTCGGCAAGCCGCTCTCCTTCCGCGTCAAGGAGGGCTCGTCGCAGTGGTGGCTGGCCCTGCTGGTCATCGACCACGGCAACCCGCTCGCCTCGGTCGAGGTGAAGACCGCCGGCGGCGCGTGGCGCAAGCTGGCCCGGGCCGACTACAACTACTGGATCACCGAGTCCGGCGCGGGCCGGGGCCCCTTCGCCGTACGGGTCACCGACACCCGCGGCCACCGGGTCACCACCGACGGCGTCCGCCTGACTCCCACCACCGTCCAGCGCACCACCACGAAGATGTACTGAACGCCGACGCCGTCAGCTCTGAAGGGTGCCGACGACCGGTGCCGGCCATGTAGGCGTTTCCGGTCCTGTGCCGTGCCTCGCCCCCCCACCGCTTCCGATGCTGATCGCATGACTCCTGCTTCCGCCGCCCGGCGACTGCCCTTGGTCCTGGCCGCCGTGGTCCTCCTCGCTCTGGTCGTCTCCGGTTTGCGTCCCTACGACCGGCTCACCTGGATCCTGGAGACCTTCTGGGTGATCGGCGCGCTGCCGCTCCTGGCGGTGCTCTGGCGCCGCTTCCCGCTCACCACGCTGCTGTGCTGCCTGCTGGCCGTGCACGCGCTGGTTCTGATCGTCGGGGGGCACTACACCTATGCGCGGGTTCCGTTCGGGCACTGGCTGCGGGACGTGCTGGTCGGCGCTCGCGGCCGGGGAGGCGGCCGACGCCTTCCTCGCCGTCCAGGGCGACCAGTGGGACACCCAGTGGGACATGGCCTGCGCCCTCATCGGCGCCGTCGCGTCCCTCCTGCTCCTCACCCGCCTGCACGACCGGCAACTCGCGCACCTGCGCCGGCCCGCTGCCCCCGCCTCCGGCGGCCGGGCCGGCCGGCTCTAGGCGACGATCGCGAGCAGGGTCGTCATGGCCGCCGTGAGCTCCGGGTCGCCGCTCGGGTGCGAACGCGCGCGAGCCTCCTCGACGGTGATGCCCCTGGTCGCCAGCCGCCAGAAGGTGTCCTGGTCCATCGAGACACGCGCGGCCGGCCGGTCGCCGGGCGTCACCGGCTGCCACCGGCCGCCCTGCCGGGCCACGCTCCACTGCCCGCCGGCCGGGCCGAGCACCTCCAGGTGAGCCTCTGCGCCGTCAGGGCGTTCGTACGTCCGGAGGGCATGCGGGAGGGCGCGCGCGAAGAGGTCCAGCACCGGCGCCATGAGCTCGGGCTGCGTGGCTCCGGGCCGGGAGACCGCGTCGCGGATCTGCTGCTGGTGAACCCAGAACTCGGTGTATTCGCGGCCGATGTCGAGCCAGGCGGGACTGTCGAGGTCCGTGGCGGCCCAGGACACGTTCAGGTCGGCGGGCGCCTGCGGGTCGCGTGCCGCCCAGAGGGCGTCGAGCTGCGGCCCCAGGTGCTCGAGCAGGTCGATCAGCAGCTGCGGGCTGAGCTGTCGGCACGCCCGGACGAACTCGTCGTTGGTCCGCGCGAGGTAGGCCGGAAGCGTCTCGTCGTCGGCGAAGACGGCGCCCCCGTGGCCGTCGCGGCTGCCCGACAGGCGCCGCATGTAGTCGTTGAGGACGTGACAGGCTATGTCGTGTACGTCCCAGCCTGGGCAGATCGTCGGCTTGGCCCAGTCCGCCGGGTCCAGGGCTCGCAGCAGGTCCAGCATGGCCTGCCGCTCACGCGGGAACAGCGGACGTACGTCGATGACCGGACCGAAGATCGTCATGGCGTGACCTTACTGAACCGCCGTAGCCAGGGAAAACCCGTTTTCCGGCCGCCATCGGGCGCACGCGCTACCCCGCGCGATATTCGGAAGGCGACTGACCAGTGGTGGCCTTGAAGACTCGGCTGAGGTAGAACGCGCTGCGATATCCGCACTGTTCGGCGATGGTCTGCAGGGTGAGGTCGGTCCCGGTCAGCAGCTCCCGCGCCCTCTGCAACCTGACGCCACGAAGGTACTGGACCGGCGTGACACCTCGAACGTCCCGGAAGCGTCGCGAGAGCAGCGAAGAACTGACGCCCAGCGTTCTCGCGAGGTCGCCGAGCGAAAGATCCGGCGAGGCGAAGCACTCCTGGATGAAGGCGATCGCCTTGCGCACCAGGACGTCCTCACGCGCGCCTTCCCGCGTCCGCTCCCAGAGCATGGTGATGAGCACGTCGTCGACCACATGAGCCGCCACCAGCCCCGCGTCCAACCTTTGACGACCTTCGTCGCAAGCGGCTTGCATGGATTCGAGAAGTGAGAGGTTGGCGCGCAGGCGGTCGACGTCGCGCAACCGGCTGCACCCGATCGGCGGCTCCAGGGCAGTGCGGAATCGCGCGAAGAAGAACGACGTCGGCGTCCGCATCCGTCGCCGCAGCGTGCTGCCGGGCGGGCTGATGACGATATCGCCGAAACCCGCCTCGCCACGGAGTCCGGCCTCACCCACCGCCCTGGTTCTGCGCGCCGCCACCTCCTCGACTTCATAGGAGAACGCTCCGTTTCTCGGCAGCAGCATGCACCACCCCTCGTACGTGTCGGAGCCGAAGCTGAACCGGGGACGCCGCGGCGCCAGCAGGTAACCGTCAAGACTCGAACCGGCTGCATCAAAAATGTGCATGATCTCCACCAAAATCGCCATTCCGTGGACCCGCACGGTCCGAAAAAATCCGAGAAACAATCTCGAGCAGGACGGAATCGATGACGCTGAGGGCCGATATTTGCGTGTACGGAGGAACGCCCGCAGGCTGTGTCGCCGCCATCACGGCACACCAGGAGGGCAACTCCGTAATACTCGTCGAGCCGAGTCGTTGGCTGGGAGGAATGCTGGGCTCGGGAATCAAACCGCTCCAGGACTGCCCCCTTCCCGAGGCGGTGGGAGGACTGACGAAAGAGGTGATCTTCCGTTTCGGGAACCACCCCCCGGACATCGTGCGCGGGTTCCACGAGTGGCTCGCCGAGGCCGGCATCAAGGTGATCCTCGAGCACCGCATCCGCTCGGCGACGCGGAACGGCGAGCGGGTCGACACCATCCATCTCGAGCCTTCACCGCCGAGCAAATGGGGAGTCCCCCCGCCGGCCTCCGAGCCGGAAGAGCCTTTCAGCATCTCGGCGTCGATTTTCATCGACGCTTCTTACGAAGGCGACCTGATGGCTCTCGCGGAGGTTCCTTATCGAACCGGACGCGAATCACGCCAGGCGTTCGGCGAGGCACCGGCCGGCGTCGGCCCCGTCACGAACTGGACGCCGATCGACCCCCATGTCGTTCCGGGTGACGCCACCAGCGGGCTCATCCCGCTCATCGACGAGGACCACGGACTGCCGATCGGCTCGGCGGACGGCTACACGCAGGCATACAATTTCCGTTTCTATCTGACGACCGACAAGCGTCACCGGGCTGAGATCACCGCGCCGGACGACTACTCCCCTGACACATTCGAATTGGTCCGCCGCTACGTCGAGCACATCAAGTCCGTGAGCACGAGCACCGGCGAGCAACTGGACAGACTCCGGGCCGTGTTTCCCGGATGGCTCAACTCGGGCGAATACAACTACCAGCGCGCCTCCCTGGTCACGAACGCGCCCGTCGGTGTGAGCCACGACTACCAGGACGGCGACTGGAACACCCGATCTCGGATCTGGCGCCACCACATCGACTATCTCCGCGGCCTGCACCACTTCCTCTCGACCCATCCGGAGGTGCCCGAGGAGTTCCGGCGGGAGACGGCCGCGTACGGTCTGGACGCCGGGGTCTTCCCGGAGACCGGCGGGTGGCCGCACCAGCTCTACGTACGGGTGTCCCGGCGCCTCAAGGGCCGCTACACCCTCACCCACTCGGACGTGCTGAACCAGACCGATCCCGCCGACGCCATCGGGCTCGCCCTCTTCGGCGTGGACGTCTACCCTGCCCGGCGCATCGCTCATCGCGACTCCGGAACAGGGCGGCTCGGGGTGGCGACCGAAGGGGACATGTTCATCGGCGGGCACATGGGAACGGGCCGGCCGTACCCCGTCCCCTACCGGGCCGTCACGCCGCACAAGAGCGACTGCGCGAATCTGCTCGTGCCCGTGTGCCTGTCGGCGACGCACATCGCGTACGCGGCCACCCGCATGGAACCGGTCTTCTGCGTCCTCGCGGAGTCGGCCGCCGTCGCGGCGACGTTGTCGATCCGGAACCAGGTCGCCGTTCAGGACATCGACACCGGCCGGCTCCGGAAACGCATCACCGAGAGAGGCCAGATCATCGCCTGGAGCCCCCAGGAATCCGGGTGAGAACCGGCCGGCTCTCATTCGCCGCCCTCAGGAAACTCAGCTCGCGGACCGGCCGGTGCGGATGTCATCAGGCCACTCGAGAGTGACGCCGAGCTCATCACGAAGACATTGCCGCAGGCGGCGGAGGCCCGCCGGATCGGCCCGGAGCTGCGCCGGGGTCTGGGCCGTCTCGGCGACCTGGGCCGCCAGAGCGCCGACCGCCTCGCCGATGGACCATTCGACCGGGTGCAACCGGTACGCGCCGTTGGCGACGTGGGTGGTGCCGATGTTCTTGTTCGCGGCGACGAGGTTGTCGACGTCGACCGGGATGAGGGCTCCGAGCGGAATCTGGAACGGGAAGCAGTCGATGTCGACGTAGCCTCGGCCGGAGGTGCTGGGATGCAGGTCGATGCGGTAGTGGCCGATGCCGACACTGTCGTCGAAGAGTGCGCTTCCCGCGCCGGCCCCCCGCATTTCCACCCCGATGTGCGCCTCGGTCACCCGGAACAGGGGACGGATCCGGCGTGACTCGCGAATGTACACCTCCTTCGCCAAGCCATCCGAGGTGCCCATGACATCGCCCCTGGGGCGCAGCTCGGGATAGCCGGTGCCGCCGTCATGGCGGGGGGCCTCGGTCTGCATCCAGTGGACGAAGCTGCGGGTGAGGGATCGCGCCTCCGCCAGCGCCAGCTCGCGCTCCTCCGGGCTCACGCCGAGCAGCGGACGCTCCCAGTAGTCGATCTGCGGCCAGTTCACCAGCGTGATCTCGCCGCCGGGAAAGCCCGGGTCGAGGTTCTGCCGCGACAGGATCCGGCGGTAGTGCCACAGGTCGTCGGCGCCCGTGTGGACCGCCTGCTCGGGCGAGTGGGCGAACAGCGGCCGCCACCGCACCGCACCCGTGTCGGGCACGACGTCCTTCCAGGACAGCTGCGGGCCGGGCCACCGGGCGTCGACGGTGTCGCGCCAGTGCTCGTAGCCGGCGGGCCTGTCGATGGTGTGGTCTTCGCCTTCGCGATATTCGAGTGCCACGCACCAGGTGACCGCCTGCTGGTCCCGTGGATCCGGCTCGGGCGGTGCGTGCAGTTCGCCTGTCTCGCCGTACGACTCCGCTCCGATCGTGTGGAGCATGCCGGCCTGCTCGATGAGGTCGCCCTCTTCGGTGGCGTCGGCCACGAGGCGGGCGGTCACCTGGACGAGGTCGCCGTCCCGGCCGCGCAGCCGTACATGGGCGATCCGCCGGTCACGGCGGTCCACGTTCACCACGTCGTGTTCCCGCAGCACGGTGATCGCCCCCGAGGCGAGGTGCGGAGACAGCAGCTCCTCGATCGCCAGCGCGCCCACTCTCGGCTCGTGACACAGCCGCGAGACGTTGCCGCGCCCCGGATTCAGCCGCGGGTCCGCGGCCGCGTCCGGCGTGAGCGGATAAAGGCGGCGATAGTGGGCGCGGATGATCTCGCGGAGCTCCCGATACGACCTCGATCCCAGCTCGCTCTCGATCCACCGGTGCTCGTCCGGCGGAACCGCCTGCGTGGTCAGCTGGCCGCCGAGCCAGTCGGACCGCTCGGCGATCACCACGCGGATGCCGAGGCGCGCCGCCGTCAACGCGGCGGCGACGCCTCCGAGCCCTCCCCCGACGACCAGCAGGTCCGTGTGAAGCGTACGCTCGCCCATCACCTACCCCTTTCCTGAACGATCGCGGGTCCGGCGATCGCCTCCATGCGCGCGAACCAGCCTTCGGCGAAGTCGAGGTCAGGTGCCCGTCCGGCGGGCAGCGCGATCGCCGGCTCCGTGGCCGCCTGCCCGGGTGGCCGGTCACGCAGCTCCGCGACCACCTCGGCCACCCGCGATCCGATCGGTTTCACCCGCCCTTCGGCGTCGATGAGGCCCAGGCCGTACTCGAGCTCGTCGAACCCGGTGAAGCGGCGGCTGATGTCGTGGGACGCCCACCACGTGACGGCGCCCAGTCCGGGGACGGCGGCGGCCCGCCGCAGCATCCGCTCGGCGAAGTCCTCCACGGCCACGTCCGTGAGCCAGAGCGGCGAGACGCCGAGCTCCTGGATCCACACCGGCTTGCCCGCGGCGCCCGGAGTCGCGCGGGCGACCTGCGCGAGATAGTCGGGGATGGCCCAGGCCCGCTCCTCCCCGACCCGGGCGAGGGCGCCGGTGAAGAACGGCCACGCGTGCACCGGGACGAGATCGCACGCGGCGGCCACGAAGGCCCGCCCGATCGGGGCTTCATCGCTCATCCACGGCACATGGTCGACCCCCACGGTGACCGGCACGGAGGCCGCCCGCGCGGCGCTGAGCATTCTCGCGGCCCATGCCTCGCCTTCGCCTGGCCCGAGATGACGCATGAGGACGTTGGGCTCGTTCGCGACGTCGACGCACCAGAGCGCCGGGTGACCTTCGACCGCTCGCGAGACGGCGCCGACGAGCAGCTCGGCCGCGCCGACTGCCGCGGCGTCGGTGAAGGGATCGACGTCCTTCAACCAGGACGGCCGGAAGTCGAAGCCGCTCAGCCAGCCGTCCAGCACGGTCACGCAGACGTCGAGCCCGCTCTCCGCCGCACGGTCGAGCAGGCCGACGAGGCGTCGGAGCGCGCGTGGCGACACCCAGGACGGGTTGGGCTGGAAGAGCGGCCACAGGCACTGCACGCGCACATGGTCGAACCCGAGCGAGGCGATCTGGTGGAGATCCTCCGCGAACGCGTCGTCGTCGTCTTCCGCCCAGGCGTACCACCAGTTCTCCCGTGGCAGGTAGTTGACCCCGAAGCGGGGCAGGTCGGAATGAGGCATCAGTGTCCTTGATGGAGGTGCGAACGGAGCGTCGGCTCAGCCCTTGAGCGCGCCGGCGTTGCCTGCCGCCTGCAGGAACCGGCGCTGGAGGACGAGGAAGAGAGCGACGGGGATGATGACGGAGATGAAGAGCGCGGCCATGAACTGCGAGAAGTCGATCGAGCTCTGCAGTCTCGGCAGCGCGACCGAGATCGGCTGGTCCTGGGGGTTGGGCAGGACGAGCAGCGGCCAGAGGAACTCCTTGTAGGAGCCGACGAGCGTGAGGAGGCTGACGACGCCGAGGATCGGGCGTGACATCGGCAGGACGATGGAGAAGAACATCCGGAAGGGTCCTGCCCCGTCGATGCGGGCCGCGTTGAAGAGCTCCCGGGGGATGTTGGCGAAGAACCGCTGCATGAGCAGCACGTTGACGGCGTTGGCCGAGGACGGGAGCCACACCGCCCACATCGAGCCCAGCAGGCTGACGTGGACGAGCGGTATGTCGATGACGGTCAGGTAGAGCGCGACAAGGGAGATCACGCCGGGGATGAACAGGGTGGCGAGGAGCGCCGCGAACACGGCCTTGGCGTACTTCGGCCTGAGCACCGCCAGGCCGTAGCCGCCGGTCGTCGCGACGAGGAGCCCCAGGAACAGCGACCCGCCCATGAGCGCGAGCGTGTTCCAGAAATATCGGCCGAAGTCGACTCGTGTCCATACCTGAACGAAGGAGTCCCAGTGGATGCCGCTGGGCCAGAGGGAGAACGGCGCTGACAGCGTCTCGGTGGTGGTCGACGTGGCGGCCTTGAAGAGCCAGAAGAGCGGGCCGGCGCAGAGGATCACGAGGCCGGCGATGACGAGGGTGCCGACCGCCGCGACCGAGACGCGGACGACGGGTCTGCGACGGTCGAGGAAGGAGAGGATGCTCCGCTCGGACGTCCCGGTTTCGGTGGTCATGAGGTGCTCCAGCGTCTGGTCGCCCAGAGGTACACGGCGGACAGGGCCGACAGGACGATCGCCAGCAGGACGCTCAGCGCGGTGGCTCGGCCGTAGTCGCCGGAGATGAAGGCGTAACGGTAGATGAGCATCAAGATCGTGACGGTCCGGTTCTCCGGGCCGCCGTTCGTCATGATGTACGGCTCGGTGAAGACCTGGAACGTGCCGATGACCTGGAGAAGGAACATCACCAGGAGGACGCCGCGCATCTGGGGCAAGGTGATGTGCCAGAACCGGCGCGACACCGCCGCCCCGTCGGCCTCGGCGGCGTCGTACAACTCGGTCTGGATGCTCATCAGCGTCGCCAGATAGATGATCGTGGCGGTGCCGAACGACGCCCACGTCGCCTGCAGCACGATCGACGGCATGGCCAGATCGCCGCTGTTCAGCCAGGGGACAGGGCCGATGTCGAACCAGCCCAGGACGGTGTTGAACACCCCCTGCGGGCTGGGGTCGAAGAACGCCTTCCACAGCAGCACGGCGACGACCGGCGGGAAGATCACCGGCAGGTAGACGAGGGCGGAGGCGAGTCTCCGCGCCCGCCGCAACTCGCCGATGAACACCGCCAGGATCACCGGCACCGGGAACCCGATCACGAAGGCCAGGATCGCGAACCACAGGGTGTTCCAGGTCGCCGTCAGCAGAAGAGGGTCCCGCAGGACGCGGGCGAAGTTGTCGAGCCCGACCCACTCGGAAGTGAGGAAGTTCGTGCGCTGCAGGCTGAGCAGCAGCGAGCGGAGAATCGGCCACCAGGAGAACAGGCCGAATGACGCGAGAAGGGGGATGAAGAAGATCAATGTCGAGAGCCCGCCGCGGCGGACCCAGCGCACGACACCGCGCGAACGCTGCGTCGTTGGAGGGATGGTTGCGTCCGTCATCGTTCCGGAGGCGCCTTTCTGCACTGTCGACCCCGTCGCACCGGCCGGAGAGAGCGGCCGGCGCGACGGGAGGCGACGGTTCAGCCCGCGTCGATCGCGGACTGCACCTTCTTCTGAGCGTCATCGAGCAGGGCGTTGATGTCGGCGTCCCGCCGGGTCAGCACCGCCTGCACGACGTTGTCGAGGATTCCGTACGTCTCCTGCGCCTTCGCCGCCGGCTCGGGCACGAGCGGCAGGGTCTTGGCCGAGTCGAAGTACGCGGTGAAGTGCTCGCGCGGCACGTTGACGTAATCCTTCACCCAGGTCAGATACCGGTCGGTGGTGGCCTGGTCGAAGAGCGGGAGCACCGGCGCGCCCACCGGCAGCTTGTCGGCGGCGGCGGCCTTGGCGCCCGTGACGGCCGCCTGCTCGTCGTTGTACTTGCCGAACTCGGCGAAGTCGATCCACTTGAGCGCGGCCTTGATCTCCTCCGCCGAGGCCCGCGGATTGATGATGGCCACGGACCCGCCGCCCAGAGTGCCGAGACCCCCCGGCGCCTGCGGCATCGGGGCGAGGCCGAAGTCGTCCGGCTTCATCCCGAGAGCCTGCACGACCTGCGTGTAGGTGTCCGCGCCCTGCACGATCATGCCGACCTTGCCGCCGGCCAGGGCGTTCGTGATGTCCTTGTACCCGATGAGGAAGTCGGACCCGAAGGTGTCGTCGTCCCAGCGCAGGGCGCGGTAGAACTCGAGCGCGCCACGGGTGGCGGCGTTGTTGATGTTGGCCTGCTTGCCGTCGTCCGACTGGATCTTGCTCCCGAAGGCGTAGCTCATGGTCGTGAGCACCCAGCCGCCGGTGTTGTCCTTGGTCATGGCGCCGAAGCCCTGCGCGCCGGTCTTGGCGTGGATGGCCTTCGCGGCGGCCCGCACCTCGTCCCAGGTCTTCGGCGGCGCGTCGGGGTCGAGCCCGGCCTTGGTGAACAGGGCGCGGTTGTACAGCAGCCCCATGCTGTAGGCCTGGACGGGGACGCCGTAGACATGATTGTCCGGGCTCGTGGCGACCTTCAGGATCGACGGGTTGATCCGCTTGACGGCGGCGTCCGCGCCGACGTAGCCGGTGATGTCCGCGGCCTGTTGCCGGGCGATGATCCCCTGCATCTCCGTGAAGGGCACGTAGGACACCGTGGGCAGCTTCCCGCCCGCGACCAGCGCCTGGAAGGTGTTCACGTCGAACACGGACTCGTCCCCGGTGACCGTGATGCCCGGGTTGGCCTTGGTGAAGTCGGTGATCTTGCGCTTGAACGCCTTGAGCTGATCAGGGTTCTCCTGGGTGGGCTGACCGGCGACGGTGATGGAAACGGAGCCGGGCTGCGACGGGCTCTCGGCGGCACAGCCCGAAAGGAGAGCGAACGCCGCAGCACTGGCACTGAGGGCGGCGGCAGACTTTCGGACATTTGTGGGGGGCATGGGTCTCCTCAGTACTTTGTGCCGGTGTTCTCGCAATGCTGCGGTCAGGGGGCGATGAGTCCTCCGTCCAGACCTCGGACGCGGGCGGCCCAGGCGTCGTGTCCCGACAGCCCCGCGGGGTGGCGGGCGGCCGCGGACTCGTCGAGGTCGATGCCCCAGCCAGGACCTTCGTTCGGACGTAACCAGCCGTTCTCGATGCGCAATGTACCCGGGAACACTTCGTGCACGGGTTCGCCGTACACGTGCCCTTCCTGGATGCCGAAGGCCGGGCTCGTCACGTCGAGCGCGACATTGGCGGCGGCGCCGATCGGCGAGGTGTCGCCTGGAGCGTGCCAGGCCGTGCGGACGCCGACGAGCTCCGCGGCCGCGGCGATCTTGCGCGCGGCCGTCAGCCCGCCGAGGTCCGACACATGTGAGCGGATGAAGTCGACGCCGCCTCCGAGGACCAGGCGCGCGGCGTCCGTCACCGACGTCGTCAGCTCGCCGACCGCGATCGGCACGGGCGAGGCGGCACGCACCTCCGGCAGCCGGTCCCAATGCTCGGGGGCGATGACGTCCTCGAGGAAGAAGAGCCGGTAGGGCTCGAGCGCGCGGGCGAGGACGATCGCCTGCTTCGGGGTCAGCCGGGAGTGCACGTCGTGGAGCAGCTCGATCTCCTCGCCGAGGCGCTCGCGGGCGGCGGCGAACAGCTCCGGCGTGCGCTTCAGGTACTCCGACACGCGCCACCCGCCCGGGTACGGCGCGGACGCCTCGGTGACCTCAGCCGTCGGAGGAGCGCCGTAGGTGCCACGACCGGACTGGCCGAGCTGGAGCCGGATGTGCCGCAGCCCGGCCTCGCGGAGGCGTTCGGCCTGGTCGAGGGTCTCCTCGATCGACGACCCGCCCGCGTGCAGGTACGTGTCGGCGGCGGCGCGTACCTTGCCTCCCAGCAGCTCGTGAACGGGCCTTCCGGCTCGTTTGCCGGCGATGTCCCACAGGGCCTGGTCGAGCCCGGAGATCGCGTTGTTGCCCACCGGCCCCTCACGCCAATAGCCGGAGAAGCGGGCCAGCCGCACCAGGTCCTCGATGTCACCGGGGTATCGCCCGATGACGAGCCTGGCGAGATGATCCTCGACGTACGCGGCGACCGCACGCCAGCGCTGCGTGTACGTGGCGCAGCCGAGCCCGTAAAGGCCGTCGTCGCTGGTGGTCACCTTCACCACGAGCAGCGGGATGCCCTCGGGGGCGGTGGCGATCGCCCGGACGCCCGTGATGCGCACGTCGTCGGGCGCGTCCCACGGCTGTGCGAATGCCGTCGTGTTGTCACTCATGCCGGCGTCTCCTGAAAGGTCGCGTTGATCGGGCCGCCCGGGTCGCCGAGCCGGTGCCGCGGCACCCATCCGAGGACGCGGCGGGCGGCGGAGGTGTCGATCGGGGCGGTGCGGCCCGGGAAGGTGCGGCGGCGCTCGCTCGTGGGGGTGAAGCGATCGAGCAGGAGGTCGGTCGGCTCCCCCATGAGGGTGTCCTCCGCCGCCAGGAGCAAGGTGTGCATCCCGGAGATCGGACGGGTCAGCCCGCGCAGCACCGCGTCCACCGCGTCCGCCATCGCCAGGTACGCCCATCCCTCCCGGGCGAGACGCGCCTGCTCGCCCGGGTTCCGGCTCAGCCGCGCGGCGGCCTCCCGCAGTTGGCGAAGATCTCTCACCAGAGGGAAGCGCAGCGCCACCACCGTGATCCCCCAGCGGCTGTGCGCCCAGGCCCCGGTCTGCTCATCGACCCACTTGGACAGCGAGTACGCGTCGTCATGCGCGACCGGCGACAGCTCGTCGAGCGGGTAGTAGGCGGGGGTGAGATCATGCCGGTTGAGGGGCACGCCGAACGCGTTGATCGAGCTCGCGATGACGGCGCGGCGCACGCCGGCCTCGCCGGCGGCGTTCAGCACGGTGAAGGTGGCCGAGGTGTTGCCCACGAACACCTCGCGCGCGGTCCCCAGGTGAGGGTGCGGGATGGCGGCGAGGTGCACGACGGCGTCCGCGTCCTCGAGCGCCTGCCGGACCAGGGTCTCGTCAGCGGCGTCACCGGTGAAGATCCGGTCGGCCGGCGACGGCCCCGACCATGCGGTCGAGAGTGCCGTCACGGAGATGCCCGCGCTCAGCAGCGCCTCCACGACCGGCCGGCCAATGGTGCCGTCCGCACCGGTGACCAGCACGCGCGCGGGCTTCACGGGCGAGGCGGAATCAGTCAAGAGCAGTCCTCAAAGTCTCAGCGATTTCGATTGCGAAACCGCTTTCGTAGCAGACCATAAGATCGCGGAGCGTGTCAATCACCGCGTTATCCCGCATCGGTCCCCGAATTCGCGGATTCAACGGCAGGCCTGACGTGGCCCGCGGGGGCCGCCAGCAGGCGCAGCGGCCGGAACTTCGCGGGGTCCTTCGACTCCGCCACGCCCTTGCCCCACGTGCTCCATCCGCGCCGGCCGCCGCCGTCGTTCTCGTTGACGGCGACGGTCGCCGAGAAGATCCCGTCGCCGGGGTTCACTCCGATCGCGCCGAACGGGACGGACAGCTCGTACGTGGTCGTCTTCGCGGCCTCGTCCCGCGTCACCGCCGACGCGATCCCCTCGGTCGTGGCGTTCGCGGGCAACCAGCGCGTGAGATCCACCGGGCCGGCGCCGGTGAGCGCCGTGCCGATCTCGCTGACCGGCATGGCGCCTTCGCCTGGCCATCCTGGCGTCGTACCGAGCTGGACGCTGTCGCCCTGCCAGATGTTCATGGCCCGCGCGGGCTGGGCGTGCGCGTTGTCGGTGATCACGGCGGTCAGGTAGAGGCGCCGGGTGTCGTGGGTGAGCCAGAGCCGGCCGCTGTGGTCCTCATCGCCCGCCCAGCCGCTGATCACCTGCTCGGCCGCACCGAGCGTCTGCGCCGGAAGCACCGATACGGCTTTGTCGGCCTTGCCGTCCACCTTCACCGGGCGGAACGGCACGTCCACCGGATCCGCGTCGACGAGGGTGCCGCGCGCGGTGGCGGTCGCGTCACCGGTGGCGGTGGCGGACCAGGCGCCGAGCTCGGACAGCGGCACGTCGACGGAGACGCTGTCGTTGCCGGCGACGGTGGCGCCGGGCAGAGCCCGGCCGCTCGACGAGCCCACGGTCCAGTCGATCCCGTCGAGTCCGACAGGTTCCGCGCCGCGGTTCACGAGGGTGAGGCGCAGCAGGCCGGCCCCGGTGGCGTTGAGCGCGTGCGTACCGGTGAGCCCGAGCCGGGCCACCACCTCGGCGGTCGCCGCGAGGAGCCCGATCGTGCGCTCGCCCTCGCGGACCTCGGCGGTCCAGGTCCGCGTGCCCACGCCCGCCGGCGGCAGCGTGACGGCGACCGACCGGGTCCCGCCCGCCGGCACCTGCGCCGACGCCGTGCCGGCGCCGGTCCGCAGGGACACGTCCAGCGCCCGGTCCCCCGCGGTGACCGTCCACTTCGCCGCGGGCGCGAGACCCTCGATGGCCTGGTCGACCGTGAGCGAGTACGGCGACTGCGCGGACACCTCCCCCACCTCTCCGGTGAGATAGACCGGGTCCTTGCCGACGGCCACGTGAACCCGGCCGTCGGCGTCCGGCCGCAGGGTCGCCTCGGCGCCGTACAGGTCGGTGACCTTGACCTCGCCCGCCGCCTTGACGCTCCAGGTCTCCGGCTTCAGCGCCCACAGGGCCTGCATGCGCGTGGCGGCGGGCTCGCCGGCTCGGGCGCCGAACTCCACGCCGTAACGGCCACTGCCCAGGGCCAGCACCTGCCGGACCGCGCGGTCGTCGGTCTGGCGCGTCAGGATCCCCTGCGCGACGAAGGCCGGCTTCGGGGTGTACGCGCCTCGGGGGTCGTTCTCGTTGCGGATCATGCCGAAGCGGTGCTCGGGATTCTTCGGGTCGGTGCCGTCGTCCTTGAAGTCGTAGACGGTGTACTTGCCGATCCCCTTGCCGAGGGCCAGCAGTTGCGCCCGGGACAGGTTGCGGGCCTGCGCCTTCTCGTCGGCTCCCAGCGGCGTGTCGGAGGTGTGCCATCCGTGCTCGCTCAGCCAGATCGGCATGTCGCGGTGCCCGGCGGCGTCGAGTTTCGCCCGGATCACGCCCACGTGGTCCATGAACGCCTCCGGCTCGGAGGCGAAGTCGTACGGGTGCGTGGTGAACGCGTCGAGGTCGTCGAGGCCACCGGCGGCGATGAAATCGTCCACCCACTTGGACCATTCGTCCATCGGGGCCAGCGCCGGGCCGGCCAGCTTCGCGCCGGGGTGAGCCGCGCGGACCCGGTCGGCGGTCGTCGCCAGCAGCGCCGCGTAGTTCGCCGCGGTCGCGCCGGCGGGCCCGTTCCTGTCGCGCAGGTTCCACTCGTTCCACACCTCGTAGAAGGTGTCGTCCGTCCCGAACGTGGCGACCGAGACGTCGGCGTAGTTCGCGAACGCGTCACGCCCGGCCTGCGTGGCCGGCGCCTCGCCCTCGTGGTAGAGGCTGTTGCCGTACGCGAGGATGTCGAAGAACTCGAGGTTGTTCCTCGACAGCGCGGCGGTGTACGCGTCCACCTTCGCGGGGAAGTCGATCGTGCCCTTGACCTTCTCCGCCTGGGCCCAATAGGCCTCGTCCCTGGCGAAGCCGGCTCCCGCCTCGGCGATGAGCGGGATCGTGTCGGTCGACCAGGCCTGGCCGTAGTGCGTCGCGACCCCGATGCGCTCCTCGCGCGCGTCGGACGCGGGGAGCACCGACACGTCGGTGCCGCCCGATACGCGGCGGCCGTCAGGCTGCACGGCCACGAGATCGACCGAGTACCAGCCGGTGGGCAGCTTGCCGAGCGCCAGCGTGCCCCCCAGCTCCGAGGTCTCCTTCGCGCCGGAGGTCACCACGGCGTTGTCGGCGTCGCGTACGGTCCACTCCAAGGACTGCGCCGCGGTGCGCAGGCCGAACGACACCTCCTGCCCGGTGGTGAACGCGTTACCGGTCGTCGTCGGAACGATCGCGAGGTCGGGCGCGGGGCCCTGCACGATCACGTCGTCGACGTCGATCGTGGCAGTCGGGCCGTTGACCACGCGGAACGCGTCGACCAGGAGCGACAGGTGCTTGAGCGGCCCGTGCCAGACCCCGTCGTTCGCGCCGCCCCAGTGGATGTACTCCGCCGCGCCGGCCGGGGCGAAATCACTCACGGTGACGGTCTGCCACTGCGCTCCGGGGGTGAGCGGGCGAGTCTGCTGGTGCGCCTGCCCGGTGCCGTCGATCATCCGGACGACGATGCCCTTCAGCTGGGTGCTGCGCAGGGCGAAGGTCAGCGAGCGGGCATCGATCGAGGGGACACCGCGCACCAGCTCCGCGGTCCCGCCGGGCGCGTTCACCTGGAGACGGGCGGCGCCGCTGCCGCTCGCCGGCGCGTCCGAGGTCACGCTCAGCGACACGCTCGCGCCGCCGCCGGTCGCCGTGAACCACGGGGTGACGCCGTTCTCGAAGTCCCCGAGCACGACGTCGCCCGGTACGGCCTGGGCCGGTGCGGCCGGTGAGACCAGTGCCGTAACCGCGACGGCGAGCGCCACGAGCGCTCGGCGTAATGGACTCCGTGTCAATCGGCGGGCGGGGGTGGGGCCAATCGACATGCTCGCTCTCCTCGCTGGACGACGACATGATCATGGCTGCGAAACCGATTTCGCATTGGGCGAAGTGTGAGCGGCGGCCGAGGGCACTGTCAAGGCGCACTCTCCGTTTTTTCCGGACAACGCACACGCTCGAACGCGCGAGGTGAGCCGGCGGAACACCCTCCGGTCTCCCCCGCGCCTGCGACCGGGAGCGGCTCATTGACCCGCCTTCGGTACAATCAGCCAGTGCCGTCCAACCGCAAGGGCAGTGTCCGGCTGAGTGATGTGGCGGCGATTGCCGGAGTGTCGCTCTCGACCGCCTCTAAAGTGCTCAACGGAACGGACCGGATTTCCGAGGCGACGCGGGCTCGGGTGCTCGCCGTCGCCGAACGCCTCGACTTCAGGCCGAATGCGCTCGCGCGTTCCTTCGCGCTGGGCCGCAGCCGCACGGTCGGCGTGCTCACCCACCGCGCCGCGAGTACGTTTTCCGGGCCGGTGGTGATAGGCGCGGTCCTGCAACTCGGAAGGCTCCAGCAAGCCGCCCTCGTTTTCGACGAGGACGTTCTCGTCCATCGCGAGATAACCGAAAGCATCCGCCAGTTCCAGGCACGCCAAATTGACGGTCTGATCGTCATCGGCGACGGGCACGAGCGCCGATCGCCGTCGATCACGCACCATTTCACCGTGCCGGTGACATACGCCTTCGCGGCCTCCGACCACCCCGAGGACGTCGTCTACCTGCCGGACAACGAGGGCGCGGGAGCTCTCGCCACCCGCCATCTGATCGAACGCGGGCGCACCCATATCGCCCACCTCACCGGCGATCCGTCGAGCATCGCCGTGGGCCTGCGGGAGCGCGGCATGCTCATGGCGCTGGACGAGGCCGGGCTCCGCCCCGCCGCTCCGACCCGTTACGGCTCCTGGACCGAGGGGTCCGGCGTCAAGGCCATGCAGGAATTGCTCGACTCCGGCGCGAAGGTCGACGCGGTGTTCTGCGGCAATGACCATATCGCCCGCGGCGTACTCGATGTGTGTGAGGCCAAGGGGCTACGCGTGCCGCAGGATCTGGCGGTTGTCGGAGTCGACAACTGGGAGGGAATCATCGTCGACCAAGGGGTCCGGCGGCTGACGACAATTGACCTCGAACTCAGGTCCATGGGACAACTCGCCGCCACGAACGTTCTCGCCGACGACCGCATTCCAGGCGAACATTACGTCCCCCCCACACTCGTGCTCGGCCCGTCGTCCTAATCACCGTCCCGCGCTTTAGCCCCGGGCTTGGTAACCGGATGCAATCGATCCCAGCCTTTCTGTTGATACGACGTGCTCTGACGCGATGCTGGTGTCATGGGGCGCCGGCTCAAGAAACTGACCAAGCTGAAGAGCCCGTGGGTCTTGGGCGCGGTGGCCAGTATCGGTGCCGGGGTGACGCCCTTGGTCGTGCCGGGTGACTGGCCGCTGGTGTGGCGGGCGCTGATCGCGGCCGTGGTGGCCGCGCTGGCCGGCGCCAGCGGATCGTACTTCGGCGTGGTGCTGACCCGGGCCGAGAGCGCTGCCGCGGCCGTCGGGGCGCTGCACGTGGCTCTCGACCCGCTGAACCCCCCGCAGCTCCACCGCCCGCAGGGCCCGGCCGGCGGGGAGCGCAGCGTGTTCGAGTTGCTGGCGCCGCAGTCCTGCCCGACCCCGTTCTGGGGGCGGCGCGCCGAGCGGGACTGGTGGTGGGCCTGGTGCCAGGAGGAGGAGCTGTCGGGACTCCTGGTCGTGGACGGTCCGGGCGGGTGCGGCAAAACCCGGCTGGCGTTACGGGCCGCCCAGGAGGCCGCCGCGGATGGGTGGGTGACCGGATGGCTGCGCGAGGGCAAGGCCGCCGACCTGGTCGCCGCGGCCGCGGCCGCGGCCGGCCGGCGGGTGCTGGCCCTGGTCGACAACGCCGACACCCGGACCGACCTGGCGAGCCTGCTGGAGGCGCTGGCTCATTACCAGGGACCGGCCCTGCTGCGGGTGGTGTTGATCACCCGGCACGGCGTCGAACTCGGCCAGGCGCTCCAGGCCCACCTCCCCGAACGACACGCCCTGCTGGTCAGGAACGCCCCGTTGATGTCACTGCTGCCGTTGGGTGAGACCTCCGACCTGATCCGCTGGTACGGCGAGGCCGTACGCGCCTTCGCCTCGGCGTGGGGGACGCCGCCGCCACCGGTCTCCGACACGAACGCGCCGGTCCGCGAGGGCCAGACCATGGCAGAGCTGCTGGCCCAGGCGATGGTGACGGTGCTGCGCCGAGCCTCGCCGACCGGCTCGCCCGCACCTCTGGACGAGGTGGCCGGGGTGCTGTTCGAGCACGAGGCGCGCTGGTGGCGCGGCACCGCCGCCCTGGACCGGTGGGCGCTCGCCCCGGTCAGCGACCCGCTGCTGGCCCGGGTCATGACCGGCCTGGCCCTGTTCGCCCCCGCCGACGAGCCGAGCGCCGTCGGAGTGCTGCGGCGCGTCCCGGAGCTGGCCGACGCGCCCGCCGAACGGGTCACCAACCTGGTCCGCTGGGCTCACGCCCTCTATCCGCCCACCGCGGGCGCGGGGCTGCGGATCGGCCCCAACCTGCTGGCCGACTGGTTCATCACCACCAGCCTGACCCGGACCGAGGGCGACCGCCATTTCGCCCGCCAGCTGCTGAACGACCCGACCGACGAGCAGGCCGCCCGGATCCTGACCCTGCTGGCCCGGGCCGGCGAACATCATCCACCCGCCCGGCTGCTGTTCGAGCAACTGCTGGGCGGCGACCCCGTACGGCTGGCACACCACGCCGTCTACGCCGCCCTCACCACCGCCACGAACCGTGGCGAACTGGACCAGACCACCGCCACCGCTCTTGCCACCGCCGACCTCGACCCCGACACCACCACCCGGCTCCTGCGGCTCACCCCGGCCTACGCCCTGCCCCGCTGCGTACTCGCCCTGGCCCGCCACCACGTGCGTCACACCCGCGCCACCGGCACCCCACCTGAGCTCGGCGACGCCCTGACCGATCTCGTGGTCGCGCTGAACAGGGTGGGTGAGCACCGCGAGGAGCTGCAGGCGGCGCGGGAGGCGCTCGACCTGTTCCGCGGGCTGGCGGACGGCGACCCCGTCCACCGGGCCGGCCTCAACCGAGCCCTGAGCAACTTGTCGGTCGCGCTGGATGGAGTGGGCGAATACCGCGAGGAGGTGCGGGTGGCGCGCGAAGCGCTTGCCCTGTGCCGCGAGCTGGCGGACGACGACCCCGTCCACCGGCCCGTTCTCGGCCGATCCCTCATCAGATTCGCGGTCGCGCTGGCCAGGGTGGGTCAGCACCGGGAGCAGGTGGAGGTGGTGCGGGAAGCGGTCGGCCTGTGCCGTGAATTGGTGGACGGCGACCCCGCCCATCGGCCCGACCTCGCCCGGGCCATGACCGACCTCGCGATCGCGCTGGACGCGGTGGGTGAGCACCGCGAGCAGGTGCGGGTGGCACGGGAAGCGGTCGAGCTCTGCCGCTGGGTGGCAGACGACAACCCCGCCCACCGGCCCGCCCTCGCCCAGGCCCTGATCCACCTCGCGGCCGCGCTGGAACGGGTGAACGACCCTCACGAGCAGCTGGGCGCGGCGCGGGAAGCGGTCGATCTGTGCCGCGAGCTGGTGGCCGACAATCCGGCCCACCGGTTCGACCTCGCCGAGGCCCTGGTCAGACTCGCGGGCGCGCTGGACGGGGTGGGTGAGCGCCGCGAGCAGGTGCGGGTGGCGCGAGAAGCGGTCGGCCTGTGCCGCAAGCTGGCGGCTGACAACTCCACCCCCCGGCCCGCCCTCGCTCGATCCTTGGACCACCTGTCGGTCGCGCTGCACCGGGCCGGTGAGCACCGCGAAATGTTGCAGGTGGCACGGGAAGCGGTCGACCTGTGCCGGGAGCTGGTGGCCGGCAACCCCGCCCACCGGCCCGCCCTCGCTCGATCCTTGGGCAACGTGTCGGTCGCGCTGCACCGGGTCGGTGACCCTCGCGAACAGGTGCGGGTGGCGCGGGAAGCGGTCGACCTGTACCGCGAGCTGGCCGACGACGACCCCACCCACCGGCCCGCGCTCGCCCGGGCCCTGCTCGACCTGTCGGCCGCGCTGGAGCGGGCGGGTGAGCACCGCGAGCAGATCCAGGTGACGCGGGAAGTGGTCGACCTCTACCGGGAGCTCGCCGCCCGCGACCCCGACCTGTTCCAGCAGCCGTACGTTGACAACCGCGCCGCTCTACGGCGACTGCTGCCTCAACAGGACATCACCTTCGATCTGTGAACGTGAGCCGTCAGGCGCCGAAGCCGCGGCGGGCGGCCTCGATGTGACCGAAGTACTGGTGGGTCCAGCCGCAGATCAGGTCGACCGTCGCCCGCAGGGCCTGGCCCGGCTCGGTGAGGGTGTACTCGACCCGCGGCGGCACGGTGGGGTGCACCTTCCGCTCGGCCAGGCCGTTGCGCTCCAGCATGCGCAGGTTCTGGGTGAGCATCTTGTGGCTGATGCCCTCGACCTCGTCCCGCAGCTCGCTGAACCGCAGGGTGCGCTCACCGAGCGCCTCGATGATCAGCAACGCCCACTTGTTGGCGACGTCCGAGAAGATCTCCCGGGCCAGGGAGTCCGCGCGCCTCAGGTCCGCCTCATCGGCTTCATTGGCCGAGCCCATGAACTGCTTGGTCACCATCTGGTTCCCCAGTCACTAGAAAGTGCGTCCTTCCATGTCAGCGAACACTCTCCTATGGTTTCTCAGTAACCGCAAGAGACCACGGGGCAGTCGCCTCGCGCCGGCACCCGACGTAACCAAAAGACCGATGGGAACTCTCATGGCCGTCTCGCTCATCAACCCCGACCGGCATGTCCGAGTCCCGATCTACCACCACGTCGCGGTGGCGACGGGCAGCAGGCAGGTCCACATCGCGGGACAAGTCGCCTGGGACGAGAACGGCGACCTCGTGGCACCGGGCGACCTCGCCGGACAGGTCGCCCAGGTCTACCGCAACGTCGCCAAGGCGCTCGACGCGGCAGGAGCGACGTTCCACGACGTCGTCCGCTTCACGTGGTACGCCGCCGGCTGGAAGAGGGAGATGTACGACGCCTTCAACGCGGGAATCGAGCAGGCGGCCCTCGAGTTCGATCTCGCCACGCCGCCGCTCGCGCTGATCGGGGTGGACGTCCTGTTCGAGCCCGGCATCCTCATCGAGGCCGAGGTCACCGCGATCATCGATTGAGAGCCCGGCCCATCCGGCGGCGCCCCAGCACGTCACCTCAGAGGAGACCGGCGTCACGGACCTTCATCGCGACGTGGACCCGGTTGTCGGTGCCCAGTTTGGCGAAGATGCGGGTGATGTTGGCCTTCACGGTCGCCACACTGACCGACAGGCTCGCGGCGATCTCGGCGTTCGAGCCGCCCCTGGCCACCTCGATCGCGACCTCCCGCTCGCGCTCGGTGAGCACGGCCAGCTCCGCCAGCGCCCGTGGCCGGCGCGGCTCGTGGCCGCCGGTGGCGACGGCGATGACCTGGCGCGCCACGCTCGGCGACAGCACCGGCTCCCCCCGCGCCACCGCCCGCACGGCCTCGATCATCTTCGGCGGCGGCGCGTCCTTCAGCAGGAAGCCGTGCGCGCCGAGCCGCAGGGCGCGCAGCACGAGGTCGTCGGCGTCGAACGTCGTCAGCACCAGGATCCGGGGCGGCGCCGGCCGGCTGAGGAGCAGCTCGGTGGTGACGAGGCCGTCCTGCTCCGGCATGCGGATGTCCATCAGCACGACGTCGGGCCGCAGGTCGCGGATCACGTCCATGGCCTGCTTGCCGTCCCCGGCCTCGCCGGCCAGGTCGAGATCGGGCTCGCCGCCCAGGATGAGGCGCAACCCCGTGCGTACCATCGGGTCGTCGTCCACGATCACCACTCTGATCACGGGTTCAAGCCTCCCACGGCAACCGGGCGTCCAGGACAAAACGCCCACCTCGTACGGCATGCGTGAGCGTGCCCCCGGCCATCCGGGTCCGTTCCGCCAGCCCCACCAGCCCCAGCCGCCCTCCGGGCCCCGCGGAACCGCCGGGCGGGGCCGCGTTGCTCACCCTGATCCGCAGGCCCTCACCCGGCCGCCCGCCCAGCTCGGCCGTCACGGCGCTGCCCGGCGCGTGCTTGCGCGCGTTCGTGAGCGCCTCCTGCACGATCCGGTACGCGTGCCGCCCCGTCTGCGCCGGCAGCGCGTCGCGGCAGGAGATGGCGTCGTCCACCTCGACCCGCTGCCCGGCGGCCCGTACCTCGTCGAACAGGGCGTCCAGGTGCGCCAGCGTCGGCTGCGGCGGCGCGAGGCCGTCCTCGCGCCGCAGCGTGCCGAGCACGGCGCGCAGCTCGTTGAGCGACTGGTGCGCGTTCTCCTGGATGGCCAGAGCGGTCTCGCGGGTCTGCTCGGCGGACAGGTCCTCCCGGTAGGCCAGCCCGCCCGCCAGCATCGCCAGCAGCGAGATCCGGTGCGCCAGCACGTCGTGCATCTCCTGGGCTATCTTGAGCCGCTCCTCCAGCTTGGCCTGTTCCGCCCACTGAGCCCGCGCCGCGACCTCGGCGGCTCGCCGGGCGGCGGCCAGGTCGCGCCGGCTCGCCAGGTAGAGCCCGAACAGGGTGCTCCCGGCCAGGATCACGGCCGCGGCCACCGCGTACACGAGGGTCAGCAGCCGGTTGTCCGACCACCGGGTGGAGGACGCGACGCACACCCAGAACACGACTGCCACCGCCGCCGTCTGCCGCCAACGCCGATGCGCGGCCAGCGACCCGTACGCGACGACGGCCGGGCCGAGCGCCGTCAACGAGAAGGCGGTGGCCAGCGCGGTGACCAGCGCGGTCTGCCACGGCCCGCGATGCCGCCACCGCAGCAGGACGAGCGCGGCGGCCCCCACGGCCATGTCCGCGAACATCTTGGGCGGAGGACTCACGGGCGCGCGGGCGGCCAGCACGATCAGCGGCAGGGCGAGCGGCAGCGCGGCGAGCAGGTAGGGCAGCGCGGCGGCCATGCGGCCGGGGGACGAATCGTGCACGGCTCCAGCCTAAGGAGCGCCGGCCTGCGGTTTTAGCGACCAGGGTCTACCGTCGTGCAGACCTGGGTCCACATCCGTCCGCGAGGTCTGGACCCGGGGCGGTGCGGTCGTCGCCCCAGGTCCGATGAGCGGGCGGGCCCCGTTCCTGTGGACTTGCGTCCGTGATCGAATTCCAGCGGGTCAGCAAGGCGTACAAAGGGGTGAAGGCTCTCGACGACGTGTCCTTCACCGCGCCGCCGGGCGCCGTCACCGGCTTCCTCGGCCCCAACGGGGCCGGAAAATCCACCGCTCTGCGCATCCTGGCCGGGCTCACCCGGCCCACGTCGGGCTCGGCGACCGTGCTCGGCCGGCCGTACGCGCGGCTCGACCGCCCCGGCTACGACGTCGGCACGCTGCTCGACGCCGGCGCCCACCATCCCGGCCGCAGCGGCAGGGAGGTGCTCACCCTGGGCGCGCTGATGCTCGGCCTGCCCAGATCGCGCGTCGGCGAGGTCCTGGAGATGGCGGGCCTGTCCGGGCGTGAGGGCGGGCGGGCCGTCGGCGGCTACTCGCTGGGCATGCGCCAGCGCCTCGGCATCGGCCACGCGCTGCTCGGCCGGCCACGGGCACTCATCCTGGACGAGCCGGCCAACGGCCTCGACCCGCAGGGCATCCAGTGGCTGCGCGGGCTGCTGCGGGGCCTGGCCGACGACGGGTGCGCGGTGCTGCTCAGCTCGCACCTGCTGCACGAGGTCGAGCAGGTCGCCGACCACATCGTCATGATCGGCCGCGGCCGGGTGCTGGCCCAGGGCACGGTCGCCGAGCTGAGCCGCGGCCACGGCCTCGAACGCACCTTCCTCGACCTGACCTCCGACGCCGACAGGAGCTGGACATGACCCCCGCCCTGACCCCCGAACAGGAGCCCGGCACGGGCCACATCCCCTTCGGCCGGTTGCTCCGGGCCGAGACCCGCAAGCTGTTCGACACCCGCAGCAGCATGATCATGACGGGGCTCATGGCCGTCCTGGCGCTCGCCCTCGTCGCCGGCCGGGCCGCCGTGCTGACCGAGCCGCCGAAGCTGTTCACCCTGGCCGGCAGCGCGGCCATCGCCCTGGGAATCCTGCTGCCCGTCCTGGCCGTGCTGACGGTGACGGCGGAGTGGAGCCACCGTACGGCGCTGACGACGTTCGCACTGGAGCCGCGCCGGGCGCGGGTGCTGGCCGCCAAGTGCCTCCCGGCACTGGGCACCGCCGTGGTGGCATGCCTGTTCGCACTGGCGGCGGCCGTACCGGCGACAGCCGTCACGGCGACCGTACGGGGCGTGGAGCCGTCCTGGAACGTCGCCCCGCAGACCGTCCTCGGATGGATCACGGTGATGGTGCTGATGACCGCGCAGGGCCTGGCGATGGGCCTGCTGCTCCTGAACGCCCCGGCGGCCATCGTGATCTGCATGGCCGGTACGGCGCTGTGGAGCTTCGTCGCCCAACTCGGCGAGACGGGCGAGACCCTGGCCGCATGGCTGGACCTCAACGCGACGACCAACCCGCTCATGGGCGGCACTTGGACGTGGGAAGCCGCCGCCCGCCTGGCCACATCGGTCCTGGCCTGGATCGTCATCCCCGGCGGGCTCGGGTTCCTGCGCGTCGTCAGAAAGGACGTGAACTGACGGCTCCACCTGCCGCCGAAGCCGAGCTATTTCACTGCGTCGGCGGCGGCCGAGCCCGCCTCGGCTACGACGGGTTTCACCGCGGCGGCTGGTCCGTCCACTCGGTGGTCACCGAGATATACGAGTTGCTCATCATCGAGCCCCCTTCGGCGGTCAGCAGGACGTTGGCGCGCGCCACCCGGGCGGCCTCGGGATCGACGACCATCCTGATCTCCAGGTTCCCTGAGAGCGGGATCAGCAGTTCCTGCCCGCCCTCGACCGGCCCCGCGTTCTTGACCCCCGGCGTCGCGGCGAGGACCTCGAATGCGGCCGAACGGACCTGCGCGGGCGTCGGCAGCTCCGTGATCAAGGTGATCAGCGGGGAGACGAGCTCGCCTTGCCGGTCGGCAAGGATCATGGCGCTCTCACGCCGGGGAAGCCCGGCGATGCGCTCCTTCAGCTGCTCCGGATCCGCCGGAAGTCCTTCGAGCTCCTCGAAACCGATCTCGGCGCCCATGAGCCTGAACGGGGCCGGGTCCTCGACGACGGAGCCGGGAGTGGCGTACGGCTCGTTCCTGGACCAGCGGTGGCCGTCGCGGGTGGTCCAGCTCTCCTGCTCCTGGAGCCCGTCCGGGCCCTGCCACGTACGCGTGATGTGCCAATAGGTCCCCGTGCCCTGGGGGATGTGCTCGGCGCTGGCCGCTGCCATGAGCAGGACGTCCCTGCCCGAGACCGGCGCGGCGGCGGGCGGAAACACACTGGTGACGATCACGGCGACGGCCACCGCGGCGGCGACCGCCATGCCCAGCACCGGTAGGAGCAGGCCGCGGTGCCGACGGGCGCGGCCCCGCGTCATCCTGTCCTGGAGACGTCCCCTGCTGCGGCTGATCGCCTCGGCGGACGGTTCGGGCTTGGCCAGCAGGCTCGCGACGGCGTTCAGGTCATCCACGGGCGTTCTCCTTGTCAACGAGGGCGAGGATCTTGCTGCGGGCCCGGCTGAGCCGGGAGCCCACGGTGCCGACGGCGATGCCGAGCGCCTGAGCCACTTCGTCATAGCTGAGCTGGCCCAGGGCCACGAGCAGCAGCACGTCGCGCTCGCCACCGGACAGGGCGGCGAGCGCCCTGGCCAGGTACGGCTGCATGCGCTCGGCGGCGACAGAGGTGACGACCCGGTCCTCGTGGCCTTCCACGACGGGCTCGGGCCCGAGCTTGGCCAGCGCCTTGTAGTGGCGCGTCTCCTTGCGGCGGTGCCTGGCGATCAGATTGGTGGCGATGCCGAACAACCAGGGCCGAAGGTCTCCGCGTTCCGGGTCGTACCGGTCGCGCTGGTCGAAGGCCAGCAAGAACGTCTCGGCGGCGAGGTCCTCGGCGATCTGCGTGTCCAGGCGGCCGGCGACGTACAGGTAGATGTCGCGGTAGTAGCGGTCGTGGACGGCGGTGAACAGGTCGGGGTCGCGCCGGTACCGGGCGACGAGCTCGGCGTCGGTCACCTGTTCGCTCACTTCGGCGCTCACGTCCTTGTCTCCGGCATGAGGTCGGCCTTCCGGTCGGCGGTCACGATCACCCATCCTTCGCCGCAGGCCGGAATCGTCTTCCCCCGCGCATCCGAAAGGAAGGGCTGGGCGAGCTGACCAGGAGGAACCCCCGCTAACGCCGGATTCCGTTCCGAATCTCCCTGAGTGCCGAGTTCGCGCACCCGCCGAGCGGCTGAGAGCGACCGATCGCCGTGTTGAGGTCAGCGGGAACGGCGGCGCCGGATGGAGTCGGCTTCGAAGCCAGCACCACTGATGGCGGGAAGCCCGGATAACCCAGCGCGTAGAACAGCAACAGCACCGCCGAGACGATGTACAGCGCGGCAGCGGGACTCCGCCGCCGCAGCAGCGACGGCGCGGCCATCGCGACCCCGAGCATGTACGCCAACCAGTCCCGGGAAACGGAGTGCCGTCTCTCTGCCGGTGGCGATGGCGATCTCCGCCGCCGTCAGCACCGCGACCGCCACGGCAGCGTCGATCACCCAGCGCCGCACGGCGGGCCGCAGCTCAACCATGCGCAACCGTACGCACACGACACCGTGGCTCTCTACCCCCGGACAACGCCTCGCCGAGCTGCGCCCCTGCCAAATCACAGGCCGAGGAAGCATCAGGTGGCATGACACCGCCTCGCCGTTCGAGGCTTGGAGGGAAGCTCGATCATTGGCCCCAAAACCAGGGGGCGACAACGAGAACGGGCGGGCTCCGTGAGACTGGAGACCCGCCCGTTCCTACAACGTTTGCCCTGGTCAGCGGCTAGAACCGCTGGTCAAGGTCGAGTGCCCCCTGCAGGATTCGAACCTGCGCACCCGGCTCCGGAGAGGGTTGCAGGTTTGCTGGTGGGCATGCCCTTGGCCAGGGACGACGCATGAATGTCACTCGATCAAGGCCATGGATGGCCCACACATGGCCCACGATCATGCCGAGAGCCTCCTGTTGCCGTGGTGTAGAGCGGGCGCGAAGCGCATCACGGGCTTCAACCCACGGTGGTCGTGGAATGCTCTGCGTTGTGATCGCCCCCCGGCCAGGAGGTATCTCGTGTTCCACAAGATCGTGCGAGCCCTCACCCAGACCACTCCAGACCAACGGCAGGCAGCCGAGGACGATGCTTGCACCTACGGAACACAGTTGCTCAGAGAGGCCCGCGAGGAGCTCAACAGGGCGGACACCAAGGCCCAGGTCCTTCTCGGTATCGTTGGCATCGGCCTTGGCGCCGTCACTGGCGGCCTCCTCGCGGGAAGCTGGTCACCTTTCGCGTTATCGAACGCCGTGGAGTGGTTGTGGTGGGTTGGGGCGGCGGCAGCTCTGGCGTCCGCGGTGGTCCTCGCCGGCGCGGTCTATCCGCGGTTGGATCGGCGAAGAATTCACGGTGCCGCCATGTACTACGCCGACATCCTTCACCTCGACTCACCGGCGACCGTCGCCGGCGCTCTCATGCGGTCCTCGACACGGGACCTGGAGCGGGTCGCTGATCAGCTGTACCGGGTCAGCCACATCGTCGGGCAGAAGTATCGTCTTATCCGCTGGGGGTTCTGGCTGCTCCTCGGTGGAATGGCGGCCACGGTGAGCGCGACGCTCATCAACGTTGTGCTCACCGGATCTTCGCAGTGACCGCGCGGTCGCTGGATGGCGCCGCTCCGGCGAGCACCTCACGCTCGGCCCACCAGCAGCGTGTCGTCCTCCAGCGGCGGAACGGGCAGGCCGAGGAGTTCCAGGGTCCTGCGCAGCACAGTTTCGTTCTTGACCATGAAATTGAGCATGTCCACCGTCTCGTACCGCTGCATGATCGAGTCGACGGTGCCGAGCAGTTGTTGCGCTCCCTGCTGCCGCTGCTCGACGAGCTCCGCGATGATCTGCGGTAGTTGCTCTGGGGAGACGGCCAATTTGATCGCGTGCTCCACCTGGGCGCTTCCCACCACAGCGGTGAGAAAGTCCTGCCACTCCCGCCGGACCTCGTCGGTGCTCTTGATCCGGAGCAGCGCGGCGTCGGCGTCGGCTCTGATGTCATGCTGTCTTTTGTGGGCATCCCGGTTGAGCTGGCGTATCTCCTCGGGAACGTTGACCTCGGCTCTGACCGCCCACCGATAGACACCCGTCATCGAGCCTGAGATCGCCTGGAGTCTCTCGTTCGTGGCCTGCTCCGCCGCGCCCGGCGCGGTGATCTCGAATCGCCGGGTGGTCGAACGTACCTCCTGACACGCGCGCTGGAGGACCGCCTCCGCCTCGGGCACTTCATCACTGAACAGAGCTGAGGTCCGTTTCCCGCCCGAGGTCGCGGTACGGAACAGGGTGACGGAGAAGTCGTAAGCGTCGCCCTTAGCGGGCGAGGACAGCACGAACGGCTCGATGTCGATGGACGGTTCGGCCTCGGGCTGGTTCTGCTGGACGCGGTAGAGCATGGGTGCCAGCCATTTGCGCATGAGATCAGCTCCTGTGAACGAGTTGACGCAGGTGATGGTGAAGTTCGGCGGAGATCTCGCCGTGGTGCCGCCAGAGCCGGAGGTAGAGCAGTGCTCGCTCGGCGTTCCGCGCATCGGTCAGGCTGAAGATCTGGTCCGTGATCTCCCGTACGGTCGGCCGCTCGCCGTAATGGCGCAGCCATTCGTTCAGCAGCAGGTCCCAGGACTCAGGCACCACCAGGCCCCCCTCTTCCTCGTAGCTGAGCGCGTTGCGCCAGAGCATCACCAGGGAGGGATGGGGATCGAGGTCACTGGGATGCGGCCGCTCGGGGCTCGAGACGGGCAGCGCGACCAGTCGTCCGAAGGCGAGGGCGGCGCCGCGACGACCGACCGCTCCTCCGTCACGGACCCAGTCAGCGAGATGGTTCATGATGGTGGGCGCAGTGTTCCTGCGATAGAGGTAGGCGATGGACTGGGCCACGTCGCGGTGGAACTTGACGCCCCTGCTCAGGACCAGGGTCCTGAACGCGGCGAGGGCTTGGTCGGGTGCGGAGAGGCCGACGGACGAGGCGTAGGCGCGGATCGCGATCGCTTTCTTCGCGTCGTTGCCATGGATCATCGAATCGAGATGGATGTGGACGCGGCGGATCATCGATGGGTTCTCGGCGGCGGCTTCCAGTGCCAGTGCGGCGAGTTGATGGTCCCGGGATCGGCGGGAGCGGCTCCACACCTCCAGGAACCGTTCGTTGACGAGGGAGAAGTCGAAGGTCGCGAGCTTTCCGACCGCGTGCCCGACCTTGATCCTCGTATGCCAGGATCCCTCGCCGCCGAGCCAGATCAGCCAGTCGACCAGCGAATCGCGGATGGTCGGCTGGTCCTCCCAGATCACGCGCAGCATGACGGCCGCCAGCTCGGGGCGTCTCAGCCTGATGCTTCGCCCGCCGCCGGGCCCGGCGGGTGTGGCCTCGGCATCCACGTACTTCAGCCAGGCCGGCAGGTTCTCCCAAAGCTGGACCGATTTCGGCGAATGATCACGACGCCACTTCTCGTCGAGCCGTTCGGCCAGGGCCAGGGCCGCGCCGGAGATTTCCGCCTCGGGCAGTCCGTGAAGTACGGCGATACTGGTCATGAAGCACCGGCCCAGAGTCGGCCTGCGCTTTTCGAGGTTCTCGCCCACCTTCGCGCGCATTCGATGGAATCGCCGGTTCAGCATGGTCTCGATGGAGGTGCCAGCCTCTAGGGTGGCGGCCACCTGCCTGACCAGTTCGACCACCTGCCAGGGCGCGGAGAGGGCGCGGAGCTCCTCGTCCAGAATCTGCTGATCGTCTGCGGCAAGCCGTGCGCCCGATGCCTGAACGGACAGATGCTTGGTGTAGATTCGGCGGTTCGGCGGTGGGTCGTGTTCGATCACGGGCGCGATGGAGGACTGGATGTGCTCCGGCACCAGGACAATCATCCTGTAGTCCGCGTTGACACCGGCACGCTTGAGACTCGTGGTCACCCTGTCGACGGCATTGGGCGTATCGACCAGGTCCAGCAAATAGCCGTGCCCCGATTCCAGTTTCCAGTCGCGGGGGTTCGGCGTGCTCGCTCCGTACGGCATGATCCAGCTCACCCTGCCACCCCAGTCGAGCAGCGCCGCCAGGGCCGTGGTCGCCTTTCCCGTCTCTGCCGCTCCACCGAGCAGGATCAGGCGCTGGCTGTCGAGCAGCCTGCGTATTTCGGTTTGCGACTGGGTCGGTACCAGCGTTCGCCGTAGGTGCGCGATCTCGGTTTCCGTCAGTTCGTTGATCGTCGCTGTCGGTTGTGGCCGCCCCTGGCCTACGTGGATGTCGCCCTGGGCGAACCAGAGGTTTCCCTTCTTGACGCGGTTGCTCACGCGGCCGCTCAGGTCCCGGGTGCCGGGGCTGGACAGTTCGTCGGCGTACAGGTCGTCCAAGCTCTGCCGGCGTTCCTGCCACTCCTGCCGGGAGGTGGCCATTTCATGACGGATTGGTTGGTTGTCGGGTTCCTGAAATGTCTCGTCCTCCTCCTCGGGCGAGGCGTCCTCGACCTGCGGTTCTTCCGGCTGCGGGACTTCAGGGCCCGATTCCTCAGGCGGGGAGTCACTCATTTCTTCCTCCGCTCAGGGTCATGAGTGAGGTTGATGTTTCCTTGCGCGAAAAAGATGTCGCCTTTGTTGACCCGGTTCTTGATCGATCCGCTGCCCGACGGAGGTGTGGACGGGGCGTCGCCGCTGGGCAGCGGGGATTCCGGAGGCTCCATGTCGTGGACATCGAAGTGCGGCACGTACAGGTATGCCGGGTACTCCTGTTTCTTCTCCGCCACCGCAACCTCCAGGAACTCCGACGGCCTGGGCCGCCCTGGGCCCTGTGACACGTAGTCGCGAAACACCTCCCGCGAAATGATCAGCGCAAGGTCGGCGTCGCGGAAGGTGTCGAGCGCGGCCCGGATCGGTGCCGAATCACGCAACCTCGCGGGCTGTACCGCGTGCTGCCCAGGCCACCCGGCCGCACCATCCAACTGCAGCGGTCCGACATGGATGGCCAGCCGCATGCGCATCCGCGCCCAGGTGGGATCGCCGCGCCGGCTGTTGTGCGCCGCGATGGCCACATCCAGCTCGGTCAGGAACTGGTCGAGGAGAAGAGGAATCGTGACGAAAGGTCCTGGCTCGGCGGGAAGGACGGCGGTCAGCGAATCACCGCCCACCTGCCGCTCCCACAACCCATGGTCCAGCTGAACGCGGTCCGCCGCCGTCTCGATGGCGCTGATCAGGCCGGACTGAAGGGTTCGGTGTTGGGCGTCGGTGCGGCCGCCGTAGTTCTCGATGTCAGCTGTGAGCAGTACGCGGTAATCGTGCGTAACCATGGCATCTCCAATGAGCGGGTGAGCTCAACAGTGAGGCACGACCCGGCGGGAGAAGCCTTAGAAATATGGCTTGGCGAGGAACGGGATGTCGGCGAGCGCAGTCAGCCCTGCCAGGTCCTTCACCACCACATCGCGGTGCCCTCGCCGAATGACCCCCTCCGCGGCCAGTTCGCGCAGCGCCTTCTGCGTCGTGATCTCCTTGGCGCCCACCAGCATGCCCAGCTCGGCTCTCGTGAGCGGGACGCCGATGCTCACGCCGTCATCCGTGGTACGGCCGTGCCGCGAGATCAGCCCGATCAACACACGTGCCAAGCAGACCTTCGTCTCATACCCGGCGAAGTCGAGGCGCCGTTGATTGGCCCAACGCAGCCGCTCGGCCACGACCTGCGTCAGCGCCAGTGCCGCAGCCGGGCGCCGGGCCACGAAAGAGCGGAACACCGGGCCCTTGACCTGTTGGCAGACAGCGCGCCCGCAAGTGGTCACGGTCGCTGACCGCGGCGACCCATCCATAGCGGCCATATCGCCCACGATGTCACCCGACACCCGGATCGCCAGGGTCGCCTCCACACCGTTCTCAACGCCCCCAGCCACCTTGACCAGCGCGTCCAACAGGATCCAAACCGATGTGCCGCGATCTCCTTGCCTGATCAGCACGTGTCCGGCCGGGAGCGAGCGCAAGGTCCCGAGCCCAAGAAGCTCCGAGCGCAATTCGTCCGTCAGACGGTGCATGAAGGTGCCGATCGGCCATCGGTTGGGTGCCAAAGTTTCCTCCAGCAGGCGATGTCTCACACATATGCCAGCCAGGTTGTCTCGGCAAGGTAGTTATACGTTCGCGAACGTTCGGCCCCGTCGTGTCAATGGCCAAGTGCGTCTAGGCCAGACCCACGTTTACATTGCCACGGACACATCGGTGGGGCCTTGCACAGGATGGTCCACCTGCGAGCTTCAACAAGAACGTCTCTATTATCGGCAGTGGTGAACCCGTAGGGCGTCTTCTGCGTACATCCCGGCGTCTGGGCGTTTCAAAGAACCGGGGATGAGCATGCCGTTACGTTATGCCGCCTTCGCCGGGAATCTTGGGTTGTGGGAGGATCCGACTGTTGTCGAGCAGGCCGGAGACCCGCCATGACGACGCCCTCGCCAGTTCCTCTGCCGTCTCCCGAACAACCACCGATACATCCTCCGGGAGATCCTCCGGCCCGCGCCAACACAACCCCGGCGCCTCCCTCTCTGACACCGCCGGCGGTCGCGCAGCCGCCCGACTGGGGATACTCGGGGATCGACCCAAAGCTGATGGGCGACTTCGAACGCGACCTGGGCCAGGCGGAGGCCACGCTGGTCAGGAACGAACCACTGATCCGCCGCACGTTGCAGGACCTCGATCTGGACACCTCTCGGTTGAACGCAATACGGGAACTAGGCAACTGGATCGGCGCCAAGCGTCCGGAGTTACGCCGCCGCAACGACACGATCCAGGCCGTGAGCCCGGAATGGGGCCCAGCGGCACCAGGAGGAATGAGACCCTTCGACGAGGCCCTGTACAGCGGCGCCTCCGGCGATGCCGAGGTGTACGCCGCCGCGGCCAAGTTGAGCGAACTCGACCGGTCCAGTGAGGTGGACGAGAAGACCGTCGCCCAGTTGGAGAAGCGGGCGGGTGACACAGATTTCGCCACGTCGCTGATGTACGCGCTCGGGACCGAGCGGTTTCGTCATCTCATGGCGGCGCTCGCGTACCAGAAGGACGCAAGGAAGCAGCGTGTGCAGGCAGCACTGGGTAAAGCGCTCGGCTCGGCCAGCTCGCGGCTGAGCACGTCATGGCGAAAAGAACTGCTCACCAACCTCAGGGTGCCGGTGGATCAGCACGCGCTGGCAGCACTGCTCCCGTACGGCACGTTCAACCGGGACTTCCTGGTGGCAACGGCCAAGACGCTGGAGGCTCTGGATCGGAAGACGGCGAAGGACAACCTCTCGGGAGGTATCCCGCAGGATCCGATGATCGGCGTGATGAAGGCGCTGGCCAACCACCCCAAAGCGGCCCAGGACTTCTTCGCCGGCGATCCCAGCGTGCTGAAGCGCTATGTGACCGAACGCCCCATGTACGACGACGGGGCAGCCTTCGGCATGGCGCTGGAGGCCGCGACAATGACCTACCGAGACCGCGACGGCACGCCACAGGAACCATCGCCGGGCTTTACCTCGGCCGCAATAGCCCGGGATTTCATCCACTGGGAGGCTCAGCGAGTCCTGGCAGGCACCGAAGGCCCTTCCTTCGCGACCACCGGCACCACAGCCCGCATCCTCGCCGCCTACATCAACGACGTCAACCGCGCCGCCAAGATGGCCGATGTCAGTGATTCAAAAATCTACGGACCCGACCGTGTCTATCAGCCGAAAGAGGGTCAGATCTGGGGCGCGCAGTTCAATAGAGAGGATCTGCGCAAGGTCATGGAAGATGCGTTCAAGCAGGATCCAAAAGCGCTGGCCACGGTTCTGGCGGCCGAGACCACATGGTCGAGAAAACTGCTGGACTACGGCGCCGCACAGGCTGCAGACGGCACGGGCATCAAAGCTCTGAAAGCCAACGCACAAGAAACCGGAGCAGGCTTCGGGCTGATTACCGACGCAAGCGGGCTCGCCACCATCCAAAAAGGCAAGGAACTGGACGAGGCGCAGGAGCGGAACATGCAGATATTCATGGCGGTGGTCAGCACTGGGCTCGCGATTCCGCAGACAGCCCCCTGGGCGATAACAGCCGGAGTCGTGGGCTCGTGGAACAGCATGATCGAAGGCTCCGCCGCGACCGAAAAGAATACGAACAAGGCGACGTACGACGCCAACACAGCGAAGGAGAAGGCGAAGTTCCTGCTCGATCAAATGGCCGTCGACGCTATGCTCAAGCATGGGCTGTTCGGCAAGGCAGAGTCTGCCACCGCCACGCATCCATGGAGTTCTTTGGAAGGGCTGGGAAAGGGAGAAGACCCTCGGAAGTCACCCAATAACTTCTTGAAAGACGACGGGAACTCGCTGATGACGCTGCATGAGATGGCTCCGTACCAGGGTGACATCCACCCACGGCTCCAGGCCTACCAAAGATGGCTCTACGACGGCCTCGCCGGGGATCCGTGGGAGAAGATCGCTGGCGATTTGGACGCGGGGTTCGAAAGAGGGTTCTCGGAGTACAAGCCGTCATGAGATCACGTCTCGCATGGTGCGCCGCAGCGCTAAGCGCATTTGCCCTGGTAACCGCATGTCAACAGGAAGAAGCCCCAGTAAATAAAGCGTCGCTCCCATCGGTTGCAGCTCCACCGTACATCTGTGATTATGTCCCGCTTGACGCCGTGCGGTTGATGACCGGCGTGCACGATCCCATCGTCAAGGGGCGTTTCAACATGCCGGCGAGCGATGGCTGGGGTTCCGGAGGGTGTTTCGTCTACCAACCAAACGGCAACAAGCTGAAGGTTCTGGACATTACCTTGTCCCCCGGCGGGTCTCAGAAAGAGGCCGAGTTTCAGATCAGCCAGGGCGCTCGGCGTCTACCGGAGATCGTTCCCGGCGCAGTCGGTTATTACGGTCAGGACGGCAGCGCCGGCAACACCCAAGCCGCAGCGACACTCGTGCGCGGGGACAGCCTCCTGATCGTCGAGCTGCTGCGGGGCGTCAAAGGACGGGATAACACAGCCGACGTGGTAGCTCTGATGAAGCTGGTCGCTCCGAAGCTGATCTCCAGCGCGACTCCCGCCCCGAAGCAGACGAAGGGCTGAGCCGATGACAGCGATGGTCCGCAACCCGCTGCACGAAGCGCTCCAGCAGGCCATTCGCACAATCGGCCCGATAATCGAGCAGATCGATGCCGACATTGACCGGCCCTGCCGGATGTTTCGTACCGGCAAGGTCTGGACCGGGCCGACCGCCAAGCAGTTCGACGCCCAGCTCATGCAGTTCAGCAGCCGAGCGCGCACCTCCGGGCAAGCAATCATGGACGAGCTGCGTCAGGCACTGAGCCGCACACCAAGCGAGGTGACCGAGGAAGAGGCCGCCTCGATCAGGCGGAAGTACGGCATCGCCTGAGACATGCCAAGGGGCCCAGCTACCCGACGACGCAAATTACATGCCGTGCACCGCTGCCAGCCAGGGCGGTTGAAGCCCTCCGCCAGTCCCAGAGGAACTCGGGGCACGGGTCGAGGTTAGGAGCCCTCCTCGGCGGGTGGCTTGCCGGGGCCGGAGACACGCCCCATCTTGCCGGTGTAGACCAGCGTGAACCGGTCGGCCGGTACCACGATGTCGGCCGTCTCGACCTGCGTCTCCCCCGAGTAGTACGTCCGCTGGATCGTCACCATGATCGTTCCGGGTGCGCGCCGTAGCCGCTCGCATTCCTCGGCCGTCCCTAGCCGTGCCCCGACTTCTTCCACCCAGTCGTCAACGGGCATGCCGATGCTCAGCATGCGCTCGGCAGCCGAAGGGGCCCTAGGTGACCTCCCACGTGCCCCTCTTCACCTCTCAAGAAGCACGTGCGACGCTTCGCGAGGCATACCAAATCGCTGGCCCGGCCGCCTCGCCGTTCGAGACTGGGACGGCAGCTCGGTCACGGTCCACAACCAGCGAGCTTCAACGAGAACGGGCGGGCTCCGTGAGACTGGAGACCCGCCCATTCGTACGGCGTTTGCCCTGGTCAGCTGCCGGAACCGCTGATCAAGATCGAGTGCCCCCTGCAGGATTCGAACCTGCGCACCCGGCTCCGGAGAGGGCTGCGGATTTCGCCCACGCTAGCGATCTGACCAGGCATTACGCGTTCGGCAACGCAGGTGGGTGGCTTGATGGCCCACGACTGGCCCACAGCAGGGCCCGCAGGAGTTGATCCTCGCTGTGAGCCAGTATGTGCGACCCGGGGTTGAGATGGGCCTCGGCTCGCCACCGCCTTGGAGCTAACGAAGGCCGGTTCCTTGTTTCATATATGAGGTCCCCGAGTCCGCCCTGAGCTGCCGATGCGCTCGGTACGTCCCCTTCGACGTTCCTTGACGACGGCGACCTCGAGGAACCCCTTGCGAACAAGCCGGAATCCGGGCGGAAGCGTGGGAGAGTAGAGACCGTTGAGCTCGACCGAGAAATCCATGTCAATCCCCACATGGCAATTGCCAAAGTCGACCACGGCATCGAGCCTCGCCAGCTCGAAGCATGCCTCAGTTTCGAAGCGCACGTCTGTGAATATCGCATCATTGCGGACCTGGACGCCGGGAAACAAGGCATCTTTTTTGAAGACAGCGCCGATGAATACTGCCACGTTGTCGAACGCAGTGCTGCTGAACCCGGCGATGCACGAGAAGACGGTGTCGCTGAAATCGGTCATCGATTGAAAACGGGCATGGGAGAAAGAGACGTGGTCCTGGAAGGAGCATCTCTGGAAGGAAGCGGGGCCTTCAAATTTGGCCCCATGGAAATCTACGCCGTCGTCGAAAGTCGAGCCGTCGAACATAGCATTGTCGCCGAAGCGGACGCCATTGAAGTGCGTAGCGCCGGTGAAACGGCAACCGGTGAAGTCGGCGGCCATGATGTCGGCCTTGGTCAGGTCCAGGCTCACTAGATGGGCTCCGGCCAGATCCAGTCGTATGCCGCTCCAAGGACTGCCTTCGCCATAGGGAGAGAGGTGGTCCGTGAGAATCTTCTGCGCGACCTTGCGGGTCTCGTCATCGATATGCCCGTGATGACCGTGGCGCAGGTAGTGACAGATTCGGTCGATCACTCGCTGCCGCCACTCGGCCGTGGTTTCGCCGACCCTCTCGAGCAGAGACAAAGCCCCTGCTCGTACATTCGCGTTCTCGTGGTTGAGTCGGATGAGCGCGTCGATGAAACGCATCTCGGAGGTGTCCTGCATGGCTGTCGCCTGGCCGACACCATAGGAGCGCTCGATCAGTGCGTACAGATCGTGACCCTCCCAGTATTTGATCCGAAAAGGGGGTTTCCTATTTCTGGCATACTGTTCGAGATGGTCTTTGGCGCTGTTGGACAAGTGTCCGCTGACCATGAAAAGCGCTACGTCTGCTCCGTTGGCTTCCGCAGCCGCCAGCAATTCGTTAAGCTGTCCACGGGAGACAGCTTTAGCATGATGTTTGCATTCGACGAACCATCGCTCGAAAAATTGATTTCTGTCCGGGTCGATGCGAGGATAGACCGCCTCGATGTCCCGCCCACCATCGCCCGCGTTCACTCCGCGTGTGGCGCCTTTACGCCAGTTGATCTGTTGAAATCCCAGTCTGCTCAATAGGTCGCGGCAGAATTTCTCGAACTCTTCCGCATCGAACGTCGAGAATATGGGGGCGTCCATGGCGATATTCTATGGCATGAGGGATGGCGTTTAAGAGCCCGCACCGGCAGCATCTCCCGGAGACTCCTCGGAGGCCAACTCGGCGTGGTGGTAGGCGTCGAACACCCATGGGCACCGACCTGTCCAAGGGCTGAGTGTCCGAGCTCATCGCGCGTTACCAGGCTGAGGGCGAGGCAGCGTTCGAGTCCCGGTCGCGATGCCCGCACACCTCGCCGAACGCGATTGAGGCCGACACCGTCGAGCTGACGTCCGGCTCCGCAAGGACCTCGCCGAGCAAGGACTGGACGCCAACAGGGTTCGCCGGGCAGCGATGCCTCGCCAGACGCGGCTCGCTAGATCTGCACTTCGTGCCCGTAGTCGCTGCAGTCGCACGCATCAACGATGTCCAAGCACTGCTGTCGATGCGAGGGTTTTCGCCGGTCGCTGGGCCATTGTAATCAGGAGGCTCTCAGCCTAATCAGAACCCTGAGGGTAGTTAAGCTCCCAGCCGATAGCGGCCACAGTGAAGTCTTCGGAATCATTCTGTGGTCGTCGATCAAGTGAAGTGAGAGGCCCGACGAATGGCTATTGGCCAGAGGCGCGCCCCATCTTGCCGCTGTAGACCAGCGTGAACCGGTCAGCTGGTACCACTATGTCGGCCGTCTCGACCTGGGTCTCCCCCGAGTAGTACGTGCGCCGGATGGTCATCATGATCGAGCCCGGCGCGTGCCGTAGTCGCTCGCATTCCTCAGTCGTCCCAGGTCGCGCCCCGACCTCTTCCACCCAGTCGTCGATGGGTATGCCGATGCTCAGCATGCGCTCGGCTACTCCACGGCCGGCCAGCATGCCATCCTCCGGCAGCACGATCGGCGTTCCGCGCGTGATCGCCAGCGGTTCCCAACTGGTCGAGAGCATGACCGGCTCGCCATCGGCCGAGAAGACATAGTCAGTCCGAACGACGTCTTCCACATCGCCCATGGCCTCATTGAGGCCCAGGCGGTCGCGGATCTCGGGCGGAGCCTGGACGGTCTGCGACTGGTAGGCCCACCCGGCCTCACGGCCCTGCCGTTCCATGTCCTGCATGAACGGCGAGCCATACGGCGTCGCTCGGTACCACGCACGGATCAGGCGCTGCGGCTCACGCGGCAGCCGAACGAACGTGCCGGCTCCGGACCGTGCAACGGCGAGGCCCTCGGACACAAGCACCTTCAGTGCCTCCGAGGCGGTGGAGCGCGAGATGCCGAGGTCGTTCGCGAGCCCTGGGACGGAGGGCAGGCGATCTCCCTCCCGCAATTCTCCTGACCTGATGCGTTCGCGCAGTTGATCGGCGACCCGCAGGTACAAGTGGCGCTCGTCTTCTCGATTCACGCGGGTAGCTTGACAGCCTTACCGGTAAGCTTCAAGCTTACCGGGACGCAGCGCACCCTACCTGGGAAGGTTCTGCTTGTGATGTATCAGCAGCACCTACCGCCCATTCCGGACAGCATCGACATCGTCGGCGTTTGGGCACGCGGCATCGCTCAGGCTGAACGCCCCGATCTCGCAAGCGACGCCGAGCGGGTCGCCCGCGCCCTGATGGCTGCGGCCATCCGGCGCACCAAGCGAGGCCAACTCATCCAAACGCGGATCGACGTGGCCCATGACAGCCTGTGCATCGAGGTTCACGATCCGGGCGGCTACGACAACATCGGCGGCTTCGAGACGGCCGAACTATCCAGCGCTACCACATCCTTCGGCGCGTCCGGCGACCACAACGGGCATCGGACGTGGGCCATCCTGCGCTGGTTCGGGGAGGCGCATCATGACCTCGGATGATGAGCACAGTCGTGGCTGGAGAGGAGCCGAGCTCGCGGTCGCGTGGAGAGGCCGTCGATCGGCGTGCGGGGGCGGACTGACTTCCCTGTCCAGCGCAACACCAGACGATCAACCACCGGAGCCTCCCGCAGCTAGGGCCCTGCCCGGTGACCTGCGAGGTGCGTTCAGGCGGTTCTACGTCTGGCGCGACACCCAAGGCAGATGGCGGGCACGGCCGCTGCCCATGCTGGCCCCCGATGAGGTCGCTTTCGGCATCAGGCAAGAGCTGGTGGCCGATACGCCGCTCAAGCTTGCCTTCGCTTGTACATGGCAGCGGAGCCGCCGCACCGTCCATCGCTACCTGCAGGAGTATGCCCCTGAGAGGACGTGTCGTGGTTCAGCTTCCTGATGGAACGGTCCCGCGATGGGAGCGATACGCGCGTCCCGCGAGAGATCGCATTCGGATCACCGAGACCTCATGCTGTGGCGCCTACGAATGGGCCTGCCAGGGAGGACAGTTTCTCATCCTTCGAGCCAGACGCTCGGGGGGCTACGAAGAAACCGGGAGAGGGATTTATAGGCAGGCGCGCCCGATCTGGATCCTTCTCATTACCGCTCACGAGGACGAGCACCGGAGAGATGCCATGGTCTCCCTAGCCGCCAAGTCCCGGAGTCGCCGCCCAAGGGCACGCACCAAGCCTGTTGCCTGAGCGAGCCCCTCTGGCCTGCCCTCGACCTGGAGCCACACGGCGTCTCTCTGCGCTTCGGCGGGAAGGACAACAACAGAGGCGTTGGGCTGCGATGCTTCGCAGATCCGGGCCCGTCCGCTCTACCCTAGAGGCAGTGTGTCTCGGCGAGGGAGCGCGATGAGCAAGGCGAAGGTTGGCCCCACCTACCTACGAATAGCTGAGGACCTTCGCCGCCGCATTCGCGAAGGAGATCCTCCCGCCGGCGCAATGCTGCCCTCCGAGGCAGACCTCGCTCGCGGGTACGGCGTGGCGAGAGGGACTGTCCGCCAGGCTGTCGCCGAGCTGGAGCGTACGGGATTGGTGGCCAGCGAGGCAGGCCGCGGACGCAGGGTGATGGGAGACGACCCGTCAGGCGCCGGCCGTGCTGCCTCGACCCAGTACGAAACGGACTGCTTTCTGCCGGAGGAGGGATGGGGACTGCTCACGCTCGAAGTCACCCGCCCGAGTAGCGGCAAGCAGTGGACCGACAGCGGGACCGTGCACGACAAGCGCGGGCTCAAGCAGCGAGAGGAACGCGAGGTCCGGCCCGTACCGATCCCGCCGGAACTGGTCCGCATCCTGCGGGCACACCTCGAAGAGTTCGGCACGGCCCCGGACGGACGTCTGTTCCGCAACGAGCGTGGTGGCGTCCTTGGCGCATCCACCTACTCGCGAGCCTGGGAAGAGGCCCGCCGCTTCGCCTTGACCCCGCAACAGGTCACCTCACCCCTAGCCGGAAAGCCCTACGACCTGCGCCACGCCGCCCTGTCCACGTGGCTCAACGCTGGCGTCGACGCGACCGTGGTCGCAGAGCGCGCGGGCAACAGCGTGGAGGTCCTTCTCAAGCGGTACGCCAAGTGCCTCGATGGACGCGACAGCCAGATCAACCGCCGCATCGAGGCCGCCCTCGAAGCCTGATCGAGTTCATGGTGGGAACCTGACCATGCCCTCGAACAATGAGGGCAGGGTCAGCAAGGACGGGCGGAACCATCGATACGCGAGCGGAGACATCGGAAAGGCATACTTGGCGAGGCTTCCCGCCTCGGCTGTTATCTCCGGCAGGGCGGGCCCAGGATGAAGGGCAGCGCTGAGAAGCGCCGCGACAGCTCCGACGACCTGACCCTTTCGTTGACGAGTCCAGATGATCTAGCGAATTGGTGCGGCGCCCGCCGAGCTGTGGAGTGGGCGAGCGAGCTGGATCCTTAGCCGTCCGAGCAGAAAGCGCGATGACGTGTGGTAGGGCATCGGCTTCGGACCATCGTCTGCCTGCCGCCACGAACTGCGAGAGCTTACGCGCTTCACTACAACATGTGAAATCCCTCGAATACTTCTCGTCTCGCTTTCCCTAGATGTAGCGTCAATCCCTGTTTCCCCTTCATCGAGGCTTGTCCTCGCGTTTTCCGTCCGCGAACTGACAGCGCAGCCCGCCTTCCTGGGCCCTTCATCGCTCGGCACTCCTGGTCATAGCAGCCAGGAGTGACATTTCCGCGTTCATCGACAAAGGGAGCCACCATGTCGGCGATCACGCTCGACACCCTGCTGACCACCACCGCACCTGGGGGCGGTAGCTGCCTCACCTCCATCACGGAACTGGCCCCCGCTGGAGGGCCGCACAGCGCCGTAGCCCCGGCCAAGTTCGCGGCTCCGCGGGGGAAGGAGAGTGTCTACGCCTACGAACGGCGGTATCTCGAAGGCGAACTTCGCACCGCAGTGATCGTCGACTCGAAGCAGAGCCAGCTCAACCGAGCGGAAGCGGGGCTGGCGCTGGCTATCGACGACGAGAATCCGGTGCTGTCGCGTATGCCGTGCATCGTCGTCACGTACGAAATCGACGGGCAAGCGCAGCGGTTTTCCGATCTCACCCTGCCGCACCGAGCGTACGACGGCCACATTCGGGCGGCGACGAGGGACGGGGTTCCGGTAACGGATCTGCCGGAGTACCGCGCGATCAGGGATGCGACACCACTGAACGCGCGGGCGTTGCTAGAGGCCAGCCCGATCACCCTGATCTATGGCGGATGGGACGCAAGCCGTAGAGCTCGGCAGGGCAGGTGGCGCAGCGCGCTGGTTGGCGAGATCATCGGGTTCTGCGCGGACGGGAAGCCATCGTTGCGAGGCGGTGCGCGCGTGGACGGCGTCGGCATGCAGATGCTGCTTTCGGGCAAGGATCTGCGGGAGATCGTGGAGCGCCAATCTGGCGAGCTGAGCGTGAGGACAGCCGACAAGCTCCGTAAAGAGGCGGACAAGGCCACCAAGGACAAGACTCAGATCTCCGCTTCCGCAGTCGGTCTGGGGGGAATCCCGCCCGCGCTCGACCAACTGGCCGGCGTGGCATGCGATCGCATTATCCGCAGTCACGTCCTGTCCTTCGCCACGCTGCGGCAGATGCGGTTCGGCGCGGGCCCCGACGGTGACCAGGCATGCCGGGCGTTGCTGGCGGCGCTGGCTCTTAACGGGCTAGCCCGGTCGGATGCGGAGTTGTATCTGCGGGCCAACTGCGACCTGATCGAGGCAGGGGCCACCCGAGTGACCCTGGACGAGCGTGGCGGACGAACCACCGAGCTCGCTCCGCTGGGGATCAAGGAGGCGGACGCGTTGCTGGCGCAGGCGCTGGAGCGAGCGGAGCGGGAAGCGGGCGTCCGGTGGCAGGGCCCGGTACTGGAGGTCGACGGAAACCCGGCGATCGTCGCAGGTGCTGTCGCCGACGATGCAGCTGAGGAGGAGTGAGCGGCTGTGCCGTACGCGATCATCGCCGAACCACCACTCGGCACGTACCGCGGTCACACTGGGGACGGTGAGGTCGACACGGTGCCCTCACCCGCTCGGCTGGCCGCCGCATTGCTGTGCGCCGCCGCACAGGGGCCGCGGGCCGTCCAGGACGGCGGCGTGCTGCGTCCGTGTGAGGTGGACCTGGCCGCGCTGCGCTGGCTGGAGGCGCATCCACCAGACGGCATTCGTGTTCCTGAGCTGCATGTGAACCGCCCGGAAGGGCTGGCGTACCGGATCCGGCTGCTGGAAAAGCGGCCGACGGGGCGAGTCTTCTCCCGTACGCCGCAACGGCTGAGTTCGGTTGCGGTGAACGGTGGTTACGCCTGGACGTGGCAGGTGGGGCCGCCGGCTGCGCTGCGGGAGGCGATCGAGGCGCTGTGCGCGGAGGTGTCGCATCTGGGCATGGCCGAGACACCGGTGCGGATGTGGGTCGGCACGGCCGAGCCCACTCACGACTTGGTTGCTGACGCGGACTGGTGGGACATTTCGGCGAGCGATCTGGACCTGGAGGTGGCGGCGCCAGGCCGTGCCGAGGCACTGGTCGCCGCCTACCAGGATGACAATGGCGCAGTGCCGTCTGCGGCCAAGGATCGGCTGGTCACCAACGAGAGCCATGTGCGGCCAACGCGGATCACGGCGGCACTCTCCCCGGCCCGGTACGCCTCTCGCCGCCCGGTGCCTGCGGCCGTGCCGTGGAACACGGCGCTGCTCGCTGAAGTCGGCACGCCGTTGACCGGTGAGGCTGATCGGGTCCGCTGGGCTGTCACCATGCACAAGGCGCTGATCAAGACGATCGGGTATGGTGCCCCGCCCGTCCTGACCGGCAAGTACGCGGCCGGTGCCGAACGCCCGGCCAACCGGTGCGCCATCCAGGCGCTCACCTGCGCCGAGGCCGCGCTCTGTGGCATCTCCGGCGCGCAGGCGGTGTTCGCGCTGCTGCTGCCCGCTGACATCGACGGGGCCGACTACCAGGTCATCAAGGGGGCCTGGGAGACGCTCACCGAAGTCCGCCCCGGGCGGCGGTTGACCTTGAGCCGGCATCGGGAAACGCGCGCAGATCAGTTCTGGAACGCGCCAGAGGAGGGGTTTGTCCGGTTGTGGCGTACGGTCCCGGCGGCCGTACCGGAAACTCGCGGGCAGGGCCGGAACTGGACGCTGACCGACGCGGTACGGCTGTCGGTCGGCCTGGTGCTCCGCGACCAGCTAGGTATTTCCCCCGGGAAGGGGGGCGCGTGGTATCGGCAGGTCGCCGATGCTGTCCGGCAGCGCGGGCTGGGCGTGAGAGATGCCATACCGGTGCGTGACGGCGACGTGAGCAGGTTCGTGCACAAGATTCCTGACGGGTTGCCGCTGCGGCCCTACCGGGCGCTTATCGACCTCGCCGACCTGGCACCGGCGCGCGGTCTGCTGGCCATTGGCCAGGCCAGGCACCTGGGCAACGGGCTGCTCATCCCCGACGACGTGCCGGCTGGGGAGGTGGCGGCGTGAGGCTGTCGATCGAGCGATTCGACGAGTACTTCTCCGCCGTGCACGGCACGGGCGAGATCAGGCCGTACGGTTGGCAGCGCCGGCTGCTAGAGCGGCTCGTCACTGACGGCCGCTGGCCCGAGGTCATCGCGGCGCCCACGAGTGCCGGGAAGACCAGTGTGATCGACATCCACATCTTCGCAGTCGCGTTGATGGCCGCCGGTGCCGCCCCACGGCTGCCGCGCCGGCTGTCGATGGTCGTCGACCGGCGGGTGCTGGTCGACGACCAGCACCAGCACGCCTGCCAGGTACGTGACCGGTTGCACGCGGCTACGGGCGGCATCTTGGCCGAGGTCGCCGACCTGCTCCGATCGCTCCTGGTCACCGAGAACGGGACGTCCCCGTTGTTGGTCACCAGGCTGCGCGGCGGAGTGCCTGCCCCAAGGGCCTGGCGCGACGATGCGACAGCCTGCCAGATCATCTGCGCGACCCCCGACATGTGGGGCAGCAGGCTCCTGCTCAGCGGCTACGGGTCCAGCCCGGCCTCCCGGCCGCGGGAGGCCGGGCTGCTCACGTTCGATTCGGTCGTGGTCGTGGATGAGGCCCACCTGTCCCGGCAGTTGATCTACACGGCCAGGCGGGTCGCGCAACTGGCCGCGATCAGCGACCGCCCGCTGCCGGTACCGGTCCTTCAGGTGGTGGAAGCGACCGCGACACCGGACCGATCCGGATCGGTCAGCCACGTCGATGTAGAGGAAGGCGACCTAGCCGACAGCCCTGTGCTCCAGCAGCGGCTGTGCCGCCCCAAGCCGGTCGAACTGCTGGAACTGCCCGTGTGGCCGATCCCGGCCAAGGGCGCCGCACGGACCAGGGCGCTGGCGACGATGGCTGAACGGGCCATCGCGCTGCGTGGGCAGTACGGGCCGACGATCGGCTGCTTCGTCAACAACGTGGCCACCGCCACCGATCTGGCCGCCCAGCTCGGCCAGGCCGGCCGAACTCGCCTGGTGTGCGGCCGGCTCCGCCCCTACGACCTGGACCGGCTACACAACACGAAGCTGCTGACTCCCGATGGTGACCCTGAGGTCGACTACGTGATCTCCACGCAAAGTCTGGAGGTCGGCGCCGACCTCGACTGGGCGGCCGCCCTAGTCGAGCTGGCCCCCGGTTCGGCCATCACCCAACGGGCCGGGCGGGTCAACCGGCGCGGCAACCGCACCGACACCCGCATCGTCGTGGCCGGGCCGGACAAACAACTCACCGACAAGACCAACGTCGCCCCATACGAGGTCGACGACCTGAACGATGCGCTGGCCTGGCTGCGCGAGCGGACCACCGATCCGGACGGGTTGGCCCCCTGGACGCTGCGCGAGCACCCCCCACCCCCTCAGCGCCGACGCCGTACCCTGCTCCAGCGGCCAGAGCTCAGCGATGCCTGGATGTGGTCGCGGACCAACGACCAGCTGTTCGCCACCGCCGACCTGGATCTATGGCTCTCCGACGACCTGGCCGACGACCTCGACGTGGGGATCGTCGTCCGCCAGGACCTGCCCGCCGACCCGGCGACCGCCATCGACCTTATCCGAGCGCTTCCCCCGCTGGACTACGAGGCCATTCCGGTCAGGATCAACATTGCCCGCGACAGGCTGGCCGAGGTCGAAACGCTCATGCTCAGGGTGCGCGACGACCAGGTGTCCATCCACACGGGCCAGGACAACGACCCCAGCCGCCCCGACCCGCAACCACAGACCGCTGATCGGGACCTGCGCCCGGGTGACATCGTCGTGGTCGGCACCAGCGCCGCGATCTTCACCGTGATCGACGACATGTCTCTGGTCGATCGGACCGGCACCGACCTGGCCAGCGATGTCCTGGAAAGCCCCGAGAAAGCCAAGGTCGGGCAGTTCGTCTTCCGACTCGGCCGCGGTTCCTGCCTCGATCCCGCGACGACCAACGACGACGAGATCAGCTCCGCGATCACGCACGTCCTCTCCGCGGCCACCGCCGATAACGCCGGGTACCTCAACAGCCGGCCCGGACGCCACAACGTGGCCGACGCGCTGGCCAAGCTCGCTCCCCTGCTGGAGGAATCGGCCGCACGCAGCATCCACGAAGCGATCAAAGCGCTCCGCGGCAGAATCAAGGACTTCGAGGTCACGACACTCGCCGACCCCGACGAGCCACCCAGCAGACTGCTCATCACCGACAACCGCCGGCTGATCCGCGACGAGGCGGCCCGCCAGCAGTGGACACCCACAGAACGCGTCACGCTCCACGCCCACGCCCACGCCGTCGCCGCCCGTGCGAAGTCCATCGGCGACCGCCTCGGCCTGGGGCCCCTCGCCGACCTGCTGTCCCTCGCCGGTCTCCACCACGACGACGGCAAAGCCCAGGCCCGCTTTCAGCTCAGCCTGGACCCTGACCAGACCAGCACCGAGCTCCTCGCCAAAAGCGGCATGACCACCCGCCGGGAGATCGACCGGGCCCGAGCCATGTCCGGCCTGCCGAGCAACTGGCGTCACGAGCAACTGTCCGTCCTCGCCTGCTGGGACGCGCTGGCCGACCTCCCCTGCGATCATCGGGATTTGGTCGCCCGCCTGGTCGGCACCAGCCACGGCCAAGGACGCCCCGGATTCCCCCACACCAGCACCGAACTCACCGGCGACCCCCGCTTCACCGATCTCGCCCGGCTGCTGTTCGACGAGGGCGAATGGGACCACCTGATCGAGCGCACCCACACGGCCTTCGGGGTGTGGGGATGCGCCTACCTGGAAGCGCTGCTCCGGGCGGCGGACGGACAAGTCTCCAGTGAGGGATCATGAACGGCGTCACGCTGAGCGGCGACCCGCGCCGCCTCATCACCCACCTGGCCCTGTACGGCCTGGCTGCGATCTGCGCCGACGCTGGCCATACCGGCCTGCGCCTCAGCTGGACACCCGGGATGAGCCCACGCCCCCATCTCGACATCTCACCGCAGATCGTCGGCCCTATCGTCCAAGCCCACGCCCGCAATCGCGGGTGGGTGAAGGAGACCATCACCCTGTCCGGCACCGCCCGCGGGCTCATGAGCCCCCGCCTCAGCGGCATCCCCGACGACGCCGGCTGGCAGCACCTCCAGGCTCGCCGCCATCAGGTCCTCGACTCGCTGACCGCCGCCGGCGCCGATCTCGACCTGCGCATGCTCGGCGCTCTCGGCGAGCCCTGCTATTGGCGTTTCGACCGAAAAGGGAAAAGGCTTCAGGACGACGCCGCCAGCCGGCTGGAACTGCAGCCCCGCAACACCGGAGCCGAATTCGTCGGCACCCGCCTCAACAAGATCGCACAAGCCGTCGCCGCCCGCACACCAGACCAGATCCTCGACGGCCTCCTCGGCGATCGGATACAAGACGAAGCCGCGGGTAACGCTCCCGACAGCCGCTCCGCAACCGGGCTGGACGCCCCTGGCCCCGCCGACAACGCCGTCGTGTGGTGCGCACTGTGGGGCATCTCCCAGATCTCGCTCGCTCTGCAAACCACCCGAGGGGCGGCCATGACCAGCGCATCCACCCACCCAGACAGACCCGAGCACTTCGCGGTGCCGATATGGCGGACCCGATGGCACCCCGCGCGGCTGCGCACCATTCTTCCCTCTCGGCAACTGACCGCCACCACCGCCGCATTCGTCCACGGCCGACTGCCGGAGGACGGCGTCAGGCAGTGGCTCACCGCCCGTGGCGTCACCGCAATCATCATCTTCCCCGTAACCATCACCGGCAGCGACAAAGCACCTGAACGCCGCGCCGGCACCGGGCAACTGCACCCGATCGGAAGCCCACAATGACCGGCCCCGCTATCGCGGCGCTCTTGGGCGCCGCCCTTCATCGAGGCGCGTCCTGCAGCTTCGAGTACAGGCCGTTGATCTGGCGTTGCGCCGCTCCTGGGCGCTGCCCCTTCATCGAGGCATCTGGGGTCACCCGTCGATGCCGGGCCCGGCGACGGTCGCGGCGCTCCTGAGCGCCGCCTTCATCGAGGCTCCTGATCCTTGAGATCTCCATAGAGGAGACACCCCACGTCGCGGCTGCGGCCCGGGCCGCGGCACTCGCCAGCGTCGCGCTCCATTGAGGCTTCGGCAGGTCGAAGGTGTCGCCCTGCCTGTTGGTCGTCGCGGCGCATTCCAGCGCCGCCCTTCATCGAGGCTTCTTCGCGTTTCCGCCGGGCGTCGTCTGGGGCGTGTCGCGGCGCTCTTGGGCGCCGCCCTTCATCGAGGCACGCTCAGGTTGCCGGAGTCGCCGCGCTGTAGGTAGTCGCGGCGTTCCTGGACGCCGCCCCTTCATCGAGGCACGCCGGTTTCAATCCGCTCGCGCAGAATGTCGTACAGTCGCGGCGCTCCTGGGCGCCGGCCTTCATCGAGGCAGGATGGCTGCCGGATCACGGCCCAGGATCTTGATCGAGGCGGCCGATTGCGGACGTAGCCCCTGGACTGGCCTGCCAGGTCGCGGCGCTCTTGGGCGCCGCCCTTCATCGAGGCGTGCCCCAGATGACGCCGTTGCGATACACGTGGCAGACGTCGCGGCGCTCGTGGGCGCCGCCCTTCATCGAGGCAGGACGTGCGCCATGGTCGCGAGCGGATAGGTGACTAGTAGCGGCGCTTTCGAGCGCCGCCCTTCATCGAGGCGCCGGATACCCCACGGCGGCGGTCTACGGCTACTACAGGTCGCGGCGCTCTTGGGCGCCGCCCTTCATCGAGGCATCTCGTCTCCGTTGGTGCCGGCCCCGAGGTTGGGTCGCGGCGTTCCTAGGCGCCGCCCTTCATCCAGGCACGATCCGCTCTCCCATCTTGGACACCAGTCCGGTGTCGCGGTGCTCCCCAGCGCCGCCCTTCATCGAGGCCCGATCTGCTCGGCCAGCGCGAGCACGGCCGCCCCGGTCGGGGCGCTCTTGGACGCCGCCCTTCATCGAGGCGGCACCGTCAACCCTCTGTCGGTGATCCTCGCCGGGTCGCGGCGCCCTTGGGCACCGCCCCTTCATCGAGGCATGGAGGAGGCGACCTTCACCAACACGGCCGCGGAGGTCGCGGCGCTCCTGGGCACCGCCCTTCATCGAGGCGTCCGAATGCCGGGCGTCTGCGTGATGCCCAGAAAATGGCGGCGCTTAACTCAGAGCCGCCCTTCATCGAGGCCAGCCAGCGGTCTGTGCTGTGTAGCGGGTGGTGTTGTCGCGGCGCTCATGGGCGCCGCCCTTCATCGAGGCGACAAAAAGGGCGGCGACCCGAAGGTCAAGCAGCTGTCGCGGCGCTCCTGGGCGCCACCCTTCATCGAGGCACCTGGGAGGAGTACGTCGCCGCCAAATCCTGGATGTCGCGGCGCTCCTTGGCGCCGCCCTTCATCGAGGCCCGTCGGCGTGGCCGCGGATGAGGTAGTCGGCCTCAGTCGCGCGCTCTTGGGGGGCCGCCCTTCATCGAGGCACTTTCCGCTCGCTCGGAGCGGCACTTGCCAAACTGGGAGTCGCGGCGCTCTTGAGCGCCGCCCTTCATCGAGGCATGGCGACGTCGGTCACCTCGTGGCCGCGGAGTTCTCGTCGCGGCTTGGGCCACCCTTCATCGAGGCTATCCGGCGCTCGGCTACAACCCTCCCCTCAAGCCGCCGCCGTGCACCTGGGCGCCACCCTTCATGGAGGCACGAAAACGGCGAAGATGAACCCAGCCAGCGGGCCGAGGTCGCGGCGCTCTTGGGCGCCGCCCTTCATCAAGGCAGGATTTGGTCGTCTTCGACCATTTTGACGCCGTCAACGTCGCGGTGCTCGTGTAGCGCCGCCCTTCATCGAGGCGGCGAGATCGGCCTGAAGTACGGCAACGAGCGCGAGTCATGTCGCGACGCTCCCAGGTCCCGCCTTCATCGACGCATGCCCAGCCGTGGGACCGTCCCAACCCGGCCCTCGTCGCGGCGCTCTCGGGCGCCGCCCTTCATCGAGGCTGGTCGACCATCTCCCGCGTCTTCCAACCGAGGATGTCGCGGCGCTCTTGGGTGCCGCCCTTCATCGAGGCCTGTCCACGCTTGGGCAGCCGATCGAGTCGCAGACTTCGCGGCGCTCCTGAGCGCCACCCTTCATCGAGGCGAGGACTGGATCTCCAGCTGGTTGACGGCAATCTGCAGTCGCGGCGCTCATGGGCGCCGCCCTTCATCGAGGCGTGGCGAAGATCGTACGGGAAGCTGGCGTCGCCCGGTCAAGGCGCTCCTGGGCGTTGCCCTTCATCGAGGCAGGCAGACCACCAACCCGGTCCGGGCCCGTACTCGCGTCGCGGCGCTCTTGGGCGCCACCCTTCATCGAGGCCTCTATGCAGGTCTCCGAGCAGGGAGATTCCCCGGGGTCGCGGCGTTCTTGGGCGCCGCCCTTCATCGAGGCACGGCGCTGTTGTTGGCCAGCGCGCCGTGCGGGGGTCGCGGCGCTCTCGGGCGCCGCCCTTCATCGAGGCCTGTGCGACATCTTCCCGGTGCGGGTGCTGTCGCAGGGGTCGCGGCGCTCTTAGGCGCCGCCCTTCATCGAGGCGCGACCAGCAGCGCCACGAGGGCGTTGACAGCTCCCGTCGCGGCGCTTTTGGGCGCCACCCTTCATCGAGGCTTCGCTAGGCCGTCGTCTCTAGGGTCAATGTCGATGTCGCGGCGCTCTTGGGCGCCGCCCTTCATCGAGGCGACCGGTGGGGCGCCACCGACGTGGTCCGGGTCCTCGTTGCGGCGCTCCTGAGCGCCGCCCTTCATCGAGGCACCCTCAGTACAGCCCCGGTACAGGTGGTGGCCGAGTCGCGGGGTGCTTGGGTGCCGCCTTTTATCGAGGCGGGATGACCTTGCCAACAACGGTGTGTTCCGGGCGTGTCGCGGCACTCTTCGGTGCCGCCCTTCATCGAGGCATCTGGGGTCACCCGTCGATGCCGGGCCCGGCGACGGTCGCGGCGCTCCTGACCGCCGCCTTCATTGAGGCGTCACATAGTCGACAGAGAGAGTAATCGTCTTGCTGGCCGCGGCGCTCTCGGGCGCCGCCCTTCATCGAGGCAACTCCCCGTCCGACCTTGACCATCCTGCCTCCCTCTTGATCTGTCGTGGTGCTCCTGGGCGCCAGCCCCTTCATCAAGGCATTTGGACACGTCACTCGTCGCCACGCTGGATCAGTCGCGGTGCTTTTGGGCGCCGCTCTTCATTGAGGCTGGATATGCAAAGATGACAGCCCAACGTCACCGGGTCGCGGCGCTCCTGGGCGCCACCTTCATTGAGGCGCCATGTCGCGCGGCGTAGCGCCTAGGTCGTTGACCGTCGCGGCGCTCTCGGGTGCCGCCCTTCATCGAGGCTTGGGCAGGTTGAACGTGGTGCCCATTCCAGTGATGTCGCGGCGCTCATGGGCGCCGCCCTTCATCAAGGCCCGTACACCTGACCATTCCTGAATCTGATGCGCAGGTCGCGGCGCTCACGGGCGTCGCCCTTCATCGAGGCAAGGAGGAGACGACCTTCACTAACACGGCCGCGGAGGTCGCGGCGCCCTTCATCGAGGCAAGTCCTCGCGGTTGATCGGGTTCGTGCGAGGCTTATGTCGCGGCACTCTTGGGCGCCGCCCTTCATCGAGGCCGGAAGGTCGGGAAGAAGCGGGAAGCGCCACCCGAGTCGGGGCGCTCATGGGCGCCGCCTTTCATCGAGGCATGTTCGACGTGGTCCAGGCCAAGAAGATCCTGATGTCGCGGCGCTCATGGGCGCCGCCCTTCATCGAGGCTCGGTGCTCTGCACCAGCTGCGTCAGCGTCATCGTGTCGCAGCCCTCTTGGGCGCGCCCTTCATCGAGGTCGAGGAAACCCCTACCGAGGGCTCGGTAGAGACTCCTCCCGACGCTTTCCAGCGCCGCTCTTCATTGAGGCCCGATGTCGATGTACGGCTGCTCACTGGCCCTGCGTCGCGGCGCTCTCCCACGCCGCCCTTCATTGAGGTAGTGCGGCATGTGAGGAAAGCACAGGTGGCATGGCGCCACCTCACCGTTCGAGGCTTGGTCAGAAGCTCTATCCTGGCCCACAACTGGCCCACAGCCAGCGAGCGTCAACGAGAACGGGCGGGACTCCATGAGACTGGAGGCCCGCCCGTTCGTACGATGTTTGCCCTGGTCAGCGGCCAGAACCGCTGATCAAGATCGAGTGCCCCCTGCAGGATTCGAACCTGCGCACCCGGCTCCGGAGGCCGGTGCTCTATCCCCTGAGCTAAGGGGGCTCGACGAGTGATAAGGCTATCAGCATCCCGGCACCACTCGGCACACGATAAAGGTCCTTGAACACATCCAGCGAAAACCACCCGTGACGACCCCACTACAGGTTACCTTGGCGCCCGTGGGCGAGGTTCTTGGGAAAGTACTGGTCGTGGACGACGACGAGGTCATCCGGCAGCTCATCGCGGTCAACCTGAACCTGGAGGGGTTCGAGGTCTCGACCGCCACCGATGGGCAGGACTGCCTTGATCGCGTGCTCGACGTCATGCCGGACGTCATCACGCTGGACGTGATGATGCCGTGCCTGGATGGGTGGACGACGGCGCAGCGGTTGCGGACCGAGGAGGCCACCAGGCACATCAAGGTGGTGTTGATCACGGCGCGGGCGCAGGACGATGATAGGCGGCGGGGGTTGGGGATCGGGGTCGACGCCTATCTGACCAAGCCGTTCGATCCGGCCGAGTTGATCCAGGTCGTACGGGATCTGGCGACGGCGGCCGGCAAGGGTTAGGGGCGGCCCGAGGCCCTCGCTCCCCCGGATCCGATGATGGGAGTGGTGGGCGTGGACGGGCGGCTTGAGCGGGCCGGGGAGCTTTATGACCGGGCCGTTTTCGGCGGGGATGTGGCCGTGCTGGAGGCCGCCGATCGCGAGCTGGACGGCGTGGAGGCTGATCTGGCGTTGGCGCGGGGGCGGGTCTTGCACGCCCGATTTCTCGATGGGCAGAGCGACGGGCAGGGCGACGAAGAGCTGGGGCTGTTCGAGAGGGCGGCGGAGCTTTATCGGGCGGTCGGGGATGTCCGCGGTGAGGGTGAGGCGCTGCTCTGGGTGGGGGTCTTCCATCAGGTCGTCCGCGGGGACGAGGCGCCCGCGGCGGCGGCCTTGGAGCGGGCCCACGAGCTGGCGACACGGACCGGCGACAAGCTGACGCTCTCGTACGTCCTGCGCCACCAGGGCATCGCCGAGCACATGGCCGGACGGCTGCCGGCGGCGCGCGAGCGGCTGGAGGAGTCGGTACGGCTGCGCAGGGAGATCGGGTTCATGACCGGGGTGGCGGCCAATCTGGTGGGGTTGGCACATATCGCTGCCGCGGAGGGGCGGCGGGAGGACGCGGTGGCGGTGCTGGATGAGGCCGCGGAGATCGCCGAGGCGGAGAGGGCGGCAACCGTGCTGGGGTGGGTCGAGGAGGCCCGGGGGCAGTTCTAGCTCGCCGCTTCTTTTGTGAAAAGTTTGCGTACGGTGGGCCGTAGCGTCTCCTCCCGAACCTAGGAAGGTCAACCGTGCGTAGCTCCATTTTCGGCAATCTCGAGTCCCAGCAGCTGCCACCCGGCTTCGCGCTCCAGAACGGCAAGATGCTGCGCGTGCAGCTGCCACACGAGGTCCTGGCCAAGCAGGGCTCCATGGTCGCCTTCCAGGGGAAGATGGACTTCGACTACGAGGGCGGCGGGCTCGGCAAGCTGTTCAAGAAGGCCGTGACGGGCGAGGGCGCGTCCCTCATGCGCGTACGCGGCGAGGGGTTGCTCTACCTCGCCGACAACGCCGACGACATCCACCTGTTCTACCTGGAGAACGAGGGGATCACCGTCAACGGGCGCAACCTGCTGGCGTTCCAGCCGCAGCTCACCTGGGACATCCAGCGCGTGCAGGGGGCCGGGATCGCGGCGGGCGGGCTGTTCAACACGACGGTCACCGGGACCGGGTGGGTGGCGGTGACCACGCACGGCACGCCGGTGCTGCTCGATGCCGCCCGCATGCCCACGTACGCCGACGGCCAGTCCGCCGTGTGCTGGAGCACGGGGCTGCATGTCGGCGTCAACCGGACGGTGAAGGTGGGGGCGCTGATCGGGCGGGGCAGCGGGGAGGCCATGCAGCTGGCGTTCAGTGGGCAGGGGTTCGTGCTGGTGCAGGCCAGCGAAGGGGCGCCCGTCGTCACCCAGTCCTGAGCCGGGCGGCTAGACAGGTAATTAGCTAATTGCCATAATGACTTTGTGCTTCTGGACGTCGATCTGGTCAAGGCGCTGGCCAATGACAAGCGGCTGCTGATCCTCGATTGGCTGCGCGATCCCGAGCGCCACTTCCCGCCGCAGCGCGACGGCGACCTCGTACGCGACGGAGTCTGCTCGCTCTTCATCGCCGAGAAGCTCGGCGTGAGCCAGCCCACCTGCGGCGAGCACCTCAAGGTGCTCGCCAAGGCGGGCCTGATCCGCGGCAAGAAGATCAAGCAGTGGGTGTTCTACCAGCGCGACGAGGATCGGATCGCCGCGGCGAAGGAGTTGTTGAGCAGTGGCTGGTGAGCTGTACGAGCGGCTGATCTCCGACATGGACGCCGCCGGCGCCCGCTACCGGGTGATCGAGCACGCGCCGGAGGGACGCACCGACCAGGTCAGCGCCCTGCGCGGGCACGACGTCGCGCAGGCCGCCAAGTGCCTGGTCGTGATGGTCAAGATCGGCAAGAAGCAGACCCGCCACGTGCTGGCCGTCGTGCCCGGCGACGCCCGGCTCGACCTGCAGGCGGTCAAGGCGCTGCTGGACGGCACGTACGTGGCCTTCGCCGCCAAGGACAAGGCCGAGGAGCTGGCCGGCAGCGTGAGCGGGACCGTGCTCCCGTTCAGCTACGATCCCCGGCTCGAGCTGATCGCGGACCCGACGCTGCTCGACCAGCCCGAGCTGTACTTCAACGCCGCCAGGCTCGACCGGTCCCTCGCACTGGCCACCGACGACTACGTGCGGCTGGCCGAGCCCAGAGTGGCACCCATCACCCTCAACTAGGAGCAGGTGGGCGTGGGGGCGGTGTTCGTGCCGCTCCACGAGCCGGTGAAGCCGAACGTGGTCGAGGCCCCCGGCGCGAGCGAGCCGTTCCAGGCCACGTTGCGCACGGTCACCGCGGAGCCGTTCGCGCTCAGCGTGCCGTTCCAGAGCTGGGTGATCCGCTGCCCGTTCGCGAACGTCCACTGCACCGTCCACGCGCTCATGGCCGAGGCGCCGGTGTTCTTGACGGTGACCTCGCCCTGGAAGCCGTCCTGCCACTGGTTGGTGCTCTTGTACGTCGCCGTGCAGCCACCCCCGGTGGTGGGGGTGACGGTGGGCGTCGCGGTGGGGGTGATCCCCGACAGGGCGTTCACCAGGGGCGGGTACCACTTGTCGGACATCTTCTGGTCACCGGCCGAGTTCGGGTGCACGCCGTCGTAGGTGTCCGTGCTCGTGCTGAACCCCGTCCACTGGTCCACCACGGTGATCGGCGACTGCTGCGTGGTGGTCGCGGCCGCCCAGGCGGGGATGGCGTTGTTGAAGTTCACGGCGCGCTGGCCGCAGTCGGCGCAGGTGGACGGGTTCATGGGGATGATCTTGGCGACGAGGATCTTCATGTTGGGGTTGCTCGCCCGCATCTGGTTCACGAGCGTGGTGAACGCGCTGAGGATCGTCGCCGGCGCGATGTTGCTCCACACGTCGTTCGTGCCGAGGTGCATCAGCACGATGTCGGGCTTGGTCGCGGAGAGCCAGCCGGGCAGCTGGTTCTGGTTGGCGATGTTGGTGGCCAGGTAGCCGCCGTGGCCCTCGTTGTCGCCGTCGTACGAGACGCCGCAGCCCTGCGGCGGGAGGGTGCCGACGAAGTCGATGTTGGTGTGGCCGGTGCTCTGGAGCCGGTTCCAGAGCAGGGCCCGCCAGCAGCCCGGAGAGCCGGTGATCGAGTCGCCCAGGGGCATGATCCGGGTGGCGGCGGCACCGCTGGCCTGCGTGGTCGTCGCGAATAACACCGCCGCGGCGAACGCCAGCATCGCCGCCAGCAAGGTGCTGGTCCTGCGCATCGTCTGCTCTCCCGTCGTAGCCTGCGCAGATCGTAAGGACGGCGCCGGTACGGCGGGAAGGCGGCGGGCCACGCCCGGGGCGGCGACCTGCGCGAACGCCGGGATCGGTGTGTAACTTTCAGGCCCGGCCTCCGCGGATCACGGCGCACGGGCAGGAGGCGTGGGCGGGTGACTTTCAGGCCCGGTGCCGGCGGGCGGGCAGGAGGCGTGGGCGGGTGACTTTCAGGCCCGGCCCCGGCGGATCACGGCGAGCGGGCAAGGGGCGTGGTGGAGCATGGCCTGGCTGATCGAGCCCATGAGCATCCCGGCGAGCTGGCTGCGCCCGTGCGTGCCGACCACCAGCAGGTCCGCGTCGGCCGCCGCCTCCCGCAGCACCTCGACGGGGTGGCCGTGCACGATCTCCGGCACCACCTCCACCCCCGGATGCCGCTCCCGGTGCCCCGCCAGCAGCTCGTCCAGCTCACGCGACTGGTCCAGCTCGCCCTCGCGGCCGGCCGGCTCGAACCCGCTCGGATGCGGCCAGGCCCACGCGTGTACGGCGCGCAGCTTCGTACCGCGCAGTTCCGCCTCGGCGAACGCGAAGCCGAGCGCCCGCACGCCCCCGGGGGAACCGTCGACCCCCACCACGATCTCGCCGCGCGGGGTCGAGGGGCGGGCGCGTACCAGGACGACGTCCGTGACCGCGTGCGCGGCGACACCGTACGCGACGGACCCCACCAGCAGCCCGCGCACGCCGCCGACGCCCCGGCTGCCGGTGACCAGCAGCTCGGCGTTCTCCGAGATCTTGACCAGGGCGGAGCGGGGGTCGCCCGGCAGCAGGACGGTCTCCACCGTGATCTGCGGCCGCTCCCGCAGCGCGCGGTCCCGTGCGGAGACCAGCACCGATCTCGCGCTCTCGCGCAGCCACCGGCCGACCTCGGCGTAGTGGCCGTCGCCCTCCTCGCACACCCACTTCGGAACGGCGTGCGCCACGGTAAGCGGCACCTGTCTCAGCGCCGCTTCCGTGGCGGCCCAGCCGGCGGCGTCCAGCCCGGTTCTCGAGCCGTCAACGCCCACGATGATCATGGAACTGGCTCCTCAGGTGAAGGCGTAGCACTCCACCTCGGCGCGGCGGTACGTCAGCCCCGCGGAGACGGACTCGCGAACGCACTGGCGTTCGGCCTTACTGAGCTTGAGCGTGCCGCATACGGTCACGCCGGAATACGTGCGACAGTCGAGCGTCTTGTCGTATTTGCCGATGCGGTACATCTCCTTGACCGCCTCACGGCACTTCGCCTTGCCCTGGTCGGCATAGCGGCACTGGGAGATGAGGGTGTCGTACTGCTGCTGACTCACTTCGTGTTGGGCGGTACCGTCTCCGAAGGCGGCGGTCACGCCGGACGTGGCCATGACCACGAGTCCTGCGACAGCGGCGATCTTTTTCATATGTCCCCTGATGGGAGCATACCGCCCAGGGCCTTCGCCAAACCTCGTGCGATCTCCCGCAGGCGGGGTAGGGCTCAGATTGAAGATTCCTTCGACCCCTCTCGGAGGAGGTAGAAATGGGCACATCGGGAGTCGACAAGACAGTCCAGGACGTGATGCACCGCGGAGCGCAGTGCGTCGGCGAACACGACACCCTCCGCACGGCCGCGCAGATGATGCGTGACCTCTCAGTCGGCGCGTTGCCGATCTGCGGGGACGACGACCGGCTCAAAGGGATCATCACCGACCGCGACATCGTGATCAAGTGTTGCGCCGAGGGCAAGGACATCGACCAGACCACCGCGAGCGAGCTCGCACACGGGCTGGTCTGGGTGGAGGCCCGCAGCAGCGTCGAGGAGGCGCTGCAGAAGATGGAGCAGCACCAGATCAAGCGGCTGCCCGTGATCGAGAACCACCGGATCGTGGGCATGGTTTCCGAGGCCGATCTGGCGAAGGAGCTGCCGGACAACAAGCTCGCCGAGTTCGTCCACCGCGTCTACGCACCCGCGTAAACGCGATCTATCAGATGCGAGGGGGTCCCAGAGCGGGGCCCCCTCACCATGTGAAAGCAGAGACGGATGTGCAACCTTTCGTCCCATGGCCGGCATTGGTAAGGGGCGAGAGGAGAGAGCACATTGGATCGTGACGACGGCTTCCGCGAGTTCGTGCTCGCCCGCCAGCAAGCGCTGATGCGGACCGCGTACCTGCTCGTGGGGGACGCCCACCTCGCCGAGGACCTGCTGCAGAGCGTCCTGACCAAGATCGTGAAGCACTGGCCCAAACTCGCCAAGGAGGGCAATCCCGAGGCATACACGCGTAAGGCCCTGGTCAACCAGTACCTCGCCTGGCGGCGCCGTCCCCGTCCCGAGGTGCTGAGCGCCGCACCGCCCGAGCGGGCCGCCTCCTACGACAACGCCACGCTCGACCGGATCGTCCTGCGCCAGGCGCTGGCCAAGCTGACCCGCAAGCAGCGGGCGGTGATCGTGCTGCGCTACTGGGAGGACCTCACCGAGGCGCAGACGGCCGAAGCGCTCGGCTGCTCGATCGGCACCGTCAAGAGCCAGACCCACCATGCCCTCGCCCGCCTGCGCGCGCTCGCGCCGGAGCTGGCTGACCCGTACCTTCAGGAGGTAGTTCGATGACCAGGCTGCGCGAGGCGCTGAGCGGTCTCGCGGAGGAGGCGCCGCTGGTGAGCCTGGCCGACGCGGCCATCGCCGGTCACCGGCGCAGGCGGCGCGCCACGATGGCGGCGACCACCGTCGCGACCATCGCGGCGCTGGTGGCGTCGGTGGCGGTCGGGGCGGTGGTCTGGCCCCGTGACGCCTATCCGGCCGCCCCCCAAAGTGCCGACACGGTGGCCGACCTTCCCGACGGGAAGGTGGGGGCGGTCGAGTACGGGTACAAGACGCCCTGCGACGTGTCCGAGGACCAGCAGGTCATCAACTGCCGCGTCCAGGAATGGCGGGTGGTCACCCGAGCCGGCACGACGTACCGGGTGCCGCAGGCGCTGGTATCCACCCGCAAGGGCGGTTACAGCCCCATCGCGATCAGCCGGGACGGGCGCATGCTCGCCTACTACAGCCGCGAGGCCCAGGCCCACGTGGTCCGCGACCTGACGACCGGCACCGTGACGACCTCCCCCTTCAAGGTGAAGGAGGAGCAGATCCAGATCGGCACCCAGCTCGTCGTCTCCGACGACGGCCGGTACGTGGGTTTCGATCCGCGCGTGGGGAGCAAGAGGGACACCGGGCTGGTGATCGACGTGCGCACGGGCAAGACGGTGCGGGTCCCCGACAAGTTCGAGATCATCAGCATCAAGGACGGCATCGCCGAGCTGGTCCGCTACGTCAAGACCGACATGTGGCTGATGCCCGTCATCGGCGGAGGCAAGCCGGTGCGCTTCGACGGCACGTTCATTCTCTTCAGCGAGATCGCTCCGGACGGCCGCACGCTGGTCGCCCACGACTACGACGACTACAAGAGCAAAAAACTGACGCTCACCGTCCTCGACGCCAAGACCGGGCGGATCGTGCGGAAGGTGCCGGTCCGCGGCCTGCCGAAGAACAGCGGCTTCCAGGGCGCCACCGTCTGGCAGAGCCCGTCCGAGGTCGTGATCGTCAGCGGGAGCAAGCACTACAGCACCTACGTGGTCAACATCCAAACCGGAAAGGCCCGGCACCTGGCCGACTATGACAACGGGCGCATGAACGGCCTGATCCTGCCTGGAAAGGCCAGCGGGAAGTAGCGGCTCAGGGCGAGACCCGTCTCGCCCTGAGCGGAGATCAGCGGATCCTGGCCAGGTCGATGATCATGTACTGGTCCTTGAGCTGATAGGACACCAGGCCGCCGTCGAGGATGTTCGGCTCCACCCCGGTCATCCGGCCCTTGCCGCTCGGCCGCAGGCCCAGGTCGCCCTGCTTGCCGGTGGCCAGATCGAGCAGCACCTGACCGCCCGAGGCACCAGGCGGATCGGCGGCCAGGAACCGGTCGTCGCCCAGCCCGAGCACCGGGGAGCCCGGCAGGTCCCGTTCGCGCGAGCCGTCGCGCAGCCGGTAGAAGCGCGTGTCGTCGGGCCTCATGCCGACGCACGTCGTCACGCCGCACCTGACGTACCTCTCCCCCGGCCGGACGACCGCGTTGCTCGCCTGCCCGGTCTCGGCGTTGAGCAGCTCCCGGAAGCTGGACTCGCGGTCCTGCCTGTAGTCGCTCGGCGTCGCCACCCACGGCCAGCGCAGGATGTGGTGCCGCTCCGCGCCGGCGACGGGGGTCACGCTCCCGCCCCTCAAAGGGAACGTGAAGACTCCGCCGTCGACGAGTGAGAACGCCACCCGGTCGCCGGCCACGGCCAGCTTCTCGCTGCGCGCCCTGACCGGGCCGCCGGTGTCGATGGCGGCGGGCTTCCCGCCGGAGACCGGCACCGACCAGAATCGCGTGTGGTCGTTCTTGTCGATCATCTGCCAGACGATCCGGCCCGCGCCGACCGCGAAGTAGGAGGAGTACTCCCACTTCGCGGAGGGAATGTCCGCGATTTTCCGGGTCCGGCCGGTGCCGAGATCGTAGGCGTGAATCGCGTCGGCCCGCCCGTCGCTCTTCGGCGTCCACAGGAGCACCGTGCGATCGTCGATGAAGATCAGCGGGCGGAAACCCGGCAGGTTCGGGAGCTGCCGGGGGATCTTCCAGACCGCGTCGGGCCAGACCTGCTCGACGGGGTCGGGTGACCTGGTCTGGGCGGGTCGCGCCTCGTCCGCGCCGCGCAGCGTCACGCCGAGCCCGCCCGCGACGACCACCACGGCGACCGCCGCCACCAGCGTGCGCGTACGCGTCCTGCGGCGGCGCGAGCGGGCCGCGATCCGGCCGGGGAAGCCGGTCGGGGCCTGCGGCGCCCCCTCGGCCGCGCGGCCGAGCACCCGGCTCAGGTCGTCTTCCAGCTCCGTGCTCATGGGGCGCTCCTCCTCGCGGGCGTACGGTGGGCGATCGCGGAACGGAGCTTGGCCAGGCCGAGCGACGCGTGGCTGCGTACGGTCCCCTGGGAGATGCCGAGGACGCCGGCGATCTCAGCGTCGTGGAGCTGCTCATAGAAGCGCAGGACGAGGACGGCGCGCTGCTTGCGTGGCAGCCCTTCGAGCGCCTGCCAGAGCTCCTGGTCGGCGTCGGAGGGCAGCACGTCCTCGATCGGCGTCTCCGGCAGGGCCCAGGCGAGCTGCTCGCGGCGGCGCCGCCGCCAGGCGCTGATGTGCAGCCTGGCCATGATCGCCTTGGTGTAGCGCTCCGGGTCCTCCTTCCTGCGCACCCGCGCCCACGCGCGATGCAGCCTGACCAGCGCCTCCTGCGCCAGATCCGCCGCGTCGTGCGGATTGCCGCTCAGGGCGTAGCCGTAGCGCAGCAGCGCGTTGGCGCGTTCGGCGACGAACTCCGCGAACCGGGGGTCGTCTTCCACTGACATCGCCTTTCCGTGATCCGTCTCCCCTCAGACGGACCTGGCGCTGGATTTGTTGAATGGAGGGGGAATCATCACCCCGTCAGATGCGGTCGGCGGCGATGAGCAGGTACTGGAAGCTGCCGTCCTTGTACGCCTCGAGGAACGCCTGCTCGATCCCCGTCGCGAGGTGGGTCTTGGCGCGCAGCTCCCAATAGGGGATGGTCGCGGCGGTGAGGTCGATGACGTCGATGGGGACGAGGCGGTTGGCCGCCATCTCCTTGAAGTAGGTGCTACGGGGGTGGATGTCGCAGATGTAGTGGGCGTTGATCTGGCTCACGGCGCGCGAGGGCAGGCCGTAGGCGTCGTTGTAGCAGCCGGTGATGCACACGTACCGGCCGCCGCGGCTCAGGAGGCGGGCGTGCGCGGCGAACAGCAGCGACAGCTCGACGTACATCGTGCTCTCGTTGTTCCAGATCGCCTGGAACGATCCAGGCTCGAAGCCGGTGTCGAGCATGTTGCGGAAATGGAAGCGCACCTTGTCGGACACACCGCGCTTTTCCGCCTGTTCGTTGGCGAAGGCCACCTGGGACTCGGAAATGGACACGCCGTCGACCTGGCAGCCGTACCTGCGGTTGACCAGGAGGCTGGAGCCGCCCCGGCCGCAGCCGGCGTCCATGACCCGGTGCTCCGGCCGCAGGGCGCCGAGCTGGCTGATGAGGAGGTCGGCCTGCGCGTGCTCGAGCCGGTGCAGCTCCTCGATGACGCGTTTCTCGCGGGTGTCTTCCGGGCCTTCAAGGACCGACCAGTCCACCTCGCCGACGCCATAGTGGTGGTGGTAGATCCCGTCGACCTCACCCAGGCGGAGGTTGACCGGGTTCTTCTCGGTGTTCCAGTAGTCGGCGACGGAGTGCTGGTAGTAGGTGCTGAGTACGGGACTGGCCGTCATCGGCAATGCTCCTCTCTCTAGGACTTGTAGCGGCTGGTGGTGTCGTGCCATTCGACGCAGCCGGCCATCCAGCCCTGCGCCCCGCGCAGGAACCGCTTCAGCTCGACGGACGGGATGGCGTCGAGCGCTCGCCGGCTGGCCTCGAACCCTCTGACGAAGTCGTTGTGCATGGCCACGGCGCGTTCGGTCGCCTCGCGGATGGGGCAGCCCTCCTCGGCGGCGATCAGCAGGATCACGTTGGAGTCGGGCAGCTCGTCGGCCGCCTCCTTGGCGACGGAGTGCAGGTCGTTGACGAGGACGCTGGCGGTGCCCGCTTGCATGAGCGCAGTGTGGAACCTCCTGTCGGCGAAGAGATTGGCGGGCAGCTCGTACGCGCCCACGATGTCGATGAGCGTCATGGACGTGTAGAAGCTGTCGTGCTGCCGGGCCGCGAGGTAGCGCCACACGGGCGGCGGCGTCTCCAGGTAGCGCCAGGCGGCGTAGGCGGCCCAGCTCACGTACATCTGGGAGGTGATGTTGCAGATCCGCATGACCTGCGACGGGGTGGCGTGGCGGGTGATGTGGCTGACGGACGACCGCAGGGAGACCAGGACGGGGTCGGCCTCGATCGCCTCCTCGAGCTGGCGCGTGTAGTCGCCCGCGGGCGGAGGCGGGTCCATGGCCGAGGTCACGAGGGCGAGGCGCGGCGGCAGCTCCGTCGGCGTGGCGCCCAGCTCGGTCTCGTCGGCGTAGTAGTCGTCGGCCGCCCACCAGGCGGCGTTCGTCTGCGCCGCGATCAGCAGCAGGTCGGGGTCGTCGGCGTCGGGATGGGCGAGCATGGCCAGCCGCCCGTAGCCGGTCGCGCCGAACTCCTCCATGCGCCCCTCGTGCAGGCCGATCCGCTCCGCCCACGCCAGCAGCCGCCGGTCCACCTCGTCGGCCAGCGCCTGGTCGTTCCTGACGAGCTCGGGGCAGTAGAGCGGCGGATAGGTCCCGTCGCCCCACTGCCGTTCCCGGTAGGGCAGCGGGGCGAGACTGTGGCGGTAGGCGGCGCCGCGCGCCGCCTGCGCGGGGTCCATCGGAGCGGGCCTGGGCGGCTCGTGCCCGTCCCGTTCGTCGGGCCGTGGCACGGGATGGCGGTCGAAGAGCGGAAAGCGCAGCGCGGAGGTGCCCAGACCGGTGGGACCTGCTGCGATCTCGGGCATGACGCGCCCCTTCCTGGAGTCGAGCCGGAGTCGAGCGGTCAGGAGCGCGGCGCGGAGACGTCGACGTTCTCGAGGATGCCGATGGCGTCGGGCACCAGGATCGCCGCCGAGTAGTAGGCGCTGACCAGGTAGGACATCACGGCCTGGGCGTTGATGCCCATGAAGCGGGCGTTGAGCCCCGGCTCGTGCTCCTCCGGCAGGCCGGTCTGGTAGAGGCCGACGACCCCTTGGTCCTCCTCACCCGTACGCAGGGCCAGGATGGAGGTGGTCTGGTGCCCGGAGATCGGGATCTTGCCGCAGGGGAAGATCGGGATGCCGCGCCAGGCCGGAATCTCGTGGCCGTCGACGTCCGCGCTGCCCGGCACCAGCCCGCGCTTGTTGCACTCCCGGAAGAACGCGGCGATCGCCTTGGGGTGGGCGAGCAGCATCTTGGTCTTGCGGCGCATGCTGATCAGGTCGTCCAGGTCGTCGGGGGTCGGCGGGCCGGACCAGGTGCTGATCCGCTGGTCGTAGTCGGTGTTGTGGAGCAGGCCGAACTCGCGGTTGTTGACCAGCTCCCACTCCTGGCGCTCGCGGATCTCGTGGACCGTCAGGCGCAGCTGCTGTTCGAGCTGGCTCATGGGGTCGTTGAAGAGGTCGGCCACGCGGGTGTGGACCCGCAGGATGGTCTGCGTGACGCTGAGCTCGTACTCGCGGGGCCGGATGTCGTAGTCGACGAACGTGCCGTCGATGACCGGCTCGCCCACGTGCCCGGAGGCGAGCGCGACGGCCGCCTCGCCGCGGCGGTTGACCGGCTTGCGCGTCTCCTCCAGGTAGTGGACGACGTGCTCGCGCAGGGCGGGGGTGTCGCCGAGCAGCTGCTGGATCTCGTGGCGGGGCGCCACCAGGATCGTGCCGGAGGTGGCGGCCCTGACCGTGAACGGCCACCGGGGGCTCTCCTGCACGAGCGCGTCGTCGCCCAGGTGGGCGCCGTCGGTGATGACGCCGAGGAGCTGCGCGTCGCCGTACGCGCCGGCGGCCAGCCGTTCGAGCCGGCCGTGGGCGATCACGTAGGTGTCGGTGACCGGGGTGCCGGCCTCGGCGATGACCTCCCCCGCCTGGAACTCGCGCGGCGCGAACGTCGAGGCGATCGCCGCCAGCGCGTCGAGGTCGTCGAACCCGCGCAGCAAGGGCAGCTCCTGGAGCGTCTGCGGGACGATGAGCACGTCATCCGCCCCGTTGAGCACCACGCTCACCCGGCCGCGGCCGATGTGGTGCGTCAGCCGGCGGTTGACGCGGTAGGTGCCGCCGCGCACGTCGACCCACGGCAGCCGGCGCAGGAGCCAGCGGGAGGTGATGGCCTGCATCTGCGGGCGCGTCTTGGTGGTGGTGGCCAGGTTGCGCGCGGCCCGGGTGTCCAGGCTCAACCGAGGCTCCGTCGACATTTTCCCTCGCAATCGCTCGCCTGTGACAGCAGATGTCCGTGAGGCATTCACCACTGAACGTAGTCAGGCTGACACAATCCGTAGAGTGTCTTGATGGACACGTACTGCTAACCCCGGTGCGGTAGCGATCTATCGGCGCGGGCGAGGCGCGGTCAGCGGCGCAGGAACTCCCGCAGGTGGGCGAGCAGGGCCTCCGGGCGTTCCTCGGCGATGAAGTGCCCGCACTCGGGGATCTCGGCGGCGGTGACGTCGTCGGCGTACTGCCGCCAGATCTCCTCCGACGGCAACCGCGCCGGCAGCCCCACCGACCCCCACAGGGCCAGCACGGGCATGGTCAGGCGGCGCCCCGCGGCGGCGTCCTCGTCGTCGAGCGCGAGGTCGTGCTCGTGCGCCCGGTAGTCGTCGAACCCGGCGCGCAGGGCCCCCGGACGGCCGAACGCCCGGACGTAGACGTCGACCGCCTCGGCGGGCAGGCCGTGCCGGTTGTACGTCCAGCGCTCGAAGAAGTACTCCAGATAGCCCCGTACGTCATGCCCCACCAGGCGTTCGGGCAGGTCGGGCTGCAGGTGGAAGAGCCAGTGCCAGTAGCCGGCGGCCACGGACGCGTCCAGGCGGCGGAACATCTCGCGCGTGGGGACGATGTCCAGCACCGCGACCTTGCCGACCTGGTCGGGGCGGTCGAGCCCCCAGCGGTGGGCCACCCGCGCGCCGCGGTCGTGCCCGACGACGGCGGCCCGCCCGAACCCGAGCGCGTCCACGAGCCCAGCCATGTCCGCGGCCATCCGCCGCTTGTCGTAGCCGCCGGCCGGCTTGTCGCTCAGCCCGTATCCCCGCAGGTCGGGGGCCACCACCGTGAACTCGGCCGCCAGCGGCTCGATGACGTGCCGCCAGCAGTGACCGGTCTGCGGCCAGCCGTGCAGCAGCACCACCAAGGGCCCGTCGCCGGCCCGCGTGTAGTGCAGCCGGATTCCGTCCACCTGCGCCACGCCTGTCGTCGTCATGCCCCCAGTAGATCATGGGACGATCCCATGACCCGATAAAGGCCGAAAAATAGGGGCATTGACGAAAAATCCTTACATGGTACTCATAGATCGAGTCGGAAAGTTTCAGGACCCCCCACCGAGACCGTCCAGAGCTCACCCGAGGAGGACGCGCATGGCGCGCACCCAGCCCCCCGAGACCCCCATCGACTTATACGCCGCGGTCCAAGGAGAGGTCTCCTGGTTCTGCTGCGGCACCGCCTGGGGACCGTGCAGCACCACAGGCAAGGGCGCCTGTGGCACCTGCAACTCCGGCAGCCTCCAGCACGCCTGGCCCAACACCTCCGACGCCTGCTGGGCCATCACCCACCCCGACACCTGCGGCTTCAACCTCTCCCGCCGGACCTGTGGCTTCCAGCACCGCACCACCAACCTGTGCAGCGGCGTCAGCGTCGTCACCTCCATCGCCGACTGCGGCCCGCAGACCGACCTGTTCTGCGGGGAGCGGAGCTGCTGCGGCTCGACGTGCGCCACCGACCGGATCATCGACCTCACGCCGGCGGCGTACAGCAAGATCGCCAGCCTCTCCACCGGCCTGCGTCCCTGCTCGATCGACGCGGCGTGAGGGGGCGACGATGACCAGCAGAAGAGACATGCTCAGGTCCGCCCTGCTCGGCGGCGGCGCCACGGTCGTGGCCGCGAGCGCGATGGGCTCGCTCGGTCCCGAGGCGGCCTTCGCCAACACCGCGCTCGACGTCGACCCGGGCGCCCCCGACCCCAACTTCGCCGAGGGCCGGATCCGTTCGATCAAGGACAACACGCTGCTCGTCCTCGGCTCGAACATGGTCATCCACAACATCAAGGTCGTGGACGGCACGAGCCTGTGGAAGCTCGGCCCCGTGGCGTTCGACGCGGCCAAGCCCGGCGACGGCCTGTACGCCCGCGGCGTGCGGATGCCGGACGGCACCCTCGCCGCCGAGTCGGTCTGGCTCAACATCGTCAACATCAAGGGCCACATCAAGAACATCACCGACAAGACCATCCACCTCGACCACAACGGCAAAGAGGTGCTGTGCCACGTCGTGGCCGGCAAGTCGGTCGCGATCCACTCCGAGTCGCCGGCCACCTCGGACCTGTCGATGCTGAGGGTCGCCCAGCACGTGCAGATCCTCGGCGCCTGGCGGCCCGACACGAACGAGGTCGACATCGCCACCGTCTTCTCCCCGCACTAGCCAAGGAGCCTGAGCATGAACGGGATCGCCGCGACGCAGCCGTACGTGATCGCCCTGTTCCTCGCCTGGGCAGGCCTGATGAAGCTGTTCAGCCGGCGGATGCGGGTACAGGCGGGGCAGACCGCCCTGGCCCGGCTGGTCGGCGCGGCGCGCGCGGTCCCGGCGCTCCGGATCGTCGGAGTGGCCGAGCTCGCGGTGGCCTCCGTCCTGCTGCTGCCGCCCGTCTCGCCGTGGGAGGGCGCGATCGCCGCGCTGCTCTCCGCCGGGTTCCTGGCGTATCTCACCTATTCGTACGTGGCCGCGCCCGCCGCGTCGTGCGGCTGCCTCGGCGCCCACTCCAAGCCGGTGGACGTGCGGGCCTTCGCCCGCGCGGGGCTCCTGCTGGCCGCGAGCCTGCTGGCCGTCCCGGCGGACCAGGGCCCGCCGCTGGTCGCGCTCGGCCTGGCGGAGGCCGTGGCCCTGATGGCGCTTTCCGCGGAGCTGGACCGCTACTGGCTGACCCCCTTGCGGCAGCTGCGCGTACGGCTGCGCGGCCCGCTGGCCGTGCCGCCGTCGGAGCAGGTCCCGCTGGGCGCCTCGCTGCACCTGCTCTACCGCAGCCCCGCCTACTGCTCGGCGTCCGCGCAGATCACCTCCGACGTCCAGGACACCTGGGACGAGGACGGCCTGCGGTTCGTCGTCTTCGGGGCCCGCGAGCGCACGGCGGTCTTCGCCGTCCCCCTCGCCGGGAACGACCCCTCGCGCATCCTGGTCACCCTCGTGGGTGCGTGACCCGGCACCACCATCCATCACCCGAAAGAGGTCGACACCATGCGATTACGTGCTCGGCTCGCGTCAGGGGCGGTGCTCGCCGCCGGCCTGCTGACGGCTCAACCCGCGCTCGCCGCCCAGGCCGCGCTCCCCTTCCACGCCGACTCCGGGGACCAGTGCCTGCGCGGGGTCACGGAAGGGACCCTGGAATGGGCCGAAGAGCCCGTCGTCAGGGTGAACGGCTTTCTGGCCGACGACGCGCCGATCTCGTCGTGCGCCCCGGACAAGATGTATTCGCAGGCCACCTTCTCCGCCTACAAGGGCACCACCCTCGTCGACTCCGAGGTGGCCAAGGCGGACGACAGCCAGTTCACGATCGCCCTCGCGCTGTCCGACCCGGCGGGGGTCGCGTCCATCGATCGCGTGGTCGTGCAGGTGTGCCGGTTCAGCAGCTCCCCGGTCGGGATCGGCTACTGCGGCAGGGCCGCCGAGTACAAGGCGCCCTGAGCCGTGGGGACACCCGTGCCCGTCCGCGCGGGGACGGGCACGGGTGATCGTCAGCTCAGGATCACGGAGCCGCGGGGCGTGTCCAGGATCGCCCGCAACGCCGCTTCCGGCCCCTCCGAGACCTCCAGCTCCGCCTCGACCGCGGCCAGCTCGCGGCGCAGCGCGCCGGGATCCGGGTGGGTGGCGGTGAAGGAGGCCAGGCGCGCCTGCGGCAGCCCGGAGGCGGCCGGGTGCGCGGTCCGGCCCCAGTCGATGAGGAACGGCACCGGATTGATCGCCGCAGGGTCGGCCCACCTGGTCAGGCGCCACTCCAGCAGCGTGCCCGCAGGCGTGCGGCGCGAGAGCGGCTGGACCTCGCCGGGGTCGACGCCGAGCGCGCGGGCCCGCCGTACCGTCTCGTCGATGTCGGCGGGCCGCACCGCCCACCCGGCGAGCCGGGGCACGGTGAGGGTCTCCAGGCCGAACGCGCGTGGCCGCGCGCCCGGCACCGCCGGGTCCGGGCCGATGATCTCCAGGTACGCGGCCGGCCCCAGGCCGACCAGGTAGTTGGCGGTGCCGCCCGGGTGGCTGCCGCCCGCCACCGGGGTCACCCCGGTGGCCTCGGCGAACGTGATGACACCCGCGGCCAGGTCGGGCACCGCGTAGACGAGGTGGTCGAGCTCCGCCGTCATGACGCCGGCTCCTCGACGGGCTCGCCGAGCGAGAGCATCAGGCGGTTGGCCCAGTTGAAGAACGCGGCCGCGTGGATGACGTCGCTGATCGCCAGGTCGTCGAGCCCGGCCGCGCGCAGCGCCTCGACGTGGTGCGCGCCGAACTCGGCAGGGGTGGCGGCCAGGGCCACCGAGGCGTCGATGATCGCCTGCCACTCCCCGTCCTGGGGCGCGCCGGCCCCCTCGTCGAGCAGCCGCTGCACGTCGTCGGCCCGCTTGGAGTAGTGGGCGGCGAAGCGGGCGTGCACCGAGGCGCAGAACACGCACCCGTTGCGGCGCGAGGTCGCCGTCGCGGCCAGCTCGCGCTCGGCCCGCGGCAGCCCGCCGTCGGGGTTGTAGAAGATGTCGTTGTCGGTCCTGGTCCTGGCCTGCAGGATCGCCGGGTCCCTGGCCAGGAGCAGGAAGTACGGCGACTTCGCGCGGGCCTTGTCGACCAGCGCCTCGTAGTGCTCGTCGGTCAGCTCGTCCGTCTCCAGGGGCGCCAGCCAGGGCTCCCACCCGAGCTGATCCCGCGTGAACGCCAGCTGGGTCATGAGGTCGCTCCGTTCTGCAGGTGACGCAGGCCGGCCACCACGCGGATCTGGAAGGTGAGGAAGGCGACGAGCTGCGACAGTGTCACGACGCCCGTGGTGCTCCAGCCCGCCCGGGCCAGCGCGTCCAGGGACTCCCGGCCGGCCTCCCTGGGCCGGAACACGAGCAGGTGGGCGTGCTCGAACGCGGCGGCGAGCCGCACGCCGAGGTCCCCCGGACGCCGCACGCGGTAGCGCAGCCCCTCGTCGCTCTCCGCCGACAGCGGGCCCTCGCCCGGGTAGACCCCGTACGGCCCCGTCGTGGCCCCGGCCGAGACCTCCGACTCGACCGCCGCGAGCAGCCCGGGCGAGAGCTCGGCCAGCCGGTCGGCGTAGAAGCGCGCGATGCCGGGGTCGTCGTGCAGCCCGGCCACGAAGGCGGCGACCGCGTCCCGCTCGACGAGCGTGATCTCCTCCTCCGTCTCGGGGGTGAACAGCGCGTCGTAGCTGCGCTGGGCGTGCTCGCGGGCGGCGGGCCGGCGGGCGCGCAACCGGTCGAGCGGCGAGCCGGGCTGGATGCCCGCCAGGTGGTCGATGACGTCGGCGATCATGTGGAGCTCAATTCTGTGGAGGGAACCCAGCCGAGCGCGGGCGCGACCTCGGTCGCCAGCAGCTCGATCGAGCGGAGGATGAGCGGGTGCGGCGGGTCCACCGAGTGCACCTGGAGGACCAGGTCGGTGACCCGTTCGAGGGTCGGGTCGGCCTTGAGGCTCTCGATGACGTCCTGCGGCGTGCCCACGTGCACGTCGAACGCGGCGATGCGCCGGTCGAGGTCGCTGTCCGGCAGCTCGAACGGCAGCCGCCCCCGCCCGAGCCCGAGCTCGGCGTAGCGCAGCGCCTCGGCCCGGCTGTCGGCCACGAACGCGGTCCGGGAGGCCATGATCCGCGGGGCCGCGCCAGCCGGCAGGTGTTCGAGGTAGGCGTCCACGATGGGCCGCTGGATCTGGGCCAGCGTGGCCTGCGGGTCGTCGGCCGGGCGGGGCTGCGTGCGCGAGAGCATGAGCCCGTGGCCCGCCTGCCCGGCGCGTACGCCGCCGCCGACCGAGAACGTCGCCTGCCAGACCGCCTCCAGCAGCCTCGGCGCGGGCGGGTAGAGCCGGTTGCCGGCGCCGAGGTCGCCCCCGGACCAGGCGTTGAGCAGCACCGCCAGGTGCTCGGCGTAGACGGCCGAACGCCGCGCGCTGTCGTGCCCGAACGGCGCGAACGACGCGGGCGTCCCGCCGCTGCCCACGCCGACCTCCAGCCGCCCGCCGGTGAGCAGGTCGAGCACGGCGGTGTCCTCGGCCACCCGCACCGGCTGCTCCAGCGGGAGCGTGATGATCCCGGTGCCGAGCCTGATGCGGCTGGTCCGGGCGGCCACGTGGGCCAGGAACACCAGCGGCGCGGGCAGGCCGCCCTCCGTGCCGTCGAAGTGGTGCTGGGCGACCCAGGCCGTGTCGAACCCGTACGCCTCGGCGTGCGCGATCTGCTCGGTGGCCAGGCGGTAGCGCTCGCCCGCGGGCGCGTCGTCCAGCAGCCGGGTGAAGAAGCCGAGCCTCATATCGCCGGCTCCGGGATGGCGGCCAGGAGCTCGCGGGTGTATTCGTGCCGGGGTTCGGTGAAGACCCGCCGGGTCGTTCCTGATTCCACGATTGTTCCCTTGTTCATGACGGAGACGGTGTGCGAGATCTGGCGCACCACCGCCAGGTCGTGCGAGATGAAGAGATAGGTCAGCCCCAGGTCGCGCTGGAGCTGATCGAGCAGGTCGAGGATCTGCGCCTGCACGGTCACGTCGAGGGCGGAGACGGCCTCGTCGAGCACGACGACCTCGGGCCCGGCCGCCAGCGCGCGGGCGATGGCCACCCGCTGCCGCTGCCCGCCGGACAGCTCGCGCGGCCTGCGGGCGAGCACGTCCCGCGGCAGCGCGACCCGGTCCAGCAGGTCGAGCACGCGGGCGCGGCGCTCGGCCCGGTCACCCAGCCGGAAGTTGCGCAACGGCTCCTCCACGATGTCGCCGATCGGCTGCCGGGGGTCCAGCGAGCCGTACGGGTTCTGGTGGACGAGCTGCACGTGCCGGCGGAACCCGCGGCCATCTCCCGCCCCGGCGATGGTCACCGTTCCCGAGGTGGGCTCGGCGAACCGCACCACCATCCGGGCCGTGGTCGTCTTGCCGGAGCCGGACTCGCCCACGAGCGCGTGCGTGGTGCCGCGGGCCACCTCGAACGAGACCCCGTCCACCGCCCTGAACCCCTTGAACTCCTTGACCAGGTCGCGCACCACGATCGCGGGCTCGCTCCCGGCAGGGGGGTCGCGGAACGGGGACGCCGACAGCGACGGGGCGTCGTTCAGCAGGCGCTTGGTGTAGCCGGCCGCCGGGGAGGCCAGCACCTCGGAGGTCCGGCCCTGCTCCTCGATCCGGCCGCCCTTCATGACCACCAGCCGGTCGGATCGGGCGGCGGCCACGCCCAGGTCGTGGGTCACCAGCAGCAGCGCGGTGCCGGACTCCGCCCGCAGGTCGTCGATGAGGTCCAGGATGCGCCGCTGCACGGTGACGTCCAGGGCGCTGGTGGGCTCGTCGGCGATGATCAGGCGGGGTTCGAGGGCGATCGCGATGGCGATGAGCACGCGCTGGCGCATGCCGCCGGACAGTTCGTGCGGGTACTGGCGGGCCCGCACCTCCGGGTCCGGCAGGCCCACGCGGGCCAGCAGGTCAAGGACCCGGCTCCGGATCTCCCGGCGGTCGCCGCGTTTGTGGATGCGCAGCACCTCGGCGATCTGCGCCCCGACGGTCTTGACCGGGTCCAGCGAGCTGGACGGGTCCTGGGGGATCAGGCCGATCTGCGCGCCGCGTACCGACTCCATGCGCTTCGACGACCAGGTCGCCAGGTCGGCGTCGCCCAGCAGGATGCGGCCCGCGTCCACGGCGCCGTTCGAGGGGAGCAGGCCGATGACGGCGTGCGCGGTGGTGGACTTGCCCGATCCCGACTCGCCGACGACGGCGACGACCTCGCCGGGCTCCACGGTGAAGGAGACGCCCTCGACCGCGCGCCTGCCGTCGTAGGAGACGGCCAGGTCGCGGACCTCCAGCAGGCTCACGCGTGCCTCCCGATCGAACGGCTGATGCGGCCGGCGGCGAGCACCACCGCGACCACGACGGCGCCCGGCAGCGTGGTCAGCCACCATGACGTCGCCAGGTAGTTGCGCCCCTCGGAGATGAGCAGGCCCCACTCGGGCGTGGGCGGCTCGGCGCCGTACCCGAGGAAGCCGAGCGTCGAGATGGCCAGGATGGCCATCCCGAACTGCAGCGCCGCGAGCGCGATGACCGGGCCGAGCGAGTTGGGCAGCACGTGCCGCCACAGCACGGCCGGGAAGCGGCCGCCGCTGCCGAACGCGGCCTCCACGTAGTCGGTGCGCCGCACCCGGACCACCTCCGAGCGCGACAGCCTGGCGAAGGCCGCGACCGAGCCCACGCCGACCGCGACGGCCACGTTCACGGTGCCGGGTCCGAGCAGGATGATCACGGTCAGGGCCAGCAGCAGGCCGGGCACCGACAGCAGCACGTCCACGATCCGCATGACGGCCTCGTCCAGCACCCCGCCGACGGATCCGGCCAGCAGCCCGAGCAGCGTGCCCAGCACCAGGCCCACCGCCACGGCCACGAACGCGCCCGACAGCGAGTGCACGGACCCGTGCACCACCCGCGCGAACAGGTCGCGTCCGACCGCGTCGGTGCCGAACAGGTGGTACGCGCTCGGCGCCTGCAGCTTCTCTGCCGGGACGCCCGCGATCGGGTCGTACCCGGTGAACAGGCCCGGCACCACGGCCCAGAACAGGGCCAGGCCGATCACCGCCCACGCGAGCACCAGCCCGCCCCGGCGCTTCACGAGGCCGCCTTCAGCCGCGGGTCGAGCACCGGGAACAGCACGTCAACCACCAGGTTGACCAGCACGAACACGGCCGCCGCGAGCACCACGATCGCCAGCATCACCGGCGTGTCCTGGGCGTTGACGGCCTGCTCGGTCAGCCGCCCGATGCCGCCGCGCCCGAAGACCGTCTCGGTCACGACCGACCCGGCGATCAGCTCGCCCAGCGTCAGCCCCGCCACGGTCAGGGTCGGCAGCACGGCGTTGCGGGCCACGTGCCGCCACAGGATCCACCACCGCGAGGCGCCCTTGGCCGCCACCACGGGCACGAACGCCTGCGTGGAGACCTGGTCCATGCTGCGCGCCAGCACCTGGGCGATCGGCGCGGAGATGGGCACGGCCAGCGTGAGCACCGGCAGGACGAGCTGCTGCACCGGCCCGCCGCCGATGACGGGCACCAGCTTGAGCCGGAACGAGAACACCTGGATGAGCAGGATGCCCAGCCAGAACGCCGGGACCGACACGAACACCGACGGCACCGACAGCAGCGCGTTCCTGATCCAGGAGGTCCTGCTGTAGCCGGCCGCGAACGCGATCAGCACGGCGATCAGCACCGCCAGCACGAACGCGGCCGAGGCCAGCTTCGCCGTCTCCGGCAGCGCCTCGCCCAGCCGCTCGACGACCGGCGTGCCGGTGTCGATCGAGTAGCCGAACGAGCCGCGCAGGAAGCCGAGCAGGGTGTTCAGGTAGTCGAGGAGCGGCGGGTCGCCGGCGCCGTAGTAGGTCCGGATCTCGGCGATCTGCTGCGGTGACAGGCCCAGCTCGGGGTTCTGGAACTTGATCAGGATCGAGTCGCCGGGCAGCAGCCGCAGCAGCACGTAGCTCGCCGTGAAGGCGATCCAGAGCACGAGCGCCGCCTGCCCGACCCGGCCGAGCAGGTATCTGGTCACTGCTGCGACTTCCACACCGAGTAGAACCACGGCCTGGCGACCGCCTCGAAGGCCACCCCCTGGACGTACGGCGCTCCGCCGTAGACCTGCGGCTCCTCGAAGAGCGGGATCGCGTAGCCCTGGTCGAGCACGTACCGCTGGATCTCGGCGACCTTGGCGTTGCGCTTGGCGACGTCGGGTTCGGCCGACTCCTCCTCCAGCAGCTTGTCCAGCTTGGTGTCGTCGGACAGGATGACGTCGCGGTTCTTGCTGTGGAAGTGGCTCTTGATCACGTCCTGGTCGGCGCGGCCGACCATGCCGTGCTGGATGGCGGTCTTCTCGGCGTTCTTGATGTCCACGGCCTGGGTGCCCGCGTCGGCGGGGCGGATCTCCAGCTTCACGCCGAGCTTGGCCCACTGCTGGCCGACGAGTTCGAGCGTCTGCTTCGACAGCGGCTGCGGGCCGGAGACGAACACGCCGAGTTGCAGCGGCACGCCGTCCTTGGCCCGGGTGCCGTCGGCGCCCCTGGCCCAGCCCGCCTCGTCGAGGAGCCGGTTGGCCTTGGCGGGGTCGTAGGCGAGGTCCTTCGACAGGTCCTCGTAGCCCTGCGCCAGGTGGCTGAGCACCGAGGTGGCCGGCGGGTAGCTGCCGGTGAAGAGGGTGTCGACGACCTCCTTGGCGTTCGTGCCGGCCTGGAGCGCCTTGCGGACCTTGAGGTCCTTCAGGATGCTGTTGCGCGGGCGCAGGTAGAGGCCGTTGTTGACGCCCCGCGTGGGCTCGGCGTAGATCTGGAAGCCCGCGTCCTTGACGGTCTTCTCGTCGTACGCCTGGACGTACCTGACGAAGTCGGCCTGGCCGGAGGTGAGGGCGCCGACGCGCACGTTGTCCTCGGGCGTCACGATGATCTTGATCTCGTCCAGGTACGCGCGGCCCTGGTGCTTCGACGACGGCGGCGCCCAGTTGTAGTCCTTGCGCGCGACCAGGTCCACCTCCTTGTCGACGACCTGGTTCTTCAGCGTGAAGGGGCCGGAGCCGACGATGTTCTTGAGCTGGCACTGCTGCTCGTACGGCAGCGAGATCGTCTTCTTGGACACCAGCCCGGCGCCGATGACCGAGGTGCCCTGGAGGAAGCCGGGCGACGGCTGGTCGAAGTGGAAGCGCACGGTCAGCGGATCGACGACCTCGCTGCGCTCGTAGTTGTTGACGAACTCGGCGACGGGCAGCTTGAGCTTGTCGTCGCCCAGGCCGTAGACGTCGAAGTTGGCCGCCACGGCGGAGGCGTCCAGCGGGCTGCCGTCGCTGAACGTCACGCCGTCGCGCAGGTGGAACGTGTACTCGGTGGCGTCCTTGTTCACCTCCCACTTGGTGGCGATCCACGGCTCGATCTCGAGCGTCTTCGGGTTCTGCCAGGTGAGCTTGTCGGTGATCTGGTTGAGGATGCCGCCGTTGGGATAGAACCCGGCCGCCGGCAGGTAGAGGCAGGTCGGGGGCTGGTGTTCGAGGTAGGTGAGCGTGCCGCCGTAGACCGGCTGCCCGCCGCTCGTGGCCGACTGGGCAGCTCCGCCGCCGCCACAGGCGCCGAGAAGCCCCACGACGGCGAACATCGCGGTGCTCGCCACGGCTGTGGTGCGCAGTCTGGAGGATGACATGGATCTGCCCTTCATGAACGAGGCGGGATGACTCTAAAGGCACTATAACCTACCTACAAAGAAGGGAATACTCCGGGTCACGGTCTTGCCAAGAAAAGTCGCGCGCTCTAACATCCATATATCGACTTGTTAAGTAGGGAATTAGGAGAATCGGTGAACGTGCGCAGGCTTCTGGCGACGACTACGGTCATGGCGTCGATCGCCACTCTCGCCGCGTGCGGGGGCGGCGGGTCCGACAGCGCGTCGGGCGGTCAGGTACAGCTGTCGCTCGTGGCGTACTCCACGCCACAGGCGGCCTACGAGAAGATCATCCAGGCCTTCCAGGCCACGCCGGAGGGCAAGAACGTCACCTTCACCAAGTCCTTCGGGGCGTCGGGCGACCAGAGCCGGGCCGTGGAGGCCGGCCTGAAGGCCGACATCGTCGCGTTCTCCCTCGAGCCGGACATGACCCGCCTGGTCAAGAAGGGCCTGGTCGCCGAGGACTGGAGCACCGGCGAGAACAAGGGCATGATCACCGACTCGGTCGTGGTCATCGCCACCCGCAAGGGCAACCCGAAGAACCTCAAGACCTGGGACGACCTGACCAAGCCGGGCGTCGAGGTCATCACCCCCAACCCGTTCACCTCGGGCGGCGCCCGCTGGAACGTCATGGCCGGCTACGGCGCCAAGTCGAACAAGGGCGCCGACAAGCAGGCCGGCGTGGACTACCTCAACGCCCTGTTCGCCAACGTCCCGGTGCAGGACGACAGCGCCCGCAAGTCCCTGCAGACCTTCACCAGCGGCAAGGGCGACGCCATCCTCGCCTACGAGAACGAGGCGATCTTCGCCCAGCAGAACAACCAGCAGCTGGACTACACGGTCCCGGACTCCACGATCCTGATCGAGAACCCGGTCGCGGTGACCAAGAACTCGGCGCACCCGAACGAGGCCAAGGCGTTCCTGAAGTTCCTCTACACCACGGAAGCCCAGAAGATCTTCGCCGACAACGGCTACCGGCCGGTGGTCAAGGGCGTGCAGGGCGTCTCCTTCCCGGCTCCGCCGGCCCTGTTCACCATCGCCGACCTCGGCGGCTGGCCGAAGGTGACCACCGAGTTCTTCGACCCCAAGGGCAGCGTCATGGCCGACGTCGAGCGCAAGCTCGGGGTCTCGATCGAGAAGTAGCGACCACGTGTCCACACAGACTGTCGTCTCCAGGGCGGCGCTCGGCCAGAAGCGGGGAACCGCGCTCGGGCTGGGCGCGGCCGTCCTGTACCTGAGCCTGATCGTGCTGATCCCCCTGGCAGCCGTGGTGCTGCGCTCGCAGGAGCGGGGGATCGCCTACTTCTGGGACGCGGTCACCACGCCGGACGCCTGGGCGGCGCTCTCGCTGACGATCGGCGCCTCGGCGGTCGTGGCCGTGATCAACCTGGTCATGGGGACGGTCATCGCCTGGGTGCTGGTCCGGGACCGCTTCCCCGGCAAGGCCGTGGTCGACACGCTCATCGACCTGCCTTTCGCGCTGCCCACGATCGTCGCCGGGCTGGTGCTGCTGGCGCTGTACGGCCCGAAGAGCCCGCTCGGCCTCGACCTGGCCTACAGCCGCGCCGGCGTGGTGCTGGCCCTGCTGTTCGTCACGCTCCCGTTCGTGGTGCGCACCGTCCAGCCGGTCCTGCTGGAGCTCGACAGGGACATGGAGCAGGCCGCGGCCTCGCTCGGCGCGAGCACGGCGCAGATCTTCCGGCGCGTCATCCTGCCCAACCTGGTGCCGGCCATGTTGTCGGGCACCGCGCTGGCGTTCTCCCGATCGATGGCCGAGATCGGCTCCGTCGTGCTGATCTCGGGAAACCTCCCGTTCAAGACCCAGGTGGCCTCGGTGCAAATCTTCGGTCAGATCGAAACCGACAACCCGGTCGGCGCGGCGGCGGTCTCCACGGTCCTGCTCGTCGTCGCCCTGGTCACGCTGGTCCTGCTGGACTTGCTGCAGCGATGGGGCAGCCGCCGTGGCTAAATACGGACTCCGCGCGCTCGCCCTCCTCTACCTACTGTTCCTGCTCGTGCTGCCGGTCGTGCTCATCGGCTGGCGCACCTTCGAGAACGGTCTCGGCCCGGTGCTGGAGGCGCTCACCACGCCCCAGGCCCAGTCGGCCTTCCGCGTCACCCTGATCGTCGCGTTCTGGGCCGTGCTGGCCAACACCGTCTTCGGGGTCGGCACCGCGATTCTCCTGGTACGGCATGACTTCCCCGGCAAGCGGCTGCTGAACGCCCTCATCGACCTGCCCATGGCCGTCTCCCCGGTCGTGGTGGGCCTGGCGCTGATCCTGGTCTACGGCCGCTTCGCCCCTGTGGGCGGCTGGCTGGAGAACCTCGGTGTCCAGATCATCTTCTCCGTTCCCGGCATGGTCATGGCGGCCGTCTTCATCTCCCTGCCCCTGGTCATCCGGGAGGTGATCCCCGTACTGGAGGAGCTCGGGGACGAGCAGGAGCAGGCGGCCCGCACGCTCGGCGCCGGCCCCTGGCAGACCTTCCGCCGCATCACCATCCCCGGGATCCGCTGGGCGCTCGCCTACGGCGTCGTGCTGTGCCTGGCCCGGGCGCTGGGCGAGTACGGCGCGGTCGCCGTCGTCTCCGGCCGCCTGGTCGAGAAGACCCAGACGCTGACCCTGTTCGTGGAGGAACGCTTCCAGAACTTCGACGAAGCCTCCGCCTTCGCCGCCGCGACCGCGCTCGCGCTGGTGGCGGTCGTCACGCTCCTGCTCACCAAGATCCTGCGCCCGAAGGGCTGAACCTCATGGCCATCCAAGTAAGCGGCGTCAACAAGGCGTTCGGGGGAACGCCGGTGCTGAGCGACGTCTCCATCGACGTGGCCCCCGGATCCCTGACCGCGCTGCTCGGCCCCAGCGGCGGCGGCAAGTCGACGCTGCTGCGCGTCATCGCCGGGCTGGAGACCCCCGACACGGGCACCGTGCTGATCTCCGGCGTGGACGCCACCAGGCTGTCACCCCAGCGCCGCAACGTCGGCTTCGTCTTCCAGCACTACGCGGCGTTCAAGCACATGACCGTGTTCAAGAACGTCGCCTTCGGCTTGGAGATCCGCAAACGCCCCAAGGACGAGACCCGCAAGCGCGTGATGGAGCTGCTGGAGCTGGTCCATCTGGAGAGCTTCGCCGACCGCTACCCGGCCCAGCTGTCCGGCGGCCAGCGCCAGCGCATGGCCCTGGCCCGCGCGCTGGCGGTCGAGCCGCAGGTCCTGCTGCTCGACGAGCCCTTCGGCGCCCTGGACGCCCAGGTGCGCAAGGAGCTGCGGACCTGGCTGCGCCGCCTGCACGACGAGGTTCACGTCACCACCGTCTTCGTCACCCACGACCAGGAGGAGGCGATCGAGGTCGCCGACACCATCGTCGTGCTGGCCGATGGTCAGGTGAAGCAGATCGGCAGCCCCACGGAGGTCTACGACAACCCGGCCGACCCGTTCGTGATGCGCTTCCTCGGTCCGGTCACCGAGCTGGACGGCCACCTGGTCCGCCCGCACGACATCGAGATCGGCACCGCCCCCGAGAACGGCAGCGTCGCCGCCACTGTCACCCGGGTCGTCCGCCTCGGCTTCGAGGTGCGCGTGGAGCTGCTCATCGACGGCCAGGAGGCCTGGGCCCAGGTCACCCGGAGCACCGTCGAACGCCTGAACCTGCGTCCGGACCAGGTAATCCACGTGTGGCCCAGCCCGGCCGCCCGCTCCCTGGCCCTGAGCACGACCACGGCGTGATGCGGATCTCTGCCCGAACTCACTACGCCCTGCGCGCCGCCGTCGCCCTCGCGGCGGCGCCGCCCGGCCCGGTGCCCGCCGAGAAGATCGCCTCCAGCCAGGACATCCCGCGCCGGTTCTGTGACAACATCCTGCTGCAGCTGCGCCGGGCCGGGCTCGTGCGCAGCCAGCGGGGACCTGACGGGGGCTACTGGCTGGCCCGGCCGGCCGAGGAGATCACCCTCGCCGACGTCATCCGCGTGACGGAGGGGATCGAGGAGGAGATAGAGCGCTTCCCCGGCGTGGCCGGCCCGCTCACCGACATCTGGACGGCGATGCGCGAGCACGAGCACGCCCTGCTGACCGAAGTCACGCTCGCCGACGTCGTCACCACGGCGGCCAAGGACCCCGCCGCCGGCTAGCCGTTCCCGATCGCCCGGCGGGCGTAGGCCCGTACGTCGGCGTCCGGATCGTCAACGACGGCGCGCAGTCCGGCGGCCGCCTCGGAGGCGGTCGCCCAGGGGGTGAGGGCGAGCACGGCGGCCTTGCGTACATCCTGGTTGGCGTCCGAGAGGGCCCCGACCAGCGGCTCGATCGCCGTCGCCGGGTCCGCGGCGGCCAGGCAGCGGGCCGCGCCCACGCGTACCTGCCAGTCGGGGTCCTCCAGCCCCTTGACGGCCCGCGACTCCAGCGGGACGCCCACGGCGCCGGACGCCTCCAGCGCGGCGGCCCTGACCAGCGGGTCGGCGTCGTCCGCGAGCACCGCCAGCGACCCTGCCGGTTTGCCGATGAGGCCGAGGCCCTTCGCCACCCATACCCGCACCTCGCGCGACGGATCGGCGGCGGCCGTGGCCACCAGGTCGGCCTCGTCGAGCGAGACCAGCCCGCGGATCGCCTCGATGCGCACCCGGCGGTCGGGGTCGCCGATCCCCGCCGCGAACGCCTCCCTGTCGCCGAGCCGCAGCGCGCGCAGCACGTCGAGCGCGGTGGCCCGGACGACCGCGTCCGCGCCGGTCAGGCACCCGGCCAGGGCCGCGCCCAGCGAGGGGGTGGCGGGCAGCACCTCGACCAGCTCCCTCAGCCCGGTCGCCGCGGCCCGCCGCACCGTGCCGTGGCCGTCGCCGAGCGCGGCGACCAGCGCCTCCCCCGCCCCCTCGGGGACGGTCTCGGTCAGCGTGGCGATGGCGGCCCGCCGCACCTTGGGGTCGGGGTCGGCGAGGTAGGGGGCGAGCCGCCGCACGTCGGGCTGCTCCTCGGCCAGCCGGTGCAGCTCCAGGATCCGGGGCGAGCGGCCCACGGCCGCCCGCTCCTCGCGCACGCCGTCCGGGCGCCGCACGGTGGCGGCCGACTGCGCGCCCAGCAGCACCGGCTCGCCCGCGACCGGCTCGAACTCGGGCACGGGCACCAGGTACGGCTCCACCGGCCGCTTGACGAACTCCATCGCGCCGTCGGCCCGCTTGCGGAGGTTCAGGTGGAACAGCCACGTGCTGTCGTCGCGGCCGGGCAGGTCGGCGCGCTCGTGGTAGAGACCCCACCGGCTCTCGGTGCGGGTGAGCGAGGACCGGGCGGCCATCTCGGCGCAGTCGCGGATGAACGTGACCTCCGCGCAGCGCATCAGCTCGTGCGGGGTACGCGCGCCCATCGCCGCGATCTCCTCGCGCATCCGCTCGAACGACTCCAGCGCGATGTCCAGCTTGGCGGCCGTCTTCGGCGGGGCCACGTAGTCGTTGACGAAGCGGCGCAGCTTGTACTCCACCTGCTGCTGCGGCGGCCCGTCGGGGTTGGCCAGCGGGCGGTAGACCAGCGCGTGCGCCTCCGCGATCTGGTCCTCCGGCAGGTCCTGCGGCCGGACGTGGTGCTCGGCCGCGTGCGCCCCTGCCAGGTCGCCGAAGACGAACGCGCCGATCATGTAGTTGTGCGGCACGCAGGCCAGGTCGCCGGCCGCGTACAGGCCCGGCACGGTGGTGGCGCCGTGCTCGTCCACCCAGACCCCCGAGGCGGAGTGGCCGCCGCACAGGCCGATCTCGGAGATGTGCATCTCCACGTCGTGGGTGCGGTAGTCGTGGCCGCGCCCGGCGTGGAAGGTGCCGCGGGTGGGGCGCTCGGTGGTGTGCAGGATGCCCTCCACCGCGGAGATCGTCTCCTCGGGCAGGTGGGTGAGCTTGAGGTAGATCGGCCCGCGGGCCGAGGCGATCTCGGCGGCGACCTCGGACATCATCTGCCCCGACCAGTAGTCGGAGTCGACGAACCGCTCCCCCTGGTTGTTGACCTGGTAGCCGCCGAACGGGTTGGCCACGTACGCGCAGGCCGGGCCGTTGTAGTCCTTGATGAGCGGGTTGATCTGGAAGCACTCGATGCCGCTGAGCTCCGCGCCCGCGTGGTAGGCCATGGCGTGGCCGTCGCCGGCGTTGGTGGGGTTCTCGTACGTGCCGTAGAGGTAGCCGCTGGCCGGCAGCCCGAGCCGCCCGCTGGCGCCGGTGGCCAGGATCACGGCGCCGGCCCGCACCGTGACGAACCGCCCCGACCTGGTGTCGAACCCGGCGACCCCGACCGCCCGGCCGTTCGAGGTGAGGACCCTGACCGGCATGACGCGGTTCTCGATGCGGACCCGTTCCCTGATGTCGCGGCGGCGCAGCACCCGGTAGAGGACCTTCTTGACGTCCTTGCCCTCGGGCATCGGCAGGACGTAGCTGCCCGAGCGGTGCACCCTGCGCACCGCGTACTCGCCGTACTCGTCCTTGTCGAACTTCACGCCGTACCGCTCCAGGCGCCGGACCATCGCGTGGCCCCTCGTGGCGGTCTGGTAGATCGTCTTCTGGTTGACGACGCCGTCGTTGGCCCTGGTGATCTCGGCGACGTAGTCCTCGGGGGTGGCCTTGCCGGGGATGACGGCGTTGTTGACGCCGTCCATGCCCATGGCCAGCGCGCCGCTGTGCCGTACGTGCGCCTTCTCCAGCAGCAGGACGTCGGCGCCGCGCTCGGCGGCGGTGATCGCGGCCATCGTGCCCGCGGTGCCGCCGCCGACGACGAGCACCTCGCACTCCAGGCTCAGGCGGTCCTCGATCGGGGGGATCTCCATCTACAACTCCTCCAGAATCCTGGCGCGCAGTTCTTTCCGGTCGCCGCCGGCCACGCCGAGCACCGAGCGGACGTCCTGGCCGCCCAGCACCACAACGCGGTCGGCGAGCAGCAGCGCCTCGTCCACGTCGTGGGTCACGAAGATCACGGTGGCCCGGGTGCCGCGCAGCACGTCGAGCAGCAGGCGCTGCATCTGGGCGCGGGTCTGGGCGTCCAGCGCGCCGAACGGCTCGTCCATCAGCACGGCCCTGGGCGTCCCGGCCAGCGCGCGGGCGAGCTGGACGCGCTGCCGCATTCCGCCGGACAGCTCGCGGGGCAGCTTGTCCTCCGCCCCCGCGAGGCCCACGCGCTCGATCCACTCGCGGGCCTGCTCCGCGCGCTCGCGCCGCGCCACTCCCCGGATCTTCAACGGCAGCTCGACGTTGCGCCGGACCGACCGCCACGGCAGCAGGCCGTCGTCCTGGAAGACCATCGCGCGCTCTCCCGACGTGCCCGCGACCGCGGCGCCGTCCGCGAGGATCCGCCCCTCGTACGGCGGCAGCAGCCCGGCCAGCGCCCGCAGCAGCGTGGACTTGCCGGAGCCCGAGGCCCCGACGACGACCAGCACCTCGCCCGGCACGATCTCCAGATCGACCTCGCGCAGCACCAGGCCGCCGCCGTAGCCGAGGGACAGCCCGTCGAGGGCGAACCCCAGCCCCGCCGTCATCGCCCGCTCCCTTCCGCCCGGGGCAGCCAGCGGGTGATCCGACGGCCGACCAGCTCGACCACGGCCGAGGTGAGCCAGCCGAGCAGGCCGATGGTGATCATCCCGACGATCACCGCGGGGTAGTCCACGAGCGTGTACGACTGCCAGGTCCGGTAGCCGATCCCGAACTCGCCGGAGATCATCTCGGCCGAGATCACGCAGATCCACGACACGCCCATGCCGACCGACAGCCCGCCGAACACGCCCGGCAGGATCCCGGGCAGCACGACGTACCGGAGCACGTGGCGGCGTCCGCCCCCGAGCGTCCTGACCGCGTCCTCCCAGAGCGTCGGCAGCGCCCGCACGGCGTGGCGCGTGCTCACCATGATCGGGAAGAACGCGGCCACGAACGTGATGAACACGATCCCCTGCTCGTCCGTCGGGAACAGCAGGATCGCCACCGGCACCAGCGCGATGGCCGGGATCGGGCGGACGGCTTCGAGCAGCGGCAGGAGCACGTCACGCGTGCGGCCCGACCTGCCCACGAGCACGCCCACCCCGATGCCCGCCACCGTGGCCAGGCCGAAGCCGGTGAGGATGCGGATCAGGCTCTGGAGCAGGTCGAGCAGGTAGACCTGGGTGGCGAGCTGCCTGGCCGCCTCGCGGGCGATCTCGTCGAGCGTCGGCAACCGGTCGAACCTGAGCCACAGCCGGGCGTCGGTGACGGTGAGCAGTTGCCACAGGCCGGCCGCCGCCGCCACCGACGCCACCCTGACGGCCCACCGCCCCTTCCCGGCTCGGGGCGGCGCGGGGACCTTGCGCGCCTTCTGCGAGCCGGTCGTCTCGCGTGGGAGTACCTCGGCGCTCGTCATGCGTCGCCGCCCCGCCCGGCCGCCTTCAGCGCGGCCTCGTAGGTGACGGGCTCGGTCCTGGGGTGCGCCTTGCGGTAGGCGTCGGCGCCGTCCTGCGTGGTGAACGGCAGGAACCGCGACCGCTCGGGCGCCGCCGGGTCCCGGAGCCAGACCGAGCCGTCGGCGAACCACCGGGTGCCCGTGGTCGTGTCGGGCACGTACGCGGCGCGCACCGCCGTACCGGCCTTGGCGATCTGGCGCAGCAGGCAGGTCGGCGTGGCCGCGGGCTGCGTCGTCGCCGCGCCGGCCGGCCACAGCTCGGACGCTGTCCTCGGGTCGGTGACCTGACCGCCGCAGACGGGGTCGGCGCCGGTGATCCGGGCGGGGTTCGCGGTGGAGGCCAGGTCCTTGTCGTACGAGGGGCCGTATGCCTTGCGCAGGTACGCGTCGTCGACGAAGGAGGAGACGTCCACCCCGGCGAAGTCGGTGCCGATGCGCTTGAGGAACGGCACGTCGTGCTCGTGCGCCGCCTTGAGCTGCGGCTTCAACGTGACGTCGAACGTGGAGATGCCGCCGGGGCCGTTGTAGAGGTAGACGACCTCGGCGGGCAGGCCCGTGGTCCCGGCCACGGACTCGGCGGCCTCCAGCGGGTGCTCGTGCAGGTAGCGGGTGGCGTCGATCTGCGCCTTGAGGAAGGCGTCCACGACCTCGGGGTGCTCCTTCGCGTACGCCTGACGCACCACCACACCATGGAACGTGGGCACGTCCAGCGCGGAGCCGTCGTAGATCAGCCGCCCCTTGTGCTGGAAGACCAGCAGCCCCGGCCAGGCCACGAACTGCGCGTACGCCTGCACGCCACCCGACTCGAGCTGGGAGGCGCCCACCGCGGGCTGGTGGTTGACCACCTCGACCCCCGTGACGCCGGCCTTCTCCAGGGCCTGGACCAGCGTCCCGTGCCCGGCCGAGCCCAGGCTGGCGGAGATCTTCGCACCCTTCAGGTCCGCGAGGGTCCTCGCCTCGGAGCCGGGCGGGACGACGACCATGTTGAGGCCGCCGCGCAGGTTGTAGCCGGTGATCGAGACCAGCTCCGTGCGGGCGGCCGGGATGCCCTGGGTGCGGGAGGCGTTGATCAGGAGCGGGTAGTCGCCCATCGAGCCGATGTCGATCTTCCCGGCCACCATCTTCGCGGTGATGGGGGCGCCGGTGTCGTAGTCCTGCCACTCGACGGAGTACCTGCCGCCGAGCCGCTTCTCCAGGTAGCCGAGCGAGCGCAGCAGCGTGCCCGCGGTCACCGTATTGATGGTCTTCGACTGGTATCCGATGACGATCTTCGTCTTGCCGTCGCCGCCCGCCGCGCCGGTGACCGAGCACCCGGCCGCCGCCAGCAGCGCGACGGCCGCCAGGGCCCTGCGCATCGTGCTCTCCCTCATCGCAGCAGGTAGGGGATGTTGATGGTGACCGCGTCCACGGGGCACCGCGCGGCGCAAGGCCCGCAGTACCAGCACTCGTCCACATGCATGTACGCCTTGCCGGTCTCGTCGCTGATCGCGAGCGAGTCCAGCGGGCAGGCCTCGACGCAGAGCGTGCAGCCGTCGATGCAGAGCGCCTCGTCGATGGTCACCGGGACCTCGACCCGCTGGGTGATCAGGGCCATCGTCACTCCTTGTCCGTGGCGCGGTTCAGGTGCCCGCGCATGGTCAGCCGGTCGCCCCTGAAGCGGATGAACTCCAGGTCGACCGGTCGGCTGTCGGCCAGGTGGGTGAGCCGTTCGACCATGAGCAGCGCGGCGCCGGGCGGCGCGTCGAGCACGGCCGCGGTGTGCGCGTCGGCGTTGACCGCCTCCAGGGTGAGCTCCGCCGTGCCGAGCGGCTTGCCCGTGATGCTCTCCAGCAGCACGAAGATGTCGTTGTGCTCCAGGTCGGCGTCGAACAGCGGCTCTCCGACGTCCCGCACCAGGTAGGTCAGGTCCAGCGAGAGCGGCAGGCCGTTGAGGCGGCGCAGCCGTTCGAGGTAGACGACCTGCTCGCCGGCGGGCAGGTCGAGCCGGTGACTGACCGCCCTGGGCGGCTCCATCAGGGTCATGGTCCTGACCTGGTTGGTGACCTCGCCGTGCTCGTGCAGGGTCTCGGCCAGGCCGAGCAGCCGGTGCAGGCCATGGGGGTACTTCTCCCTGGCCACCGTGGTGCCCACGCCCGGACACCGCTCGACCAGGCCCTCCTCGCGCAGCAGCCCGAGCGCCTCGCGCACGGTGTTGCGCGAGGCGCCGAACTCGCGCGCCAGCGCCGCCTCCAGCGGCAACTGGCCGCGCGGGAAGTGCCCGTGGACGATCTGCCTGCGCAGCAGGTCGGCCACCTGCCGGGCATGGTCGGCCCGGCGCCGTGTGGGTCCCACTTGTGCCTCCCGGCGGTCCTCAATCGGCCTCCGACAAGCACAACCTAGCAATCCGGTAGGGAAATAGGGATAACGGTCGGATTGCGCCACCCGCCCATCCCGCCACCCCACCCCCGATCAGCCGTTCCCCCGGCACGCCCCCAAGATCTGCCACCCCTCCACCACCGGGAAAACGCCCAAGCCCCCGCCCCCTCCTGGCCGCGCTCCCCCACCGCCTCACTACGGCACCGACCGGCCGCGCCCTCAGACGGACGGCCGGCCACCGCCTCCAGGCGCCGCGCCAAGCCCACCGCCGGGCAGTCACCGCGAAGCCAGGCGCTCCCCCCGCCCCGGCTCTCCGGTGCCGTCACCCCGGCGCCGCCGTCCTACGGCGTCATCCCGACGCCGCCATCCCCCGCGTCGGCGTCCGGCGGAGCGTCGGGGGCGACTCCCAGCACTCGCCCTCTCGAACCGCGCGTGCCAGGGAGCCCGTCCCGGCCCCCGCGCTCGGCCCATCGGTGGGCGGTGAGGCTCGCCGGGCCGCAGCCGTACCACCGACGGGCCGAGCGCCCAGGACACCCGGCCGGTCGCGAATCGCGGTCAGGCCGCGCGCAGCGGGCGGAGGGCGCCGCCCCAGGCGAGGACCTGGTCGAGCAGGACGCCGAGCTTGTCCTCGTGCACGGCGGCGGGCTTGAACGCGGTCATGTTCTCGAAGTCCGTGAAGATCGAGAGCGCGACCTGCTGCTGCACGGTGGCCACGCCGACATTGGACAGGACGTCGCGCAGGTGCCCGACGGCCTGGACCGCGCCGCCCACTCCGCAACCCACGAAACCGGCCGCCTTGTTGGTCCACTCCGCGTACAGGAAGTCGACGGCGTTCTTCAGCGAGCCCGGGATCGAGTGGTTGTACTCGGGCGTCACGAAGACGAACGCGTCGAAGGACGCGATCTTCGCCGCCCACCGCCTGGTGTGCTCGTGCGCGTAGTTCCCCGCGGCGGGGTGCTGCGGCTCGTCCAGGTTGCCCAGGGCGTAGTCCTTCAGATCCACCAGTTCGTACTCGGCGTCGCCGCGCTTGACCGCCAGATCGTGGACCCACTGCGCGACCGCCTCGGCGTTGCGGCCGGGACGGGTGCTGCCCACGATGATGCCAACCTTGATCATGTCAATCGGTCCTTTCAGAAGGTCAGGGAATGCCTGACCCACAGTAGGAGCCGGGGTTGAGATATCCAATGCTCGAAACACTACTTTTTATACGCGAGAGTCTCCTGACATAGACTGTGGGCATGGATGTGCTGAGCGACGTCGTCGCCCTCATGCGTACCGGCCGCCCGACCTCCGTGCGCATCTCCTGGCGGGCCCCGTGGGGTAAGGAGTTCCCGAAGGCGCCCGGGTCCGCCGGATTCCAGATAGTGCTGCGCGGGTCCTGCTGGCTCATCCCACCTGACGGCGAGCCCATGCCGCTGAGCGTGGGCGACGTGGTCTTCTTCCCGCACGGCGACGGGTACGGCCTGGCCGACAGTCCCGGTACGCCGCTCGCCGCGCCGGTCTGCGACCCGTACCTGGAGTCCGAGCTGTTCGCCTCGACCGTCGAGGGCGGCGACGGGGCCGAGACGGTCACCCTCTGCTGCGGCTACCAGCTCGACCCCACCAGGACTCACCCGATCCTGAACGCGCTGCCCGACGTGATCCACCTGCCGACGACGCTCGGCCACCACCCCGAGCTCCGGGCCGCCGTCGAACTGCTCGCCGGCGAGATCGACAACCCCCGGCCGGGCGCCGACACCGTCGTCACGTCCCTGCTCGACGTCCTCCAGCTCTACATCCTGCGGGCCTGGTTCGACCTGCAGTCCGACGCGTGCAGGGAGTCAGGCTGGGCCGCCGCGCTGGCCGACCCGGCCATCGGCCGCGCGCTGGACGCCATCCACCGCGCCCCCGCCCACCACTGGACGGTCGAGTCGCTCGGCGCCCACGCCGGGCTCTCGCGCGCCGGCTTCGCCCGCCGCTTCACCACCCTCGTCGGGCAGCCGCCGCTGGCGTACCTCACGTGGTGGCGCCTGGCCACGGCGGCCCGCATCCTGCGCGAGTCCGACGTCTCGGTGGCGGAGGTGGCGCAGCGGGTCGGGTACGGGTCGGAGTTCGCGTTCGGGAACGCGTTCAAGCGGCAGTACGGGTTGGCGCCCGGTAAATACCGCCGCCAGGTGTGCGAGGAGGCGCGGACGGCCTCGTGAGATTCGGGGGGTGGCTGGGGCAGATGGGGATCAGCTACCCCACAATGGAGCAATGGCATACCCTCCGCAACCTCCCCCGCCCCAGCCCCAGCCGGAAGGCCCGTGGGGCGCGCAAGGAGCGCCGCAGGGGTACGGCCCGCAGCAGCAGCACTACGGCCCGCCGCCCGGCCAAGCCGGCCCGCCGCAGCCCGGCCACGGTCAGGGCCAACCGGGATACGGCCACCCTGCTCCACCCGGGCACGGCGCCCCCGGACCTGTATACGGCCCACCCCCTGGACAGAGTCCCCCCACCTCCGGATACGGCCCCTCTTCCGGGCAAGGAGCTCCTCCATCCGGATACGGACCCCCTCCCGGGCAGGGGTCCCCTCCGCCCGAATACGACCCGTCGAGCGGACAAGGGTCCCCTCCGCCCGGATACGGCCGTCCCCCCGGGCAAGGAGCTCCTCCATCCGGATACGGACCCCCTCCCGGGCAGGAGTCTCCTCCGCCCGGATACCGCCCGTCGAGCGGACAAGGGTCCCCTCCGCCCGGATACGGCCGTCCCCCCGGGCAAGGAGCTCCTCCATCCGGATACGGCCCGGCCCCCGGGCAAGGGTCGCCGGAGCCCGGATACGGGTCGCCCCTTGGACAGGGCTCCCCTCTGCCCGGATACGGGCCCCCTCCCGGGCAAGGAGCCCCGCCGCCCGGGTACGGCCCGCCGAGCGGGCAGGGCGGCTACGGGCAGGGGCAGCCGCCGGGATCGGGCGCTCCGCCGTACGGCAACCCGACCGGCCCCCAAGGCACGCTGCTGCTCCCCGCCCCAGGCCCCATCCCTGGCCCGCCTCCAGCCCCTGCCCCGCCGCGGAAGAGCACCAACGCCCTGGTCATCGGCCTGGTCGTGGGCGTGGTCTCGGTCCTCCTGATCGGCGGCGGCGTCGTCGCGTTCCTCTACGTGCGCGACTCCGGCCGGCAACCGCCCGTCGCGCTGCCGACCGCCGACCCGGTCCCCACGGCCACGACGGCACCGCCGTCCGACCCGCCGTCCACCACCCCGTCGGACCCACCCGCCTCCGAACCCGCCGAGCCCACCCCGGCCCCCAGCGACACCAGGTCCGCCACCTCGAAGCGTGTGGATCCGGGCTCGCCGCTCACCGACGACGAGTTCGAGGACTGGGACTTCAAGCTGGGAGACGTGGAGCTCCAGGCCAAGAAGGTCGCCGGCTGGACGTACGACAGCTGCGACCCGGTGGACGGCCAGGGCGTGCTGGCCAGGAACAACTGCCGCAACGCCGTCCAGCTCGCGTACTCGGCGTACGGCGGGCACATCAAGGCGGTCCAGCTCGTGCTGTCCTTCCCCAGCGAGGGCGCCGCCAAGACGACGGCCACGCGCCTGGCGTCGCTCACCTCGGACGCGGTCAAGTGGCACACGGACAAGACGCACAAGAGCTACGCCTACGGCAAGATGCGCTCGGGCGCGTCCAAGAAGTACGTGGTCATCACGGTCCTCACCGCGGACAAGGCCGCCAAGCCCATGGCCACCTACTACCACCAGTATCTGCAGAGCGACATCGCGAACTACTTCCTCTTCCGCGACCTGACCATCACCAGCTGACGGGAGCAGCGCTAGGTCCGCTAGTCATGCTAGCGTTCCGGGTATGTCGATAGCCGCCCGCCGAGCACGCGAACGCGCGCAGCGCCACCAGCTGATCATCACCGCCGCCCGCGAACTGGCCGAGTCCGAGGGCTGGGACGCCGTGACGACCCGGCGACTGTCGGAACGCGTCGAATACAGCCAGCCGGTGCTCTACAGCCACTTCAAGGGCAAGGACGCCATCGTGCGGGAGGTGGCGATCGAGGGGTTCGTGGAGCTGACGGGCCGGCTCCGGGCGGCGCGGACGGCGGGCGGCGATCCCCAGGCGGCGCTGCGCCGGGTGGCGACGGCCTACCTCGACTTCGCCCGCACCCACCGCGCCCTGTACGAGGCCATGTTCGTCATGCCCGTCGCCATCCCCTTCGCCACCGAGGAGACGCCGGAGGAGCTGCGGGCGGCGTTCGGCGAGTTCGTGCTCGCGCTGGAGCCGGTGGCCGGTGAGCACCATCCCGGCGTCTTCGCCGAGGTGGTGTGGGCCGCCCTGCACGGCCTGGCCACCCTGGCCCACGACCGGCGGATCCCGGCCGAGCACCAGGAGGTCAGGATCGACCTGCTCATCGACCACCTCACCCGGCCCGCCTGACCCCGTAGGCGTTCGCCCTCACCCGGCCCGCCTGACCCCGCGCCAAGCCAGCAGCCCCACACGCCGCCGCCCTCACCTGGCCCGCCTGATCCCGCGCTAAGCCAGCAGCCCCAGCCGCCGCCCGGCCGCGGCCGCCTGCGTGCGGGTGGAGACCTCCAGCTTGCCCAGGATGTTGGACACGTGCACGCTGACCGTCTTCTGCGCGATGAACAGCCGTTCCGCGATCTCCCGGTTGGTCATGCCCTCGGCGACCAGCCGCAGCACCTCCGCCTCCCGGGCCGTCAGCCCGCCGTCGCCCTGGCCGCCGCCGTGCCCGCCGGCAGGCCCGAACCGGGCCCGCCGCCCGAACTCCAGCAGCGCGCCGGCCAGCGGCGCGGCCCGCAGCCGCTCCGCCGTCTCCCACGCCAGGGCCCACTCCGCCTGCGCGCCCTCCCGGTCGCCGGCCGCCAGCAGCGCCTCGGCCAGCCGCCAGCGGGCCCGCGCCACCTCGTAGACGAACCCGAAGTCGAACGCCTTCACGACCTGGCGCCACAGCTCCACGTCGAGCCGCCCGTGCACGCGATGCCACTCGGCCTCCACCCGCGCCGCCCAGGCCAGCCCCTCGGGCCCCACGTGGCCGGGCTCGCCGGTGGGCCCGGAGTCGACGGCGAGGCGGGCGCGGGCGCGCAGCTCGTCGGCGCCCTCGGTGGTGCCGAGCTCGGCCAGCGCCCACAGCCCGATGGCGGCCACCCGCAGCACCCACGCGTAGCCATCGACCATCGGCGTCATGACCGCCCGCACGTGGTCGAGCGCCGTCGCGGGGTCGCCGTTCCAGAGCGCGTGCTCGGCGGCCAGGCCCCGGGAGATGTACGCGGGCAACTCCTCGTGCCAGAACGGCCGCACCCAGCTCAGCCGCGCCTCGACCGCGGGCAGACCCCGCGCCACCTCGACGAACAGCGCGAACGACGACAGGGTCGCCTCCGGCAGCGTGCCCACCCGAGCGCCGAAGCCGGACGCGACCGCCTCGGCCTGGTCCCACTCGCCGGCCACGTAGTGGATCAGGAACCGCAGGAAGCGCAGGTCGGTGCCGTAGGTGCTCCACTTGAGCCCGGTCTCGGAGGCCATGCGGACGCCGGCGTCGGCCACCTCGGCGGCCTTGACCAGCAGGCCCTGCTCGTAGTGGATGCGGGCGTGCTGAAAATGGGCGCGCAGGTCCATCGCCAGGTCGCCGGAGCCCTCGGCGGAGGCGCTCTCGACCAGCTCGTGGGCCCTGTCCACGTCGCCCTGGTGCTCCACGTAGACGGCCAGCGTGAGCAGGGCGCCCACCTCGGCGTCCCGGGTGCCGGACGCGCGCGCGGTCTCCAGCGCCCGCGCGGTCAGGGTCTCGATGTCGCGGTGGCGCGAGCTCCACAGCAGGGTGCGGGCGTGCGTGGCCAGGGCGCGGGCGAGCGCGGGCTGATCCTCGGCGCTCTCCACCGCGCGCTCCGCCGCCGCGATGGCGCCCGGCTGGTCGTCGGCTTCGTAGAGGTAGTAGGCCAGGCGTTCGCTGACCTCGGACGTCGGCGGCAGGGCCTTGAGCTGGATGATCGCGCGATGGTTGTCGCCGCTGTCGGCCGCCGACACGGCGCTGCGCAGCGCCAGCGCGAACCGGCTCTCCCCGGCCAGCTCCGCCGCGCCCTCGACCCGGTCCCACAGGCCGAGCACCTGGTCGTAGTGGCTGTGCGCCTCGGCGGGGGCCCCGAGCCGCTCGGCCAGGCGCCCCGCCTCGGCGGAGGCCGCCAGCGCCCCGGCCAGGTCGTGGCTGGCCAGATGGTGGTGGGCCAGCTCGGCCGGTGAGGTCAGCAGCTTGGCGAAGGCGGCGTGCAGCCGCGTGCGCTCGCCGGGCAGCAGATCGGTGTAGACCGCCTCCTGCAGCAGGGCGTGGCGGAAGGTGTAGCCGTAGCCGTCGACCCTGAGCAGCCCGCGCGAGACGATCTCCCTGACCGCCTCCTCGAACTCCGCCAGCGGCAGCCCCGACACCTCCCGCAGCAGCTCGTCCTCCACCCGCCGGCCCGCCACGGCGGCGGCCCGCAGCACCCGCTGCCCGGCCTCCGACAGCAGCTCGACCCTGGTCATCAGCAGGCTGGCCAGCCCGTCGGGCAGGCTGTCGCCCTCGGCCATCGCCGCGAACAGCTCCTCGGCGTAGAACGGGTTGCCGTCGGCGCGGGCCACGATGAGGCCGAGCTCCTGAGCGCCCACCTCACCCATAGTGGCGACATAGTCGGACATGTCGCCGGAGCCCAGCGGCCCCAGCTCGACGCCCATCACCGTGGGCAGCCGCCGCAGCTCGGCCAGCACGGAGCGGAGCGGGTGGCGGCGGTGGAGGTCGTCGGTGCGGTAGGTGCCGACCACGCAGACCCGCTCGCTCTGCACCATGCGGCTGAGGAAGACCAGCAGGTCGCGGGTGGACCGGTCAGCCCAGTGCAGGTCCTCGATCACGAACAGCACCGGCTGCACGTCGGCCAGCAGCCCCAGCAGTGAGCCGAACAGCCGCTGCTGGGTCAGCCCCGCCGACGGGGCGCTCTCGACGCCCGGCAGCAGCTGGCCCAGCATGGGATGGGCGGCGGCGGCCTCGCGCACGGCCGGCTCGGCGCCGCGCAGCGCGTCGGCCAGCGGCAGGTAGGGCAGCGCGTCGCCCAGCTCCGCGCACTGGCCGACCAGCACGTGGAAACCGCGCTCGCGGGCCTCGGACACCAGCTCCGAGATCAGCCGGGTCTTGCCGATGCCCGCGTCTCCGCCGACGAGCGCCACCCCGGCCGTGCCCTCGGCTGCCGACTGCAGCACCCGCACAAGTCCGGACAACTCTGCAGAGCGCCCGACGAGAAGACCGTTCACGCCAGAAACTATGCCACGCTGCGCCGACAACTTTATTGGTCCAGGAAACTCAAGCAAGATTGGCCCTCATCGACATACCAAAGGCATTTTACGCTGCTGTTTCGTGATTCAGCCAACGACTTTCGTCCTCTTCGTCACGGCCTCGCTCGCCCTGGTGCTCATCCCGGGCCCGAACCACCTCTACATCACCGCGAGGGGCCTCGCCCAGGGCAGGGCGGCGGGCCTGGCCAGCGCGTTCGGCGTGGAGGCCGGCACGCTCGTGCACATCGCGGCCGCCGCCGCGGGCCTGTCGTACGTGATCGCGCAGTCGGCGACGCTCTTCGCGGTCGTCAAGTGGGCCGGCGTCGCGTACCTCGTCTATCTCGGCGTCCGCGCCTTCACCGGCAAGGAGACTCAGGGCGTGGCGCCGCCGCCCCAGCCGCTGCGCAAGGTCTTCCTCGAAGGCGTGCTGGTCAACGTGCTGAACCCCAAGGTGGCGCTGTTCTTCCTGGCGTTCCTGCCGCACTTCGTGCGCCCGGAGGCGGGCTCGCCCGCGCTCCAGGTGGTGGTGTTCGGACTGACGCTGCTGCTCCTGGGGCTGATCTCCGACATCGTGTACGCCTGCACCGCCGGCGCCCTCGGCACCCGGCTCACCGCTCGGGCCAGGACCCTCCGGTACGTCAGCGGCTTCGTCTACCTGGGACTGGGAGTGGCCACGGCGTTCGCCGGGAGAAAATGACCTTATGGCCCCGAGGAAGCAGCAGGAGATCTTCGATGCGACGTTGCGGCTGGTGGCCGAGAAGGGCTACGACGGACTGACCGTCGAGGGGGTCGCCGAGCACTCGGGCGTCAACAAGACGACGATCTACCGCTGGTGGCCGTCCAAGGCCGCGCTGCTGGGGGCGGCGCTGGTGGAGGCCGACGCGCTGGGGTTCGAGGCGCCGGACACGGGAAGCCTGCGCGGTGACCTGGTCGCGCTGGTCGAGGGGGTGCGGCGGCTGCTCACCGAGCCGCCGTCCAGCGAGATCGCCGTCGCCGCGCTGGCCGCCGCCGTCCGCCACCCCGAGCTGGACGCCCGCCGCTTCTTCGCCGACCGCTTCGCGCGGGAGCGGGAGATCTTCGAGCGGGCGGTACGGCGGGGCGAGCTGAAGGAGTCGGTGGACCCGATGCTGATCGTCGACCTGCTGGCCGGGGCCGTGTGGATGCGGGCGGTCTTCCGCGGCCTGCCGGTCGCCGACGACTTCCCCGCCGCGGCGGTCTCGGCCCTGCTCGACGGGCCGGCGACGGCTCCCCGGCGGCCGGGCCGCCTCACGAAGTGAGGCCGTGAACGCCGGCTTCGGAGAGGGCCGCGGGGATGCGGTCCAGCACGGGGTGGGGCACCAGCCCGTACGCGTAGAAGTCCACGGCGAGCGCGCCCGCGGCCTTCGCGCCCCGGGCCTTGGCCACCAGCCGGTCGGTCGAGTCGCTGTCCGGGTAGCCGGGCCGCAGCACCGCCCGCACCTCCCGGTCCTTGCCCACGGACCGCAGGTAGGCGCCCACGTCGTCGGCCACCCGAGCCGCGTCCCGCGCGTACGCGAGCACGCCGAAGGCCGGGACGAGGTCGCCCAGCGCCACCAGATCGACCCCGAGCTGCCAGGCGTCGTGCGCCGCGAGCCCGGGCGTGGGCAGCCCGTCCCGGTAGCCCTTGACCGCGCCGGTCGAGTCGATGAACACCAGCTTGGAGCCCTCGTCGGCCACCGCCGAGGCCACCTCGGACACCAGCGTGGTGACGGTCTCGGACCGGGCCCGCGCGTAGGCCACGACGTCGGGCCCCGCGTACGCCGTGAGCGCGGCCCGGGTCACCTCCCCCTGCGCGGGCGGGTCGCCGTCGAACACGCCGCCCACGATCCTGGCGCACTCGTCGCGCGCCACCTCGGCGTTCACGCCCAGGTCGGTGGCGCGGCGCATGCAGTAGTCGCAGAAGCAGAGCCCGAACAGGTAGGCGTCCATCGGCCCCAGCGGCACGAACGAGCGCTGCGGCTTGAGCGGCCTGAAGTGCAGCGACTCCGCCACCACGCTGTCGACCCCGAGCCTGGCCACCGCCCTGGCCAGCGCGACCGCGTATTCGCGCACGTCGGGGTGGCCGGGGCACAGGTCGGTGAGCGAGCCTCGGTCGCCGAAGCAGTCGCGTACGGTCACGTCCGGATGCTTGGTGCCGAGCGTGGCGTTGCGCAGGAAGACCGTCCATCCGTGGAGCTTCATGGACCGCTTCGCACAGGCCTCGCGAAGCCCGTCGAGGGCGTTCAGATAGCCGGGCACGGGAGAAAGGCGGAGCCCGGCGAACAGATCGGGCGGCGGGGGGAAGTGCGCCCCGTCGTGGCGGATGGTCAGCCGGGACAGTCCGTGCGGGGTGACGTCGCGGGAGGCGTGGTGGACGGCGCCGACGGTGATGCCGCTCACGCCGTACGCGCTGATCCTGTCGAGCACCCGCTCGACGCCCTCGCCGCGCAGGTCCTCGACGAAGACGTACACCGAACTGTCCACAAGCAGACCTTAAGCGCTCTTGTGAGCGACGAAGTCGATCTCCACCAGGATGCCCAGCAGCTGGGATCCGACGGTGGTGCGCACGGGGAACGGCTGGTTGAAATAGGACTTGTAGACCTCGTTGTAGGCGGCGAAGTCGCGTTCGACGTGCTGCAGGTGGACCGTGGACTTGATCACGTCGTCGAAGCCGAGGCCGTGGGCGGCCAGGATGGCGCCGAGGTTGCGCATGACCTGGTGCGTCTGGGTGGCCACGTCGTCGCCGACGATCTCACCGGTATGCGGGTCGAGCGGGCCCATGCCGGAGGTGTAGACGAAGTCCCCCACCACCAGGCCCTGCGAGTAGGCGCCGATCGGGGCGGCGCCTTCGGTGGTCCTGAGCTCCTTTTTCACCGCGTCTCCCTAGAAATTGGTGGTTATCTGGCCAACGACACGGTAGTCCTGGTCCACCAGGGGCAGCACGCGCCACTTGTCGAACGCGGTGCAGGGATGGGAGATGCCGAAGGCCAGCAGGTCACCGGGCTTGAGCCCGTCGGCGCGCACGACGGTGTGCTGGTCCTGCATCTTCACGATCGTGACGCCGTCGCGGCGCGGGATGGGCAGACCCTCGTCGTAGGGCGCGTCCCGCTTGCCCATGCCCACGACCGCCAGCCCTGGCTCGGGCGTGGACAGCACGTGCGCCCAGACCTCCAGCGCCGGGCGCAGCTCCCCGTCGATGCGGTTGAACGGGGTGCGCTCGCGGTAGTAGCCGTCGTCGTGGGTGACGTACGCGCCGCTGCGCAGCAGGATCCTGGCCTGGGTGGTGACGAGCTCGCGTCCGATCACGTCGAACCACTGGCTGCCGCCGACGGTCAGGATGGGGTTCTTGAGGCGGACGTGCTCGACGGCCTCCTGCAACAAGTCCAGATATTTCCGGACATCGGCGGCGGTCTTCAGCGCGCCCTCGTAGCCGGCGACCCCGGCCAGCTCGACGCCCGCGACCCCCTGCACGTACGACACCAGGCTCAGCAACCGGTCCAGTGACCGGCACCCGGCTCGTCCGCCTTCGTGCCCCAGCTCCACCAGCACCCGGAACGGCCGGGACGCGGCATGCCGAGCGAGAATGTCCACCCCGGCCTCGGAGTCCACGAAGCTCAGGAGCTCGAACGCGGGATCCCGCTCCAGCTCGCCCGCCGCCCAGTCGAGCCCCGCCGGGTCCACGACCTGGTTGGCCACCAGGATCCGGCCCACCCCGAACCCGCGGACCACCCGCGCCTGGCGCGGCGTCGCGACGGTGAGCCCCCAGGCGCCCGCTTCGAGCTGAAGCGCGGCGATCTCAGCGGACATGTGCGTCTTGGCGTGCGGTGCCAGCTCCATGCCGTGATCGCGGACGAAGGCCGCCATCGTCTCGACGTTGTGCTCCAGCGCGTCCCGGTGCACGACCATGAGGGGGAGTTCGAGACCACCCGCGAAGACCTGCTGCCCGAGCACAACGCCCCTTTCTCCGCGTCCGACCTTATCTCAGACCTTCGCCGCAATCATGGACGAAGCGCGCGTCCCGGAGTGGCGCCGGTCAGCTCTCCCCCGGCCAGCACGCGTACCCCCGACACGAGCACGTCGTCCACCCCGGCCGCGAGCGTGCGCGGCGATTCGTAGGTCGCCCGGTCGCCCACCGCCGCCGGGTCGAACACCACCACGTCGGCCGCGAACCCGCTCCGCACCAGCCCCCGGTCCGCCAGCCCGAAGCGCCTGGCCGGGTGGGAGGCCAGGTGCACGACGGCCTGCTCCCACGTCCAGTCGCCCAGCTCGCGCACGTGCCGGCCGAGGAACCTGGCGAACGCCCCGAACCCCCGCGGATGCGGATGACCGCCCACGTAGATGCCGTCGGAGCCGCCGGTGTGCGAGGAGTGCCGGAGCATCCTGCGTACCGACTCCTCCCCTTCGGGGCCCTCGTCGGGACGGGCGGACACGACGCCCGCCTCCAGCCGCGTCTCCGTCAGGAGGCGGCGGCAGAACTCGGCGGGCGCCGACCCGTCCCGTTCGGCCGCCGCCACGATGGTCAGGCCCTCGGCCCACTCCATCCCCGGGGCGTGCGAGACCGTCAGCCGCGGCCAGACGGCGTCGAGCGTCGGCCACCAGTCGTCCAGCTCGTCGGACGCGATCATCTCCAGCGCCCGGTCGGTCTCGGCGCCCGGCACGGAGCCGGGCAGCACGACCATGGCCAGGATCGTGTTGCCGCGCAGGTAGGGGTAGGTGTCGAAGGTGAGGTCGACGCCCTTGCCGAGCGCCTCCTCGACCAGCGGGAGCAGCACGTCGGCCGGGCCGTGCAGGTGGGAGACGTGCACGGCGGCGCCGGAGCGCTCGGCGATGTCCATGACCTCGGTCATGCCCACGCCGGCCCGAGCGCCGTACGCGCGCATGTGGGTGACGTACGGGAGGCCGCCGAGCGGGGCGCACAGCGCGGCCAGCTCCTCGGCGGTGGCGTAGCGGCCTGGGAGGTATTCGAGGCCGGTCGACAGGCCCACCGCCCCCTCCGACAGGCCCCGCTCGACGTGCCGCAGCATGGCCGCCAGGTGGTCGCGTGAAGGCGGCTCGGGCGCGGGCCCCATGACGTCGTAGCGGATGGTGCCGTGCGGGAGGAGGTACGCGGTGTTCAGCGCCACGGCGCGGTCGTAGCCGCCGAGCAGCTCGCCGACGGTCAGCGGCCCGTCCGCGGCGAGCGGGCCGGTGCCGTCGGCCCGGCCGTTGGCGGCGAGCGGGCCGTTGACGGCGGCGAAGTAGCGGGAGGCGTAGGCGACGGTGGCGGCCGAGCCGGGGGCGAAGGACAGGCCGTCCTGCCCCAGCACGAACGTGGTCACCCCCTGCCGGAGCGCCGCCCGCTGGACCGCCGGGTCGAACACGGCCGCGTCGCCGTGCGCGTGACAGTCGACGAAGCCGGGCGCGACGAACCGCCCCGTCGCGTCGATCACGGTCTCCGCCTCGGCGCCGCCCAGCCTCCCGATCGCCGCGATCCTGCCGCCCGCGACCGCGACGTCCGCCCGGTACGGCGGGGCGCCCGTCCCGTCGAGCACCCGGCCGCCGTTGATGACTACGTCGAACCTCACCCCAAGATTCAATCAGAGCCGCGCGAATACGCCGGAGGGCATTGCACGGACTTGTCGATCGGCCGGGCGGCCAGCACGGCGCGGGCCCGGGCCCGGTCGAGGTTCCAGCCGTTCCAGGGGTCGGGGCGGGACAGGCCGTTGGCCGCGACCACGTCGGCCAGCACGCAGCTGCGCTGCGGCTCCGGCAGCTTGTCCAGCGCGGGTACGGCTTCCGCGCCGAGGTCGCCCAGGTAGTCGGAGTCCAGCTTGGTCACGCCGCGCACCTCGACCTGCGTGTGGGCGACCTGGAGGTCGGGGTTCACGATGGCGAACGCGCCCAGGCCCAGCCCGGTGACCAGCACGACCGTACGCGGCAGCCAGCCGGAGCCGCGGCCCAGGAGCCGGGCCGCCCCCGCCAGCAGCACCAGCGCGAACAGCGTGCCCAGCCACCACACCGTGGCCTGCACGGACAGGCGCAGCCTGGACAGGCCGTACGCCTCGGTGTAGAGGTTCATGCGGTGCAGGGCGGAGGCCAGCACCACCATGGTCAGCCCGCACAGCACGCCGAGCAGCACGGCCAGCAGCCAGCGTTCGCGCCGCTCGACCTTGAGCATCCCGCCGGCGACCGCCACGATGCCCAGCACGAACACGCTGACCACCACGAGCTGGAAGAACCCCTGCCTGGCGTACTCGGCATAGGTGAGCCCGGCCGTCCTCAGCACCCAGGTGTTGCCGCCGAACAGCGCCGTGATCTGCACCGCCACGAACGAGGCGAACAGCAGGTTCACCGCCGTGAGAGGCACGATCCAGACACTCCTGCTCACACTGAACTTCGGCTCCGGCCCCACGGGGTCGACCACCGGCCTGAGCGCGACCAGCACCACGGCGGCCAGCACCACGGCGAACAGCGCGAACAGGAAGATCCGCACCGGCGCCGACTCCGCCCAGTCCGGCGCGGTCGTCAGCCGTTCCAGGAAAGAGGCGAACACCGCGTCCGCCGAGGCGAACAGCAGCCCGAACACCAGCAGCAGCACCGCCGTGATGCCCAGCGCGGCCAGCATCGGCATGACGCGCCGCCGGGCGGACAGCTTCTTCAGCGGCTGGGCCAGGAACCACGGCACCGGGCCGAGCGCCAGCAGCACGGACGCGCCGCCCCTGATCACGCCGAGCCACCCGGCCCCGGCCCCCGACACGGCCAGCGCGCCCAGACCGGTCCCTGCCACGAGCAGGATCGCGACCAGCCAGTCGGCGTCGCGCACCGCCGCCATCGAGATCAGGAAGTACGCCGTCAGCCCGAACGCCACCGTCCACGGCGTCATCCGGCGCACCAGGGCGGGCAGCGCCGCCGCGCCCAGAACCATGGCGACCAGCACGATCCCCAGCCCGACCTGCGCCTCGGGCAACGCCACGGCCGCGAACACCCCGGCCCCGGCCGCCGCGGGCAGCAGCCAGCGGGGCGAGTCGGGCAGCTCGGGCCTGGGGAAGAGGGGCGGCGGCACGTAGGGCGGCGGCGGCCCGCCCTGATTCCGGTACGGCGCCGGCCCCTGCGGGCTCCCCGACGCCTGCCCCACCGCCTGGCCCGTAGCCAGGTTCCCCGACGCCTGGCCCGCAGCCGGATATACCGATGCTTGGCCCGTGGCCGGGCTCCCCGACGCCTGGCCCGCGGACGGGCCGCCCATCGCCGGGGACATGGGCCCGCTGGCCGTCGCCTGGGCCGGGTACGGTGCGCCCCAGCTCTGAGCCGCCGGTGGGTGGGCCACCGCCGCCCGGGCCGCCGACTGGTACGCCGCGACCTGCGCCGACTGGTAGGCCGCCACGGCCGCCCGGCGCCCGGACCCGGCCCCCATCCCGGCGCCGACCGCGCCCATGAGCGCGGTGCACATGACGAGCGTGACGAGAGCCATCCCGTCGCTGACGGTCACGCTGACGAGCACGGCGGCGAAGAGGCCGACCAGGAACCCGACCAGCGCACCGACGACCGCGCCCCCGACCATCCTGGCGAGCGCGCTGCCCGGCGACGGCGCCACCGGAACCCCGGAACCCCCCGTGACGACGCCACCACCGGAGGCACCCACGCCCACCCCGAGCCCAGCGCCCCCGCCATCGGCGGACGCGCCCATTCCGGCCGCGAGCCCTGGGGACCCTCCCACGCCTGCCGCCATTCCGGCCGCGAGCCCCGGGGACCCTCCCACGCCGGCCGCCGGCCCAGGTGCGACGAGGGCCCCCGCACCCACCGCCTCCTCACTCTCGACGGCCTCCCGACCGGGCGCGCCGACCGTGGCCATGGCCGCGAGTGCCGCCAGTCCGGCGGCGTCACGCGCCCCATCGTCCGAGCCCGAGCCCGAAGCCGAAGCCGAAGCCGCACCACCCTCCGCCACGTCGGCCGCCGCGACCGCAAGCCCGGCAGCGACATCACCGCCGCCCACCGTGTCACTGTCCACAGCCGAGGCGGCGACCACCAGCTCCCCCTCCACGGCGCGATCGCGGCTCTCGGAACCGGCCGTCGTCGAGGCCGCGACCTCCGGCTGGTGCTCGGCCCCCGTGCCCCCGCCCTCCAACGGCACCTCCGCCATCGTCGTCCTCCCTGGTAAGTCGACCACCATGCGACATCCCGCACAGTCGTCGATGCGAATGGAACCCCCGTGCAGCTCGACGATCTCCTTCACGATGGCCAGCCCCAGCCCGGCGCCCCCGGAGTCGGCCGCCCGCCCGGCGTCGAGCCGGGAGAAGCGCTCGAACACGCGCCCCCTGGCCGCGACCGGGATCCCCGGCCCCTGGTCGGCGACGGCCAGCCGCACCCCGGCCCCCTCCGCCGCGACGGTCACGGTCACCACCCCGTTCGAGGGGCTGTGCCGTACCGCGTTGTCCAAGAGGTTCGCCAGGACCTGCGCGAGCAGGTCGGGGTCGGCGCGCACCACCAGCTCGGCGGCGACCGACGCCCGGATCGCGACGTCCTCGCGGGCCATCGCGCCCTCGCGCACCGCCTGCTCGACCAGCGGCGCCAGTTCGATGGCCTCGGGCTCGATCAGGCGAACGCCCGAGTCCAGCCGCGACAGGTCCAGGAGCTGGGCCACGAGGCGGCCCAGGCGCTCGGTCTGGGCGAGCGCGGTCCGCATGGTGACGGGGTCGGGGGCGGAGACGCCGTCCACGACGTTCTCCAGGACCGCGCGCAGGCCGGTGATGGGGGTGCGGAGCTCGTGGCTGACGTTCGCGATGAGCTCGCGCCGCTGCCGGTCCACCTCGCCGAGGTCGGCGGCCATCGCGTTGAACGCCCTGGCCAGCTCGCCGACCTCGTCGCGCGACGTGGCGGTCACGCGCAGCCCGTACAGTCCCTTGGCGATCGTCTGGGCGGCGCTGGCCATCTGGCGCAGCGGCTTGGTCATCCCCGTCGCCAGCAGCTGCACCATGATCAACGCCAGGACCACGGCGACCGCGATGCGTAACTCGCGGGACAGGCCGGAGTTGAGCCCGACCTCGTTCACCACGAACGCGGTCCCCACGGCCAGCACGATCACGATGCCGAGCTTGACCTTGATGCGGCCGAGGAAGTCGAGCGGCCTCATCGTCGCACCAGGGCGTAGCCGACGCCGTGCACCGTGCGCACCACGTCGGAGCCCAGTTTGCGGCGCAGCGCCCGGACGTGGCTGTCGACGGTCCTGGTCGCCGCCGCCTCCGAGAAGCCCCACACGTCCGACAGCAGCCGGTCCCGCTCGAACACCTGCCCGGGGCGCTCCGCCAGCCTGCGCAGCAGATCGAACTCCGTCCTGGTGAGCTGCGCCTCCGCGCCCCCGACGAACACCCGGCGGGCCGCGGTGTCGATCTCCACCTCGCCGACCCTGATCACCGTGTCCTCGGCCGCGAGCTGGGCCGCCCGCTCGACCCTGCGCAGCAGCGCGTGGATCCTGGCCACGAGCTCGCGCATGCTGAACGGCTTGGCCAGGTAGTCGTCCGCCCCCACGCCGAGCCCGACCAGCACGTCGGTCTCCTCGCCGAGCGCGGTCAGCATGAGCACGGGCACCGGCCTGGCCGCCTGCATCCGGCGGCACACCTCCAACCCGTCGAGCCCCGGCAGCAGCCGGTCGAGGATCACCAGGTCCGGTTCCGCCTTGCCGTACTGGATCAGGGCCTCCTGCCCGTCGCCGGCCACCCTGACGTCGAAGCCCTCGGCGGCCAGCCGGTTCCGTACGGCCAGCGCGATCGTCTGATCGTCCTCGACCACGAGGATGCGTCGCTGCTCTGCCACGTACGAAAGCCTAGAAGCGCCCTGTGCAGAGGACACTCCTAAATTTGTGCACATACAGTGCAGACTTGGCTGGTGAACACAGCCGGATACCTCCGCCGCATCGGCCTGCCCAGCCTGCTCAACGCCCCCACCAGCGCGGAGAACCTGCGGGCGCTCCACGCCGCGCACCTCGAGAAGGTCGCGTACGAGGCGCTGGAGATCTGGCTCGATCGCCCTACCACCGTCGATCCCGTCGAGTCCGCCGAGCGCGTCATCGGAGGGCGCGGCGGCTACTGCTACCACCTCAACGGCGCGTTCTCCGAGCTGATCAGGGCGCTGGGGTACGACGTGACCAGGCACGTCGGCGGGGTCCAGAACCGCGGCGAGGAGCCCGGCATCACCGCCAACCACCTGGTGCTCACCGTGCGCGGCCTGCCGTCGCCGGACAATCCGGGCGGTGAGTGGCTGGTCGACCTCGGGCTCGGGGACGGCTTCCACGAGCCGCTGCCGCTGGTCGAGGGCACGTACGAGCAAGGGCCGTTCACGTACGTCCTGCGCCCGTCGGAGGTCGCGCCGGGCGGCTGGCGGTTCGAGCACGATCCGAGCGGCTCGTTCGAGGGCATGGACTTCGGCCCGGCCCCGACGGACATGTCGGCGTTCGTCGATATGCACCGGCATTTGACGACGTCGCCGACGTCCGGGTTCGTGCGCATCGCCACCGTCCAGCGGAGGGACGCGTACGGCGTGGACAGCCTGCGCGGGCTCCTGCTGAAGCGCATCGGCGGCCGGACGCTCTCGGTGACCTTGGACAACGATCGCGACTACTACGCGGCGCTGGCGGACATCTTCCTGCTCCCGCTCACCGACGTGAGCGGGCCGGAGAAGGAGAAGCTCTGGCGCAGACTGTACGAGGCGCATGAGGCCTGGCTGGCCAGTGACGCGACGTGACAGCCTTGCGCTATCGTGCACCTCGACATGGGTGAGACCCGGAAGCTGGCCGGTCGCTACCGGCTGCTGAATCCCCTGGCCGCGGGCTCCGTCCGGCTGGCCTTCGACGAGTCGGAGCACCGCGATGTCACGGTCAGGGAGCTGCGGGTCCCGGCCGAGCTGCGCGACGCCGCCCTACTGGAGGCCCGCCGGGCCTCCGCGCTCCGGCACGCCTCGATCGTGCGGGTGCTCGACGTGGTGGTCGAGGACCAGACGCCGTGGCTGGTCATGGAGTTCGTGTCGGGGGCGTCGCTGGAGCAGACCGTACGCGCCCGCCGCCCGCTGCCGGTCACGCAGGCGGCCAGGGTCGGCGTCTGCGTCCTGTCCGCCCTGACGACGGCGCACGAGGCCGGGATCGTGCACGGGCGCGTGGAGCCCGGCAACGTCCTGCTCACCCCGACGGGCCGGGCGGTGCTCACCGGCTTCGGCTTCCCCAGCCTCAGCATGCTGCCCTCCGCGGACCTGTGGGCGCTGGCCGCCACGCTGCACTTCGCGGTGGAGGGCCGCCCGCCCGGACAGGTTCCCGCGGAGGGCGCGGACCCGCTCAGGACGCTGATCAGAGCCATGCTCCACCCGGCGGGGCCCCCGCCGACGGACGTGATCCGCCAGACTTTGGACCTCCTGGCCGTGAGCCGCCCGCTGGACGTGATCATCGGGCTGTTCGGGCCGCTGCCGATCCCCGTGGTGGCCGCGATGGGGCTCGCCCTGGTCGAGCAGCTCCAGGCCGGGGAGGCGTTCCACGGCGGGATCCAGCCCGGCAACGTCCTCGTCGACGACCGGGGCCGGGCCCACCTGACCCCGCTGCTGAGGTCGGGAACGCTCCCGGCCTACACGGCCCCGGAGGCCTCCCCCACCCTGGCCGCCGACCTGTGGTCCCTGGGCGCCACGCTCTTCACCGCCGTCGAGGGCGTGCCGCCCTCGCCCGGCGCGCCGCTGACCAGAGCGGGGGCGCTGGCCCACGTACTTTTTCGGCTTTTGTCAGGTAATCCATTGGAACGTCCCACTCCGGACGAGCTCCGCCGCGACCTCGAGTCGGTACGGAGCACCCATTGAGATACATCGCGATTGGAACCAAAGCGATGACTCACTCGTTGGACGGGCGACGCAGAATGTAGGAGAGGCGGGGCACGCGCTCCGTGTTCGGAAGCGGAGGAAGTTGAGTATGTCGCCAATCCAGAAGTACGCCATTGGCGCCGGCGCCGCGGTTCTGCTCTCGCTGATCATTTTCGGGACCGGATGGGTCACCCTGCTGGTCATACTCGGCGTGGTCGCCGCCCCTGTGGTCGGCTACCTGATGCTCGACCCGTCGCAGCGCGAGCGGCTCAAGAGGGCCCGCAGGCGCGGCATCGGCCGCTGAACTCCGCGCGGCGGGGGCCGGGAGGCGGCCTCCGCCGCGGACTCGGGGACCCAGTCGGCCCCGCGGCCTCAGGCCTCCGCCGTCGCCGCCGCCTGCTCCGTGTGCACGCGCTGGGTCACCCGGCGCTCGATGTAGAACGACAGGAACGGCACCGTGCCCCCGACCATGACGCCGAGCATGTACTGCCACGTCCAGCGCGCCTTCATGCCCAGGTTCATGACCGCGACCAGGTAGAGCATGTAGAGTCCGCCGTGGATGGGCGCGATGACCTTCGACAGCGTCGGGTCGCCGAAGCCGTAACGCACCACCATGGCCACGCAGAGCACGAGCAGCATGCAGCCGACCACGTAGGCGAGCGCCCGGAAGGGCTTCAGAGCCGATTCCACGATTAACCTTCCAGAGCCATTTCAGGGGACTTGGCACGGTCCCGATCGGTTCGTACGGCGTCACGTACGAAGTGGAACCACATGAATACGGCGAATCCTGCGAAGATCCACCAGTTGGCGGCATATGCCAGGTTACGCCAGGTCAGCGTGCCACCGACCACCGGCGGCTCGACCTTGACCTGCGCCAGCGAGCCGGAGGGCGGCTGCGCCACGACGAAGCCGGTGCGTACCTGCTGGCCGCTCCACAGGTTGACCAGCTCACCCGTGGACACCGTCTGCACCTGACCGGCGGGCAGACCCTCCGCGCGCCGCTGCACGCTGTCGGTGCCCTGCTGCGGCCGCAGCCGCCCGGCCACCGTGACCTTGCCCTGCGGCACCGTGGAGACCGCCGGGTCGTCCGCCTTGGCCGTCCAGCCCCGCACCACCGGCATCAGCGTGCCGTCGTCGAGCCGGAGCGGCGTGAGCACCCAGTAGCCGCGGTCGCGCGAGACGTTGCCGCCGGGCGCGTCGACGTCCGCCTGCCGGTCGGCGACCAGGAGCTGGCGGCCGGCCTCGTAGACTCCCGCCGCCGTGACCTGGCGGCCCACGGCCTCACCGCTCAATTGCGGGCCCACCGGGGCGAGCGTGCCGACCGCGACGGGCCCGGGATCGGTGGCGGCGTGCGGCTTTCCCGAATCCTGGAAAACGCCGAGCTGCCAGCGCCCGAGCAGGATGAACGCGACGAGGACCCCGATCGTGAGCAGGTGCAGCCCCATGAGACGGGGGGAGAGCAGGGTCCTCAGCATGCTTCAAAGCTATCCGCCGGGTGGGGTGGTCCCCTAATCAGCCCATGCCTACCGATACCAGCAAACAGTGCAAACGACACAGGCGCTCACGCTAGGCTGCTGGCCATGTCTGACCAGCATATCGACCCTTCGGGCAGCACCCAGCAGTTCAAGGCTTTCGCGCAGCGCCGCGAGCAGGAAGCTGCCGCCACCCCCAAGAAGTCCCCCGTCGTGCCGATCATCGCGGTCGTCGTCGCGATCGTGATCGTCGGCGTCGCCGCCTTCCTCCTGCTGAAGTAGCCCCAGATCTGATCGACCCGCTGCGGGGGCCGTGGCGGGTTCTCGCCGTTCACGCAATCATCCCCCCGGCCCGCCCAACGACGCGCGGGCCCCTCGGCCACCCCGCCTCCCCCGCTGACGCCACTCCGGCCCGCGAGGCGGACGCCCTCCTCCGACGACCTCAGCCGACGCGCAACGCCGCGCGCCCCACGCGCAAAAGCCACCACCACACCACGGGCATGCCCGCAGCGGACGCACCACGGCCACCAAGCAAGCGCACGGCTGGCTGGCGGGAAGTTTAGGGCCGCCCAGGGGAGCGGGACAGCGGCAAGGGCCAGACGGGCACACGAAGCCGGAGCAGGCGCCCAAGCGGCGGCGCGGGCTCATCTGGCAGCGGGCAGGCGCACCTGCGGCGGCACAGCGGACAGCGCCCGAGCGAGCGCGCCGGCCACGGGAGCCGGAGCGGGCGCACGCCGGGACAGGCGCACGGCGCAGACCAGCGGACGGCGGACCGGCGCACGGCGCAGACCAGCGGACGGCGGACCGGCGCACGGCGGACCACCGCGCGGCGCAGACCAGCGCACGGCGCAGACCAGCGCGCGACGGAGACGCGAAAACCGGAGTTGCCGCGCGGGGCAGCGAGCCGGGAGGCGGGAGAGGGCGCGGGTAGCGGCCTCCCGGGGGCTTCGGCGGGCGGCGTCGTGACCAGGGCGGGAGTGGGGGCACTCTGGACCTCAGGGCGGAGCGGTTATTACATTGGATGCGGCGTCCAATAAGCGCCGCCCCGGGAGGTCACATGCCAGGGTTAGCGATCATCGGGTCCGGGTTCGCCGGGATCGGCATGGCCATCAAGCTCAAAGAGGCGGGGTACCACGACTTCGTCATCCTGGAGAAGGCCGCCGACCTGGGCGGCACCTGGCGGGACAACACCTACCCCGGCTGCGCGTGCGACGTCCCCTCGCACATGTACTCCTACTCGTACGAGCTGAACCCGGGCTGGTCCCGCATGTTCTCCCCACAGGAGGAGATCCGGGACTACCTGCGCGCGTGCGCCGACAAGTACGGCGTGACCCCGCACATCCGGTACGGCAAGCGCGTCGTCGCGCTCGAATATGACGACGAGAGGCGCGGCTGGTCGGTCACCACGGACGACGGGACCGCGCTGCGGGTGAACGCCGTCGTGTCGGCCATCGGCGCCCTACATATACCGAAATTTCCCGAAATTTCGGGGCGCGAGTCCTTCGCCGGCCCCGCCTTCCACTCCGCCGAATGGGACCACTCGATCGACCTGACCGGCAAGCGCGTCGCCGTCATCGGCACCGGCGCCTCCGCCATCCAGTTCGTCCCCCGGATCGCGCCCGCCGCGAGCCACCTGACGATCTTCCAGCGCACTCCCCCCTGGATCCACCCCAAGCCGGACTTCGCCATCACCCCCGCCGCCCGCCGGCTCCTCGCCCTCCCCGGCCTGGCCAGGACCATGCGCAACGCCATCTACTGGGCCCTGGAGACGCGCGCGCTCGGCTTCACCGTCGACCCGCGCCTGATGAAGGCCCACGAGAAGCTGGCCCTCAGGCATCTCGAGGCCCAGGTCCCCGACCCGGACCTGCGCCGCAGGCTCACCCCCGGCTACCTGATCGGCTGCAAGCGCATCCTCATCTCCAGCGACTACTATCCCGCTCTCACCAGGGACAACGTCGAGCTGGTGACCGACGGCATCACCGAGATCAGGCCGCGCTCGATCGTGGACTCCTCCGGCGCCGAGCACGAGGCCGACGCGATCGTCTACGGCACCGGCTTCAAGGTCGTGGACGCGCTGCAGGAGCAGCACATCGTCGGCAGGGGCGGCCGCAAGCTCCAGGACGCCTGGCAGGACGGCATCGAGACCTACTACGGCATCTCCACCTCCGGCTTCCCGAACCTGTTCTTCCTGCTCGGCCCCAACACGGGCCTCGCGCACAACTCGGTCGTGTTCATGATCGAGTCGCAGGTCCGCTACGTCATCGACTGCCTGCGCCTGCTGTCGAGGACGCAGGCCAGGGCCGTGGACGTCAAGCCGGGCGCGCAGCGGGCATTCGCCCGCCGCCTGCGCGAACGGCTCGACCCCCTCGTCTGGAACGCGGGCGGCTGCGACTCCTGGTATCTGGACGAGCACGGAGTGAACCGGACGATCTGGCCGGGCTTCACCTTCGAGTACTGGGCGCGCACCAGAAGGGTCAAACCCAGCGCGTACGAGCTCATTTACTGAGGGAAAAGGCAGAACTCGTTGCCCTCGGGGTCGGCCAGAGTCACCCAGTCGTCGTACGTGGCCAGCAGCGTGGCGCCCAGCGCGCGCAGCCGGTCGATCTCGGCGTCGAGGTCGTCGGCGCACAGGTCGAGGTGGAGCCGGTTCTTGACGACCTTGCGCTCGGGCACGTGCTGGAACCACAGCCGCGGCGGCCCGCCCTCGACCAGCACCGTCGGGTCGTCCTCGGGGTCCTCGACGCCCTCGCCGCGCAGCCGCGCCAGCTCGGCCTCGTCGTACGGCGCCACGGCGTAGCCGTCGAGCGCCGCCGCCCAGAACCTGGCCAGCGACGCCGGATGGCGGCAGTCCACCACCACGTCACGCAGCCGGGCCACCGGGTTTCCTCGCTTCGATGAGGAACCTGGAGGAATGCGCCACGAACGGCCCTTCCGCCTCGATCCGGTCGTGCAGCTCGCGCAGCCGGTCCGCGTACCGCTCGACCGAGAAGCCCGGCACGATCCAGATCACCTTCCGCAGGAAGTAGATCACCGCCCCCACGTCGCCGAACTCCATCCGCAGCCGCTCGAACCGCAGATCCACGACCTCGAGCCCGGCCGACTCGGCCGCCGCCCTGGCGTGGTCCGGGTCGCGGGACGAGCCGTCGTGGGGGCCCAGGAAGTAGTGCGTCAGCTCCGCGACGCTCCACGGCCCGACCTGCTGCGAGAAGTAGGCGCCGCCGGGGCGCAGCACGCGGGCGATCTCCTCCCACCAGGTCTCCACCGGATGGCGGCTGCTGACCAGGTCGAAGACGCCGTCCCGGAACGGCAGGCGCGGATCGTCGTCGTCGGCCACCACCCACGCCCCGCGCGGGCGCAGCCGCGAGGCGGCCAGCTTGAGGTTGGGCGGCCACGACTCGGTGGCCACGGTCACCGCCGGCAGCTCGGGCACGCCGGCCAGGATCTCGCCCCCGCCGGTCTGGAGGTCGAGCGCGGCCTCGGCTCCGGCCATGCGCTCGCCGAGCAGCCTGGCGTACCCCCAGGAGGGCCGCTCCTCGCTGGCCCGGCCGTCGAGCCAGGAGAAGTCCCAGCCGTCCACGGAGACCGTGGCGGCCTCCTGGACAAGGTCGTCGTACGTGCGGCTCATTCTTCGACCTTGTCAGCGGCCCCGCCGGACGTTCAACCAAATTTCGCTCCGCATCATGCGCAGCGGCCGCGTACCGCCGCGCGGTCGATGCCGAGGTGGTCGATCAGCCCCGCGACCGGGTCGGGCCGCCCCTGCGCCAGCAGGGCGAGCACCAGTTGCCGGGGCGCCTCGACAGACCTGGTCTTCATCGTCGTGGCCTTGATGGCCTGGTTGATGGTGGCGCGGGCACTCGACGTGAGCGCGGTGCCGGGCACCGGCGGGTGCTTGCGCGGCGTCCGCGGCAGGTCGCCCACCTCCAGGCCGAGCATGCGCAGCGCCGCCCGGTCGAGCTCGTCGAGCGCGGCCCGCGCGCCCGCCACGTCCACGCCGAGCGCGCGGGCCAGGTCCGCGTCGTGCAGGACGCCGAGCAGCAGGTGCTCGGTGCCCAGCCGCCGGTCGCCCCGCTGCCTGGCCTCGTCGAACGCGGTCTTGACGATCACGCCGAACCGGCTCTTCTCAAAGCCGAACATCGCGAACCCCTCACTTCCCGTATTTGGCGTGCACCGACTGCCGTGACATGCCGAGCGCGTCGCCGATCTGCTCCCAGGTCCAGCCCTGCTCCCGGGCCAGCGCCACCGACACCGCCTCGACCTGCTCGGCCAGCCGGTGCAGCGCGCCCACCGCCCGCAGGCCCAAGGCCGGGTCGTTCGACCTGATCCGTTCGGAGAGCTCTGTTACGTCCACCCTGTCAGGCTAGATTGACAGCCGCCGATTTGTCAATCTAGCCTGACATGCCTGGATGACGTGTTGATCGCGGGAGCGGGACCCGTCGGGCTCATGCTCGCGTGCGAGCTGGGCCTGGCGGGGTCCGCCCGGGCTCCCGGCGACGGTCCCGTGACGGCGGAGGACTTCCGGGCGGCCGTGCGCCGCGCGCTGGGCCGGGACCTGCCCTTGGGTGAGCCGATCTGGCTGTCCGGCGCGGTCGCGCGGCTCAGCAGTGGTTCGGGCTTACAGCCAGCCGGGCTTGACCAGGCCCGATTCGTAGGCGATCACCACGAGCTGGGCGCGGTCGCGGGCGTGCAGCTTCATCATGGTCCGGCTCACGTGCGTCTTGGCCGTCGCCGGTGACATGAACAGCTTGGCCGCGATCTCGTCGTTCGTCATGCCGGTCCCGACCAGGGCGAGCACCTCGCGTTCGCGCTCGGTGAGCTGGTCGAGCCCGTCGGCGGCGACCGGCTCCTTGGCCCGGGAGGCGTACTCGGCGATCAGCCGGCGCGTCACGCTCGGCGACAGCAGCGCCTCCCCCGCCGCCACCACCCGGACGGCCTGGATCAGCTCGGCCGGCTCGGTGTCCTTGACCAGGAAGCCGCTGGCCCCGCCGCGCAGCGCCTCGAAGACGTACTCGTCCAGCTCGAACGTCGTCAGGATGATGATGTGCGGCCCCGGCGGCATCTGCCGGGTGGCGGTCAGGCCGTCGGTGCCGGGCATGCGGATGTCCATCAGCACCACGTCGGGCCGGTGCTCGCCGGCCAGCCGGATCGCCTCGGCGCCGTCGGCCGCCTCCGCCACCACGGTCATGTCCGGCTGGGCGTCGAGCAGCGCCTTGAAGCCGGCGCGGACCAGCGCCTGGTCGTCGGCCAGCAGCACCTTGATCATGAGGTCTCCTCGGGTAGTGGCAGCCGGGCCTCGACCTGGAACCCCGTGCCGGACGGCCCGGCGACCAGTGTGCCGCCCAGCGCGGAGGCCCGCTCGCGCATGCCGGGGATGCCGTTGCCGCTGCCCGCCTCGGCCAGCACGGGGGCGGTCGTCGCGCCGGTGTCCGAGACGTGGATGGCCAGCTCCTGCTCGCCGTACTCCAGGCGCACGCTCACCGACGAGCCGGGCGCGTACCTGGCGGCGTTGGTCAGCGACTCCTGCACGATCCGGTACGCGGCCCGCTCCACCTGCGGCGGCAACGGCCGCGAGCCGACGCGTTTGAGCCTCACGTCCATGCCCGAACGCTCGATCAGGTCGTCGAGGCGGTCGAGCCCGGCCGTGGGGGAACGGGGCGCCCCTTCGCGCAGGACGTTCAGGACCGAGCGCATCTCGCCCAGAACCTCCTTGGACGCCGTCTTGATGGTGGCCAGAGCGGTCTTGGCGTGGTCGGGGTTGTCGTCGATGAGGTGCAGCGCGGTGGACGCCTGCACGTGGATGAGCGAGATGTTGTGCGCGAGCACGTCGTGCAGCTCCTGCGCCATGGTCAGCCGCTCCTCGCTGGCCTGCCGCCTGGCCTCCTCCTCGGCGACGCGCTCACGCTCGGCCCGGCGCTCCCTGACGATCCTGACCAGCTCGGCCACGACCATGAGCAGCATGATGAACGTGAGGATCCACACGCTGTGGAACAGGTCGCGGTTGCCGATCAGCCAGGCGTAGCTGAGGAACGACAGCACCGTCATCCCCGCCATGAACCAGGCCATCGCCCTCCTGCCCCGCGTGACCAGCAGGAACAGCAGGACCGCGGGGCTGATGAAGCTGGGGCCGTAGGCGTACCCGCCGGCCAGGTAGAGGTCGCAGGCGCCGAGCGCGGCGGCGGTCGTGAGCAGCGGGAAACGGCGGTGCAGCAGGATCGCCAGCGGCCCGATCAGCAGCAGCCCGTACGCGTACGGGTCGAGCGGCTCCCTGTCGAACCGCTGCCCCCAGGACGCCCCCTTGGCGACGACGAACTGGGCGGCCGCCACGATGAGGGCGAGATAAGGATCGAATCCGAACTTTCCTCGCACGACCCCTACGCTAGGTCAGTGCTCTGACCTGCGCATCATCCCAGCGTGTGAGGGGGCCCTACCGCGACGGGCGTACGTGGGCCATCGTAGGGACCATGCGCCGAGTGATCGTTCCCGCAGCAGCAGTCCTTCTCACCCTCGTGTCAGCACCACCCGCGCTGGCCGGGCCCCAGCAGAAGGTCCCGGTCGCGGAGGGGTACGGGGGCGCCGTCGCCACCGTCGACCTCGACGCGAGCAAAGCCGCCATCGCCGTGCTCAGGAGGGGAGGCAACGCCGTCGACGCCGCCGTCGCCGCGGGCGCGGTGCTGGGCGTCACGGAGCCGTACTCCGCGGGCCTGGCCGGCGGCGGCTTCATGGTGTACTACGACGCCAGGCAGCGCAAGGTCTTCACGATCGACGGCCGTGAGACCGCCCCGCAGGCCATGACCCCGACCACGTTGGAAGGCATCCCGTTCGACGAGGGCGTCACCAGCGGCCTGTCGGCGGGCATTCCGGGCACGGTCGCGAACTGGGACCTGGCCCTGCGCAAATTCGGCACGCTCTCCCTCAAAGAGGCCCTCCAGCCCGCCATCGACGTGGCTTCCAAGGGCTTCGTCGTCGACCAGACCTTCTACCAGCAGACCGCCGACAACGCGGCCCGGTTCAAGGACTTCACCTCCACGGCCAAGCTCTACCTGCCCAACGGCGCCCCGCCGCCCGTCGGCTCGGTGTTCAGGAACCCCGAGCTGGCGGCCACCTACCGGGAGCTCGGAAAGCGCGGCCCCGGCTGGCTGTACGGCGGCCGGCTCGGCCGGGAGATCGTGGCCACCGTCAAGCAGCCGCCGGTCACCCCCGGCAGCACCCGCAACGTCCGGCCGGGCCTGATGGAGCTGTCCGACCTGCGGGCCTACCGCGCGCTCCTGCGCGAACCCACCAAGATCTCCTACAAGGGCAAGGACGTGTACGGCATGGCGCCCCCGTCCTCCGGCGGCTCGACCGTCGGCGAGGCCCTCAACATCCTCGAAGCCCTCCCCCAGGTCGGCCTGCACGAATACCTGGAGGCGTCCCGGCTGGCCTTCGCCGACCGCGGCAAGTACGTCGGCGACCTGCCCGGCGTGCCGCTCAAGGAGCTGCTGTCCGACGGCTTCGCCAAGGAGCGGGCCTGCCTGATCGGCGACCGGGCGACGGCCCACCCGGCGGCGCCCGGCAACCCGGACGGTTCGTACGAGCCCTGCGCCCAGCCCACCGGCACCGCCACCCCGGTCGCGGACGAAGGCCCCGAGACCACCCATCTCGTCGTCGCCGACCGCTGGGGCAACGTGGTCGCCTACAACCTGACCATCGAGTCCACCGGCGGCAACGGCATCGTGGTGCCCGGACGCGGCGTGCTGCTCAACAACGAGCTGACCGACTTCACGTTCGGCCCGGCGCCCGGCGACCCCAACCTGCCCGGCCCCGGCAAGCGTCCCCGCTCGTCGATGTCGCCGACGCTGGTGTTCGAGCACGGCAGGCCGGTGCTGGCGGTCGGCTCGCCGGGCGGCTCCACCATCATCACGACCGTGCTGCAGATCCTGGTCAACCGGTACGACTTCGGGATGAGCCTCCCGGACGCGCTCGCCGCGCCGCGCGCCACGCAGCGCAACACCGCGCAGACCCAGGCGGAGCAGGCGTTCCTGGACAAGTACCGGGCCGAACTGGAGGCCAAGGGGCACAGTTTCGCGCTCAACCCGGAGATCGGGGCGGCGACGGCGCTGGAGTTCGTCGGCCGGGGCCGGATCCAGGCCGTCGCCGAGCCCGTCCGCCGCGGCGGCGGCAGCGCGCTGGTGGTGGCGCCCTAGAAGTCGCCCGCGCGGTCCTTCGCCCATTCGGCGAAGGACCGCGCGGGCCGGCCCGTCACCTGCTCGACCGTGTTCGTCAGGGCGGGCGGCGGGCCGTCGAGCATCTGCGCGTAGCCGTCGAGCAGCGCGTCCACGAACGCGTCGGGGAAGGAGTCGTCGGCCAGCAGCCGCCGCCGCTCCTCCTCCCTGCTGAGCTCCTGCCAGCGCAGCGGGCGTCCGAGCGCGTCGCCGAGGATCCGCACCTGCTCGACCTGGGTCAGCGCCTGCGGCCCCGTCAGCGCGTAACGGGCCTCGTCGTGGCCGTCCGTGGTCAGCGCCCGTACGGCCACGGCGGCGATGTCGCGCTCGTGCAGCATCGCCATCGGCACCGCGCCGAACGCGCCGCGCACCACGTCCCCCGAGCGGATCTGGTCGCGCCACCAGAACGCGTTCGCGGCGAACGTGCTGGGCCAGAGCATGGTCCAGGCCAGGCCCGACTGCTCGATGCGCTGTTCGAGCTCGCCGTGCGAAAGGCCGACGGACGAGTCGGGCTGGTCGCGTACCGCGCCCGAGGAGAGCAGGACGACGCGGCGGGCGTGCCGCCTGATCGCGCCGACCACGGCGGGGGCGAGGTCCGCGGTGTGGAAGGGCCAGATGAGGAAGACCGACTCGACGCCGTCGAGGCACCGGTCGATGGTCTCGTGCTCGCCCTTGACCACCTCGACGGCCCCCGGCAGGGCCGCCCAGGAGGGGTCACGGGTCATGGCGCGTACGGGGTGGCCCGCCTCGACGAGCTGGTGGACGACCTGGCGGCCGACGTTTCCGGTGGCTCCGGTTACGAGAATCATGGGTCCAAGGCTGACCCCCGGGCCGAAGCTGCCCCAATTTTTCGCGATATTTCAGTGGTTTTCCTCCAGGGCACTAGCCTGACCGGATGGAATCCGCCGAACTCGACGGCGTGGACCGCGGCCTGGTACACGCGCTCCAGCTCGACGGCCGCGCCCCCTTCGCCAGGATCGCCGACGTGCTCGGCGTCTCCGAGCAGACCGTCGCCCGCCGCTACCGCAGGCTCACGGCGGCGGGCGTGATCAGGGTGGTGGGCGGCCTCGACGGCGCGCTCCTCGGCTACACGCCGTGGACCATCCGCGTGCGCTGCACGCCCGACGCGGGCACCGCCATCGCCGAGGCCCTGGCCAGGAGGCCCGACACGTACTGGGTGCACCTGCTGTCCGGCGGCACCGAGATCTCGTGCTTCGCCCAGTCGCCCGACACGGTCCTGCTGGAGAAGCTGCCCAGGACCGGCCGCGTCCTGGCCATGACCGCGCATTCGCTCCTGCACGGCTTCGCCCTGCCCGACGGCTGGCAGGGGCTGGCCTGGCTCACCGCCGAGCAGGCCGGCCGGCTGCGTCCCGGCGCGCGTACCGGATCGGACGGCGTCGTCCTCCAGGAGGAGGACCACCGCCTCCTGGACGTGCTGGCCAGGGACGGCCGGGCCGGATACGCGGAGCTGGCCAGGGCCACCGGCTGGTCGGAGGCCACGGCCAAGCGCCGGCTGCGCCTGCTGCGCGAGTCCGGCGCGCTCATCATCCAGCTCGACTACTCCCCCAGGCTGCTCGGCTACCGCGCCGAGGCCCGGCTGTGGATGACCGTGCGCCCCTCCGAGCTGCTCCACGTGGCCAGGACCCTCGCGGGCCACCCCGAGATCTCCTTCGCCAGCGTCACCACCGGCCCGACCAACCTCCTCGCCACCGCCATCTGCCGCGACAACGCCGACCTGTACCGCTACCTCACCGAACGGGTGAGCGCCCTGGACGCCGTCCAGACGCTGGAGACCGCCCCCGTCCTCCGGACGGTCAAACGCACCGGCGCGCTACCCCCGCAGGCGTACGGGCGGCCCGCGTGAACACTCCCCCGGGCTGACTGCGAACAGGGCCTGGCGTGCGATTCGGCCCGCCCCTCCGACCGGCACGCTGAAAGGCACCACGTCAAGGAGGAGACATGCACAGCTTCTGGCCGATCATCCCGTTCTTCTGGAGCCTGTTCTGGGTCGCCGTCGTCGCGCTGGCCATCACGGCCCGGCGCAAGGGCTGGTGGGGGCCGCGCCACGCGCCCGCCGCGGCTCCCGCGTCGCCCACCGCGGCGGCGGAGCAAATCCTCGCCGAGCGGTACGCCCGCGGCGAGATGGGCGAGGACGAGTACTTCGAGAAGGTGTCCGTTCTCAAGGGCTGGACATCCTAAACATCGCTAAGAGTGCAATTACTGTCACTGGCCGCATTCAGGGACCGGGCGTTACGGTTCGGGTAACGGATACATGGAGAGCGGGGACAGGTATGCGATCCGTCACCACGTTCAGTCTGGTGCTCGTCCGCTGAGCGCCTTCACCCTGCTGGCCGGCGGAGTCGCCGCCGGGCTGGTGGCGGGGACGGCCTCGTGCACCGCGGCCCAGGGCAGCCTGCTCATGGGCCTGGTCGATCACTGCCACGGGCGCGATCCCGCGCAGGTCGGCTGGTTCCTGGCGGGGCGGCTGGCCTCGTACACCACGGCCGGAGCGCTGCTCGGGCTGCTCGGCTCGGCCGTCAGCCTCCCGCCCGCGGCCCGCGCGGTGCTGCTCGTCGCGGCCGGGCTCACGGTGATCGTCTTCGCGGTCCGGCTGCTCCGGCGCGGTCACTGCGCGGCGAAGCCCGAGGCCGGCGCCCCTTCGCGCTACAAGGCGCCGCTGCTGGGCGCGGCCACCATCCTGGTGCCCTGCGGCGTGACCCTCGGCATGGAGATGATCGCGATCTCCAGCGGCTCGCCGGTGGCGGGGGCGGCGGCCATGGCGGGGTTCGTGCTGGGCACCGCTCCGGCGTTCGCGCTGCTCGGGTACGTGCTGCGGCGCGTCTCCCGCACCCGGCTGGCCCGGCTGGCCGGGGTCGTGGCCATCGCCGCCGGGCTCTGGACCGTCGGCGCCGGGCTCAGCCTGGGCGGCTGGATCGGCGGCACCCCGCCGGCCGCCTCCAGGCCCTCGCCCGCCGCGCCGGGCTCCGGCGAGCAGACCGTGACGGTCTGGGCGACCCGCGAGGGCTACCGGCCGGCCGTCGTGACGGCCCGCGCCGGCGCGCCGGTCGAGGTGGTGTTCAAGCTGGTCGACCGGGGGTGTACCGGCACGGTCACGATCGGCGGGCGCGACGTCGCGCTGCCGGCCACCGTACGCCTGCCGCCGCAGCCGAAGGGCGCGCTGCGGTACGTGTGCGGGATGGGCATGTACGCGGGCTTCATCGACTTCTCCTGACGCCATGTCGGCGATTACCGTTCGCGATCGCGCGATCACGTGCCACGCTGGTCGCCATGGCCTGGCAAGGAGAGGTCGCGGCGCCGTCCGTACCGGCGCCGCGCGTGGGAGACGAGCCCGAGCTGCTGGCCGCCGCGGGGGCCGGCGACGCGCAGGCCGCGCACCGGCTCGGCAAGCTCTATGCCCAGCACGGCGACCGCGCGGCCGCCAAGCACTGGTGGGAGCGGGCGGCCGACGCCGGCAACCTGGACAGCGCGTACAACCTGGGCGTCTGGCACGAGATGCACGGCAGCCTGGTCGATGCCGTCAGCTGGTACGAGCTCGCGGCCGGCGCCGGCGACGCCGAGGCGGCGAGCAACCTGGCGACGCTCCTGCTGGAGCAGCGCGGAGACCCCGACAGGGCGCGGCGCTGGTACGAGGTCGCGGCCCACGGCGGCTCCAGCACCGCGGCCCGCAGGCTGGCGCTGATGTGCGAGGACGCGGGCGAGCTGGCGGCGGCCCGCGAGTGGCACCGCACGGCGGCCGCGGAGGGCGACCTGGCCTCGGCGCACGACCTGGGCTTCCTGGCCTACGCGACGGGCGACGACGAGGAGACCGTGCGCTGGTGGGAGTACGCGGCCAGGGGCGGCCACCCGGACTCGGCGTACTGCATGGGCCTCTACCTGCACGCCAGCCGCGACCCCGAGGGCGCGGAGGCCTACTACCGGCTGGCCGCCAAGAGCGAGCACCCGGGCGCCGCCTCCCGGCTCGGCGAGATCGCGCTGTCCATGGGCGACCTGCGCACCGCCCGCGCCTGGTTCGAGCAGGCCGCCGGCGCCGGGCGCGGCTACGACCAGCGGATGGCTGGATTCGTCTGCGTCGAGCTGAGGGACTGCGCGGCGGCCAGCCACTGGTTCGGCCGGGCGGCGGCCGGCGGGGACGCCGAGGCGGCCTTCAACTACGGCCTGCTGCTGATCGCCGAGTTCGGCGACCTGGCGGGCGGGCAGCACTGGTTCAGGCAGGCGGCGCGGGCCGGGCACCGCGGGGCCGCCGTCGAGCTGGGCGGGCTGCTGTCGGTGGCCGGTGAGCTGGGCGAGGCGCAGGAGTGGCTGTCCGATCCGCCGCCGCCCACGTGGGGGCGGCACGCCGAGCCGGAGCTGGCCGCCAGGGCCGAGCTGGCCGCGGCGGCCACCGGGCGCAGGGGCGGCGCCGCGCTGGACGTGGGCGACCTGACCGAGGTGCTCGGCACGTGGGACCTGGTGACCCGGCCGCTGCACGATCACTCCGACGTGATCGGGTGGCTGGTGGCCCGCAGCGGGCTGCACCCGAGCGCGATCGAGCACCTGGCGTCGGTGCGCGGCACGCTGCTGCGCCCCGGCACCGCTCCGTGGCCGAGCTGCGGCGAGATCGAGCACGTGCTGGCCACGGCCCGCGACCTGCGTAGACGCCTGGGCGTGCGCTGACCGGCGCACGCCCGGGCGCTCCTCGTCACACCAGTTCGGTCACCGGGGTGAACGGCAGGCCGAGCGCCTCGGCCACCGGCCCGTTGGTGAGCAGGCCGTCGTGCGTGTTGAGCCCGCCCGCGAGGCCGGCGTCGGTGCTGAGCGCCTCGCGCCAGCCCAGGTTGGCCAGCTTGACCGCGTACGGGAGGGTCGCGTTCGTCAGGGCGTAGGTGGAGGTGTTGGCCACGGAGCCCGGCATGTTGGCCACGCAGTAGAAGACCGACTCGTGCACCTTGTACGTCGGCTCGGCGTGCGTGGTCGGGCGCGAGTCCTCGAAGCAGCCGCCCTGGTCGATGGCGATGTCGACGAGCACGGAGCCCGGCTTCATGCGCGAGACCAGGTCGTTGGAGACCAGCGTCGGGGCCTTGGCCCCGGGGATCAGCACCGCGCCGATGACCAGGTCGGCCTGCAGGACCTCCTGCTCGATCGCGTACGACGTCGAGACCAGCGTCTTGAGCCGGCCCTGGTAGATGGCGTCGATGAAGCGCAGGCGGTCGATGTTCGTGTCGAGCACGGTGACGTCCGCGCCCATGCCGACGGCGATCTGCGCGGCGTTGAGGCCGGACACGCCGCCGCCGATCACGACCACCTTGGCCGGGGCGACGCCGGGCACGCCGCCCGGCAGGATGCCGCGGCCGCCGTTGAAGCGCATCAGGTTGTAGGCCCCCACCTGCGGCGCGAGACGGCCGGCGACCTCGGACATCGGGGCGAGCAGCGGCAGCGCGTTGCCCACCTGGACGGTCTCGTACGCGATGCCGGTCGTCCTGGCGTTCAGCAGCGCGTCCGTGCAGGGGCGCGAGGCGGCCAGGTGCAGGTACGTGAAGAGCACGAGCCCCTCACGCAGCCGGTGGTACTCCTCGGCGATGGGCTCCTTGACCTTGAGCACCATGTCCGCCTCGCCCCACACGGCGTCGGCGCTGTCGAGGATCTTCGCCCCCGCCGAGAGGTATTCCTCGTCCGGGATGTGCGAGCCCAGGCCCGCACCCCGCTGGACCAGGACGTCGTGACCGTTGCGCACCAGCTCGTGGACTCCGGCGGGCGTGGCGGCAACGCGATATTCGTGGTTCTTGACCTCGGCAGGAACGCCGATCTTCATGGTTGATCCTTTCGCGAACCGGCACGCCGTCGTACCGGACTGAGGGGTGTTACAGGCGCGACCACGCCTCGGTGAGCACGCCGCGGAGTATCGACCCGATCTCGGCGAACTCCTCGGGCCCCGCGATCAGCGGGGGCGCCAGCTGGATGACAGGATCGCCGCGGTCGTCGGCGCGGCAGTAGAGGCCGGCGTCGAACAGCGCCTTGGACAGGAAGCCGCGCAGCAGCCGCTCGGACTCGTCGGCGGTGAACGTCTCCTTGGTGACCTTGTCCTTGACCAGCTCGATGCCCCAGAAGTAGCCCGAGCCGCGCACGTCGCCGACGATCGGCAGGTCGCGCAGGCCGTCGAGGGTCTCCTTGAACAGCGGCTCGTTCCTGGTGACGTGGCCGAGCAGGTCCTCGCGCTCGAAGATGTCGAGGTTGGCCAGCGCGACGGCCGACGAGACCGGGTGGCCGCCGAAGGTGTAGCCGTGGGCGAACATGGCGTCGCCGCCCTTGAACGGCTCGAACAGCCGCTCGTGCGCGATCATGGCGCCGATGGGCGAGTAGCCGCTGGTCATGCCCTTGGCACAGGTGATGATGTCGGGCACGTAGTCGAACTTCTGGCCGCCGAACATCGTGCCGAGCCGGCCGAAGGCGCAGATGACCTCGTCGGAGACGAGCAGCACGTCGTACTCGTCGCAGATCTCGCGCAGCCGCTGGAAGTAGCCGGGAGGGGGCGGGAAGCAGCCGCCGGCGTTCTGCACGGGCTCGGCGAAGACGGCGGCGACGGTGTCGGGGCCCTCCATCTCGATGGCGCGGGCCACGCGCTCGGCCGCCCAGAAGCCGTACTCCTCGGGCGACATGCCCTTGACGCCGGTGATCTCGTCGGCGCGGTAGTGGTTGGTGTTGGGGACCCGGACCGAGCCGGGCACCAGCGGCTCGAACATCTGCTTGAACGCCGGGATGCCGGTGATCGACAGCGCGCCCTGCGGGGTGCCGTGGTAGGCGATCTGGCGGCTGATGACCTTGTGCTTGAGCGGCTTGCCGATGAGCTTGTAATACTGCTTGGCCAGCTTCCAGGCGGTCTCGACCGCCTCGCCGCCGCCGGTGGTGAAGAAGACGCGGTTGAGCTCGCCGGGCGTGTACGCGGCCAGCCGCTGGGCCAGCTCGGCGGCCTTCGGGTGGGCGTATGACCACAGCGGGAAGAACGCCAGCTCCTGAGCCTGCTTGGCGGCGGCCTCGGCCAGCTCCTGGCGTCCGTGGCCGACCTGGACCACGAAGAGCCCGGCCAGACCGTCGAGGTAGCGCTTGCCGTGGATGTCGTAGACGTAGGACCCCTCACCGCGCACGATGGTCGGGATCTCGGACTGCTGATAGGCGCTGTGCCTGGTGAAGTGCAACCACAGGTTGTCCTGCGCGGCCTTCAGGACGTCGTTTTCCGGCTGCGTCATGGTTATCTTCCCTCGTGTCTCAACTCCCCACAGTCTGCATGCTCACCTGCGGATTTGCCAAGCGAATCGGTCGTAGCAATATGCAAGAAAATCGGTATCCGCAGAACGCCTATGTAACAGCAACGAAATCCGCATGTAGATTGGCGCGCGGGTCACCTGCGCCGCCGCGGCGTTCTCGCACGTGGAACGTTGTGTGATCCAATGAGAGCAACATGCTGAGACCAGCCCGAACCTTCTGATAACGACCCCCGGGGGACCCTTCCGTGACTCCTGAACAGATTGAGAGCGCCGTCGCCGCCGCGATGCCCCAGGCCGTCGAGGAGCTGCGGCGGCTGGCCGCCATACCCTCCGTGGCCTTCCCCGGGCACCCGGAGGAGCCGGTCTTCGCCGCCGCCGCGATGACGGAAGAGCTGCTGCGCTCCGTGGGCCTGCCGCGCGTCCAGCAGGTGCAGGTCGAGGGCAGCTTCCCGGCGGTCTTCGCCGAGGCCCCCGCACCGCCCGGCATGCCCACGGTCCTGCTGTACGCGCACTACGACGTGCAGCCCGCCGGCGACCCGGCCGCGTGGCGCACCCCGCCGTTCGAGCCGACCTTGATCGACGGCAAGCTGTACGGGCGGGGCTGCGCGGACGACAAGTCCGGCATCCTCTCCCACATCACCGCCCTGCGCGCCTTCCAGGGCCGCTTCCCCGTGGGTATCAAGGTCATCATCGAGGGCCAGGAGGAATACGCGGGCGAGCGTCTGGAGGCGTTCGTCGAGCGCAACCCCGAGCTGCTGCGGGCCGACGCCATCGTGGTGGCCGACACAGGCAACCCGCGGGTCGGCGACCCGGCGGTCACGACCTCGCTGCGCGGCATGGCGGCGTTCACCATCGAGGTGCGCACGCTGCGCGAGCCGGTGCACAGCGGCTCGTTCGGCGGCGCGGCCCCCGACGCGCTGGCCGCGCTCATGCGCATGCTGACCTCGCTGCACGACGACAACGGCGACATCCGCGTGCCCGGCCTGCCGCGCGGCACCTTCCTCGGGCAGGGGCCGTCGGAGGAGGAGTTCAGGAAGACCGCCGGCGTCCTCGACGGCGTCTCGCTGGTGGGCTCGGGCTCGCTGGCCGACCGGCTCTGGGCGTCGTACGCGATCACGGTGACGGGCCTGGACGTGCCGACGGTCTCGGGCGCGGTCAACGCGGTCCAGCCCGTCGCGCGGGCCCGCGTGACCGTCCGCGTCCCCCCGGCGGGCGACCCGAAGGTGACGGTGAACGCCGTGGTCGAGTTCCTGCGCAAGGTGGCGCCGTGGGGCGTCCAGGTGTCGTTCGCGGACCTGACGGTGGGCTCGGGCTTCCAGGCGGACTCGGGCGGCAAGGCCCGCGCCGCCCTCAACCGGGCCATGGAGCGCGCCTTCGGCCGCCCGCCCAGGGACGTCGGCGCCGGAGGCTCGATCCCCCTGGTCAACACGCTCCTGAAGCAGTTCCCGGCGGCGGAGATCCTGCTGTTCGGGGCGGAGGACGAGGACGCGGCCATCCACGCGCCCAACGAGCGAGTGGACCTGGAGGAGCTGCGGCGGGTGGCGACGACGGAGGCCCTGTTCCTCCACGAGCTCAGCCTGCCCTCCGCGCTCGGGGTGTGAGGACAGACAGGTCGCGCGGGCTCGCCCCGTGCGACCGCGCGGGCTCGCGCCCTGCGACCCCTAAGATCCGTTCCATGCGTTCCGCGATCTTAGGCGGCCTCGCCGCCTCCTTCCTGCTGGCCGCCACGGCTCCCGCCGTGGCCGCCGCCCCCGCCAAGCCGCTGACCTCCGCCCAGCTGAGCGAGGCCCTGATCACGCCCGGCGACCTGGGCGAGGCGTACACGGAGAACCCGAAGCACATCCGTGAGGCGCTGGACTCCGAGGCGGCGCACACGAAGAAGTGCCGCGGCGCCATCAAGGCGCTGAAGCCCATCCTCGCGAGCAAGGCGGCGGCCTTCATCGACGAGGAGGGCAAGCCGTCCGGCGTCAAGCAGTTCCTGATCAGCGGGACTCCGGCGCGGCTGGCCCGCTGGGAGGCCGTGGGCAAGGTCATGGTCCGCGACTGCGCCGGGGTCAAGGCGAACTCCGGCTCCTCCAAGGCCGGCACCACCAAGCTCTCCATCGGCAAGTTCGGCTCCTGGACCTACGGCATCAGGCACCGCAAGACGATCCCCGCCCTGAACTCCAAGCCGAGTTTCGCGGCGGACGTCGTGCTCATCGGGACCGGGAACAGCGTCATGCTGCTGGTGAGCGACGGCTTCTTCGGGACGTTCGACCCGGGTCTGAGCAAGCGCGCGGCGAAGGTGGCCATGCAGAAGCTGAAGGACGCCCAGGCGACCGCCACCGAGTAAAGGGATCGTTCCGGCGTGTCGGGGGCGCCGGGTTCAGCGGTCGATCAGCTTCAGGAGGCGGTCGGCCTGGGTACGGTCCGCGGCGGCCAGCGCGATGCCTCTGACCAGCGTCAGCAGGTCGCGTACGTCGAGATCCGCCCGTACGGCTCCCGCCTGTCTGGCCGCGTCCAGCAGGCCCGAGGCCGTGGCGAGCATGGACGCGTGCCACTGCGCCACCAGTGCGGTGGCGCCGCTGTCGCCGGTGACCGCGAGGGCCAGGTCGCGCTTGGAGGCGATGTGGTCCATGAAGAGCCGCAGCCATTCGTGCAGCGCCTGCGCCGGCGGCCCGGCGGCCGACAGGCTCTGGCCGCGCGCGCACAGCTGGGCGACCTCGTCCGCGTAGACGGCGACCAGCAGATCCGTACGGGTGGGGAAATGTCGGTACATGGTGGCGTTGCCGACTCCGGCCCGGCGGGCCACGTCGTCGAGCGGCGCGTCGGTGCCGCGTTCGGCGAAGACCTGCGCGGCCGCGGCCAGCAGCCGGTCGTAGTTGCGCTGCGCATCCGCCCGGCGAGGACGCGATCCCATCCGTCTCCTTGCTAAATGGGGAACTCCCCGTCTAGCCTAGCCATGCCAACTAAACGGGGAGTTCCCCACTTAACGCGGGAGGCAGGATGGCAGCGACGGCAGGCGACGTACATCGGCGTATCGTCGAGCTCTACGGGGCCGGGCGGATCGACGAGGGACTGGCGCTCGTCGACCCCGGCGTGATCGACCACCGGGGCGGCTCGGACGGCGACCACCACGGCCTGGCGGCGTGGAGGGAGAAGTGGGAACGGGCCCTGTCCGGCGGCACGGGCTTTCATGACATGTCCGTCACGGTGGAGCAGAACATCTGCACCGATGACCTGTCGACCAACGTCTACCTCAGCCGCGGCACGCACACCGCGTCGGGGCGCCGCTACGAGGTGCGGGGAATGGACATGATCCGCGTCAGGGACGGCCGGATCGTCGAGCACTGGGCGATCAGGGACTCCGTGGCGATGCGCCACCAGCTCGGCCTGGATCAGTGATACCGGTGCACCAGCCGCAGGCCCGCCTCCACCAGCACCCAGCCCAGGCGCACCTCCAGGGCGCGGACCGCCGAACCGCCCGGGCGGCGGCGCTCCGCACCGGCCCGCGGCTCGCCCGTCCGGGCGTGCCGCCGCGCATAAGCCCGCAGCTCGCGGGCTCGTGCCCGCTCCACGTACAGGTACAACTCCGGATACATCGCACTCTCCTCGGTCAGGTCCGGAACGGGAAGCCGTACGTGTGCACCGCCACGTTCTCGCGGCCCTCGACGTCGCCCGCCTCGCGAGCGGCCTTCCCGCGCGCCCGCCACTTCCCGACGACCTCGTTGATCTCGCCGTCCAACTGCTGAAGCTCCTCTGCCGTCAGCGAGAGGACCTGCTCAGAGCTGAAGGCCGCGTTACGCCAGTCGCCGGGCCAGGCATGCTGGGTGTCGAGGTAGCTCTCGTACATCTCGTTACGCTGGCGGGCATAGATGCGTGTCACCGCGGAGTGGACGGCCGCGCTCTCGGGGGAGTCGCGAAAGTCCTCCTCCCTGGTGCTGATGCCGTCGTCCGCCGGCCGCCACCAGCGCTCCCGCGCGTCGCCGCGCGCCTGCGCCTCCTCGATGAGGCCGTGCGCGGCCAGCTTGCGCAGGTGGTAGCTGACCAGCGAGACGGCCTCGTCGACCTGGTCGGCGAGCTGGGAGGCGGTGGCGGCGCCCGTCACCTTGAGCGCGCGGTAGAGCTTCATGCGCAGCGGATGCCCCAACGCCTTGAGCGTGTCGAGGTCCTTGATGCGACGACTCTCTTCGGTGGCCATGGAACCACCGTAGATGCGAAAGAAAATTTGCGCAAATAAATTTGCGCACCGAGGAGTAGGGTGTGGGGCATGGCGACGTTCGCACTGATCCACGGCGGCGGCGGGTCCGCGTGGGACTGGCATCTGCTGGAGCCCGAGCTGCGCGAGCGCGGGCACGACGCCGTGGCGGTGAGCCTTCCGGTCGAGGACGAGTCCGCCGGCCTGCTCGACTACGCCGACGCGGTGGTGGAGGCGGTCGGGGGCCGGCGTGACCTGGTCGTCGTGGCGCACTCGTGGGGCGGCTTCGTCGGACCGCTCGTCTGCGCCCGCACGCCGGCCGACCTCCTGGTGCTGGTCACGGCCATGATCCCGGCCCCCGGCGAGCCGCCGTCCGACTGGTGGGGCAACACGGGGTTCGGCTCGAAGGACATGTCCGACCCGATCGGCATGTTCCTGCACGACGTTCCCAAGGACGTGGCCGAGGAACTGCTGACCAGGTCACGGGACCACGCGGACAAGGCCATGGGAGAGCCGTGGCCGCTGGAGGCGTGGCCCGACGTGCCGACGAGGTTCCTGCTGTGCCGCGACGACCGGTTCTTCACGCCCGATTTCATGCGCGGGGTCGTACGCGACCGGCTGGGCATCACGCCCGACGAGATCGACGGCGGCCACGCCCCCATGCTGGCCCGGCCGAAGGAGCTGGCCGACCGCCTGGAGGGCTACCTCACCGGCAGGCCGTAGCCGCGCCTGCCGGGCTACCCCACCGGGAGGTCGTAGACGCGTCTGGAGGGCTACCCCACCGGGAGGTCGTAGACGCGTCTGGAGGGCTACCTCACCGGGAGGTCGTAGGAGCGGCGCACGCTGCTGCCGAGCCGGGCCACGTTCGCCCCGTAGACGTGGATCGACAGCCCCACCTCGCCGCTGGTGTTGCGGACCTTGTGGATGTCACCGGGCGGCGCGAACCCGCTCACCTCGCCGGGCCGGTTGTCGGTCCGCCCGATCTCGACCAGATGGTCGCCCATGTCGCGGTAGAGCGTCTCGTGCTCGATCCCGCTGATGATGCCGAACGCGCACCACGACACGTGGTCGTGGATCTGCGTCTCCTGGCCGGGCCGCCACACGACGCTCACGATGGAGAAGTCCTCCTCGCCGTGGAGCACTTGGGACACGTAACCGTCGGGCGAGCCCTCGCGCTCGCCTGGCGTGAGGATGTCGAGCCCGGGAAGCCGGCCGCGCAGCAGGTCCGCGACGGCGAACGCGGTCCGGGCGCGATCGAGCCGCTGCGCCACGATCGCGGAGATGCCGGTCACGAGGGCGTCCAGCCCGGGTCTCGCGGCGGTGGCCATATTCATGGTGTCCCCCTAGGGAAAGCGGGCAATCATCCTTCCCTCTCTACGGTGCTACACCTCAACCGATAGGTCCAACAGAAGTTCTTTGGCCTATTCATAGATACGATCGATGAATGCTGGATGTCGTGCGCCTTCGCGTTCTCGTCGCGGTCGCCCGCAAGGGCTCGCTGACCGCGGCCGCCAAAGAGCTCCACTACTCGCAGCCCTCGGTCAGCCACCACCTGGCCCGGCTGGAGGCCGAGACCGGGGCCCGGCTCGTCCAGCGCGTCGGGCGCGGCGTCAGGCTCACGGAGGCCGGCCGGCTGCTCGCCGAGCGGGCCGCGGAGATCATCGGCCGCCTCGACGCCACCGCCGAGGAGCTCGCCGCGCACGTGGGCCTGCGTTCCGGGCGCGTACGGCTGGCCGCGTTCCCCTCGGCGCTGGGCACGTTCATCCCGAAGGCGGCGGGGCTGCTGTCGGCCGCCCACCCCGGGCTGCGCCTGCAGCTCACCGAGATCGAGCCGCCGGAGGCGCTCAGGCTGCTGCGGTCCGGGCGGGTGGACGTGGCCGTGATCTTCCGGTACGACGACACCGCACCCGAGGACGGCGACATCCGCACGGTCCACCTCCTCGACGACCCCAGCTACCTGGTGGCCAGGGGTCCGGCGGGCGAGCTGGCCGACCACGCGGGCTCGGCCTGGATCGCGGGGTGCGACCGGTGCAGGAGCCATCTCCTGGACATCTGCGAGAAGGCGGGATTCACCCCGCAGATCTCGTTCACCAGCGACGACATCGTGGCCGTGCAGGCCCTGGTGGCGGCCGGGCTGGGCCTGACCATGCTGCCCGGGCTGGCGCTGCGGGCCCACCGCAACCCGGACGTGCAGGTGGCCGAGGTGCCCGGCTCGACCCGGCACGTGTACGCCGCCGTCTACGGCGAGCCGCCCCACCCACCGGCCACGGAGGCGCTGCTGGCGGCGCTGCGGGAAAGTCTTTTGACGCCGCCCCTACGATGACCTCATGCCGGAAATTTCGACTCTCGCGGCCTTCTGCGCGGCCACTCTCGCCCTGCTCGTGATCCCCGGACCGGCGGTCCTCTACATCGTCACCCGGAGCGTCTCCCAGGGCCGTGCCGCGGGCGTGGTCTCGGTGCTCGGCGTGCACACGGGCTCGCTCGTCCACATCGCGGCGGCGGCGCTGGGCCTCAGCGCGCTGCTGGCGGCCTCCGCCACGGCGTTCACCATCGTGAAGTACGTGGGCGTGGCGTACCTGCTCTGGCTCGGCGTACGCAAGCTGATGCAGCGCGAAAAGGGCGAGCAGGTCCTGGAGCTGCGGGTGCAGTCGAAGCGGCGGCTGTTCTGGGAGGGCTTCGTGGTGAACGTCCTCAACCCCAAGACGGCCCTCTTCTTCCTGACCTTCCTGCCGCTGTTCACCGACCCGGGCGTGGGGCCCGTCGGCCCGCAGATCCTGCTGTTCGGGATGCTGTGGCTGGTGCTGGGGATGGTGTCCGACGGCGCGTACGCGATGCTCTCCTCGATGCTGGCGGGCCGGCTGCGCGGGTCCGCCCGTGCGCGCCGCCGCCTGAACGTGGGCAGCGGGCTGGTCTACCTCGGGCTGGCCGCCTGGCTCACAACCGAGAAGGCCTGACAAGCCAGGAAATTTCTGGCTCATAGTGCGATAGTGAGATCAGATCAGGGAGACGGCACGTCGGGACGTAGCTAAGAGGCGGACCTCATGGACACGCCACCGCACCGCCTCGGGCTCGAACGGGTCGTCGAGGTCTACTCGGGTCACGACGACCTCGTCGGCGTGACCGGCTCCGGCTATGCGATCGGCGCCGATCTGGTGCTGACCTCTGGCCTGGTCGTGGCCCCCGGCCTGCCGTGCCGGGTACGCGCGGCCGATTCGGGCCACTGGGCCGAGGCCGAGCAGGTGTGGCGCGGGCGCGGCGGGGCGGGCGCGGTGCTCCTGCGGGTCGCCGGAGCACCCTGGGCCGGCCTCCCCGGCATCGAACACGTCCGCTGGGCCAGGGTGGCCGCCTCCTCCGGCGCGTCGGCGGGCTTCAGGGTGCGCTGCGTGGCCAGAGGATTCCCGTGGCTGGGGCGACGGGCCGGGTTCCGGGACGCGGAGACCGTGACGGGCCTGGTCGACGCCCCCACCGGCGCGGTGTCGAAGGTCCTGACGGTCAGCGTGCTGAGCCCGGCACCCGAATCGCCGCCCGGGTCGCCGCCCGGGTCGCCGCGCGAGTCGCCGCGCGAGTCGCCCCCCGTCGCGCTGCCTGGGTCGCCGCCCGGCGCGCTGGTCGCTGAGCCGGCCGGGGCGCTCACGCGGGGTCTGGCGGGCGCCGTTCTGCTCGCCGAGCCGGCCGGGCAGATCATCGGCGTGGTCGCCGCCGGCCCGCCCGGGGCCGCGCCGCACCGCCCGGACGCGGTGCCCGGGACCGCGCCGCACCACCTGGACGCGGTGCCCGCGACCGCGCTGCTGGGCGACGAACGGTTCTGCGAGCTGGCGGGGGTGGCGCCCGGCCGGCTGGAGACCGTGGCGGAGGACGACCCCTCGGTGATCCTCGCCGGCCTCCTGACCCCCGCCCGCGAGCGGCTCCCCCAGGACTGCTCGGACTGGACGCTGCTGATGGCGCGGCACGCGGTGGTGCCGTTCCTGGGGAGGGACGAGCAGCTGGCGGACCTGCGCGCGTGGGCCGCCGAACCGGCCGCCCTGTCGATCGCGGTGCTGACCGGCCGGAGCGGCACGGGCAAGACGAGGCTGGCGGGCGAGCTCTGCGTGGAGCTGGCCGAGGCCGGGTGGGACACCGGGTTCCTGCCGCTGGACTCCGCCGGCGGCCCGCTGACCAGCCGGGCGCTGGAGGCGTTACGCCCGACCCTGCTCGTGGTCGACCATCCTGACCCGTCCCCGCCCCTGGTGGGCGAGCTGGTACGGCGCCTGGCCAAGCACGGGCGCAACCCTCGCGTACGGCTCCTGCTGCTGGCCAGGGAGCTCGGCGAGGCGGACTGGTGGCGGCGGCTCGACACGGCGGCCGGCGGCTGGCTGAGACGGCTCACCTCCACGACGGTCCAGCTCAACGCCCACCCGCTCACCCTGGCGGAGCGCACGGACCACGCCCTCGCCGCCATGACGGCCTTCGCCCCCAGCCGGGCCGCGCTGCCCGCCCCGCCGCGCCTCGACGACCCCGAGTACGGCCTCCCGCTCCACGTCCACCTGGCCGCCCTGCTCCGGCTGTGCGACGACGAGCGCCCCACGCCCGCCCGCGACGGCGAACCGCCCGCGCACGCACGCGACGCCGACCTGCGCACGCAGCCGATGCGGCCGCACGGCGGCGGGCTGCTCCACCGGTTCCTGGCGCGGGAGAGCGACCAGTGGGCGCGGGTCTGGCCCGCCGAGCACGAACGCGTGGACGACGTGACGGCACGCCAGGCCGTGGCGGTGCTCACGCTCACCGCGCCGACGCCCGCCGAGCTGCCGGGGCTGCTGACGGCCGTACCCGGGCTGCGTGGCGGGACCGGCCTCCACGGCCACACCGCGAACGCGGCCCGCTGGCTGGCCACCGTCTTCCCGAGCGGCGAGCTGGGCCCCGACCTGGTGGCCGAGGAGCTCCTGGCCGAGACGGAGGGCCTGGACGAGCTCGTGCTCGCCCTCCACGACCACGAGGGCCGCACGGTCCACCACCTCGTCCACCTGCTGCACGTCCTGCGCCTGTCCGCCGACCGGGCGCGGGTCGGGTCGGCGCTGCGCTCCCTGGTCGGGGCCAGGATCGGCGCGATGGTCACCGAGGCCGCCGCGAACCCCGCCACCCGGCTCGGGGACCTGCTCAACGCCGCGCTCACGCTGTTCCCCGCCGACCGCGACCTCGCCGAGGCCGCGTCCGGCCTGCTGGAGAGCGAGCGGGGCGCGGCGCTGGGGCTGCGGGCGTTGCACGTCACCCTCGGCGAGCTGGCCGTACGGCACCGCCGGGCGGGCGGCGACCGGATCGCGCTCGCCGCCGGGTTGACCTGGCTGTCCGGGCGGCTGGTGGCCGTCGGGCGGGCCGGCGAGGCGGTCGTGGCGGCGGCGGAGGCCGTCGAGATCTACGCGGCCGCTCCCCCGTACGAGGCGGCGGCCGGGCGGGCGGAGGCGCTGTTCAGCCTGGGGTCGTGCCTGCTGCTGGCGGGCGAGGCCGGTTCGGCGCTCAAGCCCGCGCAGGAGGCGGCGACCAGGTTCCGCATCCTGGCCGAGGAGGACCCGGGGTACGCGGCGGAGGCGGCGCGGGCGCACCACAATGTCGCGTGCGCGCTGCTGGAGCTGGGGCGGCTGGAGGAGGCCGTGGCGGCGTTCGAGGCGGCGGGCGGTGACCCGGTCGCCGCGGCGCACCTGGCGGCACTCGCCTCCGCATCCCCTCGACCGTCCGTCACCCCGCGACCGGGACCGTCGTCCTTCACCACGTGGCCAGGACCCGAGCCGACCACGCAACCGGGCCTGCGTCCCGAGCCGTCCCAACGGGGCCTGGGCCCCGAGCCGTCCCATCCGGGTGTGCGCCCCGAGCCGTCCCAACGGGCCGTGCGCCCCGAGCCGACCCAACCGGGTGCGCGCCCTGGGCCGGCCTTCCCGCCGCCACCGGGAGCCGGGTTCCAGCCGGGCGACACGCCGCCGATGCGGTTGCTCGCCGCACCGACCGTGGCGCCACCCCCAGGCACGCGCGGCGTCCCGACCGTGACTCCACCCTCCGGCGCGCTCCCCGTCCCGCCCGTCACGCCACCTCACGGCGCGCTCCCCATCCCGCCCGTCACGCCACCACACGGCACGCTCCCCATCCCGCCCGTCGCACCACCACACGGCACGCTCCCCATCCCGACCGTCGCACCACCACACGGCGCGCTCGCCGTCCCGGCTGTGGCGCCGCCTGCGGGGACGGCGGTGCCGGTGCCCGGGCCGCTGGTGCCGTTCGAGGAGGAGCAGGGCGGTGCGCTGCCCGAGCTGGCCGCCTGCCTCGCCGTCGCCGCCACCACGGCCGTCAAGAGCGTGGCCCCCACGAACGCGGACCTGGCCCACCACCTGCACCTCCTGGCCGCCTGGCTCGAAGGGCAGGGCAGGCCGGCCGACGCGGTCGTCCCCGCCTCGGAGGCCGTCGTACGGCTGCGCGGCCTCGCCGCCCAGGAACCCGGCCTGCGATCCATGCTCGCCGACGCCGCCGGGCTGCTGGCCGGGCTCCATGCGCGGCTGGACGACCTGGACGCCGCCGCGCGGTCCGCCGCCGAAGCTGTACGCAACCTGCGTGCCCTGGTCGCCCTGGAGCCCGACGAGCACGGTCACGCCCTTACCCGGCAGCTGCTGGAGCTGGGCGAGCTGCTGCTGGTAGACGACCGGCCGGAGGCGGCGCTGGCACCGTTGCAGGAGGCCATGAGCGTGGCGGCCGACCGGCGCCCGGCCACGCAGGCGCGGGCCAGGCGGCTGCTCGGCCTCTGCCTGGACGAGCTCGGACGGTCCGCCGACGGCCGGGCGCAGCTGGAGCTCGCCGCCGAGCTGTATGACGGGCTGAGCCCCGAGGACCTGACGGCCGAGGACGGCTCCCCCGTCCTGCACGCCTCCGAGGCGCGGGCACGGGCGGGCCGCCCAGATCCGGCAGCCGGCCGCGCGGATGGCCAGCCGTGGCGGCCGGAGCCGGAGACCGGCCGGACGGGTGACCGACCGTGGCAACCGGAGCCCGCGGCCGGTCGCGTGGGTGGGCGGCCGTGGCTGTTGGAGCTGGTGACCTCGCGGTCGGAGGAGGCCGTGGTCAGTGCGGAGCGGCGACTGGTGGAGTGCCGGCGGGCCGCCGAGGCGGGTGGCACGCCGGAGATCCATGCCTACATCTCCGCGCAGGCCGTGCTCGCCCGGGCCTGGACGGACGCGGGCCGGGCCGGGGACGGGCTCGTGCTCGCGACGCAGGCCGCCGAGCTGCTGCGCCGCCACCCCGTACCGGACGCGCCGCAGCGCGAGCCCGGGCCGGAGCGGCCGCACGCGATCGCCGTGGGGATGGTGGCGGCGGCGCTCGGCAGGGCGCTCGTGGGGCTGGGGCGGGCCGAGGAGGCCAGGCCGCACCTGCGCACCGCCATCGAGTCCTACGAGCCGATGGCCGAGACGAGCGTCGTGTTCCGTACGGAGCTGGCCGAACTGCTGATCCTGGAGACCACCGCGCTGCCCCGGGCCGGGGCGCAGGCGGCCGCCGACCGGCTGGTCGAGCTGTACGACGGGCTCGTGTCGGAAGGGCTCGCGGCCACGTCCGCCCTCGCCGGGGCGCTGTGCCTGCAGGGTGGCGCCCGCTTCGCCGGGCAGGACGTCGAAGGCGCACTCCAGTCGGCTACCCGGGCCCTCGATGTCGTGACGCCGGCGGACGACCGGGTGCTCACCGCCGCCTGCCTGGAGCTCGCCGGCCTGTGCCTGGCCGAGCTGGACGAACCCGGCGCGGCCCGGCCGAAGCTGTCCGAGGGCGTCGAGCTGATGACCGACCCGCCGCCGCCGGAGCTCGCCGGCGTGCACCTGCGGGCCCTCGCGCGGCTGGCCAGGATGCGGGTCGAGGAGGAAGGACCGGCCGCGGGCGTCGCCCTCTACCGCCGGATGCTCGACACCCGGCCACTTCCCGGGACGGACGTGCTCGGAACGGTCATCGAGGAGGTCTCCGGCTTCCCGGGCGACCCGGCCGAGCTGCTTGCGTCGCTCGCGTCGTTCACGGACGCGCTGGAGCGGGAGGTGCCGCTGAGCAGCGGTGGCGGCGTCGAGATGCACGACCGGTACGGGCGTTGCCTGACGCGGCTGGGGGCGACCGCGAAGGAAGGCGTGGCGAAGGAAGGCGCGGCGAAGGAAGGCGTGGCGAGGGAGGGCGCGGCCCCGGAAGGCAGGGCGCGGGAAGGCGTGGCGGTGGTGTGTGCGGAGTTGGCCGTGCGGATCCAGCGTGGGCCGGCCGCCTTCTCCGGTGAGCACCGCGGGCGGCTCGGCCTGGCGCTGGCCGCGCTCGCCCGGCTGCCCGGCCAGGCCGAGCCCGCCGTCCTGGAGCAGGCCGTCCATCTCCTCGCCGGGCAGCCGGGCGGCGCGCTGGCGGACGTCCTCAACCGCTACGCCGTCCTGCTGCTCGAACAGGGCCGCCCCGTCGAGGCGCTGGCGCACTGCGAGCGGGCCGCCGACCTCTGTGACGAGCTGGACGACCCGGCCGTGGCCGCCGTCACGTACGCCCGGCTCGGCACCGCCCTGGCCATGCTCGATCGCCCCCAAGCCGCCCTGGAGGCGATCACCTGGTCCCTGGCCGAGCTGGACCGGGCCCCGGAAGCCGAACTGGACCGGGCCCCGGGAGCCGGGCCGGAGCTGCGCCGCGTGCGGGCTCAGGCGGTCCAGGTGCGCGGGCAGGCGCTGCGGGCCTGTGGCAGGGAGCAGGAGGCGTCGGCGCACCTCATGGAGGCGTTGCGGCTCTACACGGAGCTGTCGGAGCAGGGGGAGGCCGCCGAGACCGCCGCGCTGATCGCCGACGACCTGCTGGCCGCCGGGCGGCCGGAGGAGGCCGCCGAGTACGCCGGGATCGCCGCCGCCGGACAGCCGCCGGGCACGCTCAAGCACGCCCTGGCCACCCAGCGGCTCGTCCGCTGCCACATGATGCGCGGCGAGCTCGCCGAGGCCGACGCGCTCGTCGAGGAGCTGATCCCGTGGGCCAGGCGGTCGCCGGACGATCTCACGTACCGGGCCGTACTCGCCGACTCCCTGGCGCAGAGCTCGGAGCTGCTGCCCCTGCTCGGGCTGGACGAGGGGACCGAGGCCGAGGCCAGGGCCAGGGAGGCCATCGGCATCTACGACGAGCTGCTGACCACCGGCATGAACGCGCAGGCCCTGCACACCAGCCGGGCGGGCGCCTGCCTCACGCTGGCCTCCGCGCTCAGGATGCGGAACCTGGCCGCCGAGGCGATCCAGCCGCTGCGGGAGGCGGTGGCGGCGCTGGAGCGGTTCGGCCCGGGGAGCGCCGTGGAGCGGCGCTCCGGCCAGGGGAACCCGACGCAGCGCGAGCTGCTGTCCAGGGCGATGCTCATGCTGGGCGACGCGCTCATGGAGGCGGGCCGGGCGCTGGAGGCGGGGCTCGTCTTCCACCGCGCCACGCAGGTGACCAGGGACGAGCTGTCCAGGGCCGTGGCGCACGCCCGGCTCGGCCTGTGCCAGCAGGAGCTGGGCAGGGACGACGCCGCCGACGCGGCGCTGCGGGTCTCCGCGGGGCTGCTGCGGGACCTGACGGCCCACGACGGCGTCGCCGACCTGCTCCGTGACGTGCTGCGGGGCAGGTTGAAGCTGCTGGAGAAGGCCGGCAGGCGCGACGAGACGGCGGCGATCGAGGAGGAACTGCAGCGGCTCTAAGCGCCGCTCGCCTGGACCGTCTCGCGGGCCCACCGGTAGTCGGCCTTGCCCGCCGGCGAGCGCACCATCTGCTCCACGAACGCGTACGTACGAGGCACCTTGTACCCCGACAGCAGCGTCCTGCAGTGCCCGTCCAGCTCCTCGGCCGTAACCTCGACGCCCGGCCGCGGCTCCACCACGGCCGCCACCCGGTTGCCCCACCGCTCGTCCGGCACCCCGGTCACCACCGCGTCGAACACCGACGGATGCCCCTTGAGCACCGCCTCGACCTCCTCGGGGAACACCTTCTCCCCGCCGGTGTTGATGCACTGCGAGCCGCGGCCGAACACGTTCACGGTCCCGTCGGTGTCCACGGTCGCCAGGTCGCCGGTCAGCAGCCAGCGGGTGCCGTCCGCGTCGGTGACGAACGTACGGGCCGTCTTGTCGGGGTCGTTGTAGTAGCCGAACGCCACCCGCCCGGCCCTGGCCACGGTCCCGAGCTGCCCGGAGCCGGGCTCGACGGGACGGTGCCGCTCGTCGAGGACGGCCAGCTTGAGCACGGAGTTCGGCTGGTAGCGCAGGCCCTTCTCCGGCGAGGAGCCGGACACGCCGGAGGCGGTGAAGCCGGACTCGGTGGAGCCGAAGTTGTCCAGGATCCCGATGTTCGGGAGCGCCTTCTGGAGCCGGTCGCGTACCGCGCCTGACAGGATCGCCCCGGTCGAGCTGATCACGAACAGCGACGAGACGTCGTAACGGCCCTTCTCCAGCGCCTCGGCCAGGGGCCTGGCCATGGCGTCGCCGGTGATGTTCATGGTGACCACGCGCTCGCGCTCGACCGCCCGCCACACGTCCTCGGCGTCGAACTTGCGCACGTACACCATGGTCGCGCCCATCCACCAGGCGATGAACGTGGCCATCTGCGCGGCCCCGTGCATCAGGGGCGCCGCGGCCATCATGACCAGGGGGCCGGCCTTGACGGCCTCGTCGATCACCTCGTGCGGGGTGGCGCGCGGCTCGCCGTACGGGTTGCCGCCGCCGAAGGCCATGAACAGGTCCTCGACGCGCCACATCGCCCCCTTGGGCATGCCCGTGGTGCCGCCGGTGTAGATGATGTAGACGTCGTTGCCCGAGCGCGCCGGGAAGCCGCGTTCCGGCCGGCCGCGCTCCAGGGCGGTCTCGTACGGCACCGCCGCGCCGATCGCCGACGGCCCGCCCACCGAGATCAGGTGCTCCAGCAGCGGCGCCCGGTCCGCCACGGCGGCCACCCGCGCGTCGAACTCCACGTCGTAGACCAGCGCCCGGAGGTCGGCGTCGCGGTAGAGGTAGAGCAGCTCGGACTCGACGTAACGGTAGTTGACGTTGATCGGCACGGCCCGGATCTTCAGCGCGGCCAGCAGGCCCGCCACGTACTCGATGCCGTTGTAGAGGTGGAGGCCGACGTGCTGGCCGGGCTGGACGCCCAGGTCCATGAGGTAGTGGGCGAGCCGGTTCGACTCGGCCTCCAGCTCGGCGTAGGTGCGCCGGTCCGAGCCGCAGACGACGGCGGTCCTGTCCCCGATCGCGTCGGCGAGCCCTTCGAACAGGTCAGCGTGGTTGAACTCCATCAGGGTCTCTCCCGTCCGACGATCCACATCGCGAAGAACTGGGCTCCCCCGCCGTAGGCGTGGCCGAGCGCCGTGCGGGCGCCGTCCACTTGGTGCTCGCCCGCCATCCCGCGCACCTGCAGCGCGGCCTCGGCGAACCTGATCAGTCCCGACGCCCCGATCGGGTTGCTCGACAGCACCCCGCCCGAGGCGTTCCACGGGGTGTCGCCGTCGAGCGCCGTCGCGCCCGACTCGGTGAGCTTCCATCCCTCCCCGTCCGCCGCGAACCCCAGGTTCTCCAGCCACATCGGCTCGTACCAGGAGAACGGCACGTACGTCTCGGCCACGTCGATCTGCCGCCGGGGGTCGGTGATGCCGGCCTGGCTGTAGACGTCGGCCGCGCAGTCCTTGCCCGCCTGCGGGCTGACCGTGTCGCGCCCGGCGCGGAAGATCGGCTCGGAGCGCATGGCGGTGCCGTGTACCCAGGCCGGGGTGCCGGTGACCTTCGACTCGGACGACAGCACCATCGCGCAGGCGCCGTCGCTGGACGGGCAGGTCTCCAGGTAGCGGATCGGCTCCCACAACATCGGCGTGGACTCGACCATCTTCTGGTCGATGCCGGGGATCTTGAGGTGCGCGTACGGGTTCTTGAGCGCGTTGAGCCTGTCCTTGACCGCCACCAGCGTCCCGATGTGATCGGGCGCGCCCGATCTGCGCATGTACTCGCGGATGTGCGGCGCGAAGTAGCCGCCCGCGCCCACGACCAGCGACGCGCTGAACGGCAGGTGCGTGGACAGCGCCCAGGTGGCGTTGGACTCCGACTGCTTCTCGAACGCCACCACGAGCACCCGGTCGTGCACGCCGCCCTGGATGAGGCTGGCGCCGACCAGCGCCGTGGAGCCGCCCACGCTGCCCGCCGTGTGCACCCGCATCATCGGCTTGCCCGCCGCGCCGAGGGCGTCCGCCAGGTACGACTCCGGCATCATCACGCCCTCGAACAGGTCCGGCGCCTTGCCGATGACCACGGCGTCGATGTCCTTGAACGACAGCCCGGCGTCCTCCAGCGCCCGCAGCGCCGCCTCGCGCACCAGCCCGGCGATCGACACGTCCCTGCGCTTGGTCGTGTAGTGCGTCTGCCCGACGCCGATGACCGCACAGCGGTTGCCCATGTCAGGCCTCCAATACGGTGACGAGGTTGTGCTGCAGGCAGGGGCCGCCCGCGGCGTGCCCGACGGTGCGGCTCGCGTCGCCGTCGAGGATGCGCCGCGCGGCCTCGCCGATGCGGATGAGGCCCGTGGCCATGACGGGGTTGGCGGCCAGCGGCCCGCCGGACGGGTTGATCACCGTTTCGCCGGGCAGCTCCAGCGCGCGGCGCAGGATGATCTCCTCGTGCGGGAACTGGGCGTGCAGCTCGGCCACCTCGACGGGCCCCTTGCCGACCCCCGCCGCCCGCGCCGCGTCGGCCGCGGAGGCCGACGTGGACAGATCGCGCATGCCCAGGTAGTGGGGCTCGATGCGGTGGGCGATGCCCCTGATGTAGGCGGGGTTCGGGCACAGCTCCCGGGCCAGGTCGCCGGCCGCGAGCACGATCGCCGCCGCGCCGTCCGTGATGGGCGGCACGTCCGTCTTCTTGAGCGGTTGCACCGCGAAGTCCTCGCCGTCCGGATCGGGCAGGTCGAGCGCGTACGGGTTGGCCCGCCCGTCCGCCCGGCTCCTGCGGACGATCTCGTCGAGCTCCTTGCGGTCCGCGCCGACCGCGCCGGCCTGGAGCGCGGCGTAGGAGAGCAGGTCGAGGCCGAGGGGCGCCAGGTAGTACGGGTCGAGCTGGATCGTCATGATCGTGTTCAGGTCGCCGAGCGACGACTTGCCGAACCCGTAGACCAGGGCCGAGTCGATGTCACCGTGCTGGAGCCGGACCCACGCCTCGTACAGGGCCCACGCGCCGTCCATCTCCACGTGGCTCTCCGAGATGGGCGGCCAGGCGCCCAGCGCGTCGAGGGCCGAGACGAACGAGAACGGGGCGCCCGCGAGGTAGTCGCAGCTGCCGGAGCAGGTGAAGCCGAACCTTTTGAGCCCGGTGCGCTCCTTGACCTCGTCGATCACGGGCAGGATCAGCTCGGGCTCGGTCTGCCCGGCGTCGTGGTCGGTGTGCCTGGTCTGGGCGAACGCGACGATCGCGACATCTCTCATGACAGCTCCACGTCGGGCTCGCCGGTGGGGGCGAACCAGCGGATGTTCGACATTGAGGCCGTACGCTCGCTTTCCGGCACCCAGACCGCCCTGACCCGCATGCCCTGGCGCACCTCGTGAGCGGGTACGTCCCCGATGAGCGCGATCATGGGGATGTCGGCGTTGTCGAGCAGGATGTACGCCGACACGAACGGCACCTGCGGCGCCCGGGGATCGGGCAGGTTGTTGATGGCGAACGTCGTGATCGTGCCGGTGTCGGGCAGTTCGAGCGTGTCCGCGATGCCGCTTCCGCATTCGGGGCAGGACGCGCGGTAGGGCACGTACACCTTGTCGCAGCTCTCGCACCGCCCGCCGAGGAAGACGCCGCGCCGGACGCCCTCCAGGAAGACGCGCAGCGCGCCGCCCGCCTGGAGGCGGTATTCGGCGCGCACGCTGGAGACGATCTTCGTGACCTCGGGGGCGAAATGGGAGATGTCGCGGATGTGGCCGGTGGGCCGGTCGCTCCAGACCGGCCAGACGCGCGCGCCCACGGCCAGCGCCTTGGCGTTGCCCGCGTCCACGGCGTGCAGCAGCGCGGTGTCGGCGCCGTCCAGCTTGATCAGCGCCCAGGCGAAGGGGCGGTCGAGCGGGTGGCCTTCGAGCGGCTCGTCCACCCACGCCCAGGTGGTGACCGTGCCTGCCGGGCCGACCTCGACGTACTCGGCGGTCACCGGCTCGCCGGTCGCGGGGTCGTACTCCAGGGGCGGCACGAGCACCTTGCCCTCGTTCGTCCGCACCCCGACGATGCGCCGGCCGCGCAACTCGCTCAGGAACCGGCCGATCACGGGGCCTGTGGTTCTCGTGTAGCCGCCCGGGAACTCCAGGACGTGCTGGGCGACCAGCGGATCAGATGGCACGGTCTCGTCCCTCCCAGTACGGGGCGCGGAGCTTGCGTTTGAGCAGCTTGCCGTTGGGCTCTCGGGGCATCTCGGCGATGAAGTCGACGCTCTTGGGCCACTTCATCCTGGACAGGCGGCCCTCCAGCGAGGCCAGCAGCTCGCGGGCCAGCTCGGGGCCGGGTTCGACGCCCGGCGCGGGCTCGACCACGGCCTTGATCTGCTCGCCCCACTCCTCGTCCGGGATGCCAAACACGGCCACGTCCGCCACCTTCGGGTGGATCATGAGCTCGTTCTCGATCTCGGCCGGGTAGATGTTCGCCCCGCCGGAGATGATCATGTCGGCCTTGCGGTCGCAGAGGTAGAGGAAGCCGTCCTCGTCCAGGTATCCGATGTCCCCGACGGTGAAGTACTCCTTGAGCCGGTTCGCGGCGGTCTTGGCGGGGTCGCCCTTGTACTCGAACGGGACGCCCATCATCTTCATGTAGATCGTCCCGGCGGTGCCGGTCGGCACGGGCTCGCCCTGATCGTCGGCGATCAGCAGCTCGCTGATGGGCCAGGCCTTGCCGACCGTGCCCGGATGCGCCTTCCAGTCCTCGGGCGTGGCCAGGGTGCCGCCGCCCTCGGTGGCCGCGTAGTACTCGTACACGCAGTCGCCCCACCACTCGAGCATCGCCCACTTGACCGGGACCGGACAGGGGGCGGCGGCGTGGATCATCCACTTGAGCGAGGACAGGTCGTACCTGGCCCGGGTCTCCTCCGGCAGCGCGAGCAGCCGCTTGAAGTGGGTCGGGACGAGGTGGGAGTTCGTGACGCCGTGGCGCTCGCAGAGCCGGAGCAGCTCTTCGGCGTCCCACTTGTCCATGTAGACGAGCGTGTGTCCCATGTGCAGCGCGGTGCCGCCGAACTGGGTCACCGCGGTGTGGTAGTTCGGGGAGGTGATCAGGTGGGCGTTGGGGCGGCCCGGGGTGATGCCGAACAGCCCGAGCAGGAACGTCATGAGCTCCGCGGAGTCGTCCGGATCGAGGCCGTTCAGGCGGCGCTTGACGCCTTTGGGCTTGCCGGTCGTGCCCGAGGTGTAGTGCATGGTGGCGCCCGCGGTGCGGTCCGCGGGGGCGGTGTCCGGCCGGCCCTCGGTCAGCTCGCTCACCTGGCGGAAGCCGTCCGCCTTGTCCTCCCCGAGGAGGAAGCGGCGGTGCGGCTCGATGGCCTCGGCCGCCCTGGCGCCCTCCCCCAGGTAGCGGGGGTGCACGAAGAACGCCTTGGCCTCGCTGTCGGAGACGATGTACGCGATCTCGGGGCCGGTCAGATGCCAGTTGACCGGGGTGTAGTACCAGCCGGCCTGCATGGCGGCGAGATACAGCACGAGCCCGTCCGCGCCGTTCGGCACCAGGCCGCAGATGCCGTCGCCGGGCTGGAGCCCGAGCTCGCGTAAGCCGTGGACGAGGCGGTTGGCGCGGGCGAGCAGATCACCCGCCCGATGCTCCGTGCCGTCGGGGTCCACCGCCGCGATCCACTCGGGATCCGCCTGCGCGAGCCTCCAGAAACCGAGCGTGCCCATCCGCACTCCTTCTCATGGCTTCACTCCGTGAAGCGGGCTCGGTCGCCCTTGATGCCGTCGCCTTCCCCCGCTCTGGTCGCTCCGCTCCCGCCGCTCCTCCAGACGACGGCGCTCCCTCGCGGCGCGCGCAAAACAGGAACCTGTTCTCGTTTGCTGCTGGGAGCGTATCCTGGGGCCGAAGTTCGTAGCAAGCGCTTGATTAGACACTCCGGAGGCGTACGTGGAGCTCCTGCCGATCAGCACTCCCCACTGCCGGATCGAACGAGACGGCCATGTCCTGATCGTCACCATGAACCGGCCGGAGGCGCGCAACGCGCTCTCCTCGGACATGCTGATCGGCCTGGCCTCGGCATGGGCGTACGCGTCGGCCGAGGCCGGGATCCGGGTGGCGATCCTGACGGGCGCGGAGGGCACGTTCTGCGCGGGGGCCGACCTCAAGGCCATGGGGCAGCCCTCCACGGACCCGGAGGTCCAGGCCAGGGCCGCGCAGATCCCCAACTTCCACTGGAAGGGCCTGCTCAGGGAGGAGCCGCCCACCAAGCCGATCATCAGCGCGGTCGAGGGCTACGCGGTGGCCGGCGGCACCGAGCTGCTGGTGGGGACGGACCTGCGGGTGGTGGCGGAGTCGGCCACGCTGGGGCTGTTCGAGGCCAAGCGCGCGCTCTTCCCCATGGGCGGCAGCGCCGTACGCCTGCCCCGGCAGATCCCGTACTGCCACGCCATGGACCTCCTCCTGACCGGCCGCCCGATCATGGCGGCGGAGGCGCTGTCCATGGGGCTGGTCAACCGCGTGGTCCCCGACGGCCAGGCGCTGGCCTCGGCCCGGGAGCTGGCCGAGGACGTCGCCGCCTCGGGGCCGCTCTCCGTGCAGGCGATCCTGCGCACGTACCGGGACACGCTGGGCATGCCGGAGCCGGAGGCGCTGAAGGTGTCGGACGAGATCGGCTGGCCGGTGATCGGGTCGGAGGACGCCAAGGAGGGCACCCGGGCCTTCCGCGAGAAGCGCCCCCCGACCTACCACGCGCGCTAGTCGCCGGTGAGGCGCTCCAGCCGTTCGAGCGCCTCACCGTACTCCTCCACCAGGCCGAACATGACGTCCTTGGTCGAGCGGACCTGGTTGGTGAGGCCGATGACCTGGCCGGCCGGGAAGGTGGCCAGGTCCGACACGTCGGAGCGGCCGATGCGCCGCAGGGCGTCCGACACCAGCATGAACTGCAGGGGCATCGGCAGCGTGCCGGGCGACTCCTCCGACTCCCACGCCTCCGTCCAGGCGTTCTTGAGCAGCCGCGCGGGCTTGCCGGTCCAGCTGCGCGAGCGGACCGTGTCGCGGGAGGTGGCCTCCAGGATGCGGCGCTTGGCCATCTCCGGGGTGTCGGCCTCCTCGACCGTGAGCCAGAGCGAGCCGGTCCAGACGCCCTCGGCGCCCAGCGCCATCCCCGCCGCCATCTGGCGGCCGTTGCCGATGCCGCCGGCGGCCAGGACGGGCACGTCCACCGCGTCCACCACCTGCGGGATCAGCACCATGGTGGAGATCTCGCCCGTGTGGCCGCCGGCCTCGGTGCCCTGGGCGACCACGACGTCCACGCCGACCTCCACCTGCTTGAGCGCGTGCCGGGGCGTGGAGGCCAGGGCGGCGACCTTGACCCCGTGCGCGTGGGCGAGGTCCACCACGTCGGCGGGGGGCGGGCCGAGCGCGTTGGCCAGCAGCGCGATGGGGTGCCGCAGGGCGACCTCGACCTGCGGGCGCGCGGTGGCGTCCGTCCAGCCGAGCAGCACCTTGCCGGGGTCGGCGTCCGACGACAGCGGCGGCACCCCGTGCTTGGCCAGGAGGTTCTCGACGAACCCCCGGTGGCCGTCGGGGATCATCGACTGCAGGCGGCCCACCAGCTCCTCGGGCGCGAAGTCGGCGCCCTCGTAGGAGGCGGGCATGACGACGTCCACGCCGTACGGCTTGCCGTCCACGTGGTCGTCGATCCACTTGAGCTCGGTCTCGAGCTCCTCGGGGGTGAAGTAGAGCGCGCCGAGCACACCCATGCCGCCGGCGCGGCTCACGGCCGCGACCACGTCCCTGCAGTGGCTGAAGGCGAAGATCGGGAGCTCGATTCCGAACATGTCCGTGACACGTGTCCGCATGAGCCGACGATAAGCCGCGAAACCAGCGAACTGCAACGCGTTCTACCCTAGAACCTTTGCTCTAGTAATGAGCTCGGCCCGGCCCTTCACGGCCAGCCGGGCCGAACTGCAACCTGTTCCAGGGCTTACGCGCCGACCGGCTCCTTGACCACGGGGCGCGGCTCACGGCGGCGGGCGAACGCCAGCGCGACCGCGAACGCGAGCAGCCCCGCCGCCAGCAGCGTGATGGGGATCGTGGTCTTCACCAGGGTGATCTGGTTCTTGGCGTCCCTGGCCGTGGCCACCAGGTCGGAGACGGTCTTCGGGGTGAAGGAGGCGGTGGCGACCAGGGCCTTGGCCCGCTCGACCCCATCCTGGCTCTTGAGCGTCTCGTTCCTGCTCACTTCCTGCTTGACCGGCGCGCCGCTGGTGGGCTCGACCCAGTACGTGTCCACGCCCTCGTACCAGCGGTCGACCTGGACGTCACCGGTCCCGGTCATCCCCATCATCGAGGCGGGGGCGCTCAGCGTCGCGATCTTGGTCGGGGGCACCTTGAGCTGGAACTTGTAGACGGGCAGCCCGTCCACGGTGTCCTCGCCGACGAACGTCGCGTCGAAGGCGCGCTTGGCCGTCTGGTTGAAGTACTTGTAGGTCTTCTTCTCCGTGCCGAAGGGGAACAGGTAGATCTGCCCCTGAAGGGTCACGGGCTCCTTGTTGACGCTCACCCCGCAGCAGTTGATGCCCACGCCGGTGTGCCGGTCGAAGGCGCTGCGCCGCTCGGAGATGTTGATCTGCGGCTTGTTGTTGGTGACGTCGTCCACCACGGTGAACTCGTCCCACACGACGCGCGAGTCGGTGGCCTGCGAGACGTCGCCGCGGGTGGTGACCAGCATCTTGAGGTTGGCGGTCAGCACCTTGCCGTCGGCGACGGAGAAGTACTGGGACGACGGGGCCTCGAGCTCGACGGTGTTGTACTGGTCCGCCGGCGCGGAGATGATCCGGTCCGCCGCCCAGAATCTGACCATCCCCGCGAGAACGACCAGAAACGCACCAACGGCGACGAGAACGAGTACAGGTGTGCGCTGCATTCAAGATCCTCCTGGCGTCGAAGGTGCGAGAACCGGTTACATACTCAGCGCCCCGCCCCCCGGACATCAAGTCGCGCGTGTGATGTACGTAACATGATCGTTACTGGAAAGTAGCATCCGCCGAGACGTCTTGACAGCCACATCGGGGTAACAAATCGGAACATGTTCTACGGACGGCAACGTTCCGCCGGTTGCCCGCCCCCTCTCTTGACGTCATCCGCCGATTGCCTGTACCCAGGCATCGGAACGCGTTCTATTCTGGGTGTCTTCTCGACGGGACGGAGTCGCGGGCATGCGTGCCGATCTGGCCAGGTCCATCCGGCTGTTCCGCGCGTTCAGGACAGAGCAGGCCAAGCCGGACGCGTACTACACCACCCTCGCCGCCGACACCGCCGCCCAGCTCGTGGACCGCGTGTCCCTGGTCGGCGCCACCGTGCTCGACGTGGGCGGCGGCCCTGGATACTTCGCCGACGCCTTCAGGCGGGCCGGCGCCCGGTGCGTGTGCGTGGACGTCGACGCGGGCGAGCTGACCGGCCAGGGCGTGCCCGGCTCCGGCGTACTGGGCAGCGCCCTGGAGCTGCCGCTCGCCGACGGGTCGGTCGACGTGTGCTTCTCCTCCAACGTGCTGGAGCACGTTCCGGACCCGTGGCGGATGGCGGCCGAGATGGCCCGGGTCACCCGCGAGGGCGGGCTGATCTTCCTCGCGTACACGAACTGGCTCTCCCCGTGGGGCGGGCACGAGACCTCGCCCTGGCACTATCTGGGGGGCGAGCACGCCGCCCGCCGGTACGCGCGGGTGCACGGCAGGCAGCCCAAGAACCGCTACGGGCGCTCGCTCTTCCCCGTCTCCGTCGCGCACGGCCTGCGCTGGGCGAGGTCCGCACCGGACGTCGAGCTGGTCGACGCCTTCCCGCGCTACCTGCCGTGGTGGTGCCGTCCGCTGGTCAAGGTCCCCGTCGTCCGGGAGTTCGTCACGTGGAACCTCGTCCTGGTGCTCAGGAAACTCGGATGACGGCCGCCCCGGAAGGCCCCGCCCCCGGGCGGGACGCCGCGCTCGACGGCATCCGCGCCCTGGCCGCGCTCGGCGTCTGGGTCCTGCACGTGGGCGGCAACACCGGGATGATCTACCAGGAGGGCATGTTCGCCTGGATGACGTCCCGGCTCGGCATCGCCGTGCCGATCTTCTTCCTGCTGTCCGGGCTGCTGCTCTACCGGCCGTGGGCCCGCGCCGTGCTGGAGGACGCGCCGTCGCCGCGGGTGGGCCGCTACCTGTGGCGGCGGGCGATGCGCGTGCTGCCCGCCTACTGGCTGGTCACGGCGGTGGCGCTCTGGGCGTGGGGGCAGCTCGACTGGACGGGCCGGCTCAAGTGGCTGTTGCTGCTGCAGAACTACTTCGAGCAGGGGCGGGCGCCCGACGGGCTCTACCAGATGTGGACGATGCCCATCGAGATGGCCTTCTACCTGGTCCTGCCGGGGCTCGCCTGGCTCCTGCACCGGTGGGCGCGCGGCGGCAACCGGCCGCTGCGGCTGCTCGGCGGCATCGCGGTGCTCCCGGTGATCTCGCTGGCCGGCGTGGTCGTCTCGCACGTGCTCGACCAGCCGGAGCTGGCACTGTGGCTGCCGAACCACCTGATCTTCTTCGCCGCCGGCATGGCGATGGCCGTGCTGTCGGTGTGGATCAGGCGGCGCGAGGTGGTGGACGCGCTGGCGCCGCAACTCCTGGTGCTGGCGCTGCTGGCGTTCGCGGTGCTGAGCACGGAGCTGGCCGGGCCGCGCACCCTCACGCTGCCCAGCCTGTCGCAGTCGCTGTGGCGGATGGTCCTGGAGACGGCGGTGGCGGTGCTGCTGGTGGCCCCGTTCGCGCTGGCCTCCCGGCGCGACACGCTGCCGCACCGGGTGCTGGGCAACCCCGTGGCCGCCTATCTGGGGCGCATCTCGTACAGCTTCTTCCTGTGGCACGCGCCGGTGATCACGCTCTACTACAAGCTCACCGGCCGCCCGGTGTTCAGCGGCGACTTCGTGGGCGTGGCGGTGCCCACGCTCGTCGCCGCGCTGCTGGTGAGCGCCGTGAGCTACCACCTCGTCGAGGAGAACGCGCTGCGGCTCAGCCGCCGGTGGCGGTCAGCACCTCCCGCTCGGCCGGAACCTCAGGCTCCGGTGTCGGCTCCGGCGCCGTGACGAGCTGACCGAACAGCGACCCCATCGCCGCGCACGACAGGAGCTGCGGCACCTGGTCGAGCAGCGGATCGACGTCGACGCCCCGGTTGCGCAGGAACACCCCGGCGGCCAGCGCCAGCGTGGCCGCGCCGAGCAGGCCGGCGGAGGCCCAGTGCGTGTACGGGAGGCGTACCCGCAGCCAGAGGGTGGCCACGACGGCGGCGAGCGCCACGAGCATGCCGGGCCAGTCCGCCACCCAGCCGCCGAACGCCAGGCCCAGCACCACGACGTAGGGCACGCGCCAGCGCGCCAGCCGCGACTGCGCCGCGGCGGCGGTCTCCTTGACGTGCTCGGGGCGGGGGCCGTGCATCACCAGGGACAGGAGCGCGAGCAGCGCGATCCCGGCCAGGCCCAGCCCGAGCGCGAGCCGGTAGGGCTGGTCGGGCCCGTACGTCAGCCGCACCGTCCCCGCCGTGCCCGCGGGCAGCTGCCAGCCCTGCTTCCACCCGTCGATCCGGATCGGGCGCAGCTGCCGGCCGTCCAGCTCGGCCCGCCAGCCGGTGTTGAAGTTCTCGTTGACCACGAGGAAGGAGTCCTCGGGCGCGCTCACCCGTACCTCGCGCTCGACGGAGGACCAGGCGCCGCGGGCGGCGGAGCTCTCCACGGCCTTGCGCCGTGGCGGGAACGCGCCGATCGCGAGGTTCTCCACGGCGAACGGCTCCCAGCCGGCCGCCCGCACCCGGTTGTCCCCCGCCCGCAGCGTGACCCGGCCGCACGCGGTGATCCGCACGGGCCGCCCCTCCAGCAGGTCGGCATAGACGCCGGTGACCTTGGTCTTCACGGCCGCGCCGTTCACCTGGAGGGTCGGGCCCAGCCCGCAGCCCAGCCGGAACTCCGGCCCGGCCGGCCGGCTCGCCGGGCTGAGGCCGGGGATCACCAGCTCGGTGACCTGGAGCCGGCGCGAGGCCGGGTAGAAGCGCAGCTTCAGCCGCGTCGTGGTGAGCGGCTTGAACCGCAGCGTCCCACCGGCGTCCACCCGGCCGCCGCGGACCTCGCCCTTGGCGCCGGTCACGACCACGTCGAGCGCCTGCCGGTCGCCGCCGGGGCGGGCGACCTGGATCTGCGAGACGGTCCGCTTGCCCTTCCAGCCCAGCGTGAGCGTCGGCTCGGCGTCCTCCGGCGAGGGCACCCACGTGGTGGCGGAGTCGGCGTCGAACGCCGACCTCGGCGCGAGCACCGCGTCCTTGCTCATCGCCGACGACCCGGTCACCGTGGTCAGGTCGCCGCTCAGCCGGGTGAACCGGTCGACGAGCGCGACGTCCCGCAGCACCGCCGAGCCCCGCAGGGCGGTCTTCTTGCCGGACTCCGAAGTGAACGTCCGGTCGAACCCGGCGCCCTCCTCACCCGACCTGACCAGCAGCGGGTTGCACACCCAGCGAGCCCAGTTGCGCATGCAGCGCGGCCGCTCGTCCAGCCCGCGGTCCATGACGAAGACGTCCCCGTCCCGGCCCGGCATCCTGATGGTGCGGCCGGGCAGGATCCCGGGGATCGCGATCTCGGTGATGCCGACCCGCTGCACGAAGCTCCACTCCGCGTTGTACGTGCCCAGCACCCTGATCCGCACCCAGCTCGTCGGCCCGGCGGGGACGCCGAGCGTCTGGGCGTCGTTGGTCCTGGCGACGTCCTGGACCAGCCGGCCGTTCTCGGTCTCCACGGCCACCTTGCGGACCGACTGGCTGATCAGCAGGTTGTTGGTGAAGGTCACCCGCAGCCGGGGGATCTCCCGGGGCTGGCGGAGGTCGATCCGCAGCCATTCGTTCTCCGGCCGCTTCCAGCCGCCGCTCTCCCAGCCGGTGTCCAGGTCGCCGTCCAGCGCGGCCCAGGGGCCCCGGCCGGGGGTGCTGAGGCCGGGCACGGCGTCCGCGTCGGCGACCGAGGAGGAGGCCGTGACGTCGGCGATGCCGTCGTACTCGGCGGTGGCCGTCTCCTCCAGCCAGCCGTCCTCCAGCAGGTCGAGCTCCTTGACGCCGGTGAAGTCGTCGCGCCGGTCCGCGGTCAGGGTGGGTGACCAGTTGGACCTGATCTCGCCGAACTGCCGCTCGCGCAGCCGCAGGCCGTCGCTGACCACGGTGGGCAGGCCGGAGTCGGCCCCGTCGCCGTTCACCAGCGCCGGACCCTCGCCGAGCAGGCCGAGGTCGCCCATCGTCAGCAGCGAGTCCGGGCCGCCGCGCACCTCCAGCGCGTCCCCGGCGGGCTCCACGCTGACCAGGTCGCTGCTCTGCGACACCTCGTACAGCTCCAGCGCCGGGAAGGGCCAGTCCACCGATTCGACGGCGTCGTCGGTGGCGGTGTCGCCCACCTCGCCGCCGAACGAGGTGACCTTGGTGATGCCGGGCGACTCGCGCAGCGCCTCGTAGACGCGTGACGGCCAGGCTCCCTGCAGGTTGGCCCGCATCAGGTCGTTCCTGACGAGCAGGTAGTGCACGCCCATCCTGCGCAGCACCTCGGTCAGCCCCACCGAGCCGTGGCCGGCGGTGAGCCGCTGGTCGATGACGTCGAGCAGCCTGGTCATGCCCACGGAGCCGGCCGCCGTGACCTGCCGGGCGGTCCAGCGGACGGCGGACAGCGGCTGCAGCGGGTCGTCCATGGGCCGGCCCCACAGGTACTCGCCGAACTTGGCGCCGGGCACGACGAGCACCCCGTCGTCGCCGGCGTTCTGGTTGAGCCACGTCGCGGCCTGCCGCCAGTAGAGCGGCACCTCCTTGAACTCGCCGGGCGGGGCCAGGCCCTGGTTGAAGACCGGCAGGACCAGCGCGGCGAGCGTCGCCACGGCCACCGACCGGATCGGCAGCCGCGCCCTGGCCGTCACGTGGGCCAGCAGGTGGGCCAGGCCGAGCGCCAGCGGCAGCCGGACGAGGGGGTCGAACTTGCGCAGGTTGCGCAGCGGCGCGAGCGGCCCGTCGAGCAGCCAGCGCACGGGCTCGGCGACGACCGGCTCCAGCGCGCTCATGTGCCCGGCGACCAGCGCCGCCGTGCCGATCAGGAACAGGGTGACGACGAACCCCTTGGCCGGCAGGTCGCGCCGGGCCAGCCCGGCCAGGCCGAGCGCGGCGAGCAGGCCGGTGACCACGACCATGGCGGCCGCGGTGGCGATCTCGTACCCGGGCGGCTGCGTGGCGACGCCGTTGACGGTCAGGTAGCGCACCCAGTCGGAGGCGCCGCGCAGCACGTTCGTCAGCGAGGTGACCTGCGTGGTGGTGGAGGCCGTCTCGGTGTACGGCAGGAAGGAGAACGCGTAACGGCCCACCAGGAGCAGCGGCAGCCACCAGAACAGCGTGGCCACCGACACGGTGCCGGTCCACCAGGCGAGCAGCCGCCAGCGGGGCACCGGGCGCGGCCGGGTGAGGATGTAGACGACGGGGGCGACCAGCACGGCCAGCACCGCCACCGCGTTCACGCCGCCGCACAGCGCCACGGCCAGCCCGGACCTGATCGCGCCGCGGGCGCGCTGGCCCGTCTCCGCGGCGGTGAGCAGCGGGATCAGGATCCACGGCAGCATCGCCGCGGGCAGCCACTCGATCGAGATCTCGCCGAGGATCGACAGCGTGCGCGGCGCCAGCGCGTACGCCAGCGCGGCGGCGATCGCGGTGCCGGGCCCGCCGATGCGCAACTGCCTGGCCAGCCGCTCCACGCCCAGGAAGGCCAGGCAGAGCAGCGCCGTCAGCCAGAGCCGCTGGATCACCCAGGCGTCCAGCCCGGCCAGCTCGCCGAGCGCGAAGAACGGCCCCATCGGGAACACGTAGCCGGCGGCCTGGTTCTGGAGCTGCCCGAAATGCTGCAGGTCCCACAGGTGGGCGACGCGCTCCAGCCAGCCGATCGGGTTGAGCGCGAGGTCGAGCTTGGTGTCGGAGATGATGCTGCCGGGCTTGGTGGTGAACGCCAGCACGGCGAAGCCGAGGCAGCAGATCGCCAGCCAGAGCCGATGCCTGGCCCGCTCGCTCACCGTTCCTCCCATTCAAGGACAACTGGTGCGGCGGGGGCGTCGGGGGGACGGCGGATGAGGGCGGCGAGCCGCGCGGCGCTGCCGTCCCAGGAGAACCGGTCCGCCCATTCCCGACATTTCACGCTATAGGTGTCGGGGGCCACCTGGAGCTCGTCGATGGCCGCGGTGATGCCCTTGGCCAGGTCCGCGCCCTCGGGCAGCAGCCAGCCGGTCTCGCCGGGCCGCACCGCGTCCCGCAGCCCGTCCACGTCGTACGCCACCGTCGGCACCCCCAGCGCGGCCGCCTCCAGCACGCACAGCCCCCATCCCTCGCCCTGAGAGGTGTTGACCTGCAGCCAGGCGGCGGAGACCAGCCGCTCCTTGTCCTCCTCGCTCAGGTAGCCGTGCAGGACCACGCCCTCGGGTGCCGCGGCACGCAGCCGCGCCTCCTCGGGCCCCCTGCCGACGACGTCCACGACCAGGTCCGGCCAGCGCTCCCTGAGCTCGGGCACGGCCTCCAGCAGCAGCTCCACCCGCTTGTGCGCGACGAGCCTGCCGACGCACACGAGCCGCGGCCGCCGGCTCCGCGCGGCGCCCGCGCGCGGCCGGTCGGGCACCCCGTTCGGGACGAGGTGGATGGGCCCGCGCCAGCCGAGCCGCTCCCGCATGGCGCGCACGGTGGACGGCGAGACGGCCACGCACTCGCGCCCTCGGTACGCCCACCGCGACACCGGCCCCTCCAGGAACCGGCCGAGCGCGGCCAGCCACCACGCCAGGTGCACGTCGAACTGCCGGTCGTGCACGTGGTGCACCACGCACAACACCCGGGTGCGCCGCCCCACGACCAGCGGCGTGAAGAACGGGATGCCGTTCTGGCAGTCGAGGACCACGTCGAAGCGGTCGCGCCGGACCAGCATCCAGAGCAGCACCAGCGGGTAGACGGTGAACGACCCGCCCATGCGGACCAGCCGCACCCCTTCGACGCTCTCCTCACGGGCCTGCCCGGGGGCGCGGGCCGTGACGAACCACACCCGGTCCCCGCCGGCCGCGAAGCGCCGGGCCAGCTCCCAGGCGTAGACCTCGGCGCCCCCCGCGGCGGGATGCCACGGGTCACGCCAGTTGACGATGGCGATGTTCACGGATATCCGAGGGAGTCCAGCGGTTGCTTCACCCTGAGGGAGCCGCGCGACTCCGCGCGCAGCCGCGCCCAGATCCGGCAGAGCTCCAGCACTATGCCCAGGCTGTGCCGGGCCGGGGAGAACCGCGATCCGGGCATGTCATGCCACGTCACCGGGATCTCCAGCACCGTGGCGCCGTCCGCGACGCAGCGCGCGAGCAGCTCGACGTCGAAGGCGAAGCCGTCGGTCCTCAGCCGGGCCGCCATCTCGCGGGCGAGCAGCCCGTCGAAGAACTTGAACCCGCACTGGGTGTCACTCACCCCGGGCACGAGCACTCTGGCCAGCGCGCGGAATCCGAACGCGCCCAGCTCGCGGATCGGGCTGTGCCGGTGCTCCACCTCGGCCAGGGGATGCGCGCGCGAGCCGATGACGATGCGCTCGCCGGAGAGCAGCAGCCCGAAGGCGCGCTCGACGGCCCGCAGGTCGGTGGCCATGTCGGCGTCACAGAAGCCGACGAAGGGCGCGGTGGTCTCCAGCAGCCCGGCGCGCACCGCCGCGCCCTTGCCGGGCGTGGGGCACTGCGCGAGGCGTACCGGGACCGGCTCCTGCGGCCAGGTGCTGACGATCTCCGCGGTGCGGTCGGTGCTGGCGTTGTCCACGACGATGACGGCTGTCGGGAACGGAAGGCGGGCAAGCTTCGCGCACAGCTGCAGGAGCCCCCCGGGAAGTCGCCGTTCCTCGTTGTACGCGGGAACGATGATCTCAAGCAGTGTCGGTCGGCTCGTCCTCTCGTTCCCTCGACGGGAGGGCGGCATGGCACGTGTTACCGGTCGCCGTAGTTGTAGAGCGGCCTGTTGACCGGTGTCGCCGTGGCACCGGTGAGTGACACGGTCGTGACGGTCGCCACCAGTGCGGCCAGGGCGACGCCAATGATCGCTGCTAAGAGGATCTTTATCACCGGGAATTCCTCCTTTGAGGCGGCAATGACCCGGGCGCACCCAACTTAGAACCAATTCTCCTTACTCGCTAGTAGCCAGACTGAATTTTCACAAAGTCGCCGATCAAAGGGGGTCGGTAAGCGCTTGAAATCTGTACAACCGCAGCTCAGGCCGATCGACCACCAGGGCGGCCCCCCGGGTCCACCGGTCGAACCGGGCCCGCTCCTCGACCGTCCCCGCGTCCACCACCACGTACCGGAAGCCCGCTGCGGCCAGGTCCGGTGAAGATCCATCTAGTACGCGTTCCACCTCGCGCACCCGGCGGTCCTCGGCCGCGACGACCATGCTGCCGACCCGCACCGAGTCGTTGGCCACCACGTCGCGCCCCGGCGCGGCGAAGAAGCGCTGGGCCGGGTCGAGCACCGCCCGCCCGCCGTTCCACGCGAACCTGCGATAAGACTCGAACGGCAGCACCAGGACGTCCCCTGGCGCCCCGTCCGCCAGGATCGCCGCCCTGGCCTCGTACCAGCTCCGCGGATATTCCACCGCCTCCAGCCGGCCGAACGCCCCCCAGGCCAGCGTCGGCAGCACCGCGATCGGCGCCAGCACCAGGAGCGACACCCCGTACGGCACCAGGCGCCCGCCCTCGGCGGCGGCCCGCGCGGCGAGCAGGCCGAGCCCCACGGCGGCCAGCAGGGCCAGCGGCGCCACGAACTGCTGCGCGTCACGCAGCACCCCGAACCCGCCCCACAGCTCCACCAGCCACCTGAGCGCCGCCCGGCCGGCGGCGGTGACGCCGATACAGGCGATCGCGAACCCGGCGGCCGCCGCCACGGCGAGCCCCGCCCGGCCGGGCAAGTCCCGGGCGCGCGCCACCGCCGCGATCCCGGCCAGCACCAGCACGAGCCTGGCCAGGGCGGCGATCGGCGCGTCGTACCCGGCGGGCACCGCGCCGGCGTTCCAGATCCCGCCGAGCGACAGCAGGCTCACCACCGCGCCGAAGGGGCCGTCGGCCCGGGCGGCGAACGCGTCCACGCCCACGCCGTCCCCGTTCAGCGCCTCGGGCCGGGCCAGCGCGGGCACCAGCCAGGGCAGGCTGAACGCCAGGACGACGCCCGCGGCCGGCAAGAGGCTCCTGCCCCGCGCGTACCAGGCGGAGGGGAGGACGGTGATCGCGGTGACGGCCATCGCGGCGAACCCGCCCACCGCGGCCGGCACCATCGCCACGGCCACGCGGCGAGGCGCGCACGCCGCCCGTACCACCCACGGCAGTCCGGCGTACCCCAGCAGCAGCGCCCACTGCCCCATCAGCAGCCGCTCGGCGACGTACGGGTTCCACACGTAGAACGCCCCCGCGACCAGCCGGGGCCCCAGCGCGGCCGACGGGACCAGCAGCCCCGCCCCGGCGCAGCCCAGCGCGAACACCCCCAGCAGGACCGCCTTCTGCACCAGCTCCGCGGGGACCACCGAGGCCAGCGCGGTCACGACGGCGTCGCTCGGCACGACCCGCGGCGCCCCGCCGGCCAGCCCGAAGGTGAAGCGCGAGAAACGCGGCTCCGGCACGAACACCATGTCCTGGACGAGGACGAACCCCCACCGCAGCCCGGGTCCCAGAGCGAGAGCGCCAAGGACGAGACCGAGCAGCGCGCAGGCTGCTCCGGCCCTCCTGGTCTGCGGCATCCCGCTATGACATCACAACCCAGCCACAGACATTCCCGGCATGTCCCCCGATTGTTAGTCTTTCCGCAGATCCAGGTGCTCTCTCGGTGACACGACGCCGCGCAAGGGAGCGGCGCGGGACCGATCCACGCGAGCGACGGGGCCAGAGGGACCGGTGACGACGAGCGAGACGACGGCCGAGAGCCGCCCGCGGACGCGCGGCGCCGAGGGTCGCCCGTGGACACGGGGCGACGCCGTGCTGGCCGCCGGGCTGGTCATGGTGGCCGTCCAGCTGGTCTGGAAGTTCGACCTGGTACGGCGCTCCTACTTCAGGCAGGACGACTTCACCTTCATCGCCCGCGGCCTGGAGCACGGCCTGACCTGGGACTACCTCATGCGGGTGGACTACGGCCACCTCGTGCCCGGGCCGTTCGCGATCCAGTGGGCGCTGGGCCGCCTGGGGGTCTACAACGACGTGCTGGCCCACGCCGTGGCGATGACGCTGCTCGGCGCCGCGGGGCTGGCGCTGCTGCGGCTGCTGCGGCTGCTGTTCGGGCCGCGCCCGGCCATCCTGGTGCCGCTCGCGTTCTACCTGCTGACCCCGATGACGATCTCGTCGCTATCGTGGTGGGCGGTGCTGATCGAGACGCTGCCGTTCCAGATCGCGCTGCCGATGGCGCTGAGCTCGCACGTGCACTACGCGAGGACCGGCCGCTTCGGCCACGCGCTGGCCGCGGCGGCGTGGACGGCGGCCGGCATGGCCTTCTTCGTGAAGGCGCCGTTCATCCTGGTGCTCGCGCTCGCGCTGAGCGTGGGGTGGCTGCGCCGCCCCCGGCAGTGGCCGGCCTGGGTGCTCTACGCCGGGGTGGTCGCGGTCTACGCGGTGGTCTTCTTCCGGCAGCTCTTCACCTCCGTGCAGCTCACGGCCGACACCGTGCAGCCGAGCCTGCCGAGCCTGCCGGTCGCGGCCAGGTTCGCCTGGACGTTGCTGTGGGGCTCGCTGGTGCCCGGCGCGTTCGGCGGGCCGTGGAAGTGGCTGCCCATCGGGGACGACTACGCCATCGCCGCCACGCCACCGGGGCCGGCCTGGGCCGCGCTCGGGCTGGCGGCCGTGGCCGTGGCGGTGTCGATCCGCTACCGCAGGCGGGCCTGGCTGGCCTGGCTGGTCCTGCTCGCCTACGTGCTGCTCGCCGACGTGGTGCCCGTGCTGATCGGGCGCGTGGAGCAGCTCGGCCCCGAACTGGGTGGCTACGAGCTGCGCTACGTCTCCTCCACGTCCATGGTGCTGGCCCTGGTGATCGGCCTGGCGTTCATCCCGCTGCGCGAGGAGGAGCGGCCCTGGCTGCGCCCCGCGCCCCGGCTGAGGCTGGTGTGGGTGCCGCTGGCCGCCGTCGTCGCGGCGGGCTCGGTCTGGTCGGTGACGGCCTACGGCCGCCTGCCCCTCGGGCAGCACGTCAGGAGCTACGTGGAGACGGCACGGGTGGCGCTCAAGCGCACGCCGCCCGGCGCCGTCATCGTGGACACGTACGTGCCGCCGAAGGTGGTCGTGGCCACGTTCTTCTACCGGTACGCGCTGACGTCCAAGGTGCTCGGCCCCATCGCCGCGCACCCGGTCACCTGGACCGGCCGGCTGAACGGGCCGGTCAGCGGCCCGCTCATGTTCGACGAGCAGGGCCGCCTGCGCCCGGTGTCCATCGAGGGCGTCGTCATCCCCGGGCGGTCCCCCTGCACGCGGGTGGGTCCCGCCAGGGTTCGTTTCCGCCTGCCCCTGCCCCTGCCCTGGGGCAAGTGGACGGCCCAGGTCGGCTACCTGAACCCGGTGGAGACCACGCTGTCCGTGCGGTTCGGCGGCGGGCCCGAGACGCGGGTGGCCGCGGGCAAGGACCTGGGCTCGACGTACGCGGCCGTCGAGGGCGGCGGGACCGACCTGGTCCTGCGCACCCTGGACGGCCGCTCCGCCTGCGTCGGCGAGATCAGGGCCGGTATCCCCAGGCCGGCCCTGAACACCACCGCCGTCCCCCCGCAGCCCGTGGGGTGACGAGGCTCACTTGCCGGGCTCGGGGTCCCTGGGCAGGCCCAGCATGCGCTCGCCGATGATGTTGAGCTGCACCTCCGTGGTGCCGCCGTAGATGGTCATCGCCCTGGTGGCGAGCACCGCGCGGTTCCAGTAGCCCGCGTCGCCGAGCGTCATGTCGGCCCCCACGACCGCCGCCGGGCCCAGCAGGTCCACCGCCGTCTCGGAGACGTGCTGGGCGTGGGAGGTGGACAGCAGCTTGCGCACGGACGCGTCCGCGCCCGGCTCGGCCCCGGCGAGCTGCTTGAGCGTGACCCGCAGCGACAGCGCGTTGATCGAGTGGCCCTCGCAGACCACCGCGGCCACCTGCTGCGCCTCGGCCGGCGTCAGCTCGCGGCCGAGGCGGCCGATCAGCCCCAGCAGGTCGGGTACGGACGCGCCGGTGCCGCCCGAGCCGGACGACAGCGAGACGCGCTCGTTCGAGAGCGTGTTGCGGGCGACCTTCCAGCCGTCGCCGACCTCGCCCACGACCAGGTCGTCGGGGACGAAGACGTCGTCGAGGAAGACCTCGTTGAACAGGTTCTCGCCGGTCATCTCGGTCAGCGGCCGGACCGTGACGCCCGGGGCCTTCATGTCCACCAGGAAGTACGTGATGCCCTGGTGCTTGGAACCCTCGCTGGAGTTGCGGGCGATGCAGATGCCCCACTCGGCGACGTGGGCGACGGAGGTCCAGATCTTCTGCCCGCTCAGCTTCCAGCCGCCCTCGACCTGCTCCGCCTTCATCTGCAGCGAGGCCAGGTCGGACCCGGCGCCGGGCTCGGAGAACAGCTGGCACCAGATCAGCTCGCCGCTGAGCGTCTTGGGCAGGAAGCGCTCCTGCTGCTCCCGGGTGCCGTACGCGGCGACGGACGGCACCACCCACGCGCCGATGATCATCGCGGGCAGCTTGACCTTGGCGGCCTTGAGCTCCTGGGCGATCAGCACCTGCTCCAGCGGCTTGGCGTCGCGGCCCCACGGCCTGGCCAGGTGCGGCATGACGAAGCCGCGGTCGGCCAGGGCCCGCTTCTGCTCCTTGCCCTCCAGCCGGGCGATCTCCGCGATCTCGGCCCGGATCGACTCGCGCAGCTCCTCGGCGTCCTCGGGCAGGTCGATCTGCATCTCGCGAGCGACGCCCCGCAGCGCCAGCCCGGTCACCTTGGCCGCCCACTCCGACGAGGAGCCGAGCAGGGCGCGCAGGGTGAGCGCGCGGCGGTAGTAGAGGTGGACGTCGTGCTCGAAGGTGTAGCCGATGCCGCCGAAGGTCTGGATGGCGTCCTTGGCGCACTGGACGGCGGCGTCGGGGGCCATCACGCCCGCGACGGCGGCGGCGTACTCCAACTCTGTCCCGTCGGCCCTGGTGGCGTCCCAAACGGTCGCGCGCGCCTGCTCCAGCGCGACCAGCATGCGGGAGAGCTTGTGCTTGATGCCCTGGAACTGGCCGATCGGGCGACCGAACTGCACGCGTACCTTGGCGTACTCGGCGGCGGCGGTGACGCACCACGAGGCCAGGCCCGCGGCCTCGGCGCCGAGCAGGATCGCGGCGAGGTTGAGCACGTCGGGGCGCTGGACGCCGCCCAGGATGCCCTCGGCGGGCACCACCAGCTCCGACACCTCCACCCTGGCCACCGGCCTGGTCAGGTCCAGCGACTTGACCTCGGTGACGGTGACGGCGGAGGCGTCGACGAGGATCCATTCCTCCCCGTCGTCCGTGGCGACCGGCAGCACGAGCGCGTCGGCCAGCGAGCCGCCGAGCACGGGGTCGGCCGTGCCGGAGACGACCAGGGAGCCGTCCTCGGCGCGGGTGCCGCTCAGCGAGCCGGTCAGGGCGACGGCGCCGGTGAGGGTGCCGTCGGCGAACGACTCCAGGTGCTCGGGGCGCTTGGAGGCGTTGATCACGGCACTGGCCAGCACGGTCGGCAGGTAGGGCCCCGGAGCCATGCGCTCGGCCAGCGCCTCGACGGCCACGGCCGTCTCCAGCAGCCCGTAGCCGGAGCCGCCGTACTCCTCGGGCACGTGCAGGCCCAGCAACCCCTGCTCGGCCAGGCCCGCCCAGAACGGCGGACGCCCGTCCGTACCGGCGCGCAGCAGCTCGGACGGGATGTTCCGCTCGGCCCAGCCGCTCACCGACTCACGGAGCGCCTCGTGCTCCTCGCTCAACCCGATCGCCATGCTCATCCTCCATGCCAGGTCCGGCCCATACCTAGAACCATATTCTAGAGGATGCTTCTGGCCTAGAGCGGTCGAACCCGTTGGACGAGGGTGTTGATGTCCGCCCAGCGCTTCTTGTTCGTCTCGGGGATGGAGGCCAGGAGCATCGCGGGCTTGGTCTTGCCCACCTCGACGATCGTCACCATGGCCTGGGCGACCTGCTGCTTGCCGTCGAAGGTGTAGGTGACCTGGTAGCCGAGCGTCCAGCCCTTGCCGACCGGGAGCTTCTGCGAGGCGGTCCAGGCGAGCGTGGCGCCCGCGGGATACTGCGTGCGCAGCGACCAGCGGGCGGCCTGGGTGGCCAGCTCGCGGTAGTCGGCGTCCTTCGAGGGCTTCGTCGCCGGCGAGTCACCCGGGAACATGGCCGAGGCGATCACCGTGTGCGGGACGGCCACTTTGCCGATGCGCTGCGCGATGGAGAACGGCGGGAACGACTTGGCCTTCCACGGCGCCGCCAGCCTGGGATAGGTGATCCCGGTGTTCTTGTCGCTGATGAGGCTGGTGACCACGGACGCGGTGCCCGCCAGGGTCGGGTACGCCTTGCTCTTCGGCACCGGCGGCAGCACGATCGGGCTCTCGGTGGCGGTCGGGGCGGCCGACCCCGAGGCGGCGGCGGAGCTCGGCACGGGGACGACCGGGGCCACCTGCTCGCCCGGCTCCTTGTTGGCGGGCACGTCGCCGGAGAAGACCACGAAGATCAGGAAGACGGCCAGGACGGTGACAAGGATGGCACCGAGGAGATAGACGACCTTGATCGGAATGTCGCCGATGCCGCGCCTCGGCGGCTTGGGGATGGGCAGGGGCGGCGACGGCGGCGGATACAGCGGCTGCTGCTGCATCGGGGGCTGCTGGAGCGGGCCCGGACCGCCTCGGTGGACAGGGGGCTGCGGGGGAGGCGCCTGCTGGGGAGGGGTCTGCTGCGCCGGCGGGCCACCCGCCGGGGGCGCGAGAGGGACGGACGGACCCGCCGCCGGCGGGCGGGGGATCTTGACCGTCTCCTCGGCAGGGAGGACGACCTTGCGGAACGGAGTGGTGGGTGAATCGTATGAAGGTCTCTTGTCGCCGACGTCCGCCATGGCCATGAGGTTACGTCACAAGAGAGCTGGATAATTCCTCCAATACCCCTGCAGAATCTAATTCTGTAAGGTCTGCGAACATGAGGGGTTTTTACGAGATCGCAGCCCACGAGCCTGAACGTCCCGCGCTCCTCGGTGACACCGGCGCCACCTACGGTGAACTTCTCGACCGCGTGAACCAGGTCTCCAACGGGCTGACGGCACACGGGGTCGCCCCCGGCGACCGCGTCGTCACCGTGCTGAAGAACGGGCTCGACGCCCTCACCATGATGCTCGCGACGTACCAGACCGGCGCCTATCTCGTGCCCGTCAACTGGCATTTCACCGCCGAGGAGATCGACTACATCGTGGCCGACTGCGGGGCCGGGCTGGTGGTCTCGCCGGACGCCCGCACGGTCGCCGAGCTCGCCGACGGCCAGCCCGCCACCGCGCCGCCGCACCGGCGGGCCGGGTCCATGATGCTCTACACCTCCGGGACGACGGGACGGCCGAAAGGGGTACGTCGGAGGCTGCTGGACCTGACGCCGGAGGAGCTGTACCCGATCCTCATGCGCAAGAGCTGGCGCCACTTCGGGCTGCCCTTCGGCGGGGTGCACCTGGTGTGCTCGCAGCTCTACCACTCGGCCCCGTACGGGCAGGCCATGATGGCGCTGCAGTTCGGTCACGCGATCGTGGCGCCGGAGCGGTTCGAGGCCGTCGAGGCGCTGCGGCTGATCGAGCGGCACCGGGTGACGAACGCGTTCATGGTGCCCACGATGTTCCACCGGCTGCTGGCGGTGCCGGATCGGGAGACGTACGACCTGTCGTCCCTCACCCACCTGTACCACGGGGCGGCCCCGTGCCCGCCGGCCACCAAGCAGGCGATGATCGACTGGCTCGGGCCCGTGCTGTGGGAGTACTACGGGTCCACCGAGGCGGCCGTGGCGACCATGGTGTCCGCGCAGGAGTGGCTGGCCAGGCCGGGCACGGTCGGCAGGGCGCTGGAGGGGATGTCGTTCACGATCGTCGGGGAGGACGGCCAGGAGGTGGGGCCGGGCTCGCCGGGGCTGGTCTACATCGGCGGGATCAACCGGTTCGAGTACCACCGCGACCCGGACAAGACGGCGGCGGCGATGCGCGGCCAGGCGTACACGCCCGGGGACATCGGCTACCTCGACGACGACGGTTACCTGTTCCTGCTGGACCGGCGGACGGACCTGATCATCTCCGGCGGGGTCAACATCTACCCGGCCGAGATCGAGGCGGCGCTGCTCGAACACCCCGCCGTGGCGGACGTGGCCGTGATCGGCGTACCGGACCCGGAGTGGGGGCACAAGGTCGTGGCGCTCGTGCAACCGGCGGCCGGCGCGACGGCCGGGGACGAGCTCACGGCGGAGCTGCTGCGGCACTGCGCGCCCCGGCTGGCCAGGCTCAAGCACCCCCGGGTGATCGAGTACCGGGAGTCGCTGCCGCGCACGCCGACCGGCAAGCTGAGCAGGCACAACGTGCGGGAAGCGTATCTTTCCGGCTGAGCTGGGAACAGTCCCCCTATGAGGAGGATCGCCGCGGGACTCGCCACCGCTTTCGTGCTGCTGCTCGCGGGCTGCGCTCCCCCTCCCACCTCCAGCGCCACGCCGTCGACCGCGACCCCGCACGGCTCGCCGTCGCCGACGGCCTCACCGTCGCCGCTGTCGCTGCACTCGCTGGAGTCGGCGTACGAGGACGTCATCGCCAACGTCCTGCCGTCCATCGTCCAGATCACCACCAAGGTCGGGCTCGGTTCCGGCATCGTGCTCGACACGGCGGGACACATCATCACCAACGCCCACGTCGTCGGCCAGGCCAGCAAGATGGAGGTCACGCTGGCCACCGGCGGCCCGCCGCGCCCGGCCAGGCTCGTCAAGTCCTTCAACGCCGGGGACCTGGCGGTGATCAAGGTGGACCACCCGAACGGGCTGCGGCCCGCGCGGTTCGGGGACTCGTCCAAGCTGCGGGTCGGGCAGATCGTGCTCGCCATGGGCAACCCGCTGGGCCTGTCGGGCAGCGTGACGAACGGCATCGTCTCGGCCCTCGGCCGTACCGTCTCCGAGCCCCAGGAGGCGGGCTCCCCCGGGGCCACGATCGCCGGCGCCATCCAGACCTCGGCCGCCATCAACCCGGGCAACAGCGGCGGAGCGCTCGTGGACCTGTCGGGCAGCGTGATCGGCATCCCCACGCTCGCGGCCACCGACCCCGAACTGGGCGGGGGCGCGGCGCCGGGCATCGGGTTCGCGATCCCGAGCAACACCGCCAGGGACATCGCCACCCAGATCGTCAAGTACGGCAAGGTCACCAACAGCCACCGGGCCGCGCTCGGCATCCAGGGCAGCACGGTGATCAGCGTGGACGGGCAGTCGATCGGGGTCGGCGTGATCCGGGTCGAGCCGGGCAGCGGGGCGGACAAAGCGGGGATCGAGGCCGGTGACGTGATCGTCTCGATCAACGGCAGGAACACGCCGACGATGGCGTCCCTCGCGGAGGCCCTCGCCACCCTCAGGCCCGGCGACCAGGCCAAGGTCGGCGTGCAACACTCCGACGGCACCACGGCCACGGTCACCGTCACCCTGAGCCAACTCCGCACCGACTGACCCCAGCCGAAGTAAGGAGGGCCGGCCCGAAGTGCGCCGTCAGTCCGTCCGGGGGACCTCCGGGGTCACTGCTTGGCGGTGAAGACGATCTCGACCCGCCGGTTCTGCGCCCGGTTCTTCTCGACCGGCTTCCCGCCCACCACGTTGGGCCGCCGCGGCCGGCTCTCGCCGTACCCCCGAGCCTCCAGGCGCACCCCCGCCCCCGTGAGCAGCCCGCGCATGCCCGTCTCCACGGCCTGCGCCCGCCGCCGCGACAGCGCCAGGTTGTACGAGTCGCTCCCCTGATCGTCCGTGTGCCCCTCGATCCTGACCACCCCGCCCGCCCCGTCGGCGTTCACTTTCGCGGCGACCTCCTGCAGCCGCTGCCTCGCCTTCGCGGTCAGCTGCCACTTGTCCAGCGCGAACAGCACGTCACTGGTGAGCGAGACCGTCACCTGGCGCCCCTGCCTGGTCTCGCTCTCGGTGCCGTCCAGCGACTCGACCTCGCCGATGATGTCCTCGACGGGCAGCACCAGGTCCTCCACCACCCCCACGGCGTCGGACGGCGCGCCGGGCGCGGGGGTGGGCGACAGGACGAGGGCCAGGGCGACGCTAAGAGATCGGAACATCGGTGAGCACGCCGATCATGGACATCTCAATGTTGATCTTCGTGACGTCCGCCGGAGGCGCCGCGAAGACCGCGTACAGCGTGGACGTCTGCCCCTTCTCCAGGAACTGGCCCTGGGTGCCGGAGCAGACGCACTTCGCGTCCTGGCCGGTGCCGTTGCGGGCCACGCGGTAGCGCTTGGCGTTCACCGGGTCGATCAGGGAGACGGCGGAGACCGTGAAGTCGAGCGGGGCCGTGCCCAGGCCGTTGTGGACGTTGACCTTGCCGTCGAGCGCGGTGATCGCCCAGTTGAGGCTGAGCGTCCTGCCCTGGCGCTTGAGCCCGAGGATGTCGACGCGGGCCTTGCCGTGCTGCCCGCCCCCGGACACGTCGGCCTGGCGGCTGGCGATCGCCCTGGTCTCCTGCGAAGGCGGCTGTTCCGCCGGAGCCGGGGGTTCGGTAGTGGCGGTGGTCTCCGCCACGGTCTGGGGCTGCTTCTCCTCGCCGCCACCGCCGGCCTGCTGCCCCGGGAGCGCGCCGCAACCGGCCAGCGCGACGGCCGCGACAGCCAGCGCGATCGTCTTTCGCATTCTGTGATCACCTTCGTCGTCGGGGATGTGGCCCTCACCGTAGGGAGGCGGCGTTCAGGATCCGCATAGTCCGCTATATCGGGCGGCCACGCCGTCTACGGGCCTCCTGCGCGAGCCGGTCGGCCTCGGCTCGGCCCTGCTCGTCACTGAGGCGGTCAAACTCTCCCATAGCACGCGTAAGCGCCTCAACCGCGCCGTCGATGTCGTCGAGGTCCAGCGCGGCCCGGGCGAGCGCCATCAGGGCCTGCGCGGTGCCCCGCCGGTCCCCGTACGCGACGAACGTCTCCAGTGCTTGCCTCGCGGAGCCGGCCGCGGCCCCCGGCGCGCCCTCCGCCCTGGCGATCTCGGCCAGTACGAGCAGCGCCCCCGCCTCGGGCAGCCGGTCGCCCAGGCGGCGGTTGATCCCCAGCCGCCGCTCCACGCACCCGCGGGCCTCGGCGAGCCGGCCCCCGCCCAGGTGCAGCCTGCCCAGGTCGAGCAGCGCCTCCGCCTCGCCACGCGGGTCGCCGAGGTCCTGGTACGCGCTCAGGCTCTCGCCGAGCCGCCCCTCGTCCCTGCGCAACGCGCCCAGCGCCCGTAAGGCATCGGCCCTCCCGCGCCGGTCGCCCGCCTCCTCGAAGACCCGCAGAGCCCGTAGGAACGCCTGCTCGGCCTGCGCCGGGCGAGCCTGCACCAGGCCCAGCCGGAGCGTGATCCTGGCCAGCTCCAGCCCTTCCACCAGCGGCTGGGCCGCCCGCAGCGCCGCGGCCGCCGACTCCGTGCGCCCTTCGGCCCGGTGCAGGTCGGCCAGGCCGCGCAGCAGGAGCGCCTCGCCGTGCCGGTGGCCCGCCGCTCTGGCCGCGTCCAGCCCGGTCGCCGTGGTGGCGTGCCAGTCGTCGTGGTGCGCGCCCAGCTCGAACAGCGGGGTGAGGTAGAAGGCCAGCCGCCAGGCGGCCTCGTACAGGCCCGCCCGGGAGAAGTCGCCGACGGTCGCCACCAGGAAGCGGCGCTCGGCGCTCAGCCAGCGCGCCTCGTGCCGCAGCCACCCGGTCTCCAGCGGCCCGGTGCCGGGCAGGTGGACCTCGGTGCGGCCGGTGCCGGGCTCGGCGGGCAGGAGGGAGGCCCTGGCCTGCCGGGTACGTTCGAGGATCGCGCCCGCGATGACCGCCAGCACGCGTCCCGGGCCGCCCTCCTCCTCCGCGAGGCGTTCGGCGGCGTAGAGCCTGGTCAGGTCGTGCCAGCCGTACCGCTCCTGACCGGCCTCGTCCAGGCCGCGCGACTGCAGCAGCCCGGCCTCCGCCAGCGGCTCCAAGTCCGTGCCGAACACCCACGACGCGAAGTCGGGCGCCGACAGCGCGCCGAGCCCGCGCAGCAGCCGCCGTTCCGGGTCCGCCAGGCCCCGGTAGCCGAGCGCGAGGCTGCCCCGCACGGCGAGGTCGCCCGCGCTGAGCTCGTCGAGCCTGCGCCGCTCGTCCCCCAGGCGGCCCGCCAGGTGGTCGAGCGTCCAGCCCGGCTTCCTGGCCAGCCGGGAGCCGGCGATGCGCAGGGCCAGGGGCAGGTGGCCGCAGAGCCGTACGATGCGCAGGGCGGCCTCGGGCTCGGCCCGCACCCGCTCGTGCCCGGCCACCTCGCCGAGCATCGCCACCGCCTCGTCCCCGTCGAGCACCCCCATCTCGTACGCCCGTGCCGCCTCCAGCCCGGCCAGCGGCGACCGGCTGGTCACGAGCGTGAGGCTGCCGGGACCGGTCGGCAGCAATGGACGCACCTGGGCCTCGTCGGCGGCGTCGTCCAGCACGACGAGCAGCCGCTTGCGGGCCGTCATGCTCCGGTAGAGCCGCACCCGCTCGTCCAGCCCCGGCGGGACCGCGCCGTCCGGGCAGCCCAGCGAACGCAGCAGGTCCTCCAGCACGGCACCGGGCGGCCGGGCGCCCAGCGAGGCGTAGAGCCGGCCGTCCGGGCGTTCGAGCCCGGTGGCGGCGTGTACCGCGACGGCCGACTTCCCGCAGCCGGGCGGGCCGTGCAGGACGACGTGTACGGGGGCCGACGCGTGCTCGCGGGCCGTCCGGACGATCCAGTCGAGCACGGGCGATCGGCCGACAAAATCCGAAATGTCGGGTGGCAGCTCGTCGACCGGGCCCCGGCCGCCGCCGGCGGGCGCCGAGGCGCGGCCCTGGCCGGCCAGAGCCGAGAGGCGGCCCTCGCCGGCCAGAGCCGAGGGGTGGCCCTCGCCGGCCAGGACCCGCCGGTGGGCGTCGGCCAGCTCGGCGCCCGGCTCCAGCCCCAGCTCGTCCACCAGCGTCCGGCGCGCGTCCTGGTAGGCCGCGAGCGCCTCCGACCGGCGTCCCGCCTGGTGGAGGGCCTCGATGAGCCGCACCCAGGCCCGTTCGCGCAGCGGATGCGCCCCGGCCAGCGCCCGCAGCTCCCCGACCACCTCCGCGCCCCGGCCCAGCCGCAGGTCCAGCTCCACCCGCTCCTCCAGCGCGGTCAGGCGCAGCTCCTCCAGCGGCACGGCGTGCGTCCGGCGCAGCACGGACGACTCGACGTCGGCCAGCGCCTGCCCCCGCCACAGCGCCAGGGCCGCCCTGAAGCCGTCGGCTGCCTCCGCCACCCGGCCCGCCGCCCGAGCCTGCCGCGCCCCGCCGACCAGCCGCTCGAACCGGTGGCAGTCGACGTCGTCCCGTTCGACGTCGATGAGGTAACCGCCCGGCACCGTACGGATGCCGTCCACGAGCTTGCGCAGCGCGCTGACGTACACCCGGAGCACCGACCCCGCCGAGGCCGGCGGCCGGTCGTCCCACACCACGGACATCAGCCGCTCGACCGGCACCGTCTCGCGGGCCGACAGCAGCAGCGCGGCCAGCAACGTGCGGTGCTTGGCCGGTCCCGGCACCTGACCGGCCTCGATCCGCAGCGGCCCGAGCACGCCGAAGCGCACGTTCACGCACCTCTCGGCATCACGTGCCCGCCGGCCTGAGCGCGAAGGAGTCGAAGCGGACGCGTGCGGGCCCGGTGGCGCCGGAGGCGGCGTGGACGCCGGCCTCTCCCGGGCCGTAGGGCGCGTCGGAGTCGGTCGCCTGCGCGACCAGGCGTTCGTTCAGCCACATGCGCAGCGTCACCTTGCCCCCGCTCTCGCCGCACTCCGCGACGACGCGGTTGACGGCCGCGCCCCGCGCGTCCGCCGGGCCGTACAGGGTCGTGCCCGGGGTGCCCGTGCGGCGCTTGACGATCGTGACCTTGCCCGAGCCGCTCACCCCGAACTCGTAACGCTCTCCGGAGCGCGCCGAGCCGTGGCACCACACACCGTACTCCCCGCTCCCCTCCTCCAGGGCGGCCTTCGCGCTGACGACCACGCCGCCCTCCGGCTCCTGCCTGGGGGCCGACTTCCACAGCCGCCAGCCCGGCTTGACGGTCAGCTCGTAGCGGGAGCCCGCCTGCCGCGCGCTCCCGCCCTCCGACGCGCCGATCGCCCAGGAGTCGTCGAAGCCGGCCTCGTACGGCCAGCTCTCGCGCGACAGCGCGGGCACGGTCACGGCGGCGGTGACGACGACGGCGAGCCCGACGGCCCCCGCGACCCACGGCCACCGCCTCCGCTTCGGCTTCGGCTTCGGCTTCGCCGTGAACACAGGGGGAGCGGGCGCGGGCCGCGGGTCGGCCGGCGTGCCGCCCGTCCAGGTGCGCTCCACCACTTCGGTGGCCGCGGCCAGGCGGGTGCCGCCGACCAGGTCCGCCAGCAGCCGCTGGGCCGTCGGCCGCAGGCGGGGATCCTTGGCCAGCGCCCGCTCCACGACCTGCCTGATCCCCTCGTCGAGCCCGTCCAGCCCGGGCTCTTCCCGCGTGATCCGGTACAGCACCTCCGCGGGCGCCCCGCCCCCGAACGGCAGCCGCCCCGTCCCCGCGAACGCGATCACCCCGCCCCACGCGAACACGTCGGCCGCGGGCGTCAGCGGCTCCCCGCGCACCTGCTCGGGCGCCATGAACGCGGGCGTCCCGAGAATCGCCTGGCTGGCCAGGCTGTCGTGCTCCACGAGCTGGGCGATGCCGAAGTCGATCACCCGGGGGCCGAGCGGCGAGAGCAGCACGTTCGACGGCTTGAGGTCGCGGTGGATCACCCCGGCCCCGTGGATGGCGCTCAGCGCGGTGGCGATGCCCACCGCGAGCGCCTCCAGGTTCCCGCCGGAGAGCGGCCCCTGCTCGTTCACGGCCCGCGCCAGGTCGGAACCTTTGACGTATTCGGTGACGAGGTAGGCGACGTCGCCGTCGATCCCCGCGTCCAGCACGGGCGCGGTGCAGAACCTGGCCACCCGGCGGGCCGCCGCGACCTCCCGCTCGAAGCGCCGCCTGAACGCCGGATCGCGGGCCAGCGCCGGATGGATGACCTTGAGCGCCGCCAGGCCGCCGGTGGGGGTCGAGGCGAGATGCACCTCGCCCATGCCGCCGCGCCCGAGCAGGCGCCGCAGCGTGTACCCGCCAATGACCTCGTTCATCGCAGACAGACTAGCCAGATCCCGGCATTCCCCTGGATCGGGTCACCCGGCCGCCCGGGTCAGCCGGTAGCGCGACGGCGGGATCCCATACCGGTCGACGAACGCCTGCCGCAGCGTCTCCGCCGTCCCGAACCCGCACCGCACGGCCACGGACGCCATCGGCAGCGACGTGGACGCCAGCAGGTGCGCGGCGGCCTCGGTGCGGGCCTGCCGGACATAGCGCCCGGGCGTCAACTGCAGGTGCTGGAGGAAGAGCCGGGTGAGGTGCCGCTCGCTCACCCCCGCCTCGCTGGCCAGCGCGGGCGTGGTGAGGTCGTCGCGCAGGTGCGCGGCGATGTACTCGATGGTCCGCCTGACGAGGTTGTTCGCGGGGACGGGAGCGCTGACGAACATGCTCATCTGCGCCTGGTCGCCGGGCCGCTGCAGGTAGGTGACCAGGTTGCGGGCCACCGTGCGAGCCAGCTCGGGGCCGTTGTCCTCCGCCACGAAGGCGAGCGTGAGGTCGAGGGCCGCGGTGACGCCGGCGGACGTGGCGACGTTGCCGTCGCGGATGAAGATCGGATCGGCGTCCACGGCCACCGCGGGATGCCGGGCCGCGAGCTCGTGCGCCAGTTGCCAGTGCGTGGTGGCGCGCCGGCCGTCGAGCAGCCCCGCGGCGGCGAGCACGTACGCGCCGGTGCAGACGGAGGCGACGCGGCGGCTCTCGCGGGCCAGCCTGCGGACGTGGCCGACGATCAGCGGGTTGGCCGCGGCGTCGTCATGGCCGACCCCGCCGGAGACCACCAGCGTGTCGAGCGGCCCGTTGATCCGCTCCAGCGCCAGCTGGGCCTGGACGGTCAGCCCGGTGCCGCAGGTGACCGGGTGCCCGCCCGGCGTGGCCACGCGCACCTCGTAGCAGGGCGCCGCGCCGTGCCAGTTGGCCTCCTCCAGCGTCGAGGTGACGCAGGCGACGTCGAGTAACCCCACCGCCTCGTACGCCACGACGACGACCCGTCGAACCTCCATGGCCACGACTGTAGGGCGGATGGACAGAGAGCCCAAGTTTCCGGACCTCCTCGGCCCACCTCCCTTGGCGCGCGGCGGCCCGCCGGGGACAGTCGTGGGCATGACAACGACAGACACCGGCACCGGCCGGCGCTGGGGCAAATTCGCCCTCCACTATGTCGAGATGATCGTGGCCATGTTCGTCGGGATGCTGGCGCTCGGCATGCTGCGCTCCGCCCTCGGGCTCGACCTGTCCCACGAGCGGCAGCCGGAGCTCGCGTACCTGCTCATGGCGGTCGACATGTCGATCGGCATGGCCGCGTGGATGCGGATCCGCGGGCACCGCTGGGCCCCGACGCTGGAGATGTGCGCCGCGATGTTCGTCCCGGTGGTGCCGCTGTTCCCCTTGCTCTGGCTGGGCGCCATCGACGCCGGGACCATGATGACGGTGGCGCACGTGGCGATGTTCCCGCTCATGCTGGCGGCGATGCTGCGCCGCCTCGACGAGTACGCCGGCTGCGCTCACTGAGCGCCTTGCGGTAGCCGTCCAGGACGTCCTGCCGCAGCAGGTGCCCGAACCCGGCCCGCTCCAGCCGTACTCGGCCAGCTTGCTCAGCAGGTGACCGCGCCTGACCTGCGCCTCCGACAGCCTGAACGTCTTCAGTTGAAGTGCTCTCCTCCGTGAACGGAGGAGATTCCCTCCTACCTTACGGTGGCGGGCTTGACGCGGCCGGCGCGCCTGACGACTGCCCTCCCGGCAGCCGGGACGAGCGCAAGGCCCATCCGATACCGATGCAAGGTGTTGCGGGCGGCGTTGTGGTCGGCATTGCCGGACCAGCCGCAGCCCGGGTTCTTGCACACGAACACGGCCTGGCTCTCCCGGCTGCCCGGGATGGTGAACCCGCAGGCCGAGCAGCGCAGGGAAGTGCCCGCAGCGGCAACCTTGTGCAGCGCGCCGCCATAGCGTTCGGCCTTGTACGTCAGCATCGTCACAGTGCGGCCCCATGCCTCCTGACTGATGGAGCGGTTCAGGCCGGCCTTTTGCGCGACGTTCGTCCCCGGGTTCTCCACGGTGCCCCTGGCGCTCTTGGTCATGTTCGTGATGAGCAGATCCTCCACCACGATGACGCCATAGGTGCGGGCGATCTCGGTGGTGGTCTGGTGCTGCCAGTCGATCGCCCGGCGCTTGGCTCTTGCACGCAGGCGCGCGATCTGGTCATAGGTGGCCCGTAGCCGGCGCGAGGTGCGCTCGCCAGGCTTGCGCAAGCTCTTGCGGTGGGCCGCCCGCCGCTCCAGAGCCAGCAGCGTGGCCTGTTCCTTGCCGGTCAGCCAGGCGTTCGGCTTGTCCTTGGTGACCTTCCATTTCTCGTGGGTGTGATGGTTGCCATCCGACAGGGCCAGCGGCACGGCCACTCCGGCATCGATGCCGACGTCCGGCCCCTGGTGGGGCTCGGGCTTGGTGACGATGGTCTGGATGCGGAAGGCGATGTGCCAGCCGAGCGCGTCCTTGACCAGCCGGGCACCGGTGATCCGGTTGCCGGCATCGGCCTGTTTGCCGACGGGCACGTCCTTGGTCCAGCGGAACCGGACCCGGCCGACCTTGGGAACAGTGACCATGCCCCAGCGGCGGTGCGCCCGCGTGACACACAGGTCCCGGCCCTGCGGAATGTCCACTGCCATCACCGATCGCAAGCGGCCCTTGAACGCCGGCGCCTCGGCCCGGCCCTGCCAGCAGTTCTTCCACCCCTGGAAGTACGTCCTGAGGACGGCCTGCGCGGCTCGGGTGGATCTCGAAGATCTTGAGCGCGTCGTCCAGCCCGCGCACCTCCGCCCTGGCGTAGGCCTCCTCGGAACAGGGGGACAACCCGTGGGCGAGGGCCTGCCGCGACCACTCCTCCCACGCGATCACGGGGGCGCCGAAGTGCATCGCGAGGTAGCCCTCCACGGCCAGGTGCAGCGGCAGGAACACGAGCCGGTTCTTGGCCACCCGCCGGGCCATCCTGCGGCGAGCCGGTCGGCGTCGTAGACCGAGTTGACGTACACGATGCCCGCCTGGCCTCCAGGATCGAGCTTTCGCCGCCAGACGCGCAGCACCTCGCCCGCCAGTCCGACGGCGCGATCAGCCGGCCGTCGCCCGCGTGCCCGCTCAGCAGGTTGGCGATGATCAGGGCGGCGTTGTGGTCGTTGAGGTCGAGCGCCAGCGAGGCGGCGTACAGGTCGGGATAGTTGCCCTGGACGTAGCGGTGCAGGAAGTCGAGGGAGAGCCGCTGCTCGCCGGCCGTGCCGTGGAACTCGCGCTGGCCGGTGGAGGTCATGGCCGCGTTCGCGAAGATCAGGACGTCATCGCACTCGATGAGGTCGGCGTAGGTCTCCATGGGCTCCCCCGGGGATCGGCGGACTGGCCGGGGAATGGGGGCACGAGCTGCGAAGCATCGCGGTAAAGGCGGGTTCCGGAAGTCGTACCTGAGTCCCGCGGCCAGTCTGGTCCGGACCTTACCGGGCCTTTCGCACCGATGCGACGGTATTTACCGGGCTTCGGTGCGCGCCGAGCGGGCCTTGATCTGGCCGAGCGTGGCGTGGCTCTCCCGGATGACGGAGATCAGCACGTACGAGACCAGCAGCAGCCCGAGACAGAGCGCGTCGGCGGCCCACCAGGGGATCTCGGCGAGCAGCAGATAGCCGTCACCGTCGCCCATCGACCTGATCACCGCCGTGACCACGGCCACCACCAGGGTGACCAGCAGCCAGCTTCGCAGGCGCGGCAGGTTCCCGTTGTTCCACAGCCGGATCCGCCAGCCCATGAACACGGCCAGCACGCCGAGCAGGGCGCAGAACCCGATCAGCCACCAGGGCAGCGCGAAGGCGGTCTGGTCGGCGATCTGCCGCTGCGTGGTACGCAGCTCCGTCTCGGCCTTGCGCTTGGCCTCCACGGCCGCGTCGAGCTGCTTCTTCAGCTGGGCGACACTCCTCTCCTGGCGCGGAGGGGTCGAGGGGGTGTCCGTCGGGAGCATCCGCGCCACGACGGTCAGCATGATCGCGACGAACGACAGCGCCAGGACGATGGCCATGAACAGGTCGATGAAGCGCAGATCGAGCGGCGGGGCGAACGATCGGGTCGGCCGCCTTCTCACGGCTCCCTCACCAGCGTGTACTTCTGCGGGCGGCTCTCGGCCGCGCTCAGCCGCTCCACCGCCGTACGCAGCGCGTCCAGGCCCTTGACGAGCTCCTCGGTCCGGCCCCTGGACTGGGCCAGCTCCTGGGTGAGCCCGTGCATGGCGGGGGCCGCCTGCTTGGCGGGCAGCCGCGCGATGTAGATCAGGAACACCTCGTCGGCGGCCACCACGCCGGCCCGCTCGGACCGCTCGACCAGGGCCATCGCGCCGAACGCCAGCACGCTCAGGAACAGCGCGACCAGCGTCACGCCGAACGCGGAGGCCAGCTCGGGCAGCACGTGCTGCTTGAGCGCGGCGATCAGCGCCCCGGGGTCGCCCTCGCGGTCCAGGGCGTTCGAGAACGAGTTGACCATCGCGCCCATCGTCAGCGCGGTGCCGATGAACCCGAAGACCGGCAGCGCCCAGATGAGCGCGTGGTCGATGTGGTGCTTGTTGGCCATCTCGCTCTCGTCCAGCGCGGACCGGGCGCTGAGCACCGCCTCGCAGTCGTTCCCCGCCTCGGCCGCCTCCTTGAACAGCTTGAGCCGCCGCGCCACCAGTGTGTCGTCGGTCGGCTTCACCGCCTGGACGTTCGCCACGGCCTGGGCCGTCGCGGCGTTCTCCCGCCGGATGTCCGGCACGGCCCTGACGATCCTGAGCACCGCGGTCAGGAACACCGCGATGATCAGCGTGACCACCAGCTCCGCTGCCACAGGGGCCGTGGTCGCGCCCACGGACACCAGCAACGCCTCCACCATTCCGGCCGCCATCAGCAGCGCGGAGAACACCAGGCCCACCACAGGCGCGAACACCGAGTGACGCCAGCCGTACCTTGACACCCTTTACCCTCACTCCGGCACGCAAAATGTCAGAGACCCACCTAAGCACATCTAAAACACGCGTTGGTTACGGTCTGCGGTGTCAGCGGTACCAATTGTGCTGGAGCACCTACTTGTCACCGGAACCACCGGGCTCCGGCTCCATGAACACGAAAACCGCCCCTGCCTGCCGAGATCCGGCAGTGCAGAGGCGGTCTGGTGATGTGGAGGTGGCGGGAATCGAACCCGCGTCCTTCAACCCCAAGTCAGGGCTTCTCCGGGCGCAGCCTGCTGTGCTTTTCTCGGCCCCGGCGATCACGCAGGCGAGTCGCCGACGGGCCCAGCCACTGTTTGATTTCCCGCTCTCCCCCGTGGCCGGGTCGAGCGGTTGAGCCTTCTAACGATGCCAGACACCGGGCCGAAGGCACTCCCGGGCTGACAGTGGTTTCGCTACTTAGGCAGCGAGGCCCAGGGAATCCTGGGCAGCCACAGTGCGCTTGGAATTGGCACTTGTTGTTTGCGGTCACAGGATTAACGAGGTTATGTCCGCAGTCCTCGGCCCGCTTCACCTGGCTTGCAAAGTCGAAGTCGAAGCCAGTCACCCCCTGTGCAGTTGTCAACACACCTCCGAGGAGGTGAGCAACAAGAATCTACAGGGAACAACGCCCCCAACGCCAACTTGATTCCCCATGACGAAACCCCCGGGAGCGCGGCTCAGCGGCGCACGCTCCCGGGGGCCGACCGGCAGGGTCGAGCCGGTCCGGACGGCAGGACTTCCCCCGAGATGAAGTCCTGTCTCATCACGGCGACTGGATCCGCAACCCCCCGAGCGGGTCCAGTCACTCAGTAAGACGCAGCCGGACCCTCGGATGGTTGCTCAGTGTGACGACAATTTCACGGAGAGTCTCGAAGGGCCGAGAAAAAGCTGCCCGCGACCGCTCCGGCGTCGTGGTTTCGCGCCAGCACGGCGACCGCCACGTCCCCCTGCCAGCCCACGAACCACTTCAGCTGGTTGCCTGCCGTGGCCGTCACGCCGTAGACCCTGCCCTTGCCCGCCTGGGCGGGCGTGCCGGTCGCGCCGGCCCCCATCATCCGCTTCAGCGTCGGCAGGACGCTGGGGTCGACGGGTACGGGGGCGGGCTGCGGGACCTGCGCCGCCTCCGCCGTCGGGTCGGCCGACTTGGGGTCGGTGACCAGCACCGGCGGGCGCCAGGTGCCCGAGGCGACCGCGGCGGCCACCAACGCCATGCTGAGCGGGCTGACCTCGACGTTCTGGCCCGCGATGGCCTTGGCCTTGTCGGCGTCGCCGGCCAGCTGGGGCAGCGCGCCGCTGAACGACTTGAGCGGCAGCCGCCACGGCTGGCCCACGCCGAACGCCTTGGCGCTCGCGGCCAGGTCGCCGGCCGTGACGCGGCGGGCCAGCGAGGCCAGCGCGGTGACGCAGCCCTTGGCGAAGTTTTCCTGGAAGGTGGCCGAGGGCGCGACCCCGGTGGACTCCGCGGCCTGCACGAACCTGGCGCCGCCGACCGTGCGCTCGTCCGGGCAGGCCAGCCGCAGCTTCGGGCTGACGCCCTTCTTGAGCAGCGCGTCGGCGGCCACGATCGAGAACGCCGTGCCGGCGGGGAACCGGCCGGCCAGCGCGCCCATCTCCTGGTTCAGGTCCTTCTGCCGGGTCAGCTCGCCCTGGGACCCGACCGCGAGGATCTGACCGGTGTCGCGCTGCACCGCCACCAGCAGGCTCGCCTCCGTCTCGCCCAGCGCCTGCTCGGCCGCCGCCTGGACGGACCGGTCGATGGTGGTCTTCACCGAGACGTTCTCCCGGCCCCGCCACTCCTTCAGCAGGGCGACCTGCTTGCCGGTCTTGAGGTCGAGCGTGATCACCTTGGTCTGCGTCGAACCGGTCAGATAATCCTGGTAGGCCTGCTGGAGGCCGCTCCTGCCGACCGAGTCACCGGCCCGCTCGGGCCCGCCGAGCTTCTGTTCGGTCTCGGGGGTGAGCGCGCTGACGCTGCCGACGATCTGCTGGGGCGGCTCGGGGTTGACCGGCTGGTCCTGCGGCACGGTCTCGATGCCGTCGATGGCGTCGAGCTTCGACCGCATCGTCTGGTAGCGCGAGCGGCCGAACGTGACCAGCGGCACGAACTTGTCGGGCGGCGACGACCTGATGCGGCTCAGCAGGCGGTCCTGCGCGTAGTCGGTGATCTTGGACAGCTTGGCGGCGACCTCTTCCGCCCTGCCGCCGAGCTTGGCCGGGTAGACGCCCGCGCTGTAGAACGTGGTGTTGCTCTGCAGCGGCTCGCTCGTGCGGTCGACGATCGGCTTGCGCGGCCTCGGGTCGGTGTCGACGGCGAACCGCTGCCCCTCCTTGAGCTGTGGATGCAGCACCGAAGGCGACCAGCGCACCTTCCACGTGCCGTCCACGAGGTGGAGCGGGAGCAGCCCGTCGTACTCCCAGAGGGGGTTGTTCTCCCCCAGGTCGACCTCGGCACGGAAGTCGGCCTTGGCCTCCTCGCCCGTCATGCTGAGGCTCTTGATCTTGAAGCGGAAGGAGGCCGCGTCGAGCTCCAGCTTGGCGTCGGACAGCGTCTTGCGCACGGTGGCCTGGTCGCCGTCGGTGCGGCCGGCGGCGAGCTCGTAGTCGCCCGACTGCCAGCCCACGAGGAAGTCCCGCACCGCGTCGTGCGGTGAGGGCTCCTCGAAGCAGCCGGTCAGGGTCGTGCTCGCGACCGCCAGGGTGGCGGCCGCGGAGAGGATGCGGCGAGCGCGTGTCATGGGGTGCGGTGCCGCCGTCTCATCGGTTGCGGTGCCGCAGGGCCCGGGCCATCTCCCGCTTCGCCTGCTGCTCGGCCAGCGACTGCCGCTTGTCCCAGTCCTTCTTGCCCCGGGCGAGCGCGATCTCGACCTTGGCCCTGCCGTCCTTGAAGTAGAGCGTCAGCGGCACGATCGTGAGCCCGCCCTCCTTCGTCTTGGCGGCGAGCTTGTCGATCTCCTTGCGGTTCAGCAGCAGCTTGCGCTTGCGGCGGGCGGCGTGGTTGGTCCACGTCCCCTGGGAGTATTCGGGGATGTGGACGTTGAGCAGCCACGCTTCGCCGCCGTCGATGCTGGCGTAGCCGTCGACGAGCGAGGCGCGGCCCTCGCGCAGCGACTTCACCTCGGTGCCCTGCAGCACGAGACCCGCCTCGAACGTGTCCTCGAGGAGGTAGTCGTGCCTGGCACGCTTGTTCTGGGCGATGACCTTACGCCCGGTCTCACGTGGCATGCTTCGACTTTACCGGCGTTCCCTACACCCTCAGGTAGCGGCGGAGCGTCACGAACGATGCCAGCACACAGATGACCACACCGATGACCATGGTGATGGTGATGGTCTGGGCCACATCGTTCCAGCCCAGCTGCGCCGTCGCGTCGCCCAGGTACTTTCCGAGCTCCTCGAAGAGGAAGACCTTCGTGACGATCAGGATGACCGCCGCGAACACCCCGCCGATCAGGCCGGCGATGACGCCTTCCATGACGAACGGGAGCTGGATGTAGAGATTGGACGCGCCGACCAGGCGCATGATGCCCGTCTCCCTACGCCGGTTGAACGCCGAGAGCCGCACCGTGTTGCCGATCAGGAGCGCCGCCGCCAGCACCAGGATGATGGCCACCGCGAGCGCGTAGAAGGCGAGCTTGTCGAGCATCTCGAAGAAGGGACCGACCAGCTGGGCCTGGTCCACGACCTGCGACACGCCCGGCTGCCCCTGCATGGCCTGCACGATGGACTTGTAGTTGTTCGGGTCCGCCACCTTGATCCGGAACGACTGCGGCATGTCCTCGACCTTGGTGGCGGTCGCGAGGGCCTTGTTGGTGTTGGCGTACATCTTCTGGAAGTTCTGGTACGCCGCCGACTGGTCCTCGAAGAACACCTCCTTGACCCCGGGAGTGCCCTTGATCAGGGTGTCGAGGGCCTGCGTCTGGGCCTTGGTGATCTCCTTGCCCTTGCAGGTCTCCATGGCCGTGCCCTTGCTGCACAGGTAGACGGAGACCTCGACCTTGTCGTCCCAGTAGCCCTTCATCATGCCGACCTGGGCGTTGATCATCAAGCCGACGCCCAGCATCGCCATGCCGACCGCAACGGTGATGACCACCGCGATCGTCATGGTCAGGTTGCGACGGAGGCCGATCCAGACCTCGGAGAAGATGAAATTCGCCCGCATGTTCTGTCTGCAGCTCCCTGTCAGTACGCCTGGCCGTAGACGCCACGCGACTGGTCACGGACGATCTTGCCGTCCTCCAGCTCCACCACGCGCTTGCGCATGGAGTCGACGATGGCCGCGTCGTGCGTGGCCATGACGACCGTGGTGCCAGTCCTGTTGATGCGGTCGAGCACCTTCATGATGCCGATGCTCGTCGCGGGGTCGATGTTGCCCGTGGGCTCGTCGGCCAGCAGGATCATCGGCCGGTTGACGAACGCGCGGGCCATGGCGACGCGCTGCTGCTCGCCGCCGGACAGCTCGTCGGGCATGCGGTGGGCCTTGCCTTCCAGGCCGACCAGCTCGATGACCTCGGGAACCACCTTGCGGATGAACCGCCGGGGCTTTCCGATGACCTCGAGGGCGAACGCCACGTTTTCGTAGACGTTCTTGTTCGGGAGCAGCCTGAAGTCCTGGAACACGCAGCCGATGCGGCGGCGCAGGTGCGGCACCTTGAAGTTGGAGAGGCGGGCCAGGTCCTTGCCGGCGACATGGATCGCACCGGAGTTGGGCCGCTCCTCCTTGAGGACCAGACGCAGGAACGTGGACTTGCCTGATCCCGAGGGACCGACGAGGAACACGAACTCGCCCTTGTCCACGTCAACGGACACGTGGTCGAGGGCGGGCCGGTTCTGGTTCGCGTAGACCTTGGTGACATTATCGAAATGGATCACGAGAGCATCACGGCATGCCAGTCTAGGGGTCAGGACGGAAGCGAGGGTGGCACATGCCCACTTCCCGCCACCGGCCGATCGGGTTACGCGGTCTTTACTGACGATCGACGTTCCGATTGGCCAGACGACAGTCTAGGGGGAAGACTGGCATGGAAAGTCCATAACGGAAACAAAACGATTGTGCGGCTAGACTTGGGGCTGTCATGAGTTGTGAACACCTCGTATGCGCGCAGTGCGCCCACCCTGTGATCGAGGGACGCTGCCCCACCTGCCGAGCCAGCAGGGAGCGGATGCACCAGCACGGCTTCGCCGGGCTGTCACCCGCTCTGATCGCCCTGCTGCTGGTCGTCCTGCTCTTCGTGAGCCTGGTGCTCAAGCACCTGAGCGGGCTCTAGTCAGCGGTCCCCGACTCCTGGCGGCGCATCCAGCGGATCTCGGACTCGATGAACTCATCGAGGTCGCCGTCGAGCACGGCCGACGGGTTGCCCGCCTCGGTGGCCGTGCGTAGATCCTTCACGATCTGGTACGGGTGCAGCACGTAGTTGCGGATCTGCGTGCCCCAGGACGTCGTGGTGGCCCCGCGCAGCTCCGACATCTTCTCCGCCTCCTCCTGCCGCTTGCGCTCCAGCAGCTTGGCCTGCAGGACGTTCATGGCGCTGGCGCGGTTCTGCAGCTGGGAGCGCTCGTTCTGGCAGGAGACGACGATGCCGGACGGAATGTGCGTGATGCGCACCGCCGAGTCGGTCGTGTTGACGCCCTGACCGCCCGGACCGCTCGACCGGTAGACGTCGACGCGGAGCTCGTCCTCGTTGATGTCGATGTGGTCGGTCTGCTCGACGACCGGCACCACGTCGACCCCGGCGAACGAGGTCTGCCTGCGGCCCTGGTTGTCGAACGGGCTGATGCGGACCAGCCGGTGGGTGCCGTGCTCGCCGCGGAGCGTGCCGTACGCGTAGGGCGCCTTGATCGTGAACGTGGCCGACTTGATGCCGGCCTCCTCCGCGTAGGAGGTGTCGTAGACCTCGGTCGCGTAGCCCTTGCGCTCGGCCCAGCGCAGATACATGCGCAGCAGCATCTCGGCCCAGTCGGCGGCGTCGACCCCGCCCGCCTGGGAGTTGATCGTGACGAGCGCCTCACGGGCGTCGTATTCGCCCGAGAGCAGCGTGCGCACCTCGAGGGCCCCGATGTCGGACTTGAGCGTCTCAAGCTCCTTGTCGGCCTCGGCGCGCGTGTCGTCGTCACCCTCCTCGGCCGCCAGCTCGTAGAGGACGGTGAGGTCGTCGAGGCGGCGCGCGACGCCCTCGACGCGGTTGAGCTCACCCTGGAGGTGCGAGAGCTTGCTGGTGACCTTCTGCGCCTGCTCGGGGTCGTCCCACAGGTCCGGTGCGGCAACCTGCTGCTCCAGCTCCTCGATCTGCTTGCGCATCGCGTCGAGGTCGAGCACGTCCTGGATGCTGCGGAGCGTGCCCGCGAGCTCGTTGATCTCTTCTGCCGGATCGATGCCTGCCACGTCTCCCAAGCCTACTTCCCCCGGAGGGCTGCGCCCCCCATCCCGCCCACGTCGTCAAGTGGCGGCTTCTGTTCGGGTGCCGGAGGGCCCGCCGCCCCGCGGGCGCGAATAACATGGCGAGGTGCGTGCATACGGTCGGCGGAAAGTGCTGGCGCTCGCCGCCGGCGTACTGGCCGCGGCGACCGCCTGCACCGGCAATGCCCCGGCCGAACCGTCCAAGGCGGCCGCGACCTCGTCCGCGTCCGCGTCTCCCTCGCCCTCCACGCCCGCGACGGCCGTCACTCAGGCCGAGGCCGCGGAGGAGTTCTCCAAGTTCACGGCCACCGACGACACGCTGCGGGCTCCGAGCGAGTTCCAGGGACGCCTGGACCTGGAGCTGAAGGACGTCGTGACGGGCGGGCAGCTGCCGCTGACCGCGGCGGCGTTCCTGTCCCACGACTTCGCGCCGCCCCGCTACAGGTGGGGGACGCCGAGGCTGTTCGTGCCGAGGTTCGCGCCGACGGAGCAGGCGCCCTGGTTCAGCGCGCTGGTGACCCGCGACGGCAGCCCGACCCTGCTGACGTTCGCCAAGTCCGCCGACCGGTGGCGGCTCAGCTCCGCGGCCGAGCTCCTGTCCGGGCAGCAGGTGCCGGAGATCCAGCTCGACGCCGACGGCTACGCGACCGCGCTGGCGCCCGACGACAAGTCGGTCACGATCAGCCCGCAGTTCATGGGTCCGGTGCACGCCAGCGTGGCCGAGACGGGGACGGCCGGGCCCACGGCCGGGTTGCTCGCGCCGGGGCCGTACACGACCGAGGTGGCCGCGCAGATCGCCCATCTGCGGGATGTTCTCAAGAACAGCGAAGAGCAAGGCGGCTACAGCTACGACTCGATCTTCAGCGCCGACAACTTCTCTGTGTACTCGCTGCGGACCAAGGACGGCGGGGCGCTGATCCAGTATTCGCTGTCGAGGACGTCGACCACGACCGCCGTGACGAAGGCGGCCGAGGACGAGGGGATTCCGGTGCCCGAGCCGGCCCGGTGGGCGCTCGACAAACAGAGGGTGCGGAAGTCGCTGCGGCTGATCGAGACGCACCAGTACGCCACCGTGGTGCCTCCGCTGAAGGCCCCGGCCGCCGCGACCGTCATCGCCCACGACGGCGCCCTGACGCGCACCTCGGGACAGTAGCAACTCGGGTTGACTAATTTGCATGCAGGCAACTACGGTTGCTTGCATGCCGGCCGACATACCCGTAACCCAGGAGCCCGCTGACGCGCTGGCGGCCGTGGTCGCACTGCGGCGCCTGGCCGATCAGCTGGAGGACGCCGCCGTCGAGCAGGCGATGCGGGCCGGCTGGAGCTGGCCGCAGGTCGCCGAGGCGCTCGGAGTCACCCGTCAGGCGGTGCACAAGAAGCACGTCAAGCGGCTCATCGCCGCCGGCGTCACGCTGAGGAGACGACAGTGAGCGCGATCGACCACTACATCCAGGCCGTCATCCTGCACGGCGAGAGCGAGGCCAGGCAGGACGGGTCCGCCGCGATAGAGGCGCACCACCTGCTCCTGGGCATCGCCGCCCAGGAGGGCACCGCCGCCCACGAGGTCCTGACCTCGGCGGGCCTGGACCGCCAGGCGATCCGCGACGCGCTGGACCGGGAGTTCGAGCACAGCCTGGGCACGGCCGGGGTGTCGCTCGCCTCGTTCGGCCTCCCCGCGCCGACCCCCGACCCGGACCGGCGCGTGAGCCTGGGGGCCTCGGGGCGGCTCTGCCTCGAACGCGGCTTCGCCCGCGCCAAGGGCAAGAAAGACCTCAGACCCGGCCACCTGGTGCTCGGGATCCTGGAGGCCGAGGTCGGCACCGTGCCTCGCGCGCTCAACCTGGCGGGGGTGGACCGGGCCGCGCTGACGACCCGGCTCCACCAGGTGCTGGCGGACGGGAGCTGGTGACCCTCCAGAGCGCCCCGCAAAGCGCCCCCACGCCCTGCGGCGTTCCGGGGGCACCACCGGGCCGGGCCCGGCCGCCGTAGGCACGGCGGCCGGGCCTCTGCAGGCGGGGCGGCCTGGCTACGCCTCCGTGTGCGGGAGGTTGCTGGCCGCCACCAGCGTGCGGATCGCCCGCAGGGCGACCGACAGGGTGGCCAGGTCGAAGTGGTCGCTCTCCCAGATCTCCGAGAGCGTCTGCCGCGCCCTGGAGACCGCCGCAGAGTTGGCCTCCGACCACCGGGCCAGCCGCTCCTCCGGCGGCAGTCCCGGCGTGCTGTGGGCCAGCACGTCGCGGGTCAGCGAGGCGTGCGCGGCGTAGAGGTCGTCGCGGAGGGCGGAGCGGGCCATCGAGTTCCAGCGGTTGTCCCGGGGCAGCGCGATGATGCGCTCCCGGAGGCGGGCCAGCTGGAGCCGGTCCGCCAGGTCGAAGTAGACCTCCGCCACCTCGGCGCCCGGGCGGCCCGTCAGCGACGCCACCTCCACCAGGTCCAGCATGGAGTACGCGGGCACCATGGCGGCCGCCCGCTCGGCCAGCTCCAGCGGCACGCCCCTGGCCACGAACGAGTCGCGGCGCTCCTCGTAGGCGGCCAGGTCGGGCCCGGTCAGCAGCTTGGGGATGTGGGACAGCAGGCCGTTGACGCCCTTCACGAAGAAGGCGACGGACCCGGCCAGGTCCAGCGGCGGGCGGCGGTTGACCAGCAGCCAGCGGGTGCCGCGCTCGGCCAGCTTGCGGGCCTCCAGCAGCATGGCGATCTGGGTGGCCGTGTCGACCTTGTTGTCCAGCTCCTCCACGGCCCGGTGGAAGCTGGGCAGGTCGAACACCTCGCGCGCCACGAGGTAGGCCCGCACGATGTCAGGGGTGGAGGCCCCGGTCTCCTCCCCGAAGCGGTACATGAACGTGGTGCCCATGGAGTTGACCAGCTCGTTCACCACGCAGGTGGTGATGATCTCGCGCCGCAGCGGGTGGGCGTCCATGTAGGGGCGGAAGCGCTCGCGCAGCGCGGACGGGAAGTACGACACCAGCCACGAGGCCAGGTAGGGGTCGTCGGGCAGGTCGGAGCCCAGCAGCTCGGCGTCGGCGACCAGCTTGGTGTAGGCCAGCAGGACGGAGAACTCGGGCGCGGTCAGGCCGAGCCTGGCCTGGCGGCGCTCGGCCAGCGTCTTGTCCGAGGGCAGGAACTCCAGCTCCCGGTTGACCAGGCCGTCCCGTTCGAGGCGGCGCAGGTAGCGGGAGTGGATGTGGAGCATCTCGACGGCCTGGGTGCGGGAGGCGGCGAGGACCACGTTCTGGGAGTAGTTGTCACGCAGCACCAGATCGGCGACCTCGTCGGTCATCGAGGCCAGGACCTGGTTGCGCTGCTTGTCGGTCAGCTCGCCGTCGCGGACGACCTGGTCGAGCAGGATCTTGATGTTCACCTCGTGGTCGGAGGTGTCGACGCCGGCCGAGTTGTCGATGAAGTCGGTGTTGACCAGCCCGCCGTTCAGCGCGAACTCGATGCGGGCGAGCTGGGTGAACCCCAGGTTGCCGCCCTCGCCGATGACCTTGCAGCGCAGCTCCCCGGCGTTGACGCGCAGCCCGTCGTTGGCCTTGTCGCCCACGTCCGCGTTGGACTCCGAGCCGGCCTTGACGTAGGTGCCGATGCCGCCGTTCCAGAGCAGGTCGACGGGGGCCCGCAGGATGGCGCTGATCAGGTCGTTGGGGGCCAGGGAGGTGACCCCGGCGGGGATGCCGAGCGCCTCGCGCATCTGCGGCGTGATGTGGATGGACTTGGCCGTACGGGGGAAGACGCCGCCGCCGGGCGAGATCAGCTTGGCGTCGTAGTCCTCCCAGGAGCTGCGCGGCAGCTCGAAGAGGCGCTGCCGCTCCGCGTAGGAGGAGGTCGCGTCGGGCGAGGGGTCGACGAAGATGTGCCGGTGGTCGAAGGCGGCCACCAGCCGGATGTGGCGGGACAGCAGCATGCCGTTGCCGAACACGTCGCCGGACATGTCGCCGATCCCGGCCACCGTGAAGTCGGTGCTCTGCACGTCCAGGCCCGTGGTCCGGAAGTGGTACTTGACCGACTCCCAGGCGCCGCGGGCGGTGATGCCCATGGCCTTGTGGTCGTAGCCGATCGACCCGCCGGAGGCGAACGCGTCGCCCAGCCAGAAGCCGTACTCCTTGGCCACGCCGTTGGCGATGTCGGAGAAGGTCGCGGTGCCCTTGTCGGCGGCGACCACGAGGTAGGTGTCGTCGCCGTCGTGCCTGACCACGTCGGCCGGCGGCACGACCTTGCCGTCCACGAGGTTGTCGGTCACGTCGAGCAGGCCGGAGATGAACGTCCGGTAGCAGGCGACGCCCTCGACGAGCATCTCCTCCCGCGTTCCGGACACAGGCGGCTGCTTCACGACAAATCCGCCTTTAGACCCAGTGGGGACGATGACGGTGTTTTTTACCATCTGCGCCTTTACCAGGCCGAGAATCTCCGTACGGAAGTCCTCCATCCGGTCCGACCACCGCAGCCCGCCCCGCGCCACTTTCCCGAAGCGCAGATGCACGCCCTCAACCCGCGGCGAATAGACGAATATCTCGTACTTCGGCCGCGGCAGCGGCAGAACGCTGATCGCCTGCGGGTCAAATTTGAGAGATATGTACGATTTGCGGTGCCCATCGACCGTTTGGAAGTAATTCGTGCGCAATGTCGCCTGAATCATCTCCAGGTACGCCCGCAGGATCCGGTCCTCGTCCAGCGAGGCCACCTCGTCGAGCGCGCCCAGGATCTCCTCGTTGAGCGCCTCGGCGAGATCGAGCCGCACGTCCTCGCCGCGCCGCGGATCGAGCTTGGCCTCGAAGAGGCTCACCAGCAGCCGCGCCAGCCGCACGTTCCCCGCCAGCACCCGCTCCATGTAGGTCTGCGAGAACGTGCCCCCGGCCTGGCGCAGGTATTTGGCGTACACCCGGAGGATCTCGACCTGCTCCCAGGTCAGCCCGGCGCTCAGGATGAGCGAGTTGAAGTCGTCGGCCTCGACCTGCCCCTTCCAGAGGGCGCTGAGCCCTTCCTGGAACAGCCGCTTGAAGTCGTCCCTGCCGACCTCCTCCGTCGGCGTGTAGCGCAGGCCGAAGTCGTAGATCCAGGCGTTCTTGGTGTTGGGGTCGTTGTCGCGGTCGATCTCGTACGGCCGCTCGTCCACGACCTCCACGCCGAGCCGCTGGATCAGCGGCAGCGCCTCGGAGAGCGAGATGGGCGAGCCGACCTTGTAGATCTTGAGCCGCCGCTCCCCCTCGGTCGCGTCGTACGGCTCGTAGAGGTTGATGTCCACCTCCGCGCCGTCGCCCACGGCCACGAGGTCCTCCAGGCGGCGCAGGTCCACGACGGCCACCTTGGGCGGGAAGTCCGCCTTGTAGCCCTCGGGGAACGCGGAGGCGTAGCGCTTGATGAGCGCGGGCGCCTCGTCCTCGGAGGTCATCCGGCCCAGCTCGGTGGCCAGGTCGTCCTCCCAGGAGCGGGTCAGGGCGGCCAGCCGCGCCTCCAGCTCCTCCACGTCCACGCTCGGCGGCGGGAGCTGCTTGCCCCGCTCGCCCCGCACGACCACGTGCAGCCGGGCCAGCACCGACTCGCCGATCATCGCGCTGTAGTCGAGCGACTTGCCGCCCAGCGCCTTCAGCAGCACCTCCTGCATCTTCAGCCGCACCTTGGTGGTGTAGCGGTCGCGCGGCAGGTAGATCAGGCAGGAGATGTAGCGGCCGTAGTCGTCGCGGCGCAGGAAGAGCTTGACCTGCTTGCGCTCGCGCAGCCGCAGCACGCCCATCGCGATCGGCAGGAGCTGGTCGATCGAGGTCTGGAAGAGCTCGTCGCGGGGGAACGTCTCGAGGATCTCGATCAGGTCCTTGCCGTCGTGGCTGTCGGGGGCCAGCCCGGCCCTGTCCAGCACGGCCGCCAGCTTCCGGCGGAGCACGGGGATCCTGGAGATCGACTCGTTGTAGGCGACGTGCGTGAGCAGGCCCAGGAAGCGCCGCTCGCCGACCACCTCGCCCTCGGGCGAGAAGATCTTGACCCCGATGTAGTCGAGGTAGGTCGCCCGGTGGACGGTGGCCCTGGAGTTGGCCTTGGTGGTGATCATGAGCTGCTTCTCGCGCGCCTTGGCGCGCACCTCGGCGGGCAGCGCCGAGAAGCTCTCCGAGCCGACCTTGTCGTCGCGCAGGATGCCGAGCGCCGCGCCCGGCAGCGCCCGCAGCGTCTCGCCCTCGTCGGTGTGGTCGAGCCGGTACTCGCGGTAGCCCAGGAAGGTGAAGTGCCCGTCGGCGAGCCAGCGCAGCAGGTCGATGCTGTCCTCGACCTCCGCGGGCTCCAGCGGCGGCGGGCTCATGCTCAGGTCCTCGGCGGTCTGTACGGCCAGCGCCCGCATCTTCCTGAAGTCCTCGACCGCGTGGCGCACGTCGGTGAGCACCCGCTGCAGGTCGGCCTCCAGCGCCTTGAGCGCCTCAGGGTCGGCCTGCCGGTCGACCTCGATGTGCATCCACGACTCGACCAGCATCTGGCCGGTGACGTCCTCCTGGCCGCGGCCGAGCATCCGGCCCGTCATGTCGCGGCGCACCCGCATCTGGGGGTGGACCAGCAGGTGGATGCCCAGGTCGTGGCGGTCGAGCTCCATCGTCACGGAGTCGACCAGGAACGGCATGTCGTCCGTGACCACCTCGACGACCGAGTGGCCCGGGTCCCAGCCGTTCTCGTCCAGCGTGGGGGTGTAGGCGCGGACGACCGCCCGGCCCTGGGGGCGGACCTCGGCCAGCTGCCGCTGCGACATCGCGGGGCCGTACACGTCAACGGGGTTGCGGTCGAGCAGGTCCTCAGGCGCGACGTGCCGGTAGTAGAACCGGAGGAAGGACAGGGCCTCCTCGGGGCCCATATGTCCGCTGCTCGCCGCGCAACTCTCCGCGGCTCGCTGGAGCAGCTCGTCCTTGGCCTCGTCGAGGGGCATTTCGGTCTCACTCCTTTGTGAGGGTTTGCCAAAGCTGTTCATAGCCAGGCCCTTAGTTCCCACAGCAGCGGGAAGTAGTGCAAACGCGTTCTGCCGCGCAGATAGGGGGCGCCTGTCGAGCCGCCGGTGCCCGACTTGGTGCCGATCTGGCGTTCGACCATCTGGACATGACGCGTCCGCCACTGCGCGGCGGTCGCGTCGTGCGTCAGCAGGTCTTCGGCCAGTTGCCACAGGTCGTCGTACGACCCGCGATCCCTCGCCACGGCCAGCAGCGAGCCCATGATCTCGTCGTCGGAGACCGGCAGGCCACGCTGGGAGAGGGCGGTGAGGTAAGCATCCCACAGCGTGGGCTCCTCCAGCCTGCGGCGCAGCCGTGCGAGCTCCGTGTCGCTGGCGTGCCGGAAGCTGCCGAGATAGCGCTCGTCCTTCAGTCCGGACAGGAACTCCAGCTCCCGGAACTGCACCGACTGGAAGCCGCTGGCGGGCGCCAGCTTCTCCCGGAACATGAGGAAGTCCTGGGGCGTCATCGTCTCCAGGACGTCCACCTGCTCGATCAGCACCTTCTCGACCGCGTGCACCCGGCGGAACAGGTGCCTGGCCCGCCAGAGCTCGCCGGCGAACATGGCCTGGCGGGCGTTCTCCAGCTCGTGGAGCAGCAGCTTGAACCACAGCTCGTAGACCTGGTGGATGGTGATGAAGAGCAGCTCGTCGGGTGCTTCCGACTGCGGCCGTTGCTGTGCGAGCAGCTCGGGCAGGCGAAGGTAGCCGCCGTACGACAGCCGGCCGCCTTCCTCGCCGAACCACCGATGCGGGGGAACGGGCGCATCGCCGTCGATGCCCACCGAACACCTCCCCCTGACCGTCCGGTCACGCTGTCCCGGACGCAACGCCTCGCCGTACCGATACCACCCGAAAAGGGCACAGACGTCAACGTACAGACGTCAGCGTGACATCGACCTCGGGGGGTCGTCGTCGGAGGCTACGGGAGCGTTCTTGAGCTCGTCGAGCTCTTCCGGGAACTCGGCCAGCTCAATCAGCTCCGCCTGGCATCTCTCGCACGTATCGAGGTGGCGCTCGAAGGCCTCGTGCTCGTCCTCATCGAGGACTCCGAGGACATAGGCAGCCACCTCGTCATGCATCAGCCGGCTACCCCCTTGTCCCGCAGCAGTTCGCGAAGAGCCCGGATGCCGTAGTAGAGCCGGGACTTCACCGTGCCCGGCGGTATCCCCAGTATCTCCGCCGCTTCATTAATCGTACGGTCTCGGAGGTAGGTCTGCTCTATGACTTCACGGTGTTCTTCAGAGAGGCTGCGAAGGGCGTCGGCGACGACCATCCGCGACAGAGCTCGCTCCGAGCCGTCGGATACGGCCATCATGTCGACTTCGGGCGGCTCGACCTCTTGAGGCCGGACGCTCTTCCGTCGACGTCCATCGATAACGATGCGGCGGGCTACCGTCAGTAGCCACGCCCATAAAAGGCTTGGTTCCCACTGCAGTCTTGCCGAGTTTTTCCAGGCTCGGACGAGCGTCTCCTGCACCACGTCTTCGGCCCATTGAAGGTCGTTACCTGTCGATTTGCGTACGTGGCGCAGCAGAGGGCCGCCGAACTCCTGGTAGAGCACCGCGATGCGATGTTCCGCCTCGGCATCCGCACTCTCGAACCTGCCGTCGAGGTGACCTAGCACGGGGCACATCTTTACACCTTCGTTATCTCGGCGGTAGCCACTCCGATAACTCCAGTCATTTCTAACTATCTCCGGCCATGTGCTGAACCAAGCCGGAGAGGCCCGCGTACCTCCGACCATGCACAGGCTTTTGCGCGGTGGCGAGCTGTTCATGCTCGGTGGCTTCGTCGTGGCGGCCGCGGTGACGATCGTGCTGGTCATGCCACCTTCGATCGATCCCGCCGCCACCGCGGCGACCCAGACATCATCGGGGCCCGTCACGGCCGCAGACCGTGACCTGCTCATCAAGGTGCGGCAGGCCGGCCTCTGGGAGATGCCCGTGGGCGACTATGCCCAGACCCGCGCGGAGTCCCAGCGCGTCAAGGAAGTCGGCAGGCTGATCATGCAGGACCACCAGAAGCTGGACCTGCTGACCCGGCAGACCGCCAAGAAGCTCGGGGTGGCTCTGCCCAGCGAGCCCAACGCCGACCAGCAGAGCTGGATGGCCCAGCTGGCCTCGGAGCGGGGGCCCGCCTTCGACCAGGACTTCGCGAACCTGCTGCGCGCCGCGCACGGCAAGGTCTTCACCGTCGTGGCGGCCGTACGGGCCGGTACGCGCAACGCGGAGATCAGGAAGTTCGCCCAGGAAGGCATCAACTTCGTCATGCGCCACATGACGCTCCTGGAGTCCACCGGCCTGGTCGATCACACCCAGTTGCCCGAGCCTCCGACGCCCTCACCAGCTCCACCCGTCGCGATGGCGGTCGAAATGAGGAGAGACGCATGACGAGATCAAGACGCATGGCCGCGGCCGTGTCCGCATTGGCCGTGGTGGCTGGCGGATTGGTGTCCGCGGCCGTCATCGGCGTCGGCCCGGCGCTCGCCGACCACTGCGACCCGGCCCAGGCCTCCCAGGAGCAGCAGCAGGGCCAGCGGAACCGGAACAACAACCGGAACCAGGACCAGGGCCAGCAACAAGATCAAGATCAGCAGGGACAGGATCAGAACCAGCAGGATCAGAACCAGAACCAGGATCAGAACGGGCAGAACCAAGGCCAGAACAACAACCAGGACCAGAACCAGCAGGACCAGAACAACAACCAGCAGAACAACAACCAGCAGCAGAACGGTCAGCAACAGAACAACCAGCAGAACGGCGACCAGCAGCAGAACGCCGACCAGCAGGGCCAGGGCGGCGGGCGCGCCGTGCTCGACCCGGCCCAGAACCCCGACGCCCAGAACTCCGACGCCCAGAACCCCGACGCCCAGAACCCCGACCCGGAGCAGACCGCCGAGACGTTCGGCCGCCGCAACCGGCCGACCAGGAACCCCGGCCAGGGCAACAACGGCAATAACGGCAACAACGGGAACAATGGGAACAACGGCAACGGAAACGCCTCCCCCACCCCGTCCCCCACAGCGTCCGAGGACCACAACGAATGCGCCGACCTGGGCCCGTTCGTCGAGGACTTCGTCGACATCCGCCGGGTAGCGCCGCGTCAGCTTGACGCCCGCATCGGCCGGGGCGGCTCGCGCGGCACCTTCGTCTCCGCCTGCGGGACGAACCGCAACGGCCACAACAACCCGGACAACTTCATCGTCGCGCCCGGCGTGAGCAACGGAGCCCACCACCTCCACGACTACGTGGGCAACCTGTCGACGGACGGCTTCTCCACGGACGAGAGCCTGGCCGCCGCGGGCACCACGTGCCGGCTGGGCGACAAATCCACCTACTTCTGGCCGGTCCTTCGAGACCGCAAGGTGGACGTGAACACCGAGGACGCGGACGGCAACGTCGGCCAGGTGCTGCGTGCGCGCTCCGTGACCCTCCAGTTCCGCGGCAACGCCACCTCCCAGGTCGTCGCGATGCCGAGGTTCCTCAGGCTGATCACTGGTGACGCCAAGGCCGCCACCAACGGCGCCGGCAACGCCAGGGCCGCCTGGAGCTGCACGGGATTCCAAAACCGCATAAGTCCCGACAAATATCCGCTTTGCCCGCGCGGCAGCCAAGTCGTTCGTATTCTGGACTTCCCTAGCTGCTGGGACGGCCAGAACACTGACAGCGCCAATCACCGAACGCACGTGGTCTTCCCCGGTCAGGGTGGCGCCTGCCCGCAAGGGACCAAGGCGGTACCGGCACTGCGCATGACCCTCACGTACTCCGTGCCGCAGGGCCCGTCATTCGCCGTGGACGCCTTCCCTGAACAGAAGCACAACCCGATCACCGACCACGCTGACTTCGCGAACGTGATGCCCGATCGGCTGATGCAGTTCGTCGTCTCTTGCATCAACCGGGGCCGCCGATGCTGATCTGAAGGCCCTCGCGGGCTACCCAGCCTTCCGAGTCGCACCCTCACCCGACCTTGGAGGGAACCTTAGATGCTCCACAGACGACACCCCCGGCACACTCCCACCAAGTTAGACACGCGCAGTGTCCGACTGGGAGCCAGCGCCATGGTCATGGCCGTCGTGCTGTCGGCGTTCGCGCTGACCAGGACTGACCGTGGCATAGCGATCCTCGGCCGGGTGGTCGGCTTCCTCGAGTTCTACGTGGGCGTGATGGCCCTGGTGACGTTCACCGCGACCGTCGCGCTCGGCATCGTCACCACCGAGCGGGTCTTCCTGTCCCCGGTCAACCGGGTCAGGTCGCAGCTCGCCCACAAGGCCTTCGGCCTTCTCGGGATGATCTTCCTGATCACGCACATCTCCCTCATGATCAGTCTGGGACACGTACCACCGGCCGCGGCGGTCGTACCCATCGCGGGCGTCAACAAGGGCCTCGGCATCCTGGCCTTCGACATGATGATCGTGGCCGTGGCCACGGGGCTGCTCAGGAGGCGCTGGGCGGCGAAGGCCAGGCCGTGGATGTGGCGGGTGATGCACTCGGTCGCGTATCTGGGCTGGCCCGTCGCCATCATGCACGGCCTGACGGCCGGCCGTCCGCCGGCCGGCTGGGTGGCCTGGTCCTACGTGGCCAGCATCGCGGCGGTCGGCGGAGCGCTGGTCATCCGCGTGCTGGCCGCGGCCTTCCGTCCGCCGATCACGCTCGAGAAGATCCAGGGGCCGGCGGTCACCAACCCCGCCGCCATGGGCGTACCCGCCGAGCAGCCGCAGAAGGTCGCCGCGGGCAACGCCGCCGCCGCGGCAGCAGCGGCCGCGGCCGCGGGCCCGGGCCCGGCCCAGAGAAGGAACGCACCGGTGAGCCTCGCCGAGCGGCGCAGGTATCGGGAGGCCGGATGAGACCGCCTCAGGAGACCCGGTTGACCCCCGCAACCCCACAGGAGCGATCGTGATTCCGGCCCGAGTGCCGCGGGTCTTACGGATGGGTCCGGCCCGGCTGACCGCCGGGCTGGACCAGACCCGCCGACTGGACCTGCCCGCCCACCGCACCCTCCACGGCTCCCCCAAGCCGCGCGACCTGGACCAGCTCATCTCGATGGCCAACGAGGTGGACATGCGCGGCCGGGGCGGGGCGGCGTTCCCGTTCGCGCGCAAGCTGCGGGCCGTCGCCGACGCGGTGGGCTCGAGCGGCGAGTGCGTCGTCCTCATCAACGGCGCCGAGGGCGAGCCCGCCAGCTCCAAGGACGCCATGCTGCTCACCCGCAACCCCCATCTGGTCCTCGACGGCGCCGTGCTGGCCGCCGAGGCGCTCGGCGCCCGCGAGGTGGTCCTCGCCACGGCCGGCGGCGAGGTCGCCGAGGCGTCCGTCAACGCCGCCGTGGACGAGCGCCGGGCCGCGAACGTCGCCGGCGGCGCGGAGAGCCGCATCCCGATCCGGGTGGTCGGGATCAAGGAGCGGTTCATCTCCGGAGAGGGCGGCGCGCTCGTCAACGCCGTCAACGGCGAGCTCGGCATCCCGCCCGGCCGCAAGAGGCGCGCCGCGATCAGCGGGGTGGACGGGCTGCCGACCCTGCTGTCCAACACGGAGACGTACGCGCAGCTGGCGCTGCTGGCCGAGCTCGGCCCGGAGAGGTACGCCGAGGTCGGCACCCCCAAGGAGCCCGGCACCATCCTGCTCACCGTCAGCGGCGGCGCGGCCAACGGCGCGGTCATCGAGGCGCCGACCGGCACCTACCTGGCGGACGTGCTCGCGCTCACCGAGGCCGAGATCGGCGACGGGGTGCTCATCGGGGGCTACCACGGCGCGTGGCTGTCGGCCGAGGTGGCGCAGACGGCCGTGATCTCGCGCGAGGGCATGAAGCTCGCCGGCGCGACCCTGGGGGCCGGGATCATCGTCCCGCTCGGCGAGTCGACGTGCTCGCTGGGCGAGGCCGCCCGGGTCACCTCCTACCTGGCGGGCGAGTCGGCCGGCCAGTGCGGCCCCTGCCGGCTCGGACTGCCGGACCTGGCCTGGGCCATGATGGCGCTGGTCGAGGGCAGCGGCTCCGTGGACGCCGTACGGCGCTGCGTGCGCGGCGTCGAGCGACGGGGGGCGTGCTTCCACCCGGACGGCACCGCCAAGTTCGTGCTGTCGGCGCTGGACGCGTTCGAGAGCGAGATCGCGCTCCACCTGGAGCACGGTTCGTGCGGCCGGCCGGTCCGCGGCACGCTGCCGATGCCCGAGCCCGAGAAGGACTACGTGGAGTACCGGCTGGAGGTCGACTGGTCCCGCTGCGCGGGGCACGGCCTCTGCGCCCACCTGCTGCCGGAGTTCGTGGAGCTGGACGACTACGGGTTCCCGTCGTTCAGGACCGTCCCTGGCTGGATGGCCAAGGAGGCACGGCGCACGGTCGAGATGTGCCCCGCGCTGGCCCTGCGGATGGTCCAGACCACGGGAGACGGTCACGGCGGCCCGGCTCCGAAGCCGTCCGGCTCGCCGCTGCGCCTCGTCAAGGACGGAGTACTCAAGAAGGCCGAGAAGAGCGGCCCGCCACGGCTCACCCGGGTGGGCGGCGCCACCCCCAGGAGCGCGTTCGGAGGGAGCGCCGGCTGAGCCCCGAAGTGATGGAGATGTGACCAAACCTGGCGGGTCATCCGGGCGTCTCACCGAGCGGCTCAACACCGATCACCACGGAGGCGTCCATGGACCGCCGGGACTTTCTGCATGTCGCCGCGCTCGCGCCGCTGGCCGCCACCATACGGCCTACCGGCGTGTCCGGGCTCTCCGCGCCGCCGCCGAACTGGGCGCGGCTGCGGAGACAGCTGAAGGGCACGCTCGTGCTGCCGGGCGACGCCGGATATGACACCGCGCGCCGCCTGTACAACCCCGCCTACGACCGGATCCGGCCGGGCGGGGTCGCTTACTGCGCGAACGCGGCCGACGTGTCGGCGTGCCTGACGTTCGCGCGCACCGGCGGCGTGCCGGTCACCACCCGTTCGGGAGGTCACTCCTACGCGGGCTGGTCCACGGGCCCCGGGCTGGTGATCGACGTGTCCAGGATGAGCTCGGTCGCCTACGATGGGCCGCGTTCCAGCGGACCATCGCAGGGGGCGGCGAAGCTCGACCCCTATGCCGGCGGCCGGGCCACGATCGGCGCGGGCGCCAAGCTGATCGACGTCTACGACCGGCTCGCCCGCCACGGCGTGAGCATCCCCGCGGGCTCCTGCCCCACGGTCGGGGTCGGCGGTCTCACGCTGGGCGGCGGCATCGGCGTGGTGTCGCGCAAATACGGGCTCACCTGCGACAACCTCCAGTCCGTACGCGTCGTCACGGCCGACGGCCGGACGCTGGACTGCGACGCGGCGCGCAACGCCGGCCTCTACTGGGCCTGCAGGGGCGGTGGCGGCGGGAACTTCGGCGTGGCGGTGTCCTTCACGTTCAGGACGTTCGCGGCCCGCGACGTCACCGTGTTCTTCCTGCACTGGCCCTGGGCCAAGGCGGGGGCCGCGGTCAAGGCGTGGCAGTCGTGGGGGCCTTCGGCGCCGGACGAGCTGTGGTCCTCGCTGCACCTGGGGCGCTCGGGCGGCGGCCTGGACGTCGCGATCGTCGGCACGTACGTGGGCGGCAAGCCCGCGCTCGACCGGCTGCTGGCCCCGCTCGTCGCGAAGATCGGGCAGCCCTCCTCCCGCTCGGCCCGGACGGTCCCCTACCTGGACGGCATGAAGATCATGGGCGGCTGCGCGGCCATGTCGATCGACCAGTGCCGGCGGATGCCGCGGGAGGCGTTCGCGGCCAAGTCGCACATGGCCTACCGGAAGCTGCCCGCAAACGGCGTGAAGGCGCTGGTGGACGGGGTGTCGCGCGGCGGGCGGCACTCGGTGCTGCTGGACGCCATGGGCGGGGCCATCGGCCGGGTCGGTCCCGCGGACACGGCGTTCCCGCATCGGGCGGCGCTTTACAGCGTGCAGTATTACGCGGAGGGGACGGATCGGCGGTGGCTGCGCGGGCTACATTCCGACATGTCCCCATTTTTCGGGGATCATGCTTACGTTAATTACATCGACCCCGATTTGAGTAATTGGCGGAATGCGTACTACGGGCCCAATGCGGCCCGGCTGGCCGAGGTGAAATCCACGTACGACCCCGGCCGGCTGTTCCGGCTGCCCCAGGGCGTCTAGATCTCTCCGCGCACGTACACCGGCTCCCCCTCCTTCACCATGTTGTACACGCGCACGGACGTCGACAGCGGCATGCGTACGCAGCCGTGCGAGGCGGGCCTGAGCGGCACCTCCGTCGAGCCGTGCATGGCGATGCCACCGAGGAAGTAGAGAGAGTTGAACATCGAGCCCAGGCGGCTCGTCGTCCAGCCGGGCGCCTTCCTGGTCACCCGGAAGTCGCCCACCGGCGTGACCGCGTTGCCGCAGTGGCCCTTCTCGCAGTACTGCACCTCGGCGCCGGTGGAGACGTGGGTGACCAGCACCGGGCGGTTGTCGCGATAGACGGTGAGCAACTGGTGGGTCAGGCTGATCTCGACCCGGTCCGCGCCGCCCTGCGGCACCAGCGGGCGCAGGCCCTTGGTCCGCCTGAGCGCCGCCCACGTCTTCGGCCCCACCTCGCCCCTGGGCACCATCCCCCTGCTCTTCTGGAGCCCCCAGACCGCGTACCTCGTCTGTTCGTCGTAGACCCCGTGTGCCTGGCCGAAGTAGAAGCCGCCCTCGCGCAGGCGCCGCTGGAGCTGTCTGACCTCCTCGCCCCGGTCGCCCGGCCGCAGCACGCCGATCTTCCCGGCGCGGGAACCCTTGACGCCCTTGACCGCCGGGACCCGCTTCACCTCCTCGGGTTCCGCCTTCACCTCCGGGTCCGTCTTCACCTCCGGCATCCTCAGCACGTCCGGCACCGCCTGCACCGCCGGGACGCCCGTGTCGGTCTGGACGCCCGTGTCCCCCTGCGAGGGCTCGTCCGCCAGAGCGGGCGCCGCGGCCAGCAGCGGCAGAAAACATCCCGCGGCCAGCGCCGCCATTCCCCTTATGCTCATAAATCGACGCGTACCCAGATCGCCGATAATTCACATCCAACGGGAGGTTTTGTCAAGCAAAGTCCGCGAGAATATCAATCCCGGTAAATACCGGCATTTCCCCTCTATTCGTATTCGGTCACGCGTCGCGGTACCGGAGGAGCAGGCCGCCGCCCAGGAGCGAGGCGGCGGACCACGCGGCGAGGACGCCGAGGCCCTCCCACGGCCCGATGGGCAGGGACGCGAGATCCACGGTCGTCTGGACCGCCAGCCCGGCGTTCGTCGGGGACAACGACCACAGGAACCGCTGCGCCTCGGGGTCCGGGACCATGAGGATCGCGACCGGGAACACGTACAGGAGCCCGATCACGACCCCGGCAGCCGCGGCCGAGTCGCGCACGGCGGTGGCCAGGCCGAGGCTGAGCAGCGCGATCAGCACCAGGTAGAGGACCGAGCCCGCGGCGGCGCGCAGGGTCGGCCCGTCGGCCAGGGACAGCGGCGGGTAGCCGTGCGCGGCCGTGAAGCCGCTGCCCGGCAGCAGCAGCCGCCCCGCCAGCACGGACCCGAGCACGGCGAGGATCGCCGCGCCCAGCGTGAGCCCGCCGACCACCACCGCTTTGGCGGCCAAGGTGGTGGTCCGGCGCGGCATCGCGGCGAGGCTGGTGCGGATCATGCCGGTGCTGTACTCGCCGCAGACGGCCACCACGGCCAGCAGCGCCACCATCGCCTGGCCCAGCTGGACCCCGACGAGGCTGATCCTGGCCGCGTCCTGCCCGCAGCCCGCCGTCGCGCAGGACACGACGGCCGCCGCGAGGGCGCTCAGGGCCACGGTCAGCACGACGGCCCCGGCCAGCAGCCACCCGGGCCCGGCCACGGTCCGCAGCTTGGTCCACTCGGCGTGCACCTCGCGTCTCATACGTCCCTCCGGCGCAGCCGATGGGCGGCCAGGGCCAGGGCGAGGGCGGCGTACGCGCACAGCACCGCGAACCCCGCCCAGGGCGGCAGCGGGAAGTAGCCCTCCGCCGGGGCGTACCGGGCGGTCACCTGCTCGTACGTGACCATGCTCTGCTGGATCGCGAAGCCCGCCGCCGGCGTGAGCCGCAGCAGCCACCGCGCCACCTCGTCGGGCAGCAGGGACGCGGTCGCCAGCAGGTAGGGGACGACGATCGCCACGATGGCCGCGATGACGGCCACGGCGCTGCGCCGGAACAGCGACCCGAGGGCGAGCGCGAAGACCGCCGCCACGCCGAGCAGCGCGGCGGTCCCGGCGATCAGCCGCAGCGCGGTGAGCGGCGGCAAGGGGGCGAGCACGTTGCCGTTGCCCGCCAGGAGGGCCCGGCCGACCGGCACCGTGACGGCGGTGGCGACCAGCCCGAAGCCGAACACGGCCGCGAACACCACGACCGCCTTGGCCGCCAGCGTCCGGCCGCGCCGCGGGCTGGCCAGCAGGGTGGTGCGGATGAGCCCGCGCCGGTACTCCGCGGTGACGAACGACACCGCGACCACCATGACGGCGACCAGTGCCGCCAGCACCCCGGTCAGGACGCGCTCGGCGGGCATGCCCTCCTGGGCCGGCGCGATGTCGCCGACCCCCGTGATCCTGTACGTGTCGCCGGAGCGCGCGAGCCCGCCCGGGTGGTGCGGGGTGCCGTCGGCCTCGAGCGAGACGCCGATGTCGTCACGCGCCCACGTGCCCCCGGAGGCCACGCCCCGCAGGCTGACCTGGTCCATGTCGGCGGTGACCTCGGCGAAGCGGGAGGCCGTCGCGGCCCCGCCGATCGCGTTGGAGGTCACGGTCAGGTCGCCGGGAGAGGCCGCGAACAGCCCGACGCGGACCTTCCCGGCCGCCATCCGGGCGGTGCCCACCCTGGTCCACCGCGAGCCGTCGGCCGACTCCTCGCCGACGATCGTCTCGCCGGTACGCGTCAGCCGCAGCCACCGGGGAGCCCCGCCGGGCAGGCCCGCCACGTCCTCGGTGAAGTCGTGCTGCATCCGCACCCCGTGGCTCCCGGTGACCATCACCGCCGCGTACGCGGCCCCCTGGCGGACGCTCTGCTTGATCATGACCCCCGCCTTGGCCCACGGCGTGACGCCGGGGACGACGTTCCGGACGCCGGGGGTCACGTCGGGCTTGCGGAGCTGCCCGGTCATGGAGTTCACGCGTACGGTGATGCTGCCGTCGCCGTCGAGCTGCTGGTGCACGAAGTAGAACCGGTCCTCCACGGCCTCGCCGCCGGGCCCGGTCGGCGGTGGCGGGCAGGGCACCTCGATCGGCCCGTTCATGCAGGAGGAGCGGCTGCCGGTCCCGAAGAGCACCCCGAGCAGGACGACGAGCAACGTCGCCAGCGTCAGGCCCGCCATCCAGCCGCGCACCGTGCGGAGCTTGGTCCACTCGGCCCGCAGCAGCTGCGCGAAGCCGTCGCGCCCGGCCCGCGGGCCCGGGCGGTAGGGGGTCACGGTGGTCATCGCGCCGCCCCCTTGAACTCGACCGCGTCCCTGGTGAGGTCCAGGTACGCCTCTTCCAGCGACGCCCGGTGGGCCGCCACCTCGGAGAACGGCACCGCCCGCGAGGCGAGCAGCCGCACGATGTGCTCGGCCGCCAGCCCGGAGACGACCAGCGTGTCCCGATCGGTGACGGTCACGGTGCCCCCGGCCTCAGCCAATACCGACATCGCCTCCGGGCGCGCCTGCGTCCGCAGGGTCACCCGGTCCTGCGAGGCGGTCGCGATCAGGTCGGCCACGCTGGTGTCCGCGACGACCCGGCCCCTGCCCACCACCACGAGATGGCCGGCGGTGTCCTGGAGCTCGCTCATCAAGTGACTGGACACCAGCACGGCACGCCCCTCCGCGGCCAGCGACCGCAGGAAGCCCCGGATCCACACGATGCCCTCGGGGTCGAGGCCGTTGAACGGCTCGTCCAGCATGAGCACCGGCGGGTCGCCGAGCAGCGCCGCCGCGATGCCGAGGCGCTGGCGCATGCCCAGCGAGTAGCCGCCCGCCCGGCGCCGGGCCGCCGGCGTCAGCCCGACCTGCTCGATCACCTCGTCCACCCGCCGGGCGCCGAGGCCCTGGGAGTGGGCCAGCCACAGGAGGTGGTTGCGCGCGGTGCGGCCCGGCTGCAGCGCGGCCGCGTCCAGCAACGCGCCGGCGTGGCTCAGCGGGCTGCGCAGGCTCGCGTACGGGCGCCCGCCGACCAGGGCGTGGCCCTCGTCGGCCGTGTCCAGGCCGAGCACCACCCGCATGGTGGTGGACTTGCCCGCGCCGTTCGGCCCGACGAACCCGGTGACCTGGCCGGGCAGCACGGTGAACGTCATCCCGTCCAGCGCCCGGGTCGAGCCGAACCGCTTGCGCAGGCCGCTGACTTCGATGGTTGCTTCCACGGCAGGCAGACTAGGCAGCGGCACCGGCCCGGGTCGTCACGCGGCGGAGCGATCTGCGGCGTCACTGGCGCCAGCTACGTCTCGTCCCTCTTACGAGGGATGCCACATTTGCCCGCGCCCGGGACAATGACCTGGTGGAACGAGTGCAGGACCGGAGGTGGAGCCGCGTCGTCGCGGTGCCCCTCGCGTGGGCGCGCCGGATCGGGGCGGCCGTGCCGTACGGCCCCGCCGCGGCCCGGCACCTGCCGGTCGTGCTCGGGGTGGCCCTGGCGGTGCTCGCGGTGATCGAGTCGGTCGTGCAGTCCGGGAGCGCGCCCGCGCTCTCGGATACCGTGAGCGCCCCGGTGGGCAGTCACCCCGTGAGCCCCGACGCGCTGCGGCCGGCCGATGACGGCGTGGCCCCGCTGCTCCTCGTGGTGTTCCCCCTGCTCGCGCTGGCCACCACGCTGCCGCTCCCCCTCCTGTGGGCCCAGCCGTCCGTGGCAGCGCTCCTGGCCACCGGGGCGGGCGCGCTGTCGGTCCTGGCCTTCCACACGCTGACCGTGCCGGGCGCGGCGGCGCAGCTGATCGCCGGCTACCGGGCGGGCCGCCGCGGTGCGCCGGCCGCGGCCCTGCTCGTCGCGGTGCCGTACCCGGTGCTGGCGGTGGTGATCGGGCCGGGCGAGCGGGTGCGGGCGCTCACGCTGCTGCTCGCCTGCCTGGCCCCGGCGCTGGCGCTGGCCGGGATCGCCGTACGGGCCCGCCGCAGGGCCCGCGCCGACACCGCCGCCCGGCAGGTCATGGCCGACAGCCTGGTCGAGCACACCGCGCGCGGCGAGCGCGCCCGCATCGCCCGTGAGCTGCACGACGTGGTCGCCCACCACATCTCCATGGTCGCCGTCCAGGCGGAGACCGCCCGGCTGGCCGTCCCGGGCATGCCGGAGGCGGGTGCGGAGCGGCTGCTGGCCATCGGCGACACCGCGCGGGCGGCGCTGACCGAGATGCGGCGGCTGCTCGGCGTGCTGCGCGAGGACGCCGAGGCCGAGTCGGCCTGGCGTCCCCAGCCCGGCCTGCGCCTGCACGAGCTCAACGAGCTGCTCGACGAGTCGCGCGAGGCGTCGGGCACGAGCACCCGGCTCGTCCTGCGGGGCTCGCCGGTGGAGCTCGATCCCGGCGTGGAGCTGGCCGCGTACCGGATCATCCAGGAGGCGCTCACCAACGCGCGCCGCCACGCGCCCGGTGCCGCCGTGGACGTGGAGCTCGACTACACCGGCCCCGGCCTGCGGCTGGTCGTCCGCGACAACGGCCCGGGACCGTCGAACACCGAAGGTGGGCCCAGTGGTGGGCACAGTGGTGGGCACAGTGGTGGACACGGCCTGTCCGGCATGCGCGAGCGGGCCGCGGCCGTCGGCGGCGAGCTGCGCACGGGCCCCGCCCAGGGCGGCGGGTTCCTGGTGGAGGCCCGCCTGCCCGGACGGGACGAGGAGGGCGCATGAGCGGGCCCGGCAGGCTCAGGATCGTGATCGCCGACGACCATCTGGTGGTGCGGACGGGGTTCGCCGAGCTGCTCGACACCCAGCCGGACTTCGAGGTCGCGGGCACCGCCGCCGACGGGGCCGAGGCGGTGCGGGTCTGCCGCGAGCTGTCCCCCGACGTGGTGCTCATGGACGTGCGCATGCCGGTCATGGACGGCATCGAGGCCACCAGGCGCCTCAACGGCGGGCCGAGGGTGCTCATCCTGACCACGTTCGACCTGGACGAGTACGTCTACGACGCCCTGCGCGCCGGAGCCAGCGGCTTCCTGCTCAAGGACGTCACCGCCGAGCGCCTCTTCGACGCCGTACGCGTGATCGCCGCCGGCGAGGCGCTGCTGGCCCCGGCCGTCACCCGCCGCCTCATCAGCGAGTTCGCCCGCATGGGCGGCCCGAGGCCGGAGGCCGGGGGGCTGTCCGCGCTGACCCCGCGCGAGACGCAGGTCCTGCGGCTGGTCGCCGAGGGCCTGTCCAACCCCGAGATCGCGGCCAGGCTGGTGGTCACAGAGGAGACGGTCAAGACCCACGTGAGCCGGGTGCTGAACAAGCTCGGCCTGCGCGACAGGACCCAGGCCGTCGTCATGGCGTACGAGTCGGGCCTGGTCGTGCCGCGCGGCCGGGCGTGAGCGTCAGAAGCCTCAGAGCCTCAGAAGTCGAACTTGTCGATGTTGTCCTTGTTGAACACGGTCGGCTTGCCCAGCAGCACCTCGCCCTTGGCCCCGATCGTGTACTCGCCGAGCTTGCCCGCCTTGAACTTCTCCCCTTCGGCCCCGGTGATCTGCCCGGACGCCAGCGCCGCCGCCGCGTAGGAGGCCAGGTAGCCCAGGTCGGCCGGGTTCCACAGCTCGAACGCCTCGATGGTGCCGTCCTTGACGAACTTCCTGAGCTGGTTGGGGGTGCCGAGCCCGGTCAGCTTGACCTTGCCCTTGGACGGCGAGTCCGACAGGTAGCGGGCCGCCGCGGCGATCCCCACGGTCGTGGGCGAGATGATGCCCGCCAGGTCCGGGTACGAGCGCAGCAGCCCCTGCGTCTCGGTGAACGACTTCTGGTCGTCGTCGTTGCCGTAGGCGACCTTGACCAGCTCCATGTCCTTGTACTCGGGCTTCTTGAGCTCGTCCTTCATGAAGTCGATCCAGGTGTTCTGGTTCGTCGCGTTGGGGGTGGCGGAGAGCACGGCGATCTTGCCCTTGTGCCCGATCTGCTCGGCCAGCAGCTGCACCTCGGTCCGGCCCAGGTCCTCGGGGCTGGCCTGGTTGACGAACACGTCGCGGCCCTCGGGGGCGGTGTCGGAGTCGTAGCTGACGACCTTGACCCCGGCGGCCATGGCCTGCTTGAGCGCGGGCACGACGGCGTTCGGGTCGTTCGCGGAGATGACGATGGCGTCCTGCTTCTGCTGCATCAGCGTGTTGATGTAGGAGACCTGCGAGGACGCGCTGGCGTCGGACGGCCCGACCTCCTTGCCCTCGCCGCCGAACTCCTTGGCGGCCTCGATCCCGCCGTTGTCGGCGATCGTGAAGTACGGGTTGTTGACCTGCTTGGGCAGGAACGCGATCTTCAGTCCCTGCTTGAGCGGGGCGTTCGGATCCGCGGCCGGGGCCGAGGACGCGGCGGCCGTGGCGGAGGCGGAGGACTGCTGTGCCACGTCGCTCTTGGTGGTGCCGCCGCAGGCGGCCGTCAGCAGGACGAGTCCGGCAAGGAGCGCCGTAGGCCGCCAGGGGGTGCGCGTTGTCATGAAACGGACTTCCCTTCCACTTGTGGTGAGGTGCGCCGCCGCCATACCGCCCCCAGGTTCGGCGCCAGCACGGATGCGACGAGCAGCAGGCCCGTCACGAAGTTCAGGACCTCGTTGGCCACGTCGGCGAGGATGAGCGCGTTGCGCACGACGCCGAGCAGCAGCACCGCCATGAGGACGCCGGGCAGCGTGCCGCGCCCGCCGAAGATCGACACGCCGCCGAGCAGCACGGCGGCCACCACGGCCAGTTCGAGCCCGACGCCGTTGTCCGCCCTGGCGCTGGCGTAGCGGAACGTGTAGACGAGGGAGGCCAGCGACGCCATCACCCCGGAGGCCACGAACAGCCAGAACTTGATCCGCTTCACCCGGACGCCGGCGAAGTAGGCGGCCTCCTCGTTCGAGCCGAGCGCGACGATCGAGCGGCCCAGCCCGGTCGCGTGCAGCAGCGTGGCCGCCACCACCGCCAGCACCGCGACCAGCACGGACGCCAGCGGGATCGGGCCGATGGACGCGGTGGCCAGGCTCGTGTACGCGGGCGGCAGGTCGGCCACCGCCTGGTCGCCCAGCATGACGTACGCCAGGCCGCGGAACAGCGCGAACGTCCCGATGGTGACCGCCAGCGAGGGCAGGCCGAGGCGGGTGACGAGCAGCCCGTTGAACGCGCCGCACAGGGCGCCCACCAGCAGGCAGATGGGCATGATCGCCTCGATCGGCAGCCCCGCGTTCCACAGCCCGCCGAGCACCGCGCACGACAGGCCCAGCGTGGAGGCCACCGACAGGTCGATCTCGGCCGCCACGATGACCAGCGTCATGGTCAGGGCCATGAGGGCGATCTCGGTGGTGTCGAGGAGCAGGAAGGAGACGTTGGACCCGTTCGCGAACCCGTCCACGCCGAGCGAGGCCCAGACGCTCACGCCGACGAGCAGCACGAGGATGAGCCCCTCCCACCGGCGCGCCGTCCGAGCGAGATCAGCTGCCATCGGCGGTCCTCCCTGAGGCGGGGTCTGCACGGTAAGCGGGGTCTGCGGGGTTCGCGCGGTCGTCCGGTTCAGCGCGGTCGTCCGGTTCGGCGGGGTCGTGGAATCTGCGGCGGCGCAGGGCCGCGGCGACGCGGAGCGCGAGCACGCGGTCGAGGACGATGGCGGCCAGCAGCAGCGCGCCGTTGATGGCGGTCTGGGCGAGCGCGTCCACCCGGAGCACGGCCAGCGCGCTGGTGATGCCGGTCAGCAGCAGTGCCCCGAGCGCCGCCCCGTACACCGTGCCGCTGCCGCCGAAGATGGCCACCCCGCCCACCACGACGGCGGCGACCACGTCGAGCTCCTTGCCGGTCGCCACGGTGGCGTCCACGGTGCCGAAGCGGGCCGCCCACATGACCCCGGCCAGCCCCGCCAGCGCCCCGTTGGCCACGAACGCCGCGACGATCCTGCGCCGCACCCGGATCCCGGCCAGCACCGCCGCCTCGGGGTTGGAGCCGATGGCGTACAGCTCGCGGCCGGCGCGCAGGTTGCCCAGCATCCACCCGACCACCAGCAGCACGACCAGGGCGACCAGCGCGAGCAGCGGCACGCCGAGCACCGAGCGCGCGCCCAGGGACAGGAAGCCTTCGGGCATGTCGGCCGCGTTCACCTGGCGTCCGCCGGCCCAGGCGAAGTCGATGCCGCGGAAGGCGTACAGGGTGCCGAGGGTGGCCACCAGCGCGGGCACCTTGGCCGCCCCGACGAGCAGCCCGTTGACCGCCCCGCACAGGGCGCCGAGCACCACGCAGCCCGCGATGACGACCGGTATCGGCACGCCCGGGTGGTCGGCCAGGACCAGCGCGCCCCCGAACGCCGACAGCCCCACCACGGAGCTGACGGACAGGTCCACGTTCCTGGTGATGACCACGAGCGTCTGGCCGACGGCGAGCATGGCGACGATGGCGGAGTTCAGCAGGATGTCGCGCAGGCTGGCGTAGGTGAGGAAGGACGGGTTGACGGCGCCGGTGACGCCGAAGAGCAGGCCGAGCGCGACCACGATGCCGAGCTCGCGCACCCGCGCGACCCGGTCCACGAGCCGCCGCCCGCCGTCGCGGCGCCCGGCCTCGGTCCTGGTGACGGTGGCGGTCACGCGCGGCTCCTTCCGGTGGCTGTCACGCGCGGCTCCCTACGGTGGCGGTCACCCGCGGCTCCTTCCGGTGGCGGCGGCCATCACGCTCTCCTCGGTGGCGTCCGCGCGCGGGATCTCCGCCGCCAGCCGCCCCTCGTGCATGACCAGCACCCGGTCGGCCATTCCCAGCACCTCGGGCAGCTCGGACGAGATCATCAGCACCGCCACCCCGCTCCCGGCCAGCTCCGACAGCAGCCGGTGCACCTCGGCCTTGGTGGCCACGTCGATCCCGCGGGTCGGCTCGTCCACGATGAGCACCGACGGCCGGCGCGCCAGCCACTTGGCCAGCACGACCTTCTGCTGGTTGCCGCCGGACAGCACGTCCACGGCGTCCGTCAGCCGCGCGAACTTCAGCCGCAGCCGCACCGCCCAGTCCCGGGCCCGCTCCCGCTCGGCCGCGCGGGAGACCAGCGGCCCCCGGCGCACGTCGGCCAGGCCGGCGAGCCCGATGTTGCGCTCGATGGACAGGTCCATGACGAGCCCCTGCTGCCGCCGGTCCTCGGGCACGAGCGCCAGCCCCGCCGCCATGGCCGCCGTCGGGCTGGCGGGCCGCAGCCGCCGGCCGGCCACCTCGACGCTCCCCGCGTCCCACCGGTCGATGCCGAACACGGCCCTGGCCACCTCGCTGCGCCCGGCCCCGACGAGCCCGGCCAGCGCGACGATCTCGCCCCGCCGCACTTCGAAGGAGACGTCGGTGAAGACGCCCTCGCGGGTGAGCCGGCGCACCTTGAGCGCGACCTCGCCGGCCTCCGTCTCCTGCTTGGGGAACAGCGCCTCCAGCTCCCTGCCGACCATGCGGCGTACCAGGTCGTCGGGGGTGATGCCGGCGATCAGGTCCTCGGCCACGTACGCGCCGTCACGCAGGGTGGTGACCCTCTGGCACAGCTCGAAGATCTCCTCCAGCCGGTGCGAGATGAACAGCAGCGCGCAGCCCTGCGAGCGCAGCGTCCGGGCCACGCCGAACAGCCGGGCCACCTCCGTGCCCGACAGGGCGGCGGTGGGCTCGTCCATGACGAGCACCCGCGCCTGCCGCGACAGCGCCTTGGCGATCTCCACGAGCTGCTGGTCGGCGATCGACAGGCCACGGGCCGGCTGGTCGGGGTCGAGGTGCACGCCGAGCCGCCCGAACAGCTCGGCGGCGCCCGCGCGCATGGCCCGCCGGTCGATGCCGAGGCGGCCGCGGGGCTGGCGGCCCATGAAGATGTTCTCCATGACCGACAGGTCGGGAAAGAGGGTCGGCTCCTGGTAGATGACCGCGACCCCGGCCCGCTGCGCGTCCGCGGGCCCGCCGAACTCCACCGGCTCGCCGTCCAGCAGGATCCGGCCCGAGTCCGGCCGGTGCACGCCGGACAGGATCTTCACGATCGTCGACTTGCCCGCGCCGTTCTCCCCCGCGAGCGCGTGAACCTCGCCGGGGAAGAGCTCAAGAGAGACCTCGCGTACGGCGCGCACCGCACCGAACGCCTTGCTGACCTGCGAAAGGGATAGAACGGGAGTTTCATTCATTGCCGCACTCCCGGCAAAATCGTTTTAAGCGGTGGGAGGACGGTAAATCAGCGAGTGGCGAAGCGTCAATGCCTGGCTATTACAAGATTCCCAAGCACCCGAAGTCGTTCGGAAATTGTTACGTTTTAAGCTATTTGCGCAGGGGCAAGGAGTCAGGCCGGGCAGATCTCGCGGCGATATCGGCCCGGCGCCACGCCGTACTCCCGTTTGAAGGCGTTGGCGAAGGCGAACTCCGAGGTGTAGCCCACCTCGGCGGCGATCCGGCTCAGCGGGGCGTCCGACGCGCGCATGAGGTGGGCCGCCGTGGCCAGGCGCCACCAGGTGAGGTACGAAAGCGGCGGCCGGCCGATCAGCTCGCCGAAGCGGCGCGAGAAGGCCGACCTCGACAGCCCCGCCCGCGCGCCCAGCTCCTGGACCGTCCACGGGTGGGCGGGATCGCGGTGGACGGCGTCCAGCGCGGCGCTGATGCCGGGATCGGCGAGCGCCTGCGCCCACCCGCCGACCGAGCACTGGCCGTGCTCCCCCTCGAACCAGGCCCGCAGGATGTAGAGCAGCAGCAGGTCCAGGAGGGACGACACCACCGTGTCGGCGCCCAGCCGCGGGCGCTGGATCTCGGCGCCCAGGGCTTCGACGGCGGCGCGCAGCTCGGTGTGGAGGCCGACGCCGGCCGGGAGGTGGATCAGGTCGGGCAGGTCGCGCAGGATCGGATGGGCCTGGCCCGGATCGAGCCGGTAGCCGCCGCACAGCAGCACCGTCGCCGCGGGCCCGTCGACGGAAGCGGAGGCGAACAGGCCGGGGCCGTCGTCCAGCGGGTCGCAGTCGGGCTCGGCGAGCGGGGTGGACGGCGAGTCGGCCATGGCGTAGCCGTGGCCGTGGGGGAAGAAGACCACGTCACCCACCGACAGCGCGATCGGGTCGCCGTCGGGCCGGATCAGCCAGCTCGACCCCCGCAGGACGACCTGGAACCCGGCGGAGCCGGGAACCGACGGGAACCGCTGGCCCCAGGGCGCGCGCCATTCGACGCGGGCCGATCGAGGGCTGCCGGTGCGCATGAGGGCGATCACGTCGCTGAGCACGTCCACGGCGGAAGCCTACGGCAGGACGATCGCGTATGAAATCCGGTTCGATGACGCATTGGTTGTCTCGCTGCTGCCCCCTACGGTTTCCTGCATGAGAACGGTGCTGGTGACGGGCGCGACCGGTACGGTCGGCAGGCTGGTGGCGGAGAGGCTGGCGGAGGCGGGGGCCGAGGTCAGGCCCTTCGGCCGGGCCCAGGGCGACCTGGCGGACCCCGGGTCGCTGCCGCTCGACGGGGTGGAGTCGGTGTTCCTGGTGTGGCCGTTCGCCACGGCGGAAGGGGCGGCGGGGGTGATCGACGCGATCGCGCGCCGGGCGCGGCGGGTGGTCTACCTCTCCTCCGCCGCCGTACGCGACCACGAACGCGAGGTCGAGCGGCTGATCGAGAGGTCGGTGCCGGAGTGGACCATCCTGCGCCCGCACGCCTTCGCGGCCAACGCGCTGCGGTGGGCGGCGCGGGTGCGGGCGGGGGTGGTGCGCGGCTCGTACGGCGAAGCCGCGATGCCCGTGCTGGACGAGCGGGACCTCGCGGCGGTGGCGGCCCGGGCGCTGCTGGAGGAGGGGCACCACGGCGCCGTCTACGACCTGACCGGCCCGGAGTCGATCACCCAGGCCGAACAGGTCCGCACCATCTCCCAGATCACGAAATATCCGGCGAGCTGGGAGGAGGTCCCGCCCGGCCGGACCCGTACGGAGCTCCTGGCCATGGGCTGGCCCCCGCAGGCGGTGGACGGCGTGCTCCAGGCCCAGGCGGACCTCGTCCGCCACCCGGCCCCCGTCACGCCGGCGGTCGAGGAGGTCACGAAGACCGCGCCCCGCACGTTCGGCGCCTGGGTGGCCGACCACGCCGAGGAGTTCCGCGTTCCCGGCGAACCGCCCGAGACCATGCGTGCCGCCCGCGTCCACGCATACGGGGGCGAGATCCGCCTCGATCGGATCCCCACGCCGCGCCCGGGCCCGGGACAGGTCCTCCTGGAAGTGGCCGCCACCTCCTTCAACCCGTCGGAGGTCGGCCTGCGTATGGGCCTGCTGCGCGAGGTGCTCCCGGTGAGCCTGCCGTACACGTTGGGCTGGGACATCGCGGGCACGGTCGTCGAGCTCGGCGCGGGCGTGACGGGCCTGGCCCCGGGCGAGCGCGTGTTCGGCCTGGCGGACGGCGCCGCCGCCGGATACGCGGCCGTGCCCGCGAGCGTCCTGGCCAGGGCGCCAGAGAGCATCCCGCTCGCCCACGCGGCCGCCGTCCCGGTGGCCGGGCTCACCGCCTGGCAGGCGGTGCGCGAGCACGCCCGCATCACTCGCGGGCAGCGCGTGCTGATCAACGGCGCGGGTGGCGGGATCGGCATGTTCGCCGTCCAGCTCGCCAAGCTGGCGGGGGCGACCGTGTTCGCCACGGCGAGCCCGCGCAGCGCGGCGGCGGTCGAGCGGTACGGCGCGGACGAGGTGATCGACTACACGACCACGCCGCTCCCCGGCGGCATGGACGTGGTGCTGAACCTGGCCGGCGTCTCCGAGAAGGACGCCGCCGCCCTGGCCGGGCTCGGGCGCACGGTGGTCACCGTCGCCGCCCCGATCGAGGGCGGCACCCACTTCGTGGCCCGCAACGACCCGGCCCAGCTGGCCGAGCTGGCCGCGCTCGTCGACCGGGGCGAGCTCCTGGTCGAGGCGGCCGAGTATCGCCCCCTGACCGAGCTGGCGGAGGTCCACCGCGCGGCTGAGCAGGGCCGGACGCGCGGCAAGATCATTCTGCTGCCGGACTGAAGTGGCGCAGCACCTCGGGGTTGGCCATGGCGTCGGGATTGGCCGCCTGCTCGACGGGCGTGCCCAGCAGGATCTTGCGTACGGGCACCTCCAGCTTCTTGCCGGACAGCGTGCGCGGGATGCCGGGGACGGCGTGGATCTCGTTGGGCACGTGACGGGGCGACAGCTCCTTGCGCAGGGCGTCGCAGAGGGTCCGCTGGAGCGAGTCGGTCAGCGTCGCGCCCTCGGCGAGCGTCACGTACAGCAGCAGCCGCCCCTCCTGGCCGAGCTGCCCGGTGTCGATCACGAGGCTGTCGGCGATCTCGTCGAACCGCTCGACGACCCGGTAGAACTCGCTGGTGCCCATCCGGACGCCGCCCCGGTTGAGGGTCGAGTCGGAGCGGCCGTAGATCACGCAGCTCCCGTCCTCGTCGATCTTGATCCAGTCGCCGTGCCGCCACACCCCGGGGTAGACGTCGAAGTAGCTCTCGAAGTAGCGCCGGCCGTCGGGGTCGTTCCAGAACATCACCGGCATCGACGGCATCGGCGCGGTCAGCACCAGCTCCCCCACCTCGCCGACGACCGGCTTGCCCGTGGAGTCGTACGACTCGACCTTCGCCCCCAGCGCCCGGCACGGGATGACGCCCGCCCTGATCGGGTGGAGCATGGTCGCCCCGACGAACCCCGTGCACACGTCCGTGCCCCCGGAGAACGACCCCAGCGGCACCCCGGGCAGCTCTGAGGCCACCCACGCGAACCCCTCCGGAGGCAGCGGCGAGCCGGTCGAGCCGATGCCGCGCAGCCGCTCCAGCCCCTCGGGGTGGATCCCGGCCTTCAGCGAGGCCATGATGTACGGCGCCCCGACCCCGAAGTAGGTCACCTTCTCGGAGTCGGCGATCCGCCACAGCGCGGCCGGCGACGGATAGGTGGCCGCGCCGTCGTACAGCACCGGGGTGGCCCCCACCAGCAGGGCGCCGATGAGGTAGTTCCACATCATCCAGCCCGTGGTGGTGTACCAGAAGAACACATCGCCCTCGCCGATGTCCTGCTGGAAGGTGAGGGACTTGAGATGCTCCAGCACCACGCCGCCGTGGCCGTGCACGATCGGCTTGGGCAGCCCGGTCGTGCCGCTGGAGTAGAGGATCCACAGCGGGTGGCCGAACGGCACCCGCTCGAACTCCAGCGGCCCCTCCTCGGCCCGCAGCCCCTCCCAGCCGATCACCTCGCCGTGCGGCACCTGCCGGGTGTGCGCCTCGGCGGGCTCGGCCTGCTGGGGCGCGCGGCCCTCGTCGAGCGCCGCCAGGTAGGGGATCCACACGGTCGCGCGCAGCGTGGGCAGCTGGGCGGCGATCTCGTTGACGGCGTCGGAGCGGTCGTAGGTCTTGCCGTTGTAGTGGTAGCCGTCGACCGCGATGAGCACCTTGGGCTCGATCTGCTTGAACCTGTCGACGATGCTGGGCACCCCGAAGTCGGGCGAGCCGGCCGACCAGATGGCGCCGAGAGAGGCGGTCGCCAGGAAGGCGATCAGGGCCTGCGGGATGCTCGGCAGGTAGGCGGCCACCCGGTCGCCGCGCCGCACGCCGAGGCGGACCAGCCCCGCCCGGACGCGGGCGACCTCCTCGCGCAGCTCGTCCCGGGTCAGCTCCTGGCGGGCGCCGTCCTCGGACACGAACACCACGGCGGTGCCCTCGGTGCGGCGCAGCGCGTTCTCGGCGTAGTTGAGCGTGCTCCCCTCGAACCAGGTGACGTCCGGCATCGTCCCGGAGAGCACCGGCCCGTCGCCCCGGTCGCCGACCACGTCGAAGTAGTCCCAGATCGACGTCCAGAACTCGCCCGGGTGCTCGACGGACCACCGCCACACGTCCTCGTAGGGGCCCGGCCGTCCCAGCCACTCCAGGTAGCGGGTCAGCCCGGCCTTCGCGACGACCTCTTCGCTCGGCTCCCAGAGAAGCGCGCCCTCAGCAACCATGTGCCCCATCCTGTCGCCCGTCGAGGGGAAAGTCATACCCGGACTCCCACATAACTTGCTATCTCCGTAGGTGGTCCACCGCCATACGCGCCGCCGTGCCGATCACCGCGTCGGCGCGCGGCTGGTTGAGCGCCGTGCTGAACGAACGGGTGCACACGGCCACGGCGTAGCGCCGGCCGTCGGGGTACTCGACGACCCCCGACTCGCTGCGCAATGTGGGCAGCGTGCCGGTCTTGCCGCTGACCGCGACGTCGTCGTACGGGAAGCCGGAGGCCAGCCGGTGCGGCCACACCTGCATGTTGAGCACGCCGCGCATCCAGGCGCACGACTCCTCCGAGGCCGCCTCGTCCCGCCAGATCATCCCGAACAGCGCGGCCAGCTCGCGCGGGGTGGACCGGTTCGCCCGCGCGGGGTCGAGCGCGCTCAGCCGCGCGATGTCCTCCGGATCCACGAACGGCCACGGGTGCCCGGCGTCGATCGCCATGCTGCCGAGAAGCTCCCGGGCGCTCTGCGTCACGCGCGTCCCGTCCAGCCCGAACCCGGCCAGCATGGTGTTGATCGCCTCGCACCCGACCCGGCCCAGCAGCACGTCGGCAGCGGTGTTGTCGCTCACCGCGATCATCAGGTACGCCAGGTCGCGCAGCGAGATCGTCACGTCGTCGAGCATCGCCGAGAGCCCCGTCGGCCCCGAGACCCTGTCCCCGGCCGTGACGGTCACGCGTTCGGACAGGTCCAGGAGCCCGGCGTCGGCCTGCCTGCAGAGCGCCACCAGCAGCGGCACCTTGAACATCGACGCCGTCGGCACCGGCTCGTCCGGCCCGTGCCCCACCTCGCGCCCCGAGTCGATGTCGGCCGCGTACAGCCGGCCGCGCACCCCCGCCGTTCGGAACAACGCCTCGAAGTCGGGCTCGCTCATGCCAGCATCCCCGGCCTGCGGCTGATCCGCCGCACCGACACCGCGCCCTCGTCCGTCATCCCGGCGCTCTCCTTCAGCGTGCGTACGGCGACGGCCGAGAAGTCGTCGACCAGTTCGTCGATCGGGGCGGCCACCGCCTGGCGCCAGGCGGTGGAGACCCGGCACGTGATCGGCGAGCCTAGCAGCGGCCGCCAGGCCAGCCCCGGGAGCTCCACCTTCGGCCCGAACGCCACCGCCGCGCCCGCCAGCACCAGCCCGAGCCCGGCGCCCTCGTGCACCTGCACGGGGACGTAGCCGTGCCGGCGGCACTCCGAGAGCAGCTCCGCGTACAGCCCCGGCTCGCCCTCCTGCGGCGGCACCAGCAGCTCCCGCCCCGCCAGGTCGGCCAGGTGCACCTCGCCGACGCCGGTGAGCGGGTCGCCCTCGGCCAGCAGCACGCCCTGCGGCTGCGCGAGCACCTGGCCGAACCGCAGGCCGGGCGCGGCGACCGGATGGCGGACGAGGCCGACGTCGATCGTCCCCTCGGCCAGCGCCGTCACCTGGTCGGCGGTCCAGATCTCGGCGGGCGCGAGGCGTACCGCAGGATTGGTCTCGCGGAAGCCCGCGACCAGGGCGGCGATGGCGGCGGCGGCCAGGTCGGGCGGGAGGCCGACCTTGAGCACCGTGCCCTCGCCCTGTCTGGCCAGCTCGTGCAGCCGGTCCACCCGGGCCACGATCTCGCGGGCCTCGCCCAGGAGCAGCCGGCCGGCCTCGGTGAGCCGCACCTGGCGGGCCGAGCGGTCGAACAGCCGCACGCCGAGCTCCTCCTCCAGGCGCTTGATGCGCTGGCTGAGCGGCGGCTGGGCCATGCCGAGCCGGATGGCGGCGTTGCCGAAGTGGAGTTCCTCCGCGACGACGGTGAAGTAGCGAAGGTGCCGGACAAGGTCCACGACCAGCCACTATATCCAGATTTATATCTGTAAGGCGCTCATATCAGTATTGGACACCCTTGCCGTCCCTCTGGTGTTCTCTGCTCCATGGCACCACAAACGGGGACAATATACGCGCGGCGCCGTCGCTGGCCGTGGATCGTTCCGGGGCTCCTGATCCCGGTCGTGGCGGCGGCAGGCGTCATCTGGGCGCTGCGCACGGAGGGCTCGCCGGAGGAGACGGCCGACAGGTACCTTTCGGCCTGGTCCGCCCAGGACTACGCGGGGATGCGCGCCCTGGTGGCCGACCCGCCCGCCGACTTCGAGACCTGGCACCGCCGCTTCCGCACCGACCTCAAGCTCACCGAGGCGAGCTTCCACCGCCCCAGGCCGACGGGCGTCTTCGCCTCCTCCCCGGGGGACGAGGTCGGCTTCCAGGCCAGGCTGCTCGGACAGCAGGACTGGACCTACAGCGGCCGGCTCAAGCTCGTGGAGCGCGACCGCGGGTGGAAGGTCGCCTGGACGCCGGCCGCCATCCACCCGCTGCTCAAGAAGGGGCGCTCGCTTCGGGTCGTCTCCCAGGAGGGCGACCCGCTGCGGGTCCTGGCCGCCGACGGCACCGCGATCAACACGCCGTCCGCGCCCGGCTCGGTGCAGCAGCTCGTGGAGGGCATCAAGCAGACGTTCCCCGACCGCTTCAAGAAGCCGGCCCGCTCCCGGATCGACCTGTACGAGGGGGACAAACCCATCCAGACGGTCGTCCGCGCCGATGGATACCGGCCGCTCCAGACCACCATCGACCTGAAGGTCCACCGCGCCGGGGCCAAGGCCCTGGACGACGTGTCGAAACCGGCGTCCCTGGTGGCGCTGCGCGCCTCGACCGGCGAGATCCTGGCGGTGGTGAACAAGCCGGGAGGCTTCAACCGGGCCCTGCTCGGCAAGTACCCGCCCGGCTCGACGTTCAAGGTCGTGACGGCCTCCGCGCTGGTCGCGGACGGGGTCGAGCCGTCCCGCCAGGTCACCTGCCCCGCCGAGAAGAACATCGGCGGCTTCCCGTTCCACAACGCCGACTTCGAGGACTTCGGCACGCTGTCGTTCCAGGACGCGTTCGCGCATTCGTGCAACACGACGTTCGGGGAGATGAGCGTGAACCAGTTGAACGGCGGCCGGCTGGCGCAGGTCGCCCGCAGCTTCGGCTTCGGCGCCCCGATCACCCCCGGCGTGCCCGCGGTCCGCGCCGAGTTCCCGGACCCGAAGGACGACACGGACCTCGCCTCCGCCGCCATCGGCCAGGGCCGCGTCCTGGCCAGCCCGCTCAACATGGCCTCGGTCGCGGCCGCCATCGCCTCCGGCGCCTGGATCTCCCCGACCCTCGTCAAGGAGGAGCTGATCCCGGACGCCCAGCCCACCAACCCCCGGCCGCTGGAGGACGGGGTGGTGGCGGCCCTGCGCAAGCTGATGCCGGCCGTGGTGACGGACGGCACCGCCCACGCCGTCCGGTTCCCCAAGGGCACGGCGGGCAAGACGGGCACGGCGGAGTTCGGGTCCGGCAAGGAGCCGCCGACCCACTCGTGGTTCATCGGCTACCGGGGCGACCTGGCCTTCGCGGTCATCGCCGAGGGCGCGGGCACCGGCGCCGGCGTGGCCGCCCCGGCCGCCGCCCGCTTCCTCGACGCCCTCACCGACGGCGCCTGACGCCGCGCGACGGGAAGGCTAGGCGGTGCGGCCGACCGGGGAGGTGAGGCCCGCCACGGCGGCGACGACTTCGGAGGCGTTGGAGAGGTCGGGCAGCACCACGTCGGCCCCCGCCTCGCGCAGCTCGGCCGCCATGGACCGCCCCGAGGCCACCCCGATCATCGCCGCACCGCCGATCTTGGCGGCCTGGACGTCCCGCGTGGAGTCCCCGATCACCACGGTGTTCGCCGCCGTGAACGGCGTGCCCAGGCGTTCCTTGGCCCGGGACTGCGCCACCTGCAGCAGCGTCGCCTTGGGGTAGACCTCCTCGCCGTACCCGCCCAGCGTGAAGTCGATGTGCTTGTCCAGCCCGAACGCCTTGAGCTTGTGGACGGCGTTGCTCTTGATGGTCCCGGTCAGCACCGTCTGGATCACCCCGTCGAGCCTGGACACCGACTTCAGCGCCTCCTTGGCCCCCGGCAGCGCCCGCCCCTCCTTGGCCAGCCGCCCGCGCCGGTCGGCGAAGGCCACCGCCAGCGCCGACAGGAACCTGGGCAGATGGTCGTCCTCGGCCTGGATGCCGTTGACGGCGAGCGTCTCGAAGACGATCTCGGAGTCGGGACGCCCCAGCGGGGGCACGAGTTTGACCAGCGGTCGCCCGGTGACGAAGCGGAACGCCTCCGCGTAGGCGTCCCTGGTCACGATGGCGACGTCGACCAGCGTCAGGTCGATGTTCCACAGCACAAGGCGGTTGATGGCAGCCTCCTGGGGGGTGACCCTGCATAGGGTACGGCCGGCGCTATGCGCGGAGCCGGCGCCTTCGCGATTTGAGCATGAAGGTTTACGCGAAATTCAGCGCGTCCGCCAGCGTGTCGACCACGGGGAAGCCGACGCCCGCCAGCTCGGCGCGGGTCGTCATCCCGCCCGTGTACAGCACCGCCTTGGCTCCCACGTGCCGCGCGGCGAGCCCGTCGTCCACGCTGTCGCCGATCACCAGGACCGTGGCGGGATCCACCCCGAGGGCCGTGATGTGCGCCTCCATGTGCGCGGCCTTCTCACCGCCGGTGGTGCCCAGCAGCCCGTCGATCCGGGTGAAGTGCCGGGTGATGCCGAAGGAGTCGACCTTGGGCACGAGGTGCGCGTGCGGCGCCATCGAGCAGAGCGACTGGGTGCCCGTCCAGCCCGCGAGGGCCAGCTCCGCGTCGGCGGCCAGCGCGCAGGCGTCGCTCAGCCGGAAGTAGTGCTCGTGGAACCCGTCGTCGAGCAGCTCCCACTCCCCCTCGGTCAGGGGGCGGCCGAGCATGCGCTCGTAGGCGACCCAGATGGGCCGGGTGTAGACCGCGCGGAAGCCGTCGACGGTCATCTCAGGAAGCTCGTACGGCTTGAAGACCTCGTTGGTGGCCCCCACCACGGCGTCGATGTCGTGGAAGAGCGTGCCGTTCCAATCCCAGATGATGTGCTTTGTCATGTTGCGACAAGCTTAGACGGCACGTGTGACGTTTCGATGAACGCCCAGCACAGGGGCCGCGACCATCCGGCCACGGCCCCCGGGGAGAGCTAGCCGCAGGCCTTAGCGGTGGTGCCGGCGCCGTTCTGGCCGCCGCGGCCGCCGTTCCACTGGATCGAGGCGCTGCCCCAGGCGCACATGTTGTTGGCCCAGACCATGTTGCCCCAGTGCCGGCCCTTGTTGCCCGCCTTGAAGCGGAACTGGTCGTAGCGGCCGTCCGCCGCGTACACGCTGATGGTGCCGGTCGCCGAGGAGGCCGTGCGGATCTCGACCCAGTTGGTCTTGCACTTGCCGGACCACCAGAGCTTGATCGTTCCGACCTCGCCGTTGACGCGGCTCTTGATGGGGGCGGTCTTGACCACCTTGGCCGAGTTCCAGCAGCCCGACTTGGCCGGATCCTTGTGGTCGCCCGGCTTGGCCTGGGCGTGCGCGGGCGCACCCGCCAGGAGGACCGCCGCGACGGCGCCCAGGACGGTAGCGGCAACTCGAAGCTTCACTTTGGACCGACTCCTTGCGTAAACAACACTTGCTAGATCGGGACCCTAGCGAGGCCCGGCTCCGAACGGTCAGGGAGTGAGATCGATGTAACGCCTCCGTTATGAGCCCAGGAGGTCGGGAATCTCCTGGGTGGCGTACCACATGAGCTCGTGCGCCTCGGCCCCGTCCACGGCGAATCTCGCGTCGTCGTCGCCCCCGTCCGCGGCCGGCAGCGCGGCGACGGCGGCCTCGATGTCGGGGATCGCCTCGTGGTCGTCGACGTGCACCGCGGCCACCTTGGCCAGCGGGATCGGGTCGGAGAGGCGCACTCTCGCCCGTTCCTCCAGATCGGCCCCGGCCGAGACCGAGCGCTCCGGCACTTCGGCGGCGACCACCACGCGCCGGAACGCGGTCTCGGCGCCGTCGGCGCGGTCGGCGGCCAGCCTCCGCAGCGAGGCGCGGGCCGCCTCGGTGAGCGCCACGTATTCGAGCTCCTCGGTGTCACCCGAGGCATACCACTCGGTCAGCGCGGGGGTCACCGCGTAGCCGGTCAGCGGGGCCGGGCCCAGCTCTCCCGCCTCGACCGCCTGGGCCAGTGCAGGGAGAGTGCACGGCAGATAGACGCGCATGACGAACCTTTCGTGCTTTCTTTCCAGCCGAGCTCAGCTCGGCGTGCCGAGACGGGTCCGCGCTCGGCGGCGGACCCGTCTCAGCGTGCAAGGGCTCTATCATGCCCGTCGCAGCGTGAGACTGAGGAGAGACTCGAGTTCCTCGATGGTCGAGTCGGCATCTTTGTGATGGATGCCGGCGATGCCGAGCGCGCGGGCGGCCAGGATGTTCGCCTCGATGTCGTCGATGAACACGCACTCCTCGCAGGCCAGGCCGATCAGCTCGACCGCGTGGTGGAAGATGCGCGGCTCGGGCTTGCGCATGCCGACCTCGCCGGAGATCACGACCGCGTCGAAGAGCTCGTCCCAGTGGGTACGGGGATACTCGTTCGACCAGGAGTTAGATAGCAAACACGTTTTGACACCATTTTTCCGTACGTCGCGGAGCATGTCGTACATTGCGTCAACGCGTTCGAATCCCGCGAACATCCGCTCCAGCAGCCCCTCGGCCACGGGCGGCACCCCGTCGACGGTCAGCAGCCGGGCGGCGAGGTCGCGCTCGAAGGAGGGGCCGTCGATCTCGCCCCTTTCCAGCGCGTGGACGACGCTCTCGCCGACACCGTCGCCGTAAGCGTGGTCGACCATCCTCCGCATCACCTGGCGGTAGTGGTCGCCGTCGATCCTGTCCGCCGCGATCCAGCGCGCGATGGAGTCGGAAAGGCTGGTCGTCAGGACGCCGCCCCAGTCGATGAGCACACCGGTAAGCACCATTCCAGAATAGAACGTCACCGACACTTATAAGCCGATAAAACCCCATAAAAAGGTCGCCCGATATATCCAGTTAAGGTGTGCTTCCAGCGATAGTCGCTACCCAGAAAGGACCGCCGTGTCCACGACGATCCTGATCATCTCCCCGGACCGATGGACCGCCCCGGGACTGGAACTCTTCGAGTTCGCGCCGATCTTCCCCGGCGGCCCGGAATGGCTCACCAAACCGGTCCTCATCGCCCTGCTCAGCTCGGTCATCGCCATCGCCCTGTGCTGGGCCGCGTTCGCCAAGCCGAAGATCATCCCACGTGGCTGGCAGAGCATCGGCGAGTACGCGTACATGTTCGTACGCGACCACATCGCCCGCCCCAACCTCGGCGCCGACTCCGACCGATGGATGGGCTTCCTCCTCACGCTCTTCCTGACCGTGCTCATCTGGAACCTGATGGGCGTCATCCCGCTCATCCAGTTCCCCGTCGCCGCGCACCTCTTCTTCCCCTTGGGGCTGGCGCTCATCGTGTACGGCATCAAGGTCTACCTCGGCGTCCGCCACCACGGCGTGCGCGGCTACCTGAGGGGCATCGTGCACCTTCCGGGCCTGCCCGGCTGGGCGTACGGGCTCTATGCCCCGATGATCCTGGCCGAGGTGTTCATCACGTCGCTGTTCACCCACTTCATACGGTTGTTCGCGAACATGTTCGCCGGCCACGTCCTCCTGGCCTTCTTCAGCTCGGTGGGCTTCTGGTTCCTGTTCGAGCGGCTCACCCCGCTGGGCGCGGGGATCGGCGTCCTCGGCGTGCTGATGACGATCGTGATGACCGCGTTCGAGATGTTCATCCAGTTCCTGCAGGCGTTCCTGTTCGCCATGCTGGCCGGGATGTTCATCGCCAGCGGCCTGCGCGGCGCGCACTAGCTAGCTAGCGCGTGACCTGGGCGGCCAGCTTGCGGTGCGCCGTGGAGCGCAGCACGCCGGCCGCCCTCTCCGCGTCGGCGGCGGGCGCCTCGGGCAGGTAGCCCTTGGCCTGCTTGAGCGTGAGCAGCCTGGTGACGGACTGGTCGAGCCGCTCCTTCGAGATCCGGCCCGACCTCACCGCCGCCACCACCGCCTGGTACCCCTTCGGCAGGTCGTTCGGCATCAGCAGCAGGTCGGCCCCGGCCAGCACGGCCCGCACCGCGATCTCCCCGTCGTTGTACTTCTTGCGCACGCCCTCCATGTTGAGCGCGTCGGTGGAGATCACGCCCTTGAAGCCGAGCTTCTGCCGCAGCAGGCCGGTCAGGATGGGCTTGGACAGCGTGGCCGGGTCGCCCGACGGGTCGAGCTTGGGGAAGACGAGGTGGGCGCTCATCACGGCGTCCACGCCCGCGTCGATCGCCGCCCTGAACGGCGGAGCGTCGATCTTCTCCCACTGCGCCTTCGTGTGCTTGATCACCGGCAGCCCGGTGTGGCTGTCGACGTCGGTGTCGCCGTGGCCCGGGAAGTGCTTGGCGGTGGCGGCCACCTTCGCCTGGGCGAACCCCTTGACCGCCGCCGCGACCATCTTCGACACCCGCGCCGGGTCGTCGCCGTAGGCGCGGCGGCCGATGACCGGGTTCTTGGGGTTCACGTTCACGTCGGCGACCGGGGCGAAGTCGAGGTTGACGCCGAGCGCGCGCAACTCCTCGCCGGTGGCCCTGGCCACGGCCCGCGCCCGGTCGGGGTTCTTGGTGGCGCCGATCTCGGCGGCTCCGGGGAAGTCGGTCATGAGCGCGGACATCCTGGCCACCAGGCCGTTCTCCTGGTCGGTGCCGATCAGGAGCGGCACGTCCCGGGACGCCCGCTGCAGGCCGTTGGTGAGGCCGACGACCTGGCCGACGCCCTTGATGTTGTGCGGGAAGAGGATCACGCCGCCGAGGTGGTACTTCGCGATCACCTTGGCCGGGGTCTGGGCGCCGTACCTGGCCTGGTTCTCGCCCGACACCGTGTCGGCCGCGGTGCCGTACAGGACGGGCATGAAGAGCTGGCCGACCTTCTCCTCGACGCTCATCTTCGCCAGTGCCCGCTCGACGGCGCCCTGCCGCGCCTGCGGCGGGCTCTGGGGCGGCGCGGTCTGCGGTGACGTCTGCGGGGGTGTGGCCTGCGCGGGCGGTGCGGCCTTGCCTCCTCCGGTCGGGGTCGCACCCGCCGGGCTGCCGCCTGAGCCGCAGGCTGTCAGAGCGATCGCGAGGAGGCCTGCCGTACCGATCCGTCGAAGCATGCCTCCAAAGGTATCGATCCGACAACCCACACCAGACCGTCCCTTTACCAAGACGGCCGGATGTGGACCCGGTTACAGCCCCAGCCGGGCGAGCCCGGACAGGTGCACGCGGGCCGCCGCACGCGCCTGAGCCGCCGTCGTCTGCGCCCGCGCGGCCTCTGCGGCCCGCTGACACTGCTCGAGGGTGTGCGCGGCCAGCACGGCGCGTACGGCGGGCAGCGCCGCGGCCCCCATCGACAGCGAGGAGACCCCGAGCCCGACGAGCACGCAGGCCAGCACGGGGTCGGCCGCCGACTCGCCGCAGAGGCCGCACGGCTTGCCCGCTCTCGTGGCGGCGGCCGCGGTCATGGCGACCAGGTCCAGCAGCGCGGGCAGCCACGGGTCGTGCAGCGCGCTCACGGCGCCGACCTGGCGGTCCGCGGCGTAGGCGTACTGGGCGAGGTCGTTGGTGCCGATCGAGACGAAGTCCACCCGGGTGAGCAGCTCGCGGGCGCGCAGCGCGGCCGAGGGGATCTCGACCATCACGCCCACGTTCGTCAGCCCCCTGGCCCGGCACTCCTGCGCGAACCAGGCGGCCTCCTCGGCCGTGGCCACCATCGGCGCCATCACCTGGAGCCGCTCGGAGGCGACGGCCGCGAGCGCGCCGAGCTGCGCCGCCATCACGTCGGGGAATCTCCTGAACCTGCGCAGCCCGCGCTCGCCGAGCGCCGGGTTCGGCTCGGCGGGCGCCGGCAGGAACGCCAGCGGCTTGTCCGCGCCCCCGTCCAGCGTCCGCACGACCACCTTGCCGCCGGGGAACGCCTCCAGCGCCGCGCGGTAGGCCCGCCGCTGCTCCTCCGTGGAGGGCGGCTCGGTCCTGTCGAGGAAGAGGAACTCGGTCCGGTAGAGCCCGACCCCCTCGGCCCCGGCGTTGACGGCGTCGTCGAGGTCCGCGGGGCCGCCGATGTTGGCGAGCAGCGGGACCGGGTGCCCGTCGGCGGTCCTGCCGGGTCCCTTCGCGGCGGCGATCGCCGCCTGCCGCGCGGCGTCCGCGCCGACCGCCTCGGCAACGTCGGACTCGGCCGGCTCGACGCGTACGTCTCCCGACGTGCCGTCGGCCATCACCGGGACGCCCGGCGGGATCTGCAGCGCGCCTGGGCAGGCCACGACGGCGGGCACGCCCATCGCCCTGGCCATGATCGCGGTGTGGCTGGTGGGGCCGCCCTCCTGGGTGACGAACGCGGCGACGTCCTCCTTGCGCAGCACCGCCGTGTCGGCGGGCGCGAGGTCCCTGGCGACCAGCACGTACGGCTCCTCGGGCGCGACCGGGAGCCCCTGCATGGCGTGCCCGTAGAGCAGCGCGATCACGCGGTCCCTGATGTCGTCGAGGTCGGCGGCCCGCTCGCCCAGGTAGCCTCCGGACCCGGCCAGCACGTCCCGATATTTCGTGAAAGCTTCAAAAACCGCCCTCGGGGCGGCCAGGCCGCGGTCGATCAACGTTCGCACCTTGACGACCAGCCCGGGATCCTCGGCCATCAGCGCCTGGGCCTTGAGTATCTCCTCGGCCTCGCCGCCAGCCTGGTTCCCCCGGGCCTCCAACTCGCCCGCGACCTGCGTGAGCGCGGCCATCGCGCGCTCCTTCTCCTGATCCGCCTCACCGGTGTAGGTGGCGCCCTCGGGGGGTTCGGGCACGGAAACGGTCAGGACGTACGCGGGGCCGTGCCCGATGCCCGGGCTGACCCCTACCCCCCGCAGGTTCATGGCGCCGCGGCGATCGCGGCCAGCTCGTCGAGGACCTCTTCCGACCCCTCGCCCTCCGCGCTGATCACGACGGTCTCGCCCTGCCTGACGTCCAGGGCCATGATCGCGAGGATGCTCTTGCCGTTGACCTGCTGGCTGCCGTGGGACTTCGTCACCGTGATGTCCATGGGGGCCTTCTTCGCCCGCTGGACGAACGTCGCGGCGGGCCGGGCGTGCAGCCCCACTTCCGCCGCCACGGTGACCTTGCGCTCACCCATTACTCCTCCTTTGATGCCGGTCCAGACCAGCTGAACCCCTTGCGATAGCGCGTTTACATTCTGCCGTCTCGGCGAACACGCTCGTTCCGGAGCTATTCCCATCGGAAGAGCTCGTCCCCCGCGTGGACCGCCCCCTCCGCGACCTCCGTCACGGCCCCGGACAGGGCGTCGAGCGCGACGACCGGGCAGACCGGCGAGCGGCCGCCCGCCTCGACGACCGCCGGGTCCCAGGCCACGACGGGCTGCCCGGCGCTCACGCGGTCGCCCTCGGCGGCCAGGAGCTCGAACCCCTGGCCTTTGAGCTGGACCGTGTCGATGCCCAGGTGGACCAGGACACCTCTGCCGTCGTCTCCGACGATGACGTACGCATGCGGATGCAGTTTCATGATTTTTCCAGCTATGGGGGCTACGGCCTTTCCCGGCCCGCGCAGCGGGTCGATCGCGGCCCCCGGCCCGACCAACCCGGCGGAGAACACCGGATCGGGCACGGCGGCCAACCCCACAGCTGCCCCCTCAACCGGGGCGAGAACAGTCGTCATGGTCTCGCCCTTAGCCGATGATGTCCTCGATGTCGCTGGCGATGGTGTCCGCCTCCGGCCCGACGACGACCTGGACCACGTTCCCCGCGGCCATCACGCCATGCGCGCCCGCCGCCTTGAGGGCGGCCTGATCGACCTTGGACGCGTCGTGCACCTCCGTGCGCAACCTGGTGATGCAGGGCTCGATCTCGATGATGTTGTCGGCCCCGCCCAAGCCGGCGATGATCGCGTTCGCGTCAGCCGCCATCCGGCCCTCCCTAGAGCTCTTGTGACCAGGCTATTTCAGTCGGTCTGGGTGACCTTGTTCAGCCCGCGCGGCGCGTCGGGGTCGATGCCGAGCCTGCGGGCCAGCGCCTCGGTGAGCAGCTGACCGGGCACGATCAACCCCATCGGAGCCACCCATTCGGGCAGGTCGGGGCCGTTCAGCGCGGCGGTGCCCGCCCGCGCGAGCGCGTCGCCGCCACCGATCGTGTACGCCGCCGCGCCCGCGGCCACCACCCGCTCGGCCAGCGCGACCGTACCGGACAGGGTCGGGCTGTTCTCGGCGGCGACCAGCAGCGCGGGCGTGTCGGCGTCGACCACGGCGATGGGGCCGTGCAGCAGGTCGGCGTAGGACAGGCCCATGGCGTGCAGGTAGCAGGCCTCCTTGAGCTTCAGCGCCGTCTCCAGGGCCGTCGAGAACGCCAGCCCGCGCCCGGACACGACCACGCCCGGCTTGTCCTGCAGGCCCTCGACCACGGCCTCCAGGTCGCCCGGCTCGGTGATCAGCTTCTCCACCGCCTCGGGCACCCGCCGCAGGTCCTCCGCGTCCACGTCGGCGCCCAGCCCCAGCGCGAGCACGGCCAGCGCCGCGAGCTGCGTCGTGTACGTCTTGGTCGCGGGAACGGCCTTCTCCTCGCCGGCGACCGTGCACAGGGCCACGTCGGCGGCCTGCGCGAGGGGGCTCTGCTCGCCCCCGTTCGTGATGCCGACGGTCCTGGCCCCGCAGTCCTTGGCCCAGGCCAGCGTCTCGACGATCTCCTCGGTGCGCCCCGACTGCGAGATCGCGACCGCCAGCACCCCGTCCAGGTCCAGCTTGCGCTTGTACGTCGTGGCGATCGAGGGCGCGGCCAGCGCGGCCAGGCGGCCCGCGTGTGATTCGACCAGGTATCGCCCATAAACTGCAGCATTGTCAGAGGTGCCGCGCGCGATGAACAGCAGCTGGCGGGTCTGCTCGCCCACCGCTCTCACCTCGCCGACCCTCGGCAGCAGGGAGTCCAGGGTGGCCCGCAGCGCGGCCGGCTGCTCGGCAATCTCGCTGCGCATCTTCGTGGTCATCTCGGGCTCTTTCCTTGATCGACTGCGACGCGGACTTGACCGTCTTTCGCGACATGTGGTCTAGTCCGGACTAGACCAGTACGAACCATAACCCATTGCCAAGGTCGCGATCGAGGGGAGGATCCGTGGCGCACATCGATCCGGACAGCCCGGTGCCCAAGTATTTCCAGCTCCGCGAGATCCTGCTGGACCTCATCGACAGCGACGAGCTCAGCATCGGGGCGGCCATCCCGTCCGAGCGGGAGCTCTGCCAGCGCTTCGGCCTGTCCAGGATGACCGTACGGCAGGCCGTCGACCACCTCGTGTCCGAGGGGCGCCTGCACCGGGTGCCCGGCAAGGGGACGTTCGTCGCCCGGCCCAAGATCGAGCTGGCGCTGCAGCTGACGTCGTTCACCGACGACATGAGGGCTCGGGGCATGATCCCGGGCTCGCGCGACCTCGATCGCCGGATCGTGCGGGCCAGCGCGCACCTCGCCAAGGAGCTGGGGATCCAGCCGGGCGAGGAGGTGCACTTCATCGAGCGGCTGCGGACGGCCGACGGGGAGCCGCTGTCCATCGAACGGGCGCACATCCCGGTCAAGCTCGCCCCCGACCTGGGTTCCCACGACTTGTCGGAAAAATCACTTTATGAGCTGCTGGAGAGCCGCTACGGCCTGGTCATGGACGCCGGCGAGCTCACCATCGACGGCGGCATCGCCGACCCGAGCGACGCCGACCTGCTGAAGCTCCCGCGCGGCGGCGCCGTACTGCTGCTGCAGCGCAGGTCGTTCGCCGGCGGCGTCTGTGCGGAGCTGGGCGTGTCCACGTATCGTGCGGACCGTTACCAATTGCGCACCATTCTGGAAATGCCCGTAAGACGGGGCTGAGGCCTCACCCGGCTCGGAGGAACGCCCGGTGAACGAGACCACCGCCGCCCGGCCTTCGCCGTTCGCTCGCGTGATGACCGTGCTCCAGCGGCTGGGCCGCTCCCTCATGCTGCCCATCGCCGCCCTGCCCGCCGCCGCCCTGCTGCTGCGCTTCGGCCAGCCCGACATGCTCGGCTCCAACGGCGCCGAGCCTGGCGGCCTGGCGGACGTGGCCGGGTTCGCCTGGATGAACCAGGTCGCCGAGGTGCTGGCCGCGGCCGGCGCGGCGCTGTTCGAGAACCTGCCGATGCTGTTCGCCGTCGGGGTGGCGATCGGCTTCGCCCGCAAGGCCGACGGCTCCACCGCCCTGGCCGCCGTGGTCGGCTACCTGGTCTTCGACCGGGTGACCAAGGTGATGTTCTTCGGCTCCGACATCCGCGACACCGTCCTCATCAAGGAGGCCCAGGCCCAGGGCATCAAGGAGATCATCAACTACGGCATGCAGAACCCGACCAAGGTCCTCGGCGGCATCGTCATGGGCCTGGTCGCCGCCGTCCTCTGGCAGCGCTTCCACCGCATCAAGCTGCCGTCCTGGCTGGCCTTCTTCGGCGGTCGCCGATTCGTCCCCATCATCACCTCCATCGTCGCCCTGCTCATCGGCGTGGTCTTCGGCTGGCTGTGGCCGGTGATCGGCGAGTGGATCCGCCACGCCGGCGAGGCCCTGGCCGCCATCGGCCCGATCGGCACCGGCATCTACGGCCTCGTCAACCGCCTCCTCATCCCCCTCGGCCTGCACCACTTCGTCAACTCCGTCGTCTGGTACGTGGTGCCGCAGTGCGAGGTGGGCGGCCGGGTGCTGGGCGGGGACTGGAACTGCTACTTCGGCGGCGCCCCGCACGCCGGCCAGTTCATGGCCGGCTTCTTCCCCGTCATGATGTTCGCCCTGCCCGCCGCCGCCCTGGCCATGTGGCGCGCCGCCCCACCCCACCGCCGCGCCACGGTGGGCGGCATCATGCTCTCGGCCGCCCTGGCGTCGTTCGTCACGGGGATCACGGAGCCGATCGAGTTCGCCTTCATCTTCGTGGCCCCCCTGCTCCTGGTGGTGCACGCCATCCTGACCGGCCTGGCCATGGCCCTGACCACCTTGATCGGCGGACAACTCGGATTCGGCTTCTCCGCCGGCCTGCTCGACATGCTCCTGAACGCCAGCAAGTCCAACACCCAGAATCTGCCCGGGATCCTGATACTGGGGGTGATCTACGGCGTCGTCTACTACGCCGTCTTCACCTTCCTCATCCGCAAACTCAACATCCTCACCCCGGGCCGCGAACCCGAACCGGACGTCGACTCAGGCGAAACCTAGTCCTTATGCCTTCCAGGGCGCCCGCCCAGAGGACAAACGCGCCCCGCCCGCCCCTAAGCGCCGCATCGCCGAGACTCCCCACGGCCGCACCCGGCGCCAACCAACGGCGTGAGCCCACCAGCACCCCCAGCAAAAGGGACGACCAGCACCCCGTCAAACGCATGTCCAAAACCGTTTGGGGTGACCCGAAGCCCAAACAATCACGCCCAGAAAACGCCCCACCCCCACCCCCAGGGGATCCAACTTCCAAAAATCTTCACCATCAAAGACGGACAAACCCAACCACCCCCAGGAGAAGTTGGCGGCATTTGTATTCCTGAGCCGGACCGAAAACTCCTTATAACGATTCTTTCTTCGTCCAAGAATTTGGAGGATGCGTGTCAACAACCCCCCGCATCGGCGTCACCCCCACCCCCGAACCCCCCTACGACGAAGAGCAGCCGACCTCGGAAATCGCACCCCCGGAAATCCACGGCGCCCTGGCCCTGGACCCCCACCCCCTCGTATGGGGCCCGCCGGGATCCATCCCCGATGAGCGCAAGCTGCGCCACCTCGGCCAGGCGCTGGCCGAGGTGCTCGCGGGCCGCCGCCCGCCGGAGACCGTGGCCGACAAGCTCACAGCTCGCGCCTACCGCGAGCTGGTCCAGGCAGGCCAGATGATCCGGACCAGCCGCCCCCCGTTCGCCGGCAGCGTGCACGTCAAGGAGCCCAGGGACGGCGCCGTGGAGATGTGCATGCTGGTGCACTGCGGCGACCGCAACCGCGTCCTGGCGATACGCCTCGAGCGGAGAGGCGCCCAATGGCTCTGCACCGACTTTGAAACGGCGTAGAAAAGGGCACTTAAAAGGCCCAGAAAAGACGACAGAAAAAGGAGAGACCCCCACCCGGAGGTGGGGGTCTCGAAAAAGAGCGTCAGGCCGCGTTCTTGGGATCGCCGTGGCAGCGCTTGTACTTCTTGCCCGACCCGCACGGGCAGGGCGCGTTGCGCTCCACGTTGCCGTACGCGGCCCGCTCCGCCGAAGTGGTGCGGACGCGGGTGTGCTCGACCTCGCCCTGCTCGCCGGGCGCCGTGTATTCGAGCTCGGCCGGGCGCTCAGGCCCGCGCAGCCCGCGCGCGATGATCGAGCGGGTCTCCGCGAGGACCGCGTCCTCCTCCTCGACGATGGGGTTTTCCTGCACCTCCACCTCGAGGTTGAACAGGAACCCGACCGAGTCCTCCTTGATGCCCTCGAGCATCGCGGCGAACATCTCGAAGCCCTCGCGGGCGTACTCGATCTTGGGGTCCTTCTGCGCGTAGGCCCGCATGCCGATGCCCTCGCGCAGGTAGTCCATCTCGTACAGGTGCTCGCGCCACTTCCGGTCGAGGACCGAGAGGATCACACGGCGCTCCAGGTCGCGCATGGTCTCGGGGCCGAACTCCTCCTCGCGCCTGGCGTACGCCTCGAGCGCGTCGGCCTTGACCTTCTCGGAGATGAGCTCGGCGGACAACTCCTCGCGGCTGCCGGCCTCCTCGACGAGGTCCTCGATCCTGATCGAGATCGGGTAGAGCTCCCCGAACGCCTTCCACAGCTTGTCGAGGTCCCACTCCTCGGCGAAGCCCTCGGACGTGGCGCCCTGCACGTAGCCGTCGATCACCTCGCCGACGAAGCCGCGCACCTGCTCGTGCAGGTCGGCGCCCTCCAGCACGCGGTGGCGCTCGGCGTAGATGACCTTGCGCTGGCGGTCCATGACCTCGTCGTACTTCAGAACTTCCTTGCGGATCTCGAAGTTCTGCTGCTCGACCTGGTGCTGGGCGGAGGCGATGGCCTTGGAGACGATGCCCGACTCGATGGGCTGGTCGTCGGGGATCTGCAGCCTGGTCATGATCATCTCGACCCTGGCCGAGTTGAACAGGCGCATGAGGTCGTCGCCGAGCGACAGGTAGAACCGCGACTCACCGGGGTCGCCCTGACGGCCGGAGCGGCCGCGGAGCTGGTTGTCGATGCGGCGCGACTCGTGGCGCTCGGTGCCGAGAACGTAGAGGCCGCCGAGCGCGGTGACCTCGTCGTGCTCGGCCTTGACCGCCGCCCTGGCCTTCTCCAGCGCCTCGGGGTAGGCCTTCTCGTACTCCTCCGGCGTCTCGACCGGGTCGAGGCCGCGCTGGCGCAGCTCGAGATCGGCGCGGAACTCGGAGTTGCCGCCGAGCATGATGTCGGTGCCTCGACCGGCCATGTTGGTGGCGACGGTGACCGCGCCCTTGCGCCCGGCCTCGGCGATGATGGACGCCTCACGCGCGTGGTTCTTCGCGTTGAGCACCTCGTGCTGCACCCCTTGGCGCTTGAGCGCCTTGGACAGCCGCTCGGACTTCGCCACCGAGGTCGTGCCGACGAGCACCGGCTGGCCGGCCTCGTAGCGCTCCTTGATGTCCTGGACCACCGCGTCGAACTTGGCGTCCTCGGTCTTGTAGACCACGTCCGCCTGGTCCTTGCGGACCATCGGCCGGTTGGTCGGGATCGGGACGACACCCAGCTTGTACGTCTGGTGGAACTCGTTGGCCTCGGTGGCGGCCGTACCGGTCATTCCGCTCAGCTTGGAGTAGAGGCGGAAGTAGTTCTGCAGGGTGACCGTGGCGAGAGTCTGGTTCTCGTCCTTGATCTTCACACCCTCTTTGGCCTCGATGGCCTGGTGCATGCCCTCGTTGTAGCGGCGCCCGTGCAGGATGCGGCCGGTGAACTCGTCGACGATCAGGACCTCGCCGTCGGCGACGATGTAGTCCTTGTCCTTCTTGAACAGCTCCTTGGCCTTGAGCGCGTTGTTCAGGAAGCCGACGAGGTGGGTGTGCTCGGGCTTGTAGAGGTTGTCGATGCCGAGCCAGTCCTCGACCTTCTCGACACCGGCCTCCAGGATGCCGACCGTGCGCTTCTTCTCGTCGACGATGTAGTCGCCGGTGCTCTCCTCGCCCGGGTTCTTCGCCTCGACGCCCCTGCGCAGGCGGGGCACGATCTTGGCGAACTCCTGGTACCACTTGCCCGACTGCTCGCCGGGGCCGGAGATGATCAGTGGCGTACGGGCCTCGTCGATCAGGATGGAGTCGACCTCGTCGACGATCGCGAAGTTGTGGCCGCGCTGCGCGCACTCCTCGAGCGACCACGCCATGTTGTCGCGCAGGTAGTCGAAGCCGAACTCGTTGTTGGTGCCGTACGTGATGTCGGCCTCGTACTGCTTGCGCCGCTCGTCCGGCTGCTGGCCGGCGACGATGCAGCCGACCTCGAGGCCGAGGAACCGATGGACGCGCCCCATGGTCTCGGCGTCACGCTTGGCCAGGTAGTCGTTGACCGTGACGACGTGGACGCCCTTGCCGGAGATGGCGTTGAGGTACGCCGGAAGCGTACAGGTGAGGGTCTTGCCCTCACCGGTCTTCATCTCCGAGATGTTGCCCATATGGAGGTTGGCGCCGCCCATGATCTGCACGTCGTAGGGCCGCTGGCCGAGCACGCGGCGGGCCGCCTCGCGCACGGTCGCGAACGCCTCGGGAAGCAGATCGTCGAGCGATTCACCGTCTGCATGGCGCTGCTTGAACTCATCCGTCAGCGCACGCAACTCCGCGTCGGACAGGCTCGTGAAGTCGTCCTCGATGGAGTTGACCTGGTCTGCGATCCGCTTGAGCTTGCGCAGGATCTTGCCTTCGCCGGCACGTAGGATCTTGTCGAGAATGGCTGCCACTTTATGTAAAGCTCCTCGCAGGTCTACCCCGGCGGCGCCGCCAGGAGGAGAGGCCGAGACAAACTTCCCCGTTGCCATCGTAGGCGGTTCCGCAACCAGACACAGCCACCGTGACGACGAGGGCGCCACACCCATCTGGGAGAATGGGTCAAGGCAGAGGGTATGCCGGTTGAGAGCCGGCTCGCACCATTAAGCGCGATAACCGGCAAAGGAAGGATTAGTCATGGTTGAGGGGAAGAAGTCGGAGCATACGGAGAATCTCGGGAGCCACGCCGGGCGCGCGTCATCGTGGCTCGCGGTGACGGTGATGCTGGTGGGCACGGTGGTGGCCGGCTTCGGCCTCACGGTCGCCAACTGGACGCTCGTCTGGGTGGGCGCCGGAGCGTTCGTCGTGGGCGGCGTCCTGGCCCTTGTCTTCGATATCTTCACCGACGTCGTGATCGACGCGCCCCGCGTGGGCATGCGCGCTGAAGATCACCGCTGACGCAGGCTTCACCGGGCGGGCACCCACCCCAAGGGTGCCCCGCCAGCTCCCATCCCCCAAGCTCCGCACGCCGCCCGGGGTTGGTCTCCCACACCGCCCATGAGCACCCTTAAGGGCACCGGCAGCGGCTTTTCGTAATAGGCAAGCACAATCCCCGTAACGACGAGCCCGCCGCGCGTGTCGGGCAAGGATGAGCGGCTGCGTAGGCGGGCGGGGCACGCGGCGTACGAGCCACAGACAGACCGGACAGGCGGCGCTGAGGGGCACGCCGGGCTGTCACGGGCGCCATTACCTGCTGCCCGGGCGGGACGCGGGTGGCCCCAACCGGCGCCAATGCCCTCGGCAGGCGAGGTGCCCTCAGCAGGCGCGCCTGGCCTCAGCCGGCGCCCGTGGCCTCGGCGGGCGGGCGGCCTCGCCAAGCGAGAGTCGCATCAGCAGGCGCGAGTGGCCTCGGTGGCATCGTCGGTGCGGGTGTCGGGTGTCGGCGTGACGAGACGGCTGACGTTGACGGCGGGGTGACCGGGCGCGGCAGCGTCTGGCGGTGTCGGCGGCGACAAGGCGGGCGCGATCGGCGTTGGCAAACGGCGGCCAGGAAGACATCAGCGACGGCGAGCCGGGACGGCTGGCGGGGGGGGCGGCTGGCGGCAATTCGGACGTTGGCCTGAGGCCGGGCCAAGCGTGAGCGGTGCCAGCCAGCAGACGCGCCCGGCCAAGCGTGAGCGGTGCCAGCCAGCAGACGCGCCCGGCCAAGCGTGAGCGGTGCCAGCCAGCAGACGCGCCCGGCCAAGCGTGAGCGGTGCCAGCGCTAGCGGGCGGGCGGGGATAGCGGGTGGTGCGTCCAGGGGGTGGGACGTGCGGGGGCGTTTTGTCAGTGGGCGTCGCTAGATTGCTCGCATGCATCGCCATAGGCAGTCGCAGACATGACCGGCACCACCGACCTGACCCTCGACGAGGCCCGCCGGATCATCCTCCGCTCCCAGGGCATGATCGGCGCCGACGCGCGCAAGGGCGGGGCGCACGCGATGCTGCGCAGGCTGGGCGCCGTGCAGCTCGACACGATCTCGGTGCTCGCGCGCTCCCACGAGCTGGTCGCGTATGCCCGCCTGGGTGCGGTGGGACGGGCCAGCATCGAGCGGGCCTACTGGCACAACCCCGCCCAGAGCTTCGAATACTGGTGCCACGCCGCCTGCATCCTGCCCGTCGAGCACTGGCCGCTCTACTCGTTCCGGCGCCGGGCCTACCGCAAGCGGCGCTACCGCTGGCACGAGGTCCCCGACGGGGTGGACAAGCTGCTCGATCAGGTACGCGAGCAGGGCCCGCTGACGACCTCGGACGTCGGCGGGGCCAAGAACGGCGGCCCGTGGTGGGACTGGTCCGAGTCCAAGATCGGCCTGGAGTGGCTGCTCGACATCGGCGAGCTGGTCTGCAGCCGCCGTGTCGGCTGGCGGCGCGTCTACGACCTGGCCGAGCGCGTGATCCCCGCGGAGCTCCTGGCCGATGACCTCTCCGACGAGGAGTGCGTCGTACGCCTGGCCGCCGTGGCGGGCCGTTCCCTGGGCGTGGCCAACAGGACCGACCTGATCGACTTCCTGCGCCTGAAGGGCGAGTACGCCGCCATGCTCGACGCGGCCCTGCGCAGCGGCGCGGCGGGGCTGGTGCCCGTGACGGTCGCGGGCTGGCCGGGCAAGAAGGGCACCCCCAACGCCTGGGCGGACCCGGTGGCGCTGGAGTCCGAGCCGCGCGGGCGCCACCGCACGACGCTGCTGTCGCCGTTCGACTCCCTCATCTGGCACCGCGGCCGCACCGAGCGCGTCTTCGGCTTCCAGTACACGCTTGAGCTGTACGTCCCCAAGCACAAGCGGGTCCACGGCTACTTCACGATGCCCGTGCTGGCGGGCGGCCGGTTGATCGGCCGCGTCGACCCGGCCCGCGAGGGCAGCACGCTGGTGATCCGGCAGCTCCACCTGGAGCCGGGCCTGTCGGCCGCCAAGTGGGCCGACGCCCTGGGCGACGCTCTGTGGTCGGCGGCGGAGTGGGTGGGCTGCGACACCGTACGGGTCGAGCGCGCCGATCCGCCCGAACTCGTCCCCATCCTGAACACCGCCATCAACGCCACCGCCAGATAGCAGTTCCAGCAGGGCGGCGCCAGGGCAGCGGTGGCGGCCCTGTCCCCCTGGCTGCCCAGACGTAGCCCGGGCGACGTGGCCTCGCGGGCGGCGGTAGTTGCCTGCCTGCCTCGTGGGCGCCCAGATGGGCGCTGCGGGGTGGTGGCTGCCTGCCTTGTGGCCGCCCAGGTGGGCGCCAAGGGGACCCGGCCTCGCGGCTGGCGGTGGTGGCTGCCCCTCCCCCCTGGCCGCCCCGTTGAGAGCCGAGGCAACGCGGCCTCAGAGCGGTGGTGACTGCCTGCCTCGCGGCCGCCCAAGCGGGCGCTGAGGGGACCTGCCTCGCGGGCGGTGGCGGCTGCCTGCCTCGCGGCCGCTCAGGTGGGCGCTGAAGGGATCCGGCCTGGCGGGCGGCAGTGGCTGTTCTGTCCCCTGGCCGCCCCAAAAGGCACGCCACGGCCTTGGCCCGCGGGCTCAGGCTGAGCTGGGGCGGCGCGGCCTCGTGGGCGTTGGGGGCTGCCTGCTCCCGGGCCGTCCAGGTCGGCGGGGCCGGGGCGACAGGGCCTCGTGGGCGTGGGTGGCTGCTCACCCCCGGCCGTCCAGGTGGGTGAGGGCCGGGCGATACGGCCTCGTGGGCGTGGGTGGCTGCTCACCCCCGGCCGTCCAGGTGGGTGAGGGCCGGGCGATACGGCCTCGTGGGCGTAGGTGGCTGCTCACCCCTGGCCGTCCGGATGGGGCGCGGGGTGAGGGGACCTGCGCGGACGGCTAGGTGATCTCCAGCATGCGTTCTCGCACCGCGTACACCACGGCCTCCATCCTCGAGTGCAGCTGCAGCTTGTCGAGGATGTTGCGGACGTGGTTCTTCACGGTGTTCTCGGAGATGAACAGCTGCTTGGCGATCTCGCGGTTGTTCATCCCCTTGGCCACCAGCCGCAGGACCTCCATCTCGCGATCGGTCAGGCGGGGGACGGGGAGCTGGGGAGGGCGCTCGGACTCCTTGCGGCTCATGCTCTGGAACTCGGTGATGAGCTTGGCGGCCATCGCCGGGTTGATTAAGGACTGGCCCTCGTGCACGCCGCGCACCGCGGCCGGCACGTCGTTGATCTGGACGTCCTTGAGCAGGTAGCCGGTGGCGCCCGCCTTGATGGCCTCGAACAGGTCTTCTTCCTCGTCGCTCACCGTCAGCATGATGATGCGCGTGCTCGGGACCGAGGCCTTGATGCCCTTCGTGGCCTCGATCCCGTCCTGCCGCGGCATGCGTACGTCCATGAGCGCGATGTCGGGCATGAGGCGGTTGGCCAACTCGACCGCCTCCTGCCCGTCACTCGCTTCGCCGACCACCTCGATGTCGGGCTCAGCGGCCAGCGCGAGAGCCAGGCTCCGCCGGATCAGCTCGTGATCGTCAACGATCAGCACGCGGATCGGCTCGCTCGCTGACGTACGGACCTCGCCAGACTCGGTCACGAGGCCTCCTTGATCCGCCTCGCGACAGCCTTTGCCTCGCTTCGCTCGCCCATCTGAACCTGACTGAGCTCGCTCACGTCTCCTCCTCGTCGGGGGGCCAGAGCCGTTGAACCGCCATGATGGCACGGGAGCCGCGGTTCTCGGGTGGTCGAGAAGATCTTTTAGCGCGCGATCATGGCTCTACGAGCCGCAACACGCCGTAGTTGTAGCCGCGTCTGTTGTAGACGACGCACGGCTGGCCGCTCTCCTTGTCACGGAACAGATAGAAGTCGTGCCCGACCAGCTCCATCTCGAGGAGGGCCTGGTCGATGGTCATGGGTTCCGCCTTGTGGAACTTCTCTCGGACGATGAGCGGCCCTTCGCCGTCCATCTCGATCGGGACGATGTCGTCGTAGCGCTGGTCGCGCTGAACCTGCTCGTCCTCTTCGGCCTCGGCGGGGACGGTGGCCGCCCGCGGGGCCAGGTCCGCGACGTCGGGGAGGGTCGCGGTGATCTCCGCCACAGAGGGCGGGCAGTGGTTGCCGTGGTGGACCTTGCGCCGGTCGGCCAGCCGCCTGAGGCGACCTTCCAGCTTGTCGAGGGCCATGTCGAGGGCTGCGAATCGGTCGTCGGCAGAGGCTTCGGCGCGGATGGCCGGTCCTCGAGAGTGAATGGTGAGCTCGACGCGCTCGCGCTGGTCGGCGAGGCGGGGATTGCGCTCTTTCGACACCTCCACATCGACTCGGATGAGTTTGTTGTCCAGACGTTCGATCCTGGCCAGCTTGGTCATCGCTTGGTCACGGAACCGATCACTCACGCCTGTGTGCCGGCCCTTGACGATGATGTCCATGCAACAGCCCCCCTTCGGTCTAGCGACTGAGCAAGAGCGCCCGACGACGTGCCTGTCGGACGGGGTCTGCTGTCTGCCTTTCTGTCACCGTTACCCTCTTCCGACTCTGCGTCACCGGGAACTCGGTTGGCACCCGCCCGGCCGACCTGGTCTTCGACCCCACATCCGCCTGCTGAGGGTTTCGCAGCTCTGTTGCCACTACTGCCCTTCTCTTCTGACGAGGGACATCTGGACCCTCGGGAAGGCAGGACTTACCCCTAAGCCGCACCGTGATCGGTCGACAAAGAGTCGCCTTACGTGGACCGTTTTGCCTGCGGCTGGCATCGGCTAGCAGAGCCGGGGACCCCGACCCTGCGCAACCACGGACCCGAACGGGTGCCATGTCAGAACGCTATCCGCATCCTGCGCGAATGTCAGCCGGAGGGTCGACCAAAGGATCACGTACGGTGATTTTCCCGGGGTCTTCATGCTCTCCCAAATGCCCTATTCAACCGATCGGCAACCCTTATGAGGATGGAGCTCCCGCCCACTGAGCAGCCCCGCCGCCACCTTGGGGGAAGTGACATGTGGCCTCCTGGTGAGGATAGCGATTTGGATCTTTCTTTACGCACCGTAACCGTAATCCTTTTCAAGATCTTCGGCGTGTCGCGGCCACGGTCGCGGCCAGCGGCACTCGCACCCCCGCCGAGGTCAGCGCCCTGGCCGCCTCCACGAGGGTGGCGCCGGTCGTGACAATGTCGTCCAGGAGCACCGCACAGGCCGCTGGAGGGCCTTTCGCGGCCCGCCGCACCTGGAGTGACCCCGCGAGGTTGGAGCTCCTCTCGGCGGAACTCAGCCCCGCCTGGTCGGCCACCCGCCGCGCCTGACCCAGCGCCGGCCAGGCCTCGGCCCGCAGGCCCCATGCCCGCAGCCGGCCCGCGGCCAGCACCGCCAGCCGCCCGACCGGGTCGTGGCCCCGGTGCCGGCGCGTCCGCCGCGCGCTCGGCACCGGCACCACCGCGAACCGCCCGCCGGCCCAGGGTGCCTTCGCGCCGTTGACCGCCGTCACGACGGTGAACGCCACGGCCTCCGCCAGCACCTCCGCCAACGCCACCGCGCCCCGCTCCTTGTACGCCACGACCGCCCTGCGCACCGCGCCCTCGTACGGTGCCGCCGACCAGCAGTCGGGCAGGCCGTCCGGCACCGGGTCGGGCAACCGCCTGGCGGGCGCGCCGACGAGCCCGGCATGACAGCCCGGGCACCACCGCGCCCCTCCGGCGCCGCACCCGGCGCAGGACTGCGGGAGGACGAGGTCGAGCACGGAGGTCAGCACGCGTGCCAGGATGCCGCCCGCCACCGACAATTTCCGCCCGGAGGACCGACCCGGACGAGCGCTATCCCAGGGGGAAGAGCGGGGTGCTGCCGCCGGATTCGATCTTGGTGGTCCAGGACTGCCGGTCCTGGCTGAGCTCCATGATCTGGTTGCCCTTGGCCATCTTCGCCTCCGCCAGCACGCGGTCCTTGACCGCGGCCACCGACGCGAGCGGCTCCTTCAGCGGCACTCCCTCGATCTCCCCGTCCCCCACGTTGATCTCGTTGAGCACCTGCCCGGCCTGGCCCTCGACCAGCACCAGCAGGTGCTCGTCATCCTCCCAGGCCACGTCGAGGATCTTGTTTCCCCCCTCGGTGGTGGTCAGGGCCTGGAAGTTGCCCAGCATCATCCCCGCCGCCCCACCCGTGAGCGCGCCGATCTGGACGGTGTTCTGCCCGGTGGTGACCGCCACCCGGACGCCGTCCCTGGCGATCCTGAGCCGGGTGACGTCCAGCCCGGTCAGCTTGGGCGCGGAGATCCGCTGGGGTCCCTTCCCGCTGAGCGGGTCGTACCGGAGCAGGGCGCCGTTCGTCTGGTCGTAGGTCCACAGGGAGCCGTCCCGGTGCCACGTGGGCGGGGTCAGCTTGCCCTGGATGACCTCCTGCCAGCGCCCCGACGGCGTCAGCGCCGCCACCGAGATGCCGGTCGAGGTCTGGGCGGCGACGTACCCGCCGTCCTTGGACAGGGCGAAGCCGTGGAAGCCCTCGCGCTCCTGCCCCGCCGGACCCGGCACGCTGCCCGCGGGCCCGTCCTTGCTCATGTAGTGGACGGCGCCCTTGCTGATGTAGTACGCGGCGTCGCTGGTGGCGTCCAGCCAGTCGTCGTCGGAGTCGGGCCGGTCGATGGAGTAGGACTCCCCGTTCACCTGGATCTCGATGACGCGGCCCTTGGCGATCTCGTTCTTGTTCAGGCTGTACCTGATCTGGGCCCGCAGGGAGTCCTCGGCGCTCAGGTCGAGGGTGTCGAGGGGGCCGGACAGGTTGATCACCACGCGGTCCTCGCCGGACCTGATCGACTCGACCTTGGTGTCGGACGGGAAGCTCGTCGTCACCGCCCCTTGCAGGGCCGAGGTGGGGCTCTTGAGCAGGCGCTGCAGGATGGTCTGCGCGTATGTCTCCGTCGGCTTCAGCCGCAGGCGCACGCGGTCCACGACCAGCGTGTTCGGGCTGTTGCCGTTGAGGTAGTAGAGGTTCGTGGCCCGGTACGCGCGGCTCACGTCGGAGTTGGTGAGCAGCAGCCCGTTGGGCAGGCTCTTGACCAGGTAACCGCCGTCCTGGGCCTTGACGAGCTCGACGGAGTAGTCCTCCCACTTGCCCGTGGTGGGGGCGTACGAGTCGTCCTCGTTGATGCGCGCCACCCACTGGCCCTTGAGCATGACCTTCTCCACCGGCCCCAGATCCTCACGCTGAGAGGGCGGCACGACCTCGAACGCGTCGTCGACCACCGTCACCGGCCCCGAGGCGCTCCATTTCGCCCGCGCCTCCGGGGTGAGGTACTGGGGCAGGATGGTCGGGTCGTCGGCGTAGGCGGCCATGGCCGCCTGCAGGCCCCTGATCGTCTGCTCCTCGTTCCAGGTCTTGTCCGGCGGGAAGGCGATCATTCGGTGGAACGGCTTGCTCAGCGGGTCGCCGCTGCCTGCCTCGTTGAGGGTGATGGGGCCGGTCACGGGGATCACGGTGCAGCCGGAGCCCGCGCAGACCACGGCGACCGCGATCACGAACACCGCGCCGAGCCGCCAGGCCCGCTCACGCCGCCTAGTCGTCGTCATGGTCGGCCCCGTCCCCCGAGGCCGGCAGCAGCACCGGCGTCATGGCCGTGCGCCACGTACGCCGCATCTCGATCTCCGGCGGCACCAGCGACAGCGGCGAGCCCTTCAGATCGGCCCCGGCCGTCCTCGGCAGCGTCAGCCTGAACTGCGAGCCCTCCCCCGGCTGCCCCCACGCCTGCAGCCAGCCGCCGTGCAGCGTGGCGTCCTCGCGCGAGATCGCCAGCCCGAGCCCGGTGCCGCCGATCGTCCGCGCCCGCGACGGGTCGGCCCGCCAGAACCGGTCGAACACCATCGTGTCCTCGCCGCCCTTCAGCCCGATCCCGTGGTCGCGCACGGCGACCGCGACCGCGTCCCGGTCGGCGCCGACGGTGACCACGATGTCCCTGCCCTCGCCGTGCTCGATGGCGTTGAACAGCAGGTTGCGCAGGATCCGCTCGACCCTGCGGTTGTCGATCTCGGCCATGCACGGCTCGTTCGGCAGCCGGAGCTCGAAGCGGGTCGCGTGCCGCTCGGCCAGCGCCTCGGAGTCGGCGATGGCCCGCAGCACCACGTCGCGCACGTCCACGGAGTCGAGGTCGAGCGTGGCGGCGCCGGCGTCGTAGCGGCTGATCTCCAGGAGGTCGGCCAGCATCGACTCGAACCGTTCGAGCTGGGCCTGCATGAGCTCCGCCGAGCGGGCGGCCATCGGGTCGAAGTCCTCGCGGGCGTCGTAGAGCAGGTCGGCGGCCATGCGCACGGTCGTCAGCGGCGTGCGCAGCTCGTGGGAGACGTCGGAGACGAACTGCCGCTGGACCTGCGAGAGCTCCTCCAGCTGGTGGATCTTCAGCGCCAGGTTGGCGGCCATCTCGTTGAACGAGTTCGCCAGGCGGGCCAGGTCGTCCTCGCCGCGCACCTTGAGGCGTTCGTCCAGCTTGCCGGAGGCCAGGCGCTCGGCGGCCTGGCGCGCCAGCCGTACGGGGGTGACGACCTGGCGGGCGACCAGGTACGCGATGGCGGCGAGCAGCAGCACGAGCCCGAGGCCGACCACGACGATGGCCAGCCGGACGTTGGACAGCAGCTCCTCTTCGTCCGTGAACGGGAAGAAGTGGTAGACCTCGTAGTTCTGGCCGGTGGACGGCACGTGCACGGTGCCGCCGACCACGTACGTGAGCCTGGGCTGGCTCTCACCGACGAACTTGATCTTCTCGATGGACCCGACGGTCTTCTTCTGCACGTTGTGCCGCAGGCTCTCCGGCACGTTGGACGGCACGACGCCCCCGGACGCCCGCGACTGGCCCGGGATCGCCTGGTTGAGTATCAGCACGTCGTAGCGCTTCTTGGAGCCGTTCTCGCCCGATCCGGTGACGATGTCCATGACGTCGTCGAGCGGGTTGGCCGAGCCCTTCTTGCTGTCGGCGGGCTTGGTCGGGTCGTCGGTCTCGGGCGCCAGCGCGTCGGCGATCTGGAGGCGGTCGGCGAACGCCTCGCTGGCGGAGGAGCGCTGGCTGCTCTGCACGACCGACCGGTTGATCTGCTCGGACAGGAACGTGCCCAGCACGACCACCACGATCACGGAGATCACCAGCGTGCTGGTGACCACCTGGAGCTGGAGCGAGCGCCGCCACACGCTCCGTGTCCTGCCTGCCGCACGGCGCACCCGCCGGCGAACCCCGCCGAGAATCTGGCGGAATGTCCGTCGGCGGGATCGCTTCTTCGCCGGGGGCATGGCAGAACGGGACGTGGACTAGGCGGGGCCGGCTTTGTAGCCGACGCCGCGGACCGTCACCACGATCTCGGGGTGCTCGGGGTCCTTCTCGATCTTGGCCCTGAGCCGCTGCACGTGTACGTTGACCAGCCGCGTGTCGGCCGCGTGGCGGTAGCCCCAGACCTGCTCCAGCAGGACCTCGCGGGTGAACACCTGGCGCGGCTTGCGGGCCAGCGCGACCAGCAGGTCGAACTCCAGCGGCGTGAGGTTGATCGTCTCCTCGCCCCGCTTGACCGAGTGCCCGGCCACGTCGATGGTGATGTCGCCGATCTGGAGGATCTCGGGGGTCGGCTCATCGGTGCGGCGAAGCCGCGCCCGCACCCGGGCCACGAGCTCCTTCGGCTTGAACGGCTTGACGATGTAGTCGTCGGCCCCCGACTCCAGCCCGAGCACGACGTCGATCGTGTCGCTCTTGGCCGTGAGCATGACGATCGGAACCCCCGACTCAGCCCTGATCCTGCGCGCGACGTCGATGCCGTCCGCCCCCGGCAGCATCAGGTCGAGCAGGACCAGGTCCGGGCGTGTATCCCGGAACGCATCGAGGGCCTTGTCGCCGTCGGAGACAAAAGACGGCTCGAAGCCTTCCCCTCGCAGGACGATCCCCAGCATCTCGGCGAGAGCGGCGTCGTCATCGACGACCAGCACGCGACCTTTCATGGCCCCTCATTCGTTCTACGCATTGTGGGACATACCCGCACGACCGCTGAAGGTTACCCTTGGTAGGCCCATGAGTGTGACATGAGCCATGCAAAAGGCGAATTTTAGGTCCGCCCCCCGCGACCGCAATCTCAAGTCTGCGGTAACAGAGCAACTTTCTGCCATCCCCTGGCCATGAACCTCGACCGGATTCGCCGTCGAATGCGGCAAGGATGCGACGGCGAATGCGCTCAGTGACACCAATGCCCCGTTCAGCATGCCAGGATTGGGATATGTCAGACGGTCACGGTCCCCCGCCCGAGACGCCATCAGGCTGGTCGGCCGAGCAGCCCCCGCCCTACAGCGCCCCGCCGGCCTCCCCGTGGACCGCGCCAGGTGCGCCGCAGCAGACGCCCTATGGGCAGCCGTACGGGGAGCCCCTTCAGCAACAACAGCCACTGGGACCCGGGCCCCAAACACCTTATCCGCCCTATCCGCATCCTCAGCCCGGTTACGGATACGCGCCGCCTCCGCAGGCGCTGAGACCGGGCATCATCCCGCTGCGGCCGCTGGGCCTCGGCGACATCCTCGACGGCACGATCAAGCTGATCCGGTCCAACCCGAAGGCCGTGCTCGGCCTGTCGGCCGTCGCCGCTCTGCTCGCCGCCGTGCCCGTGGCCGTCAGCCAGGCGTTCGTGCTCGACACCGTGAGCGGCACGCTCACCGACCCGGAGAGCGCGTACACCTCCTCCGGCCAGCTCACCAGCGTGTACGGCCTCGCCGCCCAGTACGGCGGCACGCTCGTCTCGTACATGGTCCAGTTCGTCGTGGTCACGCTGCTGACCGGCGTGCTGACCAGGATCCTCGGCCGGGCCGTCTTCGGCGGCGGCATCACCGCCGGTGAGGCGTGGCGGCTCGTCAAGGGCAGGGTGCCCGCGCTGTTCGGCGTCGTGGCGCTGATGGCCGTCATCATGCTGGTGCCGCTGGTCGTGATGGTGCTGCTCATCGTGGTGGTCGCGATGAACGTCTCCTCCGGCGGAGCGGGCGTGATCCTCGGGTTGACCTTCCTGTTCATGATCGTCTACGTCGGCTACTACCTGTTCTTCACGACCCGCTTCGCCTTCGCCTCGCCCATCGTGGTGCTGGAGGGCAGGGGGGCGATCGAGTCCATGCGGCGCTCGTGGCACCTGGTGAGCGGCGACTTCTGGCGCGTCTTCGGCATCCTGCTGCTCACGTCCCTGCTGGTCGGGCTCGTGGCGGGCGTCCTGTCTGTGCCCTTCACGCTGGCGGGCACGCTGTTCGGCATGTTCGGCGCGGGCTCGGTGGCCTCCACCGTCGTGTCCACCGTGCTCATCGCCCTCGGCGGCACGCTCGCATCGATGCTCACCTATCCGTTCCAGGCCGGGGTCGCCGGCCTGCTCTACGCCGACCGGCGCATGCGCAGCGAGGCGTTCGACCTCGTGCTGCAGACGGCGGCCATCGAGCAGCAGCGCCAGGGATGGGTGCACGCCTCCGCGGACGAGCTCTGGCACCCCTCCAACTCCGCCAGGCCGTGAGCCCGATCGACAGGGAGGAGGCCGCGCGCCGGGCCGCGGAGGAGCTCCTCAAGCCTGCATACGACAAGGAGTCCCTGCTCGACCTGATCTACCGGCGGGTCATGCAGTTCCTCGGCGACCTGGTGGACACGGCCGCGGGCGGGGGCCCCGCCGGAGGGGTCATCGCCTCCGTGATCATCGTGCTGGTCATCCTCACGCTGATCATGCTGATCTCGTGGCAGCTCCGCAGGGCCAGCCGCAAGAACGCGCCCGCCGTGGGCGGGCTGTTCGGGGAGCGGGTGATGACGGCGGCCGAGCACCGGGCGGCGGCCGCCGCGCTGGCCGCCGAGCGGCGCTGGAGCGAGGCCATCCGTGAACGGCTCCGCGCCATCGCCCGTGACCTGGAGGAACGCGCGCTCGTCGACGGCATGCCGGGGCGCACGGCCGACGAGCTGACCCGTGAGGCGGCCCTCTCGCTGCCCGGCTTCGCCACGAGGCTGGCGGCGGCCGCCCGGTCGTTCGACGACGTGACCTACGGCGGGGTGGCGGGCACGCAGGAGGCGTACGAGGAGATGGCCGACCTGGACGAGCAGCTCCGCCAGGCCCGCCCGGTCCCGGTCGGGGCCGGCGCGGCGGCGGCCACGGCCTGGACCCCGGTCGGCGCGGCCCCGGTCGGCGCGGCCCCGGTCGGCGCGGCCCCGGGCGAGCGGCCCGGGGCAGGTGGGACGGCATGAGCGTCCTCACGCGGCCCCCCGGCGGCGCGTCCTACCCGACCTCCCCCACCGCGCGCTCCACCTGGCGCGGCAGCCGGATCATCGTCCTGCTCGGCCTCGTCATCGTGCTCGTCGCGGTCGCGGGCGTCCTGTTCGGCCCGGAGCCGGGCCCGTCGCGGCCCCTGGACCCCGACGACACCACTCTGGCGGGCTCCAAGGCGCTGGCCGAGGTGCTCAGGTCCCGGGGTGTCACGGTGGACCGGGTCGACTCCGTGGAAGCCGCCGCCGCCAAGGCCACCACCGGCAACCGGCTGCTGCTGATCACCGACACGTTGTACTTCGACGAATACGACCTGACCCGGATCCAGAGCGACCGGCTGATCGTCGGCGAGGTCCCCGGTCTCGACGTCCTCGCCCCCGGCGTGCACAGCGAGCCGGGCTCGGTACGCACGCGCTCGCGCGAGCCCGAGTGCGCGCTGCCCGCCGCCCGGGCCGCGGGCAGCGCCTACCTGGGCGGCGCCACCTTCAGCGGCCCCTCCGGGGCCACCGGCTGCTACCCGGCCGGCGACGGATACGCGCTGGTCAGCTTCCCGCAGGCGGGCGGCGTGACCACGGTCGTCGGCGACGGCGGCTTCATGACCAACCAGCGCCTGGCCGAGGACGGCAACGCCGCGCTCGCGCTCAACCTGATCGGCACTGGCAGGCCCGTGACCTGGCTGGTCCGCCCCGCGACCCCGCCGCCCATCGCCGAGCTGCCGGGCGAGCGCGGCAAGTCGATGGAGGACCTCATGCCGGAGAGCATCCGCTGGACCGTCTACATGTCCCTCATCGCCCTGATCGTCACGGCGTTCTGGCGGGGCAGGCGGCTGGGCCCGGTGGTGACGGAGAAGCTGCCCGTCGTCGTGCGCGCGGCCGAGACCGTCGAGGGCCGCGGCAGGCTCTACCGGGCCAGGCGCGCGCGGCAGCGGGCGGCGGAGTCGCTGCGCGAGGGCACGATCGACCGGCTCACACCCAGGCTGGGGCTCGGATCGGGGGCCGGGCCGAACGAGGTCGTCGCGGCGCTCGCCGCCCGCACCGGCCAGGACGCCCACCAGGTCGGCGCGGCGCTCTACGGGCCGCCGCCGGCGGACGACGCCGGGCTCGTCGGGTTGGCCGGATATCTGGACTTCATCGAAAGGCAGGTCAGTGAACTCTGAGGAGACGTTCCGCGTCACGAGCTCGGGCGACTCGGCCAGGGAGGCGCTGGGCGCGCTGCGCGCCGAGGTGTCCAAGGCCGTGGTCGGTCAGGACGCGGTGGTGACGGGGCTGGTCATCGCGCTGCTGTGCAAGGGGCACGTGCTGCTCGAAGGCGTGCCGGGCGTGGCCAAGACGTTGATGGTGCGCACGCTGTCGGCCGCCCTGTCCCTTGACTTCAAGCGGGTGCAGTTCACGCCTGACCTGATGCCGGGCGACGTGACCGGCTCGCTGATCTACGACACGAAGACCGCGGAGTTCGAGTTCCGCGAGGGGCCGGTGTTCACGAACCTGCTGCTCGCCGACGAGATCAACCGCACCCCGCCGAAGACCCAGGCGGCGCTGCTGGAGGCGATGGAGGAGCGGCAGGTCAGCGTCGAGGGCGCGGCGCGGCGGCTGCCCGACCCGTTCGTGGTGTGCGCGACGCAGAACCCCGTCGAGTACGAGGGCACCTACCAGCTCCCCGAGGCCCAGCTCGACCGGTTCCTGCTCAAGCTGACCGTGCCGCTGCCGCCGCGCGAGCAGGAGATCTCCGTGCTCGAACGGCACGCCCGCGGCTTCGACCCGCGCGACCTGAGCGAGGTCAAGCCCGTCGCGTCGGCCGACGACCTGGCGGCCGGGCGGGAGGCGGTCTCGAAGGTGCACGTGGCGCCCGAGGTGCTCGGCTACATCGTGGACGTGGCCCGCGCCACCAGAAACTCGCCGTCGCTGCAGCTCGGCGTCTCGCCGCGAGGCGCCACGGCGCTGCTGGCGGCCTCGCGGGCGTGGGCGTGGCTGTCCGGGCGCCCGTACGTGACTCCTGACGACGTCAAGGCGCTGGCCAGGCCCGCGCTGCGGCACCGGATCCAGCTCCGCCCGGAGGCCGAACTGGAGGGCGCGACCGCCGACGGCCTGCTCGACGGCATCCTGGCCTCCGTCCCGGTCCCGCGCTGATGGCTCTCACGGGACGTGCCGGGCTGGTCGCGGCGATCGGGATCGTCGTGGTGCTGCTGGCGCCGCAGCCCGGGGCCGCGCTGGCCGGGGTCTGCCTGCTGCTGGCCGCCGCGATCCTGGTGGACCTGGTGTTCGCCGGAGCCGTGCGCCCGCTGAGGTTCCACCGTTCCGGCGACACTCTCATACGGCTCGGCCAGCGGGCCACGGTCGAGCTGATCGTCGAGAACCCCGGCTCCAGGCGGGTGCGCGGCGCGCTCAGGGACGCCTGGCCGCCGTCGGCGGGCGCCACGCCGCGCGTCGCCGACCTGGACGTGCCCAAGGGCGAGCGCCGCAAGATCACCGTGACGCTCGCCCCGACCAGGCGCGGCGACCGCTCGTCCGTGGCGGTCACGGTGCGCTCGGTCGGGCCGCTGGGCCTGGCCGCCCGCCAGGGCAGCCACCAGGCGCCGTGGTCGGTGCGCGTGCTGCCGCCGTTCCTGTCGCGCAAGCACCTGCCGTCCAGGCTGGCCAGGCTCCGCGAACTGGACGGCCAGCACCCGGCGCTGGTGCGCGGGCAGGGGACGGAGTTCGACTCGCTGCGGGAGTACGTGGTGGGCGACGACGTGCGCTCCATCGACTGGCGGGCCACGGCCCGCCGCCACGACGTGGTCGTGCGCACCTGGCGCCCGGAGCGCGACCGCCGCGTGCTGATCGTGCTCGACACCGGCCGCACCTCCGCCGGCCGGGTGGGCGACGCGCCCATCCCCCTGGCCGGGGCCGTCGCGGGCGGTGCCGGGCTGCTCGTACGGCCGGATCCGCGCCCGGCGCCCGGCTGGCCGCGCCTCGACTGGTCGATGGACGCCGCGCTGCTGCTGGCCGCGCTGGCCGCCAGGGCCGGTGACCAGGTCGACTTCCTCGCCTACGACCGGGCGGTGCGCGCCTGGGTGAGCGGGGCGTCGCGCACGGAGCTGCTGTCGTCGCTGGTCAACGTGATGGCGCCGATCGAGGCGGAGCTGATCGAGGCCGACTCGCAGGGCATGGTGGCGGCCGTCCTGTCGCGGGCCAAGCGGCGCTGCCTCGTCGTGCTCCTCACCGACCTCAACGGGGCGGCCCTGGACGAGGGGCTCATGCCGGTGCTCCCCCAGCTCTCCTCGCGCCACCTGGTGCTGGTGGCCGGGGTGTCGGACCCCCGGGTGGCGGCCATGGCGGGGCGCCGGGGGTCGGCCGAGGAGGTGTACGACGCGGCGGCGGCCGAGCACGCCCAGCTCGAACGCCGGCGCATCACCGCCCGGCTGCGGCGGCACGGGGTGGAGGTCGTGGACGCGCCTCCGGAGGACATCGCCCCCGCGCTCGCGGACGCGTACCTGGCCCTGAAGGCGGCCGGACGGCTGTAGGGCCTGAGTCGGGGGCCTGGCCTGAGTCGAGGGCCTGGGTTCGGGGGGTGTCAGGCCGTCGGGGCGACGTCCGGGGCGCGTTCGAGGTCGCCCGTCTCGTTCTGGCGCAGAGCACGGCGGCCGAAGGCGATCACGTACAGCAGGAAGGCCACCTCCGCGAGCGCGCCGATGCTCACGCGCGCCCACGTCGGCAGCCCGGAGGGCGTGACGAACGCCTCGATCAGGCCCGAAAGGAACAGCACCACGATCAGCCCCAGCGCCACGCTCATCACCGCCCGGCCCTGCTCGGCCAGCGCCTCTGTCCGCCGACGCGGCCCCGGGTCGATGACCGTCCAGCCCAGGCGCATCCCGACCGCCGCCGCCAGGAACACGGCGGTCAGCTCCAGCAGGCCGTGCGGCGTGATCAGGCCGAAGAAGATGTCCAGCTTGTCGCGGGAGGCCATCAGACCGCCGGAGACGCCGACGTTCGCGGCGTTCGTGTAGAGCACGTACGGGATCGGCAGGCCGAGCAGCACCGAGTAGATGATCGTCTGCGCCGCCACCCACGCGTTGTTCACCCACACCTGGCTGGCGAAGGAGGCGGCCGGGTGCTCGGAGTAGTAGTCGGCGAAGTCGTGGTCGACGAGCTGGGCGATCTCGTCCGGCGAGCCGATCGTCGCCTGGACGTCGGGGTTGGCCGCCACCCACGCGCCCATCACCCACGCGACCGCCACGAACGCCACCGTGCTCCCCAGCCACCACCACCGCGCCCGGTAGGCCACCACGGGGAACGACACCGTGAAGAACCTCACCAGCTCCCGCCAGGCGGGCGTGTGCGCCCCGGTCACCGCCGACCTGGCCCGCGCCACCAGCGCCGACAGCCGTCCGGTCAGCATCGCGTCCCCGGACGAGGAGCGCACGATGGACAGATGGGTGGACACGCGTTGGTAGAGGTCAACCAGCTCGTCCACCTCGGCGCCCGTCAGCGACGAGCGGCGCTTGACCAGGTGGTCGAGCCGGTCCCACACGGGGCGGTGAGCTGTGACGAACGCATCGATGTCCACCCGAACATTCTGGCCGCTCAAACACCGGTACATAGCCGTTAGGCTCCACATATGTCTGAGGTTGTGACCGGCGACGCGGTCGTCGTCGAAGTGCGGATCGCCCAGATGCCCTCGCGGGCGCTGGCGATCGTCATCGACATGGCCGTGCAGTTCACGGTGCTGATCGCCGCCTACGCGATCTTAGGCGCGTTCTCGGTCATCTCGGACGCGGCCATGTTCGGCGCCGCGATGATCGTGTTCGTGGTGCTGGTGCTGGTCGGCTACCCCGTGATCTTCGAGACGCTGACCAGGGGACGCAGCCTCGGCAAGCTCGCGCTCGGGCTCCGGGTGGTCAGCGACGACGGCAGCCCCGAGCGCTTCAGGCAGGCGTTGTTCCGCGGCCTGGCCGGGGTCGTGGAGTTCTGGATACTCTCCGGGGCGCCCGCGCTGATCGCGTCGCTGGTCTCGCAGCGGGGCAAGCGGCTCGGCGACGTCTTCGCCGGCACCATCGTGATCTCCGACCGGGCGCCGCGCGACTCCGGCCAGCTCATCGTGATGCCGCCGCCGCTGGCGGCCTGGGCGGCGACGCTGGAGCTCTCCCAGCTCCCCGACGAGGTGGCGCAGGCGGCCCGTCAGTACCTGTCGCGCTGGCACGACCTGTCGCCGCAGATCCAGCATGAGATGGGGGTGCGGATCGCGACCCAGACGGCGTCCTTCGTCTCGCCCGCGGCGCCCGCCGGGGTGCCGCCGCACGCGTACCTGAGCGCCGTCCTGGCTGAGCGCCGCCGGAGGGAGCAGGTACGTTTCGCGCAACGCGCCGCCAACGGCCGCCCGCCCCAGTCCCCCTACACACAGCCGGCGCCGTACCAGGCCCCTTACGCGCAACCAGGCCCGTACCAGCCCCAGCCCCCGGCGCCCTACCAGCAGCCGGGTCCGTACCAGCCGCAGCCGCAGCCCCGGCCCCCCGCACCGGAGCCGCCAAGGGCGACTCCGGGCGGGTTCGCTCCGCCTCAGTGAGAACGGCGCTTGGGGGTTACCAGTTGCGGTACGACTCCTGCGTCTGCACGTTCAACCGGTCGGTGTGGACGCGCCTGGCGTTGTTCGTCAGCGGATCGGTGATCTTGACGACGTCGAAGCCCTCGTGGAAGTCGGCCGCGTAGATGTAGCCGTTGTAGTAGTAAGCGGACCAGATGCCGCCGCCACCGCCGGCCGAGCGCGGGCCGCGCTCGAAGTAGCCGATCTCCTTCGGGTTGGCCGCGTCGGTGAAGTCCCACACCGACAGGCCGCCCATGTACCAGGCCTGGACCATGATGTCCCGGCCCTTGACGGGGATCAGCGAGCCGTTGTGGGCGACGCAGTTCTCGCTGTCGTCCTGGTAGCGCGGGATCTTGAAGTAGCTCTTGAACGTGAACTGCCCGTTCGAGATGTCGTAGATCGCGTCCGCGCCGCGGTTCGGCCCGGTGGCCTCGTTGCAGGTGGCACCGCCGCCGCCGCCGAGCTCGTCGGTGAAGACGACCTTCTTGGCGTCGTTGCTGAAGGTGGCCGAGTGCCAGAACGCGAAGTTCGGGTCCGTGGTCCTGGCCGTGACCTTCGGGTTCAGCCGGTCCGAGATGTCGAACAGCACACCGTCACCCATGCACGCGCCGGCCGCGATGTCCTTCTCGGCGTAGGCGGTGATGTCGTGGCAGCCGCTGGTCGGCAGGAGCAGGCCGGGCTGGGTCTCGTTGCCGCCGTCGGGGAAGACCACCGGCGTGGCCGCGACCGCGGCCGCCGTCGGGTTCCTGAGCGGCACCTTGATGATCGACAGCTTGTCGTGCGGCGGCTGGCAGTCGGGGAACGTGGCGTTCGGGTTGTAGGACGAGACGTAGACGTAGACGTTCTTGTCCCGGTCGCGGCCCTTGCCCGGCACCAGGGTCAGGGTGTGGGAGCCGCAGTTGGTCTCGACCGACTTGATGTACTTCGGGTTGGCCTTGTCGGAGACGTCGAAGATCCGGACGCCCTCCCACGACTCCTTGACCGACGCGGGCTGCGAGGTGCTGTTGCACGAGTCGTCGCTGCGCGAGGAGTCCACGGCGGTGAACAGCAGGTTGCCGTAGACGCTGACGTCCATCTGGGAGCCGGGGCAGACGACCGAGCTGACGGGCTTGGCCTTCTTGGGGTTGCTGATGTCGTAGATCGAGAAGCCGCCGTAGTTGCCGACGTAGGCGTAGTCGCCCTGGAAGGCGATGTCGGTGTTGATGGTGCCGGCGATCGGGGCGGGCTTGGGGATGTTCAGTACGTGGGTCACGTTGGGGCTGGTGACCACGGTGTCGGCCGGTGGGATGTCGGTGGCCAGGGCGGGAACGCTCGTCAACGCCAACGCGACGGCGGCCGCGGCCATGACGAGGGCACGGCGCGGATTGGACACTCCGAGACTCCTTATCGCAAATGTCTGGATAAGCGGCAACGGCGAGGGCCCGGTCGGGGCCCTCGCCGCCGGGGGATCAGTGGCCGTGTTCGGGATACGACGTCTGGGTCTGCGCGTTGAGTGAGCGCATCTTGACGCCGTTCGCCCGGTTCGTACGCCAGTCGTTGATCTTCAGTACGTCCAGGCCCAGGTTGAAGTCGGACCCGTAGATGTAGCCGTTGTAGTAGTACGCGGACCAGAAGCCGCCGCTGAGCGCCGGCGCGGTGTTGTCCGGGCCGCGCTCGAAGAACGCGATCTCCTGCGGGTGGGCCGAGTCGGTGAAGTCCACCACCGAGATCCCGCCCTGGTACCACGCCTGCACCATGATGTCGCGGCCCTTGACCGGGATCAGCGAGCCGTTGTGGGCCACGCAGTTCTCGGTGTCGGCCTGGTGGCGCGCGATCTTGAAGTAGCTCCTGAACTGGAGCTGCCCGTTCACGATGTCGTAGTACGCGTTGGCGCCCCGGTTCGGGCCGATGGCCTCGTTGCAGGTCGCCCTGGTCCCGCCGCCGAGCTCGTCGGTGAAGATGACCTTCGTACCGTCGTTGTTGAACGTGGCCGAGTGCCAGAACGCGAAGTTCGTCTCGTCGCGCACGGTCGCGGTGGCCTTGGGCTGCTCGGGGTTGCGGATGTCGAGCAGGATGCCGTCACCCATGCAGGCGCCCGCGGCGATGCCCTTCTCCGGGTAGGCCGTGATGTCGTGGCAGCCGGTGGTGGCGGACTTCCCGTTCGGGTAGGTCCCCGGGACGCCGCCGAAGCCGCCGTCGGGGAAGAGGTTCGGCGTCGCGATCACGGCGGCCGCCGTCGGGTCGCGCAGCGGCACCTTGATGATCGAGATCAGGTCATGGGGCGGCTGGCAGTCGGGGAACGAGGCGTTCGGACTGTAGGAGGAGACGTAGATGTAGACGTTCTCGCCCTTGCGGTCGGGCACCAGCGTGTTGGTGTGGGAGCCGCAGTTGGTCTCGACCGACTTGATGTACTTGGGGTTGGCCTTGTCGGAGACGTCGAAGATCCGGACGCCCTCCCACGACTCCTTGACCGACGCGGGCTGCGAGGTGCTGTTGCACGAGTCGTCGTTGCGCGAGGAGTCCACGGAGCCGAAGAGCAGGTTGCCGTAGACGGACATGTCCATCTGGCCACCTGGGCAGACGACCGAGCTCACCAGTGAGGTCCGCTTCGGGCGCTTGATGTCGTAGATCGAGAAGCCGTAGTAGTTGCCGACGTAGGCGTAGTCGCCCTGGAAGGCCATGTCCGTGTGGATGTCGGCCAGGGCCTCGGGCTTGGGCACGTTGGTGACGTGCTGGATGTTGGGACTCATGACGATCTCGCCAGGAGCCGGAACGTCCGCGGCCTGAGCCGGTAAGACGGTGCCGGCCATCGCCACGACCGCCGTGACCAGGGTGAGGGCCCTGCGGAGGGAGAACACTCGCAATCCTCCTATAAAGGGGGCATAAATATACGTCATCCTCCCGTTTCCGCCCTGGACGGGCCAAGCAGACAACTTGTCAAATTTTGTTCCTGTTCACCCCCTTTTAAGTTGTCCACTGATGGCCTAGAGTGCGCATTCTCGACCGAGTCAGTCAGGGAGGTTGTGGGTGCGCGCCGCGCTCGTTGTCGTCATGGGCACGGTCGTTGCCCTCTCCGGCTGCACCTCCTCCACGCCGCCGCCGGCTCCACGAGCCGACTCGACCGCGCCCGTCCTCGCTCCCGGCCGCCCCGGGGAGCAGGCCAGGACGCTGGCGCCGAGCGAGGCCGCCACCGCCGTCCCCTCGGCCACGGCCAACGCGGCCGACATCAAGTACGTCCAGGACATGGTCGTCCACCACCGCCAGGCCCTGGACATGTCGCTCCTCGCGCCCACCCGGGCCGAGTCGGCCCAGCTGAAGAGCCTGGCGAGCCGGATCAAGGACGCCCAGGGGCCGGAGATCCAGTACATGACGACGTGGCTGCGGGAGCAGCAGCAGACGGTGCCCGACCACCACGCCGCGCACGAGGGCATGCCGGGGATGGCCACGCCCGCCCAGATGGAGGCCCTGAAGGCGGCCAAGGGCAAGGACTTCGACCGGATGTTCCTTGAGCTCATGATCAACCACCATCTGGGGGCGATCAAGATGTCGGAGCAGGTGCTGACGAGCGGCTCGCACATCCGGATCGAGGAGCTGGCCAGCGACGTCAGCGTGACGCAGGCCGCCGAGATCCGCCGCATGCAGCAGATGCAGTCCGCCCTCTAGGAAGGCCACAACGGTGAGGACGAAGGGCTCGTCCCGGCGCTAAACTACACTATTCCTGTGGGTAGTACAGGCAATGTGTGGAGGACGTCACGCCATGGCAGATCCGAACGCTCCATCCGCATCGCCCACGCCGCCGGAACCCAGCCAGAGTCCGACGTGGCCAAGCCCTTCCCCCACGCCGACGCCCACCCCGACACCAACACCGACACCGACACCGACACCGACACCGACGCCCAGCAAAACGCCTGTGGCGTCGCCGGCTCCCTCGACCGCTCCCACGTACCCCGTCCCCACCCCTTCGCCGAGCTCGCCGGGCTTGCAACGCCCGGGCATGCCGAACATCGACGTCCACGGGAGCACCTTCACCGGGGCGGCCGGCGGCTTCATCACCGAGCATGACGAGCTGGCGCGGGACGCCCGCCGGATTCTCGACGCCATCGCCGCCCTGGGCGACTTCGCCGGCACGGATGAGACGGCGAACACCTTCAAGCAGGGCTATTCCACCGCGCTGAAGAAGGCCGAGACGTACGTCAACGCGTTACGCGACGTCTACCCCGGGATCGCCGAACGGCTGGCCGGCATGAAGACCGGCTTCGACGTCGCGCACTGGGCCAGCATCCAGTCCCTGCCGAAAGTGTCCGACCCGCCCAACTACTCGAAGTCGGACAAAAAGCTCAACCCCTGACGTTGTTCGGAGACCCGATGCCCACACCAGACGACGGCGCCCCCCTCCTCGACGAGGAGATGCAGCGCCTTCTCGCCCAGTTCCAGGCCGACCTGCGGCCGCTGCAGGAGCTGCGCGAAAGCCTCGACGGCCTCCGTGGCCGCGGCGAGGCCGCCAACGGCCAGGTGAAGGCCGAGGTGCTGCCGAGCGGCGCGCTCGGCGGCCTGCGCATCGACCCGCGGGCCATGCGGCTCGGCGCGGACGCGCTGGCGGAGGCGGTGCTCGCCGCCGCGAACGACGCCGCCGCGGACCTGACCAAGCGGATGGCCGGGATGATGACGGACGGCCTGACCCCGTTCGCCGACGAGGTCAGACGTTTCGGCCAGGACTAGCCATGGTCCCCGAGATCGCGCCGGCCGCGGCCCGAGGACCTGGCCCGGTCACCCGGCGGTCAGTATCCGCGCCAGCGCCTGAACTGGTCCTGGCCCGCGGCGACCCCCAGCTTGGCGAGCATCTGCTCCCAGGTGGGCAGCAGGCTGGCCGGATCGTCGATGACGTCGCCGGGCCGGTTGAGCGCGTTCGCCGTGGTGGTGAAGATGGACGACCCGGTCAGGAACACGATGGCGTTCTGCGCCGCCTTGTTCTTCGGCAGCAGGTTGGCGGCCTTTCCGAAATTGGCGGGATCCACATGGTAGAAGACCATCGCCGCGGCGAAGTTCTTCACCATGTACTCGCCGCGGTCGCCCCACGACCCCATGTCCTCGCCCCGCCCCAGCTTGACCCCGTCGACGAGCAGCTGGTCGAGGGCCGTGTAGGCGAGGCTGCCGCCCACGGCGTAGATGAAGCGCTTGCCCACCGCGTGGTTGAACAGCTTGAGCAGCAGCCCCGCCTGCTTCCTGCGCATCGCCCAGTTGATCAGCACTTGGACCTTCTTGTCGATGGCCGGCCAGCAGAAGAACATCAGCAGCTCGAGCCACTGGATCATGGCCATCGTGCGGAGCGCGTGCTGCGTCTGCTCCAGCAGGTCCGCGTAGTCGTCGACCGCGTCGGCCAGCCCGCGGAGGTACGCGGACACGTGCGGCGGATAGGGCGTGAGGTCCTCGTTGAAGTATTTCCTGAAGGCGTCGACCCCCGCGCCGGAGCTGGGCGGCCGCCAGACCGTGCGCGCGACGTCCTCCACGTCGTCCAGGCTGGTGTCCACCCGCGTGGCCAGCTGCCGCAACAGGCGCGCGGCCTCGCGGGCCTTGGCCGGGTCGCCGTCGGGGTAGACGACGGACAGCATCTGCAGGACCACGGCGCCGACGCCGAGGGCGGAGAACGCGAACCCTCCCATCGGAAGGGACTTGGGGGACGGACTCACGTGGCAGACCCTTTCTCCACCGCCGGATATATCGGGATCATCCGATCATCCTGCAATATCATCGGCCACGCCAACCCCAAAGCCCGCTGCAACCCCTCCAGGAGCCTCTAGGAGCCGACTCGCCAGGAGTGGAGATAGTCCTCCTGCTCGGGCGTGAGCTCGTCGATGCCGATCCCGGCCGCGGCTAGCTTCAGCTTGGCGACCTCGTGGTCGATCTCCTCCGGGACGTCGTAGACGCCGGGATCGAGGCGGGAGCGCTCGCCGACCAGCCAGGCCACGGCCAGGGCCTGCGCGGAGAACGACATGTCCATGACGGCCGCGGGATGGCCTTCGGCGGCGGTGAGGTTGACCAGCCGCCCCTCGGCGAGCAGCAGCAGCCGCCGGCCGTCGGGCAGCACGTACTCGTCGGTGTTGGGCCGGACCCCCCGGTGCACCTCGGTGGCCAGCTCGTCCAGCGCCCGGACGTCGATCTCCACGTCGAAGTGCCCGGCGTTGGCCAGGATCGCGCCGTCCTTCATGACCGACAGGTGCTCGGCCCTGATCACGTCGCGGTTGCCGGTCACGGTGACGAAGAGGTCGCCGAGCATCGCCGCCTGCGCCATGGGCCGGACCTCGTAGCCCTGGAGGGTCGCGTCGAGCGCCTTCACGGCGTCGATCTCGGTCACGATCACCCGCGCGCCGAACCCCTTGGCCCGCTCGGCCACGCCCCGCCCGCAGAACCCGAACCCGGCCACGACCACCGTGCGCCCGGCCAGCATGGTGTTGGTGGCGCGCATGATGCCGTCCAGCGTGGACTGGCCGGTGCCGTAGCGGTTGTCGAACATGCGCTTGGTCCGGGTGTCGTTCACCGCCACGACCGGGAACCTCAGCGCACCCTCGGCGGCCATCTGCCGCAGCCGGATGATCCCGGTGGTGGTCTCCTCGCACCCGCCCGTGACGTGTTCGAGCAGGTCGGTACGTTCGGTGTGGAGAATGTTCACCAGGTCGCACCCGTCGTCGAGCACGAGGTCGGGCTCGAGGTCGAGCGCCTGGTGGATGTGCCGGTAGTAGGTGGCCCGATCGACGCCGGCCCGCGCGTGCACGGAGATCCCGTAAACCCGCAGCGCCTCGGCCACGTCGTTCTGCGTGGACAGGGGGTTGGACGCGGCGAGCGCGATCTCGGCCCCGCCCGCCTTCAAGGCCCCCATCAGCACGGCCGTCTCGGCGGTGACGTGCAGGCAGGCCGCGATCTTCAGCCCGTCCAGCGGCCGTTCGATGCCGAACCGCTCTCCGATCGCGGTCAACACCGGCATCGAACGAGCGGCCCAGGAGATCTGCCGCTCGCCACTTTCCCAGAGATCCATGCCAGCCCTTTGAGCGAAGAAGACGGCCAAGAACACGCGTCGTCACGGCGAGCGACCCGTGGGCCTTCACGACCGGCCATGACGGACGGCCACTGACGTCGGCGCGTGCGGCCCACCGTGCTCGGCCGTAAAGAACCATGGGCGGAAAGCTCCGGGAGGCGAGAAACCCCTCCCGGAGCTTGCTGAAAGCAGAAAATCAGTACCGGTAGTGGTCGGACTTGTAGGGGCCCTCGACGTGGACGCCGATGTAGGAGGCCTGCTCCTTGGTGAGCTCGGTGAGCTTGACGCCCAGGGCGTCGAGGTGCAGGCGGGCGACCTTCTCGTCCAGGTGCTTGGGCAGCGTGTAGACGCCGATCGGGTATTCGGCCGTCTTCGCGAACAGCTCGATCTGCGCGATCACCTGGTTGGTGAACGAGTTGGACATGACGAAGCTCGGGTGGCCGGTGGCGCAGCCGAGGTTCATCAGGCGGCCCTCGGCCAGGACGATGATCGAGTGGCCGTCGGCGAAGACCCACTCGTCGACCTGCGGCTTGATGTTGTTCTTCGTGATGCCGGGCAGCTTGGCGAGGCCGGCCATGTCGATCTCGTTGTCGAAGTGGCCGATGTTGGAGACGATCGCCTGGTGCTTCATCCGCGCCATGTGGTCGGCGGTGATGATGTTGAAGTTGCCGGTGGCGGTCACGAAGATGTCGGCGATGCCGACGACCTCGTCCAGCGTGGTCACCTGGAAGCCGTCCATGGCCGCCTGGAGCGCGCAGATCGGGTCGATCTCGGTGACGATGACGCGGGCGCCCTGGCCGCGCAGCGCGTCGGCGCAGCCCTTGCCGACGTCGCCGTAGCCGCACACCACGGCCACCTTGCCGCCGATGAGCACGTCGGTGGCGCGGTTGAGGCCGTCGATGACGGAGTGGCGGCAGCCGTACTTGTTGTCGAACTTGGACTTGGTGACCGAGTCGTTGACGTTGATGGCCGGGAAGAGGAGCTGGCCGTTCTTATGCATCTCGTAGAGACGGTGCACGCCGGTCGTGGTCTCCTCGGTGACGCCCTTGATGCTCTCGGCGATCCTGGTCCACCGCTTGTCGTCGCCGACCGTGCGGGTGAGCAGGTCGATGATGACGTGCCACTCCTCCGGGTCCTCGGCGGTGGCGGCCGGCACGGCGCCCGCCTTCTCGTACTCGGCGCCCTTGTGCACCAGCAGCGTGGCGTCGCCGCCGTCGTCGAGGATCATGTTGGGCGCGTCACCGTCGGGCCAGGTGAGGGCCTGCTCGGTGCACCACCAGTATTCCTCCAGCGTCTCGCCCTTCCAGGCGAACACCGGCACGCCCCGCGGGTCGTCCACGGTGCCGTCGGGGCCGACGACCACCGCGGCGGCGGCGTGGTCCTGCGTGGAGAAGATGTTGCAGCTGACCCAGCGGACTTCGGCGCCGAGCGCGACGAGCGTCTCGATGAGGACGGCCGTCTGGATCGTCATGTGCAGGGAGCCCATGATCTTCGCGCCGCGAAGGGGCTGGGAGGCCGCGTACTCCTTGCGAATCGCCATGAGGCCGGGCATCTCGTGCTCGGCGAGCCGGATCTCCTTGCGGCCGAAGTCGGCAAGTGAAAGGTCTGCGACCTTGAAGTCCATCGGGTTTCCCCTCGCGTCACTGATGGTTGTCCCGACGAGTTTAGGCGGCCCTTCGAGGGGTGCGCATCTCGGGGCGGTCGAAACTGACGTAAGAATGTAAGAATGCGTATCACGGAGGCCGCGAAGCGGCTCGGCATGTCCCCTCGAATGCTCCGATATCGGGAGGCACTCGGGCTGCTGCCACCCGTGCGAGAGCAGGGGGCGCACCGGCGGTTCGGCCCCGACGAGCTGGCGGCGGTGGCGCAGGGGGTGGAGCTGGAGAAGCAGTTCGACGTCTCACCCGCGGAGCTGGCCTTCGCGCTGCGGGTGCTCAGCGAGCCCACGGTGGCGGCGGCCGTCCGCGACCTCGGGATCCGGATCGGGCGCATCCAGGTGCCGCGCCGGGCCCTCGACTTCGAGAAGGAGAAGGCGCTGCGTCTCCTGCGGCCCTCCGGACGCTGACCCCGTTCAGGTGGGCTTGACGAGTTGCTGGGCCAGCCACGGGAGGGCCTGCGGGAGTTCGCGGTTCCAGGTGTTGAAGTTGTGCCCGCCGGTGGGCAGGATCAGCGAGGACGCCCGCATCGGCGGCTTCACCGCGCTCAGGAACCTCATGGTCGCCTGATAGTCGCTCTCCCCCTTCCTGCTGCTGGTGACGAGCACGTTCACGGGGGGCGCGGGCAGGTTGGCCAGCCGCCACATCAGATCGTTGCGCTGTTCGACCGACTTGTCCCCCTGGAACAGGTCGCCGGTGGTGCCGTCGACGATCGTCTTGAAGTAGCCCGACTGCGAGACCGCCGCCGCGAACTGGTCGGGATGGCTCATGACGATCTTGAGTGCGCAGTAGCCGCCGGTCGAGCCGCCCAGGATGCCCCACGAGTCCCGGCTCTCCGCCACCCGGTAGTGAGTGGACATGTCATGTTTGACGTCGTTCGCGAAGTACGACTGGACCTGCGGCCCGTTCGGCACGTCCACGCACTCGGTGTCGCGCGGCAGCACCACGCTGGGCCGCATCATGACCAGGACCGTGGGATTGACCTGGTGCTGGGCGATCGCCTTGGCCATCCGGCCCGGCAGGTCGAGCCGGGTCATGAGGTTGCGCGGGTCACCCGGATAGCCGGTGAGCGCGAGGATCGCGGGGAAGCGCTCCGTGGTGTGCTTCAGGTACGCCGTGGGCAGGAACACGTACGCCTCCTCGCTCAGGTGCGTGGACGGCCCCGGCAGGATCACCTGCTCGATCCGCCCGCCCGGCACCGGGCGGGTGCTCAGCACCTGCAGCCCCGAGCTGGAGACCGTGATCGGCGCCGTCGCCGTGTCGGTGCCCAGGAGATCGCTCCAGGAGCTGTAGAAGGCGAAGTACTGGTTCACCGCCAGGCCCAGGGCGGCCAGCGTGAACGCCTGGCAGACGACCAGCGCGCCCACCCGGCCCAGCACGGCCTGCCAGCGCGCCGCGCTCAGCCGCGGCCACAGCCACACCGTCGTCGCCATCGCCGCCACCGCCAGCACCGAGAAGGTGACCAGCAGCCCGATTGAGTTCAGTCCCATGAGGGATGGAATACATGGACGGCCGTAAGCAGGGAGTTAACATGGAGATTACCCGGCGGGGTCTTCAATTTCGCATTGTGAAGCGTTCCTGGATTCCCGCCGTCGCCGCCTACGCGTCGCTGGTGATCGGCCTGCTCGACCTCAGCAAGGCGGTGTTCCCCCGTTTCGAGCACAGCCGCATGGGCCTGTGGACCGACTTCCTGCCCGGCATCGTCACGACCGTCGCCAGAGCCACCTCCCTGGTCGTCGGCATCGTGCTGATCATGCTCGCGCACGCGCTGCGCCGCGGGAAGGTGCGGGCCTGGCGCGCGGTCGTGGTGGTGCTCCCGGTGAGCGCCGCCGTGAGCTTCGTCCACCTGCGTCCGGCCACGGCCGTGATCAGCCTGGCCCTGCTGGGCCTGCTCGTGTGGGGAAGGGGCGAGTTCTCCGCGCTGCCCGATCCGCGCTCGCGCTGGCGCGCCCTGGGCAACCTGCTCGTCCTCGGCGTCCTCGACGTGGGCCTCGGCTACCTGATCATCAGCGCCCGCCCCCGCATGATCGTGGGTCATCCTGGCGTGCTCGACCGCCTCGAACACGTCCTGCTCGGCCTGATCGGGATCGAGGGCCCGGTCACGTTCGCCGTCGAGCGGGTCTCCGACCTGGTCTACTTCTCCCTGGTCGCGCTCGGCACGCTCACCGCGGTCTCCACGCTCTACCTGGCGCTGCGCCCCGAACGCCCGGCCGCGGAGCTCACCGAGGACGACGAGCGGCGCCTGCGCGCCCTGCTCGCCCAGCACGGCGAACGCGACTCGCTCGGCTACTTCGCGCTGCGGCGGGACAAGAGCGTGCTGTTCTCCCCGTCGGGGAAGGCGGCCATCGCCTATCGCGTCGTGTCCGGGGTCATGCTGGCCAGCGGCGACCCCATCGGCGACCGCGAGGCCTGGCCGGCCGCGATCAAGGTGTTCATGAACGAGGCCAGGCTGCACGCCTGGGTGCCCGCCGTCATCGGCTGCGGCGAGACCGGCGGCGAGGTGTGGACGCGCGAGGCCAAGCTGTCCGCGCTGGAGATCGGCGACGAGGCCATCGTCGAGGTCGCCGACTTCACGCTGGAGGGCCGCGCCATGCGCAACGTCCGCCAGATGGTCAACAGGACCGAGCGGAACGGCTACAAGTGCCAGGTGCGCCGCATCGCCGACCTGACCGGCCAGGAGCGCGAAGACATCCAGCACGCGGCCGAATCCTGGCGCGGCACCGAGACCGAGCGCGGCTACTCCATGGCGCTGGGCCGCTTCGGCGACCCGGCCGACTCCCAGTGCCTGGTGTCCACCGCCCACAAGGACGGCGAGCTCAAGGCCGTGCTGCACTTCGTGCCGTGGGGACCGCGCGGCATCTCGCTCGACCTGATGCGGCGCGACCGCGGCGCCGATCCGGGGCTCAACGAGTTCCTGATCGTCAAGACGCTCCAGGCCGCGCCGGCCCTGGACATCACGCAGGTCTCACTGAACTTCGCCATGTTCCGCGCGGTCCTGGCCCGCGGGGAGCGCCTCGGGGCCGGGCCGGTGCTGCGGGCGTGGCGGGCGTTGCTGATCTTTTTGTCGCACTGGTTCCAGATCGAGTCGCTCTACCGGTTCAACGCCAAGTTCCGGCCGATCTGGGAGCCTCGCTTCGTCGTCTATCCGAACGCCCGCGACCTGCCCCGCATCGGGGTCTCGGCGTTGCAGGCCGAGGCGTTCATCACCCTTGGCCGTCCTCGCTGGCCCCGGCTCCGACTCCCGCGCCTGCGTCCGGCCCAGCTCACGTCGTGAGCGGGCCCGGACGGCTCCAGGAGTGCTCCAGGAGTGCTCCAGGAGTGCTCTAGGAGTGCTCTAGGAGGCGGAGGTGCTGCGGAGGCGGTCCAGGTCGGGCTCCAGGTAGATCACGCGGGCGATCGGCACGGCCTCGCGGATGCGGCGCTCGGCCTCGTCGATGCCCTTGGCGACCTCGGCCGCCGTGTCGTTGTACTCGACCGCGATCTTGGCCGCCACCAGCAGCTCCTCGGGGCCCAGGTGCAGCGTGCGCATGTGGATGACCCTGGCCACCTCGGGCGAGCCCTCCAGCGCGGAGCGGATCTGGGCCTCCATCTCGGGGGTGGCGCCCTCGCCGACCAGCAGCGACTTGGTCTCCATGGCCAGCACCACCGCGATCACGGCCAGCAGCACGCCGATCATCAGGGTGCCGACGCCGTCCCATTCGCCCTTGCCGGTGACGACCGCCATCGTCACGCCGAACAGCGCGAAGATCAGACCGAGCAGCGCGCCCAGGTCCTCCAGGAGGATGACCGGCAGCTCGGGCGACTTGGAGCGGCGGACGAACGAGACCCACGACTGCTTGCCGCGTACCTGGTTCGACTCCTTGATGGCCGTGCGGAACGAGAAGCCCTCGGCGATGATCGCGAAGATCAGCACGGCGAACGCCCAGATCGGCGCCTCCACCGGCTCCGGAGCGGAGAGCTTGTGGATGCCCTCGTAAATCGAGAACGCCGCGCCGATCGTGAACAGCACGACGGCCACCACGAAGGCGTAGAAGTAACGTTCGCGGCCGTAGCCGAACGGATGTTCCTTCGTGCTGGCCCTGGCCGCCCGCTTGCCGCCGATCAGCAGCAGCACCTGGTTGCCCGAGTCGGCGACCGAGTGGATGCCCTCCGCCAGCATCGAGGACGATCCGGTGAAGAACGCGGCCACGAATTTGGACACGGCGATTGCCAGGTTCGCGGTCAAGGCCGCAATGATCGCTTTTGTACCGCCGCTCGCGCTCACCGGTCTTCTCCACTCATAAAGATCACGTACTAAGGCCTGAAAGGGGATCCTATTGCGAAATCCTGGCCTTCAGCTCAGTGATCGCTGACACAGGGGTCGGATCAATGGCATATCCCAGCGCCAGATACGTGCTCGCGTAGTCGCCGAGCGCGATCAGCGTGGCCATCCGTTCCAGCGGATGCTCGCCCTCCGCGGACAGCTCCGTCACCGGGACGTCGCGCTCCCGCGCCAGCCGTACCGACGTCTCGCGCCGCCGCGTCACCTGCGGATGCTCCTCGACGTCGCGCAGCACGACGAGCCGGAGCGTGCGCCCGGCGGTGTCGGCGAAGATGTCGCGCTCGGCCAGCGGCCCGTCGAAGACCTCGACCTGGTTGTGGCCGGCCTCGGGCAGCTCGCCGTGGACGGCGGGGTATTTCGCGTTGGCGTTGAGCTGGCAGGCCATCCGGTACGCCGCCACCGACGCCACGGGCGACGACCCCCAGATCATCGGCACGCTCTCGGCCAGATCCATGGCCAGCGACTTGCCGGGGTTGATGAACGACTCGCTGGACGGCCGGCACCGGTGCGCCATGTCCTCCAGCGTCTTGGCCACCCGCTCGAACAGGTCGGCGTCGGCCTGGACGAGCCGCAGCGCGGCGGCGGCCACGATGACCGGGGCGGCCAGCAGCCAGAGGCTCGCCCTGGACGGGCCGGTGACCGGCACCGGCACGTAGATCGCCGAGGCCTGGGTGGCGACGGCCTCCAGCGGGGAGCCGGGGGCGCCCACGCCGAGCAGCGTGCATCCGCGCCGCACCGCCTGGGTGGCGACGGACACCGTCTCCTCGGCGTCGCCGGAGCCGGACACGGCCGCGACCAGGTCAGCGGCGCCCACCCAGCCGGGGAGCTGGTAGGAGCGCAGCGGCACGATCGGCAGCGGCACGCCGTTGCCGGCGATCGCCGCCAGGATGTCGCCGACGATGCCCGAGCCGCCCATGCCCGCGACCACGATGGCGCGCGGCCGTCCGTGGTCGGCCAGGCGGTCGACGCGGGTCTCGACCGCGGTGCGGTAGCCGGTGCGTACGTGCGCCGCCGAGGAGGCGACCGCCGGCAGCATCCCGCCGGGATCCGCCTCGCTGAGGTGACGCTGGTCGTCGAGCCGCTCCGGCTCCCAGGTCACGGCTTCCTGGCCTCGTCGACGAGCAGGACGGGGATGTCATCCCGTACCGGATAGATCAGGCCGCAGCCCGTGCAGACCAGCTCCTCGGTCTCGTTCTCGGCGCGCAAGGCGGCCTTGCAGGCCGGACAGGCCAGGATCTCCAGCAGCCAGTCGTCGATCTTCACTCTGACACCCTTCCCACGATGGCGAGGACCTCGTCCCTGATCGCCCTCATTGTGCTCTCGTCGGCCGCCTCGGCGTTCAGCCTGAGCAGCGGCTCGGTGTTGGACGCCCGCAGATTGAACCACCAGTCCGGCCCGGTCACGGTCAGCCCGTCGAGCTCGTCGAACTCCCCCCGTGCCGCGAACGCCTCCCGCACCCGCCGCAACGCGTCGCCCTGGTCCGCCACGGCGCTGTTGACCTCGCCGGAGGCGTGGTAGCGCGAGTAGACCTCCACCACCTCCGACAGCGGCCGCTCCTGCTCGCCCAGCGCGGCCAGCACGTGCAGCGCCGCCAGCATCCCGGAGTCGGCGAACCAGAAGTCGCGGAAGTAGTAGTGGGCCGAGTGCTCGCCGCCGAAGACGGCTCCCGTGCGGGCCATCTCGGCCTTGATGAACGAGTGCCCGACGCGCGTGCGCACGGGCACCCCGCCCTGCTCGCGCACGATCTCGGGGACGGCCAGGGACGTGATCAGGTTGTGGATGATCGTCGAGCCGGGATGCTTGGCCAGCTCCCGCGTCGCGACCAGCGCCGTGACGGCCGACGGCGAGACCGACCGCCCCTGCTCGTCGATCACCCAGCACCGGTCGGCGTCACCGTCGAACGCCAGCCCGAGATCCGCCCCGCCCTCGACCACGGCCCGCTGGAGGTCGACGAGGTTCTGCGGCTCGATCGGGTTGGCCTCGTGGTTGGGGAAGTTGCCGTCCAGCTCGAAGTAGAGCGGCGTCAGCTCGATCGGCAGCCCCTCGAACACGGCCGGGACGGTGTGCCCGCCCATGCCGTTGCCCGCGTCGACGACCACGTTGAGCGGCCTGATGCGCGACAGGTCGACGAGCGTGCGCAGGTGGTCGGCGTAGCCCTGCAGCAGGTCCTTCTCGATCACCGACCCGCCGGCCGGGGCCGTGGCGCCCACCAGCTCGGCGGCCCGGTCACGGATGTCGACGAGCCCCGTGTCGACGCCGATCGGCACCGCGCCGGCCCGGCACATCTTCATGCCGTTGTAGCGGGCGGGGTTGTGGCTGGCGGTGAACATCACCCCGGGCAGCCCCAGGCTGCCGCTCGCGTAGTAGAGCAGGTCGGTGGAGCCCAGCCCGGCGTGCACCACGTCGGCGCCACGCGAACGGGCGCCCCTGACGAACGCGTCTGCCAGCGGAACCGAGGACTCGCGCATGTCGTGCGCGACGACGATCGACTCGGCCCCGGTCACTTCGACGAAGGCGGCCCCCACGGCCTCGGCGGTCGGCTCGTCGAGCTCGTCGGGCACCACTCCACGAACGTCGTACGCTTTGAAGATCTTGGCGAGGTCGCCCACTCTCCAGCTCCGCCCTTGGGTCGATTCTCCGGCGTAATCGAGCCTACCGGTCGCGGTGCTGCTGAGCCGACCTCAGAACGCGCAGGTGCCCCCTGCGACCGACCTCCACGCCCTGACCGACCGGCTCACCGCCGCCGGGCGGAGTGGGCCGCGCGGCCTCCCTGACCGCGTTGGCCAGCGCCTCGAGGTCGTCGGAGCTCGGGGAGGCGCCGTCCGTCGGCAGCCGTACCACCTCCCAGCCTCGGGGAGCGGTCAGCCGCTCGGCATGTTCGGCGCACAGGTCGTAACAGTGTGGCTCCGCGTACGTCGCCAGGGGGCCGAGAACAGCGGTCGAGTCGGCGTATACGTACGTGAGCGTGAAGACGGCAGGCTGACTGCAGGCGGTGCGGGAACAGCGGCGGACGGGGCTCACGGAGGGACCGTATCTGGTAAGTGTGCGAGGCGCCACTATCTGAGCGCTCTTAACGAGCGTGTCGCCACAATTCGGACACCTGTCGCAGCCTTTCCACCCACATGCCCCGAAGACACCGGCCCTCCGGACCTTGGGGGATCACGCAGAGGTGGTGAGCGGTGACGCTTGATCAGAGCCTAAGGGGATCGACGCGCGGTGGGGAGTGGCAACGCCGCACCAGACCCGGGGGAGATCCCCCGCCACCCCACCCGAACGCCGGACCGCTCACGGTGCCGGCAACCACCCAGAACCTCGGAACATCACCCAGAGGCGCGAAGAGGTGACACCGTTCCCCAGAATCGACAGGCCATCCCCGTACACTTGCTTGCGTGACACAGAAGCGCGGTCCCAGACGGCGCGATCGCCACGGTCGTGGCCTCCGCGGCCCGCTCGCCCCCTCCCACGTGCCCATGGCCAAGTCCCGGAGCGAGCGCTTCGACGACCTCGTGCTGGACGCGGTCGACCGCCTCCGCCCCCGCTGGGAGCGCCAGCTGTCGGCGGTGGAGTTCGCGGTGGAGGAGGTCCCTCCGCTGAGCGAGCTCGGCGACGGCCCCAGCCTGGGCACCGACCCGATCCCCTTCGGCCGCGCCGACGCCGCGACCGGCCAGAACCCGGCGTCGATCGTGGTCTACCGCCGCCCGCTCGAAGCCCGCGCCAGAGACCGGGACACCCTGGGCGCCATGGTCCACGACACGGTCGTGGAACAGGTGGCCACCCTCCTGGGCCTCTCCCCCGAAACCGTCGACCCCGGCTACGACGACCGCCGCTGACCCCCGTACGGACCTCCTGGGGAAGAGCACGGGCCTCCGCCAAGCGGGGCGCTTCGCGCGGATCGCCTCCCAAGGGGGCAAGTGCCACACCCCCAGGCGGGGTCGGCTGTCAGGCCGCTCGCACGCTACAGGTCACCACAGCTGAAGAGACGGCATCTCGGCCGGGCGATGAGTCTTGTGCGGTTCACGAGTCCAACCAAGTGAACCGAACGACAGGAGGCCCGAAGTGGGCGAGCAAGTGAGTAACGGGGTCACCGGCGTCAGGACCGTAGGAGTCCCCGTCACCGACCAGGACCGGGCCGTCGAGTTCTACGTGGGCACACTGGGACTGGACAAGCGGCTGGACGCGCCCGTCGAACAGCTCGGCGGGCGATGGATCGAGGTGGCGCCGCCGGGAGCGACCACCACGATCGCGCTGATCCTGGCGGCTCCTGGGACGGCGGCCGGAGTCGAGACGGGCATCCGGCTCAGCACGGCGGACGCGGTGTCCCTGCACAAGGAGCTGGTGGCTCGCGGGGCCGACGTGGACGAACTGCTGCAATGGGAGGGCGTCCCGCCGATGTTCGCCCTTCGGGACCCGGACGGCAACGGCCTCGAGATCGTCCAATAGCGGAGAGGGGAACCGGAGATGAGTGGTGTCACGCGAGCGGATGACGTGGTCCAGGAGCTCGACAAGGAGTTCACCGCGACCCTGGTGAAGAGCCCGAACAAGGGTGGGTGGACGTACGTCGTGATGCCCGGGTCCGCCGAGTTCTTCGGCACTCGCGGACTGGTGAAGATCCGGGGGACCATCGACGGTCACCCGTTCCGGAGCTCGTTCATGGCTCTGGGGGACGGCACGCACAAGCTGCCGGTGAAGAACGACGTCCGGGAGCTGATCGGGAAGGGGCCTGGGGACAGCGTGACCATTCACCTGCTCGAACGGATCAGGTAAGGGGGTGTGAGTGTCTGTCACCTCCTTCGGTTCCGCTGTACCGGTTTGCCTGATGCCCGCTTCCAACCGCCGCTGCCGGAGTCCGCGCGGTCCGCAGGGCGGCGACTGGCCGCGCTCGTGGCGCTGGGGAGCGATCACGTCGGAACGCGGACGGGCGGTGTCTACGCGGAGCGCCTGCGGGCCGCTTCCTTCTCCTCCGGAGGCAGTGCCTCGGCGACCAGCAGCCGTGGCAGTAGCTCCGGCTCCAGGGTCATCGCACGGAAGACGAGCGCGACGGTCACATCATGATCGGGCCGGTGCACGATCTCGACCGGGTCGCCGGCGCTGATGTCGCCGGGCTCGATCACGCGCAGATATGCGCCGGGCCGTGCGGCCTGGGTGAAACGCTTGATCCAGCCGTCACGCTCCAGCCAGCCCTGGAAGGTCCCGCATGGGATCCGCGCGCACGCCACCTCCAGCACAACCTCCGGCCCGATCCGCCAACGCTCCCCTATCAGGGCACCGTTGACGTCCAGACCGAGGGTCGTGAGGTTCTCCCCGAAGACACCGTTGGAGAGCGGCCTGTCCAGCTCAGCCTGCCAGGTGTCGAGGTCCTCGCGGGCGTAGGCGTAGACAGCCTGGTGGACCCCGCCATGGTGCTGCACGTCGTACACCCGGTCGCCGGCGAGACCGACCTCACCGGTGCCCTTCGGGCCGGGGGCGCTCACGGCGACCGGGCCGGGAACGGGCCGCTTGTCGATGCCCGTCGCGCTCAGGCCCTTCCACGGGTTGGGGCGGGGCCTGCCGACATTGACGGAGAGGAGCCTCATAGAGCATGACGGTACGGTCCTCGTCCACGCTCTGGCGACTCATTTCTCCTGGCCTTGGGCCCGATCATCCAGTAGTCCGTGTCCTGCTCCGCGCCGGCCGAAGTGCCAAAGACCTTCCACGGTGGAACGGGGCCGGGAGTCCTCCTCACCGGGGGTGTGAGGGCTTGCCCCCGCAGGGCGCTGCCCGAGCGCTCCATCGCGCGAAGCACGCCCCACGTGCGAGGACCTCGCCGTTGCGGGATCGAAAAGGGGCGGGCCCCCTTGGGAGGCGCTGCCCGGAGCCGATCCGCGCGAAGCGCCTCGCACTGCGGAGGTCCCTGCGCTCGTCTCCCCCGGCCGGCGCGCGCCGTCGTGAACGACGACGATCGCGGTCACATAGGGACGTGACATGGGCAGATGCTCCTGAGGGGGTAGAGCAGGCGCGCCCACCACATACCTGTGACAGCCGGGACAGCGGATGCGAAAAGGGTCACGCGTTCGACCGCGTGACCCTTCCGCCCATATACCTAAACGGCCTGGCGCTTGATCCGTCTGCGCTCCCGCTCCGACAGCCCACCCCAGATGCCGAACCGCTCATCGTGCTCGAGTGCGTATTCAAGACACTCTGCACGGACCTCGCACGATCGGCAGACCTTCTTGGCCTCTCTGGTGGAGCCGCCCTTCTCCGGGAAGAACGCCTCCGGATCCGTCTGCGCGCACAACGCGCGCTCCTGCCAGCCGAGTTCTTCAGCGTCAAGCTGATCCTGTGCGATGACCGGATCGGTCACTGCACACCTCCCTGCCGCCCGCCCGCAATGGAGCCCCCCATGGACGCCTTCCTTATTACCCACCCATCGGAAGGCGTAACAACATGGTTGTAATTACACGCGTGTGCTGTAGCTGACGTCAAGCGGCATGCAGCTATCCGGGGAAAGACCAGAGCTCGCCCCGGTGTGCTTGGCATGTGATGTTCACGCCCGGCCGACACCCTTTTGCGCGCGGCGTCGTAAGGCTCGTTCAACCTGTCAGCGGTCCGAACCGTACCAGGGCGGGATAGACACCCGCCCAGGGCCCACCTTCTCTCTAGTCGTTCATTACCGGTCCGTTACCTGCGGGGCTCGTTCGGGGTGTATATGGCCGTCGGGTCGATGGGGTCGTCTCCCGGGCGGGCGCCGTAGCCGCCGCCGAAGGGGGTGGAGTCGAGCCGCATGGTCGCGTCGCCGACGGGCTCCGCCTGGTGGGGCCAGGGCTGCTGCTGCTGGGGCGCCTGGTGGGTGGGCTGGTACTGGCCCTGCTGGGGCTCGTAGCCACCCTGCTGGAGGTGCTGGGGGTGGCCGAACGGGTCGTCGTACGGCCTGGGCGCCTGGCTGGAGTAGTCGGGCACGCGCAGCTCCGGCTGGGTGCCCGCGGTGGAGTGCTGGCCCGTCGAGTGCTGGCCTGGGGCGTGCTGGGCCGTGGAGTGCTGGCCGGTGGAGTGCTGGTACGTCTCCGCCTGCTGGTAGGCGTCCATGAGCTGCTGGGACCGCGGGTCCACGGGCGGGTCGGGCTCCTGGTACGCGGGCGGGGTGGCGTACTCGCGGCCCGAGTAGCCGGTGAACGGCTGGCCGCCCTGCTGGTCGAAGGCGCTCTGGCCGAAGTACGGCTGCTGCTGCTGTTCGGCGGCCGGCGGATAGGGGACGCTCGGCGCGGTGTCGCCGGCCGGTGTCGGGAAGGCCTGGTCGGCGAACGCGTTGGGCGCGGCCTCCGGGGGCGCGTACGGGTTCGGGCGGTCCGCGGGCGGAGCGTAGGGATTGGGCTGCTGGTCCGCGGGCGGGGCGTACGGGTTGGGTTGGTCGGTCCCAGGCGGGGCGTACTGGTTGGGCTGGTCGGTCCCGGGGGGCGCGTACGGGTTGGGGCTGGGCTGGCCGTAGGCGCTCGGCTGGCTGTCGGCCGGGACGTACGGGGCGGGCTGGTACTCGACGGCCGGCGGGGTGGAGTACTCCTGGCCTGAGGGGGCCGTGTCGGCGGGGGCGTAGGCCGACGGGGCGAAGCTCTGCGGGGCGTAGGGCTGGTCCGGCTGGCCCTGCTCCGGCTGGCCGAAGCTCGGCGGGGAATAGGGCTCGCCTGACCTGAAGCTCTGCGGGGCGAAGGGCTGCTCGGGCTGACTCTGCTCCGACGAACCGAAACCCTGCGGGGCGAAGGACTGATCAGGCTGGCCTGACCCGAAGCTCTGCGGGGCGAAGGGCTGCTCGGGCTGGCCCTGGTCTGGCTGGCCGAAGCTCGGCGAGGAGTAGGGCTGGTCAGGCTGGCCCGGTCCGAAGCCCTGGGCAGCGAAGGGCTGCTCGGGCTGGCCCTGCTCCGGCTGACCGAAGCCCTGCGGGGTGAAGGACTGGTCGGGCTGGCTCTGCTCCGAGGGGCCGAAGCCGGGCGCGGAGTAGGGCTGCTCGGGCTGGCTCTGGTCCGAGGGGGCGGCGGGCAGGGCGCCTCTGATCACGTGCGGCTGGGGCTGCTGCATGGCGGCGGCCTGGGGCTCCGGCTGTGCGGCCTGGGGCTCGGGCTGGCCGCCGAAGCTCGGCGGCTGCTGGCCGTACTGGCCCGACGGAGGTTGCTGGCCGTACTGGCCGGAAGGGGGCTGCTGCCCGTAGCCGGGCTGCTGGCCGGACGGCGGCTGCTGGGCGAAGCCCGGCTGCGTGCCGGGCTGCGGGCCGTACGCGCCCGAGGGCGGCTGCTGGCCGTAAGGGGCCTGGCCGAAGCCGGGAGCCTGCTCGGGCTGCCCGAAGCCGGGGCCTTGGTGCGGCTGCTCGGGCTGCCCGAAACCGGGGCCTTGGTGCGGCTGCTCGGGCTGCCCGAAGCCGGGGGCCTGGTCGGGCTGGCCGAACTGCTGGGGCTGCTGCCAGGGCGCCTGCTGGCCGAGGTTCGGGTGGTGGTAGACCTGCGCGACGGGCCGCTCCGGCAGGATCTGCGGCAGCAGGTACACCAGCGCGACGGCGGTCAGCGCGAGGGACGGCACGCCGAGGAGCACCAGCTGCATCGTCGGCCAGGCCCCGATCCCGGAGAACAGGCCGAGGATCAGCGACAGCATGCCGAACACCGTCGCAAGCACCAGCCCGACCGCCGACCCGTACATGATCGGCTTGGCCTTGGGCGACGGTTCGCCGACCCTGGTGACCAGCAGGACGGCTCCGAGCAGCAGCGCGGGCACGACGGGGTTCGTGAGGTCCAGGACGTTCGCCGCCGCCCGCCTGGTCAGGGACAACGACGAGCCGACCAGGACGTCGCCGACCGTCAGCAGCACGGTCAGCAAGCCGAGGACGAGCATGATCCATGCGCCCGGCTCCTTCAGCCGGGCGACGTCAAATTTGCTCACATGTACCCCCATTGGACCCTTTAGCCCGAAGGGAGTTTGCCACATGACTGACTTGGGCGGCGGGAGTCCCAGGAACCTCCTGCATCCCAATTCGGCCTACACCTGGCACTTCTCTCATAACAAGTGGGGTAAAACCACACCCGAGGCGGGGTTGTCAGGGGCCGATGGAAGACTGGCGGCATGCACATCGTGTCACTCGCGGGCGGCATCGGCGGCGCCCGTTTCCTGCGCGGACTGCGCGCGACCGCGCCGGATGCCACCATCACCGTCATCGGCAACACGGGTGACGACATCACCCTGTTCGGCCTGCGGGTCTGCCCCGACCTCGACACCGTGATGTACACCCTGGGCGGCGGCATCGACGAGGAGCAGGGCTGGGGGCGTGCCAAGGAGTCCCACGTCGTCAAGGAGGAGCTGGCCGCGTACGGCGTGGAGCCGCAGTGGTTCGGGCTCGGCGACCGCGACTTCGCCACCCACATCGTGCGCTCGCAGATGCTGGAGGCCGGCTACCCGCTGTCCCAGATCACGCAGGCGTTGTGTGCGCGCTGGCAGCCCGGCGTGCGGCTGCTGCCGATGTCCGACGACCGCTGCGAGACCCACGTGGTGATCGAGGACGAGAACGGCAAGCGCGCCATCCACTTCCAGGAGTGGTGGGTGCGCCTGCGCGCCTCGGTCCCGGCGCAGTCGTTCGCGCTGGTGGGGGCCGACACGGCCAGGCCCGCGCCGGGCGTGCTCGACGCGATCGAGCAGGCCGACGTGGTGATCCTGCCGCCGTCCAACCCGGTCGTGAGCATCGGCACGATCCTCCAGGTCCCGGGCATCCGCGACGCCCTGCTGCCCAAGACCGTGGTCGGGGTCTCGCCCATCATCGGCGGCGCTCCGGTCAGGGGCATGGCCGACGCGTGCCTGACCGCCATCGGGGTGGAGACGACCGCGCAGGCCGTGCTCGACCTCTACGGCTCGGAGCTGATCGACGGGTGGCTGGTGGCGGAGGAGGACGAAGGGGTCGCGCTCGACGGCGTACGGGTGATCGCCCGGCCGATCCTCATGCACGACGCCGACGCCGCCGCCGACATCGCCCGCACCGCGCTCGACCTGGCCCAGGAGCTCGCCCGATGACCGCAGCCCCCCGGCGCTTCGAGGTGATCGCCGTCGAGGGCATCGGCGAGGTGCGCCCCGGCGACGACGTCGCGGCGCTGCTCAAGGACGCCGGCCTGCGGGACGGCGACATCGTGGTGGTCACGTCCAAGATCGTCAGCAAGGCCGAGGGCCGCGTCCGCCGGGCCCCCGACCGCACCAAGGCCATCGAGGACGAGACCGAGCGCGTGGTCGCCAGGCGGGGCGAGACCGTGATCTCCCAGACCCGCCACGGCTTCGTCATGGCCGCCGCCGGGGTCGACGCCTCCAACACCGAGCCGGGCACCGTGCTCCTGCTGCCCGAAGACCCCGACGCCTCGGCCAGGCGCATCAGGAAGGGCCTGGCCGTGCGGGCGGGCGTGATCGTCTCCGACACGTTCGGCCGCCCGTGGCGCGAGGGGCTCACCGACGTGGCCATCGGAGTGGCGGGCATGAGCCCGCTCGACGACTTCCGTGGCACCTCCGACGGCTACGGCAACGCGCTCAGCGCCACCGTCACCGCGCTGGCCGACGAGATCGCGGGCGCGGCCGAGCTGGTCAAGGGCAAGCTCGGCGGCGTCCCGGTGGCGATCGTGCGCGGGCTGTCCCACCTGGTCATCGACGACGACGGGCCCGGGGTCAGGCCGCTGGTGCGGCGGGCCGACGACGACCTGTTCCGCTACGGGTCGCGGGATGTCGTGTTCGCGCGCCGTACCGTCAGGGAGTTCTCGGACCGGCCGGTCGATCCGGAGAAGGTCCGCAGGGCGGTCGCGGCGGGCATCGCCGCGCCCGCGCCGCACCACACGACCCCCTGGCGGTTCGTGCTGGTCGAGTCGCCGGAGACGCGCGCCAAGCTGCTCGACGCCATGCGCGAGGCGTGGATCGAGGACCTGCGCGGCGACGGGTTCACCGAGCAGTCGATCGCCGAGCGGATCAGGCGGGGCGACGTGCTGCGCGAGGCGCCCTGCCTGATCGTGCCGTGCTTGGTGACGGAGGGCTCCCACACCTACCGCGACGATCGGCGCAACGCGGCGGAGCGGGAGATGTTCGTCGCGGCAGCCGGCGCCGGGGTGGAGAACCTCCTCATCCAGCTCGCCGTCGAGGGGCTGGGCTCGGCGTGGGTGTCGTCCACGATGTTCTGCCGCCCGGTCGTCCGCGAGGTGCTCGACCTGCCCGGCTCCTGGGACCCGATGGGCTGCGTGGCCGTCGGCCACGCTGCCGCCCCGCCGCGCGACCGCGCGCCCCGCGACCCGGACGACTTCATCCTCACGCGCTGACGCAGCCCGAAAAGGCCGGTCAGGCGGGCATTTACCGTTAGGAAAGTTTCCTTTACATTTGGGGCATCCCCCCATGTGAAGGAGCAACTTCATGAGAAGGACGCTCACGTTGGTCGCCGTGGTGGTGATCGCCGTCGCCACCACGCTGTTCAACACGACGCCGGCGTTCGCGCACGGCTACGTCAACTCCCCGCCCAGCCGGCAGGCCAACTGCGCCCAGGGCAAGGTCCCCAACTGCGGCAACATCATCTACGAGCCGCAGAGCGTGGAGGGCCCGAAGGGGCTGCGCAACTGCCACGCCAACCTGTCGCAGTTCGCGCAGCTCAGCGACGAGAGCAAGCCGTGGCCGGCCGCCCAGGTGGGCACCACGGTGACCTTCAACTGGACGTTCACCGCCAGGCACGCCACGCTCAACTACGAGTACTACATCGGCAACACGCGGGTCGCCGTCTTCAACGGCAACGGTCAGCAGCCTCCCGCGACGGTCGCGCACACGGTCAACCTGTCCGGCTACTCGGGCCGGCAGAAGGTCCTGGCGATCTGGAACATCTCCGACACCGCCAACGCCTTCTATTCGTGCATCGACCTGCAGATCGGCGGCGGTGGCAACCCGAACCCCACGCCCACCCCGACCGTCACGCCGACCCCCAACCCGACGCCCACGCCCACTCCCACGACGCCGTCGGGCACGTGGAAGGCCGGCACCGCGTACGCGGTCGGCAACACCGTCACCTACAACGGCGTCACGTACCGCTGCATCCAGGCCCACACCGCGCTGGCCGGCTGGGAGCCGCCCAACGTACCGGCGCTCTGGCAGCGCGTCTGACCCGTCAGGAGGGGGCGTTCCGCCAGGAGCGCCCCCTTTCTCATGGGGCCGGCTTGCAGGTGGGGTGGCAGAGCCGGCGGGCCAGGGCGGCGAGGAAGACGTCGATGATCTCCCCCGGCTCCTGCGCCTCGTGCAGCGAGCCGTTCGTGGCGGCCGTGATCCGCGACAGGCTGTCGTGATCGACGCCCTTGCCGAAGGCGATGATGATGATCTGTATGGGCTTGTCGGGGTTCCACTCGTGCCGCAGCTTGTCGAGGAGCTCCGGCAGCTTCGTGCCCTTGCCGTCGTCCTGGCCGGCCGTGATCACCAGGAGCGCGTTGTTCATCTCCTCGCGGTACTCGCTGGTCATCTTGCGGAAGCCGCCGAGTATCGCGTCGTAGAGCGAGCTGTCCAGGGTGGGATGGGCGGCGATCGTGCCGGTCAGCTCGGCGAGGCGGCTCTTGCGTACCACCTGGCCGGACTGGGGCTCGTTGATGGGGCCGAGCCCGACCCGCTCCCGGTAGGGCTTGAGGCCGCCCAGCCCCTCGGCGAACTCCCACAGGCCCATGTGCGTCGAGTCCGGGAAGAGCTGCAGCCCGATCTTGGCCGCGTCCAGCGCGATGCTGATCCTGGTGGTGCCGTTCAGCGACTCGGCCATGTGCTTGGAGGTGTCGGCCAGGACGAGGATGTTCGTCGGCGGGGCCAGCCGGCTCCAGGCCCGCAGCGCCTCGTCGATGTCCTGCGACGACACCGACGACCTGGTCTTCGGGGTCTCCGAGGGGATCTGCGGCCCCGGCGAGATCGGGCCCAGGATGCCGTCGCCCGACCTGAACCCGGCCCGCCGGACGATCTCCTGCGCCTGCGGGCCCTTCAGCCAGTCGGCGAAGACCGTGGACGCCTCGGCCACCGTGGGGTCGGTCGCGGTGACGACGTACGGGTAGTCGAGGTTGATCGTGCCCTCGCGCGGGTGCAGCGCCACGACCGGGTCGGCGGAGGGTCGCAGGTTGTGGTTCCAGACCGACTGCTCGGGGACGATGACGACCGGACGCTGCCAGAACGTGTGGTCGTCGACCGCCGCCAGCATGCTGCGGTAGTCGGGGGCGGAGCCGGCCTGCGCCCACCGTACGAACGCGGTCAGCGCCTTGTCCGCCTCCGGCCCCGTGCCGACGACGTCCCTGGCGGCGGCCACGGTCGCGATGCCCGCCCCGGCCAGCGACGGGTCTGGCACGCGTACGATGTCCGGCTCGTCCGAGTTCGGCGTCAGCCGCCCGCGCACGGTCGCGGGGAAGACCATCCGCCAGTTCATCTCGGTCCTGCCCACGGAGAAGCGCTGGGCCAGCGACGAGCGGGTGGCGAACACCAGCGGCGAGGTCGCCACCACGCTCTCACCGGCCGGCAGCGCGCTCGCGCCCTGCTGGCGGGCCAGCCTGATCCAGGCCGACGAGTCCGCGATCCAGCCGTCGGGCCGCTCGCGCAGGACGCCCGCGCGGTCGCCGATCAGCGTGCGCAGGACGGTGGCCGGCGACTGCTCGGTCACCTGGACCAGCACGCACCGGCCGCCCACGGACGTCTTCGTCTCGTTGAACCGCTCGGCGGCCTCCATGGCCGCCGGGGCCACATCGACGGCCGCCGCGACGCTGACCAGAACAGGCTCTCGTGTGCTGCACAGCAGCCCGCCCCCGCCGAACACCACGACGAGGCCGGCGGCCACGATGGCCACGGCGGTCAGGCCCGCCAGCGTGCCGCGCCGCAAAGCCTTCCTACGGCGCTGCTCAGCGGGCAGCGGAGCGCGGTGCCGACCTAACCGCACGGTGAACCTCTCTCCCAGGGGAGTGATGATTCTTCCAGCGCCTCCCATGGCGCGCGCAAGCCTTGTTAGAACATGTTACAACTACGCCATCGGCAGGACCCTCCTGACGCTCTTGCACACGCCGTCGCTGGCCTCGGACGCCGCGAGCCGTTCGTCCGTAGGGACGCCGTACTCGGTGGTGCGCTGCCTGACCGGCCTGCCGGTGACCTCGACCATCTCGCGCAGCTCGCTGATCGTCTTGTACGAGCCGTTCTCCGAGCCGGCCATGCGGCTGATGGTCTCCTCCATGAGGGTGCCGCCGAGGTCGTTCACGCCGCCCTGGAGCACCTGGCGGCACAGGTCGTCACGGAGCTTCACCCAGGAGCACTGGATGTTCTTGATCGCGCCGTGCAGGAGGATCCTGGCGAGCGCGTGCACGGCCCGGTTCTCCTGCGCCGTGGGGCCCGGGCGGGCGACGCCGGCCAGGTAGATGGGGGCGCTGGTGTGCACGAACGGCAGCAGCACGAACTCGGAGAACCCGCCGGTCCGCTCCTGGAGGCTGCGGATCAGCTTGATGTGCCTGACCCAGTGCAAGTGGTTGTCGACGTGCCCGTACATCATGGTGGACGTGGTCGGGATGCCCACCTTGTGGGCCGTCGTGATGACCTCCACCCACTCCTTCGCGGGCAGCTTCCCCTTGGTCAGCACCCATCTGACGTCGTCGTCCAGGATCTCGGCCGCCGTCCCGGGCAGCGAGTCGACCCCGGCCTCCTTGGCCGCCTCCAGCCACGCCTGGATGGACATGTCGGTGCGGCTGGCCCCGTTGATGACCTCCATCGGGGAGAACGCGTGCACGTGCATCCCGGGCGTCCGCTCCTTGACCGCCTTGGCCAGGTCGAAGTACGCGGTGCCGGGGAGGTCGGGGTGGATGCCGCCCTGCATGCACACCTCGGTCGCGCCCGCGTCCCACCCCTCCTGCGCCCGGTCCGCCACCTGGTCCAGGCTCAGGGTGTACGCGTCGGCGTCCGTCCTGCGCTGGGCGAAGGCGCAGAAGCGGCAGCCGGTGTAGCACACGTTGGTGAAGTTGATGTTCCTGTTGACGACGTAGGTGACCTCGTCGCCCACGGCCTGCCGGCGGAGGTCGTCGGCGATGGCGGCCAGCTCGTCCAGCGCCTCGCCTTCGGCGGCCAGCAACGCGACGGCCTCGGCGTCACTCAACCCACCCGGATCGGCCGCCGCCCTCCGCAACGCCCGCCGTACCTCCCCGGGCGTCCCACCACCCACCGCACCGGCGCCGGTGAGCGAGGCGCCGTCCGAAGCGCCGCCCGCCGCCACGCCGCCCGCCGCCTCGCCCTCCGACGACGCGGTGGGCGACGGCGCGGGGGTGGAGGAGGGTGGGGTGAGGCGGTCGCGGAGGGCGGTCCAGTCGCCGTAGACGTGGTCGAAGTCGTCCCGCCGATCGTGCGTGCGCCCCGACGTGTCAACCTCCACGTGCAGATCGACCCGCCCCGCCGACGCGAACCCGCCGTCCGGCTCCTGCCACGGCAACCCCCGCAGCTCGGCGTCAGGCCGGGCGAGCCCCGTGACGGGATCCGCCAGGGCGGCCACGTGGGCGAAGAGCCGGGGGTCGAGCCACGGCTCCCCGGCCAGCACGTACTCGGGATAGATCGTCAGCCGCTCCCGGAGCTGGAACCCGGACTCGGCGGTCCGGTCCTCCAGGAGGGAGATCTGCGGCCAGGGCCGTTCGGGGTTCACGTGGTCGGGCGTGAGCGGCGACACCCCGCCCCAGTCGTCGATCCCCGCCCGGATCATCAGCGCGTACTCGGAGTCCACCAGGTTGGGCGGGGCCTGGATGCGGACCCGGGGCCCGAGCACGAGCCGCGCGACCGCGATCGTGGCCGCCAGCTCCTCCAGGGACGCGTCCGGCAGCCCCCGCATCGCCGTGTCGGGCTTGGCGCGGAAGTTCTGGACGATGACCTCCTGGATCCCGCCGTACTCGCGCGCCACCCGCCGGATCGCGAAGATCGACTCGGCCCGGTCCTCGACGGTCTCGCCGATGCCGATCAGGATCCCGGTGGTGAAGGGCACGTTCGTCCGTCCGGCGTCCTCCAGGACGCGCAGGCGGACGGCCGGGTCCTTGTCCGGCGACCCGTAGTGGGCCTCCCCCTTCTCCTCGAACAGCCGCCGCGACGTCGTCTCCAGCATCATCCCCATGGACGGCGCGACGGGCTTGAGCCGCTGCAGGTCACGCCAGGTCAGCACCCCCGGGTTGAGGTGCGGCAGCAGCCCGGTCTCCTCCAGCACCCTGATCGCCATGGCCCGCACGTAGGAAAGGGTGTCGTCATAGCCGTGCGCGTCGAGCCACGAGCGCGCCTGGTGCCAGCGGTCCTCAGGCCGGTCCCCCAGCGTGAACAGCGCCTCCTTGCACCCCATGGCCGCCCCCTGCCGGGCGATCTCCAGCACCTCGTCAGGGCTCAGGAACGGGGCGGGCAGCTTGTGCGGCGCGGTCGCGAAGGTGCAGTAGCCACAACGGTCCCGGCAGAGCCGGGTCAACGGGATGAACACTTTCCTGCTATACGTGATGATCCCTTCGCGGCCGACCGCCCGCAGCCCGGCGTCACGTACGCGGGAGGCATGTTCGAGCAGGGCGTCGAGGTGTTCGCCCCGGGCGTGCAGGAGGACGGTCACCTCCGTGACGTCGAGGGCCTTGCCGTCGCGGGCACGCGCGAGGGCCCGGCGGAGCGCGGAATCACTGACGAGACTCATACGGGCACAGTACCGACGGCTGAGTTCGCCGCCCGCACCCAGGGGCCCGGCGGGTCAGAAGGACCGGTAGTCGCGCGCGGCCATCCGGGGCCCGCGCGCGGGCGGGCGCAGACCGGTGAGCCAGACCAGCAGCGCGGCGCGGTGCCGATGCCCCTCGTACGGCTCCAGCAGCCGCAACATCCCGGGGTCGTCGGTCTTCTCCCCGGCCAGCGCGTAACCGACGAGCTTGGCCAGATGGAAGTCGCCGACGCTCACCGCGTCCGGGTCGCCCATCGCCCGCTGGCGCACCTCGGCCGAGGTCCACACCCCGATCCCGGGCAGCGCCCGCAGCAGCCGGTCGAGTTCCTCGGTGCTCGCGGCGGCCTCCAGCTTGTCGGCGTGCCAGGCGGCGTTCGCGATCGTCCTGGCACGCACGGCCTCCGCTCCCGCGCGGTGCCAGTGCCAGCTGGGGATCTGCCGCCACACCACGGGCTCGGGCACGACCCGCATCCCCTCGGGCGCGGGTCCGGGCGCGGGCTCGCCGTAGCGGCCGAGCAGCCACCGCCAGGCCCGCCACGCCTCCTGCCCGACCACCTTCTGTTCGAGCACGGCCGGTACGAGGGCCTCCATGACCCGCCCGGTCCGCCCGATCCGCAAACCCGGATTTTTCCTGACAACCTCTGCCAAAACCTCATGTTTGGCGACAAAACCGGAAGCATCATCAAATGCCCCCAACAGCGCGGGCAGCGTCTCCAGCGCCCAGTCCGCCCCCGGCCCCCACGCCTGCCCGTGCACGCACCCGGCCGTGACGCTCACCCGCAGCGTGCACGGCCCGGCGGGCGTCCTGGACGTGCGCCACACGGACCCGTCAGCGCCCTGCCGCCAGGTGGGATCCCCGCCGCCGCGCTTGTGCGGCTGCAACGCCAGCCCCACGTCCAGCGGCCCGTCGGGCACCCACCTGCGCTCCCTCACCCGTCCAGTCTGCCCCCACCTCCCCGCTGCCCGTGACCGGGCCGCGGGAGCGAGGAGGGGGGCTCAGACGTCGCTCGAATAGCGCAGCGCGCGCTCGGGCAGCTCCACACCCGGCCAGATGCGCACGCCGTTCTGCAGCTCGTTGCCCGGCCCCACGATGGCGCCGTCGCCGATCACCGCGTCGCACACCACCGTGCCCGCGCAGACCCGCGCGCCCCGGCCCACCACGGAGTCCGTCACGGAGGCGCCCGCCTCGATGACGCAGTCGTCGCTCAGCACCGAGCCCACCACGGTCGCCCCGGCCTCGACCACGACCCGCGCGCCGACCGCCGTGCCGCCCTGCACCTTGGCCTCCGGCGAGACCTGAGCCCCTTCCAGCGCGAGGAACTCCCCGGTCGGCCCGGGCAGCGCGGGCGAGGCGACCCGGCCCAGCACCAGGTCGCGCGAGCCCCGCACGAAGGCCGCCGGCGTGCCGACGTCGAGCCAGTAGGTGCGGTCGGCGTAGCCCAGCACCAGCTCGCCCGCCTCGATCAGCCCGGGGAACGTCTCCCGCTCCACGGACACGATCTCGTCGCGGGGGATCGAGTCGATCACCGACCGGGTGAAGACGTAGCAGCCGGCGTTGATCCGGTTGGTGACCGGGTTGGGGGTCTTCTCCAGGAAGGCCGTCACCCGCCCGGTCTCATCGGTCGGGACGCATCCGAACCGGGAGGGATCGTCGACTTCTGTCAAATGGAGCGTTACAGCGGCATGTCGTGCGAGGTGGGTGCGCACCTGATCGCCGATGTCGTGGCCGGAGAGGATGTCCCCGTTGAGGATGAGCACCGGGTCGGACGGCCCCGCCGTGAGGGCTTCGGCGGCGTTGCGGATCGCGCCGCCGGTGCCCAGCGGCGTCTCCTCGGTGATGTATTCGAGGGAGAGCCCGAACGCCGACCCGTCGCCGAAGGCGGGCTCGAACATCGAGGCCTTGTAGGAGGTCGCGAACACGATCCGGCGGACGCCGAAAGATCGCGCCCGGGCGAGTTGGTGAGCCAGGAACGGCACTCCGGCGGTCGGCAGCAGCGGTTTCGGCGTGCCCAGTGTCAGCGGACGCAGGCGCGTGCCCTGCCCCCCGACCAGGAGGATCGCCTCGAGGTCTGGCAAAGAGCTCTCCATCACTCCGTGAGGTTACCGAACTATTCGATCGCGCGTTGATAAGAGCTGAGATGCGCCTCGGCCGAGGCGTCCCAGGTGAACTCGCGTGCTCTCGCCAGCCCCGCCTCCCGCAGTTGCTCCCTGCGGGCGGAGGAGCCCAGCAGGTGTCCGAGCGCCGCGGCGATGCTGTCGGCGTCCGGCTCGGTGTAGGCCACGGCGTCGCCGCCGACCTCCGGCAGCGACGTGCGATCCGTCGTCAGGACCGGCGCCCCGCAGGCCATGGCCTCCAGCACCGGCAGCCCGAACCCCTCGCCGCGCGAGGGGAAGGCCACCACGAGCGCCCCGCCCAGGAACCCGGGCAGGTCGGGCGCGCGCAGGTAGCCGGGCCGGATCACCCTGACCGTGGCCTCCACCTCCCGGCAGGCGGCGTCGACGTCGTCCTCGTGGACCCCTCCGCCGATCACCAGCGCGGGCGGCGTGTCCAGGCGCTTCGCGGCGGCGGCGAAGCCGCGGATGAGGTTGGGAACGTTCTTACGGGGGTCGAGCGCGCCCAGGAACGCCACGTAGGGCTGGCCGTGCAGCCCGCACCGCAGCGCGACCCGGCGGATCTCGTCCTCGCTCGGCGGGTGGAACTGCCCCAGGTCCACCCCGTGGTAGGCGACGTCGATGCGGGTGGGGTCGGCGGCGAGCACGCGGACGAGCTCGTCCCTGGTCGCCTTGGAGGGCACGATCACCCGCCGGGCGTGGCGCACGGCCGTGCGGGTGGCGGAGCGGAAGAACGACGCCCGCGGACCGTGCTGGTCGGGCTCGGTGAACCAGGTGGCGTCGTGGATCGTCACCACGGTCGGCAGGCCCGAGCCGAGCGGGATGGAGTAGTAGGGGGCGTGGATCACGTCCGCCCCCGCCTGGCGGGCGAGCAGCGGCAGGCCGGACTGTTCCCAGGCGAGCCGGGCGGCCCGGTTGGAGATCGCCACGGGCCCCGGCAGGACCAGGGCCGAGGGCGCGAGGCTCCGGTAGCGCTCGGCCTCCGATCGCTGGCAGACCACGGCGAGGTCCGCGCCGGCCCGGTCGAGCGCGGCCACGAGCCCGTCCACATATCTGATCAACGCGCCACGGTCCGCGGGGACCGCCGCCGCGTCGACGAGCACTCGAGGCATTACGTAGATCTTCTCCCCTCAAGACCAACGTGGGACGGACGTCCCCCTCTGAAGTTCAGCTTATGACCAGCCTCCCCTAAATCGCCGGTCAAATCACACGGAGTTGCGACGCGCTGCGATTCCGGCCATACCGGCGCAGATCAGGTCCCCAAGAATGATGACAATGCGGGACGAAAGCGCCACCGCGATCGCCGCGCCGCCGTCCACGTGAGGCGCCAGCACCGCGACCATCGCGACCTCCCGCACGCCCGCGCCCGCCGGGACCACGAAGGTCAGGATGCCCAGGCACCACGACACCGCGAAGGCCCCGACGGCGAAGAGCACGCCGCCCTGGGGGGCGATGAAGTAGAGGTGCGCGCCGTAGCAGAGCCAGCCGGCCAGCGCCCAGCCGAGGGCGGTGAGCATGCCGCGCCGGGTGAGCGGGCGTTCGAGCGGCTCCCGCTTCATCTTGCGCAGGGCGTAGCCGATCACGGCGTTGATGACCTTGGGCTCCAGCAGGACCAGCAGCAGCGGGATGAACAGCAGCAGCCAGCCGTAGCGGTCCCAGCCGAGCGTGACCAGCGTGACGAGCAGGCCCGTGGCCAGCTGGATGGGCATCATCAGAAAGAACGCCGCCGCGCTGCGCGAGCGCGGCACGCCGAGGTCGCGGCCCATCTCCATCTGGGCGATCACCGGCCAGACGGCGCCGGGGATGTATTTGCCGAGCTGGCCCACGAAGAAGACCCTGGCGGCGGGCCTCAGCGGCAGCGGGGAGCCGAGGTCGGCCAGGAGGGTGCGCCAGGTGAGCATGGCGCCGAGCAGCGCGGCGACCACGGCGACCAGCGACCCGGCCAGCGCCGCCCACGACAGCCGGGCGAACCCGGCCACCACGGCGTCCCACTGCTTGGCCACGGCGTAGGCGCCGAAGCCGAGCGCGACGGCCAGGAAGCCGTACCGGACGAGCCTGCGGACCGGCGAGCGCCGCGGGGCGGCCTCCGCGCTCTCAGGCTGCTCCACGGCGGTGCCCCGGCTCACAGCGGGCGGACCCGCTCGGGCGGCTGCGGCAGCGCCGCGCCCGCGGGCCGCCGCGGCGTCTTGGTGGCCACCCACAGGTAGGTGGGGACCAGGGGCAGCAGCAGCCTGAGCAGCTCACGGGGCATGCGGGCCAGCACGGTCTGCGCGATCCGCCCCAGCGCGCCCGGGAACAGCTCGCCCCCCGCGAACCGGCCCGGCGTGGCCAGCACGGGGAAGGTGTAGTCCCACACGTGGAAGGCCCGCAGCATCCTGCGCAGCCCGCGCCGCGTCCTGAACCGCTCGTAGTAGTGGTCGGCCCGCCCGAACGCCCGCACGTAGCGATCGGCCAGCGCCGGCGGCAGGTAGGACAGGAACGGCAGCTTGTAGTGGGGCTCCATGACGCCGAGCCGGTTGCCCAGCCCCAGGTAGAGGACGCCGTCGTCGGACAGCACCCGGTGCATCTCGGCCACCACGGCGTCGGGGTCGACCACGTGCTCGTAGATGTGGTTGAAGACCAGCACGTCGATCGACCCGTCGGGGAACGGCAGCGCGGTGCCGTCACCGCACACGAACGCCACCCGCTCGCCGAACCGGTCGGCCGCCTTGCGCAGCCCCGGCACGTCGATGTCGATGCCCAGCGTGTGCTTCGCCCCGGCCAGCGCGAGCTCGTCGGCGATGAACCCCGCGGAGCAGCCCACGTCGCCCACCGTCAGCCCGCCCAGCGGCCCGCGGAAGTGCTCGAGCACCGCGATGATCTTCGCAGCCTTCCGCCGCCGTTTGCCCTCGTCGAGCATGGCGGACTGGAACTCCGAGTATTCGAGCTGCGCGACCCGTTGCTTACCCACGAGGACCCACAGTACCCAAATGGGCATGGGTACGAAGCCGGTGCGGCTCGCGCTCGCGCCGCCGTCTGGCCTGCCCGGCGGAGCACGCGTAGCCTGAGCGAATGCTCCGTCGCCTGCTGCGCGTCGTACTCGCTCTGATCGCCCTCGCCTTCCTGGGCTACGGACTGGCCACGAACTGGGACGAGACCACCGGGGCCGTGGCCGCGATGTCGCCGTGGGCGGTGCTCGGGGCGTTCGCGGCGGTGCTGCTCGGCCAGTTCTGCGTCCTGGTGGCCTGGCGGGAGATCCTGGCGGGGCTCGGCACGCGGGTGCCGCTGCGGATCGCGGGGCGGATCATGTTCGTGGGCCAGCTGGGCAAGTACATCCCGGGCGCCGTGTGGGCGTACGCGGCGATGATGGACCTCGGGCGCGACCACGGCAGCCCGCCGCGGCGCACGTTCGCGACGATCTCGCTGAGCCTGGTGATCAACCTCGGCGTCGCCGTCTCGATCGCCGCCGCGACGCTGGGCTCGCTGGAGGCGGTGCGCAAGGCCTGGTACCTCGTGCTGCTCGTGCCGGTGATCATCGTGTGCCTGCATCCCAAGGTGCTCACCTGGGGTCTCAACCTGGCGCTGCGGGTCGCGCGCAAGGAGCCGCTGGAGAGCGTGCTGCCCGGCCGTACCGTGGTCGTCGCGGTGGCGTGGACCGCGCTCGGCTGGTTCGTGTACGGCCTGCACATCTGGCTGCTCTCCGGCCGCTCCGACCTCTACCTCGTCGCGACCGGGGCATACGCGTTCGCGTGGGCCACCGGGATCCTCACCATCGTCGTGCCCGCGGGGGTCGGGGTCAGGGAGGGCGCGCTGGTGCTGGTGCTCGCGCCGCTCATCGGCACCCCGGCGGCGCTCGCGGTGGCGATCGTGTCGCGGGTGGCGTTCACGCTGGCGGACGCGGCGGCCGCGGGCATCTCGTTCGTGCTCGGCCGTCAGGCGGCCAGCAGCGCCCCCGCGTACGCCGACCAGAACGGCTCGGGGTCGACGGCCTTGACGCCCGACCGCAACCTCTCGGGCTCGCCCGAGGCGTAGAAGCGCTCGATCGCCGCGCGCAGCGCCCCGGCGTCGCCCGGCTCGACCAGCAGCCCGTCCACGCCGTCGGTGACGTGGTCGGCGAGCGCGCCGACGCGGGTGGCGATCACCGGCACGCCGTGCTCGTGGCCGAGCCAGACGTTCTGGCTGGCGGTCGCGTTCCGGTAGGGGAGCACGAGCGCGTCCGCCCGGGCGAACAGCCCCGGCACGTCCTCGGCGGCCACGTAGCCGGGCCGCAGCTCGACCCGGTCACCGAGGCCCAGCTCGGCGACCAGCGCCCGCGTCTCCTCCAGCCCGCCCCAGAACTCCCCCGCGACCGTCAGCGAGATCCCGTCGGGCAGCGCCCTGAGCAGCAGATCCAGCCCCTTGTACGGCCGCACGATGCCGAAGAACAGCAGCCGGCGATGGACCTGGGTGGATTTCTCGGCGTTGGTGGAGGGCAGGTGCGGCGGCAGCGCCGCCACGCTGACCGGACTGCCCGTCAGGCCCCTGGCCAGCCCGGCCTGCTGCTCGGAGTGAGTCAGCACCCCGTCGACCCGCTTGAGCAGCGCCTTCATGAGCGGCTCGTCGTACGGCTTGCGCTCGTGGGGCAGCACGTTGTGGCAGAGGGCAATAGTCCTGACTTTTCGCCTTATCCCGTACAAAATCCCCAAATAGGCGGGGACCTGCACCGGACTCAGCACGGCCAGCACCACCAGGTCCGCCGACCTCAGCCGCCTCCCGGCGGCCACCCACCCGTCGGGACGCCGCCAGTCGAGCTCGCGCAGGGTCTTCGGGAAAGGCGTGCCCTCCGGCGCGGAGATCGTCTGCTGCCCCGGGTAGAGGAACGACGGATACTGCGCCCGCCACGACTCGATCACCACGTCGTGACCCTGGGCCGCGAGGCGGTGCGCCAGCTCGGTGGTGTGCTGGGCCCCGCCCCCCTTGTACGGATAGGTGGGGCCGACGATCGCGATCCGCACGCGCTACTCCCCCCGCGAGCGCACGATCAGGTCGGCGAGCAGCGCCACGGACCCGATCAGCAGCCCGGACAGGAAGATCATCACGGTGTTGGCCGGGAAGTAGAACGGGTGCAGGATCATGTCCCACACGCCCTTCACGAACCCGATGCCCACCAGCCACAACGCGGGCGGCATGAGCACCTTGAGGGGGTTGAAGTACATGATCATCCGCAGCACCTGCAGGATGTAGCGGTAGGCGTCGGACACGAAGCTGAACTTCGACTTCCCGGCCCGCTTGGCGTAGTCGATCGGCAGGTAGTAGATGTCGTGCTGGTTGGACAGGAACGACAGCGTGATCGTCGTCACACACGAGAACCCGGGCGGGAGCAGCCGCAGGTAGGGCTTTGCCACCGTCCTGCGGAAGGCCCGCAGGCCCGAGTTGAGGTCGGGGATCTTCTGCCCGGCCAGCTTCTCCGCCACCTTGCGGATCACCCACTTGGCGGGGACCCGCAGCAGCTTGTGGGAGCCCTCCTCGCTGGTGCGCGCGCCGACCACCTGGTCGATCATCGGATCCTTCTCCAGGACCTGCACCAGCTCGGGGATGCGCTCGTTGGGGTAGGTCATGTCGGCGTCGGTCCAGACGACGATCTCGCCCCTGGCCTCCTGCGTGCCGATGCGCCGCACCGTGCCCGCGCCGCCGTTGCGGTGGAAGGCGCGGATGCGCAGGTGGGGGTAGTCGGGGGCGGCCTGCTTCAGCCTGGCCAGCGTCTCGTCGGTCGAGCAGTCGTCCACGGCCACGAGCTCGTAGGTGTAGCCGCTCGAGTCCATGGCCCTCGTGATGCGCTCGACTTCATCGATGACGTGATCCTGCTCGTTGTAGCAGGGAAGAACGATGGTGACGTACGGCGCTTCTTCCACGGCAGGTCCACTCTTCGGGGTCTCTAGCGTGCTCACGGGCCTTGAGGGTACTCTGCCCAACTCAAAGCCGAGTCCACGCGCGCCCACCGGGAGCTCCCACTTCCAAGATCACCCGTTCGCTTCTGGAAGGGCCATCCAGGCGGGAATCTGCAGGCCCCAAGTGCCGTTCGGGGCGTCGACGAGAGAGCGTTCGTCCTGGCGGGAGACCAGCGCCATGACCTGAACCGGAAGTCCGTACGGTGCCACCTGGACGCTGTCGGCGGCCAGCACGACGGGGACGCGGCCCGCGGCGCGCACCCGCTCGATCAGCCGGCGCACCTGCGCCTCGGGAGCGGTGTCCGACGTGCCCACGCGGGCCACGATCGCCGCCGGGCGGTCGCACATGCCGCGTACGAGCTGGGTGAACCGATCGCCGGTCACCCGCTCCACGATCAGCACCGACGAGTTGGGCGGGAACTTCGCGCACATCGCCGCCACCGCCGCCGCCTCGCCCCGCTCGACCGGCGTGAACGCCGTCCCGATGGAGGTGACGGCCGGCGGCGCGAGGACAAGCAGGACGGCGAGCGCCATCCCCCAGCGCCCCGCCCGGGGCCCGCGCGGCCAGGACGGCGGGTGCGCCCGCAGCAGGTCGCGCAGCCATGCCAGGCCGTACGTGGCGAGCAGGATCAGGCCCGGGATCACGATGGGGACCAGGCGGCGGGCGGCCCAAGGGTGGTCGGGGGTGATCTCAGGGCGCAGGAGCGTGGTGACGGTGGTCCAGCCGATCACCGCCAGCGGCAGCAGCCACTCGAACGGCCCGCCGTCCCGCAGCAGCCGGCGCACCAGCACCGCCGCCGCGACCGTGGCCAGCACCACCACGGGGATGCCGACGTACCAGGTCACCCAGTGCAGGGAGTTCTCGAAGTAGAGGCGGGTGCCGTCCACGGGCAGGCCGTTGGCCTGCTGGGTCTGGGCGATCATCAGGGCCGTGCGCCGGTCCTCCTCCGTCACGGGCTCGCGGGTCACGGTCTGGAACCACGGGCGCGCGTACAGGCCGGCCATGACCAGCACGACCAGCCCGGCCCCGGCCGCGGGGACCCACGCCGGCGGCCGGATCCTGGCCAGCAGCGGGGCGGCGGCCGTGCCCACCGCGGTGAGCACGAGGACGCCGGCGCAGATGGCCAGCAGCGGCTTGACCGAACCCGACAGATAATCCAGGTAGGGCCGGGAGAGCAGGTACGCCGCGAGCATCCCGGCCCCGGCGCCCGCCACCAGCCCGGCCAGCAGCGGCACGCCCAGCGCCCCCTGCGGCCTGGTGAAGCGGCGCATCGCGATCAGCAGCCCCGCGAACGCCAGCACCGGCAGCACGTCGCGCAGCCCGTCGACCCGGACCAGCACGGCCAGCCCGAACGCCAGCCCGGCCAGCAGCCCGCGGGCCCGGCCCGGCCGGGCGAGCGCGTCGTGCGCCAGCGCCAACCCGCCGAACAGCAGGATCAGCGACGGGATCTCGCTGAACGTGCTGCGCGAGGTGTAGAGGATCGGCAGGCTCACCGCGAACACCGCCGCGCCCAGCACCGCCCACCGCGCCCCCGCCAGCCGCGCCACCACCCCGGCCACCGTGAGCACGGCCAGCCCGCCCAGCACCGCCGGGATCGCGAAGGGGATCCCCAGCCAGTCACCGACCGCGAACAGGATCGGCGGCCCCGGCATGAACTGCGGCACCACCGCCCCGTCGAACGCGTAGAACCCGACGCTCTTGAAGATCAGCGACGCGTCCGGGCCGCCGAACGCCCAGGCCTGCGTGGGGACGGGCAGCGAGCCGTGGCCCGCGATCCAGGCCGCGTACTGCGCGTACGTGGCCGGGTCGCGCCTGACGACGATCTGCTCGGTGTGCATGAGCGTGTTGAACACGCCGGACGCCACGGCCACCGCCACGACGCCGATGACCTGCCGGGACGTGGCCTCGACCACCTTGCCCAGCCGGCGGGTGCCGGCCCAGCAGAAGAGGGCGGCGGCGGGCAGCCCTGCCAGCGCCGCCGGCAGCGGCGCGTAGTGGCCGAGCAGCAGCAGCGGCAGCCCCGCCACCAGCCAGCCCGCCACGGCGAGCGCGGGCGCCACCGAGAGCACGGCGAGCATCCGCCCGGATCGGTCGAGTCCCATCGGTGAGCGAGCGTATCCAACCTGGAGGTCCCGGTGGGTTCCGCCACACGGCGGGCGATCTTCATCTCAACCGGGGAGACCCGGCGTGCGTACCCCTTATCGGCCGGTTGGCACGGGGTTCGCTGAATGGCGGGTAGCGTACGTGGGCACTACGGGACATGCCGGAAAGACAGCGGGAGGGCGTGCGGGTGATGGCGGAGACTCGCGCCGACCGGCCCGCTCGCCGCAGCCTGGCGCGGGTCGGGGATCCGTCTCGGTGGAGGCGGCACGGGTGGTTCCTGGCGGTCCTCGCCCTCGGTACGGCCCTGCGCGCCCTGGCGATGCTGGGCTACCGGCCGGCCCTGTGGTTCCCCGACTCCTACACCTACGTCGTCACCGTCTTCAGGCCCCGCCCCGACCTGGTCCGCCCGGCGGGCTACTCGATGTTCCTGAAGCTGCTGGAGCCGTTCCACGCCTTCGGGATGGTCACGGCCGCGCAGCACCTGCTCGGCCTGGCCACCGGCGTGCTGATCTACCGGGTCGCGCGGAGGGCGCCGAGGTGGGTGGCGACGCTGGCCACGGTGCCGGTGCTGCTCGACGCGTACCAGATCGAGCTGGAGCACCTGCTCGTCTCGGACACGCTCTTCATGTTCCTGGTCGTGGCGGCGGTGGCGCTGTGCGCGTCGGAGCGGCGGGGCCCGGCGGCGGGCAGGGTCGTCGCCATCGGCCTGCTGCTGGCCGCCGCCACCCTCACCAGGACCGTCGGCCAGCCCCTCATCGTGCTGCTGGCCGCCTGGTACGTGCTGCGCGGGCGCCTGCGCCCGGCCGGGCTGCTGCTGGCCACCGCCCTCGTGCCGGTCCTCGCGTACGGCGCCTGGTTCTACGCCACCTACCAGCGGGTCGGGCTCGTGGGCGCGAACGGCGTCTTCCTGTACGCCCGCACGATGTCGTTCGCCGACTGCGCCAGGATGGACCCGCCACCGGACCTGCGGGTCCTGTGCGACCCGCGCCCCCCGGAGCGGCGGCCGCCGTCGCAGGAGTACATCTGGGCGAAGGACTCCCCGCTCGTGCTGCTGCCCGGGATCACGTTCACGAAGGAGACCGACGACCTGGCGGGCCGGTTCGCGAGGCTGGCGATCACCAGTCAGCCGCTCGACTACGCCGCCTCGGTGCTGACCGAGCTGGGCCGCACGTTCACGTGGGGCCGCCCGGTCTACCCCGATCCGGAGATCTACGGCTACTACCAGTTCCCGGTGACGGAGCCGGGGCCACCTGGCCGCTATCCCGCGCAGGTCGGCGCCGACTATGCCAAGCTCTACGAGCGGGGCGCGATCGGCACGGAGATCGTCGAGCCCTACGCCGGCTGGCTGAGGACCTACCAGAGCCTGGTGCGACTGCCCGGCCCGGTGCTCCTGGGGGTGCTGCTGGTGCCCCCGGTGGCGGCCGTCATCCGCCGGAGCGGGCGCGGGCGCCCCGCGCCCTGGCTGGTGCCCTGGTCGGCGGCCGTGGTGCTGCTGGTCACGCCGGCCGCGGCGGCGGAGTTCGACTACCGATACGTGTTGCCGGCCGTGCCCCTGGCCTGTTTGGCGGCGGCCCTGAGCATCAGGCCTGACGTGCGAAGACAGTGCGAAAGCAAGAAAGAGTTTGGCGATGATATTCCACGTAATGTCCAGCTCTGAGTATGCTTTGCCGCGGAAACATCACGCCCGGGTCACGGTCGTTCCCCGCGGTCATGGCACCTGGCACGCCGTACGTGACCTCGTCTCGTGGCGCGAGGCGACGAAGCCAGCGCGTCAGGCGCGAGAAGTGAGGCTAGGGGACGTATGACTGACTACAGGAGCGTGCCCGTAGTCACCTCCGGGCAGGACTACCGGGCTGCCCCCACGCAGCCGGGCAGCAGGATGGCGCGCAGAGCGGCGGCCGCGGCTCCCCCGCCGCCCCCGCCCGACGACCGGCCGCCGCGCGGCCACCGCGGCGGCAGCGGCGGCGGCCAGAACAAGATGCGCATCCTGGCCTGGGTCAGCATCGGTGTCACCTCGCTCATGGTGGCCGGCGCGCTGACGGGCTACACGGTCTACCGCGACGCCTTCAGCAACATCAAGAAGAAGAGCGTCAACGGCGACATCATCAACCCCCGCCCCGTGGACACCGGCGCCCTCAACGTCCTGCTCGTCGGCTCCGACACCCGCGCGGGCAAGGGCAACGCGCAGTACGGCCAGAAGCTCGCCAGGACGGCCGACGCGGGCGGCAAGCGCACCGACACGATCATCCTCATGCACATCTCGCCCAACCGGGACAAAGCGCGGCTGATCAGTTTCCCGCGTGACTCGATGGTCCAGATCCCCAAGTGCAAGAACGAGACCACCAAGCAGGAGATGCCCTCGTACCGAGGCATGATCAACTCGGCGTACAGCTCCGGCGGCATCGCCTGCACGATCTCCACGATCGAGACCCTCACCGGCATCCGCGTCAACCACTTCGCCGAGGTCGACTTCAGCGGCTTCAAGAACATCGTGGACGCGCTCGGCGGCATCGAGATCTGCCTGAAGTCCGGCGTCAACGACAAGAGCTCCAAACTGGTCCTGCCACCGGGTAAGAGCCTGCTCAACGGCGAGAAGGCCCTGGGCTACGTACGCCTGCGCCACTACGGCGACGGCAGCGACATCGGGCGCATCAAGCGGCAGCAGATCTTCCTGAGCAAGGTCATCGCCAAGGCCACCAGCAGCGAGCTGCTCACCGACGTCGGCAAGCTCAGGGACTTCATCGCGGCCGCGGCCGGGTCGGTCACCATGGACCCTGAACTGGCCAACGACACCGAGCAGCTCATCGACATCGCGATGAGCGCCAAACAGCTGACGGCCGGCGGCGTCAAGCTGACGACGATCCCGTGGCTCCCCGACCCCGAGGACAAGAACCGCGTGGTCTGGAAGCAGCCCGACGCCAACGAGCTGTTCACCTCGATCAAGACCGACACCGAGCCCGCCACGCCGGCCCCGTCCGCGAGCGCCGGCACCGGCACCGCCACCGGCGCCAAGCCCAAGGTCACGCTCAAGCCCGAGCAGGTGAAGGTCCAGGTGCTCAACGGCACCAAGACCTTCGGCAAGGCCCGCGAGGTCGCCGACCAGCTCGCCAAGGAGGGCTTCAACGTCGTCGGCGTCGGCAACTTCGAGGCCGCCGACGGCAAGAGCCTGCCGAAGACCGAGGTCCACTACGCCAAGGCCATCGAGTCGGCACCCGACCACGCCGGCACGCTGGCCGGGGCCGTCGTGCCCAAGCCCGCCCCGGTGTCGGGCAAGGTCGCGGCCACCAACCCGCAGCCGTACACGCCGGCGACGCCCCCGGCGAGCACCCCGCCGAAGGGCACTCCGGTGATCCAGCTGGTGGTGGGCGAGGACTTCGACTCGGTGAAGGTGACCAAGCTGCCCGACAGCGTCAACAACAGCACGATCACCGCCTCCGAGCAGAAGAGCGTCTGCACCTGACGAGCCTCCAAGTTCCCTGTGGAATCGGGCGTTCTCGCCTCGCGCGAGGGACAGGAGGCGCGTGGGCGGGATAGTCTGTTGCGGGTCGGCGACGCAGCGCGACCCGGGGCCGAGAGGCCATCCGTTGGTCGTGCTGCCGTCGTGTTCCCCGGCCCCGAGCGAAGCTGAGCGACTCCCCTGTGTCTGACACCAGATTCTCCCTACCGGTCACGACTCCGCGGAGCCCCGAGGAGGAGACCGGCGGCCCCGCCCAGACGGGAGCCCGCTGGCCGCTGCCGGAGGAGGCGTTCTGGAGCGAGGAGGCCGATCCGCACTGGATGGCGCCGGGAGAGCTGACCGAGCCGCAGCCCGCCATCAAGGACGACGAGCCCCCGGCGAAGACGCCCGCGAAGGCCCCGGCCAAGGGCGAACCGGCGAAGGCTCCGGCCAAGAAGCCGGCGAAGGGGCAGGCCGCGGCGAAGGAGCCTTCGCAGGCGGCGCAGGAGCGGCGTCCCCGGCAGCGGCCGAAAGCCGTGGCGGACGACACGGCCCAGCCGCAGCCGGAGCCGAAGCAGGAGGCCCAGCCGGCCAGGCGCAAGCGCGACCCGTACCTCGACAACGTCAAGTTCGTGCTGATCGCGCTCGTGGTCGTAGGCCACTCGCTGGTGCCGACGCTGTCGGCCGACTCCTCCAGGGCCCTGTACATCTTCATCTACACGTTCCACATGCCGCTGTTCGTGCTGATCAGTGGCTATTTGTCCAGAAATTTCTGGAACTCGAACGCCAAGACCAACAAACTGGTCGACACGTTCCTGGTCCCGTACGTGATCGTCGAGGTCGGCTACGCCCTGCTCCGCGTCTCGGTGGGCCAGAAGTGGAGCCTGACGATCATCGACCCGGCGTGGCTCAACTGGTACCTGCTGGCGCTGCTGTTCTGGCGGCTGTCCACGCCGGTGTGGAAGCGGATGAAATATCCGGTGCCGGTGGCGATCGTCGTCTACCTGCTCTCCGGGTTCTCGCAGATCGAGGGCGACTTCAGCATGGACCGCTTCTTCGGTCTCATGCCGTTCTTCGTGATCGGCCTCGTGATGCAGCCGGAGCACTTCGAGATGCTCAACCGGCGGTGGATCAAGATCCTGGGGGTCCTCACGATCCTCGGTGCGGCGGGGGTGGCGATCCTCCTCGCGCCGCGGGCGAAGCTCTCCCCGTTCTACTTCAAGGCCAGCTTCCAGGACCTCCACCTGTCGTGGTACATGGGCCTCGGCCTGCGGGCCGGGCTGCTGGTGTGCGCGCTGGCCATGTGCTTCGCCGTCCTGGCGCTGGTGCCCCGGGGTGAGACGTGGTACTCCGACCTCGGCACCCGCACGCTCTACTGCTACCTGCTGCACGGCATCCCCGTGCTGGTCGCCAAGGAGATGGGCTGGCTGGAGTTCCCGTGGCTGTTCGGGCCGCTCGGCGTGCTCGCGATCGCCTCCAGCGCCTTCGCGCTGGCGATCGTCCTGTGCCTGCCGGAGACCCGCACGGTCTTCAAGTGGGTGCTCGAACCCCGCCTGACCTGGCTCTATCGCCGCCCCGCACGAAGTTAAGCGACAGTTCTACCCACATTTACGCCTTTGACCTGGTAAGCGCGGAGCATCGACACATGCGCGCATGTGTCGCCACGACCGTCCATCATCCCGAGGACGCCCGGATCATGCACCGGCAGATCAGGGCGCTGCTCGACGCGGGCCACGAGGTCACCTACGTCGCACCGTTCACGTACTTCAACGTGACCCCCGCCATGGGGCTCACCGCGATCGACGTGGCGCGGCACGCCTCGTACGGCAGGGCGCGCGCGGCGCTGAGACGGGGCGTGAAGGGCGCGGACCTGTTGATCGTGCACGAGCACCGGCTGCTGAACGCGCTGCCCTACAGGCGTCCTCCGGTCGTCTGGGACATACGCGAAGAAGTCTCCCCCAGGCGGCTGGCCCGCGCGGAGAGGCGCCACCGCCTGATCACGCCCGCGGTGGTCCCCGAGGCGACCCTGGTGTCGCCCAGCCCGCCTCCTCCCGGCGACACCAGGGTCGTGCACATCGGCCGCCTGTCGGCCGAGCGCGGCGTGTCGGAGCTGATCGGGCTGGCCGAACGGCTGGTCCCGTACGGCGTCAGGCTCGACCTCATCGGCGCGGCGGCCCGGGACGTCCGCCCGCTGCTGCGCGACGCGCAGCGGGTCGGGCTGCTCGACTGGTTCGGGTACGTGCCCAACCGGCACGCGCTGCGCATGGCCGAGGGCGCGCTGGCCGGTCTTTCGCTGGCGGACGACACGGTGCGGACGGCCCCGACGAAGATCATGGACTACATGGGGCGCGGGCTGCCCGTCATCACGACCCCCCAGGGCTCGGCGCTGGTCGAGCGGACCGGGTGCGGGCTCGTGGTGCCGCTGGACGTGGACGCCGTGCTGAACGCCGTACTGGACCTGAAGGAGGACCCGGTACGGCGGGCCCGGCTGGGCGCCCTGGGGCACGCGGAGGCGCGGCTGCAGCACCACTGGCCGGACCACGCGGCGGCCTTCGTCAACCGCGCCGAGTCCTGGGCCGGCCTGCCCGCCCACGCCCTGGCCGTCTGACCCCCGCCCCTCCGGGAGCTCGGGCGGCGACACGCCGGGGGGAGGCGGCGGGTGGGGCCACCGCGGAAGGACATCCGGGGTGGGAATGGCGAGGCGGCCAAGGGGTTGATGTACTGGGAGCATGGCAACGCATCTGATCCAGGGCCGGACGGTGGCCATGCCGGTGCGGGTGCGGGACGCGGAGGTGTGCAGCGCCTTCTACGCGGTGCGCGCCGACGCCGCCAGGGCGGTGATCGCGTACTCCGGACTCGACGTGGCCGAGATCCTGCCCGGCAAGGCCGTCTGCGTGCTGCTGTTCGTGGACTACCGCGACGGCGATCTGGACCCGTACCACGAGTTCGGCATGGCGTTCCTGGTGCGTCCCCCGGGCGTGTCCGGGGCCGGCGGGCTGTGGGACCTGCGCCGGGCCGGGGTGTTCGTCCACTGGCTGCCCGTGGACCAGCCGTTCACGCTGGAGGCCGGGCGCACGCTGTGGGGGTTCCCGAAGGAGCTGGCGGACATCGAGCTGCGGCTCGGCACGCCGTACAAACGGTGTGTCCTGCGCAGGGACGGCCGGCTCGTGCTGGACCTCCTGATCAAGCCGGGCGTGCCCGCGCCGGGCGCGACGGTGATGGCGCCGCTCGACGCGTACACGCACCGGGACGGGATCACGCGGCGCGTGCCCTGGTCCGTCCGTGCCCGCGGCGCGCGGATCCGCGCCGGCGGGGCGCTGATCCGCCTGGGCAACCATCCCATCGCCAAGGAGCTGAGCGAGCTGGGGCTGCCCAGGCGGGCGATGTTCACCAGCACGATCTCGCGGGCCGCGATGTCCTTCGGCGAGGCCGTCGAGGTCTGACGCCCCGGCGGCCCACCGCGCTCAGACGATCGGCGGCCGGCCCAGCTTGACCATGCGCCACGCCGTACGCCACGCCATGGGCCGCCGCTCGCCCGCCGGGGTGCGCAGGCCCTCGAAGAACCCGCGGAACCACGCCTTGAGCGCCGGCCCGGCCCCGCGCTCGCGCACGAGGGTGAGCACGACCCAGTTGGTGAGGTAGAGGAACGCCAGCGGCCACGGCAGGTTGCGCCGCGCCAGCCAGACCCGGTTGCGCGCGTTGAGCCGGTAGAACTCGACGTGCCGGGTCGGCGGGACCTGCGGGTGGTACATCACCGTCTCGGCGTCGTACTCGATCCGGTAGCCCTCGCCCAGGAGCCGCCAGGCCAGGTCGGTCTCCTCGTGGGCGTAGAAGAACCGCTCGGGCAGCCCGCCCACCTGGAGGAAGGCCGAGCGCCTGATGGCCGAGGCGCCGCCGAGGAACGTCGTGACGGGCGAGGAGCGCTGCGGGTCGCCGGCGCGCAGCCGGGGCACGTGGCGCCGCTGGCCGATGCCGCCGTCGGGGTCCATCACGCGGAAGGAGATCACCGCGAGGTCCGGCTCGGTGGCGAAGCGGTCGCGTACGTGCGCGACGACCTTCTGGTTGGCATACCAGCCGTCGTCGTCGAGGAACAGCACGACGTCTCCCGAGCACTCCTCCACGCCGCGGTTACGGCCTGCGGGGATGCCCGTGTTCTGGTCGAGCCGGATCGCTTTCACGACCGCGGACGACCCTTCGGGTGGCGTCGCCGACAATTCGGGCACATCTGCGCCGTTGCCGACGATCACCACCTCGACGTCGCCGTCGACCTGGTTGAGCGCGGACTCGACCGCCCGATTCAGCTCCGCGACCCGGTTACCCATGGTGAGGATGACGCACGAGATCTTCAACGAATCACTGTCCTGACGCGTTGAGAACACGGGCGGAGCATTCTTTCATGATCACCGAGTCTGCTGGTCTGCATGTTTTGGAAAGGCTGGGGCTAAGCGTATCGGAACCGAGGATGAACCCCCACCGAACGGCGGACGTCCGATCTATACGACGGACGGGGAGCTCCTCCGGTTCCGACATCAGATCACGCCAGTCGCTTCGAGGCGATGATGCTTACCAAATGCAGGACAACCTGTAGGCATGCCGCTACGAAGCAGGCCACGATCAGGACCCGCGAGGCCGTGAGGTCACCGAGGATCACGTCGACGACGGCGGCCGCAAGCGCCAGCAACGACAGCTCGATCGGCTGGACGATCCGGTGGAACTTCGTCGCCGACAGCACCCGACGGCCCAGGCCCAGGAGCCCGGAGCGGAACTGCACGGCGGCCGCCTCCGTGGCGGCCGCCAGGCCGCCCTTGGCCCGCGCCACCTCCACGAGGTCCGTCTCGGCCTTGATGAGGATCGCGCCGAGCGCGGCGGCGAAGCCCAGCACGGTGTACCAGTCGGGCAGGACGGCCGACGCGCGCCAGCCCAGCCCGGCCAGCACCGCGGCCTCGCAGAAGTAGGCCCCGACCCGGTCGAGGTAGACCCCGACCGGCGAGGTCTTCCCCGTCCAGCGGGCCAGCTCGCCGTCGGAGCAGTCGAGCAGCAGGTAGACCTGCACCAGCAGGGCCGCGGCCACGGCGGCCAGCAGGCCCGGCAGGGCGAGCACGACCCCGGCCAGCACCCCGGCCACCGTCATCACCCAGGTGAGCTGGTTGGGCGTGACGGACGTCTTGGTGAACATCCAGGTGACGTAGATGGACAGCCGGCGCATGTAGAGCACGCCGGCCCAGTGCTCGCCGTTTCTGCGCTCGAGGTGGCCGGCGGGCTGGGCGACCCGCCGGATCTCAGCTACCGAAGGCCCGGACATAGTCCCCCACCCGATCGTGGATCTCGGAGTCCTGCATGCGCAGGTGCTCCAGGATCGTGTAGCGGCCGGGGCGGGTGGCCGGCGCCAGCGCGACGGCCTCGGCGAACTGCTGGCCGGTCAGCCCGATGTCGGCGGGCACGACGGGCAGCTTGTGCCGGCGCAGGCAGTCGACCACCTGCGTGACCCGGGCCTCGTCCTCCCTCAGGAAGAAGCAGAAGGCGGCACCGATCCCGGCGAGCTCGCCGTGGTTGGAGGTGCCGGGGAAGAGCTGATCCACGGCATGAAGGATCTCATGATCTCCACCGCTCGCGGGCCGGGACGACCCCGCGATCACCATGGACATGCCGGACAGGATGAGGGACTCGGCCAGCACGGTCAGGAACGCGTCGGACTCGACGGAGTCGCCGCGGCCGATGAGCGCCTCGGCGGCCGTGCGGGCCATCGAGCAGGCCAGCCCGTCGATGGGCTCGCCGCGCTCGACGTTGCCGAGCTGCCAGTCCTCGATGGCCGACAGGTTGCTCACCACGTCGCCCACGCCCGCCCTGACCAGCGACTCGGGCGCGTTGTGCACGAAGTCGAGGTCGACCAGGATGGCCAGCGGCATCGGCACCCCGAACGTGCCCTTGCCGCCCTCGTAGACCAGGGAGGCCGTGGGCGAGCAGATGCCGTCGTGGGACAGGTTGGTGGCCACCGCCACCATCGGGATGCCGGCGAGCGAGGCGGCGTACTTGGTGGCGTCGATGGTCTTGCCGCCGCCGACGCCCACCACCACCTCGTACGCGCCTTTGCGCAGGTCGGCGCCGAGCGAGACGGCCGCGTCGACCGAGCCGTCGGCCACCCTGAACACCTCGGCCTCGTCGAGCTGAGGTGTGATCAAGCTCTCGATGTGGTCACCCTGCCCGCGGCCGACGGCCACCGCGACCCTGCCGGAGGTGGCCACCCGGCTGTCGGCCAGCAGGGCGCCGAGCTCGGCCACCGCGCCCCGCCTCACCTGCATGGTCAGCGGCGCCGGGAGCATCCTCGCTAGAAGCGGCATGCGCGCCCCCTCAGTAGCGGACGGCTATGGTGCGAGCCTTCGCCAGGTCGTCGTGGTTGTCCACCTCGACCCAGTCGACCTCGCCGATGGGCGCGGCGTGGATGGCCTCGCCGCGCTCGACCATCTCCTGGTAACCGTCCTCGTAGTAGAGCTGGGGGTCACGCTCGAAGGTCGTCTTGAGCGCGTCGGCCAGCCGGTCGGCCGCGCCGGGCCGGATGAGGGTGGCGCCGATGTACTCGCCGTACGCCTCGGCCGGGTCCATCAGCTTGGTGATGCGCCGCAGCGAGCCCTCCGGCGAGAGCGTGACCTTCATCTCCTCGTCGGCGAGCTTCTTGACGTCGTCGACGGCCAGCAGGATGTCGCTCGTCTCGGGAGCGGACAGCAGCGTCTTCTCGACCGATACCGGGTGCACGGTGTCGCCGTTGACCAGCAGCACGCCCTGGGAGAAGTAGTCGCGGGCGCACCACAGGGAGTAGGCGTTGTTCCACTCCTCGGCCTTGTCGTTGTGGACCAGGGTCAGCTTGACGCCGTGCCGCTGCTCCAGGGCCTCCTTGCGGTCGTGGACGGCCTGCGCCGCGTAACCGACGACGACCACGACCTCCCGCAGGTCCACCTCGGCGAGGTTGCGCAGGGAGATGTCCATGATCGTGGTTTCGCCGTCGACCGGCACGAGCGCCTTCGGCAACGTGTCGGTGTACGGCCGCAGACGTCGTCCGGCTCCAGCGGCCAGAACCATTCCCAGCAACGTGCACTCCTCAGTCGAGCATGTCTTCGTGAGCCCAAAGAGTATTCGTCTTTGGGCCCTGAGCGGGTAATCCGGCGTTAGTCTTGCGTTCCCATATCGGGTGCTTCCACCCCGGAGCGGGGCGCGGCGAGCCAGCACGTGAGGCTCTCCCAGCCGAAGAACGCCCACAGGTAGAGCGCGAGCAGCAGATAACCGCCGGTCAGCCAGCCCGTGAGGGCGACCAGGGAGACCACCATCATCCGGCCGTCCCAGCCGAGGCCGGCCGTGGACAGCCACGCCGGCGCGTACACGCGCTGCCGCAGCCGGTAAACAAGATCATAGTGGTGGAACGCCAGCGCGCCGAGCAGCAGGAAGATCACCACGGGGTGGACCTCGTGGGCGAACCCGCACGCCGCGACGAAGGTGTACTCGATGAGCCGCAGGATCGGCGGGACGAGCCAGTCGAACCTGCCGTCGTGCGCGTGCGTGCTGCCCGGCCCGGCCAGCAGCAGCGTCACGGCGGGCGCGAAGATCGCGAGCCCGTCCGTGCCCGCCACGCCGAGCAGCAGCAGCACGCCCGTGACGAACGTGCCCGCGATCACCGGCGGCAGGGGCGGGAGCTGCCCGGCCACGAGCATGCCCATGGCGCGCGAGAGCGGGCCGTCGTCGCGGTAGGCCACGACCGTGCTGCTGGGGACGGGAGTCATGTGGACCGAAATCACCGTGCCGACCTCGCGATCCGTCCGGCGAGCTGATAGAGGGCCGCCACGCCGCCCCAGCAGAGCAGGGACAGGAACGTCACCCTGGCGTTCCAGACCGCGGCGGTGACGGCGATCAGCGCGGTGCGCTCGCCGATGGGCAGCACGACGCTCTTCTTGATCCAGCGGGCGATCGCGTCGCCCTCCAGGCGCTGGGCGAGCCCGAGCACGCCACGGGTCCGGCTGCCGTCGGCCGACTCCAGGAGGGAGCGCGCGGGACGCCCCCACTGCGCGCCGACGCGGGCGGCGTCGGTGCGGGCCCCGGCGTAGCTCTGGTCGATGGCGTGCCGTACGACCTGGAGGATCATGGCGGCCACGGCGAGCTGCCAGATGCCTGCGCCGGCGAAGCCCAGGGCCAGGCCGACGTAGACGGCGTACTCCTTCAGCCGGTCGGCCATGCCGTCGGCCCACGCCCCCAGCGGCGAGAACGTGCGCGTGTAGCGGGCCAGCTGCCCGTCGAGGCAGTCGAGCACGAACGACAGGTAGAACAGCAGCGCCCCCGCCAGCCGCCCGCCCTGGCTGCCCTCCGAGAACCAGAGGGCCGCCAGCGCGGCCAGCCCGATCGAGGCGCCGGTGACGGTGTTGGGGGCCAGCTTGAGCCGGACCGCCGGCTTGAGCAGGTGGCGCGTCCAGGTGGAGACGAAGAAGGTGGCGAAGAAGCCGTCGTCCGCCTTGATGGACAGGTCGAGCCTGACCTTGGCCTCGTCGACCTCGGCCAGCCGGGCGACGGCGGTGTCGGCGGCGATCTGGCCGGTCACCCGGTCGGCGTGCAGCGGCCCGATCCCGGCCGCCCGCACCGGCACGCCCGATCTGACCAGCCCGACCAGCAGCAGGTCGACGGCCTCCACGGGGGTGACCGGGCCCAGCTTGCCGGTGTCGGCCAGCTCGGCCAGCTCTTCGGCGATGTCCGCCAGCGCGCCCAGGTCGGCCTCGCCCGCCTTCAGCACGCCCCTGAACGTGGCGTTGGCCTCGGGGACCACGTGGAACGAGCTGCCCGCGGCGACGATCTTGCCGCCTTCGACGCGGACGGGCGGTCGCATGGGCGTCGCGGCGGCCTCGTAGGAGACCAGGGCCCCGCTGCCGCGCGCGGGATGGTCGAGCAGCAGCGCCAGCGCCTCGGTGTGGGCCACCAGGTCCGCGGGGAGCACGGCCACCGCGCCCGTGGAGATCCTGGCGATCCGGGCGACGCCTCTGAGGTCGGCTCCGAGGCCGCCACCCGGCGTCACCACCTGGATCTCGCGCACGGGCAGCGTGGCGAGCTGGTCGGTGACGCGGTCGAGCAAGGTGCCGTCGGAGCTGGAGAGCTTGCATGCCGGGGTCGTGGCGAGCACGACGACCGAGGTGGCCGTGGTCTCGCGGGTCAATGAGTCGGGCAAAGCGCAGGTCTCCTCCCGGTCGCGCGGGAGCCGCGTGGCTTGGGGGTGCGTAGGCACAGCGTAGCGACAGGTCAAGGCGGAATCACGGAACAGGACCGTTACGCTGCCGATATGGATTCACGGTTGCGGTCGGTCGGGGTGCTTCTCGCGGGCGGCGTGGGGCAACGGATCGGGATGGACACCCCCAAACAGCTCATCGAGGTCGCCGGAAAGCCGATCATCGAGCACTCGCTGGCGGTGTTCCAGAACGCGCCGGAGATCGACGAGATCGTGGTGCTGATGACGCCCGGCTACACCGACCGGGTCCGCGAGATCGTGGACAAGGGCGGCTACGACAAGGTGAGCAAGGTCGTGGAGGGGGGCGCGAGCCGCACCGAGAGCACGTGGCTGGCCCTGGGGGCGCTGGGCGCCGAGGAGTGCAACGTGCTGCTGCACGACGCCGTACGCCCGCTCCTGGAGCCCCGGATCATCACCGAGTGCGTCAAGGCGCTGGAGACCCGTTCGGCCGTCAACGTGGCGATCCCGAGCTCCGACACGGTCCTCGTGGCCGCGCCGGGCCCCGGCGGCGAGGTGATCGGCGACGTGCTGGACAGGTCGGTGCTGCGGCGCAGCCAGACGCCGCAGTGCTTCCGGCTCTCGGTGATCCGCGAGGCGTACGAGCGGGCGCTGGCCGACCCCGGGTTCGCCGGCCGCCCGGCCACCGACGACTGCGGCGTGGTGCTGCGCTACCTGCCCGACGTGCCGATCCACCTCGTGCCGGGCAGCGAGCACAACATCAAGGTCACCCACCCCCTCGACCTGAGGATCGCCGAGCTGCTCCTCCAGCTCGCCGCAACCCCGCCGATCTCCGACTTGCCCAGATAGGTCACAGACGTTTGACCTGAGAGTTGTTACTGTGCGATCACATGAGGAGACTCATCGTGATCGCGGCCCTGCTCGGCTGCTACCCCACGCTGTTGTGGTCGGCCCTCTGGCCCGCTCCGGTGGTGTTCGGGGCGGTCGCCGCGCTCTCCTACGCGGTGGAGTACGCGGCCTCGCGCGCCGCCAGACCGCTGCCCGAGCTGCTCGGCAGGGTGCACCTCGGGGTCACGCTGCGCTTCGCCGCCAGGGAGACCATGGCGCTGCTGCTGGTGGCGCGGATGGCGGGGGTCGACTCGCCGTGGTTCGTGGCGCTGGCGTCGGGCATCTTCGCGATCCACGTGGTGCGGGCCGGGCACACGGCGCTGGCGCTGCGGCTCAAGGGGACGCTCAGCCGGATGCCGGTGACCACCCGCAACCTCGACGTCTCGGCGCTGCGCATCCCGAAGATGCCGCCGCCGTTCCTGCGCGACAGCCGCAGCGTGCGCTTCCTCTACCTTGACGCGCTGCCGGTGCTCGGCGCGGCCGTCGGCGCCGTGCCCGCCGCGATCGGCGCCGGTCTGGCGGTCCTGCTGGGCACCGCGGGGGCTCTCGCGCTCATCCCGTACGTGCGCCGCGCCACGCCGCTCACCGACAAGGCCAGGGTGCTGGCGGTCGTGGGCGAGCAGGTCGAGAAGTACCGGCCCGAGGTCATCCTCTACTTCTCCGGCGCCACCGCGGCCGCCTACCAGGCCAGGATGTGGCTGCCCACGCTGGAGCGCATCGGCCGGCGCGCCATCGTCGTGCTGCGCGAGCGCGGCATGGCCAACCACCTCGACGCGACCACGCTGCCGATGCTGTGCATCCCGTCCGCGGCCGACCTGATGAGCTTCCGCGCCCTGTCCAGCGCCAAGCTCTGCCTGTACGTCTCCAACGTCGGCCGCAACGTCCACATGCTGCGCATCCCGACCCTGCGCAGCGCGTTCCTCAACCACGGCGACAGCGACAAGGAGGCGTCGTTCAACCCGTTCTCCCGGGTCTACGACGAGGTGTGGGTGGCCGGTCCCGCGGGCCGCGACCGCTACCGCCGGGCCAGGGTGGGCGTCAGGGACGAGAGCATCCACGAGGTCGGCCGGCCGCAGCTCGAAGGCATCTCGACGGAGGGGCCGCGGCTGCCGTACCGCACCGTCCTGTACGCCCCCACCTGGGAGGGCTGGAACGACGACCTGTTCCACACCTCGCTGATCACCATGGGCCCGCGCATCGTGCGGGCGCTGCTGGACCACCGGCCGCGGGTACGCGTGATCTACAAGCCGCACCCGCTGACCGGTCACCGCGACCGCAGCGCCACCCGCGCGCACCGGAAGATCGTGACCATGATCGAGGCGGCCGAGCTGGCCAAGTCGAAGGCCAGGCACCCGTCGCGGGCGACCGGGGAGACGCCGCGGATCGAGCACCTGATCGTCACCGGCCCCGAGCCGCACCTGTACGACTGCTTCAACCAGTGCGACCTGCTGATCAGCGACATCTCCAGCGTCGTGGCCGACTTCCTGGCCAGCGAGAAGCCGTACGCGGTGACGAACGTCGCCGGCCTGGACGAGCGCGCCTTCCACGAGCGCTACCCCAGCACCGAGGCGGGCGTGCTGATCGGGGAGGACCTGGCCGGGCTCGCGGAGTTCCTCGACGGGGAGGACACGCTGGCCCGGGCCAGGATCAAGCTCAGGAGCCACCTGTTCGGGGCGGAATATCCGGACGCGCTGACCCGCTTCGACGCCGCCGTCGAGCGGGTCTTCGCCGGGTCATGACCCGGGCGGCCTGGCCAGCTTCTTCGGGCTGGTGAGGAAGCCCCAGCCCCAGGAGCAGTGCATGGCGGCGTACACGATCGGCAGCCGCAGCCGCGCCCCAGGGGGCAGCCCGCTGCCCGTCACCGCCGAGCCCGCCACGATGGCGACGGCGTAGCCGCCGGGGACGATGAGCGCCCAGGGGAAGAACGGCGAGACGACCAGCCCGAGCAGCATGGCCAGCACCGCGGCGGGCGGCGCCAGATAGCGCAGGTTGATCGTGCCCTCGTGGGTGCGCGCGACCACGCGCCGCCACCTGCCGTAGTGGAAGTACTGCTTGGCCAGGGCCTTGACGTTGGGGCGGGGGCGGTAGGAGACCCGCATGCGCGGCTGGAACCAGACCAGCCCGCCGCTCTGGCGGATGCGGTGGTTCATCTCCCAGTCCTGCGCCCGCTGGAAGTGCTCGTCGTAGCCGCCCACCCGGTCGAGCGCCGAGCGGCGGAAGACGCCCAGGTAGACGGTGTCGGCGGGGCCCGCGGTGCCACCCACGTGGAAGGCGGCGGCGCCCACGCCGATCTTGGACGTCATGGCGCAGGCGACGGCCTGCTCGAACGGCGTGATGCCCTCGGCCGCCATGACGCCGCCCACGTTGTCGGCGCCGGTCTCGGCCAGCGTCTCGACGGCGACGCGCAGGTAGTCGGGGGGCAGCATGGCGTGCCCGTCGACCCGGGCGATGATGCCGTTGCGCGAGGCGGCGATGGCGGCGTTGAGCGCGTTGGGGGTGCGGCCCGTCGGATTGGGCACGACCGTCACCCGCGGGTCGGCCGCCGCTATGGCGTCGGCGACCTCCTGGGTGCGGTCCTGGGACGGACCCACGGCGAGCACGACTTCGATCTCACCTGGGTAGCTCTGGGCGAGGACCTGGTCGACGGCCTCGCGAAGGTGCCGCTCCTCGTTGAGGACCGGCATGACGACGGAGATAGGGGGCCAGGCACGCGTCTCCGCGGGGGCCTGCGGCGAGTCGGGGAACTGCTTCATGGCGGGGCTCACGCTACTGTACGACCAGGGGAGTCGGGCAATCGAAAGCCCGATCCTCCGGGTGACAAGAGGGGGACGGGATGCGCGACCCGGGCGAGGAGGACGGCGGTGTGCTCGTGGGCGGCGACGCCTACGGCGGCGTCAAGCTCGCGCCCACGCGTCCCCGCAGGCCGGTCAGGAGCGCCAAGGCGCGCCGTCGCAACGTGCTCGTCGCCGGGTTCCTGTCCACCGGGGTCCTGGTCGCCACCGGCGTGGTGTGGGCGACCCCGCGCCAGATCGGCACCGTCGACGCCGGGGTGACCGTGCCCGCGGCCCGCGGCGCCGAGAACATCCTGCTGGTCGGCGTCGACAAGCGCGACGACCTCACCCGCCAGCAGCAGAACCGGCTCAAGCTGGGCCGCGAGGCCGGCCAGCGCACCGACACCATGATGGTCATCCACCTGTCGGAGGACCACAAGCGGGTCACCGTGGTGAGCCTGCCGCGCGATACCTGGACGACGATCCCGGGCAAGGGCGAACACAAGATCAATTCGGCGTACCAGTTCGGCGGGCCCAAGCTCACCAAGGAGGCCGTCGAGGCCACCACCGGGCTGCAGATCAACCGCTACATCGAGGTCAACATCCTCGGCTTCATCGACGTCGTCGACTCCCTCGGCGGCGTCACCGTCTGCACGCCCGCGCCGATCAACGACCCCAAGACCGGGCTCAACCTGCCCGCCGGCACCCACCAGCTCCAGGGCGTGCAGGCGCTCGGCTACGCCCGCACCCGCGCCACCGCGCGCTCCGACCTCGACCGCATCGACCGGCAGCAGCAGGTCATCTCGGCCCTGCTCAACCGGGCGCTCAGCGCCGACACCCTGGCCAACCCGGCCAAGCTGGCCTCGTTCGTCAACTCCACGCTGAGCACGGTCAAGGTCGACCCCGACGACGGGCTGCTCGGCCTGGCCACCCAGATGCGCGACGTCTCGCTCGACGACGTGCGCTTCGCCGAGGTGCCGCTGTCCAACGTCGACTTCAAGGCGCCCACGGGCGAGTCCGCGGTCCTGTGGGACAAGCCGGCCGCCCGCGACATGTTCGCGAGGATCAACGCGGACCAGGACCTGAGCAAGCCCGCCGTCTCCCCCTCGCCCACTCCTTCGGTCAAGCCGTCGGCCATCCCGCCCGGCAGCATCACGGTCAAGGTCAAGAACGGCACGCTCATCACGGGTCTCGGCGCCCGCACCAAGGACGGGCTGGTCGCCTACGGCTTCAAGGTCCCCGGCGAGCCCGGCAACACGACCAAGAAGGACTACAAGAAGACGGTCATCCATTACGGCGCGGGGCAGGAGGACGAGGCGAAGGTCGTGGCCGCCGCCATCCCGGGCGCCGAGCTCGACAAGGCCGACGTCAAGGGCATCGAGGTGATCGTCGGCAGCGACCAGCCGAAGATCGCGAAATCCAAGTCGACTTCCATGCCGTCCGCGAAACCGGGTGTTACTCCGACCACCAAAACGGCAATGCAGAACATATGTAAGAAACAGTAATAACAGTCGGCGGTTCGGCAGGTGAAGGCCTCATGGTGGTCAGGTCGTGGCGCGAGGACCCCTGTACGGTGCTGCACGTCGTGGGCGACCTCGACGTGGCGGGCGCTCCCCGGCTGCGGGACGAGCTCGAACAGGCCATCGCCGCCGCCGACCCGCTCAACCTCGTCGTCGACCTGACCGAGGTGCCGTTCTGCGACTCGGTGGGCCTCGGGGTGCTGGTGGCCACGCTCAACCACGTCCGGCGCGTGAAGGGCCGCCTGATCCTGGTGCTCGCCCCCGGCATGATCCGCCACCTGCTGGCGATCACCAACCTCGACCGGCACTTCGAGACGCGCGAGTCCCTCGGCGAGGCGCGCTCGGCCTTCGGCAGCGCCGCCTGACGTACCGCCCCGCGCGCCGCATCGTCGCCGTCACGGACGTGGCGAACGTCCCGGCTGCCGACGCCTTCCCGCGTGCTGAATACTCGGAGGTCGGCCGGTTGTTCCGCTATTACTGGAGGACATCGTGAGACTCGGAGTCATGTTCGACCGGGAGCTTCCTCCCGAGCAGTTGATCCCGTTCGCCAAGGCGCTCGACGCGACGGCCGTGGACGACCTCTGGGTGGTGGAGGACCTGGGCTGGACCGGGGGCGTCTCGTCGGCCGCCACCGCGCTCGCCGTCACGTCCCGGCTGCGGGTCGGCATCGGCATCACCCCCGCTCCCCTGCGCAACCCGATGCTCCTGGCGATGGAGCTGGCCAACCTGGCCAGGGTGCATCCCGGGCGGCTGGCCGCCGGGATCGGGCACGGCGTGGGCGACTGGATGCGCCAGGTGGGCGCCGCCCCGGCGTCGCCGCTGGCGCTCCTGGAGGAGACCATCACGTCCGTACGCGCGCTGCTGCGCGGTGAGACGGTGACCCTGCACGGCAGGTCCGTCCACCTGGACGGGGTCTCCCTGGTGCACCCGCCCGCCGCGCCCCCGCCCGTGCTGGCCGGGGTGAAGGGGCCGCGCTCGCTCGCGCTGTCGGGCCGGGTCGCCCAGGGGACGATCATCCCCGAGGGCGTCGGACCCGAGCAGCTGCCCGGGATCCTGGAGCGGATCGGGGGCTCCGCGGATCACGAGCTCGTGGTCTTCTCCTTCCTCAACACCGGGGCCGAGGTCCCGGAGAGCGCCCGTGACCTGGTGGCGGGGCAGGCCGGGTTCCTCGGGGTCGCGCCCGGGGAGGTGGCGATGGCGTCGGGGTCCCCTGAGGCCGCGGCCGAGCACGTCAAGGAGCTGTGGGCGGCCGGGGCCGCCACGGTGGCGGTGCGGCCGCTGGGCCCGGACCCGCTGCGGCACGTCACGGCCCTGCTGTCGGCCCTCTGACGCCCGCTCTCCGGCCTGACGCGCTGATTGTCGTTCTTCTCTGGCCTGAGCGCGCGTTCTCTGGCCGAAAGGCCGATGGCGGCCCGCCCGTGTTCGGCCGGACGGTCGATGGCGGGCGGGCGGCGCTCGGCCACGATCGTCGTCATGAGCATCTCCATGAGGCGAGTCGTGGCGACAGGGGTGACGTTGGCGGCGGCGCTGGCGTTGACCGGGTGCAAGGTGGACCTGGACGCCGAGGAGGTCCACACCGCGCAGTCGTTCCCGTTCACGGGCACCGCGCTGAAGATCAGCTCCTCCCTGGGCGGCGTGCGCGTCCTGCAGGGCACCGGGGGCCGCGTCGAGGTGGAGCGGTGGGTACGCGGCAAGGCCGCCGACGACGGCAACGCCACCTGGTCCCTGCGAGACGGCACCCTTCGCCTGAGCGCGAGCTGCAACATGGTCTTCGGCGACTGCGGCGCCCGCTACCACGTCAAGGTCCCGCCCGGCGTGCCGCTGTCGGTCGAGGCCGACGACGGCGTCATCCTGAACGGCCTCGCCCAGGACGTCGACGCGGTCAGCCGGGACCGCATCCAGGTGTCGGGCACCGCGGGAAGACTGCGGCTGCGCAGCGAGGGACCGATCACGGGCGAGGGGCTGAAGTCGCCGAGCGTCCGGTGCCGGACGTCGGACGGGGCGATCGACGTGGCGTTCGCCAGCCCGCCCACCGCCCTCGACCTGCGCTCCGGCGACGGCCGGGTGACCGCGACCGTGCCCAGGGCGGCCTACGCGATCACGGCCCGCAGCGCGGACGGCACGGAGCACTCGGAGCTCAGGAACGACGCCAAGAGCCCCAACACCATCAGGGCCGTGAGCGGCTCCGGCGACGTCCGCATCCTCCAGGCCCCGTGACGTCCGTTCACTGCCAGATGGCGGCGTACAGCCCGTTCTCGGCGTTCACCTGGACCGGGGACAGCCCCTTGGCCCTGAGGTCGTCGAACCGCTTCTGGTAGCCGGAGGAGGTCATGTCGACGTAGTGGGCCCAGGACTTGACGCCGTCCTTGCGCCACACCGCCGTGTACGTCCCGTCGGGCCCCACGGCCACCCTGACCGGCCGGAACCCCTGCTTCTTCTTGGCGTAGAACGCGGCCTCGTGCTGCTGCCTGGACTTCCCGTACGTGTAGTACCAGGCCCCGCCCGGGTTGACCGTCCACACGCCCACGTACCGCGGGTCGTCCGGGGTGCCGTACACGTCGACCGAGGTCAGCGCGAGCCCCTGGGCGGTGGCCCGCTTGTTGGCGGCGGCGAACTGGGCGGGGGTGAGGTTCGACCGGGCGAAGAACTTCCCGCGCCGCTTCTCGAAGACGGCCGTGAACACCGGCGCGTCCCTCGGCCCGGTGGCGGAGACGGAGACCGGCTGCGCCCCCTCCTTCAGCCCCTGGTCGAACCGCTGCTGGTACTCCTCGGCCGACATGCCCTGCCAGATGCCCCAGTTGGCCGGGGAGCCGCCCTTGACCCACAGGGCCGCGTACCGCTCCCCGTCGGAGACGTTCACCGTGATCGGCCGGAAGCCCTGGTCCCTGAGCTGCTTGACCCGCGCCACGCTCTGCTCGGCGGTGAGGCCGTGGTAGGCCACCCAGGCCGGACGCGCCTGCGCGCCGGCCGCGGGCGCCACCACGGCCACCGGGACCGTCATTCCGATCAGCAAGGCCGCGATCTTGCTTGTGGTCCGCATGACCCTCCCATGCAGGATTCTTTGCGAGTTCGTGGAGATGCGGACCGACCATAACAGCCTTTACTGACCACCCGCTGGCAGCTTTGCGGTCAGCCGACCTTCTCGAACGGGGTCGGCGTCTGGCCTGTCCAGCGGAAGAGCTGGGCGTGGCCGGTGTACTTGCTGACTCCGCCGTCCGTGATGGTCCCGGACTTGGACACGTAGTAGCGCCCCCCGCCGAGCGAGATCAGGCCGTACTCGCCGCCGAACTCCCAGCCCCTGACCCCGGTGGCCTCGTGCTGGAGCCCGCCCGGCGCCAGCGTGAGCAGCCGGCCCCGCTCGGGCTGCGGCTGCCCGACGATGTCGCCCTCCTTGGGCCGCTCGCGGCCGTCCACCATGAAGAAGGAGTAGTTGGGGAACTGCGGCTTCTTGCCCTTGTAGACGGCCATCATCCAGTTGCCCGTGTAGTCGTCGTACTCGAGGTTCTGCACGCCGTAGGTGGTGTTGCCGGTGTAGGCGAAGTACTTGCCGGCGACCTGCTCGGGGCCGCTCTTGTGCGGGTCGCTCTCGGTGAGCGGCTTCTCGTACTTCTTCCACCGCTCGATGTCGTACTGGAGGAGGACCTGGTAGTCGTTGTCGGCCCGGGTGGTGTTGGAGTAGATCCCGTACGCCACGGTCAGCAGCTGCTTGCCGTGCTTCTTCCCGAACTCGGGGCCGAAGGACACGCCGTCGATGCCGCTGCACCCGTACCGGTGGTCCGGGGTGTTGCCCACGTTGCCGTCGAACTTGCCGTCGCCGTTCATGTCGGCGGCGTAGTCGGCGACGACCTCCTTGAGGTAGACGGTCTTGACGACGTCACTGGTCTGGGCGTCCATGCCCATGCTGGTGATGCGGTCGACATCGAAGATCGCGATGTAGAACGACTCCTGCTCCTTGTACTCGAGGGAGCCGTACACCCGGCCGTCCTTGGCGTTGAAGTCCAGATCGCCGAGGTGCCCGGTGAAGCCCTTCACCGAGCCCACGGGGTTGCCCTTGAGGTCGGTCTTGACGAGGACATTGGTGAAGGAGAAGTACATGTACCCCTTGCGCTCGTCTATGGCGATCCCCTGGACGTGCCCCTCGGTCCAGGCGCCGCCGTAGATCTCGGCCGGCAACTCCCGGGGGCGGTCGTCGGCGGTGGCGGGGGCGGCGAGCAGGCCGAGCGATGCGGTGGCGGCCACGGCGAGCGTCAGGACTTTGCGCATGTTTGCGTACCCGTCTTCGGTTAGGGATCAGACCGAAACCTGACGGTATACCGACCGAATGTCGTTGTCTGACATATGCATGAACTGGCGGTGAAGTCACCCCAAACTGCCCTATTACGGCTCTACGGGCTCCTGCGCGACCAGCTCGATCTCGAAGCCGTCCCCGTCCTCCAGGTATGCGGCGTAGTGATGCTCCCCGCCCGCGTACGGGTGGCGATCGGGGAACATCAACGTCCAGCCGTTCGCGGACGCCCGCTCGGCCAGCGCCTCCATCTCGGCGCGGCTGGCCACATGGAAGGCCAGATGGTTCAGCCCGGGGCGGCAACGGTCGTGCCGGTCGCCGCTGAGGGCGGGCGACTGCTCCAGCACCAGGTACGTGGCTCCCAACCGCCAGCTACGGCCGTGCTCCCAGTCCTGGTAGAGCGTGTAGCCGAGCGCCTCCAGCAGCCACTGCCAGCTCGCGACAGCTCGCGGCAGGTCGGGCACCCAGATCTCGACGTGATGCAGCATCCCGGTCGCGGGTTTCCCTCTCATTCCGTACGCACCTCTTCCGCTCCCGGCCCTGGGCGCGCGGCCCGCCCGCGTCGCCTCAGAGCTTGGAGATGTAGTACATGTTGCCGCCCGGCTGGAGGATGCCGGCCAGGACGGCGGCCTTGATGGTGTGGGTGCCGCCGGTCGGCTTCCACGGGTCGTACACGGTGACGGTGCCCGCCGTCTTGTCGTAACCGTAGGCGATGATGGCGTGGCCCACCCTGGTGCCCTTGATCTTGCCCTTGTTCCAGGGCAGCTGCTCCATCCACACCGCGAGCACCGGCGCCCGGCGCAGGTCACCGATGTTGCCCGAGACCCGGTTCATGAGCACGACCGCGTTGCCGTCCGCGTCGGTGGGGCTCGTGACCTTGTAGCCGCGCGACTTGAGGTAGGCGTTGACCACCGGAATCGCGTCCCTGCCCTTCGTGCCGGCGGAGGCCGTGGTCTTCATCTGCTTGGCGAGGGTCGACTGGCTGACGTTGACGCCGAAGGTCGACAGGCTCATCGACGACGAGGCGGGGACGCAGAAGTAGTTGGTCTCCTGGCGCTGGCCCTTGAGGTTGAGCTGGTACTTCAAGGGCGTGAAGAGCCCCTTGGGCGTTGCGGTGACGGAGGACGAGGGCGAAGGGGAAGGAGTGGGAGTCGGGGTGCCGGGAGACGCGTAGGCCGGCGACGCGGCGGTGAAGCTCAGGACGCCCACGGTCACGGCTGCGGTGAGGGCGACGCCGGTCCCCGTTCTACGGTTCTTCACTTGATCACTCCACACAGGCACGGTTGACAGTAGTCAGGGACCGTAGTTGATCTGCCAAGAGTGTGCAAATAGTGGCTCATGGTGACATAGGGACAGATGGGCCTCCGCGAGATGGCCGGATGCGGACGCCTATGATCGCCAACTTCGCGGTCGCGGCAGCCGTCCCACTGATGTCACGTTCCATCCCTAGTCATATGGAGCCCTCAGTGCTCAAGCGTCTCCTCGCGGCGATCGGCTTCGCGGCCGTGGTCCTGCCGTCGGCCGGCACCCCCGCCCAGGCCGCTACGCCGGTCGTTCAGATCGTCAAGGTCTATTACGACTCGCCCGGGTCCGACCGGGGCGGCAACGTCTCGCTCAACGGCGAATACGCGGTGCTGCGCAACATGAGCAGGCAGAGCATCCAGCTCCAGAACTGGATCCTGCGGGACGAGACCGGCTACAAATACCGATTCCCCAGCTTCACCCTCAAGCCCGGCAAATCAGTGACCGTACGCTCGGGCCAGGGGAGCAACACCTCGACCACCCTGTACTGGGGTCGCAAGTGGTACGTCTGGAACAACGACGGCGACACGGCCGGCCTCTACCGGGGCAGCGACCTCAAGAAGATCGACGGCTGCACCTGGGGACGCGGCGGCATCTCCACCACCTGCCAGTAGCTTTCACCACGGCGGCGGACACACCCCTCGGCCACAAGGCAGGCGCGTGGTGCGAGTTAGCCTGACAAGGTGAGCATTACCGCTGGTAGCTACACGTTCGGACCCGATTCCGGCCGGCTCCTCATCCAGACGACCCGCACCGGGCTGGGCGCCAAAGCCGGCCACGACCTCACCATCGAGGTCACCCGCTGGAGCGGCGAGGCCACCATCGACACCGCCGCCCCGGCCAACTCCTCGCTGACCGTCGAGGTCGACGCGGGTTCGCTCGCGGTCCGGACGGGGACAGGCGGCGTCAAGCCGCTCACGGACTCCGACCGCGCGGACATCGAGCGAATCATCCGGGAGAAGATCCTTCAGACCGACCGACATCCGGCGATCACCTTCCGGTCGACACGGGTCGACGGGACCGCCGAGTCGTTCCACATCGAGGGCGACCTCACCATCGTCGGGGAGCCCCGGCTGGTGACGGTCCAGGGCCTGTTCGCCGATGAGCGCGTACAGGGCTCGGCGGCCATCGTGCAGTCCCGGTGGGGGATTCGACCGTATTCGGCGTTGCTCGGCGCGCTCAAGCTGAGCGATGAGGTCGAGGTGCGGTTCGACGTCGCCCTCGTGGCGAAGGACTGAGCTCGGACCGGTCCCGTCTTCCCGAGCTCACACTCCGTGGCCACCTACGGCCCGCAGGCCCCATGCCGCCCACCTCCGCCGACGGCTGTCGTTTCCGCCCCGGCAGACCCTGGCTGGATACGGGGCAGAAATTCGTCCGCATGTCCGGCCTTGCCGAAGTCCCTCGGGTAATCGGCGAAGCGGGTTTAGCTGGGGGTTTGGGGGGCCGCGCCATCCAATGCCACAGCCCGAGCCCCCGGTGCGAAGCGCCCCCGCGGTGAGGACCGTGCCGTTTGGAGTGGGGGGAGGTCCGACCTTCTTGTTACTACTCGGTACGGTTTGCGGAGAGATGCAGGTGGCACGTACGTGGTAGCTAGGGCCGGTAGCATGCCTGCGCGATCGAAAGGAGCTCACTCGTGCCATATCGCCTCACGGTGATCGGGACCGGATACCTGGGCATCACCCATGCGGCGTGCATGGCTGACCTCGGATTCGACGTCCTGGGCCTTGATATCGACGCCGACAAGATCCGCAGCCTCAACCAAGGGGAGCTCCCGATCCACGAGCCCGGGCTCGAGCCCGTGCTCCGCCGTGGGCTCGAATCCGGCCGCCTTCGCTTCACCACCTCCTACGAGGAGGCCGCCGCCTTCGGAGACGTGCACTTCGTCTGCGTGGGCACTCCCCAGAAACGCGGCGAATATGCCGCGGACGTCACGTACATCGACAACGCGATCGAGTCCCTCGCCCCCTTCCTCGACCGCCAGTGCCTGGTCGTGGGCAAGTCCACCGTGCCCGTCGGCACCGCCGAGCGGCTCGCGGACAAGCTCACCCGCCTCGCGCCCGCCGGTGGGCAGGCCGAGCTGGCCTGGAACCCCGAGTTCCTGCGGGAGGGGTTCGCGGTTCAGGACACCCTGCACCCCGACCGCATCGTGGTCGGCGTTCGCACCGAGCGGGCGGAGAAGGTGCTGCGCGAGGTGTACGAGCCGCTGGGCGAGGTTCCGTTCGTGGTGACCGATTTCGCCACGTCCGAGCTGGTCAAGACGGCCGCGAACGCGTTCCTGGCCACCAAGATCTCGTTCATCAACGCGATGGCCGAGGTCTGCGAGGCCGCGCACGCCGACGTCAAGCAGTTGTCCGAGGCGCTGTCGTACGACAACCGGATCGGCGGACGTTACCTGAACGCGGGACTCGGGTTCGGCGGCGGCTGCCTGCCCAAGGACATCAGGGCCTTCATGGCCAGGGCCGGGGAGCTGGGAGCGGACCAGGCCCTGACGTTCCTGCGCGAGGTCGACGCCATCAACCTGCGGCGGCGCGCCCGCATGGTCGATCTGGCCAGGGAGCTGGCCGGGGGCTCGTTCCACGGGTGCACCGTGGGCGTGCTGGGCGCCGCGTTCAAGCCGAACTCGGACGACATCCGCGACTCCCCCGCGCTGGACGTCGCCGTGACCATCGGCCACCAGGGCGGACAGGTCACGGTGTACGACCCGATCGCGCTCGGCAACGCCCGTGAGGCTCACCCCGAGCTGAACTACGGCGAATCAGCCCTGGACGCGGTACGCGGAGCGCACGTGGTGCTGCTGCTCACCGAGTGGCAGGAGTTCGTGGAGCTCGATCCCGAGGAGCTGGGGGCCGTGGTGGCGACCCGGCGCATCGTGGACGGGCGAAACGCCCTCAATGCCGAGACGTGGCGGTCCGCCGGATGGCACTACCGCGCCCTCGGCCGCCCCTGACGCCACCCCTGGCACATGCCCCCTGACGCGGCTTCTGGCACTGGCCCTGATGCCCGCCCCTGACGGATCGATCCCCCGCCTACGACAGCCGCCGGCCGCCGTAGGCGCACCCCCATCACGACCCCAGGTTCGCGGCCTCCGCGCGCAGCTTCTCGCCCTTGGCGTACGCCTGCTCCTTCAGCCGCGCCTGGAACTCCTCCATCCGCTCCCGCAACCCGGGGTCGGACGCGGCGAGGATGCGTACGGCCAGCAGCCCCGCGTTGCGGGCCCCGCCGACCGCCACCGTCGCCACCGGCACTCCGGCGGGCATCTGGACGATCGACAGCAGCGAGTCCATCCCGTCGAGGTACTTCAGCGGCACCGGCACCCCGATCACCGGCAGCGGCGTGACGGAGGCCAGCATGCCGGGCAGGTGCGCGGCTCCCCCGGCCCCGGCGATGATCACCTGCAGGCCCCGGGAGGCGGCCTGGCGGCCGTAGTCGATCATCTCGGTCGGCATGCGGTGCGCCGAGACCACGTCCGCCTCGAAGGGCACGCCGAATTCGGCGACCGCCTCCGCGGCGGCCTTCATGACCGGCCAGTCGGAGTCGCTCCCCATCACGATCCCGATGCTCACGACGCCGCCTTCGTCGGCATCGTGAGCATCGGGATGCTGCTGTGTCTCATTGTTCGTTCGCTTCGCTCTCTCACGTGTACTCCCCGGTGGTGAGGTAGACGGCGGCGTGGCGGGCGCGGGCGCGCACCTCGTCGAGGTTGGAGCCGAGGGCCGTCACGTGGCCGATCTTGCGGCCGGGGCGCACCTCTTTGCCGTAGAAGTGCAGCTTGATGCCCGGATCGTGGGCCAGCACGTGCTCGTAGCGCTTGAACAGGTCGGGCTCTTCGCCACCGAGCAGGTTGGCCATGACGACGACCTGGGCGGTCATCTTGGGCGAGCCGAGCGGCAGGTCCAGCACCGCCCTCAGATGCTGCTCGAACTGCGACGTCGTCGAGCCCTCGATGGTCCAGTGGCCGCTGTTGTGCGGGCGCATGGCCAGCTCGTTGACCACGAGCCCGTTCGGCGTGTCGAAGAGCTCGACCGCGAGCAGCCCGGTCACGCCGAGCTCGTGGGCGATCTTCAGGCCGATGCGCTGCGCCTGCGCGGAGTATTCGGGGTCCAGCCCGGGAGCGGGCGCGATGACCTCCACGCAGATGCCGTCCTGCTGGACGGTCTCCACGACCGGGTAGCTGACGCCCTGCCCGTGCGGCGAGCGGGCGACCAGCACCGCCAGCTCCCGCTCGAACGGCACGAACGCCTCGGCGAGCAGCTCGACCCCGGTCGCGAACGCCTCCGCGACCTCCTCGGCCGACCGGCACACCCACACGCCGCGGCCGTCGTAGCCGCCGCGCACCGACTTCAGCACCATCGGCCAGCCGTGCCGCTCGGCGAAGCGCGTGGCCTCCTCGGGCGACGACACGCGCGCCCACGCCGGGCACGGCACGCCGATCGCGGTCAGCCGCTCGCGCATGACGGCCTTGTCCTGGGCGTGCACGAGGGCATCGGCCCCGGGGTGCACGGAGTGCCCGGCCTCGGTCAGGGCCCGGATGTGCTCGGTGGGCACGTGTTCGTGGTCGAACGTGATCGCGTCGCAGCCCTTGGCGAACTCGCGCAGATCGTCCAGATCACGGTAGTCTCCGACGCGCGTGTCGACGATCACGCGGGCGGCGCTCTCCTCCGGCGTGTTGGCCAGCACCCGCAGCTCGACGCCGAGCGCGATGGCCGGCGGCTGCGACATCCTGGCCAGCTGGCCTGCGCCGACGATGCCGACGACCGGCCCGATGGGGCTGTAGGAACTCACGCCAGGTGAGCTTACCGGGACGGAACGACTTTCCCGGACGCCCCGGGCTGGGCGGCCGTTCCGGGTTGCCTTCGCAGGCACGACCGCCCAGCGCTCCGCTCCGCCCGCTTTGCCGGTTACGGGCCCACTTGCGGGCCCAGTTACGGGCCCAGTTACGGGCGAGGTGCAACGCAGCGTAATGCCCAACTGTCGCAAATGCCGGTCATAGGGCGATATTTCTAAGTGGTAAGTTCACCAGCCTGACCTCGCCCCTACAGGGCGGCCGGTACGCTGAGTTGAGTCAGGCTCGTCGAAGGAAGGGACCGAGCAGAGACGTGGACTTCGCCAGACGCCTCTACGAGCGGTTCTCCTCCCTTGCACACGAACTGGCCAAGTTCGGCAGCATCGGGGCCGTCGCCTTCCTGATCGACTTCGGCCTCCTCAACCTCTGCAATGTGGTGCTGGGGCTGGGGCCGCTGACATCCAAGGTCGTGGCGACGACGATCTCCACGACCTTCGCCTACATCGGCAACCGCTTCTGGACGTTCCGGCACCGCGATCAGAGCGGCCTGGGACGCGAATACTTCCTGTTCTTCCTGCTCAACGGCATCGCGCTGCTGTTCGGCATGCTGACGATCGGCTTCACCACGTACACGCTCGACCGGCACGACGCGCTCAGCATCAACATCGCCAACATCGTGGGTGTCGGGCTCGGCACGCTGTTCCGCTACTGGTCTTACAAGAAGTGGGTGTTCCTGGAGGCCACCGAGCCCATCCCGATGGAGCTGCCCGAGGCCGGGATCAAGCAGGACCGCTGACCACCCGCGTCCTGGCCCCGTCGTCCTCGGCCGGGCGCAGGAAGATGGCGAACGTCGCCGGGCGGCGCCGTACCAGCTCCAGCCTGCCGCCGTCGGCCGCGGCCAGCGCGCGGGCGAGCGTCAGCCCGAGGCCGGTGCCTCCGCCGCCGCTCACGTTCCGCTCGAAGATCTTCGGGGCGATCTCGTCGGCGATGCCCGGCCCCTCGTCCGCGACCTCGATCACCACGTAGTTGTCGCCGCTGGTCGAGGTGACGGTGACGTCGCCGCCGCCGTGTCGCAGGGAGTTCTCCAGCAGCGACGCGATCACCTGGCCGAAGCCGCCGGTGGTGGCCATCGCCTTCAGGCCGCGGGCGCCTTCGAGCCGCAGGGTACGCCCCGCCTCCCGGAAGACCGGCTCCCACTCCCTGATCTGCTGGATGATCACGTCGTCGATGGCGACCGGCTCGGCCTGGGCGTGGCGCTGGCGCCGGGCCGCCGCCAGCAGCTCGTCGATCACGGCGGTGAGCCGCTCCGCCTGCACGATCGCCGCCTCGCCCTCCTCCCGTACGACCTCCGGCTCGTCCGCCGCGGACACGATCTCCTCCAGGCGCATGGTGAGACCGGTCAAGGGGGTGCGGAGCTGGTGGGAGGCGTCGGTGGCGAACTCGCGCTCGCGGGTGAGCAGGTCGGAGATGCGGGTCGCGCTGCGGTCGAGCACTTGGGCCACCCGGTCGAGCTCGGGGATGCCGTAGCGGTGTTTGCTCGGCCGGGCGTCTCCGGAGCCCAGCCGCTCGGCGATCTTCGCCAGGTCCTGCAGCGGCAGCGTCAGCCGCCGGGACTGTACGACGGCCAGGCTCACGGCCACCGCCAGGGCGGCGACGGCCAGGGCCACGATGAGCAGAAGCCGGGCCCGTACGTCCTGTTCGACCTGGTCGCGATCACGACTTATGCGGACATAGACGCCAGTGTTGGTCTGGGCGTCCTCGGTCATCAGGTGACCGGACGGCGGAGCGGTGCCGACCACGGTCACCCGCAGGGGGGTTCCGCGTTCCCAGATCTGGATGTACCTGCCGGGATACTTCTGCTCCAGTTGCTGGGGGTCGAGCGGCGTCTCCTGAACGCGGGCGTACTCGACCTCTCCCACGAGGCGCTTGGCCTCCGCCCCGAGCTCCTGAGCCGCCTCGTCGACGATCAGCCGGCTGACGACGACACCCAGGGGGACCCCCAGCAGCAGGACCGCGATGACCGCGACGACCAGGGTTGAGGAGAGCAGTCGGCGGCGCATCTCCTACTCGCGTTCGAACCGGAAGCCGACTCCCCGGACGGTGGTGATGTAACGCGGCTTCGCGGCGTCGTCGCCGAGTTTGCGGCGTAGCCAGGAGATGTGCATGTCGAGGGTCTTGGTCGAACCCCACCAGTTCGTGTCCCAGACCTCACGCATGATCTGCTCCCTCGTGACCACCTTTCCGGCGTCGCGCACGAGCACACGCAGCAGGTCGAATTCCTTCGTCGTCAGATGCAGCTCCTTTTCCCCCATCCACGCGCGGCGGGAGTCGGCGTCTATACGCACGCCCTGGACGACCGGAGTCTCGGAGGTGCCGCGCCGCAGCAGCGCCCGTACCCGGGCGAGCAGCTCGGCCAGCCTGAACGGCTTCGTCACGTAGTCGTCCGCCCCGGCGTCGAGGCCGACGACGGTGTCCACCTCGTCGACGCGAGCGGTGAGAATCAGGACCGGAGTGCCGTGGCCCTCGGCCCGGATGCGACGAGCCACCTCCAAACCGTCCATTTCGGGCAGTCCAAGGTCAAGAACGATGAGATCGATGCCGCCCGACAGCGCCCTTTCCAGGGCTTGCGGGCCGTCGGGGCTCACCTCGACCTGATAGCCCTCACGGCGCAATGCACGCGCGAGCGGCTCTGAGATCGAGGTGTCATCCTCGGCGAGAAGTACGCAGGTCATGAAGCGATCGTAGGACCTTAAGCGATCGTTTCCCGGGCACAGCGCGCGGTTTGACTCGCAGTTGACCTATCCATTGACCTGGGCAAACGCAGCTAAATATCGGTTAGTCGGGATTAAATTACCGCGATTACCGGGAAACAAAAGCAATGGCGCCCCCCCGGCCCCCCGCCAGACGCGAAAAATAATGTTGTTAACGTTGTCCCCCGTGACTGATCTGACCCTCTGGTACGACCGGCCGGCCACCGACTGGGAGACGCAGGCGTTACCCCTCGGGAACGGCGCGCTCGGGGCGATGGTGTTCGGCGGGACGGGCACCGAGCGGCTCCAGTTCAACGAGAAGAGCCTGTGGACGGGCGGCCCGGGATCGCGGGAGGGCTACGACTTCGGCGACTGGACCGCTCCCCGGCCGGACGCGCTGGCCGGGGTCCAGGAGAGGCTGGATCGCGACGGGCGGATGACGCCGGAGGAGGTGGCGGCCGCGCTGGGGCAGCCTCGGCCGGGGCGTCGATGTCCCAGCAGATCGTCCGGGACCTGTTCACGAACGTGGCGGAGGCCGCGGACGTCCTGGGGGACGCCGAGTTCGGCGGGCGGGTACGCGACGCGCTGGCCGAGCTGAACCCGGGGCTGCGGATCGGGTCCTGGGGGCAGCTCCAGGAGTGGAAGGCCGACCGTGACGACCCGGAGAACACGCATCGGCACGTGTCCCACCTGTTCGGCCTGCATCCCGGGCGGCAGGTCGCCGATCCACGTCCTGCCCGCCCTGCCCTCCGCCTGGCCCACGGGGTCCGTGCGCGGGCTGCGCGCCCGGGGCGACGTGACGGTGGACGTCTCCTGGCGGGACGGCGCCGCCGAGCGGATCACGCTGCACGCGGGGCGCTCAGGGCCGATCACGGTGCGGACGGACCTCGCCGGACGCTGCCGGGTGTCCGGCGACGCGCGCCCGCGGCGCTCCGGGGACACGCTGAGCTGGGACGCCGAGGCCGGGACGACGTACACCATTCTCGGCGGATAAGGCCCGAATCGTATCCTGGGCGGCATGCCATCGGAGATCAGCATCGGCCGGCTCGCCGAACTCACCGGGCTGAGCGTGCACACGCTGCGCTTCTACGAGCGGGAGGGCCTCCTGCTCAATCCCGTGCGCCGCGGGCCGGGCGGCCGCCGGATCTACAGCGAGGCGGACGCGCACTGGCTGACCACCTGCATCATCCTGCGCGCCTCGGGGATGCCGCTGCCCGCGATCCGGGAGTACACCGACCTCGTCAGGAGCGGGACCGGGAACGAGGCCGAGCGCCTCACCATCATGCTGGAGCACCGGGAGCGCGTGCTGCGCCAGATGAGCGATCTCAACCGCTGCCTGGACCTCATCACCTACAAGGTCGGCGTGTACGAGGACATCATCTCCGACAGCACCGTCGCCGACTGCTCGCCCCAAAGCTGAAAGTTCACAACAAAACGGGAATCGCACGCGTCTCAGTGATCAATACCTCAACGGAAAGGGTCACTGACGTGGTCGCCACCCCCACCAGAATGTTCGCCGTCGCCGCCACCGCCGCCCTCGCGCTGTCCCTGACCGCCGTCCCCGCCTCGGCGGGCGCCAGCGGACGGCTGATGAACGGCGCCACCGACCTCTGCCTGGCCGTGGGCAAGAGCGAGGTCAAGGCCGGCAAGAAGGTCATCCAGTGGACCTGCTCCGACAACAAGGACCAGCAGTGGATCTACAAGGGGCGCAAGCTCGTCAACGCCAAGACCGGCATGTGCCTGGCGATCGCGCGCGGCTCCATGGTCAAGGGCAAGTACGCGATCCAGTGGCCGTGCACCGACGGCGGGATCGAGCAGGAGTGGATCTACGACGACCTGCAGCGCCTGCGCAACCGGGCCACCGGCCTGTGCCTGGCGGTCGGCAAGGGCGAGCGCAAGAAGGGTAAGTGGATCATCCAGTGGACGTGCAGGGACACGGGAGAGCAGGCGTGGCTCTGGCGGTGAAAGGCAGGCGCCCCGTCCGGGGACGGGGCGCCCGCGCTGCCACAGGGCCGCTCAGTCGTCGGACGAGGGCGGCTCGGCGTAGCGGGCCAGGTAGAGCTGCTCGCCCAGGCTGCGGATGAGGCTGAGCTCCGTCTCCAGATAGTCGATGTGCTCCTCCTCGTCCTCCAGGATCTCCTCGAAGATCCGGGCCGAGGTGATGTCGCCCTTCTCGCGCATGAGCGCGATGGCCGGGCGCAGGCGCTGCACGACTGAGAGCTCGACCTCGAGGTCCGCCCTGAGCTGCTCCTCCACGGTCTGGCCGATGTGCAGAGTGCCCAGGCGCTGGTAGTTGGGCAGGCCCTCCAGGAAGAGGATGCGATCGGTCAGACGCTCCGCGTGGCGCATCTCGTCGATCGACTCCGCGCGGGTGTGCTCGGCGAGTTTCGTGTAGCCCCAGTTCTCCTGCATCTTGGCGTGCAGGAAGTACTGGTTGATGGCGGTGAGCTCGGCGGTCAGCTGCTCGTTGAGCAACTCGATGATCTGCTTGTCGCCCTGCATGAAACGGGACCCTCGCTATGCGGTCGTCAGTTCTTCAGACCGTTTCAGGATTGCACAGATCTTCCGTACACATCGGGCACAGTCACCACCGGCACCAGTGGTGTCGCGGATCTGCTTGGCGCTCTTGGCCCCGGAGGCGATGCAGTCGTGCACCTCGTTCTCGGTCACAGCACGACAAATGCACACGTACATTCCAGGACAGGCCTCTCGCAAGCGAAGTGGGGGCGCCTTTAGGTTAGGCACACCTAAGCTACCCCACTTCGGTAAGGCTTGCCTATGTTAGGTCGGCCACATCAGGCTATCCACCTCGGGTGATCCACTCCTCCAGGTGCGGCGCCTCGGCGCCGATCGTGGTCGAGTCGCCGTGCCCCGTGTGCACGACGGTCTCCGGCGGCAGGGTCAGCAGCCGCCCCCTGATCGAGTCGATGATCGTGTCGAACGAGCTGTAGGACCGGCCGGTCGCCCCGGGGCCGCCCTTGAAGAGCGTGTCGCCGCTGAACAGGGCGCCCAGGTCGGGGGCGTACAGGCAGACCGCGCCGGGCGCGTGGCCGGGGGTGTGGACGACCTCCAGCGCGATGCCGCCGACCTCGATCTTCTCGCCGTCGGCCAGCGGCTCGTACGGCACCGCGGCCCCGTACTGCTGCTCCCACAGCACCTGGTCGGCGGGGTGCAGCCGGATGGGCGCCCCGGTGCGGTCGGCGAGGGGCTTGGCGGCGTTGATGTGGTCGTTGTGCGCGTGCGTGCAGACGATGGCCTTGACCGTGCGCCCGCCGATCCGCTCGGCGATCGGCGCGGCGTCGTGGGCGGCGTCGATGACGACGACCTCGCGGGCGTCGCCGACCAGCCAGACGTTGTTGTCGACGTCCCAGGTGCCGCCGTCCAGCGAGAACGTGCCCGAGGTGATGACCCTGTCGATCATCTAGAACGTCACCACCGAACGCAGCACCTCGCCGCGGTGCATCTTCGCGAACGCCTCCTCGACCTGCCCGATCCCGATCGTCTCCGAGACGAACTTGTCGAGCGGCAGCCGGTTCTGCAGGAACAGGTCGATGAGCATCGGGAAGTCGCGCGAGGGCAGGCAGTCGCCGTACCAGGAGGACTTCAGCGCGCCACCGCGCCCGAAGACCTCGATGAACGGCAGCTCCAGCGTCATGTCAGGCGTGGGCACGCCGACCAGCACGACCGTGCCGGCCAGGTCGCGGGCGAAGAAGGCCTGCTTGTACGTCTCGGGGCGGCCCACCGCCTCGATGACCACGTCGGCGCCGAAGCCGCCGGTCAGGTCGCGGATCGCCTCGACCGGGTCGCTCTCGCGGGAGTTGACGGTGTGGGTGGCGCCGAAGTCGCGCGCCCAGCCCAGCTTGCGGTCGTCCACGTCGACGGCGATGATCTTCGAGGCCCCGGCCAGCGAGGCGCCCAGGATCGCGGCGTCGCCGACGCCGCCGCAGCCGATGACGGCGACCGAGTCGCCGCGCGTCACGCCGCCCGTGTTGATCGCGGCGCCGATGCCCGCCATGACGCCGCAGCCCAGCAGGCCCGCGACCTGCGCGGGCGCCTCGGCGGAGACCTTGGTGCACTGGCCCGCGGCGACCAGCGTCTTCTCCAGGAACGCGCCGATGCCCAGCGCGGGCGAGAGCACCGTGCCGTCCTTGAGCGTCATCTTCTGCGTGGCGTTGTGGGTGGCGAAGCAGTACCACGGGCGGCCGCGCAGGCACGCGCGGCACTGGCCGCACACCGCGCGCCAGTTGAGGATCACGAAGTCGCCGGGCTGGACCTCGGTGACGCCCGGACCCACCGCCTCGACGACGCCCGCGGCCTCGTGGCCGAGCAGGAACGGGAAGTCGTCGTTGATCCCGCCCTCGCGATAGTGCAGGTCGGTGTGGCAGACCCCGCAGGCCTGGACGTTGACGACCGCCTCGCCGGGACCTGGGTCCGGCACCACGACCGTCTCGAGCGAAACTTCCTGGCCCTTGGCCCGGGCGACGACGCCCTGCACTTCGTACGGCATGCCAGCCATCTTGTGTCAGGAGGATGATCTCCGCAAGAGATAGGGCTGGACCACGCCGAGCCCTCTCGCGGGCCGGCGCCTGATCTTGTGCAGATCGAACCCTTCCAGCCCTTCGGCCAGCGCGGAATCGACCAGGATCGTGCCCGGCCGGGCGATGGCGGTGAGCCGGGCGGCCAGGTTGACGGTGGTGCCGAAGACGTCGCCCATGGTGGGCAGGACCGGCCCGTACGCCAGGCCGACGCGCAGCTCGACGCCCGACTCGACCAGGTCGAGCGCGATCCCCGCGGCCTGGGCCGGGCTCGGGGCGGTGAACAGCACCTCGTCGCCCAGCGTCTTGACCAGCCGAGCGCCGTGGGAGGCCACCACGTCGGAGGCCCGCGCCTCGAACCCCTCGACCAGCTCGGCCAGCTCCCTCTCGTCGAGCTCGCGGCTGCGCCTGGTGAACGAGACCAGGTCCGCGAACCCCACCGCCATCGTCACCCGGGTCGGCACCAGCTCGTCGTTGCCGTCGGCGATGGCCAGCAGCCGGGTGCCGGCGGCGGCGAGCTGGGCCCGCCAGACGTGCACCAGCACCTGCTCGAAGTCGGGCATCAGCTCCTGCGCCGCCCCGAGCACCTTGGCCAGGTCGTCCTGGGAGGGCTCCGTCGGCAGCATCGCGCCGATCATGATCTCGGCCTGCCACTGCGCCAGCCGGGCCGTGGTCTGGCCGAGCGCGCGGGCCATGCGGATGACGGTCTGCTCGTCGAGCAGGCCGCCGTCGAGCATCCGGCGCACCCGGCGCAGCGCCGCCACGTCGGCGTCGGTGAACGCCACGGCGCCGTCGGCCCGCTGCGCGAACCCGAGCGCCCGCCAGATGCGCTCGGCCAGCTCCTGCGACACCCCGGCCTTGGCCGTGACCTGCTCTTTCGTGAATCGGGCCGGCGAGCCGACGAGCAGGCGTTCGATCTCTTCGGCGCTCGGCCGGGCGGGCGGGCGGCTCACGCGTCAGCGGCCGTCGAGCTCGCCGTCGGAGGCGTCCTCGACGAGCCTGAACAGGTCGGTGCGGACGTCCTGGATCTTGGGGATGTCACGCAGCACGATCTCGCCCCGGTCGCCCGCGGACTCGACGGTCAGCGTGCCGCAGCCGAGCAGGCGCTCGGCGAACGTCTGGTCGGAGCTGACCGTGTTGACCTTGGTGATCGGGATCTCGTCGGTCGACTTGTTGAGCACGCCGGTGCTGATCGTGAAGCGGTGGGTGGTGAGCACGTAGCCGGTGTTGACCCACCGCAGGTAGGGGACGAGCGACCAGATCGTCAGCAGGATGAGGCCGATGACGACGACGGCGATCCTGGCGTAGAACGCGTATTCCCAGCCGCCGGGGATGAAGAACATCGCCGCGCCCGCGGCCACGACGACGAGAACCAGCGCGAGGAAGGGGAGCACGAGCCGCTTCCAATGGGGATGGAAGGACCGGATGCGCCGCTCACCCTGCGTCAGATGATGGTCGGGAAGGGTCATGGCAAAATCGTCCCACCATCGCCGCGTGGCGGCTACGCTCCCGGCGGATCAGGTCAGTCCGCCGGGCGGACGTGCACCACGTCGCCCGCGCTCAGCGTGTAGCGCTCCCCCGCCGACTCCACCTGCAGGTGTCCGAACTGATCGACGCCCGTGGCCGTCCCGGTGACCGCCTGCTGCCCCGGCAGCTCCACCCTGACCCGCCGCCCGACCGTGGCGCTGGCCGCCAGGTACGCCGCCCGCAGCCCGCACGCCTCCGCGTCGCCCTTCGCGTCGGTCCACTCCCTGTAGTGGCTCTCGACCTCCCTGAGCACCGCCCTGAGCAGCGGGTCGCGGTCGAGGCAGGCCGCCTCCTCGATGGCCAGCGACGTGGCCGTCTCGACGGGCAGCTCCTCCTGCCTGAGCGACACGTTCAGGCCCATGCCGATGACGACGCCGCTCTCCACCCGCTCGGCCAGGATCCCGGCCAGCTTGCGCTCGCCGATCAGCAGGTCGTTGGGCCATTTGACGTGTACGTCCGCCTCGGCCAGGCGGCGCAGGGCGGAGGCGGCGGCGACGCCGTACAGGAGCGTCAGCCAGCCCTGCGCGGTGGCCGGCACATCCGGTTTGAGGAGGATCGAGAACGTCAGGCCCGAGCGCGGCGGCGCCGTCCAGGTGCGGCCCAGCCGGCCGCGGCCGGCCAGCTGCGCCTCCGCCACCAGCACCGTCCCCTCCGGGGCTCCGGCGTGGGCGGCCTCGGCCAGGTCGGCGTTGGTGGAGCCGGTGCTCTCCACGACGGTGATGCCGGTCCACAGGGAGCCGGGGCGGACCAGCGCGCGGTTGAGCGCCGCCTCGGAGAGCGGCGGCCGGTCGAGGTCGGAGTAACGCGAGTCGGGCACCCCTCTATCTTTGCAGCCAGGAGGAAGATGGAGAGATGAGCAAGCTCCTGGATCCGCGTAACTGGGCCTCTTGGCGACCGTTCGGCATCGGGCTGCGCAAGCCGAACAACTACCTGGAGCTGTGGAAGGCGTTCAGGTCGGTCAAGGGCAACCGGGGCTACGCGTGGCGGATACTCAACCAGGGCACCTGCGACGGGTGCGCGCTGGGCACCCATGGCATGCGTGACTGGACGATGGACGAGATCCATCTGTGCAACATCAGGCTGCGGCTGCTGCCGCTGAACACCATGCCCGCCCTGGACACCACACTTTTGCGGGATATTTCTGGACTCGTCGGCAAGAAGAGCGCCGAGCTCCGCGAGCTGGGGCGGCTGCCGTACCCCATGCTGCGCCGCGCGGGCGAGCCGGGCTTCACCCGGATCTCCTGGGACGAGGCGCTGCGCGTGGCCGCGGAGGGCCTGCGGGACGCGCGCTTCGGCGCCTACCTGACCAGCCGCGGCGTGCCGAACGAGAACTACTACGCGGCCCAGAAGGCCGTGCGCGCGCTCGGCACCAACAGCGTCGACAACGCCGCCAGGATCTGCCACTCGCCCTCCACGGTCGCGCTCAAGCAGACCATCGGCGCGGCGGCCACGACCTGCTCCTACACCGACTGGATCGGCTCCGACCTGATCGTCTTCATCGGCTCCAACCCGTCGAACAACCAGCCGGTCGCGATGAAGTACCTCTACCACGCCAAGAAGGCCGGCACCCGGATCGCGATGGTCAACGCCTATCGCGAGCCCGGCATGGACAAGTACTGGGTGCCGTCCAACGCCGAGTCCGCCGTGTTCGGCACGAAGATCACCGACGAGTTCTTCGGCGTGAACGTGGGCGGCGACATCGGCTTCCTCAACGGCGTGCTCAAGCACCTGATCGAGAACGACTGGGTGGACAAGGAGTTCGTCGACCGGCGGACCACGGGCTTCGAGGAGCTGCGCCGGGAGCTCGCGGGGCAGTCGTGGGAGGAGCTGGAGGCGCTGTCCGGGGCCTCCCGCGACGACATGCTCCGCCTGGCCAAACTGCTGGGCGAGGCCAGATCGGCGGTGCTCGTGTGGTCGATGGGCATCACGCAGCACGCCTACGGCGAGGACAACGTCCGCTCGATCGTGAACCTGGCGCTGGCCAGGGGCTTTGTCGGGCGCGACAACTGCGGGCTGATGCCGATCCGGGGGCACAGCGGCGTGCAGGGCGGGGCCGAGATGGGCGCGTACGCGACCGGCCTGCCCGGCGGCCTGCCGATCACGCCGGAGAACGCCGCGAAATTCACGGAGATGTGGGGGTTCGAGGTCCCGGCCACGCCCGGTCTGACCGCGACCGACATGATCGACGCGGCCCACCGCGGCGACCTCGACGCGCTGGTGTCGAGCGGGGGCAACTTCCTGGAGGTCCTGCCCGACCCGGCCTACTGCCGCGAGGCCCTGTCGCGGCTGCGGCTGCGGGTGCACATCGACATCGTGCTGTCGTCGCAGATGCTGGTGCCGGGAGAGGGCGACGTGCTGCTGCTGCCCGCGCAGACCCGCTACGAGATGGTCGGCGGCGTGACCGAGACCTCCACCGAGCGCCGGATCATCTTCTCCCCCGAGGTCGAGGGGCCGCGCATCGGCGAGGCGTGGCCGGAGTGGAAGATCTTCACGGAGCTGGCCGCCCGCACCAACCCCGAAATTTCATCGAAAATCGCCTTCACTGGCACGCCGCAGATCCGGGCCGAGATCGAGCGCGCCGTCCCCTTCTACCGCGGCATCGCGGACCTGCGGAAGTTCGGCGACAACGTCCAGTACGGCGGCCGCCACCTGTTCGCCGACGGCCGCTTCCAGACCCCCGACGGGCTGGGCCGCTTCAGCGTCGTCCGGCCCCCGGCGCTGAAGCGCCCCGACGGCTCGTTCATGGTGGCCACCAGGCGCGGCAAGCAGTTCAACAGCATGGTCCACGAGCGCCGCGACGGCTTCAACGGTGCGATGCGCGAGGCCGTCCTGATGAGCGAGTACGACGCCGACCGCCTGGGCCTGCCCGACGGCGCCCCCGTCGAGCTGCGCTCCGGCGAGCGCACCTACCGCGGCAAGATCCTGCGGGCCCCGCTCATGCCGGGCAACCTGCAGATCCACTGGCCCGAGGGCAACGTCCTGCTGGACGAGTCCCGCCGCTCCCCCGACGCGCGGATCCCCGACTACAACGCCCTCGTCACCGTGCGGCCGCTGTGAGCACGCGTCCCGGGCCCACCACGCGCCTCAGGATCGTCGAGCTGTCCGGCTCGGCGACCAGGGAGCGGCGCGACTACCTGGCCACCGAGGAGCCGCTGGAGATCCGGCTCACCGCGCCCGACGGCACGCGCAAGACCGTGGCCATCACCATGCGCACCCCGGGGCACGACTTCGAGCTGGCCGCCGGGTTCCTGCACGGCGAGGGGCTGGCCGGTCCCGGCGACATCTCCGCCATCGCGTACTGCACCGACGAGGACCTCCCGCCCGAGGCCCGCTACAACACGGTGACCGTGCGCCTGCGCGGCCCCATCCCCGACCTGCCCGCGCTGGATCGCCACTTCGTCACCTCCAGCGCGTGCGGCGTCTGCGGCTCGGCCGGCCTGGAGGCGCTGCACGACCGCTGCAAGCCGGTCCCCAGGGGCGGGCTCGGCCTCACCCCCGAGTTCCTGTACGGGCTGCCTGACGCGCTCCGCGCCGCCCAGGGCGGGTTCGGCAAGACCGGCGGCCTGCACGCGGCCGGGCTGTTCTCGGCCACGGGCACGCTGGTGGCGGTGCGGGAGGACGTGGGCCGCCACAACGCGGTGGACAAGCTGGTCGGCTGGGCGGGGCTGAGCGGGCGGCTGCCGCTGGCCGAGCACGTGCTCATGGTCAGCGGGCGGACCAGCTACGAAATCATGCAGAAGGCGCTGGCCGCCGGGATCCCGGCGGTGTGCGCGGTCTCGGCGCCGTCGTCGCTCGCGGTGGAGCTGGCCAGGGAGTTCGGCATCACGCTCGTGGGGTTCCTGCGCGGAGAGCGCTGCAACGTCTATGCGGGATCGGAGCGGCTTGTAGTGGAATAAAGCATTCCGTTCTGCTATTCTGGAACAGAACAAACCGTTCCGCCTGTTCCAGGAGCCTTCCATGAGCATCAGCCGCTTCCGCGTCGAGATCCCCCAGACCGACCTCGACGACCTCCAGGCCCGTCTCGCCCTGACCCGCTTCACCCACGAGATCCCCGGAGCCGACCAGGGCGTCAGCGTCGAGCGGGTCAGGCGCCTGGTCGGCTACTGGCGGGACGGCTTCGACTGGCGCGCGCAGGAGGCCAGGCTCAACGCCCACCCGCAGTTCACCACCGAGATCGACGGGCAGAACATCCACTTCATCCACGTACGCAATGACAACCCCGACGCCCTGGCGCTGATCCTCACCCACGGCTGGCCCGGCTCGATCGCCGAGTACCTGGAGGCCGTCGAGCCGCTGTCGCGCCACTTCCACCTGGTCATCCCGTCGGTCCCCGGCTACGGCTTCTCCGGCCCCGCCGACGAGCTGGGCTGGAACAACCAGCGCATCGCCAGGGCGTGGGCCGAGCTGATGGCCCGCCTCGGCTACACCCGCTACGGCGCGGTCGGCAACGACGGCGGCTCGATGATCTCGCCCGAGGTCGGCAGGATCGACCCGGACCACGTCGTGGGCGTGCACGTCACGCAGCTGTTCTCCTTCCCCTCCGGCGACCCGGCCGAGTTCGCCGGGCTGAGCGAGGAGGACCAGGCCGGGCTGGCCGTGCTCGACTGGTTCTGGAAGGAGAAGGGCGCCTTCAACGTGCTGCACTCGCAGCAGCCGCAGACCCTCGCCCACGCCCTCGCCGACTCCCCCGCCGGGCTCCTGGGCTGGCTCGTCCAGCTCTTCGACGAGGACCTGGACGACGACTTCGTGCTCACCAACGCCGCCATCTACTGGTTCACCGGGACCGCCGGCTCTGCCATCCGGCAGTACTGGGAGAACGCCCGCGTGGAGCAGCCCAAGGAGCCCACCACGGCGCCGACCGCGCTGGCGATGGCCGAGGGCGACTTCAAGTCGATCCGCCGCTTCGCCGAGCGCGACCACGCCAACATCGTCTCCTGGAAGACGCTGCCGGCCCCGGCGCACGGCCACTACACCGCGCACACCGCGACGGAGGCCCTCACCTCCGACGTCATCGCCTTCTTCGAGGGCCTCCGCTAGACCGCCTCGCACCGGCCCGCCTGCCCTCGCTGGGATCCCAGCGAGGGCAGGCGGGTTCAGCCGGTGTTCTGCAGGCCCGCGGCGACGCCGTTGACCGACAGGAGCAGGAGCGTGGACAGGCGTTCGCGCTCCTGCTCCGACGGGTTGCCGGTGCGCAGCGCGCGCAGGGCCCGCAGCTGGAGGTGGGAGAGCGCGTCCACGTACGGGTCGCGGAGCTGGACGGCGCGCGAGAGCACCTTCCGGTTCTCCAGCAGCCGCGTGTGGCCGGTGACCCGCAGCACCAGGTCGCGGGTCCGGTCGTACTCCTCCAGCACCTGCTGGGCGAAGTCCTCCCGCCCGCCCAGCGCCAGGTAGCGCTTGGCGATCGAGCGGTCGGTCTTGGCCAGCGACATCTCGGCGTTGTCCAGCATCGCGTTGAACAGCGGCCACTCCGCGTACGCCGCCCGCAGCTCCTCCAGGGAGCCGACCGACGCCAGGCCGGTGCCCAGGCCGTACCAGCCGGGCAGGTTGACCCGCGTCTGCGCCCACGCGAACACCCACGGGATCGCCCGCAGGTCGTCGAGCGAGCGCGGGGCGCCGAGCCCGCGGCGCGCCGGGCGCGAGCCCAGGCGCAGCGTGCCGATCTCCTCCAGCGGGCTGACCAGGCCGAACCACTCGGGGAAGCCCGGAGCCTCGGTCAGCGCGCGGTACGCCTGCTCCGAGGCCGTGGCCACCTGCTCGGCCAGCCCCCGGAAGCGCTCGGCGGCGGCCGCGGTGCGGGCGCCGACCGTGGGCGAGGAGGCCATCAGCACGGCGTTGGCCACCTGCTCCAGGTGGCGGCGGGCGATGGCGATGTGGCCGTAGCGGGCGAAGATGACCTCGCCCTGCTCGGTGACCTTGAACCGGCCGGCGACCGAGCCCGGCGCCTGCGCCAGCACCGCGCGGTTGGCCGGGCCGCCGCCACGGCCCAGCGCACCGCCGCGGCCGTGGAACATCCGCAGCTTCACGTCGTGCTTGGCCGCCCAGGCCGTCAGCTCCTCCTGCGCCTCGTAGAGCCGGAGCGTGGCGGCCGCGGGGCCGAGCTCCTTGGCCGAGTCGGAGTAGCCCAGCATGATCTCCATGCGCCGCCCGGTGGCCTCCAGGCGCTCGCGCATCGCCGGGATCTCGAGCATTCCGGTCAGCACGTCCGGCGAGTTGGCCAGGTCCTGGCCCGACTCGAACAGCGGCACGACGTCGAGCACCGGCGCCCGCTCGCCGAGCGCGTGCCCGGCCAGCTCGTAGACGGCCGCGATGTCGTCGGCCGAACGGGTGAAGGAGACCACGTAGCGGGAGCAGGCCGTGGCCCCGAACCGCTCCTGGATCCAGGCGATCACCCGGATCGTGGCCAGCACCTCCTCGGTGCGCTCCGACAGCTCGCCGCCCGCCCTGATCTCCTCCAGGGCGGCCGCGTGCACCTGGGAGTGCTGGCGCACCTCCAGCTCGGCCAGGTGGAAGCCGAACGTCTCGACCTGCCAGATGAGGTGCTGCAGCTCGCCGTACGCCTGCCGCGGAGCCGAGGCGGCCAGCGACTCCTGCGCCAGGCGCAGGTCGTCCAGCAGCTCGGCCGGCGCGCGGTAGGCCAGGTCGAGGTCGCGGCGGCGGGTCGCGGCGATCCGCGCGGCCACGAACAGCAGCCACTGCCGGTGCGGCTCGCGCGGCGAGCGGGTGGCCAGCTCGGAGACCACGTCGGGGTAGGCGTCCACGGCCTCGGCCAGCGCCGACTTGAGCGCGGGCGAGGGTGCGGCGAGCTGGACGGAGGCGGTCAGCGTGCGGGCGATGCGCGTGCAGGCGGTCTCCAGGGCCGTCAGCACGTGCTCGGACTGGATCTGGATGGTCTCGCGGGTGACCCTCGCCGTGACGTTGGGGTTGCCGTCGCGGTCGCCGCCGATCCAGCTGCCGTAGCGGATGAACGGCCTGGCCTGCGGCGGGCGCGTGCCGGTGCGCTCGTCGAGCGCGGCGTCCAGCGAGCGGTAGACCTGCGGCACCATGCGGAACAGCGTCTCGTCGAAGGCGGCCATCGCGGTGCGCACCTCGTCGAGCGGGTCGAGCTTGGTCGAGCGGAGCTGGGCCGTGCGCCACAGGAGGTCGATCTCCTCCAGCATGCGGCGCTTGTTCTCGGCGCGCTCGCTGGCGCCGCGGCCGGGCGTGTTGTACTCGGTGAGCTGGCCGCTGATGCGCTGGATGGCGGTGACGACCGCGCGCCTGCGTGCCTCGGTGGGGTGCGCGGTGAGCACCGGGTGCAGCTCCAGGCCCTCCAGCAGCTCGGCGACGCGCTCGTGGCCCAGCTCCTGTACGGCCTGGGCCAGCGACTCCCGCTGGACCCTGCCCTCGGCGTCCCGCTCGCGTAGTGTGCGGATCCGGTAATGTTCCTCGGCCAGGTTGGCCAGGTGGAAATAGCAGGTGAACGCGCGGGCGACCGCCACGGCCCGCTCGATCTCCCATTCGGCGACCATGGCGGTGATCTCGTCGGCCGAGACCTCGCCCTTACGTGCTGCGATGACGGCCTTGCGCAGCCGTTCGACGTCGGCCAGCAGGTCCTCGCCACCCTGTTCGGCGAGCACCTGGCCGAGCAGTTTGCCGAGCAGCCGCACATCGTGGCGTAGCTCGTCCGGCATCTCGGTAACGGCGGCGCTGCGACGCTCGAGCCCCTGGTCAATCATGTTTCGAAGGGTATCGAGTCGCTCCGGGAAGCCGTAGACCGGTCTCGCCCATTGGACTAGACCACTCAACTACCTTTGGAAACAGCTCCCAGCAGCTCCGGCATCCGGGCGAATCCGATCCTGGCGGCCAGGCGCCTGCCGAGCGCCTCCACCAGCAGCCCGTAGAACGGCGCCACGGCGCACACCCAGAACCAGCCGAACGCCAGCGGCACCACGAACGGCAGCGACAGCAGCGCGATGCCGAGCGTGGCCCCCAAGGCGGAGGCGAACGCCTGGCCGCCCTGCCCGGGCGCGGCGCCGCTGAAGGCGTTCATCCGCTCGGGCACGGTGTACGGGACCACCACGCTGGTCACCGACCCGACGCCGAGCCCGATGCCGAGTGCGCCCCACCCGGCCAGCGCCGCCGGGACGATCATGCCGGGGTGGCCGGTGAACAGGCCGGTGGCAGCCGCGATCACCGCGAGCAGCGGCACGGCGATCGACGCGTTGGCCAGGTGGCGCCCGGCCAGGTCGGTGGCCAGCCCGCGTTCGGAGCCGAACACCACGGCGTTCATCCACAACGAGCGGCCGTCGATGCCGAACGCGTTGCCCGACTGCAGCGCGATCATCAGGGCTCCGACGCAGGTGGGGACGATCGCACTGGCCTCCGTGCCGCCGGTGCTCCTGCTCAGCGAGAACGCCACCACGACGGTGACCACGATCGCGCTGAACCAGCCCACGCGGGACCTGGGCTCGCGCCTGATGTACTTCAGCTCCTTGGTCACCACGGCCGCCAGCGGCCCGTCCGGCAGGAACCGGTCGACCAGGCCACTCTCCTTGCGCACGGACGCGGCCTGGGTGGAGACGTCGGGCGTCACCAGGGCCCGGCCCAGCGCCTTGATCCACAGCAGGCCGAGCGCCACCACGATCACGGCCACCAGCGCGAGCTCGGCCAGCCCGGCCAGGCCGCCGTCGGCCATCGCATGGGCCGCCATGCCCGGCGGGGTCCACCTGAGCACGCCCGCCAGTTGGCGCAGCATGGCCTCTGGGTCGCCGAGGCCGCGGTTCATCACGAGGTTGGGCAGCTGCGCGAGCACGACCACCAGCAGCGCCGCCACCGCCAGCACGTCACGGCCCCGCCGGGTGCGCAGCGCGCTGGAGAGCGAGGTGGTGATCAGCCGCGACGTCACCACGCAGAGCGCGAACTGCAGCAGCACCGCCGGCACCCCGAGCAGCACGCCGCCGGCGCCCGTCGCCACCCCCACCAGCGCGCCTGCCATGACGATCAGGATGGCCAGCGGCCAGACCCCGGTCACGGACGCGGTGAACATGCCGACCGCGAGCTGCCCGGTGCGCAGCGGCAGGAGCGACAGCTTGGCCGGGTCGAGCGTGTCGTCCAGGCCGAACGCCATCAGCGGCACGATCATCCAGCCGATGAGGAAGAACGTGAACGCGACGATCACCAGGTCGGCGGCGACGTCGTGGGGCGCCAGCCGGAGCAGGCTCATCAGGAAGAAGCCGAGCAGGGCCAGGCCGGTGGCGATGAGCAGGGTGAAGACGAAGCCGAGCTTGCGCTGCAGGTCTCCGCGCAGGTTTCCGGCCAGTAACCGGAGCTTGAGCTGCGCGAACAGGGCCACGGTGGTCAACGGGACTCCTCGGGTGCGGCGGGGCTCACGGGTGTCACCTGGGGTTGGCGCCGAGCCACGTGAGGCCCTCGCCGTTGTCGCGCGAACCGCCGACCAGCTCGAGGAACGCCTGGTTGAGGCTGCGCCCGCCGCGTACGTCCGCCAGCGGCCCCTGGGTCACGATGTGGCCCGCGCTCATCACCGACACCCAGTCGCACAGCCGCTCGACCAGGTCCATCACGTGGCTGGAGAAGATCACCGTCGAGCCGGACGCCGTGAAGCGCTGGAGCACGTCGGTGAGCGTGTTGGCGCTGACCGGGTCGACGCCCTCGAACGGCTCGTCCAGGAAGAGCACGGACGGGTTGTGCAGCAGCGCGGCGGCCAGGCCGATCTTCTTGCGCATGCCGGTGGAGTAGTCGATGACGAGCTTGTCGGCGGCGCCGGTCAGGTCCATCACGGCCAGCAGCTCATCCGCGCGCCGCTCGACGTCGGCCTTGGGGATGCCGCGCAGCCGGCCGTTGTAGAGGAGCAGCTCGCGGCCCGACAGCCGCTCGAACAGCCGCAGCCCCTCCGGCAGCACCCCGATGCGCGTCTTGACCTCCACGGGATCGCGCCAGACGTGGAACCCGTCGACCTCGGCCGTGCCGCCGTCTGGCCGGAGCAGCCCGGTGATCATGCTGAGCGTGGTGGTCTTGCCCGCGCCGTTGGGCCCGACCAGGCCCGCGAAACTCCCCGACGGCACCACCAGATCGACGCCCGCCACCGCGACCTGCGGCCCGTAGCGCTTGAACAGCCCGTGCGTGCGAACCGCATCCGTCATGGATCCACTCTAGGAGGAAGGACTAGCCTTGCGCGCATGAGCACTGCTGCCGAGGAGTTGCCGGACAAGCCAGACATCCACACCACCGCCGGGAAGATCGCCGACCTGGAGCGGCGGCTCGACGAGGCCGCGCACGCGGGCTCCGCGGCGGCCGTGGACAAGCAGCACGCCAAGGGCAAGATGACCGCCAGGGAGCGGGTGCTCGCGCTGCTGGACGAGGGCTCGTTCGTGGAGTTCGACGAGTTCGCCAGGCACCGGTCCACGATGTTCGGGCTGGAGAAGCGGCGGCCGTACGGCGACGGCGTCATCACCGGGCACGGCACGGTCGACGGCCGGCAGGTGTGCGTGTTCTCGCAGGACGTGACGGTGTTCGGCGGCTCGCTCGGCGAGGTGTACGGCGAGAAGATCGTCAAGGTGCTCGACCTGGCGATCAAGACCGGGTGCCCGATCATCGGCATCAACGAGGGCGGCGGCGCGCGCATCCAGGAAGGCGTGGTCGCGCTCGGCCTCTACGCGGAGATCTTCAAGCGCAACGTGCACGCGTCCGGGGTGATCCCGCAGATCTCGCTCATCATGGGCGCCGCGGCCGGCGGTCACGTCTACTCCCCCGCGCTGACCGACTTCGTGGTGATGGTGGATCAGACGTCCCAGATGTTCATCACCGGCCCGGATGTGATCAAGACGGTGACGGGCGAGGAGGTCACGTTCGAGGAGCTCGGCGGGGCGCACACGCACAACACGAAGTCGGGCGTGGCCCACTACCAGGCCACCGACGAGGACGACGCGCTGGAGTACGTCAAGGCGCTGCTGTCGTACCTGCCGTCGAACAACCTGGACGAGGCCCCCGCCTTCGAGCCCGCCGCCGACCTGGAGCCCGATCCGGAGCTCGACGAGCTGATCCCCGACTCGGCCAACCAGCCGTACGACATGCACCGGGTCATCGAGCACGTGCTGGACGACGGGGAGTTCCTGGAGGTCCACGCGCTGTTCGCGCCGAACATCGTGGTCGGGTACGGCCGGGTGGACGGCCAGCCGGTCGGGGTCGTGGCCAACCAGCCCATGCATTTCGCAGGATGTCTGGATATCAACGCATCGGAGAAGGCCGCCCGATTTATTCGAACATGTGATGCCTTTAATATTCCGATACTGACATTTGTGGATGTGCCGGGATTCCTCCCAGGAACCGATCAGGAATGGAACGGAATCATCCGCCGGGGCGCCAAGCTCCTCTACGCCTACGCCGAGGCCACGGTGCCGCTGATCACGGTGATCACGCGCAAGGCGTACGGCGGCGCGTACGACGTCATGGGCTCCAAGCACCTCGGCGCGGACGTCAACCTGGCCTGGCCTACGGCCCAGATCGCGGTCATGGGGGCACAGGGCGCGGTCAACATCCTCTACCGGCGCGAGCTCGCCGCCTCCGACGACCCCGAGGCCGAGCGCGCCCGGCTCGTCACCGAGTACGAGGACACGCTGGCCAATCCGTACATCGCGGCCGAGCGCGGCTACGTGGACGCGGTGATCCGGCCGTCCGAGACCCGGGCCCAGGTCGTCAGGGCGCTGCGGGCCCTCAGGAACAAGCGGGCGACGCTCCCGCCCAAGAAGCATGGGAACATCCCGCTATGACGCCAGATCTGCGAATTGTCCGGGGGAACGCCACGCCCGAGGAGATCGCGGCGTTGGTGGCCGTACTCGTCGCGCGGCAGAGCTCGCACGCCGAACCCGAGGCGTCTCCGGAGCCGCGTCGGCAAAGGTGGCGAAACCCAGCCAGAGGTATGCGTAAGCCTGTCGTCCCAGGGAAGTCGGCATGGCGGATGAGCGCACTACCCTAGATAGATCCTGAGAATCGGGTGTCAAGTTCCCCGGGAGTTGGGACTATCTAGAGAAAGTAGGCGTATATAGTCAGCCGATCAACTAACACCGCGGCCTGGAGGACGACATGGCCATCCCAGACCTCATGCCGCATCCTGTGGCAGCCAAGTACGCCGTCCTGGTGGATGTCGGTTATCTGTACGCGGCGGCGGGTGAAGTGCTGCTCGGTGCCAAGGAACGCAAGGAATATCGGGTGGCCGCCGATGAACTCATCCAGAGTCTACAGAAACATGCAGAGGAACGTACTTCCGGCGAACTTCTGCGGATCTATTGGTATGACGCCGCCCGTGACCGTGTGCCCACCGTCGACCAGCGGGTCATCGCCCAGCTCCCGTGGGTCAAGGTGCGGCTTGGCAACCTGAACGCCCGTGGCCAGCAGAAGGGCGTGGACGCGCAGATCAGGAGCGATCTGGAGGCGCTGGCCCGGCATCATGCGGTGACCGACACGATCCTGCTGGCAGGCGATGAGGACATGGTTCCGGCGGTCGAGGCGGCGCAGGCGTACGGAGTGCGGATCCACCTGTGGGGCGTCGAGCCGCCATACGGCACCAACCAGGCCGAGCGCCTGGTGTGGGAGTCCGACACCGTGGAAGTGATCTCCGCTGATTTCCTGAGGCCCTTTTTCAGCCGTGCTCCCCAGCCCGTCCCGGTCACTCCGCCGGCCGCGGCCCCGTCGCCCGCCCAGGTCTTCGCCGGGCGCACGCCGGTCAAGCCGCACGCCAAGCCGGGCCAGGTGGCCAAGCTCGGGCCGAGCCGCCCGCGCGTGGAGGACGTGGGCGAGCACGTGGCCCAGAAGTGGATCCTCACCCGTGGCCGCGACAACATCCGCGACCTGCTGCCGGGGCCCATCCTGCCGACCGTGATCGACACCGAGCTGCTGATCGAGGCGGAGAAGGAGCTCGGCCACTCGCTGCGCCCCTACCCGGAGGCCCGGGTGTGGCTGCGCGACGGCTTCTGGGCCCGGGTCTACCGGGAGTTCGACCTGGGCGTGGGCGTCTCGTCCAAGTAGCCGTGCGCCGGGTGTCCGATTTCCGCAGGTCACCCGGCCCGGCCTGCTGACCTGCCGTTCGACGCTCACGTCCGATTTCCGCCAGTCGGCGCCCTCGGGGAGCGCCTAGTGTCGGAGGCATGTCACCACTCCAGCTCGACTTCGACTCCTGCTACCGGGCCGTCTCCGCCAGGGACGCACGGTTCGACGGGCGCTTCTACACGGCGGTGACGACGACGCGCATCTACTGCCGTCCGATCTGTCCGGCACGTACGCCTTCCTCCAGGAACGTGCGCTTCTACCGGCACGCGGCCTCGGCCGAGGCGGCGGGGTTCCGGCCGTGCAAGCGGTGCCGTCCGGAGCTCTCGCCCGGCGACCCGGGCTGGGACGTGCGCGGCGACCTGGTCGGCCGGGCGCTGCGGCTGATCGACGACGGCGCGGCGGACGAGCAGGGCGTGGCGGGGCTGGCCCAGCGACTGCACATCACCGAGCGGCACCTGCACCGGCTGTTCGTGGCCGAGCTGGGCGTCGGGCCGCTGGCGGTCGCGCGGACCAAGCGGCTGCTGCTGGCCAAGCAGCTGCTGACGGAGACGGGGCTGCCGGTCACGGAGGTGGCGTTCGCGGCGGGGTTCGGGAGCGTGCGGCAGTTCAACGCGACGATGCGGGAGACCTACGGCTTCACGCCCAGCGAGCTGCGGGCCACGGCGGGCCCGCGGGTCTGCGACGCGACGCTGCGGCTGCGGCTGCACCGGCGCGAGCCGTACGACGTGGAGGGGGTCTTCGCGTTCCTGGCGGCCCGCGCCATCCCGGGGCTGGAGGTGGCGGACCGGACGTCGTACGCGCGAGCCGTGCCAGGCGGGACGATCACGCTCACACCACGACGGGACCACATAGCCCTGGACGTCGTGATGGACGACACGCGGCAGCTCGCCCGCGTCGTGGCGCGCTGCCGCCGCCTGCTCGACCTCGACGCCGACCCCTCCGCCATCTCGGAGATCCTTGAGCAGACCTCGCTCGGGCCCCTGGTGACGGCCCGTCCCGGGCTGCGGGTGCCGGGCGCGTTCGACGGCTTCGAGCTGGCCGTACGCGCGGTGGTGGGCCAGCAGATCTCGGTGGCCGGCGCCCGGACCCTCCTCGGCCGCATCGTCGCCAAGGCCCCCGGCCCGCTCTTCCCCACCCCCGCCGAACTCCTGGAGACCGACCTGACCGGCGTGGGCCTGACCAACCGCCGGATCGACACGCTGAAGCACCTGGCCGGCCACCTGGTGGAGGGCCGCCTGGACCTCGACGGCGGCCAGGACCCCGCCGAGGCGGTGTCGGACCTGCTCGAAGTCCCGGGCATCGGCCCGTGGACGGCCAGCTACATCGCGCTCCGGGCGCTGCGCGACCCGGACGCGTGGCCCACCGGCGACCTCGTGCTCAGGAAGCGCATGGCCTGCCTGGGCATCCCCGACGACCACATCGAGCGGTGGCGGCCCTGGCGGGCCTACGCCGCCCTGCACCTTTGGAGCTCATCATGATCGCTGCCCAGCTCATCCCGACCCCGGTGGGCCCGCTGTCCCTGCTGTCCCGCGAGGGCGTCGTGGTGGCGGCCGGCTTCACCGCCGACCCGACGGAGATGTTCGTACGCCTCACGCCCGAGCTGCAGTCGGAGGGCCTGGAGGTCGTGGACGACCTCGGGGCCGCCTCCGAGGCGGTCCGGGCGTACCTGGCCGGGGACCTGGACGCCCTGGACGCCGTCCGGGTCTCCCAGCCGGGCACGGCCACCCGCAAGCGGCTCCACGCCGCGTTGCGCGAGGTCAAGGCGGGGACCACGGTCTCGTACGCGGAGCTGGCCGAGCGGGCGGGCATGCCCAGGACGGCCGCCCGGGCGGCCGGCTCGGCCTGCGCGCAGAACCTCATCGCGCCCTTCGTCCCCTGCCACCGGGTCCTGCCCAGCGTCGGGGGCTACGGCGGCTACTACTACGGCGTGCCGGTCAAGGAGTGGCTGATCGCCCACGAGTCCCGCGCGGTCTAGGTGGCCGGCACCAGGCGGCGGGCCTGGAGGCCCGCCGCTCCCGCCACGGCCAGCCCCGCCAGGCCCAGCAGGGCCGCGGTCCAGGCGGGGGCGGTGTAGCCGAAGCCGGCGTCGATGGTGAGGCCGGCCGCGAAGGAGCCGATCGCGTTGCCCAGGTTGAAGGCCCCGATGTTGGCCGCGGAGGCGAGCGTGGGGGCGCCGGCGGCGGCGTCCAGGACGCGGGTCTGCAGGGGCGGGACCGTGGCGAAGGCGGCCACCCCGAACAGCGTGATGGTGATCACGAAGGCCACCTGGTTGCCCGACACCAGGGCCACCGCCACGGCCAGCAGGGTGAGCAGGGCGACCGAGCCGTAGATGCTGGGCATGACCGCCCGGTCGGCCAGCTTGCCGCCGATCAGGTTGCCCGCCACGAGGCCGACCCCGAACAGGGCCATGACCACGGGCACGGCGCCGGGCGAGAAGCCGCCCACGCCGGTCATGACGGGCGCGATGAACGTGATGACGGCGAAGACCGGGGCGAAGCCGAAGACGGTCATCCCGAGGGCCAACCAGACGCCGGCCTTGCGGAACGTCGCCAGCTCCCGCACGACGCTCCCGGTCGGGCGCGGCTGCCGCGGGACGAGGGCGAGGACGCCGGCGAGCCCGGCCACGCCGATCGCCACCACGACCCAGAACGTGGCCCGCCAGCCGAACGCCTGGCCGATCCAGGTGCCCAGGGGCACGCCCAGGACGTTGGCGAGCGTGAGGCCGGTGAACATCATGGCGATGGCGCTGGCCCGCTTCTGCGGCGCCACCAGGCCGGCGGCCACCACGGAACCGACCCCGAAGTACGCCCCGTGGGCGAAGGCCGACAGGAACCGGCCGGTCATCAGCACCGCGTACGAGGGCGCCAGCGCCGACAGCAGGTTCCCGGCGATGAACAGCACCATCAGCGACAGCAGCATGGTCTTGCGCGACAGGCGCCCGCCGAGCATGGTGAGCGGCGGCCCGCCGACCGCCACGCCCAGGGCGTAGCCGGACACGAGCAGGCCGGCGGCCGGGATGGTCACGTGGAAGTCGGCCGCCACCTCGGGCAGCAGCCCGTTGATGATGAACTCCGTGGTCCCGATGCCGAAGGCGCTGATCGCGAGGGCGAACAGGGCGAGAGGCATAGACTACTCCTCAGACGACGTTAGTGAGCGTGGACATTATTTGCACACGCCGACTACACGAACATACAAGGATGTCGAGGAGGCTGTCACATGCCCCTAGCCGATGACGCCGTGGAGGCGCGCGCCCAGGGCTGGCGCACCCTCGCGGCGCTGCACGCGAAAATCGAGGACAGGCTGGAGAAAGCACTCCAGAAGGAGCACTCGCTCAGTGTGAGCGAATACACAGTGCTGGACGTGCTGGCCCGCCAGGACGGCTGGCACATGCGGATGCAGCAGCTCGCCAGGGCCGTCGTGCTCAGCCAGAGCGCCACGACCAGGCTGGTGACCCGCCTGGAGAACCGCGGCCTGCTCAGGCGCTACCTGTGCGAGGACGACCGGCGCGGGATCTACTCGGAGGTCACGCAGGCCGGGTTCGAGCTGCTGGAGCGGGCCCGTCCCACGCACGACGGCGTGCTGAAGGAAGTGCTCGACGAGGCGGCGGAGCTGCCCGAGCTGGCCCCGCTGGTGGCGGTGGTCCGGGCCTGAGCGGCCCCGGACCCCGCTCATCATGGCTTGACGTTGCTCTGGATCTCGCCGACCGGCACGTCCCGGCTGCCTCCGACCTGTACGGGCGCGAACTGGAACGGCACCACGTTGCCGGCCGCCTGGACCGGCCAGACGGTGGTGACGGTCAGCGTGTACTTCTCGCGCGGCTGGTCGATCGCCGAGCGCAGGTAACGCACGCCGCAGGTGAACTGGGCGCCCTTCGCGTACGGCTTCCCGGACGGCCCGCAGCCCTCCTCGTGCACCTCGGCCCGGTCCTTGGTCGTGCCCGGGTCGATCTTGATGTCCTGCAGCGTCGCCACCAGGGTCACGCTCATGACGCCGGGGATCGACGCCGTGACCGTGCGGCGCGGCTGGCCGACGTTCTCCAGCCAGACGTAGGTCGGGAGGTTGACGAAGCTCTTGGCGTCGGGGTTCAGCTTGACCGTGGGCTCCGGGACGGTCAGCGCGGCCCTGGCGATCTGCGCGAGCTGCTCGATCGTGATCCCGGACGGCGGCGTGGTGTTCGGGGGCATGAAGATGAACTGTTCGAGGCCGCCCCAGCAGGCGGCGCCGTTCGGATCGGCCTTGTTGTACGCGGGCACCCACCACCGGCCCGGCTTGCCGCGCTTCTCCTCGAACTGCTGGATGAAGGCCCGGAAACTGCCCTCGTCGATGCCCGCCCGCCTGGCCGGGCCCGCTCCTTCGGTGTGCAGCCGGTACATCGCCTCGGCGTCCAGGCTGGGTTCGTACCAGCACGGGCGCGGGACGCGGTAGCCGTCACCCCTGCCGCCCCCGGCGCCGTCACCGGTGATCGTGATGGTGCTGGCCTCCAGCTCCACGAACCTGGTGTTGCCGGTCCCACCCGCATTGGCGTCGACTTTTGGGGGAGCCGTCGGATCGAGCAGCAGCGGCACCGCGAGCAGTACCGCGAGCAAAGGTTTCATCGGGGACATCTCTCTGTGGAGGTGATGTAGGACCTGATGCGCCACACCCCGTCGTCACCGCGGTGGGCGACCACGCTCTGGCTGTAGGGGGTGCGCAGCCAATCGGGTTGGGACGCGACGGCCTTCCCGGTGCGGGAGGAGATCAACCGCACGCCCGACTCATCCACGCATGCGTTGATCTGAGCGCCTTTGCCCATGCGGGCGCTGACCCGCAGGTCGTAGAGCCGGCCCGTCCCGCGCAGCGAGCGCTCCTCGTCGACGAACTGGTTCACCCACTCCGTCGCCTGCGCCTCGGCCTGGATCTCGAGATTGCGCCGGTAGCCGCGGGTCCCTTCGACGACGGCCTGGCGGGTGCCCACGTACTGGTCGACGATGACCTTCAGCAGCGGGTCGGGGTCGGCCGGCCACTCCACCCGCACGCGCAGGCCGTCGCCGATGGCGATGCTCTGGGGGCCGCTCGGCAGCGACTGCGCCGGCTCGGTGGCCTTGACGGAGGGTTCGGCCGGGGTGGGCTCCGCCACGGGCGTGTACGGGCGCTCGGCCTGCCCGCAGCCCGCCAGGACGATCAGCAACAGCAGCAGCACGACTCGTCTCATGCCGACGACTCCCTCACCACATGGATGCGCCACGTGGGCAGCAGTTCCTCGATCAGCGCCTCGGTCTCCGGGGCCATCCCGCCGCCGTACGGGTGCGAGGCCGCCCTGCGGGTCAGTCCCTCGACGACGGCGCGCAGCCGCACGGTGTCCTCGGTGGCGTGCGTGGCCCGCAGCAGGTCGCGCCAGAGGCCCTCGTCGTCCACCGCCAGCAGCAGGGCCGCGCGTACGGCGGCCACCGCGGCGTCCGGCTGCCCGTGCGCGAGCCGCAGCTCGCAGAGCTGGTGGGCGGCGTCGGCCACCTCGGCGGCCACGTCGTACTCCAGGTCCTCGGCCGCCAGCCAGGCGTACCTGCCCTGCTGGCGGCCGCTCAGCAGCGGGCCCCTGACCAGGCCGAGCGCCTTCTCCAGCAGGACGGCCCGGGCCGTGGGGTCGCCGTGCGAGCGGCGTACGAGCTCGCGGAACAGCGCCCAGTCCGTACGCACCTCGGGCCCCAGGCTGATCCGGCCGGCCTCGTCGGTGTGCAGGTGCTCGGGGCCGAGCCATTCGGCGACCCTGGCGATCGTGGCGTCCCTGACCATGTCCTGCACGCCGCGCGGCCAGAGCACCCCGCCCAGCACCGAGGGGTGCACGCCGCCGGGATGCGTGGCCAGGTAGACCAGCAGTTCCGCGGCCAGCGCCAGCCGGCCCTCCTCCAGGGGCCGCAGGCCGATGACCTCGATGGGGCCGAGCATCCTGATCTCGACGGCGGGCGGGTGCAGCCCCGCCAGCGGCTCGGCCTCGGAGACGGCCTCGCCGTCGACCTGCGAGGCCGTGCGGAACAGGTCGATCAATGCCTGGTAGTGGCGGCGGGGCAGGAGCTGGGCCTGCACGTCGAAGCCCAGCTCGGCGATCCTGGCCCGGCCGTCGTCGCCGATCTCCAGCGTCCAGGTCGCGTGCGGGACCTCGCCCGCCAGCACGTAGCCGGCGGTGTCCCGGCGGGCCAGCAGCGCCAGGCGCCGGGCCTCCTCATGCGTGGGCGCGACCGCGGACAGCAGGTAGTGGGCGTCGTGGGGGCTGCCGGTGATGCGCCCGGTCAGCACCTCCCTGCGCGGCGCGGCGATCGCCTCCAGCTCGGGCAGCACCTCGGCCAGGCCGCCCACGGCCCTGATGCGGTCGGGCGCGATGGCGGTCAGCTCCTCGCCGAAGCCGACGAGCGTGATGCGCATGCGGTCGGACCAGCGGTTGGTGGCCAGCTCGACGGCGAGGGCGGCCAGCGCGGCCGTGGTCTGCGGGCCGCGCACGTTGATCAGGCCCTGCGCGGCTTCCAGGTCGATGAGCACGCGGCCGCTGGCGTCCGTGCCGATGGAGACCAGGCCGGGGTACGGCGCCCCGCCCGCCTGCTCCTCCAGCAGGCGGCCCTCGTGGGCGGGCAGCCGCCACACCTGGCCGCCGTCCTGGGCCGTCCAGGGCGCGGGCGCGTCGCCTTCCGGCGGGTGGATCCACAGGTCGAGGGTGCGGGCCGACAGGTGCGCCCCGTACACGGTGGGCGGCGTGCGGTTCTGGGCGGCCAGCTCGGCGCCGAGCAGCCGCAGGCCGATGTCGAGGATGCGGGCGCCCGGCGCGTCGCCGCCCAGCCTCAGCGCGACCTCGGCCTGGGCGGCGTCGTCGCGCGGGCGGGCGATCCGGCGGCCGAACACCCTGCGCCAGAGCTGCTCGCGGCGCCGCCTGGCCAGCACCACCAGCAGGCCCGCGGCGGCCAGCGAGGCGGTGGCGAGGTAGTCGGTCAGGTCGGTCGTCTGGCTCTGCCGGATGGTGGCCTGCGGCCGGTCGGGCTGCTGCTGCTGATCCGGCTGGCGGTGCTTGGCCTCGACCTTCTTCTCGGCGTGGCCGGTCTTCGAGTCGGCGTGCCGGTCCGCGTCCCGGTTTATGGAGGCCCTGCCCGGGTGCTCGCGGAGGGTCTGCTCGCGGGGCTGGTCGACGGGGACGACGTGGGCGTGCCGGGCGTCGTCCGGCATGTCGAGCACCCAGCCGGGCCTGATCAGGTCGGCCATGCGCAGGCGGGAGCCGTCCGGCTGCTCCTTCGCCTGATTAAGTCGGTAAATTTCGGGATATCGGCGGCCGTCGCCGAGGCACTTCTCGGCGATCTCCCACAGGCTCTCGTGGTGGCGGCCGTGCGGGGGCTGCACCACGTACACCTTCTTGGTCTTGTGCGTGTCGAGGGTCGTCTTCTCGACTATCGGCGCGGAGTACGCGACCGCCGTCACGGGCGTGGCGGCCGGCGTGGGCGCCAGCTTGGCCAGCGGCACGACCATCGCACCCGCCGTGAACAGCAGCAGCACCGCGCCGACGAGCTTGTTGGCCAGCGCCTGCGTGCCTCCGGAGAGCGGCACGCGGGCCGGCATGCCGACCCTGCGCACGCCCGCGTACACCTCGACCAGCACGCACACGAACAGCTGGAACCAGGCCAGCCACACCAGCAGCACCAGCACGGCCATGACGGTGCTCGGGCCGACGCGGCTGGTGAGCAGGTCGAGGTCGAGCAGCTCGGGCGCGATCGGCGGCCCCACGAACGTGAGCAGCGCGTACGGCACCCCGCCCACGAGCGCGACCAGCACGATCAGCGATCCGATGCCGGCGAGCACGTCTGCGGCGCTGCGCCTGGCCTTGGCGCGCACGGGCGTGTGACGTCCGTGTGGGCGCGCGGGCTCTCGCGTCGGCATCGTCTCTCCCTTCCGCCGTCCAGGGTCGTGCTCGTACGCTCGCCGATCCATCGACCGGTGAGTTTCGGTCTATCTCGCTTCGGGTGCGGCCACGGCCTGGCCGGTCATCTCCCCGCCGGGGAAGCCGATCGCGCTCAGGAAGAACGCCTGCCAGCGCGCCGACACGCTGACCGTCACCTGCGCCTGCCCCTGGCCGACGGCGCACTCGCCGCGGGTCACGCCCTCGCCGCCCTGCGCGGCGACGATCTCGTCGGCCCTGGCGCACACCTGGTCCTCGCCGAGCAGCCGGGTCTGGCCGGTGGAGCGCAGGTGGTCGACGTCGATCTCGTCGGCGCCGGCCCGCGCCGCCTGCTCGGCCACGTCGGCCGCGCGCAGCCGGGCGTTGATCGCCGCGCCGCCGTCCACGAGGAGCCCGGCCAGCAGGAACACGACGACAGAGAACAACACGGTGAACACCGACATCGACCCCCGCTCGTTCATTCGACCCTCCTGAACTGCTCGATCGGCACCACCGCCGTGCCGGTCAGCCGCTTGACGCCGCCGAACCCCAGAAAGCCGAGGTCCAGCTCGCAGCTCACCTCGGCCTGGACCTGGCCGCCCTGCTCCCACGCGGAGCCGTCCAGCGAGACGGACGGGGACCCGCAGGGCCCGGTCAGCGTGCTGTCGGCGATGGCCTTGGCGGCGGCCTCGGCGTCGTCGAGCGTGCGCTGCACCGACGCCGCCCGGGCCGCGTCCCTGGCCGTCCCGTTGACCCGCCCCTGCGACTCCACCAGCACCCCCGCGCCCGCCAGGAACATGATGAACAGCAGGAAGAGCGGGGCCAGCATCACGGTCTCCACGGCCATGGAGCCGCGCTCCGCCCGCCTCACGAGCAGTCCCCGCCGCCGTTGTCCGGGCGGAAGCACTCGACCGGCCCGCCCGCGGTGGCGGTGATCGTGAACGTCAGCTCGGGCAGCAGCGGGATGACCTGTACGGCGCTGCCGGTCACGGTGACGAAGCGCTCGTCCGGCTCCTTCTCGGACGTCGTGGCCGTGGCGCCCTGGAGCAGCTTCGGGCCGACGGCCCGGATGATGTCGGTGGCCTTCGTGGTGGCCTGGCCCGGCCAGTCGCCGGAGTCGAACGGCGCCGCCCTGGCCACCCGCGCGCCCTCCTGGGCGGCGGCCTCCGCGACCTGGCGGGCGTGGAACCAGAGCGCGACCTGCACGATGAGCAGCGCGACCGCCAGGATGACCGGCATGAGGAGGGCCAGCTCGATCACCGTCGCGCCCCGCTCGTCCCCTTTACGGGTTGCCACCGGTGTCGCCGCCACCGCCGAAGGTGCCCGTGATGTCGCTCTGCTTCTGCTCGACCAGGCTCTTGATCAAGGTGGCCAGACCAAGGGCGACACCGGCGATGATGGCGGTGATGATCACCCACTCGACGGCCGAGGCCCCGCGGGTGGGGGCGGTGCGGGCGCGCTGGATGCGGACACCCAGGTACGCGGTGAGGTAAACGATCCAGGGATGGTTCATCAGGACCCCAACATCTTCATAGCGGCGGGAAAACTGAGAAAGATCACGAAACCGGCGCAGAGCAGCAGCTGGGCCACGAGCATCGACTGCGACCGCTCGCCGGCCCTGCCCTCGATCTCCGCCAGCTCGCGCCGGCGCAGCGTCGCGGCCCTCGCCGTCAGCGACGCGCGTACTTTGGCGCCGTCGTCGGCCACCAGGCCGAGCGCGGCGGACAGGTCGCGCAGCTCGTCGACGTTGATCTCCTCGCCGAGCTGGCCGAGCGCCTGCCACGGGGTGATGCCGACGATCCTGGCGCCGCTGAGCGCGTCGCGGATGCGGCCCATCGCCCAGTTGGGCTGCTCACCGCTGACCGAGACGGCCATCATCAGGGCCTCGGGGACGCCGCGGCCGCCGGCCAGGTTCATGGAGACGAGGTCCAGGAACGCGCCGACCACATGGCGGAAGTCGCGCCGCCTGGCCGCCGCGTCCTTGCGTACCTGGAGGTCGGGCAGGAAGAAGAACAGCAGCGCGACGAGCACGGCGGCCCAGAACGGGATGGCGAGCGAGGTGCCCCACTCCATGAGCACCAGCCAGCCGAGCAGCAGCGGGAAGGCGAGCAGACCGCTGGCCGCCAGCAGCACCTTGCCGGCCAGGAACGCCTCGAACGAGCGGCCGAGCAGCGCCAGGTCCGCCTTGATCGACCTGACCTCCCAGCCGCGGGCCGCGTACAGGCGGGCCAGGCGGGCGCCCAGGCCGCGGCGGAACGCGCTGACCTCCTCCTCGGGCAGCAGGAGCTGGATGCTCGGGCCGCCCGTGTCCTCGCGCACGGCGTCGAGCGCGAGCAGCCGCGCCACCAGCCCCGGGCGGGCCGGGAAGAGCGCCCGCAGCAGCACGAACAGGCCGAGCCCTAATACGGCTCCACCGAGCGCGCCCTCAACCATTGCCGCCGCCTCCTCCCATGAGCAGCCGGGTCGGCTTGTCGAACCTGGCCAGCCGCCTCATCCAGGCGAACCCGGCTCCGAACAGCCCCGCGACCACCAGGAGCACGGCCTGGCCCAGCAGGCCCTCGTACTCGGCCACGTAGGAGGGGTTGAACAGGATGAGGAGCCCTGCGAAGACGAGCGCGGTGATCACCACGATCTGGACGCTGCGCCTGGTCGCGCGGCGTTCGGCCTCGACGCGGCGGCGCATGTCGAGCTCCTCGCGGGCCGAGACGGCCAGCGCGCCCAGCACGTCGCGCAGGCCGGGGCCGCGCAGCCGGGAGTTGAGGATGAGCGCGGCCACCACGAGGTCGGCCGACGGGTCGTCGAGCTCGTCGGCGAACAGCGCCAGCGCCTCCGGCAGCGCCATCCTCGTGTGCAGCCGGTCGATCATGGCGCGCAGGTGGGGCCTGAGCATGGGCGCGGCGGCCCTGATGGACGACGGGATGGCCTGTTCGAGCCCGGCCGCGCCGGCGATCGTGTCACGCAGGGACTCGGTCCAGGCGGCGAGCCCTTCGAGCCGGCGCATGGCGGCGCGCTCCTCGGCGGCCCCGCCCGACAGGCCACGCCAGGCGAACACGAGCAGCACCGTGCCCACCGCCATGACCGGCCAGCCGGTGATGATCAGGACGAGCCCGGCCGCGACCGCGGCTATCGCGGTGCGGGTGGTCAGCATCTTGAGCAGGTGGCGCTTGGGCTGGGGCGGGCGGGGGCGCATGCCGTACAGGGAGATGAAGAACAGGAACAGGCCGCCGCCGGCGACCGCTCCGGCCAGCAGCGCGAACGGGTCGAAGATCACCTCGTCACCACCCCCCTGGCAGGTAGCCGTGGGCGGCGAGCTCGTCCAGGCAGGAGACCGGCGCGTGCGGGACGGCGGTGCCGTCGGGGCCCGGCACGAACACCTCGCTCGACAGGACGCGGCCGTCGCAGCCGTTGACCTCGCGGATGCTGGAGACGTAGCGGCGCAGGGTGCCGCCGACGTTGTAGTCGTTGCGCTTGGTGATGAAGACGACGAAGTCGATGGCGCCCGCGATGAGCATGTGGGTCGCGTCGATGGGCAGGCGCTCGCCGGCCTGCAGGGCGTAGGTGGAGATGCGGTTGAAGACCTCCATGCTGGAGTTGGCGTGGATGGTCGACAGGGAGCCGTCGTTGCCCTGCGTCATCGCGTTGAGCATGGTGACGATCTCGTCGCCGAGGACCTCGCCGACGATGACGCGGCTGGGGTTCATGCGGAGGGAACGTCTGACCAGCTCGGCCATGGAGATCTCGCCCTGGCCCTCGGAGTTGGGCAGGCGCTGCTCGAAGGCGACGACGTTGGGGTGGAGCTCGGGGAACTGGTCGAGGCCGAGCTCCAGGGCGCGTTCGACGGTGATGAGGCGCTCGGTGGGCTGGATCTCGTTGGCCAGGGCCCGCAGCAGGGTGGTCTTGCCGGCGTTGGTGGATCCGGCGATCATGATGTTCTTGCGGGCGGCGACGGCGGCCGTCAAGAACCGCGCAATGTCCCGACTTATCGTGCCGTTGCCTGCCAAGTCGGACAGGAAGACCTTGCCGAGGCGGGCGCGGCGGATCGAGACCGCCGGCCTGACGGTGACGTCCATGACGGCGCTCAGCCTGGAGCCGTCGGGCAGGCGCAGGTCGAGCTGCGGGTTGGCGGTGTCGAAGGGCCTGCTCGACAGGCCCGAGTACGCCGCCAGGATCTGGATGAGCTCGATCAGCTCGTCGTCGGACTCGGCGACCGGGTCGTGCATGACCTCCTGGCCGTCGGCGTAGCTGACGAACACCCTGTCGCAGCCGTTGATGTCGATGTTCTCGACCTGGGGGTCGTCGAGCAGCGGCTGCAGCCTGCCCACGCCGAACAGCGCGGCGTGGATGCCGGCCGCGAGCGCCTCTTCCTCCTCGACGGTGGGCGGCGTGCGGCCGAGGCCGATCTCGTTGCGGGCGTGCTCCTCCAGGACCTGGGAGATCAGCGCCCGGGCGAACTGGCGCTCGTCCTCCCCCGTCATCGGGGGCAGGCCGTTGGCCTGGTCGAGCCGGCGCTGGTGGGCCAGGCGGTCGCCGACCTCCTGGCGGAAGCGCTTGACCAGCGAGTGATCGATCATCGGTGGCTCACCAGCCTTCCTGCCAGGTCCCTCGCGGTGCGGATGAGCAGGGAGCGGTCGAGCCGTCCGCCCCACTGGCCGCGCAGCAGCTCGGCGCCCTTGGGGTCGTGCGCGAGGCCGTACACGTACTGGACGGCCGGGCCGACGATCCTGCGTACGTCGTCGATGGAGGCGCGGTAGTTGCGCGGGTCGGCGATCACGGCGACGCCGTGCGCCTTGGTGATCTGGAGGCGTTCGCGCAAATGGGCGACGTGGTCGAGGGTGGCTCTGGTGAGCAGCACGACCTGCTCGGCCTCGGCCATCAGGTCGCCGAGCTGCGCGTGCGCGCCGAGGCGGCCGCAGTCGGCGATCACGTCGGCGTTCGGGATGCCGGCGAGCGCCCTGCCCAGCGGGCCCCACAGCCAGGTGAGCCCGGCGGCCTGCTCGCCGTGCGTGAGCCCGACCAGCACGTCGAGACCGCCGACGATCTTCTGCGTGTGCTGGTGGATCTGGGCGGGCTCCAGCCCGCGCCGCGCGGTGGCGCCGAGGGTGAGCAGGCCCTTGCCGGGGTTCAGCACGCCGCCGTCGGCGGCCGGGAGCCGGTAGGCGAGGTCACCGCCCGCCGGGTCGCATTCGGCCAGCAGCACGGGGCGCGGCCACACCGCCGCCAGGGCGGTCGCCGCGGTCGTCACACCCGGCGCGCCCTTGTCGGCGGCCAGTACGATCAGCGCCACGTCAGCGTGCCCCCGGTAGCTCGGCCACCGCGATCTCACCGCTGGAGGCGAACGCCACTATTTCCGGCGACGCTGATGAATCCACTATTACCGTGATCTGACCGGAATTCGTCGTCCTGGACTTGTCGCCCACCGAGAACACGAGAGCGCTTTCCGCCAGCACCTTCGTTTGTCCCTGGCCCGACCGGCTCGGCACATATATCACCTGCACCCGGTCTCCGGCCTCCACTCCGGCGGGCATTTGCCCTGGCTTGAGGGCCAATCCGACGGTCGCCTTTCCCGGGCCGAGCTCGCTGCTCTGCTTGACGCCCATCCGGCTCGTGAACAGCGTGCCGGGGAGGATCGTGACGGTCGCGAAGCTGTTCTCCACCTTGCCCCGCTCCGACCAGCTCACGTAGTCGACGCCGCTGTCGGCCGCGATCTGGACCTCTTCCAGCATCTGCGCGGTGAACTTCTGTCCCGCGCCGACCTGCTGGGTCACCCGGATCGCGGAGACGCGGTCGCCGCTGCGCAGCACGAGCAACGTCGTGGCCAGCGCGCCGCCCAGGATCAGCAGAACGGCAAGGGCGGCCAGGGCCGGTTTGCGTTCGCGAGGGGGCACGGGGAGCTTGCGCGAGGCCGGGCCGGACAACCCCGCCGCCGCGTTGACGGCAGGCTTTTCACTGGTCCTCATGGGTCGGGGGCTCCCAATTGAATCGTGGAATTGCCGCCATTATGTGGGGCGGGGAGGGCGCGCGGGGGCGGAATGCGAGGACCCATGCTTGTTTCGCAGGTGACGGGACGTCAATACCGAATAATCGATGCCGATTCTTTCTATCGAGTTGACGAACAGCCATTTCTTCAGCTAGTCACCACCCCAATACCACTGACCACATCCATTTACTTGCATCCCACCGGAATCGCCAACCACATAACTCAATCCGCCACCTTCACCCCCAGCGCCGGCGCCGCCCTTCACAGCTCAGCCCCCAAGAACCCGCCACCGCCACCCACTTTCCGGCGCCTCCACCACCACCGCACATCCACCCCACAAGGGCTCCTTCGGCTCACAGGCGTCGCAGCCCGTTCACATCGGTCCCACAGGGCCACCAACCCCGTGGGCACATCGGTCCCAGGGGGCCACCAGCCCCGTGCGCACATCGGTCCCAGGGGGCCACCAGCCCCATGCGCACATCGGCCCCAGAGGTCCCACTGGTCCCATGCGCTCACGCCGGTCCCACCGGCAGGTCCTACGGATCCCACGGGCGCGCGTCGGCGAGACGTTGCACGGCGCAGCCCGGCGCAACGCGAACGACGCCCAGCCAGCCGCCCCGACGCCACCCCATCCCTCGATCCCCCGCCAACCGCCCCGACGCCACCCCATCCCTCAATCCCCCGCCAGCCACCCACGCCCACCCGCCCCCCCAATGACCGCCAATCACCCATCAACACTCACGGCCGGACGCAACGCCCCGCGACCTAACCAAACGGACACCAATGCCATACACCGCACCCCCACCCCCACCACCCCCGAGCAAGCCACCCAACCCCGCCAAAGAGCGGAGACCGCTTATCCACAGCCATCGGGAGCCCCAACCCCCGCTCATCCCCAGCCCCAGCCAGCCATGCCATTGCCGTCAACCACCCCGCCTACCCTCGCTTCGGGCGCTACCTTTGGGCGCCCGAGATCCGAGCGAGGAGACGGCATCATGCGGATCATGCTCACCGTGCTCGGCGGGCAGGGCGACCGTGACGTCGTGATCGACGGCGACGACGGCGCCACAGTGGCGAGGGTGAGCGAGGCGCTCAACGATCACGGGCCGCTGGCGAAGGTCGTCCGCCTGCCCAAGGCACGAGCCCCCTACGGGATGTCGGCCCCTCAGGACGCCGGCGCCCACGTGCCGCACCCCCGCCGCCCGGAGCCCACCGCGACCCAGGCGGTCACAGCGCAACCGAGCGCCGCGGGGACCGGGACGGCGCCGGTGCTGTGGCGTGACGGCCGCCCCCTCGACCCTCGCGCCAGGGCCACCGCCGTGCTGCGCGACGGCGACAAGATCACGCTGGACCCCGCGCTCGCCCGCGAGACCCTCGTCGAGGAGCCGGGCGGGGTGGCCGAGGTGCGCGTGGTGGGTGGCCCCGCCGCCGGCGCCGTACACCGGCTGGGCCTGGGCGTGCACGTCATCGGCTCCGACCCGATGTGCGCCATGACCACCGCCGACCCTGCCCTCGCCCCGGAGGCGGTGACCGTACGCGTGACACCGGACGCGATCACCATCGAGCGCGCCTGGCGGCAGCCCGACGAGGCGCCCAGGCTCAAGCTCAAGGGCCGGTGGGCCGAGGAGGTCGCCGAGCTCACGGCCCGGGTCGCGGAGCGGGAGGCGGCCGAGCTGGCCGCCGACTACGGCGAGGTGCCCGAGCTCGACGGCCGCCCGCTCACGGAGCGGACCGAGTGGCCCGACCAGGCCGTGCTCACGTGTGGTTCGTCGGTGTTCGTGCTGACGTCGATCGAGCCCAAAGACGCGCATCTGGCGCCCAGGAGCGAGGGCGGCGTGTCCTACAACCGCCCGCCCCGGCTCCGGCGCTCCGAGCCCGAGCGCAAGTTCGTCAAGCCCAAGGAGCCCTCCAGGAACGAAGGCCTGCGCCTCCAGCTGCTCGCCGCCCTCCTGCCCGCCGTGCTCGGCGTGACGCTCGCGTTCGCCCTGAAGCAGCCTTACTACCTGCTCGTCGCCCTCATGACCCCGGTCATCATGATCGGCCAGTGGTGGAGCGACCGCCGCCACGGCAAGAAACAGCACAAGAAGGCGCTCAAGGAGTACCACGAGCAGCTTCAGGCGTACGACGAGGCCGTCGAGCGGGCGAGGATGGCGGACGAGGCGGCCCGCAGGTCGGACGCGCCCGACCCGGCGCAGGTGCTGCTCACCGCCACGGGGCCGCGCAGGCGGCTGTGGGAGCGCAGGATCCACGACGCCGACTCGCTCAGGCTCAGGGTCGGGCTCGCCGACCTGCCCGCCAACCTGGAGCTGTCTGAGGAGCAGGGCGGGCCCATCGATCCGCCGATGTGCCACTCCGTTCCGGTGGCGCTGCCCATGCGCAGGCTGGGCGTGGCGGGCGTCACGGGCCCGCGCGCCGCGGCGACCAGCCTCGCGAGCTGGCTGATCGCCCAGGCCGCGACCCTGCACAGCCCCCGTGACCTGGCCATCGTGATCGTGTCCGCGCACGCCGACGGCGAGCGCCGCTGGGGCTGGATGCGCTGGCTCCCGCACTGCACGCCGCGCGCGGGCGAGGAGTGCGTGGCACTGGTCGGCACCGACCCCGAGTCGGCCGCCCGCCGCGTCTCCGAGCTCGCCGCCCTCATCGACGAACGCCAGAACACCGCGATCCCCGAGCTGGGCAAGATCCCCACCGGCTGGGACGACCTCGGGGGCCCGGAGAAGCCCACCTTCTCCTCGTACGACGTGCGCCCGTACGACGTCCTGGTGATCCTCGACGGCGCCCAGGTGCTGCGCGGCCTGCCCAACATGCCGCAGGTGCTGCGCCAGGGCCCGCGTTCGGGGGTGTTCACGCTCGCCATCGACGACGACCAGCGGCTGCTGCCCGAGGAGTGCCAGACCGTGGCCGCGTGCGGCACGGACGGTCTCGTACGCCTGCGCGGCGGCGGCCTCGACGCCATCGGCCCGATCCTGGGCGACCTCGTCTCCCCGACCTGGTCCGACCGGCTGGCCAGAGCCCTGTCCCCGATCCGCGACGTGAGCAGGGACGACCCGTCGGGCAACCTCCCCGACGCCGTCCGCCTGCTCGACCTGATGCGCATGCCCAGCCCGTCCGGACAGGAGCTGGCCGGGCGATGGCGTGCCCAGGGCTCCACGAGCGCGCTGATCGGCATCGGCCCCGAGGGGCCGTTCTCGGTCGACCTCAGGCTCGACGGCCCCCACGGCCTGATCGCCGGCACCACGGGCGCGGGCAAGTCGGAGCTGCTGCAGACGCTGATCTGCTCGCTGGCGGTGGCCAACCGGCCCGACCAGCTCACGTTCGTGCTGATCGACTACAAGGGCGGCGCCGCCTTCAAGGAGTGTGTACGCCTGCCGCACACGGTCGGCATGGTCAGCGACCTCGACGGCCACCTGACCCAGCGGGCCCTCGACTCGCTGGCGGCCGAGATCCGCCGGCGAGAGCGGCTGCTGGCGGCGGCCGGGGCCAAGGACATCGAGGACTACACGGGCACGGGCATGCCGCGCCTGGTGCTGATCATCGACGAGTTCGCCGCCCTGGTGGCCGAGCTGCCCGACTTCGTCACCGGCCTGGTCGACATCGCCCGCCGTGGCCGCTCGCTGGGCATCCACCTCATCCTGGCCACGCAGCGCCCCGCGGGCGTGGTCACGGCCGACATCCAGGCGAACACGTCGTTGCGCATCGCCCTGCGCGTGACCGAGCCCGCGGAGTCCTCCGACGTCATCGACCTCCCGGACGCCGCCCACATCTCCAAGTCGACGCCCGGTCGCTGCTACGTCCGTTCCGGCGTGGGGGCCGCGACCGCCGTGCAGACGGCCAGGGTAGGAGGCCGCAGCCCCGCCCCGGGTTCGGCGGGCCCGCTCGCCGGGCCGGGCGCCGCCATCAGGGTGCTGGAGGTGAGCTGGCGCTCGCTGGGCAAACCCCTGCCGCCCCCGCCGGAGCCGGAGGAGGACTCGACGGTCACCGACCTCTCCCTGGTCGCCAACGCCCTCATCGAGGCCACCCACCTGGCCGCGGTCCCCGTCCAGCCCAGCCCCTGGCTCGATCCCCTCCCCACCCACTTCGTCCTGGACCTCCCGGCCCTCACCACGCCATCCCCGGCCACCGCCTCCTCACCTTCCAGCGGCTCCCCTACGCCTCAGACAACACCTCCCAACCCGCCACCGAAAGACGCTTCCCGGCACATTCCAGGGATCGCCGCCCGCCCCCATGACCCCGTCCAGGTCTCCGTGAAGGGCTCGGCCCAGCCTTCCCTCGGCCTCCCCGCACACCCGCCCACAGGTCACCCCGCGCTTCACCCAGCGACCCACCGCGCCTCCGGAGGTTCGAAAGGCCCTCTACCGAGCGGCACACACCCTGACCACCCCTTCCCCTCCCACCCGGAGCCCCATGGCGCGGCATCCCCATCGGGTGCGTTCGTCGAAGTCCCGCCCCTGCCTTACGGCCTGACCGACCGACCATGGGCGCAGGACCGCTCCCCTCTCGCGCTGGACCTGGCCAACGGAGGCCACCTGCTCATCGCCGGGGCCGCCCGCTCCGGCAGATCGACGGCACTACGCACGATCGCGGGCTCCATCGCGGCCCACGCCTCCCCGGAAGACGTCCACGTCCACGCGGTCGACTGCGGCTCCGGGGCGCTCCTGCCCCTGGTCACGATGCCCCACTGCGGCGCCGTCGTGACCCGCGACCAGATCGACCGGGTCGAACGCCTGCTCACCCGCCTGCGTGCCGAGGTGGGCCGCCGCCAGCAGCTCCTGGCCGAGGCGGGGCACGCCTCCCTTGCCGAATACCGCCAAGCCGGCCACCGCCTGCCCTGGCTGGTGTTCATGCTCGATCGCTGGGAGGGCTTCGTCGCCGCCTTCGAGAGCTACGACTACGGCCGCCTGATCGAGTCGCTGCTCCAGCTCATGCGCGAAGGCCCGGCGGTCGGGTTCAGGGCCGTGGTCACCAGCGACCGGTCGGGCCTGCTCGGCCAGGTCTCGACCGTCTTCGACGACCGCCTGCTCCTGCGCCTGTCGGACTCCTCCGACTTCGGCCTGGCCGGCTTCCCCCTCAAGGGCTTGCCCTCGTCGATGCCACCCGGCCGAGCGCTCTCGATGGGCGAGCACGGCATCGTGGAGCACCACATCGCGCTGCTCTCCCCCGACCCGTCGGGCCCGGCCCAGGTCGCCGCCTTCCAAGCCCTGGCCCGCACGCCGGATGCGGAGAGCCCTCGACGAGGTCACGGGCGGTCCGCTGGCGCCGCCCGGGGCGGCCGGCAGTGGAACGGCGAGCCCCCCTTGCGAGTGGACGCCCTCCCCATGCGCGTCACGGCCTCCCAAACACTCGCCCTGGACGCGACGTTCACACCCCCGTCCCCGTTGTGGGCACTGATCGGTGCCGGCGGCGACGCCCTGGCCCCGCTCGGGCTCGATTTGCTGGCCCACGGTCCCGGCGCCGTGATCGCCGGTCCGTCCCGCTCCGGCCGCTCGTCCGTCCTGCTGACCGCCGCCCATTCGCTCATCGCCCGGGGCACGCCCGTCATCGCCGTCGCGCCCAGACGCAGCCCGTTAAGGGAGCTGAACGGTGCACTGGCCGTGCTGGACGGCAACGCCGCCAACCTGCCGGAGCTGGTGGCGGAGCTGGAGCAGTACGTGGTGCTGGTGGACGACGCCGAGCTGATCAACGCGGACGGTCCCCTGGGGATGGCGCTGGAGGAGGTGCTCCGGTCGGGCCGGGACGGCGATCACGGGTTGCTGATCGCCGGCACGACCGGGGATCTGGCCGTCGCCTATCGCGGGTTCGTCGCCGAGACGCGCAAGGCCCGCACCGGGGTGCTGCTGGCCGTCCAGAACCAGGCCGACGGCGACATCTTCTCGATCCGCCTCCCCCGCGGAACGGTCGGCGGCCCCCCTGGCCGAGGCTTCCTGGTGAGAACGGGCAACATCACCCCCATCCAAGCGGCACTCCCCGACGACGACTGACGTACGAGGCCGGGAGTCGGCCCCGACGCCCCGGGACCGCCGGCTACGAGACTGACCTTCCGCGCGCGGCGGGGCCCGCCATCACAGACCTCCGCCCTGGAAGCCCCCGTCGTAGTGCCCGGCGTGATGCTGGTGCTCCGCGAGAGGACTTCCTGTGATGTTGGGGTGTGCCCGGATCCTCGGCGGGTGCGGCTTGGCGGGCATGGAGGGCGTGTGCAAGAGCCCGTGGACAGGTGCAACTGGCAAGACTTGGAGGGTGGTGTCAGGGCTCGTCGGCGGGTGGGTTGTGTGGGCGTGGCGGGTCAGGGCTCGTCGGCGGGGAGGGTGAAGAAGCGGACGTAGATGGGGCGGGCGTCCGGAGGGGCGTCCTCTGGCCGGTGGCTGTACTTGAGGAGCAGCGCGATGTAGGCGTTGTAGAACTCGTTCAGCTCCTCCTTCGTCATGCGGGCCAGGCCCCTTGAGCCCCTTGCCCAGTCGGGGTCGGCGCGGTAGGCGGCCGGGAAGCGTTCCATGAGGGCGCGGTCCTCCTCGAACCCGATCCTCAGGAACTCGCCCAGGACCGCGCGGTCCTCCGGGGCGAGTTGGTCGGGCGTGGGGAAGCGCATGTCCCTGGGGATCTCGGCGCGGCGCCACCAGCGTTCGCGGCCGGACGAGCGTTCGGGGATCTCCTCGATGAAGCCGTACTTCTCCAACTGGCGCAGGTGGTAGCTCGTGGTGCCGGTCTTGGCGCCGAACAGCTCGCCCAACGTGGTGGAGGTGGCGGGGCCGTGGATGTTGAGGTGCGTCAGCATGCGGCGGCGCATGGGATGGGCCAGGGCCTTGAGCCTGTCCGGGTCGTCGAGGATGAACGGCTCGTGGTCGTCCTTCGTCTCGTCCTCCTTCATGAGGAGGAGGGTAGTCCTCGCGAACGATATCTGCAGACTTCTCTTTGCCGAGATTTCTCTGCAGAGTATGTTCGGCGGTATGCGAAAGATTCTTGCGGTGGTCGCCGCCACCCTTCTGGCGGCCGGACCCTCCGGTGGTTCTTCACTGTTCGGCACTTCCGTGGCGCATGCTGCGGCCGGCTCTCCTTCGGAACACTTAGCGGTCGGATTCTCGGCCGAAAACGTCGCAGGACAAGGCGTCCGGGAGCGGGGATCCGGGGCCGGGCAGGTCGGAGATGGAGTCGGGGCCCACTCCGGCGCTGGACAGCTCGGCGGTGGCGTCGTGGCGCACTCCGGTGCTGGGCCCGGTGGAGGGTGGGACGTGCCCGACGACCTGGCGGCCGCCGAGGTGAGCTTCCCGGGGAGTGGTGGGCTGGTGCTGCACGGCAGCGTGATCAGTCCGGCGGGGGCTCGGGCGCGGAGCGGGCGGGCCGGGGTTGTGCTGGTGCACGGGGCAGGGACCGGGACCAAGCGGGACAAGCTGCTGGGCGAGGCCGTGGCGTTCGCCCGCCAAGGGCTGTCAGTGCTGATCTACGACAAGCGTTCCGAGGGGTATTCGCTGTTCGAGAGGTCGTACTCGCAACTGGCCGACGACGCCCTGGGTGCCGTACGGACGCTGCGGCGGCAACCGGGGGTCAATCCGGCGAAGGTCGGGATCTGGGGCCTCAGCGAGGGTGGATGGGTGGCGCCGCTGGCGGCGTCGCGGTCCAAGGACATCTCGTTCGTGATCCTGGTGGGCGCCAACGGGCTGCAGCCGCTACGGCAGCAGACCTGGGCAGTGGCGGCAGGGTTGCGCAAGGCGGGGGTGCGCGGGTCCTTCGTCGATCGGGCCGAGCCCACGATGTACCGGGTGATCGCGGACGCCGGGATGTTCCCCGAGCCCTACTACGACCCGGAACCGGTCATCGCGAGCCTACGGCAGCCCGTGCTCGGGATCTGGGGCGTACACGACCTGCTGACGCCGCCCCGTGAGACGCCGCCCATCTTCGCCAGGGCCTTGGAGAAGGGAGGAAACCGGCAGTACACGTTCCGGTTCTTCGCGGATGCGGATCATGCCGCGCATCGGACGCCTGATGGTGGGGTCACGCGACTGCCCGAGCTCGCTCCTGGTTATGCGGAGCTGGTCGGCAGTTGGGTGGGAGAGGCGACCTCGGGGCGGGCGCCGGTGGCGCAGGTGACAGGGCCTGCGCCGGTCCAGGCGGACGACAGTGTGGCGGTGCCGCCTGCCGGGTGGTGGGAGTCGGCGGGCGTTCAGGGCGCGGCGCTGGTGTTGTTCCTGGTCGCGTTCGGGGGGTATCCGGTGGGGGCGCTGGTACGCCGGCTCCGGCGGCGCGGCGGGGTGTCGTCTCGCAACAGGGCGGGGCGGGGTGAGGCCCCGCCCGTCAACAGGGCAGGGCATGGCGAGGCGGCGGTCATCAGCAGGGATGGCCAGAACGAGGCGTCGTCCGTCAACAAGGCGGGGCAGGGGAAGGCGGCGCCCGTCAAGGGGGCGTGGCTGATCAGTGCCGGTGGGCTCGCGGTGGTGGTGGGCGGGTTCCTGTACTTGTTCTACTCGATCATGACCGGGGGGAAACTGGCCTCGCCGGGGCCTCTGGTGGTGGAGCGGCCTCTCATCTGGCTGGCGCTCCAGGCTCTCGCGATCGCGACCGTCGCGGGCACCGTCCTGACCGGCGTACGGTGGCGCCGGTCCGCTGCGGCCGGCGAGAGGGTGCGGGTCGGGCTGCTGATGGCGGGCGGCGTCGTGTTCATTCCGTGGGCGCTGTACTGGGGGTTGCTCCTCCCTTAGGCGGAAGGGCACCGGGGTGAGAACTGTGTGCGGCTTGGGCTGCGTGACCTGACATGCGAAGGGCGAGGGAAGGCGACCTGAGGCATGGGAGGCGCGAGGGCGAGCGGAGCTTGGGTCAGAGAGACCCGACCGGGCTGCGATCGAGGGGCTGAGGACGACGCTGGGACGGCGCTGGAGGCGCTACGCCAGCAGGCGGCACGGGCTTCGGCCAGGTACGGGATGGGGGCGGGTTGGAAAACGCCGGGCGAGCTGGGGCGGCGAGGCGGAGGTGACGCTGGCAGCGGAGGTGGCGCTGGGAGCCGCCAGGCGGGCGGTGGTCGCAGAGCGCCGTGGCCAGCAACGGGCGAGTCCAGAGCGACCCGAAGCACCAGGCGGCGAGAAGGCGGCGCCGACGACGGGCGAGCCGAGAGCCGCCCGAAGCACCAGGCGGCGAGAAGGTGGGGCCGGCGACGGGTGAAGCTGGGGGTGGCCCGAAGCCTTGGGCGCTGGTTGACGGAGCTGGCGCGGATCAGCGCGATGGAAGCTGCGACGCCAGCGGCGATCTTGGCCGCTGCGGCCGGCAGCCGACGGACTGAGAGCAGCCCAAAGCGCCGAGCGGTGATCGAGGGAACTGGCCCGGATCAGCGCGATGGAAACTGCGAAGCCAGCGGCGATCTTGGCCGCTGCGGCCGGCAGCCGGCGGGCTGAGGTGGGTTAGACGCGCCGGGCCAGGTGGTGGCGGAGGGGCTGGGACGGCGCTACGCCGGGCAGGGGTGGGGCTGGCAGCGGGCCTCATGAGGGCGGGTCGGAGCCTAGGGCTGGCGGGGTCAAGGGGCCGAGTGAAATTGCCGGGGGTGGAACCGACGGCGGGGTGGGTGAAGGGGGGGCGGGAATTGGGAGGATTGGGGCGGGTGGGGTTTGGGGCGTTTATGCTGATGCGCGGATTCTGACGCGGGGAGGCGCTGTGCAGACCAAGAAGGACCTCTACCAGGCACACCGCTTGATGCAGCAGAGGCTTGGCATGGCGCTCCTGCAGGCCGAGCCCGACGTCCCCGAGTCCCCCATGCGCCGGCAGAACGTCGCCACGTTCGGCGGGATCCTGATCGGGGTCCTGGTGATGGCGGTGTTCGGGATCTGGGGGCTGGTGCGGCCCGGGAACGCGACCAAGCTGACCGACCCGGGGCAGTTGCTGGTGGAGGAGGAGAGCGGGGCCAAGTTCATCTACAGCCAGCAGCAGCGCCGGCTGCTGCCGGTGGCGAACTACGTGTCGGCCAGGCTCGTGCTGGACGCCGGGGAGATCAACACCCGGAGCGTGAGCGCCGCCTCGCTGGCCGGGTACGCCAGAGGGCCGCTCATCGGGATCTCCGGGGCGCCCGACTCGCTGCCCGACCGGAAGAAGCTCGTCAAGGCGCCGTGGTCGGTGTGCGTGGTGGAGGGGCCCGACAGTACGGGCGGGCGCAAGCCGTACACGACCCTTGTCGGGGGCACTGACCTCGGCGGGAGGCCCGTGGGCGGGGACGCGATGGTGGTCTCCGACGGGGAGCAGAACTGGGTGATCTGGGGTAATCGCCGCATGCGCGTCAACGAGCACGGCGTGCGGGCGCTCAACGCGCAACCCAGGAAGGTGCCGGCGGCATGGCTGCAGGCGCTGCCGGTCGGCCGCGACTTCAAGGGCCCCAACGTGGCGAACCTCGGCAGGAAGGTACGCGCCAACGGGAAGGTCACGGCGGCGGTGGGGCAGGTGTTCGTGGTCCCGGCCATGCCGGGCACGGCCGCTCGGTGGTACGTGCTGCTCAACGACGGCCTGGCGCCCATCTCCCCCGTCCAGGCCAGGCTCCTGCTGGAGGACCCGAACATCAAGAAGGCGTACGGCAACCGGGTGGCGCGGGAGATCCAGATCGACGCGGCCTCGGCCAATGCATCGCCCTCGCGCCAGAACGTCATGGACCCCACCCTGCCGACGACCATGCCCAAGGTGATCAACGTGTCCGGCTCGACGCCGCTCTGCTCGGTGTATCCGAACACGGCGGCCGGCTCGGTCGTGGCCAAGGTGACGGTCGGCAGCAGGGTCACGATTCCGACGCCGTCGAGCTCAGGCGTACAGGACCGCTTCGACCAGGTGCTACTCCCGCCGGGCAGCGCCGTGGTGGCCGGGGTGCTGCCCGGCGAGGGCCAGCTCAGCGCGGTGCCGAGCGTGCTGGCACTGATCAGCGATCAGGGGGTGCGCTATCCGATCCCGTCGGCTGACGTGCTGGCGAAGCTCGGGTATGACGCCGCGGACATCGCGCCTGTGCCGACGAACATCATGCACGCGATCCCGCAGGGGCCGACGCTGGATCCCGCCGCTGCCATGGTGCCCCTGACCGTCGGCAGCCGGTAGGCCCGTCCGGAGGAAAGTCCAGGCCCGGGTTCAGGGGTGGGTCCAGGCTCGGGACTGGCTCCGGGGCCGGTGGTGGCTCAGGGCTCGGGGTGCGGCGGTGGCTCAGGGGTGCGGGGGCGGGGTGCGGTTGGTGGTTCAGGGTGCGGGGTGGGCTCGGGTCTGTGTCCGTGTCTGTGTCCGAGCCCGCTCGCGGGCGCTTCCCGATGAGCGGGCCGGACCAGCCTGACGGGCACAACCGGTCACCCGCCGGCACGATACGCGCGGCTGGGCTCCCGTTGGCTCGGCAGGGATGGGCGGGGTCAGAAGCCGAATTCTGGCAGCATCGAGTCGTCCACATTGGGCATCTGCGGTGTCGGATTCTTGACGATGTCCGCCTTGCTGGGGTCCCAGATGGCGCTGGCGTTCATCAGGTTGGGCGTGCCGGTGGACGGCATGGCCTTCAGGAACGGAAGGTCCTTGGTGAACTGGTTGAAGGCCGTCCCCGCGAGTCCCAGGTAGAGGGTGACCTTCATGATGAGCTTCCAGTGTTGCTTGAAGACCGTCTGCAGGCACCTGTAGACGCTCATCACCCCGCGGATGATCGCCGCCTCCCACGCCTGCCCCCCTGGGACGAAACGTACGGCGAGCACGATCCCCGCCATCACCGTCAGAATGCCGGCGATGATGTCGCACAGCACCGCCACGACGTGGAACGCGGTGGCCGAGCACTTGAGCGTCTCCCCGCAGGCGATGCGGTTGTTGTCGAGCTTGTCCAGTTGCGCGTCGAGCTCGTTGACCTTCTGCACGAACGACGCGTAACCCCGGCCGGCCCAGTCGCTGTTGTCGCCGATCTCCTTGGCCATCCGCTTCAGCTCGCCGCGAAGGTAGGCGAGGTCGCTGAGGCTCCCTGAGTTGCCCGTCGGGACCAGGAGCGACGTCTGCTGGGCGGGCTTCGCCCCCACCGCCATGGGCGGGTGCCAGTCCTTGTTGTCGCCCTGCGACATGTTGACCGGCGTCTTGTCGTTCCACTGGTCCGCCGCCCGGCTCTGCTCGGCGGGGTCGGCGATCACCAGGCTCATGAGCCCGAGGATGGGCGCCGCGTACGGCATGACGACCGTCGCCGCCGCAGTGGCCGCCCAGGCACTGCGGAACATCCAGACATCCGCTTCGTAAGCCACCTGCTCGCCTATTCCTCCCTGCCGAGCACTGCCGGCGTGATGTCCTCGTCCGTCTCCCAGACCGCCTCGTCCTCGCCGAGGTGGGGGCCGCGCTCGCGGTCCTTCTCCTCCTGGCCGGCTCCGCCGCCCATCCCGGGCGACATGGGGTAGAGCGGCATCCCGCTGTTCAGGGCGCGGGCGATGCTCCCCGGCGCGCCCGTGCTCGTACTTGGCGTGCCACCGCCGGCGGTGTATCCCACCCCGGTCTCCGGCACGCCGACCGACGTGCGCGGCACGGAGGCGCGCGGGTCGTAGCCGGGGGTGCTGGGGACCTGCGGCGTGGTCGTGGTCGGCAGGCTGGGGTTGAGGCCTTCCAGGTTGGTCTTGGGCGTCTGGTTGAGGGCGCTCAGGTCGGGCGTCTTGACGTCCGGCTGCTTGATGTCGGGCTGGTCAAGGTTGGGCTGGTCGATCTTGGGCTGGTCGATGTTCGGTTGATCGATCTTGGGTGGATCGATGTTGGACCCCGGGATGTCTGGCTTAGGAATGTCAGACCCAGGAATGTCCGGCTTCGGGATGTCGGACCCGGGGATGTCCGGCTTCGGGATGTCCGTCGAGGGCTTGTCAATCTTCAGGTCGTCGGGGTTGACGCTGCTCTTGGGCAGGCCGCCCAGGCCTGGGCCCTTGGGCAGGCCACCGCCGCCCAGCGGGCCCGGCCTGCCGGGGCCTCCTGGGCCTTTGCCGGCCTTGCTGGCCTCCTCGGCGTCCTTGCCGTTGGTGGCCGCGTCGGCGAGCGCCTGCTTCCACGAGTCCAGCACTTCCTTGGCCTGTTTCAGCGCCTCGACGGCGCCGTCTCGGACCGAACGATGCGCCACGTTGAGCCCGCCGCCGATCACGCCGAAGGTGAACTGGTGCATGTCGATGGCGCCGGTCTTCTGACTCATCGAGGTCAGGTCGTCGCCGTAGCTGCCTACGTTCTTCCCCAGCGTGTTGACGCTGGAGTACTTCATCGCAAAGTCGGGATCCTTGGTACGCGGGTCGACGGTCGCGCCGCCGAGCCCGTTGAGCCCGTTCAGGGCGCTCGAGTAGGGATTGCTGTCGTCGGCCACGTGCCCCCCTTGTCACGATCGGCCCATACGTTACGCCAGCCCCAGATGTGCCGTACAGACAGATACGGCGCGTTACCACTCACCAGGAGCAAGGGCCCAAATGCCTACATTCTGTCAATACACTCCCCATCCGCCTCGAAGATATGGAAAATTAACGTGATCACATGCGACGCTAGTGATGGATGTTCACTAATGTGACCAAACGGGCCGACTCCAGTAGTCGGCTGGAGTCAGCCGACCAGCAAGGGAGGGACTGTGGGGGCACAACCACAGGCTCAAGTAAGTGAAGCCGATCTCATCGCCGCCGTCACCCGCATCGAGGACGCCGCCGAGCGCCTGCGTGGCATCCAGCAGCAGCTCGACCAGGCCGGCATCAGCCTCAAGGCGCACTGGCTGGGCCAGTCGGAGGCCGCGTTCGACGCCGTCCACAAGAAGTGGCACGAGCGGATGGACGTCATCCTGGGCAGCCTGCGCCGCCTGGCCGAGAACATCGGCACCAGCAACAAGAACTACCAGGCGTTCAACCAAGAGCGGACCGAGGCGATGAACCAGATCGCCAACATGATCAACGTGCAGTTCGACTCGCGTCTCAGCTAGCAGCAAGGGGAGGCCGCGATGCCCGCGGATGACATCTTCGACGTTACAAAGGTCAACTACTCCGGCCTCAGCCAGGGTGAGACCGACTTCGCCAAGGCGTTCAACGACATGGTGACCGAGCTGGACAACCTGGAGCGGGACCTGCTCGCCAAGAGCGCGATCTGGCAGGGCGAGGCCAAGACCGTCTTCGACGAGGTCAGGCAGCTCTGGGAGCGCGAGGCCAACGACATGTCGCAGTTCATCGACCTGATGAAGAAGAACATCAACGTCACGAACCTGAACATGCAGCAGGTCGACAGGATCAACTCCCAGATCTTCGACGGCAAGTAAGGCGTAGCGCGGGGGCCGACTCCAGAGGGGGGAACATGGGCAGCGACAACGGCGGTGTTGAGCTCAGCCGGAGGGCGATCAAGGCGGCCAAGGCGGACCTGGAAGAGGCCCTCGCCATGCTGGATCCCGGCCACGAGGCCGGCAAGACCGGCGGCAGCGGCGCCGTGCAGGCCATCTTCACGGGCTCCGGTCCCGTCGAGCAGTTGAGCGGCGACCCCGACGCCCTGGGCGGGTTCTGGCCGGCGGCCATGGGCTTCCGGCAGAGCACCACCAACGCCGTCACGACCGTCACCAGCACCTACTCGAACATCACCGGCCAGGTGGCGAACGTCATCGGCCTCCTCGAGCAGGCGTTGAAGAACTACGACGGCGCCGAGGTGGACAGCGAGAGCCGGTCGAAGGCGATGCAGGTCTGATGGCGGAGTATCAGGCGGCCATCAGGGGCCAGATCGGCAGCCTCGAGTTCGAGGGTGCGACGCTCGATCTGCTCCGCGACACGCTGGCCAAGAACAAGCCCCAGCTCATCGGCCAGGCCGCGGCCGAGTTCCTCGAAGCCAAGGTACGGCTCGACAATCTCGTCGACGTGATCGACAAGCATCTGCGGGAGCTGGACAAGCACTGGACCGCGGGCGAGGACGCCAAGACCGTCAAGACGCAGCTGCGCAGGCTGCGCGAGGCGGCGGCGGACATCTCGACCACCATCAGCGACCAGCCCGTCGATCCCAAGAACCCCCCGAAGAACCCGCACGGTGTCGCCCCCGCGCTCATCGTCCACGCCCGGACGTTGTCGGCGGCCAAGGGAGACGTGCCCGACAACCCCGGCAGCGACATCGACTTCGGTGAGGCCGCCGTCACGGGCGGCGTGGCCGGGGCCGCCATCGGCTCCTTCTTCGGCGGCGTGGGAGCCGTGCCGGGTGTGGTGATCGGCGCGGGCGTGGGCGTCCTCGTCGGCGGCATCACCCGCTTCATCAGCGACCTTCCCTTCGCCAACCTCTGGGGCGACTCCAAGGAGGAGAAGGACATGAAGAAGGCCGCCGAGGCCATCAAGCTGCTGAGCCAGGACACCAAGCTCAACAACGACGTGTTCCCCGCCGAGCTCAGGACCGACATCCCGCAGTTCATGACGCTCGCGCCGAACGTTCCCACCGGCCCGTTCGGCGGGAAAACCGGGATCGGCGGCAACATCCCGGCCGGCCTCAATCAGGCGTACGACCCGACGGCCGGCTTCGACGGCCTGAACCAGGACGGCCTGCAGGACCTCAGCCGGCACCAGATCCCGGGCATCGACATGAACAACCCGACGAGCACGTTCCCCGACGGCGGCACGGTCGGGACCGTGGGCACGGGAATCGGGAACGGCCAGAACGGGAACGGCGGCAACGGCCAGAACGGCGCGGGCAACGTCCCCGGCCTGACCGACCCCTCCAACGCCCTGAACGCGAACGCGAACGTGAACCCGAACCTGAACGGCTCCCAGAGCCCGAACGCCGGGAACCCGACGACGACCCTGGCCGGGATGCCCGATCCGTCCCTGTCCGGCCCGTCCACCAGCCTGCCCACCACGGGCATCGGCAGCCCGCACAGCGGCTACACCACGGGAGGGAGCAGCTTCGGCGGGGGTGGAGGCCAGGCTTCCGGGGCGGGCAACAACGTGAGCGCGGCCGCCCTGCGCGGCCTGGGCGGCGGCCCCTCCGCGGTCTCGGCGGTCCCGCCGTCCGGCGGCCGGGGCGCCCAGGAGCGGGGGGAGATGGAGCGGACCACGTACCTCCTGGAGGACGAGGACCTCTTCAGGAGCGACGTGACGACGACCAACCACACCATCAAGGGTGACTCGAAAGGCAAGGCGTGAGCGTTCCGAAGGACAACGACTCGCCGGTCCCGGGACTGGAGCTCGCCAAGGACTTCCCCGGGCTCGGCGGGAACAGCGGCGGGCAGTACGCGGATCACGAGGGGATCAGGGACGTCGTCTCGAGGCTGCGCAAGAACCTGGGCTCCGTGCACGGCAACCCGCAGCCGTCGATGAGCGCCACGTGGAGCGGCCCCGGCACGATCAGCGAGGTGGAGGGGCTCGGGAACGTCGGGCCGGAGTCAACTGGCACGTGGGAGGTGGCCAGCAACTTCGGCGCCAACTTCGAAACGGCGTACAAGGTGTTCGGCGAGAGCTACAGCCAGCTCGTCGACTACGTCGAGAAGTGGGCCGACGCGGTCGAGCAGGCCGTCTCCAACTACGAAAAAGGGCACCGGGACAGCAGTGCGTGAGTTAACGGCAGGGATGGCGTAGATGGGTGACGAGTGGAAGCCGATCAGGCTCTATACCTACCTCGGCGAATCCAAGCCCGGCCCCCTCACCACCAGGGCCCAGATCGTCTCCTATTTGAAGGACACCGACCCGGGCCGCATCGAGAACGCCGGAAACAGCTACGTCAAGGCCGCCGCGGTACTCCACGGCAAGAACGGGCTCGAGGGCGCGCTCTGGAAGGCCGCTGAGGAGCTCTCCGCAGTCTGGCGCGGCGATGGGGCCACCGCGGCGCTGGAGGCGCTGCGGCTGCTGCACGCGAGCGCCGCCGCGCTCGGCGACGCCATGGAGAAGACCGGCAAGCCGATGGTCGAGTACGCCCAGCAGCTCAGGACGTCCAAGACGAGCATGCCTGGGCCCACCACCCTCAGCACCACGACCGATGTCGACAACGAGCCCTCGACGAACGTCAACCTGCAGTGGGGCACCAGCGCCGGATATCTCGTGGACCAGGCGGCCCGGGCGCATCTGGAGAAGCTCAACAACAAGATCAACGAGCTGAACGCGCAGATCGCCGACGGCCTGGCGTTCAAGCTGCCCGAGATCCAGCCCATGGTGGTGGAGACCCAGAAGCAGCAGCCCCTCGACCCCGGCAGCGGCACCAAGACGCCGTCGGGCGAGACGAGGTACTGGACCGGCGACGGCTCGAAGGGCTCGACCGGCTCCGACGGCACCAGCAGCGGCGGCGGTCGTGACGGCTCCGACGGCTCCAACGGCTCCGACGGCAAGGGCGACCAGAACCCCGGCAAGGACCAGGACCCGGGCCGCGACGATCCGGGCCAGGACCCGGGCAAGGGTCAGGACGATCCGTCCACGGGAACCCAGGACCCCGGCAACCCCCAGCAGCCGGGCACCGGCCCCGGCACCGGCGACTCGCCGCAGAAGCCCGGGGACCAGGACCAGAGCGTGCCTCCGGTGATCGGCGCCGACCCGCCGAAGACCCAGCTCGCCGACGCCGGAAACCCGAATTTCCCGACCACCACCACGACCACGACGCCGACCACGGGTTACCCGCACCAGTCCACGCCCACCGTGCTCACCAACCCGACCACCACCCAGGTGCCGACGAGCACCCCGTTCTCCCCGGTTCCGGGGCAGAGCCCCGGCGGCGCGAACACCTGGTACGGCACGGGCGGCTCGGCGGCGGGGGCGGCCCCGTCGGTGCTCCGCGGCGGATCGGCGGCCTCGGGGACGGGGCTCATGGCGTACCCGCCGGGTGGCATGGGCGCGGGCGGCGACCAGAGCAGCGAGCGCAACCGCGAGATCTACGACCCCGAAGGGGACATCTGGTCGCCCCCGCACCAGATCGGCCCCGACCGCATCGGCTGACAAAGGCCAAAACGCCCGGCTCACGCCACGTGAGCCGGGCTTTGTCAGCCCTCCATGCGCTGCCGGATCCTGTCCAGCTCTCCCATGAGGTCCTCGTACGTGCGGTTGTAGGCCGCCTCGGCCTGCCGTACCAGCTCCAGGCCGCCCTCGGGGTTCTGGGCGAAGCGCATGGGGTTGTTCTCCTCGCCGAAGACGTTGCCCATCTCCTCCGAGATCCGCCGCTGCAGGTCGGCGTTGGCCTCGGCGATGACGGCCTTGATGCGCTCGGCCAGGTCGGCCGAGTTGAGGCGCATGGCCTTGGGGTGCAGGACGAGCTCCTTGAGCCCCGTGCTGCCGCACTCGGCCGTGACGAAGCCGTCCTCGTCCTGGGCGTGGCCCGTCAGGTCCTGCAGGACCTGCTGGAACTCGCCGGCCCGCGCCATCTGCTGGTCGGCGTTCCGGAGGATCCGGTCGATGTCCAGCGCCCCGAACTCCCGCTCGATCATCCCTCATACCCCACAAGACGCAGAAGCCGCTTTTCTCCCCACCCTATCCATCAGGGCTGGGAGATCTCCCGTTTCGGCTCGATCCAGTCGAAGTCCTGGTAGCGCGGGGGCAGCCCGTTCTTCTTGGCGGGCTCCGCGAAGGAGGGGTACTTCTTGGCGTCGATCTCGATCGACCTGAAGTCGACCGCGGCCGCGCCGGCCGGCGTGATGTAGTTCCACTGGTGGTTCCGCTTCACCATGGTCGACAGCACCTCGCCGCCCTCCTTCAGGGTGCTGGCCAGCGAGGTGGCCAGGAAGAGCGTGGCGATGTTGACCTCGGCCGTGATGTATTTCTCCATCAGCACGCCCCACACCGAGCTCTGCGGCACCCGCTGCAGCGCCTTGGCGGCGAGGAGCAGGCCGAGCGCGGCGGCCGACGTGCGCAGGACCCAGGTCCAGAAGCTCCGGTACGCCGCCGCGACCTCGTCGAGCGAGCTGCCGCCGGTGTTCAGGACGTTGCGCAGCACTTCCGACTCGCGCTGGAAGGTCCACAGCACCCGGTCGAACTCGTCGCGGTCCATCGCGATCCAGCCGTCCTTGGCCGTGTCGCGCAGCTGCGGGAGCAGGTTCTTCATCCCGCCGTCGAGCCGCTGGGCCATGCCGCTCTGCCAGACGCTGACCGCCTGGGCCATGCCCGGCTCGTTGGCGAGCATCCCGCCGCAGATGGCGATGGCGGGAGACAGCCCCAGGGCGAGCCTGCCCGCCCTCTTCAGCGCGCTGAGCGCCTTCTCCCCCAGCGACGGCAGGGCCGGGCGGGCCGCGTTCATCTCCGGAGCCGGGCCGAACCTCCCCGCGCCCAGGTTCGCGCGCGAGGCGCCGTTGGAGGCGTAGCTCTGAGGGGTGTGGGTTACGGGCTGGTTCGCCGGAGGGTAGGCGTAGGGGTTGCCGGGAACGGGCCTGGGCTGCGGCTGGTACGGACGCGGGCTGGTGGGCGTCGTGGAGTAGGGATTCGGGGAGGCGTACGGGTTGGAGTAGGGATTGGCGGGGGCCGGCTGGGCCGGCGCCGGAGGCCGGGTGTGCGCCCACGGGTCCGGGGCGGCCGGCGGCGGCGGCGTGGCGGCGGCGGCCGGCTGCGCCGGCGTGGCGTACGGATTGCCAGGAGGCGCCTGGGTGGCCGGCGGGGTCTGGGTGTGCGCCCAGGGGTCCGGGGCGCCGCCCCAGGGGTCTGGCGTGCCCATCAGCCGCGATACCTCACGATGCTGGCCTCCTCGGCCGCGCGCCAGTTGCGCCTGGCCCGCTCCAGGGCGTCCGACCAGCTCTGCACGGCGTCTTCCATCTCGGTGAACGTGGTGTCCGCCCAGCGGCGGAACTCCTCGTACGCGCCGCCGATCATCACACCGCCGATCGCGCCGAACCCGAGTCCCCCCACGGCCGTGTACGACATGAGCCCGTGGATGAACTCCACATTCGGATGCAGCTCCTCGTCGACGCGCTTTCGCGTGTGCGCGATGGTGGAGGAGGTGACGTAGATCTCTTGCCCCGATTTACCCTGTTGTTGCCCCACAAATCGGCATTCTTGTCCACATATCGCTACTAAGTGGCACACTTGCCGCTATCTTCATGATCGATTCAGCGGCTCGCCAGCTAGTGATCGCCTCCAGTTAACCCGGCGCCGATGGCGTGGCGTGTCATGGACTACACCGACGACGACGTGGACAAACTCCTGCGGGACAACGAGCGCGAGCTCACGCGCCTGGCCGCGGCCGCCGCCGAGCTGCAGCTGATCACCGGCAAGGGAGAGAGCCGCAGCGGCCTGACCACCGCGGTCGTGGACGCCGACGGCCGGCTCCAGAGCGTGGTCTTCTCGCCGCGCGTGCTGCGCCTGGACGTCAGGACCCTGGCGGAAGAGGTCGTCCAGGCGGTGCGCCAGGCCCAGGAGGACCAGGGGCGCCAGGCCCAGGAGCTGCTGGCCGTGCCGCAGTCGCAGATCATCGGGCTGGAGGAGATCCAGCGGCAGTTCGCCGAGTTCCAGGACATGTTCGGCGCGGAGACGGCCGAACGGAACGACCGGCTCCGGCGGCTCGGCGAGCAGGACCCCCGCGACGTCTGACCCGCCGAAGCGGCCCGCCGGGGCCGGGCCGCTTCGGCGGATGTCCAAGGCGGCCCAAGGCGGCCCAAGGCGGCCCAAGGCGGCCCAAGGCGGCCCGAGGCGGCCCGAGGCGGCCCGAGGCGGTCAGAGGCGGCCCGAGGCGGTCAGAGGCGGTCCAAGGGGCGGCCCGAGGCGGTCAGCCCGCCAACGAGGTCAGCCCGCCAGGCCGCGGATCCAGGTGTAGACGTCGAGGACGCCGAGCGCCAGTGGGAAGAGCGCGATCAGCAGGATGACGTCCACGATCTCGCCCGCGCGCCCCCAGAACGGCGAGAGCCGCCCGGACGGCAGCCACAGGCCGAGCCCGACGACCAGCATCGCCAGCCAGAGCACGCCCATCACGACGGCCGCCGCGGCCACCGTGCCCGCGCCCGCGCTCAGCTCGATCCCCACCGCGATCAGCCCGGCCAGGCCGGTGCCCAGCAGCCAGAGCCGCTGGCCGAGGCCGTGGAAGACGCGGGCGCGCAGCAGCAGCACCAGCGAGAGCACGACGGTCATCGAGACCGCCATCCAGGTCGGCGTGGTGACCAGGAAGACCATCGCGCCGATGGCGGTGAGCACGATGCCGACGACCATGCCGGTGGCGTAGCGGCGGGCCTGGGCGGTGCGGGCCAGGACGCCCTCGCTGTCCAGCCGCTGGTTGTCGGCCCGCAGCTCCTCGGCGTTGGTGGGCAGGGCCGGCAGCGGCACCCTGGCGATCCTGAACGACAGCGTCGGGATCAGCGGGCTGAACGCGATCAGGATCGTCACCGTCATCGCCGCCACGCCCGCCGCGGGGACAGCGAACACCATGACCACGGCGGAGGCCAGCGCCCCTGCCACGGTCGCGATGGCCGTGCCGAGGAAACCCGCGACTCCGTCGGCCACCACGGTGCCGCCGATGGTGGCCACCAGCGCGGTGCAGGTCAGCGCGGCCAGCAGGTGCGGGGCGCCGAGCCCACTCAGGGTGGAGCCGCTGACCAGGCCGTACAGGCCGGCCAGGAACGCGTACGGCAGCGCCGCGTAGCCGATCAGCGCGCCCGCGGAGGAGTCGCCGACGGCCCTGGACAGGGCCGCGCTGACGCCGACCAGCAGCAGCGCGAGCATGCCCGCGACCACGGTCACGCCCAGCGGCGCGCTCCCGGACAGCACCAGCGCGGGAGCGCCGAGCGCGAGCATGATGGCGGCGGCGCCCGCGCCCATGGCCCGGGTGTGGCGGGCCTCCCATTTGCCCGAGCTGTCCTTGACGCCCGTGGCGACCACGTCGGCCACGTCGTCGAAGAGCGCGGGCGGCAGCGTGAGCTCCCGCGGCCGCAGGTAGAGCAGTTCGCCGTCCAGCACGCCCAGGGACGCGAGCGTCTGCCCGAGGTCGAACGGCGCGCCCCCGAGCCGCTGGAGCACCCAGCCGGGCGGTCCGGCCGCGTCGCCGCCTGCCTCGCCGACGGCGCGCAGGAGGCCTGGCAGCACGTGCGGGAGCGGGATGTCGGCAGGCAGCGCCAGATCGACCCGGCGGCGCGGGGCCACGATCGTGACGTGGCACAACGGCGCCACCGGCGCGCGCATCTGCGGCTGAGCGCCAGGATGCGTCGGCGGCAGCCCGGGCGGCCCGGGCGGCATCGGCCGCATGGGCTGCATCGGCTGGTGGGCGAGCGAGGTCACGGCCACTCCAGGTCTGACTGACTAAATCCGACATGCCGAACATATAGGGATGGCACGTCTGGTAAGAAAGTGTTCCAGGTGACAGGAGGGTTGTCCCGTCAGTGAGCATTGTTGTTGTCCGGCGCCCTGAACGCCGCCCCAGCCCCCAGCCACCGCGTGGGGAGATCCTGCTGGAGTCCCCGCCGGAGATCCCCGAGGTGCAGCCCGCCGGGATGACCGGCGTCCTCATGTACGTCCCCATGCTGGCAGGCGGGGCGGCCATGGGGCTGATGTTCACCGCGGGCGGTAACGCCAACCCCATCATGTACGTGGCCAGCGGTCTGTTCGCGGTCTCGATGCTGGGCATGACGGTCGGCCAGTTCGGCCGCAACGCGGGCGAGCGCAAGAACCGGCTCAACGGCCTGCGCCGCGACTACTTCCGCTACCTCTCCCAGATCCGCAAGAGGGTCCGCAAGGCCGCCGTCCAGCAGCGCGAGGCCCTGGAGTGGAGCGGCCCCGCCCCCGAGGCGCTCTGGTGGGTGGCCATGGGGCCGCGCCTGTGGGAGCGCAGGCCCCGAGACGACGACTTCGGCACGGTACGCCTCGGCACCGGCGTGCAGAAGCTGGCCGTGCAGCTCATCCCGCCCGACTCCAAGCCGGTCGAGGACCTCGACGCGCTGACGGCCGGCGCGCTGCGCAGGTTCGTACGGGCCCACTCCACGGTGTCCGGGCTGCCCGTGGCGGTGGCGCTCAACTCTTTCGCCCGGATCCACCTCAGCGGGGACCCGCGGGCCGTACGCGGCCTGGTACGGGCGATCATCGCCCAGCTCGTCACCTTCCACTCCCCCGACGACATGCGGGTCCTGGTGTGCGCGAGCAAGGAGTGGATGCCCCACTGGGACTGGGTCAAGTGGCTGCCGCACGCGCTGCACCCCGAGGAGATGGACGCGGCCGGTCAGGTGCGGCTGATGGGTGAGAACCTGTCCCAGCTCGACCAGCTCGTGGGCGACGAGCTGAAGGAGCGGGCCAGGTTCCGTCCGGGCACGGCGTCGGACGCGCTGCCGTACCACGTGGTGATCGTGGACGGCGGGCACGTGCCGCACGACTCCCAGCTCGGCACCGACGCCATCCAGGGCGTCACGGTGATCGACCTGTCGGAGTCGACGGGGCCGGTCGAGGAGGCCAGCACGCTGCGGCTGGAGATCCAGCCCGACGGGTTCCACATGGTGAAGATCGACCACGCGGGCAAGCGGTCCACGACCCGGCTGGGCGACCCCGACAAGCTGGACTACGCGCGCGCGGAGGGCCTGGCCAGGCAGCTCGCGCCGCTGCGGGCCTCGGCGAACTCCGGGGGCGAGGCGCAGGACCTGCTCGGCACCAACACCACGCTGACCGACCTGCTCGGCGTGGGCGACCCGGGCCGGCTCTCGCCCGCGGTCACCTGGCAGCCCAGGGCGGGCCGCAACCGGCTGCGCGTGCCCATTGGCATGGGTGGCGACGGCCGGGTGGTCGAGCTGGACATCAAGGAGTCCGCGCAGGGCGGCATGGGCCCGCACGGCCTGGTCATCGGCGCGACCGGCTCCGGCAAGTCGGAGCTGCTGCGCACGCTCGTGCTGGGCCTGGCGATCACCCACTCCTCCGAGATCCTCAACTTCGTCCTGGTCGACTTCAAGGGTGGCGCGACGTTCCTCGGCCTGGAGGGGCTCTCGCACGTCTCCGCCGTCATCACCAACCTGGAGGACGAGCTCCCCCTGGTCGACCGCATGCACGACGCCCTGCACGGCGAGATGGTGCGCCGGCAGGAGCTGCTGCGCTCGGCGGGCAACTACGCCTCGCTGCGCGACTACGAGCGGGCCCGCGAGCAGGGCGCCGACCTGCGGCCGATGCCGACGCTGTTCATCGTGCTGGACGAGTTCAGCGAGCTGCTGTCGGCCAAGCCCGAGTTCATCGACCTGTTCGTGATGATCGGCCGGCTGGGCCGCTCGCTCGGCGTGCACCTGCTGCTGGCCTCCCAGCGGCTGGAGGAGGGACGGCTGCGCGGCCTGGACACCCACCTGTCCTACCGGATCGGCCTGCGGACCTTCTCCGCCATGGAGAGCCGGGTCGTGCTGGGCGTGGCGGACGCGTACGAGCTGCCGTCGGCGCCCGGCAACGGCTACCTGAAGTTCGACACGACCGGTATGACCAGGTTCAAGGCCGCCTACGTCTCCGGCGCCCACCACGAGGACCCGGCGCAGGCGGTCGCCGCCGACGGCACCGCGGCGATCCGCGAGGTCGTCGAGTACGGCCCCGCCTACATGCCGCTGCCCGAGATCACCAAGCCCGTCCAGGTGGGGCCGCAGCCGGAGGAGGAAGAGCCGGCGGGCGGCAACCAGCGCAGCCTGCTCGACGTCGTGGTCGGCCGGCTGGCCGGGCACGGCCCCGGGGCGCACCGCATCTGGCTGCCGCCGCTGGCCGAGCCGCCCACCCTGGCGCACCTGCTGCCCCCGCTGTCCGTCACCCCCGAGTTCGGCCTGACGACCGCGGGCTGGCAGGGCCGGGGCAAGCTGCACGCCGTCATCGGCATCATCGACAAGCCGTTCGAGCAGCGCCGCGACCCGTTCTGGCTGGACGTCTCCGGCGCCGCCGGACACGTCGGCGTGGCGGGCGGCACCCAGAGCGGCAAGAGCACCGTCGTACGCACGCTCGTGGCCAGCATGGCGCTCATGCACACGCCGCGCGAGGTCCAGTTCTACTGCCTCGACTTCGGCGGCGGCGCGCTCGCCTCGCTCGAAGGGCTCCCGCACGTCGGCGGCGTGGCCACCCGCCTCGACGGCGACCGGGTACGCCGGACGGTGGCCGAGATCGGCGCCATCCTGGAGCAGCGCGAGCGCGACTTCGGCGAGCACGGCATCGAGTCGATGGCCTCCTACCGGCAGCTGTGCGAGGCGGGCTCGATCGAGGGCGACGGCTGGGGCGACGTGTTCCTGGTCGTGGACGGCTGGCTGACGCTCAGGCAGGAGTTCGAGTCGCTGGAGCCGACCATCACCGACATCGCGGCGCGCGGGCTCGGCTACGGCATCCACCTCGTCGCCGCGACCAACAAGTGGTCGGAGTTCCGGCCGAGCATCCGCGACCTGCTCGGCACCAAGATCGAGCTCAAGCTCGGCGACGCCTACGAGTCGGAGGTCAGCAGGAAGAAGGCGCTGGCCGTGCCGGAGGCGGCGCCGGGCCGGGGGCTGACGAAGGACGGGTTCCACTTCCTGACGGCGCTGCCCAGGATCGACGGGGTGCAGAACTCCTCGGACCTGGCGGCCGGGGCGCGCTCGCTGGTGCAGGCCGTACGGGACTCCTGGCAGGGCACGCCCGCGCCGCGGGTCAGGCTGCTGCCCGCCGTCCTGTCCGTCTCCGCGCTGCCGGACGACCGGGAGCGGATCCCGATCGGCATCGACGAGGCGGCGCTGGCGCCGGTCTCCCTCGACTTCGACGCCGACCCGCACTTCGTGGTCTTCGGCGAGAACGAGAGCGGCAAGTCGAACCTGCTGCGGCTCATCTCCGAGGGGCTGGTGGCGCGCAAGCAGCCGAGCGAAGCCATGATGATCGTGATCGACTACCGCAGGTCGCTGCTCGACTCGGCGGTGACCCCGCACCGCATCGGCTACGCCGCCTCCAGCGCGGCCGCGGCCGACCTGATCAACGACGCCAAGGGCGCCCTGCTGAGCCGCCTGCCCCCGGCCAACCTGACGCCCGAGCAGCTGCGCGACCGCAGCTGGTGGCAGGGCTCCGACCTGTACATCGTCGTCGACGACTACGACCTGGTCGCGACCTCGTCCAACCCGCTGCACCCGCTGGTGGACCTGCTGCCGCAGGCCCGCGACATCGGCCTGCACGTCGTGCTGGCCCGCCAGATGGGCGGCGCGGGCCGCGCCATGTTCGACCCGGTCATCCAGCGCATGAAGGACATGGCCACGCCGGCGCTGCTCATGTCCGGCAACAAGGACGAGGGCTACCTGTTCGGCAACGTACGGCCTCAGACGTTGCCGCCGGGCCGCGGCTTCCTGGTCGACCGGCGATACGGCGCGCGCCTGACGCAGACGGCATACCTGGACGCGGACAAGACACGGGGAGAATGATGGCGGATCTGGAGATTCACCTCTCGGCGCTCGACAAGTGCCGCACGGCCATCCACAAGGCCGCCGGCCAGTACGAGGAGACGCTGTACGACCGCAACCCCGGCAGGCTCGCCTACGACGACCGCGGCGAGCCGCACAACAACCGCACCCCCGTCGCCGCCACCGCCTTCGGCCACCTGGAGGACTCCGGCACGCTGGCCACCGCCGCGAACGGCGTCTGGAGCGCCGTGATCGGCGAGATGGACCAGGCCCGCAGGAAGCTCGGCGGGGTCGAGCGGGGTCTGAGCAACGTGGAGGAGAACATCCGCAAGGCGCACAGGGCGACCTCATGAGCGTCGCCCACCTGCCCGGAGGCGACGCGCTCGACGCCATGCTGAACAAGGTGACTGGCGACCCCGGCGCCATCGACAAGATCGCCGCCGCCTGGCGCAGTGTGTCGGGCGACATCAACGAGTTCGACGGGGCGCTGGGGGCCGCGGTCCAGACGGTGGACGACGCCTGGAAGGGCCACTCCTCCGACCAGTTCGCCACCTACATGCGCAAGTACGGCACCGCGGCCGAGGACCTGAAGCTGGCGCTGTCCAACTCCGCGTCCTCGCTCGAGGCCGCCGCCTCCGCCCTGCGTACCTCGCACACCGAGATCGGCTCCATCTGCCGGGACCTGACCACCAGCGCCGCCAACTACAAGACCGCCTACTACCGCGAGCACCCCGACGCCAAGGAGGCGGACGTGGAGCCCGGGTTGCGGAAGCTGGTCGACCAGGCGAAGACCGAAGCGCAGCCGTGGGTGGACTCGGCGGACAAGGCGGTCAGCAAGGCCAAGAAGGACATCGACGGGTTCCTGAAAGACCGCACGCTCACTTTCCACGCGATCCCGGACGTCTCCACCCAGGAGTTCACTCCGGCGCCCGGGCGGAAGATCGAGTGGCAGCCGGATCCCGAGTACCAGCCGCGCACCACCCTGCAAGGGGCCGGCGGGAACGGGCCCGGCGGCGGCGGCCCGTCCGGCTTCGGGGGCTACGGCCCCAGCGGCCCCCCGCCCGCCGGAGGCGGTCCCGCGCCGACGGGCCAGGTCAAGGAGTGGATCGAGCAGGCCATCGCGATCCTGGAGAAGAACGGCGTGCCGGCCTCGAAGATGAACGCCAGCGACATCTGGATGATCATCCAGCACGAGTCCGGCGGGAATCCCAACGCGATCAACAACTGGGACTCCAACGCGGCCAACGGCACGCCGTCCAAGGGCCTCATGCAGACCATCGACCCGACGTTCAACTCGTACGCGCTGGCCGGGCACAAGAACATCTACGACCCGGTGGACAACATCATCGCCGGCGTGCGGTACGCGATCTCGCGCTACGGCTCGGTGTCGAACGTGCCCGGCGTGGTCAACACCAAGCGCGGCCTGGACTACGTCGGCTACTGAACGGCAGATGGGCCCGGATCCGTCTGGATCCGGGCCCATCTTGTTGTCAAAAGTACTCAGGCTCCGCAGCTGCCCCAGCCCGCGCTGGTGCTGGTGCCGCCGGCGCTGCCGGAGTAGCGCACGCACTTGCCCCTGGCGGGCAGCTTGACCGGGCCGGCGTAGAACTCGAAGCTGCCGGAGTCCGTCTGGCTGCCGCCGCCCTGGACCTCCAGGGTCGCGCTGACCGGCGTCTTCTTGCCGATCTCAGTGGTCTTGATGGTGACCACGCAGTTCTGGCCGGTGCTGTTGTTCCAGAGCTGGTACGTCACCCCGCCCCCGAACGGGCTGGACCGCTGGACCGAGAAGCCGGAGCCGCACACCTGGGTGGGCGAGTACGGGTTCGTGGTCCTGGTCGGGGTCGGAGTCGGCTTGGCCGTCGTCTTCGTGGGCGTGGGCTTGGCCGTCGTCTTGGTGGGCGTCGGCGTCGGCTTGGCCGTGGTCTTGGTCGGAGTCGGCTTGGCCGTCGTCTTCGTCGGAGTCGGGGTGGGCTCCGGCTCCCTCGTCGGCTCCTTCGTCGGCTCCTCGGTCGGCGTGGGCGTCGGCGTCGGCGTCGGGGTGGGCGTCCTGTCCACCGTCTTCGTGACGGTCGCCGTCGGCTTCGCGTGCCGCGTCTTGCTCGGCGTGGGCGTCGACTCGGCCGTGTTGTTCGCGGCCGGCTGCGTGGCGGTGGGAACCGGCTGCGTCGGGACCGGCTGGGTCGGGATCGCGGCCGGGGTGGTGGGCGCGGTGGTCAGCTCGGGCACCTGGGGCACCTGGGGCGCGGTCGAGGACCACTCGGTGGGCAGCGTCAGCGGGCCGACGCCCGAGTCGTCCGGGGCGGCCGTGGCGCCCCAGGGCACCGTGGCCTCGGGCTGCGTCTGCTGCGGATCGCTGCCGCCGCCGAGGGGGTCCGTGCCCTGCGTGCCGGGGCTCGCCGGGGCGCTGGCGGGCACCGGGATCTCGTCCGAGTTGGCCTGCGCCATGGAGGCCGGGTTGACCTGCTGCAGCTTCACGTACCTGTTCGCGCCCCACAGGCCCAGGACCGAGATGAGCGCGACCACGGCGACCCCGGCGACCAGGCCCAGCGGGAAACCGCGGCGCGGCCGGGCGGCGGCCCCGGAGGGCACGGCCTCCAGCCTGATGTGCTGCGGCTGCTGGTCCGGCTCCGGCGGGCCCCACATCGGCGCCTCGGACTGGTGCTGATGCGGCACCGGCAGGCCCTGCATGGGCGGGCCCTGCATGGGCGGGCCCTGCATCGGGGGGCCCTGCATCGGGGGGCCCTGCATCGGGGGGCCCTGCATCGGGGGGCCCTGCATCGGGGGGCCGGGCACGAACGGCGGCCCCTGGACGGGCGGCGGGCCCTCCTGCAGCGTCGGCGGGCCGGCGACCAGCGTGTCCTGCGGCGGCACGGGGCCGCCCTGGCTGGGCACGCCGGGCACGCCGGGCACCGGGATGCCCTGGATCGGCACGCCCTCGATGGCGGTCTGCGGGGCGGCGGGCGGCTTGGCGTTGCCGCCGAGCAGCTGCATGAGCGCGCTGTACGTGGTCGGCCGCTTGCCGACCTCCTTGGACAGCGCCGCCAGCACCACCCTGCGCACCGGCTCGGCCTCGATGTCCACCTCGGGCTCGCCGGTCAGCACCGCGTCACGGTCGGCGAACGGCGCCTTGCCCGTGGCCGCGAACGCGATGGTCGCCGCCCAGGCGAACACGTCGGCGTAGGGGCCGTACTGCAGGCCGAGCAGCTGCTCGGGGGCCTGGTAGGCGATCTCGCCCACCGGTTCGCCGATCCCGGCGTCGGTGACCCGCGGGCCCTCGGGGCCGAGGATGACGTTGTGGGGGGTGAGCGACTTGTGCGAGCGGCCCGCGAGGTGGACGGCCGACAGGGCGGTCAGCACCCCGACCGCGACCCGTTCGAGCGCGTCCCCGGTCAGCGGCCCGTCCTCGGCCACCGCCTGGGCCAGGCTCTTGCCCTCGACGTGCTCTCTGACGACGTACGGGCGGTCCTCGTGCATTCCGGCGTCCAGCACCCTGGCCACGTACGAGCTGGAGACCTGTTTGGCGGCCAGGTGCTTGACCGGCGCGTCGGCGCCGGCGTCCGGGTCCGCCGGGAGCAGCTTCACCGCGACGATGGCGGCGTCCTCGGACTCACGGCCAAGGAAGACCTCGCCCCGCGGCCCCTCTCCCAGCCGGCCAACAATGCTGAGATCGCCGATCCGCTCTGGATCACCAGGGCGCAAAGCGTGCATGACTAAACCTTTCACGGCAAAGCATGATCTGGTCACATTGAACCAGATCTTTCACTTCAGCATCAGAAGTTTCGGGCCGTACCCGACAATTCACCGTTTTGTTTCCTTGCAGCCCGAGTCACTCGGGACGGCCGGGCCGCCAGCCCCTGCGGCGGCCCATCGGGATCACGACGCGGGCGGCCGTCAGCAGCAGCGCCAGCCCGAGCGCCGATCCCGCGATGATCAGGGCCAGATTGATCGCGTCATGGTCCACGGGCGGGACCTTGGCCACGGCGTCCGCGGCGAGCGGGCTGGGCGGAGGGGGCGCGACCACGGGGGCGTCCGCGGGCTCGTACGGGAGGATCGCGCTGAGCGCGAGCATCGGGTTGACCATGCCCGCGCCCTTGCCGCTGCCCGTGGCGCCGTCGGCGGTGGCGATGATGCGCTGGCGTACCTGGGCCTGGTCCAGCTTCGGGAAGCGGGCCCGGACGAGCGCGGCCACCCCGGCGACGTAGGGGGCGGCGTAGCTGGTGCCGTTGAGGTCCTTGAAATAGGAGCGGCCGGGCCAGGTGGAGGTGACGCCCTGGCCGGGGCCGAGCACGGCGACGGGGGTCTTGACGTTGGAGAAGTTGGACAGGATGCCGTTCGGCCCCGCCGCGCCCACCGCGAGCACCCCGTCATAGGCGGCCGGATAGGCCGGTACGGGGGTGCCGTCCTCCTTCGTGACGTTGCCGGCCGCGGCCACGATCACCGCGTCCTTGGCGAGCGCGTACTGCACCACCTCGCGCAGCGAGGGCAGGTCGCTCGTGGACACCGACACGTTGATGACCTTGGCGCCCTCGTCCGCGGCCGCCTTGATGGCCTTGACCAGCAGGTCGGGGTCGCCGTTCCGCTCTGAGGCGGTCTGCTTGTACGACAGCAGCCGCGCGCCCGGCGCCATGCCGTAGAAGAGCACGCCCTGCATGTACTGGGCGCCGATGATGCCCGCCACCGCGGTCCCGTGGCCGACGCAGTCGCGGTAGCCGGTGCCGGTGAGGTCGGCCCGGCCCGCCAGGCGGATCTGCGGATGCTGCAGGTCGACGCCGCTGTCGACGATGGCCACTTTCACGCCCGCGCCGGTGGACAGCGACCAGACGCGTTTGGGGTCGAGCCGTTTCTGCGCCCAGGACTCGCCCACCTGCATGGTGCCCCTGGGCGGCCGGCACTCGTCCCTCACGGCCGCGGGCGCCAGCGGGACCTGCAGGGCGAGCACGCTCGCCACCAAGGCGCGACCAATCATGGGGAAAAAGCGTAGCTTGCCGGTTTCGGACGGCGGCGCGGGCCGCCGAAATCAGCCCTGATTCACCGGAAGGAAGCCCCGGCTCCCTTGCCAGGGCCCCGATCCGTCGCTCACTGCGTCGCGGACTCGATGTTCTGGCGGTAGGTGCCGATGACCCGCGAGGCCTCCTGGAGCTCTTCTGCCATGCGCTGGAAGGCCGTGCGGTAGTTCTGCCACGACTGTTGGAAACGGTTGGCGCCCGGCCCCGTCCACGCTGTGCCGACCTTGGCGGCCTCGCGGTCGAGCGCGGTCATCGTGGTGCGGACCGCCTCAGCCTGCTGCGTGAACTGGCTGGCCATCTGCTGCATCTCGGCGAGGTCGCCGCCGAACATGCTCTGGCTCATGCATACCTCCTGGAACATGGGGGAAAGCGCCCTCAACTTAAGGTGTGACCACCTACCGTCGCCTGAGTTATACCGAGCGGCTATGGTCTTCCCGAGGATTGTTCGGATACGTCTCGGGGAGCACTCGGGTCATGCGCGAGGTTGTGGTGACCGGCGGAGGCACCGGCATCGGATACGCCGTCGCGGCCGCGTTCGTCTCGCTCGGCGACCGCGTGACCATCACCGGCCGCCGCGAGCACGTGCTGAAGGAGGCCGCGGCGCGGCTCGGGGCGGCGCACGTGGCGTTCGACGCCTCCAGCCCCGTCGCCGTGAAAGAGGCGCTCGACGGCCTGCCGCCGCACGTGGACGTGCTGGTCAACAACGCCGGCGGCAACACCAACCTCGACCGCAGGCAGCCCGGCGAGCTGACGGACGTGGCCGAGGCCTGGTGGGCCAACCTCAACGCCAACCTCATGTCCGCCGTCCTCGTCACGACCGCGCTGACGCCGCGCCTGAGGGAGGGCGGCCGGATCGTCTCGATCGGCTCCATCGCCGCGCGCGGCACGGGCTCCGGCTCGTACGGCGCCGCCAAGGCCGCCCTGGAGTCCTGGACCGCCGACCTGGCCGCCGAGCTCGGCCCCCGGCGCGTCACCGCGAACGTGGTCTCCCCCGGCCTGGTCCTGGACACCGAGTTCTTCCGCGGCCGGCTGACCGACGACGGCATCAGGGCACGGGTGGAGAACACCCGCAACGGGCGCCCCGGCACCCCCTCCGACGTCGCCGATACCGTTCTGTTCCTGGCCTCCGCGGGAGCCAGGCACGTGACCGGGCAGGTGCTCCATGTGAACGGCGGCGCGTACCTGGGCCGCTGAACCTCTCAGGAAGGACTTAGGTCGGTGCGGAAGGTGCTGATCGCCAATCGCGGCGAGATCGCGGTACGGGTGGCCCGGGCGTGCCAGGACGCCGGGATCGGAAGTGTGGCCGTCTACGCCGACCAGGACCTCGACGCCCTGCACGCCAGGGTCGCCGACGAGGCGTACGCGCTGGGTGGCCGGTCCCCGGCGGAGACCTACCTCGACATCGCCAAGCTGCTCGACGTCGCGCGGCGCTCCGGCGCCGACGCCGTGCATCCCGGATACGGCTTCCTGGCCGAGAACGCCGCCTTCGCGCAGGCCGTCATCGACGCGGGCCTGATCTGGATCGGGCCGCCGCCGCAGGCCATCGCCGCGCTCGGCGACAAGGTGCGGGCCAGGCACATCGCCCAGCAGGTCGGCGCGCCGCTGGTCGCGGGCACCCAGGACCCCGTCTCCGGGGCGGCCGAGGTCGTGGCGTTCGCGGAGGAGCACGGGCTGCCGATCGCGATCAAGGCCGCGTACGGCGGCGGCGGGCGCGGCATCAAGGTGGCGCGCGACCTGGAGGAGGTCGCCGAGCTGTACGAGTCGGCCGTGCGCGAGGCCGTCGCGGCGTTCGGACGGGGCGAGTGCTTCGTCGAGCGCTACCTCGACCGGCCGCGCCACGTCGAGACGCAGTGCCTGGCCGACGCGCACGGCAACGTGGTCGTGGTCAGCACGCGCGACTGCTCGCTCCAGCGCCGCCACCAGAAGCTGGTGGAGGAGGCGCCGGCGCCGTTCCTGTCGCGGGAGCAGGTCGAGATCCTCTACGCCGGCTCCAAGGCCATCCTGAAGGAGGCGGGCTACGTCGGGGCCGGCACGTGCGAGTTCCTCGTGGGGCAGGACGGGACGATCTCGTTCCTCGAGGTGAACACCCGGCTGCAGGTCGAGCACCCGGTCACCGAGGAGGTGTCGGGGATCGACCTGGTGCGGGAGATGTTCAGGATCGCCGACGGGCAGGCGCTGGAGTACGGCGACCCGGAGCCGCGCGGGCACTCGATCGAGTTCCGGATCAACGCGGAGGACGCCGGGCGCAACTTCCTGCCCGCTCCCGGGACGCTGACCGTCCTGCGCCCGCCCGCCGGGCCCGGGGTGCGCCTCGACGCCGGCTACGAGGCGGGGATGACGGTGCCGCAGACGTTCGACTCGCTGGTGGCGAAGCTGATCGTCACGGGCCGGACGCGGCAGGAGGCGCTGGAGCGGTCGCGGCGGGCGCTGGCCGAGTTCGAGATCTCGGGGATGCCCACCGTGCTGCCCTTCCACCGGGCCGTCGTGGCCGATCCGGCGTTCACCTCCTCGCCGTTCTCGGTCCACACGCGGTGGATCGAGACGGAGTGGGAGAACACGGTCGCGCCGTACGAGGACGAGGTCGCCTCCGGCCCGGACGTCGCCGCTCGGGAGACGGTGACGGTCGAGGTCGGAGGCAAGCGCCTTGAAGTGGTGCTGCCCGCCGGGCTCGGCGCCTCCGCGCCGGCGCCCGCCAAGGCGCCCCGGCGCGGTGGCGCCGGCGCCAGGAAGGCGTCGGCGGCGGGCGGCGACGCGCTGGTCAGCCCCATGCAGGGGACGATCGTCAAGGTCGTGGCCACGGACGGGGACGTGGTGAACGAGGGCGACACCGTCGTGGTGCTGGAGGCCATGAAGATGGAGCAGCCGCTGGCCGCCCACAAGTCGGGCACGATCACGGGGCTCACGGCCACGGTCGGGCAGACGGTCACGTCGGGCGCCGCGATCTGCGAGATCAAGGACACCTGACGGAGATCCCGGCATCTTCGCCACGGTGTGCGCCCGCGCGCTCGCGGACAGGTAACGTGCGACAGTGAGGAACTTTGCCGACCGCTCGTTCGTCCTCATGGGCGAAGGAGGCTTGCTGCCAATGACCCACTCGCTGCGCCGAGCAGGGGCCGCGATCGCGGCTCTGATCGCCGGTCTCATCGTCGTGCTTGCGCTGTCCCCTGCCGCCAACGCGGCGGCACCCCCTGATGCTCAGTCGGTGGTGTCCTACTGGAAGGACAAGAAGGACCCGCTGTTCGTGGAGTCCGGTTCATCGCTGTCGTCGGACCAGCAGAATGAGATCCGTGACGCGCTGAAGGGGGCCGACAGCAAGATCTACGCCGTGGCACTCCCCGACGGCACGCTGGACAACTCCACGATTGCGCCCTACATGAGCTCGCTCAACGCCGAGCTCACCAAGGCCGGCCGCAACCGCGCCACGTTCGCCGTGCTCGACGGCCAGACGTTGTTCGCGGCCTCGAGCGCTCTGCGCCAGCAGGGCCTCGCGGGCAGGCTGGCCAACCTCGCGGTGAACGCCAACTCCGGCAACGTCGCGGACGGCATGAAGGACTTCGTCAACCGCGTCGACCTCGCCGTCGCAGGCAAGCGCTCCGCCCTCGACAGCGGCAGCCAGGCCAACCCCGGCGCCGGCGGCACCGCCGCGCTGATCGCCCTGGGCGGCCTGGTCGTGGTCGGCGGTGGCGGCTACTTCCTCTACTCCAGCAACCGCAAGAAGAAGAAGGCCCTCCAGGAGGCCAAGGACCTGGCGGCCGTCAAGCAGACCGTGGACGAGGACGTCACCAAGCTGGGCGAGGAGATCACCGCCCTCGACACCGACGTGACGCTCGCCGGCCAGGGCGGCGCGCACATCGAGGAGTGGCAGCAGGCGCTCGACTCCTACGAGAAGGCCAAGACCCAGCTGGCCAACGTCCAGCGCGCCGAGCAGGTCCGCGAGGTCACCCAGACCCTCGAGGACGGCCGCTACGCGCTGGCCGTGGTGAAGGCCAAGGTCCACAACGACCCGGTCCCCGAGCGGCGCGCCCCCTGCTTCTTCAACCCGCAGCACGGCCCGTCCGCCCGTGACGTCCGCTGGGCCCCGCCCGGTGGCGCCGTCCGCGACGTGCCCGCCTGCAAGATGGACGCCGAGGCCGTGGAGCGCGGCTTCGACCCGCAGATGCGCGAGGTCATGGTCGACGGCCAGCGCCGCCCCTACTACGACGCGGGGCCCGCGTACCAGCCGTACGCCTACGGCTACTACGGCGGCTTCGGCGACATCATGACCGGCATGTTCATCGGCACCATGATGGGCAGCATGCTCAGCGGCGGCTTCGGCTACGGCGGCTACGGCGCCGGCTACGCCGAGGGCTACGCTGACGGCGGCGGTGGCGACTTCGGTGGCGGCGGTGACTTCGGCGGTGGCGGCGGAGACGGCGGCGGCTGGGGCGACTTCGGTGGCGGAGGCGACTTCGGCGGCGGAGACTTCGGCGGCGGCGACTGGTAATCCTTAAGGCCCCGAGCCCGACGGAAAACTGAACAAGGCGCACCACGAGCGCTCCCCCTGGGCCCACGAGCCCGCGGGGAGCGTTCGCGTGTCAGGCGCCCGCTCCCGGCGATGACGTGCCTCATAGGTGGGCCAGCAGCATGTCCAGCGGGCGCGGCACGCGATCGAGATCAAGGGCCTCGACGAGCCGGCTGGAATAGCGGATCTTGCGGCCACTGCCCGCTCCCATGAACCGGCGCAGCTGGTCGTGAGTGGCCCGCCCGCGCCACGCGGGTTGCTTCTGAAGTGACCGGAACGAGCCGAGCTCGCCCTCTGCGTCGATGACTTGCTCGACCATGGCGGTGCCGAGGGCGCGGATCAGCTCGTCCTCCAGGTCGGCGACGCACACGAAGAATCCGAGCGCCTCCAGATCGCTTCTGCTGAGGTTGGATCCGAGCCCCGCGCGCTCGAGGCTCCTCCGGTAGTCGCCTTCCTCCCCGACGTCAACCAGACCGGCCAGCCGGAGATCACGACCGGCAGGGCCGAACTTGCCGACATACGTCCCGATGTTCGTGGCGCCACCCATCGCCACCAGGGAGACGCCTTCGGCCGCCAGGTTCCGGCCATGGCGCTCGGCCAACGTTTCGACGGCCGACTTGTCGCTGACGCCCTCGACCAGGACCACGGTTTGCGTGTCGCTCACGAGCCCAGCCTCGCACCGCACCCTGGAGAGGTTCATCCCCTTTTACGCGACGGAGCAGCTGCTCAGTCGATGACCGCGGTGGCCTCGATCTCGACCAGATGGTCCGGGATGTCCAGTGCCGCGACGCCCAGCAGCGTGGCCGGTGGAGTCGGAGTGACTCCCAGCTTCGCGGCCGCCCGGGAGATGCCCTCCAGGAGCGCGGGCATCTTGTCGGGGGTCCAGTCGACGACGTGGACGTTCAGTTTCGCCACGTCGTCGAAGGAGCCCCCCACCTCGGCCAGGGCGGTGGCGATGTTGAGGTAGCACTGCTCGACCTGCGCGGCGAGGTCGCCTTCGCCGATCGTGGCCCCGTCGGCGTCCCAGGCGACCTGTCCGGCGATGAAGACGAGCTTCGTCCCCGATGCGATCGACACCTGCCGGTAGACATCGATCTTGGGCAATCCGTCGGGGTTCACGAGAGTGATGGCCATGCTGCCTGCCTCCTTGTCCGGACGTCCGGCGAACCGGGACGCCGGTGGTCTCTTGTAGTTACTCAGAAACCATAAGAGAGTGTGCCCTGACATGGAAGAACGCACTTTTTAGTGACTGGGGAACCTGATGGTGACCCAGCGGGTCAGTCTTCCTCGGGCCATTTCCCCTGGAGGTGGAGGCAGATCAGCGCGGCGTGGGAGAGCGGGGTGGCGGGGTCGTCGACGTCGCCGTTGGTGGTGTAGTCGAGGAGGACGACCTCGCGGTCGGCGGCGAGCAGGCGCAGCCGCTCCACGAGATCGCCGGTCCTGTGCTCCAGGACCCAGCGGTAGGCCGGAAGGTAGATGCGGCGCCGCGCGGCCCGGTAGGTCAGCAGCCGGTCCCCGTGGAGGCCGTCGCGGTGGCCGCGCACCGGCCCGTGTTTGCGTACGGTGCGTTTGAGGCCGGTCATGGTGTTGATCGCGAGCCTGGCCGGGTCGACGTCGGCGGTCTCGAAGACTTTGAGCGCCTGCCAGATCCCCTCGACGGTCTGGCTGGTGACGCCCGGGGTCTGCGGCACGGGGATGCCGCCGTGCGGGTAGAACGGGCTCAGCCGCACCCATGGCTCGTCCGCTTTGGAGGTCACGTCGATGACCTCGGCGCCGGGGAAGGCCTTGGCGAGTGAGGCAGCCGAACGGCGGCGGCCGGCAACCTGGATCGGCACGAACGACATCCCTTCGTGAGAGCGGACGGGTTCAGCCTGTACTACGTGGGTGACATTTTCCGCGCTCGCCGGGGTGGGCGTTCATAGCATGAGGGCGTGCTCATCGTCATCGGCGGCCTCCCCGCGACAGGCAAGACCACGCTCTCCCGGCTCCTCGCCGCCCGCATCGGCGCGGTGCACGTGCGGATCGACACCATCGAGCAGGCGATCGTCCGCTCCGGTCTGGCCCGCCACCCCGTCGGCCCCGCCGGATACGTCGTCGGCTACGCGCTGGCCGAGGAGCACCTGCGCCAGGGGCTGACGGTGATCGCGGAGTCGGTCAATCCGCTGGCGGTCACCCGCGACGCCTGGCGGGAGACCGGGATCAGGGCGGGCGTCGCGGTGGCCGAGGTGGAGGTGGTCTGCTCCGATCCCGCCGAGCATCGGCACCGCGTGACCTCGCGCTCCATCGACATCCCCGGCCTGCGGCCGCCTGACTGGCAGGAGGTCGTCGAGCGCGAGTACGAGCCGTGGGAGCGCGAACGCGTCCTCGTCGACACCGCCGGACAGGCCCCTGAGCAGTCGCTCGACGCCCTGCTTCGAGATCTTGAGCGCGTCCGGGGCTCCGGCTCGTAGGGTCGGGCGTATGGGGGTCCGCGTGTTGTGCCTGCGCCACGCCGAGTCGGAGAACGTCGTCGCCGGGGTGGCCGGGGCGCTGCCCCCGGCCGAACTGACCCCGAAGGGGCGGGCACAGGCGGCGGAGGCGGCCGAGCGCCTGCGGGGAGCGGGCCTCACCCGGATCTACGCCAGTACGGCGGTGCGGGCCCGGCAGACCGCCGCGATCATCACGCACGCGCTGGGTGTGCGGGAGGTGGTGGCGCTGGAGGAGCTCGTGGAGTTCGGGATCGGGCGGCTGGAGGGCACCGCCGACCCGGCGGTCCGGGCGCGTACGGCCGCCCACCCGGGCGGGACGGTCGCGCTGGTCGGGCATGTGGGTAGTCTCACCGCCGGGCTCAGCGTGCTGTGCCGCGGGCTGGGTGAGCGGGTCTGGGGGGCGCCGCTTCCGCACGCGGTGCCGTTCCCGGTCGAATGGGACGGCCGGTCCTGGCGGTGCGCGTCGTGGCCGGCGCTGCGACAAGATCGATAAGTGACCTATCTCGCCCAGGCCGGCCGCGTCGGCATCCGCCGCATCGGCCACCACGACCGTACGGAATTCCTGGCCCTGAACAGGGAGAGCGCCGACCTGCTCGCCCGCTGGATGCCCGGCGCCCCCATCACCACCGACGAGGCCTTCGACGGCTACCTGGCGCGCTTCGACGACCCGGCGAACGAGGGCTTCGTGATCTGCCGGATCGACACCGGCGCGATCGTCGGCCGGGCCAACCTGAACAACATCATCCGGGGCACCCGCCAGGACGGCACCCTGGGCTACTGCGCCTACTCGTCCACGACCGGCCGCGGCTACATGACGGAGGGGCTGCGGCTGCTCGTCCGGTACGCGTTCGGCGAGCTGGGGCTGCACCGCGTCGAAGCCAACATCCAGCCGTCGAACACCCCCTCCCTCAACCTCATCAAGCGGGTCGGCTTCCGGCGAGAGGGCTATTCGCCGGACTTCCAGCTCATCGACGGGGCCTGGCGGGATCACGAGCGGTGGGCCGTCACGGCCGGTACGGGCCCGGGTGGCGCATAGCCCAGACGGTGCCGCGGGCGATGCGCTCCTTGAAGGCGGCGGAGGTCCGGCCGGTGAGGACGGCGTCGAGCGGGCTGTCGTCGGGACGGGTGAACTGGGTGACGCCGTCGTGCCGGCCCAGGCTGATGTTCTGCCAGACGTAGCGGAATCTGGCCCGTCGCGGTTCCCGCCCGCCCAGCAGGTCGGCCACCGCGTCGCCCGCGCAGATCCCCATGGGGAGGCCGGTCTGGCAGGCCATCCGGGTGGCGCGCCCGCTCCGGTCCGCCGCGGCGGCGTCGCCGATGCCGAACACCTCCGGATGCGACACCGACCGCAGCGACCGGTCCACGAGCATGCGCCCGTGCCGGTCCGTGGCCAGCCCGGCCGCGGCGGCCAGGCCGGGGACGCGGAAGCCGGCGGCCCACACCACGGTCTCGGCGGGCAGTTCGTCGCCGTCCGCCAGCAGCAGGCCGTTCGGGCCGATCTTGGCGACCGGCGTGCGTTCGCGCACGGCGATGCCCATGCGGCGGAAGGCCCGGTGGAGGTGGCGGCGGGCACGCGCGGACAGGCCCTTCCCGATCAGGCCGCCCGACACCAGCGAAACGCGCAGCCCGGGGCGGGTGAAGGCGAACTCGGTCGCGGCCTCGATCCCGGTCAGCCCGCCGCCGATCACGGTCACCTCACCGGCCCCGGCGAGGCGGGCGCCCAGCCGGACGGCCTCGTCGGCGGTGGCCAGCGTGTACGCGTGCTCGCGCACCCCGGGCACGGAGTCCAGCTCCGCCGCGCTCCCGAGGGCGTAGACGAGCACGTCGTAGGAGAGCTCGTACGGGGGCGCGTCCAGGCGTACCGTCCTCGACCCCGGGTCGATCCCGGTCACCCGGGCGACCACCAGCTCGATGCCGGTGCCGTCGAGCAGGCCGGCCAGCGGCAGGTCGGGCAGCCGCTGCCCGGCGGCGAGCTGGTGGAGCCGGATGCGCTCCACGAACCGGTCGGCCGCGTTGACCAGCGTCACCCGGGCGCCGGCGCCCCGCAGCCGCCGTGCGGCGCGCTTGGCCGCTCCCAGTCCGGCGTATCCGGCTCCCAGTACCACGATGCGATCTGTCATGGTTCCTGAACTGGCGAGCCCGCCCGTCCGTGACAGGACCGGCGTGTGATCGTGCTCACACCCGGATCAGGCGAGCTGTGCCCCGGCGAAGGCGAGTTTGGCCGGGTTGACGGTGGTCCGGACGGCGGCGACGTGGTCGCCGTCCAGCTCCATGGTCATGATCGCCAGCAGGTCGCCGCCGGGGCCGCGGATCAGCGCCGCGGGCTCCCCGTTGACCTCCAGGAACTCGACCACCACCCCGGCCGCCTCCGGCCGCGTGACAAACCCTCCCAGGTAGCGCGCCACCTTCCCCAACCCGTATACGGGGCGCCGGGCCGCGGTCACGGAGCCGCCCCCGTCGGTCCAGGCGATCACGTCGTCGGCGAGCAGCCGTTCCAGGGCGGCGACGTCCCCGCGTGTGGCGGCCTCCAGGAATCGCCGCACGATGCGCCGGTGCTGCTCCCGGTCGCTCTCGAAGCGCTTGCGCGGCTCCCCCACGTGCGCCCGCGCCCGCCGGTGGAGCTGGCGGGAGTGCGCCTCCTCGATGCCGAGCACGCCGGCGATCTCCGCGTGGCTGTGCCCGAACGCCTCCCGCAGCACGAACACCGCCCGCTCCACCGGCGTCAGCCGCTCCAGCAGGATGAGCACGCCCATCGACACGGACTCGCGCTGCTCGACGGTCTCCAGCGGCCCGAGCGCCCCGCCGGCGGTGAGCACCGGCTCGGGCAGCCACGGGCCCGCGTAGCTCTCCCGCTGCCGCCGCGCGGACGTGAGCCGGCTGAGGCAGAGGTTGGTGATCACCCTGGTCAGCCAGGCGGCCGGGACCTCGACCGGCCCGGTGACCCGGCTCCAGCGCAGGTAGGTCTCCTGCACCAGGTCCTCGGCCTCGGCTGCGGAGCCGAGCAGCCGGTACGCCAGCCCGAACAGCCGCGCCCGCTGCCCCTCGAACACCTCCGCGCCAAGGTCGTCCACGCACCCGATGCTAGGTCACACCCCGGGGGCAGATCGGGTCAGGTGCTGGCGCGGACGGCCAGGAGCGGGGTGAGGAGGGTGGAGTCGGGCACCGCGCGGCCTTCGAGCTTGTCCATGACCAGGCGGACCGCCTCCCTGCCCACCTCTTCGGCCGGGATCAGCACGGAGGAGAGCGGCGGGCTGGCCCGCTCGGCCACGTCGTCGGGGCAGATCGCCACCACCGCCACGTCGTGCGGCACCCGGCGGTCGAGCTGCCGCAGCGCCGCCAGCACGTGGCCGACCGCCGCCTCGTTGTGCACGACCAGCCCGGACAGGCCGGGGCGGTCGAGGAGCAGGCCGCGTACGGTCTCGTACACCTCGTCGAACGTCTCCTCGCACGGCAGCGCGACGCCCCGCAGCCGGTGGGCGGCCACCGCCTCCACGAACCCCTCGCGCGTCCGCCGGGCGAACCCCGTGCCCCGCTCGTACACCACCGACGGCGCCCCGAGCAGCGCGATCTCCTCGTGGCCGCGTTCGGCGAGGTGGTCGACGCAGCGCGCGCCCGCGGCGGCGAAGTCGAGGTCGACGCACGTCAGCCCGGCGGGCTCGGCGGGGAAGCCGATGAGGACGCTCGGCTCGGCCAGCTCGCGCAGCAGCGGCACCCTGCGGTCGTCCAGCTCGACGTCCATGAGCACCAGCGCGTCCACCAGCGCGCTCGCGGCCACCCGCCGGATGCCCTCGGTGCCCTCGTCGGCGGTCAGCAGCAGCACGTCGTGGTCGAACCGGCGCGCGGCCGTCACCACGGCGCTGGCGAAGCGCATCAGGACGGGCACGTGCATGCCCGCCCGCAGCGGCAGCACCAGCGCGATCACGTTAGAGCGCTTGCTGGCCAGGGCGCGGGCGCCGGCGTTGGGGTGGTAGCCGAGCGCGCTGATGCTGTCGAGCACCCGGCGCCTGGTGTCGGCCGAGATCGTCCGCTTGCCGCTGAGCACGTAGGAGACCGTGCTGACGGCCACGCCCGCGTGCTTGGCGACCTGGGAGATCGTGACCGTGCGCCCGCTCAAGCCCCGGCTCCGAAGTCGAGCCGGGCCAGCGTGACGCCGTCGTTCTCGAACACGGCATAAAGGTCGTGCACGCCGTCCGCGGCCGCGAGCGGGGCCGTGACGGCGTGGTAGGCGTAGCGGGCGGTCCTGGGGATGGGGAAGGTGGCGAGGGCCTCCCCGTAGAGGGGGTCGCCGCGGCGGATGGTGATCATGCCGCCTTCCGCGCTGCCCGCCGTGGCCACGCACGTCGTGGCCCCGGTGAGGTCGACCTGCCGGAAGAGGATCCAGGCGCCCTCCGCGTCGGACCTGACGGCGTCGCCGTCCACCTTGGTCTCGTCCACGAACGTGATCGCGTCGTACTCGTCGTGCGCCGCCGCGCGCAGCAGCCCGGACTGGGGCGGCACGGTCTCGCCGTCCACCTCGAAGCGGGCGCTCACGCGCAGGTCGGTGGCGCTGCGGCCGACCATGAGCTGGTGCGGCGCGCTCTCCACGACGAACCTGCTCCTGGTCACGTCCCAGAACGCCAGCTCCGACACGGGCAGGGTCAGGGTGACGGCGCGGCTCTCGCCGGGCGCCAGGCGGACCTTCTCGAAGCCGCGCAGGCGGCGCAGCGGCTGCTTGACGCGGGAGCGCTGCTGGTGGGTGTAGAACTGCACGACCTCGACGCCGGGCCGCGGGCCGGTGTTCGTCACGGTGACGCGGGCCCGCACGAGGTCGCCGTCCAGCTGTACGCGCAGGTCGGCGTACTCGAACGTGGTGTAGCTCAGGCCGTGGCCAAACGGGTGGAGCGGGACGCCGCGGAAGTACAGGTACGTGGCGTCGGAGGCGATGATGTCGTAGTCGAGCAGGTCGGGCAGCTCCTGCTCGGAGCGGTACCACGTCTGGGTGAGGCGGCCCTCCGGGTCGGCGTCGCCGAAGAGCACCTCGGCCAGGGCGTGGCCGTACTCCTGGCCGCCGTGGGCCGACCACAGCACGGCCGGGACCTCGTCGTCGGTCCAGGTGAGCGGGTAACCGCTGGTGATGACCATGACGGTACGGGGGTTCGCCTTGCGGACGGCCCGCACCACGGCGTCCTGCCCGGGGGCCAGGGCCAGCGTCATGCGGTCCTCGGTCTCGCGGCCGTTCACGAGGGGGTGGTCGCCGACCACCACCACGGCCACGTCGGCCGCGGCGGCCAGGCGGGCGGCCTGGTCGGTGCCGCTCCTGACCACGTCCATGGCCAGCCAGAGCGCCTGGTCGGCGTCGTCGACCAGGCGCAGCACGCCGTCGTCGCCCGCGCCGACGTAGCAGCCGGTCGAGATGTGGCGCAGGGCGAGCGTGCCGCGCGGCCGCTCCTCCATCCGGAACGTCTGGCGCACCTCCCACCCGTTGGGCCCGGGCTGGTCGTTCACCAGCGTGACGCCGTCCACCGACACGAACCGGCCGGTCGCCACGGCTCGCAGCGCGTAGGCCCCGCCGCCCCAGTCGAACAGGTCGAACGTGCCCGCCTCCGAGCCCGGGGCCACGCTCAGCGGCCCGCCCCCGGGATCGGCCGCCACCGGCCCGGCCTCGGTGGTCAGCGTCACCCGGTCCACGGCCTCGCAGAACACCGTCTCGCACCGCTCGGCCAGCCCCTGGCGGGCGGTGACCGCGTACGGGAGGGTGCCGCTGTACCAGTCCTCCAGGAGCGCGTCGCCGAGCTGCCCGATCACCGCGACCTTGGTGACGCCGTCGAGCGGCAGCAGGCCGTCGTTCTTCAGCAGCACGAACGAGCGGCGGGCCGCCTCCCTGGCCAGCGCCTGGTGCTCGGGGCAGTTGACCACGTTGTCGCTGATGTCGTCATATGGCGTCGCCGGGTCGAACTCCCCCAGCCGGAACCTGATCGACAGCGCGTGCCGCACGGCCTGGTCCACGTCCTCCTCGGCCAGCAGGCCCTGGGAGAGCGCGTCGCGCAGGTGGCCGAGCGTGGCCTCGGAGCGGTCGTCGTCCTGGGTGAAGCTGTCGAGCCCCGCCTTGATCGCGTGCGCGTACGCCTCGGGCAGCGTGTCGTGGTAGCCCTGGAGCGCGGTGAGGTTGCCCGGCGCGTACGCGTCGCTGACCACGAGCAGGTCGTCGGGCGCCCACGCGCGCAGCACCTCGCCGATCAGCGGGCTGAGGTGCGCGGGGCGGCCGTTGACCAGGTTGTACGACGGCATGACGGCCACCGCCGCGCCCGCCTCGATGGGGGGCCGGAAGGCGGGCAGCTCGTACTCGCGCAGCACGCGCGGCGGCAGGTTGCTGGAGGTCGTGCAGCGGTCGGTCTCGTTGTTGTAGGCCAGGAAGTGCTTGAGCGTGGGGGCCGTCTTGAGAACTCCGGGAGCGCTCCCACGAAGTCCGCGCGCATAGGCCGTGGCCATCACGCCGGTCAGCCACGGATCCTCGGAGTAACCCTCCTCGTTGCGCCCCCAGCGGGGGTCGCGCAGCGGGTTGACCACCGGGGCCCACACGTTGCGCCCCGCGCCCGCCGGGTCCTTGTGGTGGAAGGCCAGCACCTCGTCGCCGGTGGCCTCGCCCACCCTGCGCACGAGGTCGGGATCCCACGTCGAGGCCAGCCCCACGGCCTGCGGGAACACCGTGGCCGGTCCCAGCCAGGCCAGCCCGTGCAGCGCCTCGGTGCCGGTGCGGAACGCGCCGAGGCCCAGCCGCTCGACCGGCGCCTGGTACTGGTGCAGCAGCCCCACCTTCTCCTCAAGGGTGAGCCTGCGCACCAGGTCGTCGATCCGGTCGGGAATCGGGATCGCTGGGTCGAGGAAGGGTTCTTGCATGGTCATCCCTGTGAGAGTGTCGAAGCGCTTCGACGACCGGCCGGGGGAAGTTACACGGACATTTCGGTGGGTTGACTGAAGAGTGCACTCCCCGGTGGCCAAGGTCAAGGGACTCGGGGCAATCTCCCCGAATCTATGGAGTCGAGCACCCTCGCGGCCCCGCCCAGCGCGGCCGCGTCGTGGCCCAGCGTCGAGGCGACGACCTGGCAATCGCCCGACCCGGCGGCGATCACGCGGTCGTCCATCTCGTCCTGGACGGCGGGCAGCAGCCACGGCGCCAGCGGGACGTAGTAGCCGCCGAGGATCACCACCTCGGGATTGAGCAGGTTGGCCAGGATCGACACGCCCTTGCCCAGGCTCCGGCCCACCGACTCCAGCGTGGCCAGGGTGGCCGGGTCGCCGGCGCGGGCCAGGCGTACGGACTCCTCGATCTCCACCTGGATCTCGGCGGGAGAGGGGTCCTTGCCCAGCACGGCGCCGATCCCGGCCATCGCCTCCAGGCAGCCGCGCCGCCCGCAGTGGCACCCGGGACCGTCGGGATCGAGCTGGACGTGGCCGATCTCGCCGCTGAAGCCGCGACGGCCCCGGCGCAGCCGCCCGTCGAGGATGATGCCCGCGCCGACGCCGATCTCGCCGGTGAGGTAGACGAGGTCGGAGGCCCCCGCGTGCGCGCCGAAGCGCTGCTCGGCCAGGGCGGCGAGGTTGGCGTCGTTGTCGACCTGGATCGGGAAGCCGGGGTCGCGCAGCGCCTTGGCCAGGTCTCCGCCGAGGTCGGCGTCGCGCCAGCCGAGGTTGGGCGCGATGCGTACGGCGCCCTGCACGTCGACCAGCCCCGGCACGGCCACGGCCAGGCCCAGGACCTGGCGCTCCTCCTTGGCCATGCGGTTGACCACCCGCCTGATGATCGCGCCGACGCTCGCGATCCCCTGGTTGACGGACTCGCCGCCGCCGAACGAGCGCCGCCACGTGAGCAGCCGCTCCCCCGCCAGGTCGGTGGCCACGGCGGACACGTAGTCGACGTTGATCTCGACCCCGATGGCGGCGTACGGCGAGCCGTCCAGCACCAGCATCGTGGCCGGCCGCCCCACCCGGTTCTCGGTCAGCCCCGTCTCACGGACCAGCCGCCGGTCGATGAGGTCCGCGACGAGGCTGGAGACCGTCGCCTTGTTGAGCCCGGTGGAGGCCGCGATGTCGGCGCGCGAGCAGGGCGCGTGCTCGCGGACGAACCGGAGCACGACCGCGAGGTTGGTGGCCCGTACGTCGGCGAAGTCGGCCGGCTGAGGGCCGGTCGTAGAAGTGATCAAAATCAGCCCCGTTCCCGCCAAGAGATGACCCCAGCATGCCGCATCCCGGGCTCCCTTCACCAACAGGAGTCGATGCCGCGAACCTTCTCATCGGCACCAACCTGTGACGTCGCGATCCCTTGTGGCCACGGTCACAGTCTACTAATTTGTTTGGTCGCAATACCAACTAATTTTAACGAGGCCATCCCCATTTGGAGAAGGGAGCGGGCCATGGCAACCAACACGTCCCGCCGCGGATTCCTCGGCCTGGTCGGTGCGAGCGTCCTGGTGGCCGGCTGCGCCGAGAAGAAGCAGCTGTCCAAGGGTACGGCCGTGGCGGCCGACAAGCTCAAGAGCCTGGTGCCCACGCGGATCCCGTTCGAGATCCCCGGGCTCAAACCCGATCTGCCCGGCGCCGAGTTCGTCTCGCCCGGCTTCCTGACCCGCCCGGCCACCATGGTGCAGGCCGTCACCACCAAGCCGCTGACCAGCGGCAAGGAAGTGACCGCGATGACTCCGCTGTGGGGCACGGTGCCGCCCGGCCTGGGCAGCAACTCCTACTACGACTACGTCAACGAGCGCCTCGGCGGCGTCGTGCGCTTCAACATCTCCGACGGCAACACCTACGGGCAGAAGCTCAGCACCCTGCTGGCCAGCGGCGACGTGCCCGACATGCTCATGGTGCCGAACTGGGAGCTCATCAAGATCGCCCACTTCACCGAGGCGGCCAACAAGCTCTTCGCCGACCTGTCCCCCTTCCTGGCCGGGGACAAGGCCAAGGAGTTCCCGCTGCTGGCCAACTACGACACCGCGGCCTGGCAGTACGGAGTCTTCGGCGGCGTCCTTCAGGGCATCCCCTGGCAGAACGACCCGTTCCCGTTCGCCACCTTCGTCCGCCAGGACATCCTGAACGAGCTGGGCCTGCAGCAGCCCAGGAGCGGCGACGACCTGATGGCGCTCGGCAAGGCCATCACCGACCCCAAGAAGAAGCGCTGGGCGTTCGGCGGCGGCATGGAGCAGGAGATGCAGCGGGCCTTCGGGGCTCCGCGCGAGTGGCGCAAGAAGAGCGACGGCACCCTCGAGTACAAGTACGAGACCGCCGAGTTCGCCGCCTCGATCGAGTTCATGACCAAGGTCTTCGAGGCCGGGTGGGTCCACCCCGACATCGTCGCCAACAAGGACGCCGACAACAAAGCCGTCTTCGGCAGCGGCCAGATGGTCATCTACCGGGACGGGCTCGGCGCCTGGCACGAGAACCTGGGCCGGTTCCAGGCCGACAATCCCAAGTTCGACATGCAGATCGTCGCCCCCTACCCGGCCAAGCCCGGCGGCAAGACCATCATGTGGCGCAACGAGCCCGCCAGCATGTTCGTCTTCATCAAGAAGGGTCTCGGCGACGCCCGCACCCGCGAGCTGCTCGCCCTGTCCAACTGGTGCTCGGCGCCGTTCGGCACCCAGGAGTACGAGCTGGTCTTCAACGGCGTCGAGGGCAAGCACTACAACGTCAAGGACGGCAAGATCGAGCAGACGGCGCTCGGGCGCAAGGAGGTCGCGCCCACGTACCTGTTCCTGTCGGGCCGGCCGAACGCCAACGAGAAGAGCCAGTACAAGGGCCTGGTCCAGGCGCAGTACGACTGGCAGACGCAGGCCTCGAAGATCCTGGAAAGCGACCCGTTCGTGGGGATCCGGGTGGAGACGCCCTCCAAGATGGCCGGGCTGGCCACACCCACCGAGGACAAGATGCAGGAGATCCTCCGGGGCAAGCGGCCCGTGTCCGAGTGGACGAAGATCGTCAAGGACTGGCAGGAGCAGGGCGGGAACGAGGCGCGCGAGTTCTACATGAAGGTCGCGCGGGAGAACGGCAGGCTGTGACCCCGGCGACTCTCGCGAGGGGCATCTCATGGGCGTGACGACGGCCAGGCGAACGGCCCGGCACCCCCTGAGCGTCGCGGCCAAGCCCCACGAACTGACCTGGCGGGCCAAGCTCCGGCGGGACTGGCCGCTGCTCGTGATGAACCTCCCGATGCTGCTGCTCGTCCTCGCCTTCTGGTGGATCCCCGCCCTGGGCAACGTCATCGCGTTCCAGGACTACAACCCGTACACCGACGGGATCGCCGGCTCCCCGATCATCGGCTTCACCAACTTCGCGCTGCTCTTCCAGGACCCCCAGTTCCTGCGCGCCATCGCGAACACCCTGTCCATCACGGCCTTCCAGCTCGTCTTCTACTTCCCCGTGCCGATCATGCTGGCGCTGCTGCTCAACAGCATCGTCTCGGCCAGGCTGAGGGCGTTCGTGCAGGGCGTGGTCTACATGCCGTTCTTCTTCTCCTGGGTGCTGGTCATCGCCATCTTCCAGCAGATGTTCGGCGGGGCGGGGCTGCTGGCCCAGATCCTGCGGGAGCACGGCCACCAGGGCGTCGACTGGATGACGAGCTCGGACACGTTCATCCTGCTGATCACGTCCCAGACCGTCTGGAAGGACGCCGGCTGGGGGGCGATCATCTTCCTCGCCGCCCTCAGCACCATCGACCCCAACCTGTACGAGGCCGCCGCCGTGGACGGTGCCCGCCGCTGGCGTCGCATGTGGCACATCACGCTGCCCGGACTGCGTCCGGTGATCGTGCTCCTGCTGATCCTGCGGCTCGGTGACGCGCTGAACGTCGGGTTCGAGCAGTTCATGCTGCAGCGCAGCGCCGTCGGCAGCGAGGCGTCCGAGGTCTTCGACACGTTCGTGTACTGGTCGGGCCTGCGTACCGGGGACCTGGGGTACGGGGCGGCGGCCGGGCTGTTCAAGGGCCTGGTCGGGCTGCTGCTCATCGTGGCGGCCAACCGGGTCGCGCACGCGTTCGGCGAGCGAGGGGTGTATTCGCGATCATGACCGTACTCGCCTCCCGCAAGCCCTCCCGGCTCGCGCCGTGGGAGGAACGCCCCTCGCCGGTCGGCCGGCTCGGCAAGGGCTCGCTGATCACGCTGATCGTCGTGGTGATCCTCGGCCCCCTCTACACCATCCTCCTGACCAGCCTCAGCTCGGCCGCCACGGTCAACCGCGCGGGCGGGCTGGTGCTGGTGCCGGAAGGGATCACGTTCGAGGCGTACGAGCAGATCTTCTCCGACACGGTCGTCAGCAGGGCCATCCTGGTCAGCACGGGCGTCACGGTGGTCGGGACGCTCATCAGCGCCGGCGTGAGCATCCTGGGCGCGTACTCGCTGTCGCGCCCGGGCTCGTTCCTCCACCGCCCGCTGCTGTTCAGCGTGCTGCTGATGTTCGTCTTCTTCCCCGGCATCATCCCGGTCTACCTGATGGTCAGCGGCCTGGGCCTGAAGGACAGCTACTGGTCGCTGATCCTCCCGACGGCCGTCTCGGCGTTCAACGTGGTGGTGCTGCGCTCGTTCTTCATGAGCATCCCGGGAGAGGTCCTGGACAGCGCCCGCATCGACGGGGCGGGCGAGTTCCGCATCCTGTGGCGCATCGTCCTGCCCATGTCGAAGGCGGTCACGGCCGTGGTGGCGATGTTCTACGCGGTCGGCTACTGGAACGCCTGGTTCAACGCGATGCTCTACATCGACGACACCAGGAAGTGGCCGCTGGCGTTGATCCTGCGCCAGTACGTGGTGGACTCCAACCCGCTGCCCAGCGCCACGGCGGGCGTGACCGGCGACGCCCCGCCGACACTCGCCATCAAAATGGCCATCGTGGTCATCGCGGTGATCCCCGCCCTGATCATCTACCCCTTCGTGCAACGCCACTTCACCAAGGGCGTGATCGTCGGCGCCGTCAAGGGCTGACGGCCTTCCACAGGGGGGCGCTGCGCGCCATGAACTTCCAGCCAGCGCCTCCCCTCTCTCCCACAGACACAACGGCCGGGGCGCGCCGCATCCCGGCGCGGCCATACTGCGATGCGTGACCCTTGAAGAGGTACGTGTCCACCACCGCACCGGGCAATGGTGCCCCGGTGTCCGAACCGGCGACAACATCGTGGCCTACGACGTCGAGATCCTTCCCCCATGGCGGGTTCCCGGCCGGCCCACGACCGATCGCTGCTTCGTCGTCGCCGACGAAGGAATACAGCTCACCAGGCCGGTCACCTTCGTCGACGCGCTCGAAGGCGGTTGGTACATCGACCTGGTCGAACTGGAGGAAACGGGCCCGAAGCGGCTGGTGGTCCACGATCTCTACGTGGACATCGTCGTGCCCCCGGTCAGCCGGCGCTACGAGGTCCTGGACCTCGACGAGCTTGCCGACGCGCTGCAGAACGGCGCCATCGACGCCGCCACCGCCGTCAGGGTTTTGCGCAATGCTCAGCGCTTCATCGACAAGCACCTGCGCGACCTGAGCCAAGACCCGCCGGGCTCGTGGCCCGACTTCCCGCCGGCAGCCGTCCTGGACCTGGCTGAGCTGCCGCCCTTCGACGTCGGATGAGCTGACGGAGAACACCTCAGATTCGTTCGACTTCGAGCACCAGCTTGCCGGTCGTGCGGCCGGACTCGATGCGGCGGTGCGCCTCGGCGGCCTGCTCCAGCCGTAGCGACTCCACCTGCACCCGAAGCTCCCCGCCGGCGGCCGCGGCGACAGCCCGGCGCAGCGCCCGGCCTGCCTGCGCGGGGAAAGCGGCGGAGAAGGCGGCCAGGTTGAACCCGGAGACCGTCTTGTTGGTGAACCACAGTTCGTTGGCCGAGATCCCGACGTCCTCGGCGCCGGAGGCGTTGCCCATCACCACCATCCGGCCCATCGGCGCGAGCAGGTCGAGGCTGCCGCGTCGTGCCGGACCGCCGACCATGTCCACCACGACGTCGAACCGACCGGCCTCGGCCGCCTGCTCGCGCAGGACGACCTCGTCGTAGCCGAACGCCTTGGCGGTCTCGATCTTGGCGGGGCTGCCCACGGTGCCCACCACGCGGCCCGCGCCCAGCAACCGGGCGGCCTGACCGAGCTGGCTGCCCACGCCTCCGGCGGCGGCGTGTACGAGCACGCTCTCCCCCGGTTCGATGCGGGCCACCCGGTCGAGCACGAGGAACGCGGTGGTGCTGTTGGAGGGCAGTGCCGCCGCGATGCCCAGCCCCAGGTCGTGGCCGTCCAACGGGGCCACCAGGTCCGCGGAGGTGACCACCGCCTCCGCGTAGCCGCCGCTGTCGACGATCGTCAGGGCGGCGACCGGCTGGCCCACGCGCAGCCCCTCGACGCCGGGGCCGAGCGCCCGGATGCGGCCGGACACCTCGATGCCGGGCACGAAGGGCAGCGGTACGTCCACCACGCCCTGCCGGTAGAGGATCTCGGCGAAGTTCGCGCCCGCGTAGGCCACGTCGATGGAGACCTGCCCCGGACCGGGCTCGGGGAGCTCGACCTCGTCGAGGCGGAGGACGTCGGCGCCGCCGAATTCGGGAATCGTGATTGCCTTCATGCCGTCCATGGTGCTGGGACGGCTTCCGGCAAGGCAGTGTCAGCTCATCCTGGGTGTGCCACCACCAGGCTTTCCACCTTCGCCTTGGTGTCGGTGTCGGGATGCGGCGTGTGCAGCACCACGTTGAGGTCCGCACGATCCGGCAGCCGGAACAGCGAGTACTCGAAGACGAGGTCCCCGGCTTCGGGGTGGGTGATCGCCTTGATCCCCTGGGAGCGGGAGCGGACCTCCGGCCGGGCCCACAACTCGGCGAACTCCGCGCTGGCGCCGCACAGCTCTTCGGCGATCCGCCCGAAGAGCGGATCGTCGTGATAGCGGGCGGCGCTGGCGCGGAAGTCGGCCACCATGTCCGGGGCGAACTCGTGCCATTCGGTGAACCTGCCGCGGTAGATCGGATGGGTGAAGAACGCCACCATGCAGTTGCGGACCTCGCCGTCGAACCCGAACACCCACCTGGCCGCGTCGTTCATCGCCACCAGGTTGTAGTGACGGTCCAGAACGTGCGCCGGGTTGGGCATCCAGGCGTCCAGCACCGCGCGCAGCTGCTCGCTCACCGGCGCGCCGGGCCGGCCTGCGGGGTCCGGCGGGTTCAGCCCGGCCAGCACGTACAGGTGGGCCCGCTCCGCCTCGTCGAGCCGCAGCGCGCGGGCGACCGCGTCCAGCACGGCGTCGGAGACCTTGATGTCGCGTCCCTGCTCCAGCCAGGTGTACCAGGACACCCCCACCCCGGCGAGCACCGCCACCTCTTCCCGGCGCAGCCCGGGAGTACGGCGGCGCCCTCCGGCGGGCATGCCGGCGTCGGCGGGGGTGAGAGCCTCCCGCTTGCCACGCAGGAACTCTTTGAGCTGGTCACGGCGGCCTTGACTGGCGGTCACCAAAACACCATAAGCGACCATAGGCAACAAACAGGCCGAGCCCGGACACAAGCGCTCGCGCGCTCAGCCCGTCGCGCACGCTCAGCGTCCGGACCTGTACAGAAGCGACAGGGGCTCGTCCGGGTCCGGGTGTTGCAGCTCGGTCGCCGTAAGACCCATGAAGCGGGTGAGCGAGCGGGCGAGGTGCGGCTGGTCGTAGTAGCCGAGCCGGTGCACCACGTCCAGCGGCGCGACGCCCTCGCCGAGGAGCAGGGCCGCCTCCCGGGCGCGCTCGATCTGCCGGATCGCCCCCTGCGTCAGCCCGGTGGCGGCGACCACCCGGCGCTGCACCGAGCGGGCGCTCAGCCGCGGGGCGTCGTCGCCCGCGACGACGTCGGTCACCAGCGGGTCGCGCACCAGGATGCCGGCCCGCACGAGCCGGTCCACGAAGACCTCGGCGTTGCCGAAGCCCGGCAGCTCCCACTCCTCCCCCCGCAGCACGAACGCGTCCGAGGTCACGTGCGGGGACGACACGGCCGAGTCGACCAGGCCCTGGACCGGCAGGTGCGGCATGGCCGCGCCGTGGGCGAAGATGATCCCGAACGCCGATCCCTCGGGGCTCACGTCCACCGTGGTCGGCCTGGTCTCCGGTCCGCGGATCGCGACGTGCGCGCGCCCGCGGTGCTCCCAGATCACCAGCTCCCAGTTGGAGTTGGCGATCGAGTGCATCCGCTTCGCCGTGGTGACGCCCTCACTGCGGTAGATCCGCTCGATGTAGGGCGAGTCCGACCCCCGGTCCTCATTCTCCATCAAGCCATCATTCTCGCCGGATCGCCGGGAAAGGCGCTACTCAGGCGGCGGGGAGGGGGTCCTGGCCGAGCAGGCGGTGGCCGTTCTCGGCGGAGGTGCGTACGGCGGCGAAGCCGTAGGCGGTCATCTCGGACTCGTACCTGGCCAGCGCCTGGAGGAGCGGCCGGCCGGCGGCGGCCTCCCCGAGGGCGGCGGCGAGCGCGCTCGCGTCGCGCAGGGCGGTGTTCGCGCCGATGCCGCCCGCGGGGCTCATCGCGTGGATGGCGTCCCCGAGCAGCGTGACGTTGGTGGCCGGCCAGGGCTCGATCGGCACGCTGGTACGGAGCACCAGGGCGAAGACCGTGGACGTGTCCCAGTGGTCGATGATCGCCCGCACCCGGGGGTGCCAGCCCTCGATCGCCCGCAGGGTCAGGGCGCGCAGTTCGGTCCCCGGCATGGCGCGCAGTTCGTCGTCGGGCGGCAGGAGCTCGCGGCGGGCGCCGAAGGAGCAGGTCATGTAGTCCTGGGTGACACCCAGTTCGGCCCGCACGGGCTCGGGGAACTCCACCGGCGCGACGCCGACGAAGCTGCCGTCCGGGCCGATGATCGGGGTGAACACGGCGAACATGTCGTCCAGGAACAGCTCGCGGGTCCGCTCCGTGAGCGGCACCTTGCCGTACAACTGCCGCAGGCCCGTGTCCACCACGCGCGCGTGCGGCAGATACTGCCGGCGCACCGGGGAGTTGACGCCGTCCGCCGCCACGAGCACGTCGCCGGTCGCGGTGCCGCCGTCGGCGAAGTACGCGGTGACCCGGCCGTCGGCGCCGGTTCGGTAGTGCGTGAACCGCTTGCCGAACCGGACCGCGTCCGTCAGGCCCGAGAGCAGGATCCGCCGCAGCGTCAGCCGGTCCACCGCCAGGTGCACGCCGCCGTCGGACGGCTCCAGGACCCTGAGCCGCTCGAGCCGGTGGTCGAAGACGGGCGTGCTGGTACGGGGCAGCCCGGCCGTGGCGCGGAACAACCGGTGCAGCCGCTCGGGCAGGTTGGCGGCCAGGGCCCGGTCGCCGTGCTCGTCGATGTGGATGCGGTAGCCCTGCTGCCGGGAGGTCAGGGCGTCGTCGCTCTCGTACACGGCCACGCTGATGTCGCGCTGCCGCAGCCCTTGTGCGAGGCACAACCCGCCCAGCCCCGCGCCGATGACGATCACGTGCATGTCCCGCCGTCCTCTCGTCGAACCTTCCCTAGCATTGCAAGGGAGAATCTAACACTGCTAGGGATTGCCTTGCACTGCTAGATTGGTGGACGGCAGATGGAGGAGCTCGCGCATGGCACGTCAAGATCCCGGCTTCCCCGGCGGCATCGAGGAGACCGAGCCGAGGCTGGATCGCGCCCAGATCGCCCAGGCGGCGCTCGACCTCCTGGACGAGCACGGCTTCGACGCGTTCAGCATGCGCAAGCTCGCCGTGGCGCTCGACATCAAGTCGCCGTCGCTCTACTGGCACGTACGCGGCAAGGACGAGCTGTTCGACCTGCTGATCGACGTGGTCCTGGGCAAGTGCCGGCTGCCGGCCGAGGACGACCGTCCCTGGGCCGAGCGGCTGGCCGGCATCGGGCTCGAGCTCCGGCAGGTCCTCCTCGCCCACCCCGCGGCCACCCGGCTCCTGCCGGGCAGGGTGCCCTTCGGGCCGAACGGGCTGCGGCTGGCCGACCACATCATCGGCATCCTGCGCCAGGCCGGGTTCGACAACCGGCTGGCCGGCTACGGCTACCTGCTGCTGCTGTTCTACGTCACCGGGTTCGCCGGCCAGGAGATCGCCTTCGGCAAGGGCCCCGGCAACCCCACCCGCCTCGCCCAGATCACCCGTTTCCTCCGCGAGCTTCCCGCCGACCGCTACCCCCACGTGACGGCCGTGGCCGACGAGCTCACCGGCACCCCCGGCCTGACCCGCCGCTTCGAGCTGGGCCTGGCCGGCATCCTCAACGAGCTGGACCGCGAACGCCGCGGATGACCGCGCAGACGAAGACCTGGCCACTACGGGCGGCCAGGTCGTCATCAGGTCTGAACTACGCCTCGCTCACCGGCGACGGCGGCTGCGACGGCTTCTGGAACGGCTGCTGCTGTCGCTGTTGGTCCTCTTCCTCGGCCCCAGTGGATTGGGCCCAGGGGGCTCCATGGCCACGGGCAAGATCCTCGCAGCGGACATATATCGCGGGAAGATCATGGTTCGCTCCTTTCGAGAATGTGATGGAGCGGTCGAGGGACAGGAGCGCACATCCCTGACCAGCTATTCAGACATACCACTCATATAGCCACGTTACTCCGCAAACCATTCCCCAGCTCCGGCACATCCGAAACGTGAGCCTTGAGAGCCCTTGGGGCGTTCAGCCCGCTGCAATCCGATTGCATGGCCGGTTAAAAATACTCCCAAATGTCAGGGTCGGCGGAGGGGGATGCGACGGATGCGGTTCGCGGTGCTGGGGCCTGTGCGCCTCTGGCGGGGGGACGTCGAGCTGAACTCCGGCGCTCCGCAGCAGCGAGCCCTGCTCGCCCTCCTGCTGGCGTACGCGGGACGGCCCGTGAGCCTGGACGAGATGGTCGACGTCCTCTGGGGGCAGGACCCGCCGTCCAGCTCGGTCAACGTCGTCCACAGGTATGTGGGCAACCTGCGCCGGCTGCTGGAGCCGGGGCTGCCGCCCAGAGCGGAGGGCGGCTGGCTGCTCCGGGGCGCGGGCGGGTACCGCCTGAAGGCCGACGCCGGCACGCTCGACCTGCTGCGCTTCCGCCACCTGGTCGAACAGGCCCGCTCGGCCGCCCCGGCGGAGGCGGTGGAGCAGTACGCGGAGGCGCTGGCCCTATGGCAGGGCGAGGCGGCGGCGGGCATCCCGGCCGAGGTCCGGTCGCGGCCGGTGTTCGCCGCTCTGGAGCAGGAGCGGATCGCGGTCGCGCTGGAGGCGGCCGACGTGGCGCTGGAACACGGCGGGACGGCCGGACTGCTGCCCGCGCTGAGGGCGGCGGCCACCCGGCATCCGCTGGACGAGCGGCTCCAGGCCAGATTGGTGCTCGCCCTGGCCACCACCGGCCGCCAGGCCGAGGCGCTGGACACCTGGCAGGCGGTCCGGGACGAGCTCGCCGAGGAGTTGGGCATCGAACCGGGCCAGGAGTTACGCGCCGCCCAACAGCGCGTACTGACCGAGACCGCCGCCCCGTTGAGGGACACGACCGCGCTCCCGACGACCCCGCCGGACACGGCGGGCGAGGCCCGCGACGCGGGCAACGCGGTGCCGCCCGCGCAGTTGCCCGCCGATCTCGCCGTCTTCGCGGGCAGGCGGGCCGACCTGGCCAAGGCCCTCGCCCTGCTCGACGGTGACGCGCTGCGGACGGTCGTGATCAGCGCCATCGGCGGCATGGCGGGGGTCGGCAAGACGACGCTGGCGGTTCACTGGGCGCACCGGGTGGCCCACCGCTTCCCGGACGGCCAGCTGTACGTGAACCTGCGCGGCTTCGACCGCCTGGGCTCCGCCATGGACCCCGCCGAGGCCCTGAGGAGCTTCCTGGAGGCGCTCGGCGTGCCGCCGCACCGGATCCCGGTCGGGGTGGACGTACAGGTCGGGCTGTACCGGAGCCTGCTGGCCAAGCGCCGGGTGCTGATCCTGCTGGACAACGCCCGCGACGCCGAGCAGGTACGCCCGCTGCTGCCCAGCAGCCCCGGCTGCCTGGTGCTGATCACCAGCAGGGACCGGTTGCCGGGCCTGCTGGCGACGGAGGGGGCGCTTCCGATGACGCTGGACCTGTTCCCGGCCGAGGACGCCCGGGAGTCGCTGGCCCGGCGGCTCGGCGAGGAGCGGGTCGCCCGGGAGCCGCGGGCGGTGGACGAGATCGTCGAACGGTGCGGCGGCCTGCCGCTGGCCCTGGCCGTGGTGGCCGCCCGCGCCGCCGCCAACCCGGCCTTCCCGCTGTCCGCGATCGCCGCCGAGCTGCGCGAGACGCCCGCGACGCTGGACGCCTTCGCGGACGGCGATCCGGCCGTCGACGTGCGGGCGGTGTTCTCGTGGTCGTACCGGTCGCTCAGCGCGGCGGCGGCCCGCCTGTTCCGGCTGCTGGCGCTGCACCCGGGGCCTGATGTCAGCGCCGGGGCGGCCGCCGCCCTCGCGGGCGAGCCCGTACGGCGGGCGCTGAACGAGCTGACCAGGGCCAGCCTGCTCACCGAGCACGCCCCCGGCCGGTACGTCGCGCACGATCTGCTGCGCGCGTACGCCACCGAGCTCGTGGAGGACTCCGAGGACGATCGGGACGCGGCCGTAGAACGGCTGCTCGACCACTACACGCAGCAGGCGCACGGGGCCTGCAGGAAGTTCGCCCCGTTCTGGGTGCGGCCGGAGCTGAGCCTGCCCGTGCCGGAGTTCGAGGACGACCGGCAGGCGCTGGCCTGGTTCACGGCCGAGCATCCCGTACTGATGTCCGTGGTGGAGCTGGCGGCCCAGGGCGGGTTCGACACGCACGGCTGGCAACTGGCCTGGGCGCTGGAGCGCTTCCTCGACCAGCAGGGTCACTGGCGCGACTGCGCGACCGTACAGCGCCTCGGGCTCGCCGCCGCCCAGCGGCTGGGGCACAGGGCCGCGCAGGCGCACCTGCACCGGGCGCTGGCCCGCGCCTCCGCGCGGCTCGGGGACTATCACGTGGCCTGGCCCGGCATCCGGCGTTCGCTGGAGCTGCACGAGGAGCTGGGCGACCTGGGCGGGCTGGCCACCGCCCACCGCAGCCACGCCTGGCTGCTCGACCAGGTCGGCCGGTACGAGGAGTCGATCCGACAGGCCGAACGGGCGCTCGCCCTGTACGCGGCCACCGGCAACCCCGCCGGCGAGGCCAGCATGCTGCACGCGCTCGCCTGGACCCACATCCGGCTCGACCAGGACTGCCGGGCCGCCACGTACCTCCAGGACGCCTTGATCAAGCTGAACGGCCTGAGCAACCGCTACGGCGACGCGGGCGTCCTGGACGGCCTCGGCTACGCCCTGCACCGGATGGGCGAGTACGACCGGGCCATCGTGTACTACCGGCACGCCCTGACCCTCTACCGGGACGTCGGCGACCGCTACAACGAGATCGGCACCCTGCGCCACCTCGGCGACAGCCACCGCGCGGCCGGCGACCACGACGCGGCCCGGGACTCCTGGCAACACGCCCTGGACCTGGTGGACGAGGTCGTCGATCCGGCGACGGCCGACGAGATCCGCGACAAGCTCCTCCACCTCGACCTGCCCGACCTGGTGAGCGCCGAAAGACGCGTCAGACGCTCCTGCCGCGGCGGCCCCTGACGCGGCCGGCCGCCGGCCCGATCCCGCAGTCGTTGCGGGATGAGGCGGCAGAGCTGTTCCGCAGCGTCAAGTCGGCGCCCGAGCTCCAGGGGGAGAACGGATGGCGCGCGCACGAAGCAAGCTGAGCGCGGGCACCCTGATCCTCGACTGCGAAGGTCTTGTGAAATGGTGTGCGGCCGATCAGAGGGCGACCTCGATCGTGCGTGAGGGCCATTGACGCAGTGGTCGCGGCCACCGCCCTACTCTCCGTCCGGCCGGTGATCGTCCTCGCTTCGGACGAGGACGATCTGATCAGGCTATGCGGGAAAACAGTCAAGGTCGTCGGAGTCTGAAGGCCGCCGGGGGCCCGTAGGCTGACCCGCCGGCCGGGCGACGGCGTGGGCGCTGCGGCGCGTCAGCCGCGCTTGTTGTAGAGGTGGAGGGCGAGCGGCGCGCAGACCGCGGCGATGGCAGCGGTCGCGATGAGCGACCAGGCGACGGATCCGGCGGCGCCGCCGGCGTTGTTCATCAGGCCCCGGGCCGCGGCGGCGACGTGGCTGAGCAAAGGCGGCCAGCAGGTCGTCGGCTCGCTGTTTGCCGGCGGCGCGGGGCAGGCCGTGGAGGCGGGCGAGGACGGTCAGGTTCTCGTACCCGGTCAGGTCCTCGTCCAGGGCGGCGAACTGGCCGGTCACGGCCACCCGGGCCCGGATCGCGTCCCGCTCGCGGTCCGCGAGCTGCGGGAGCTGCTCAAGGACCCGAAGGTGCGCACGATCCGCCTGGCCGGCGTGGCGTTCGACCTGGACCGGGCCCGCCCTTGGCAGGCCGCCACCTGCTCCACTCCGACGGCCGCCGCCGTACGCGTGAACTGTTGTGATCGAACTTTGTCCGGATCCAGCGCATCGAATACGCATATTCACGACAAACGGGGATGAGGCATGGCGGCGAAACTGCTCGACGGGGATCCGCAGCGGCTGGGGCAGTACTGGCTGGCAGGGCGGCTGGGCGCGGGCGGCCAGGGTGTGGTCTATGAGGCCTACACGGAGGACGCCCGCCGCGTCGCGATCAAGGTCCTGCACAGCGACCAGGCCGCCCAGCTGGGCAGGGAGATGACAGCCGCGCAGCGGGTGGCCTCGTTCTGCACCGCGCGCGTGCTCGACGCCCAGTTGGAGGGGACCCGCCCGTACATCGTCAGCGAGTACGTCGAAGGGCCGAGCCTGCGTCAGGTCGTCCTCGACGGCCGCCGGTTCGCGGGCGGTGACCTGCACCGGTTGGCCACCGCCATCGCCACCGCCCTGACCGCCGTCCACGAGGCGGGCGTGATCCACCGTGACCTGAAGCCGGACAACGTGCTGCTCGGTCCGGACGGCCCGCGAGTGATCGACTTCGGCATCTCCCGGACGATGGAGATGTCGCTCACCGAGACCGGCCTGGTCGCGGGAACGCCTACGTACATGGCCCCGGAGGTGTTCACCGGGCACCGGGCGGGCGCGCCGGCGGACGTGTTCGCCTGGGCCGGCATCGTGATGTTCGCCGCCACCGGCGAAGACCCGTTCCAGGCCGAGAGCCTGGGCGGGGTCATGCACCGCGTACTGTCCGCCAGCCCGGATCTCAGCGTGCTGCCGGAGTCGCTGCACCCGCTGGTGGCCGCCGCGCTGGCCAAGGATCCGCTCGACCGCCCGACCTCCCGGGAGCTGCTCCTCGGCCTGGTCAGCGGCGGCGGGCAGGTGGATGTCGCCGGGCTGCTCGCCATGGGCGGCCGCGAGGCCACCCGGATCTCGGTGCCGGCCGACGATCCCGCGCTGGGCGCGCTGGCGGAGGAGGCGTACGCGATGCTCGGGCCCGCCGAGCGCGAGCTGGTGGCCGAGGTCTTCCTGCGGCTGGTCACGGTGGACGAGCACGGGGAGCTGACCGGACGGCGGGCGGCCCGGGCCGAGCTCCTGCAGGGAAGGGCACAGCACGAGGCGACGGCGGTCAACCGGATCCTGGAGGTGTTCACGTACCTGCTGGCCAGGGGCGGCGAGGAGATCTGGCTGGCGCGGCCGGCCCTGCCGCACGCCTGGCCCAGGTACAGGCGCTGGATCGACAACAACCGCGACGGGCTGGCGGTCCACCGGGAGATCCTCACGGCGGCGCGCCGGTGGGACGGGGCCGGCCGGCGCGACGGCGACCTGTTCCGCGGCAGCAGCCTGGACAACGCCCTGCGGTGGGCGGCCAACTCGCGGCGCGACATCACGCTGGCCCCGGTGGAGCGAGGTTTCCTCCAGGCGAGCGCGGACCTGGCCAGGCGCGGCGCCAAGCGTGCCCGGCTGGTGTCGCTCTCCCTCGGCGGGCTGCTGGTGATCTCGCTGGTGGCCGGAGGACTGGCCGTCCAGCAGGGCTTGGTCGCCGATCGGCGTGCCGAGGAGGTCACCGCGTCGCTCGGCAGGTCGGAGGCGACCCGGCTGGCCGGGCTCGTGCACCAGGTACGCGTCACGGATCCGATGCTGGCGATGCGGCTGAGCGTGGCGGCGTGGAGCCTGGACCGCACGCCGCTCACCAGGGCGGGGCTGATGACGGCGCTCGCCCAGCGCGAGTCGGCGACGTTCGCGGACCGGGTGAGCGCCGGCGACACGGTCCGGGCCCTCGGCGCGGACGGGCGTACCTTGACCGACGTCAGCCAGGACACCGCCCAGGTGTGGGACGTGCGCACCGGAAAGCGGATCGGCGAGATCAACCGGCTGGGGCTGGCCGGGGACCAGGTGACCGCGGTGGCCCTGGCGCCCTCGGACCGTACGCTCGTCGTCCTGACGGACAAGCGGATCCGGGCCTGGGAGCTGGCCGCCGGAACGGCCGTCGGGACCTGGGTCTTCGATCGCCCGCTCGACCTCGTGAACAGCTGGGCGGAGATCGTCCGCGCGGACGACCGGACGGTGGTGATCCGTGACCCTGACAAGTACCAGCAGTGGAATCCGCGGACCGGCGAGCACAACCGGCTTTCCACGGCCGGCGCGACGGCGAGCGCGGACGGCAGGTGGCTGGCGACGCGGCGGGCGAAGTCGGTGCGCCTGACCGACGTCGAGGACAGGTCCGTCGTGGACATCGGCGTCAAAGACGGCGCCGGCACACAAGGGACCTGGAACGGCGGCGCGGTGACGGTCAGCGAGGACGGGAAGCTGCTCGCCTCGATCACCGGTGAGGAGGTCCAGTTCTGGCGGATGGCCGATGCGCAGCTCCTCACCACGGTGCCGCTGCTGGGCGACACTGATGGCGAGCAGCCCCAGGGCGCCTTCGACGGCCGGACGTTCCGCTACCTCGTCGAGGACCGGGTCTTCTCCGTCGACGTCTCCGACCTCTCCGTCACCCCGGCGGGCTCTTCGACCGATTTCGGCAGGCTGAGCCCCGGCGGGCAGCTCTCGGTGACCCTGACCGACGGCAAAACCCGGCTACGCGACGTGCGCAGCGGCAGGGCCGCGGGCGCCCTGCCCGCCATGGAGGAGGCGTACTTCAGCAAGGACGGCAGGCTGCTGGCCGCGGTGGACCAGGGCGCGGTCAAGATCGTGGACGTCGCCTCGCAAGCCGTCCTGGCCGAGATCGCCCCTGACCCGGGAGGTCTGGAGCCCCACGTGGTGAGCTTCAGCCCGGACGGCACCCGCCTCGCGCTCGTCCTGCGCAGCCCGGACGACGGGCGCCGCGTGCTCAGGTACGCCGCCCAGGCATGGGACTGGAAGGCCGGGCGGAAGCTCTGGAGCGCGGCGCTCCCGGAGACGAACGACGTGGCCTTCTCCCCCGACGGCAAGCGGCTGGCATTCGCCGGCGCCGGCCAGCGCCTGCTCGACGCCGCCACCGGACGGCCGGTGACCAGGCCCTTCGGCGCCGGCGGAAGGGACACCACCGGTGTCCGGATCTTCTTCCTCCACCAGGGCGGCGGCGTGGTGGTCCTGGACTCCCGGGGCCGCCTGACGCTGTGGGACACCGCCGGCAAGCGCCTCGGGCCGGTCGTCCGCGACGAGTCCGGCGAACTGTCGATCGCCGCCTACTCCCCGCGCGACGACGTCGTCGCGGTCGGCGCGACGGACGGCAGGGTGCGGTTGTTCGATCCGGTCACGGGAACGATCCTCGGCACGCTGCGTGACATCGGGGGAGGTCAGGACCCGGGAACGGGGCAGCTCCAGTCGATCGCCTTCACGGCTGACGGGGGCGGCGTCGTCACCCTTGATCTGAACGGGGTGGCGCGGACGCACGTCGTCGAGCCGGCCGGTGTCATCCGGGCGATCTGCCGGCGGGCGGGCGGCTCCCTCACCACCGCTGAATGGAGGGCCTATGTCCCGGACCTTCCGTACCGCGACAGCTGCTCTTGAGCGGACGGGTGAGGGGGAGGCACGGGCCGGAATCCCGGGGCGTGCGCTCCCCCTCGTGGCAGGCCTCGCCTACGCCGGGGCGCAGGTGAGGGTGGCGGGTGGGGTGTTGGTGCCGGTGTAGGTGCCCGTGAAGCCGAACGACGTCGTGCCGTTCGGTGCCAGGGTGCCGTTGTAGCCGGCGTTGACGACGCTCACGTTGGCGCCCGTCTGGGCCGGGGTGCCGCCCCAGAGCTGGCTGATCTTCTGGTCACCCGCCCAGGTCCAGGTCACCTTCCAGCCCGTGATCTGCGCCGCGCCCGTGTTCTTGACGGTGACCTCCGCCTGGAAGCCGCCCGACCACTCGTTGACTCCCTTGTACGTCGCCGCGCAGCCCGACCCCGTGGTGGGGGTGACGGTCGGGGTCACGGTGGGCGTGACGGTGGGGGTCACCGTCGGGGTCGGGGTGGGGGTGACGGTTACCGGCGGGCCCGTGCGGTCGCCGTACAGGATGCCGCGCCCGTTGGTGCCGACGTAGACACGCCCGTACACCCTGGGGTCGCCCGTCAGGGCCTCGCCCATGTTGCCCCACTGGTGCTTGTCGTCGTTGATGCGCGCCCAGTTCGCCCCGGCGTCGTCCGAGCGGTACAGGCCCGTGACGCCGCCGATCGTGGCCACCGCGAAGATCGCCATGTACGTGCCGCCGGGCGCCGCCTTGCCGAAACCGACGTTCACCGAGTTGGTGATGCCCGGCAGCTTCGTGAAGGACGCCCCGCTGTCGGTGGAGTGCCACAGGCCGCCGTCACCGGCCAGCCACAGGTCGCCCTCCTTGCCCGGCACCGCCTTGATCTTGCCGTTGGCGGGCAGGCCCGAGGCGGCGGTGGCGGTGAAGGTCGCGCCGCCGTTGGTGCTGAGGTAGAGGCGTCCGCCGTTGAGGCCGTAGAACTTCGTCGCGTTGACGCGGTCCGACTCCACGATCGCCCCCGTGGGCAGGCCGGACGCCTGCTGCCAGGAGTTGCCGTACCCGACCGAGTAGACCGGCGTGACGCCCTTGGGCGCCCAGACGAAGCGGGAGCCGTCGGCGGCGGCCGCCACCGTGCCGCCCTCGTCGATGCCGCCCGGCTCCGTGCCCTGGAACCAGTTCGCGCCGCCGTCCGTGGAGAAGGCCACGTGGCTGTCGTTCGGGCGGTCGGAGTCCTTGAAGCTGCCCGCCCTGACCATGATCGACGGGGACTTCTCCGCGTAGTCCAGGCTGGTGGTCGAGGTGAAGACCGGGGCCGTGAAGATCATCGACGGCACGGCGTCCAGGTTCGTGTGGCGGAAGCCGCCGATGTCGCCCAGGGCGCTGACCAGGGACGCGCCGCTCGGCGGGCTGATCAGGTCCAGGACGGCCGTCTCCTCCAGGCCCTTGGCCATGGGCTTGATGGTGAACTGGGTGTTCGAGTCCCACTTGGTGAGGTCCTCGGTGCCGTAGATCGTGGCGCCGGTGCCGTACATCATCCTGTTGGAGTCGAGCGGGTCGATCTCCAGGGACTCCGTCATCCAGCCGAGCTTGGGGGTGACCTCAGGGGGCTGCGGGTTGGCGCCGAAGGTCAGCCACGGGTTCTCCGAGATGTCGTGCTTGTAGCGGAAGCTGCGGTTCGGGTACGAGGTCCAGTCCCACACGCGGGTCCAGGTCGCGCCGGAGTCCGTGGACCTGAAGAAGATCACGTCCGGCCACCAGGAGATCTGCGTGGCCACCATGATCGTGCCCGGCTTCTGCCGGTCGATCGTCAGGCCGCTGTAGCCGAAGTAGTCGTCGGAGCTGGACGACGGGATGGGGCTGATCTGGGTCCAGGTGCCGGTCGCGGTGGCGTAGCGCCACACGTCGCCCTTGGCGCCGTCGTACGGGCCGCCGGTGTCGCTCGTCGCGATGTAGAGGTAGCCGTTGGTGCTGTCCAGCACGCCCTTGTGGGCGAGGTAGCCGGTCGGCTGGCCGGCCACGCGCGACCAGGTGACGCCCGCGTCGGTGGTGCGGTAGACGTTGTTCTCCTTGTCGGCGACGCCCACGTAGATGGTCTTGGTGGCGGTGCCCTTGGTGGACGAGCGCGGGTCGTAGGTCACCCAGACCACGCCCGGCTTGTGGCTCAGGTAGCCGTTGGAGTCGTTCGGGTCCTGGGCGTAGTTGCCCGGGTTCGGGAAGCTGGCCACCTTCGCCCAGGTGGCGCCGTAGTCGGTGCTGCGCCAGAGCCCGTTGCCGTTGGGGGTGCCGAAGTAGAGGACGCTGTTGTTGTTCGGGTCCACCGACAGCGCCTCGCCCATGCCGCGTCCTGGCATGTTCCCGCCCAGTTTGAACGGCAGCGGCGTGACCTGCCAGTTGTCGCCCTTGTCCGTCGAACGCAGGATCGCGCCGTTGTTGGGGTCCCAGCTGTTGGTGTACATGCCGACGGCGGCGTACACCCGGTTGGTCTGCACGGGGTCGGTGGCGAGGCTGATCACGCCGTTGTAGCCCCACTTGTCCCAGCCGGCCCAGTCCAGCAGCGGGGTCCAGGACTTGGTGGACTGGTTCCACCGGTACGCCCCGCCGATGTCGGTGCGGGCGTAGATGAGGTTCTTCTCCGTGGGGTTGAAGATGATGCCGGGTACGAAGCCGCCGCCGTCGATCCTGACGTTCTTGTACGCGTACGGATCCGAGGCGACGGCCGAGACCGGCGACATCCGCACGATCGCCGCCACGAGCAGGACGGCGGCGACCGTGAACATGACCGATAATCTTCTTCGCATGCGCGGCTCTCCCTTTCCAGGCACGCCAGCAGGCGCCCCAAAGGCTTCAGATGACCGCCATGCACGAGCAGAGTGCAGGGACCCTGACCGTCACCGCGCCTTCGCGCATGAGCTACTCAAGAAGGCTCACACACGGGCGAGCCGACGGTCAATAGTTTGGACGCACAACGAATTAAGAGGGGTTTTCCCGGATTCCGGCCATACGCGATGCTGCGAGTACGTGCCGGCCATGCCGCCGGTCGTGCTCAGGATGTGGCGGACCCGCTTCTTGCCGGCGGGCACCTCCTGCAGCCACGGGGCCGTGGTGTAGCTCTTGTCGCCGATCTTGATCGTGCGGAGGTGACGTCGGTGAACTTCACCCCCTTGCCGCGCCTTCAGCGTCGCCGGATCGGCCTGGGCCGGGGCGGCGGTCACACGCGGCTGAGCTCGCGGCTGCTCCCACGGTTGAGCTCGCGGCGGCGCGCGGCGGCCCACAGGGCGATCGCGATGTAGAGGACCTGCTCGGGGATCCGCTGCCAGAGCGGGGTCACGTCCTGGCCGGCGAGGGCGGCGTACACGTTGGCCGGCAGCAGGGCCACGAAGAGCAGCGCCAGGCAGATCCCGGCGGCCCTGCGGGTCCTTTCGAGCACGAGCCCGGCCGCGCCGGCCAGCTCCAGCACGCCGGTCAGAGCGACCACCAGGGCCGGGAACGGCACGAACGGCGGCACCATGGCCACCATGTCGGCCTGGTTGGGCATGAACGTCACGCCTGCCGGGACGAAATGCGCGCCGGCCGTCATCACCAGCATGACCGCCAGACCATGGGCGGCACTGACCCTCCAGGTGGCGAACCTGGCCACACCCAGCGCGCCCAGCAGCCGGAACGCCAGCGTGGCGACCAGCAGAACGATCACGATCACCGGAGCCTCCATTGGATAGTTGAATTATCTAAAACAAAATAGATAGCACAACTATCCAATGAAGGCAAGGAGTGTTCCGTGGCGGCCACGACCATGCTCGTGACCGCCGCGGAACGTCATCGGGCGAGCGCGAAGTCCTTGATCCGCAGGTCACCCTTGAACACGAAGTACAGGCTCCCGCCGCCCGCCTTGACCGTGGCGGTCGCCGTGCCCCACTGGTAGACGCCGCCCGTGGCGGGCACCTGGACGGTGCCCAGCAGGGCACCGGTCGGCGAGCCGGAGCGCAGCTCCAGCGAGCCGCCGCTCACCGAGGACACGCCGGCCGTGAAGCGGGAGCCGAAGGAGGCGCCGGTGAAGGAGATCCAGTCCCCCGCCGAGCCTTCCACGGCCTCGCCGCCGGCCTTGGTCTCGTCCGCGAACGTCACGCCCGCGTAGTCGTCGAAGTCCATCGCCCGCGTGGTCCGCGTCAGGTCACGCACGGGGATGGTCTCGCCGGAGACCCGCAGCGTGGCGGACTGGCGGATCTTGTCGGACGCCGAGCCGACGAGCACGTCGTGGGTGGCGCTCTCCACGGCCCACCTGCCCCGGGTGTAGTCCCAGACCGCGAGGTCCGACTTCTTCAGGTGGAAGGTCACGGTACGCGACTGGCCCGGGTTCAGCGTGACGCGCTGGAAGCCGCGCAGCTGCTTGACCGGCTGCTTGAAGCGGGACTCGCGCTGGTGGGTGTAGAGCTGGACCACCTCGTCACCCTTCACCTTGCCGGTGTTGGTGACCTTGACGCTCACCTTGTCGCCCTGGACGGTCAGCCCCTGGTAGCCGAACGAGGTGTAGCTCAGGCCGTGCCCGAACGCGTAGAGCGGCTTGTCCTTCCCGTACAGGTACGTCATCCCGGTCTTGGCCAGGTCGTAGTCGTAGATGCTCGGCAGGTTGTCGGTGGCGGGCCAGGTCTGGGTGAGCCGGCCGGCCGGGTTGACGGCGCCGAAGAGCACGTCGGCGACCGCGTGTCCGGTCTCCGCGCCCGCGTGCGTGGTCCACAGCAGGTTCGGGGCGTCCACGATGACCGGGTAGCTGGTCTCCAGGACGACGACGGTGCGCGGGTTGGCCTTGCGCACGGCCTCGATCAGCCGCCGCTGCCCCTCGCCGAGCTGCAGGTTGGAGCGGTCGTGGACCTCGCGCCCCGCGACGAACGGGTTGCTGCCGACCACCACGACCGCCACCTGGGCCTTGGCGGCCTGCGCGGCGGCCTCGGCGACGCCGTCGGAGACGACCTCCTTGCCGAACTTCGCCGCCTGGTCCTTGGCGCCCAGGCCGAGCGTGCCGTCGGCGGAGACCGTGACGTACGGCTCGGGCAGGCCGTACCAGCCATCACCGGTCTCGTAACCGGCGTACCTGATCAGGTAGCTGCCGTCGGACTGGCGCTCCAGGGCGAACTGCTGCTGGACGTACCAGCCGTGGGGCTGGTCGTCGTCGGTGTCGAGCGAGCGCCAGTCGCCGCCGAGCAGCTTGCCGTTGCCCGCGTTGCGCAGCGTGGAGACGCCGCTGGTCCAGTCGGTCAGGTCCCACTCGGAGGCCGCGGTGGGCGCCGTGTCGACCAGGGCCGCGTTGTCGTCGGGCCCGGTGCCGGTGGCGGTGATGTACTTGCTGGAGGCCAGGTGCTTGAGCGCGATCCGCTCCAGCCCGGTGCCGGTGCTGACGTCGGCGACGCGCTCCTTGATCCCGTCGAGCGGCGTCACCTGGTAGGGCATGGTGCCTCCGTACCAGTCGTGGTACAGCGTCCCGGCCAGCGGCCCGACCACGGCCGCCGACTTCGGCCGCTTGAACGGCAGAGCCCCGGAGTTCCGCAGCAGCACCGCCGCCTTGCCCGCTGCCTCCCGGTTCAGCTGCTGGTTGGCCGGGCTGTTGATCACATCCTTGGTGATCTTCTTGTACGGCCCGCCGTCCGGGTCGAAGTGCCCCAGCCGGGTGCGGATGGTCAGGACATTGCGTACGGCCCTGTCCACGTCGGCCTGCGTGATGAACCCCTGGTTCAGCGCGGCCGTGAGCTGCTCGGCCAGCGGCCCGGGGTTGCTGTCGTCGATGGTGTAGCTGTCGAGCCCCGCCTTGAGCACCGCGGCGAACGCCTCGGGCTTGTTGTCGTAGTACTTCTCCGTCTCGGTGAGCGCGTATGGCCCCCAGGCGTCGCTGACGTTGTAGAGCGTCTTGTCCGTCCACGACCTGACCGTGGTGCCGAGGTCGGGGTTGACGTGGTTGGGCCGCCCGTTGACCAGGTTGTACGACGCCATGACCCCGGTCGCGGCGTTGGCCGAGATGGCCGCCTTGAACGCCTGCTCGTAGTACTCGTGCTTGAGCTTCGGCGTCAGGTTGGAGGAGCTGGTGCCGCGGTTGGTCTCGTTGTTGTAGGCCAGGTAGTGCTTCAGGACGGGCGCGGTCTTCAGGTAGAAGGGGTCGTCACCCTGCAGGCCCTTGCCGTAGGCGGTGGAGATCGCCCCGGTCAGGAGCGGGTCCTCCGAGTAGCCCTCCTCGTTGCGGCCCGCCCGCGGGTCCCGCAGCAGGTCCACGACGGGCGCCCACACCTGCAGGCCCCACACGGTCGGGTCCACGGCGTTGTAGCCGCGGGCCTCGTCGCCGACGGCGGAGCCCACCTTCTTGATCAGCGCCGGGTCCCACGTGCTGGCCAGCCCCACGGCCTGCGGGAACACGGTGCCGCTGGCGAGCTTCTGGCTCCACTTGTCGTTGAGGTCGTTGGACCAGGCGACGCCGTGCAGCGCCTCGGTGCCGTTCTTGTGGTACGCGATGCCCAGCCGCGGGATGGCCGCCTGCGACTGGTGCAGCAGCCCCAGCTTCTCCTGGAGCGTGAGGCGGCCGAGCAGGTCCTCGACCCGCTGCTCCACCGGCAGGGCCGGGTTCTGGAACGGGTAGTCGGCGGCCTGGGCGGGGGGCGCGGCCAGCAGCGCGGCCGCGAGGGTGAGGGTAGCTAGTAGCGGGATCTTTCGCATTGGGGGGTTCTCCATCATTTGATGGCGCCGACCGTCACACCGCGGGTCAGCGTGCGCTGGAAAATCAGGAAGAAGGCGACCGCCGGCAGGAGGCCGAGCAGCGCCGAGGCGCTGGACATCGTGGCGTCCATGTACTTCTCGCCCTGCAGCACGGCGAGCGCGACGGGCACGGTCTGGGTGTCGTTCGAGATCAGGAAGATCAGCGGCAGGAAGAACTCGTTCCAGGTCCAGATGAAGAAGAAGATCAGCAGCACGTTGAGGGTGGGCCTGCTGATCGGCACCACGATCCGCCACAGGGACCGCAGCCGCCCCGCGCCGTCGATCGCCGCCGCCTCAAGGATCTCCTTCGGGAACTGGCCCAGGACCGCGCTCAGCAGGTACGTGCCGAACGCCGCCTGGATCACCGTCATGACGATGATCACCGACAGCTGGGTGTCGTACAGCCCGACCGCCTTGGCCAGGTAGTACAGCGGGTAGGCCAGCGCCTCCTGCGGCAGCGTGTTGGCCACCAGGAACAGCACGAGGATCGACAGCCGGCCCTTCACCCTGCCGATGCCCAGCGCGTACGCGTTGAGCACCGACAGCACGACGGCGAGCACGGCCACGGACGCGCTGATCAGGAGGCTGTTCCAGAGCTTCGTGCCGAACTCCACCCGGTTCCAGAAGTCGACGAGCCCCTGGAGGTAGAGCCCGTCGGGCAGGCTCAGCGGCCCGTCGGAGCTGTACTCGGCCGGCGACTTGACCGCGTTGATCGCCACGATCGCGAACGGGAACACCATCACGACCGCCAGCACGACCAGCGCGAACAGCACCGCCCAGCGCCCCGGGCCCCTCATCGCTCACGCTCCTGGACCCGCAGGAACAGGAACGTCACGACGATGATGATCAGGGCCAGCACCGTGGCGATCGCGGAGCCGTACCCGACGTTGCTCTTCTGGAAGAAGTTCAGGTACGAGAAGTACGACGGCACCATCGTCGCGTTGCCGGGCCCTCCGCGGGTCAGCACGAAGATCGGCCCGAACACCTTGAGCGCGGCGATCGTGCACGTCAGCAGCACCACGAAGACCTCCGGCCGGATCTGCGGGAGCGTGATGTGCCAGAACCTGCGCCACCACGAGGCCCCGTCGATCTCGGCCGCCTCGTAGTAGGCCGGGTCCACGCGCTGCAGCCCCGCCATGAAGATCACCACCGGGTAGCCGAGCTGGAACCAGACCATGACCGCCATGACCGTGGCCAGCGCCAGGTCGGGATCTCCGAGCCAGTCGAGGTCGAGGCCGAAGATCTGGTTGATCGCGCCGTACGACGGGTGCAGCATCCAGCCCCACACCACGCCGGCCACCGCCACCGGCAGCACCTGCGGCAGGTAGTACATGGCCCGCAGCGCCGAGGCCGTGCGGGACCCGAATTTCTTGCCGATGTAGTCGAACAGGGCGGCCGCCAGCACGAGGCCGATCGCGGTCGGCACGATGGCCATGGCCACGATCAGGCCCACGTTGTGCTGGAACGACTGCCAGAACCGCTCGTCCTTCAACAGCCTGGTGTAGTTGTCCAAGCCGATCCACCTGGGCGTGCCGACCCCCGACCAGCGGGTGAAGCTCGCGCCCACGTTCATGAGGAACGGCACGACGATGACGACCAGGAACAGCAGCAGGCTGGGGACCAGGTAGAGCCAGTACCCCCTTGTGCGCACCCGCATCTAGTTGCCGATGTCGGCGAGGTTGTCCTCGTACGGCTTGGCGATCTCGTCCAGCACCGCGGACGGCGCCTTGCTGCCGTTGATGAGGTTCTGGATCCCGGCGACCAGCACGTCGTAGTAGCCGGGCGCGGGCCAGTCGGGGTAGAAGGCCAGGCCGTCCTGGCTGGTGAGCTTGTTGAACGTCTCGATGAGCTCCTTGCTCTTCGCGTCGGTGATCGCGGCCGGGTCGGCGGCCACGGGGACGCCGCCGGAGTTGCCGAGCAGGTTCTGGATGTCCTTGCTCATGGTGATGTCGATGAAGTCGTAGGCCAGGTCCTTGTTCTCCGACTTCTCGGGCACGACCCAGAGGTTGCCGCTCGACCCCGGGGACATCGTGGCGCCGGGGAAGAGGAAGTGGTCCCACTCGAACTTCTTGATCTCCGAGGCGAATCGGCCGTACCACCAGCTACCGCTGATCATCATGGGGAACTTGCCGTTCATGAAGGCCACGCCCATGTCCTCGGCCTTCACGCCGGACGAGTTCTTGGCGATGTAGCCCTTCTTCACCCAGTCGGCGAACGTGTCGGCGCCGTAGGTGAACTCGGGGCCGTGGAAGTCGACCTTGCCCTTGTAGGACTGGAAGGCGTCCAGCCACGGCTTCTGCGCCTTGGTCAGCGCGAGCTGGTAGAAGATCTGCTGGGCCGGGTACTCGGCGCCGGCGGTGCCGATGGGGGTCACCCCTGCCTTGACGAACGTGTCCATCGCGGCCGTGAACTGCTCGAACGTCGTCGGCACCTGGACCTTGTGCTTGTCGAACAGGTCCTTGTTGTAATAGACCATCACGAACTCGCCGTAGTTCGGCACGCCGTACCACTTGCCGGAGCCCATGACGCCGCGGTCGTCGTACTTGGCGGTGGTCTGCAGGCCGCCGGGCAGCAGCTTGTCCCAGCCGCGCTTGGCGGCCTCCTCGCTCAGGTCGGTGAGCAGCCCCTGCTTGGACAGCAGACCGGCGGTGGCGTTGCCCTTGTTGTACTCCATGAGGTCGGGCGCCTCGTCGGAGTTGAGCACCATGCTCGCGGTCTTCTGGATCTGCTCGAAGCCCTTGGCCTCGAACTTGACCTTCACGTTCGGGTGCGACGCCTCGAACTTCTTGATCGCCTCGGTCCACGCCTTGCCCATGGCGCTGTCGGCCGACTCGTAGTGCCAGAGTTTGAGAGTGCGCGGCTGACTGCTGCTCTGGGCGGACGGGGTGTCCGAGCCTCCCGAGCCGCACGCCGACAGGACCAGGACCGCGACGGCGAGCGCCGCCGCGGCTCTTGTCTTCATCATGATCCCTCCAGGGGGTGTTACGAGATTTCGGCCCGCGCGGGAGCACCGGCCACCGGGGCGATCTCGACCCCGGTGACGCGCTTCGGGCCGGTGACGGCGACACGCAGCACGTCGCCGTCCCTGGTGGCGACGGCGACCGTCACGCCGTCCGCGTCGTGGATTTCCGCAGTCGCGTCGCCGCCCCCGAAGGCGACGAGGGTGATCTCGGCCGGCACGTCCACGGTGTCCCCCGGGTGGGTGGCCACCGGGATGAGCGCGCCGTGCCGGACGAAGAGGGGGATCTGGTCGAGCGGCTTGGAGACCGTGACGTAGCGGGAGCCTTCGAGCACCTCGCCCGTCCAGTAGTCGACCCACGTGCCGCGCGGCAGGTATACCTGGCGGGTGCCCTCGGGCGCGGTCATGGGGGCGACGAGCAGGTCCCGGCCGAGCAGGTACTGCAGGTCGGCCTGCCAGGCCACCGGGTCGTCCGGGTGGTCCACGCACAGGGCCCGCATCATGGGCGCGCCGGTGCGGGCCGCCTCCACGGCCGCCGTGTAGATGTAGGGCATCAGCCGGTAGCGCAGCTTCAGGGCGCCGACGGCCTGCTCCTCGACGGCCGGGAACTCCCACGGCTCGCGGGTGGTCGTGCCGTGCAGGCGCAGCAGCGGGGAGAGCGCGCCGAACTGGGTCCAGCGCACGTACAGGTCGTCGGTGGGCCGGCCGGTGAAGCCGCCGGCGTCGTGGCTCCAGAACGGCACGCCGGACAGTCCGTGCGCGAGGCCGCCCCTGATCGTGCTGCCCATGGCGGCGTAGCTGGTGTAGGTGTCGCCGCCCCACTGGGCGCTGTGGCGCTGGCCGCCGAGGTAGGAGGAGCGGGCCCAGACGAGGTCGTGGCCGTGCACCTCGCGGGTCACGGCGGCGACGGCGTCGTTGAACAGCAGGGTGTAGACGTTGTGCAGGTCGGTGCCGCTCATGCCGTTGAAGGCCACGGAGTCGGCGGGCACGCCCTCGGCGAAGTCGGTCTTGAAGGTGTCCACGCCCTGGCGCAGGAGGTCGCGCAGCAGGCCCTGGAACCAGGCGACGGCCTGCGGGTTGGTGAGGTCGACGATCCCGCACGCCGGGAACGACCCGTGCCAGCAGTCGGCGACGTAGGTCTCCCCCGCCCGATTCTTCAAGAAATATCCGGCATCAGCCGCCTCCGCGAAGGCGGGGCTCAGGTGGGAGATATACGGATTCATCCACAGGCAGACCCGGAACCCCATCCCCTTGAGCTCGGCCAGCATCGCGTCCGGGTCGGGGAAGTTCACGGGGTCCCACTGCAGGTCGGACCAGTGCCCGTCGCTCTGCCAGTACGTGTCCAGGTGCAGCACGTCGCACGGGATGCCGCGCTCCCTGATCGTCCGCGCCCTGGCCAGCACCCGCTCCTGGCTGTCCACGCAGAACCCCGACGAGATCCACGTCCCGAACGCCCACTTCGGCGGCAGCGACGGGCGGCTGGTCAGCAGGTCGTAACGGTCCAGGACCTGCGACGGCGTCGGCCCGGCGATCACGTAGTAGTCCATGACGTCGTCCGGCACGAGGATCTGCACGACGCTGTGCGTGGACTGGCACACGTCGAACTCCGTCGGGGCCCCGCTGTCGACGAGGACCCCGTAGCCCTTGCTGGAGACGTACAGGGGGATGTTCTTGTACGCGCGCTGCGACTCGGCGCCGAACGCGTCGAAGTTCCACATGAGCGGGCGCTGGCCGCGCTTGTCCAGCCGGGTGAACGACTCCCCGAACCCGCTGAAGGCCTCGTCGGGCGCGGCGGCGAAGCTCTCGTGGTAGGCGACGGGGGCGCCGTTGACGCTGGAGCGGCCGAAGGGCAGCGTACGCAGCCGGCCGCTGATGTCGGTGTGCCCCCGATCCTGCTCGACCAGCGTCTTACCGGTCGCGTCCATGAACTTCAGGTGCCACGGCGCCAGGCTGATCTCGGCCCGCAGCGAACCGGCGTCGATCACGATCGGCTCGCCCGGCGCGACCCCGGCCCGTGCCCCTGGATACGTGCCGGGGGTCACCAGGGAGATGGCCCCTTCCGAGCGCGGCCTGGCGGTCGCGTCCTCCGACAACCGCACCCGGATGACTCCCTCACCGGCCACTCCCACCTGGACGACCAGCGTCTCCTCCGCCGTGGTGACCGCTTTCACCATCACCTCGGCGCCGTCGGCCGCGACCAGCTCCGCGGCGGTCACCGCCGACAGACCACCCTCGCCTCGTCCGCGAACCGGCAGCTCGGGCGGGTCCGCGACAAAGTACTCGTGCGCGACCAAGGGGGGGCGATAGGGCATGGAAGCTCCTTATGGACGGCTGCGCCAACTTCGTGAGTTAGTTTGCTGTCCATACCAACAAACGTCAACGGTCCCGCCCCACTTCATCCGCCCGCCCGCGGCGCAGGTCCCCTCAAGTCGGCACATCAATGAGGGCGGACGGGACACTCATGCCACGACACCAAGGAGCCTGCGCTCAGGTGCCGACGGCACACGCGGCGGCATTGAGCCCCGTGCGCGATGCGGCCCCCAAGGGGCGAGATTCCGGGACGGCGCGCGTCAGGGCGCGCCGACGCCCGGCACGCCGGCACACCGCATCGGCGAGAAGCCGTGCGGCGGCGGGTTGCCCGGGGGAAGCGGAGGGGGGAGGGTCAGATGGCGTGGCCCGGCTGCATGAGGCGGCGGGCGGCCTCGGTGATGGAGCCGGAGAGCGACGGGTAGACGGCGAACGTGTGCGCGAGCTGGTCGACGGTCAGTCGCTGCTGCACCGCCACCGACACCGCCAGGATCAGCTCGGAGGCGCGCGGCGCCACCACCACGCCGCCCAGCACGATCCCGGTGTGCGGGCGGCAGAACAGCTTGACGAAGCCGTCGTTGAACCCCTGCATCTTCGCCCGCGCGTTGGTGGCCAGGGGCAGCTTGACGACGTTGGCCTCGATCTCGCCCGCCTCGATGGAGCGCTGGGCGACCCCGACGGCCGCGATCTCCGGGTCGGTGAAGATGTTGGAGGCCACCGTGGCCAGCCGCAGCGGCTGGACGGCCTCCCCGAGCGCGTGCCAGACGGCGATGCGCCCCTGCATGGCCGCCACCGAGGCCAGCATGAGCACGCCCGTGCAGTCGCCGGCCGCGTAGACGCCGGGCGCGGACGTGCGCGAGACCTTGTCGACCTTGATGAAGCCGCCCTTGTCGAGCTGGACCCCGGCCTCCTCCAGGCCGATGCCGGCGGTGTTGGGGATCATGCCGACCGTCATCAGCGCGTGGGTGCCCTCGGCCGTGCGGCCGTCCTCCAGGGTCACCACCACGCCGTCGTCCGTGCGCTTGACGGAGGCGGCGCGCGAGCGGCCCATGACGTTCATGCCGCGGCGGCGGTAGACCTCTTCGAGGACCTCGGCGCCGTCGGCGTCCTCGTTGGGCATCATCCGGTCGCGGCTGGAGACCAGCGTGACCTCCGAGCCGAGCGAGCGGTACGCGCCCGCGAACTCCGCGCCGGTCACGCCCGAGCCGACCACGATCAGGTGCTCGGGCAGCTCCTCCAGGTCGTAGAGCTGGCGCCAGTTGAGGATGCGCTCGCCGTCGGGCTCGGCGCCGGGCAGCACGCGCGGCGTCGCGCCGGTGGCCACGATCACGACGTCGGCCCTGATCGTACGGTCGCCCGCCCGGACCACCTGCGGGTCGACCAGCCGCCCGCGCGCGCGAATGATCTCGACGCCCTCGGCCTCGACGCGGGTGGCGATGTCGGCGGACTGGGCCTGGGCCAGCTCCTTCACCCGTTTGTTGACCAGCGGCAGATCGACCCCGACCACGCCCGCGTCGCCGTCGGGCCCCCCGGAGAACCCCACGCCCAGCGACGGCGCGTCGAGCAGCGCCTGCTTGCGGACCGAGGTCGCGATCAGCGTCTTGGAGGGCACGCAGTCGGTCAGCACGCACGCGCCGCCGGGGCCGTCCTGTTCGATCATCGTGACTTGTGCGCCTAGCTGCGCGGCCACCAGCGCCGCTTCGTAGCCGCCGGGCCCGCCACCGATGATCACGATCCTCGTCACGTAACCCATTGTCCCGCATGGTCTCGGTAAGGCTGCAACTGGGCCGTTGCCACCCGCACAAGCCCGATAAAAGGCGGACAAAGGTTCAAGATCATGATGGCTGGTATGATGCCGCACGGTGACGGAGGGATGACACGTCGTCCCCACATCCGAAGTGATGGACCGAGTCGGCCGCCCAGCGTGGCAGGATGGCGCGGTAGCTGGATGACGTGCAGCACCCGCCGAGAGGGGTGGACCGTGGCGTGGCTTTCAGGTCCTGCAGGAAAGCCGAATGAGCCCAGGCTTTATGCCGCGTACGGCTCCAACATGGACCCGGAGCAGATGGCCATGCGCGCGCCGCACTCCCCCATCTGGGGCGTCGGCTGGCTGACGGGATGGCGGCTCACCTTCGGCGGGAGCGACCCCACCTGGGAGGGCGCGATCGCCACGATCGTCGAGGATCCCGACGAGCACGTGTTCGTGGTGCTCTATGACGTGCCCGACTGGGAGGAGACCTCGCTCGACCAGTGGGAGGGCGCGCTGCGCGGGGCGTACCACAAGGTGCGGCTGCGGGTGCAGACCCTCGACGGGGAGGTCGTGGCCTGGTTCTACGTGCTCGACGGCTACGAGGGCGGCCTGCCGTCGGCCCGCTACCTCGGCAGTCTCGCCGAGGCGGCGGAGCGGGCGGGCGCCCCCGACGACTACGTCAAGGAGTTGCGGCAGCGCCCCTGCACCTCGTACGGCGGTTAACGCAGCGGCTGGTCCTTGGTCTCCTTCAGCACGAAGATGTAGACCAGCGTCGAGATCAGCGCCAGCGCCGACATGTAATAGGGGAACACCTCGACGTTTCCGGCGTCCTTGAGCGCGGTGCCGATGAGCGGAGCGGTGCCACCGAAGATCGCCACCGTCAGCGAGTACGGGAAGCCCGCGCCGGCCGCGCGCACCCTCGTCGGGAAGAGCTCGGAGTTCACCGCGGCCGAGATCGAGGTGAAGCAGCCGAGGAACACCATGCCGATCAGCTGCACGAGCAGCAGGCTCCCGAACGAGTTGCCCAGCATGCTGAGCAGCGGCACCGGCAGCACCACGAAGGCGACACCGAAAGTGATCAGCATCGGCTTGCGCCCGACGCGGTCCGACAGCATGCCGAGCAGCGGCTGCAGCACCATGAAGAACAGCAGCGAGATCGTGCCGACCGTGAGCGACTGCGCCGGGTCGAACTTGACCGTGATCTGCGCGTAGATCGGCAGGAAGCTGGTCCAGGTGTAGTACGCCACGGTGCCCGCGATCGTGATGCCGACGATCGTGGCGGCCGCCCTCGGGTGGCTCACCAGGAACTCGAACAGCCGCGGCCGCTTGGCCTCGCCACGCTGGATCTCCTCGGCCACGGCCGAGGTCTCGTCGGCGCCCTTGCGGATCCACAGGCCCACGAGGCTGATCACGGCGCCCACGATGAACGGGATGCGCCAGCCGTAGGAGGCCATGTCCTCCTTGACGAGGCTGAAGGCGAGCAGCGCGGCCAGCCCGGAGGCCAGCAGCTGGCCGATGGTGGTGCTGACGTACTGGAAGCTCGAGTAGAGGCCGCGCCGTCCGGGCGGGGCCGACTCCACCAGGAACGTGGTCGCGGCGGCGAACTCACCGCCCACGGACAGGCCCTGGATGAGCCGGGCGAGCGTCAGGATGATCGGCGACAGCAGGCCGACGGCCTCGTACGTCGGCGTCACGCCGAGCAGCAGCGACCCCACGCCCATCAGCACGATCGTGAACGTCATCGCGGCCTTGCGCCCGAACCGGTCGGCGAACGCGCCGACCAGCAGGCCGCCCAGCGGGCGCATGAAGAAGCCCACCGCGAACACCCCGTAGGCGCTCAGCAGCGCCACGAGGCCGCCCTCGCTCTTGGGGAAGACCTGGGCGGAGAAGTACGTCGCGAGGAACGTGTATGCGTACCAGTCGTACCATTCCACGACGTTGCCGATGCTGGCCGCCATGAGCTGACGGACCCGGCTCTTCGGGATGCCGACCGGTGATTGTGCCACGGGGGAGGTCGCCACGGGGGCTCCTTTGCTGCAAAGTGCGGAGATGGCTTACTGTGCATTTGGACGACCGAAACAGTCAAATCTCTGGCCAGATATTTACAAACCCGACACAGAACAGGTTGCAGGTGGACGTTCTCGACCGGCGCCTCGTCGCCGCGCTCCAGGTCAGCCCGCGCGCCTCATGGGGTGAGATCGGCAGGGTCGTCGGCGAGCACGAACGTACGGTCGCCAGGAGGCTGCAGCGCCTGATCTCCGAGGGCATCGTGCGGGTCACGGCCATCTACGACGACCTGCGCACCGGTCACGGGCGGCCCGTCCACCTGCACGTCCAGGTGCGCCCCGGCACGGCGGGCAAGGTGGCCGAGGCGCTGGCCGACCGGCCCGACACGCGCTCGGTCTACGCGCTGACCGGCGCCGCCGACATCGGCTGTGAGCTGGTCTCCCCCTCCCGCGAGGACCTGCACCACGTGCTCTCCACGCAGATGTCCGAGATCTACGGCGTGCGGCAGACGCAGGCCCAGGTCGTGCTCCACACGTTCAGGACCGTCGCCGAGTGGCACGCGCCGTACCTCAGCGAGGAGGAGGTGCTGGAGCTGCGGCCCGCGCCGGCCCCCGAGTGCCTGCCCGACGAGGAGGGCCTGTCGCCCCTGGAGGAGGAGATCGCCCGGCTGCTCGCCGCCGACGGCAGGATCGCCTTCACCGCCGTCGCCGAGCGCCTCGACGTCTCCGTGCCGACCGCGCGCAGGCGGGTGACCTCCCTGATCGAGCGGCGGCTGCTGCTGCCGCGGGCCGAGGTGGAGCCCGCGCTGCTCGGGCTGGAGGTCGAGGCCATGCTGTGGCTGAAGGTCCGGCCGTACGGGCTGGACCTGGTCGGGCAGCGGCTGGCCGGGCACCCGAGCGTGCGTTACTGCGCCGCCACCTCGGGCAGCCATTCGCTCATCGTGCAGGTCGTGGCCGCGCACGAGGCCGACCTCTACCGCTTCATGACCGGGGTCGTCGGACAGTACGACGAGATCACCGACAGCGACCTCACCCTGATCACCCGCGCCTACAAGCGCGGTCACCTTCACAAGTCCGGATTGCTCACGTTGGATCACCGTTGGGAGAAGACGCCATGACACCCGCCGAGAACGAGGTCGCCGACCTTTGCGCAGAGCTGATCCGGGTGGACAGCAGCAACTACGGGGACGGCACGGGCCCCGGCGAGCGGGCCGCGGCCGAGGTCGTCATGGCCAGGCTGGCCGAGGTCGGGATCGACTCGACGTACATCGAGAGCGAGCCCGGCCGCGGCAACGTGATCACCCGCGTCGAGGGCACCGACCCGTCCCTGCCCGCCCTGCTCGTCCACGGGCACCTGGACGTCGTCCCCGCCAACGCGGCCGACTGGTCCGTCGACCCCTTCGGCGGCGAGGTGCGCGACGGCTACATCTGGGGCCGCGGCGCCGTGGACATGAAGGACATGGACGCGATGATGCTCGCCGTGCTGCGCCAGCTCAAGCGCGACGGGCGCCGGCCGCGGCGCGACCTCGTGTTCGCGTGGGTGGCCGACGAGGAGGCCGGCGGCGTGTACGGCGCCAAATACCTCACCGCGAACCACCCCGAGCTGTTCGAGGGCGTCACCGAGTCGATCAGCGAGGTCGGCGGCTACTCGCTGGAGGTGGACCCGTCGCTGCGGCTCTACCTGATCGAGACAGCCCAGAAGGGCCTGGCCTGGATGAAGCTCATCGCCGACGGCACGGCCGGGCACGGCTCGATGCTCAACTCCGACAACGCCGTCACCGAGGTCGCCAAGGCCGTGGCCAGGATCGGCGACCACGACTGGCCGCTCACGTACACGCCGACCGTGCGGCAGTTCCTCACCGAGGTCGCGGACGCGTTCGGGATCCCGTTCGACGAGGACGACCCGCAGCCGATCCTGGACAAGATCGGGCCGCTCGTCCGCTTCGTCGGCGCGACGCTGCGCAACACCACCAACCCGACCCAGCTCGACGCCGGCTACAAGTCGAACGTCATCCCCGGCCAGGCCACGGCGGTGGTCGACGGGCGGTTCCTGCCCGGGTTCGAGGAGGACTTCTTCAAGACCGTCGACTCGCTGCTCGGGCCGAAGATCCGGCGCGAGTTCGTGCACCACGACATCGCGCTGGAGACCACGTTCGACGGGGCGCTGGTCGAGTCGATGATCGCGGCGCTCAAGTCCGAGGACCCGGCGGCGCGGGCGATCCCGTACTGCATGTCGGGCGGCACCGACAACAAGACGTTCTTCGCGGACCTGGGGGTGCGCGGCTTCGGCTTCGTGCCGCTGCGGCTGCCCGCCGACATGGACTTCGCCTCGATGTTCCACGGCGTGGACGAGCGGGTGCCGGTGGACGCCCTGCAGTTCGGGGTGCGGGTGCTGGACAAGCTCCTCCTAAACTACTGAGTTGTGACCAACGACGCATACACCCTGGCAGATGAGGCCGCCGCGGCTCTCAAGAGCGCGACCGGCCTCGGCACCTTCGACGTGGCGCTCGTCATGGGGTCGGGGTGGGTGCCCGCCGCCGATGCCATCGGCGAGACGGTGAGCGAGGTCCCGTTCACCGATCTGCCCGGTTTCCGCGCCCCCGCCGTGGCGGGCCACGGCGGGAAGATCCGCGTCGTGCGCACCTCGGCGGGGCGGCACGCGCTGGTGTTCCTCGGGCGCACGCACCTGTACGAAGGGCTCGGGGTGGACGCGGTCGTCCACGGAGTGCGTACGGCGGCCGCGGCCGGCGTACGCACGCTCGTGCTCACCAACGCCGCCGGCGGCCTGCGCCCCGAGACGCAGAACGTCGGCGACCCGGTCCTGATCAGCGACCACATCAACCTGACCGGGGCCAACCCGATCACCGGCACCACGTTCATCGACCTCACCGAGGTCTACTCGCGCCGCCTGCGCGAGCTGGTGCGCGAGGTCGACCCGAGCCTCTCCGAGGGGGTGTACGTGGCCTTCCGCGGGCCCACGTACGAGACGCCGGCCGAGATCCGGATGCTGCGCGCGCTGGGCGGCGACATGGTGGGCATGTCCACCGTCCTGGAGGCCATCGCCGCCCGGGAGGCGAAGCTGGAGGTGCTCGGCGTCTCCCTGGTCACCAACCCCGGCGCGGGGCTGGCGGGCGAGCCGCTCAACCACGAGGAGGTCCTGGAGGTCGGCCGGGCCACGGCGGCCCGCATGGGCGTCCTGCTGGCCAAGGTGGTGGACCGCCTGTGAACGCGGATCTGCCGGGCCTGGCCCGGGAGTGGCTGGCCCAGGACCCGGACCCGGAGACCCGCGACGAGCTCTCCCGGCTCCTGGACAGCGGCGACCTGGAGGCTTTGCGCGAGCGGTTCGGGGCCAAGCTGGAGTTCGGCACGGCTGGCCTGCGGGGAGAGCTGGGCGCGGGCCCCAACCGGATGAACCGCGTCACCGTCATGCGCGCCGCCGCAGGCCTGGCCCGGGTCCTCGGGCCGGGCAAGCACGTGGTCATCGGCTACGACGCCCGCCACAAGTCCGACGTGTTCGCCCGTGACACGGCCGCCGTCCTGACGGGCGCCGGGCTGCACGCCTCCCTCCTGCCGTGTCCGCTGCCCACGCCCGTGCTGGCCTTCGCCGTACGCCACCTCGACGCGGACGCCGGGGTCACGGTCACCGCCAGCCACAACCCGCCGCGCGACAACGGCTACAAGGTCTACTGGGGCGACGGCTCCCAGATCGTGCCCCCGGTCGACGCCGAGATCTCGGCGGCCATCGACGCCGTCGGGCGGGTGGACCGGCTCCCGCTGAACGGTCCCGGCACGCTCACCGAGCTCGGCGAGGGCATCGTCGAGGACTACCTCGCGGCCGTGACCTCCCTGCCCCTGGGCGAGGCCCGCGACCTGCGCGTGGCGTACACGCCCCTGCACGGTGTGGGAGCCGCCACGCTCACCGGCGCCTTCCTGGCCGCCGGCTTCGAGACCCCGGTGGCCGTCGAGGAGCAGCGCGACCCCGACCCCGACTTCCCCACGGTCTCCTTCCCCAACCCGGAGGAGCCCGGCGCGATGGACCTGGCCGTCGCCCTGGCCGCCAAGCTGGACGCCGACCTGGTCCTGGCCAACGACCCCGACGCCGACAGGTGCGCGGTGGGGGTCCCGCTGCCGGACGGGACGTGCCGCATGCTGACCGGCGACGAGGTCGGCGGCCTGCTGGCCGAGCACGTGATCACGCAGACCACCGGCGACCGCATGGTGGCCACCACCATCGTCTCCTCGACCTTGCTGGGCAAGATCGCCCGGGCGCATGGGGTCCGCTACGGCGAGACCCTGACGGGCTTCAAGTGGATCATCAAGGCGGGCCCGGGGCTGGTCTTCGGCTACGAGGAGGCCATCGGCTACAGCGTCGGCTCCGACGCGGGGCTGCCGGTCCGCGACAAGGACGGGATCGGGGCGGCCCTCACGGTCGCGGCCGTCGCCGCGGCGGCCAAGCGCTCCGGCCGTACGCTGCTGGACCTCCTGGACGACCAGGCCCGCCGCTACGGCCTGCACGCGACGTCCCAGCTCTCCTTCCGGGTGTCCGACCTGTCGCTGATCGCCGACGCCATGACCCGCCTGCGCGCCCACCCTCCCGCCGAGCTGGGCGGCCGGGCGGTGACGCGTACGGACGACCTGGCGAAGGGCGACGGCGGCCTGCCGCCCACGGACGGGCTGCGATACCTGCTGTCGGGGGACAGCCGCGTGGTCGTCCGCCCTTCGGGCACGGAGCCCAAGCTGAAGTGCTATCTGGAGGTCGTGGTGCCGGTGACGGGGGAGGTCGCGCGGGCCCGCGAGCAGGCGGCTCGCGAGCTGGCCGCCCTGAAGACCGACCTGACCGCCTGCCTGGGCCTCTGAAGCTACCGCGGACCTGGAGGAGCTTCCTCCCGTGGGGCCGGGGCGTCCGGATGCCGGGCGGCCTGGCCCTGCCGCCACTGCTCGATGACCTGCCGGAAGGCCTCGGTCACGAGGTGGAGGAGCGCGGCCGAGGACTCGAAGCGGGCGCCCGCCGGGGTGGCGGCCCCGAGGATCTCGGCTCCGCGCCGCGACGCGGCGGCCAGGGCGTCGTTCATCTGCAGGGCCGCGATCATGGACCGGAGCCAGATCTCGTCGTCGACGACATAATGCTCGCGCCGCCTGCCGGGGACCCGTTCGCGCCTGACCATCCCCTGCTGCTCGAGGAAGGCGACGGCGTGCGAGATCGACGCCGGGCTGACGCGTAGCCGCTGGACCAGGTCGGCGGCGGTGAGGGTGCCCGAGTCGGTGATGTAGAGGCAGGCCAGCACCCTCGCCATCATCTGGGGCAGCCCCTGCTGGATGAGCAGAGCGGTGAAGGACTCCGTGAAGTCCTGCACCGCCCGGGGGTCACGCCCGTGGCCGCCGTCGGGGATCGGCGGCGCCGGCGGCTGGGCCTGCTTGTTGCGGCGCGCGCGATGCCGGGTGGCCTCGTGCGCCCGCTCCGCCCCGTAGCCGTCGGGTCCGCCGTTGCGGGTGACCTCCCGCATGACGGTCGAGGCGGGCCGCCCCAGACGCCGCCCGATCTCCGCGTATCCGAGCCCCTCGGCCAGCCCCTCGGCGATGTGCTGACGGTCCTCGTTGGTGAGTCTGCCTCCCGGCATCGGTGCTCGTCTCCTGTCGCTCGCCATGCGCGCCGCTGCACAGTATGCATTCGCGCGAACCATCATTGCAATCCACGCCATTGCGTTCAGCTTCACTATCATTGCAATGCAGCCGAGATTACCCGTCTAACCAGCCCTCTAGCCTCTCCATATTTGTTGACCGATCAGTGAATGCAATGTAGTGTCGCAGACGTTCAGCGATTCCCGAACACTTTGGGCAAGGAGCTCCACGATGGGACACAGCAACAGCGGCTTCTCCGAGGCGGGGCTGCGCAGGCTGCGCGAGGTGCTGGCGCGGCATGTCGACTCCGGGCGGATCCCCGGGCTTGTCGCCCTGGTCAGCCGGGGCGACGAGACGCATGTCGAGGCGATCGGGACGACGCGTCACGACGGTGGCGCGCCGATGAGCCGGGACACGATCTTCCGGATGGCCTCCACGTCCAAGCCGGTGTCGATCGCGGCGGCGATGGTGCTCCTGGACGAGTGCCGGCTGCGGCTGGATGACGTGGTGGACGAGTGGCTGCCGGAGCTGGCCGGCCGCCAGGTGCTGAAGCGGGTCGACGGCCCGCTGGACGACACCGTGCCGGCGCGCCGGCCGATCACCGTACGCGACGTGCTGACCTCCACGTTCGGGCTCGGCATGGACATGACGGCGCTGGGCACGCCGATCCTGAACGCGGTCTTCGAGCGGGGGCTCACGCCCAATCTGCCGGTGCCGGTGCCCGAGCAGGACGAGTGGATGCGCCGCCTGGGCGAGCTGCCGCTGATGCACCAGCCCGGCGAGTGCTGGCAGTACCAGATCAGCAGCGACCTGGTCGGCGTGCTGGTCTCCCGGGTCACGGGCCGGTCGTTCGAGGAGTTCCTGCGCGAGCGCATCTTCGAGCCGCTGGGGATGAGCGACACCGGCTTCCACGTGCCCGAGGACAAGATCGACCGGCTGCCGGACCTGTACGCCCCCGACCCGCAGACCGGCGAGTTCCTCGTGTGGGACGAGGCCAAGGGCGGGCGGTGGAGCCAGGCTCCGGCGTTCCAGGGCGGCGGCGGCGGGCTGGTCTCCACCGCCGACGACTACCACGCCTACTTCCGGATGCTGCTCAACGGCGGCATGCACGCCGGCGAGCGGATCCTGTCGCGGCCCGCGGTGGAGCTGATGACCACCAACCGGCTCACGGCCGAGCAGCAGGCCGCCCGGCACGCGCTGGCGGTCAACAACGTCCACGTGTCCTTCGGCCAGGGGCAGCAGGGCGGCTGGGGCCTGGGCATGGCGGTGCGCACGTACCGCGGCGACTACGCCTCCATCGGCCAGTTCGGCTGGGACGGCGGAAGCGGCACCTCGACCTACGCCGACCCGGCCGAGCAGCTCACCGGCATCCTGCTCACCCAGGTCGGATACACCGTCCCGGACCCGGCGCGGCTGATGAACGACTTCTGGACCACGCTCTACCAGGCCATCGACTGACCCCTGTCACGGGATCCGCTCCGGACCCCGTGACGCGCAGGCCCCTGGAGGGTCAGGCCAGGCGGAACTGGAGGTCGGTGTCCCAGTTGTTCAGGTCGGGCTCGACCATGGGGTTGGTCTTGTAGAACTCCAGGCGGCAGCCCCAGTGCTCCGTCCCGTCCTTCTCGGTCATGTCCCAGGTCAGGCCCTGCTCCTCGGCCCACTTCAGCTGCCCGGCGATGACGTCCCTCAGCTGGTCCGGGTGGCCGTGGTGGGAGGTGGTGACGTAGCGGCCCGCGGGCAGGACGTCGGCGAAGATCTCGCCCTCACCCGCCACCGGCGCCGGAACGGGCACCCCCGCCTGCACCACCAGCCGGTCCTCCGCCATGTTGATGCTGTCGTACCTGAAGAACGGGGCGTCGGCCGGGGACACCCCGCGCTCGGCGAGCCAGCCGATGAGCTCACCGATGCGGTCCCCCACCAGGTTGAAGCTGGTCATGGTGATGGTCTTGCGGATCCCGATGTAGGGGCGCTCGGGAAATTCGACGATCTGCGGCATGTCGTGTGTTCCTCCTTCGTCCTTCAGACCGGGCGCGCGATCGAAACTCATCGACTACGCCGACGTCACCTCGATCTGGAGCTCGGTGACCCACTCATCCTCGTCTTCCGGGCAGTGCAGCGAGATCTCCCTGGCCAGGCCCAGCGACTGATAGCCGTTCTCCTCGATCCAGTGGGCCAGCGCCTGGAACGTCGGCCCCACCGCCTCCATCGACCCCTGGTGGATGATCGCAGCCGCGGTCTCGATGGGAGGCAGGTCGACGATCTCGAAGTCGTACGGGCCGGGCCGAGCGGAGACCGGCAGGCACGTGTGGACCTTGACGGAGCCGTCGTCGTCCGGCACGTAATAGGCCAGGCCGGGACCCACGACGCTCACCCCTGCGGCCTCCACCCGGCGGCAGATCTCCTGGAACAGCGGCTTGATGACCGGGCCGATGTCCTCCCCCTCGTAGCTGGCCGCCCTGGCGCTGAGCTCGGCGACCCGGACCGGGTCCACCCTCTTGAGCACGACTTCGGCTGTCCTCATGTGCCCCTCCGTCTCGATGGTGCGCAGTCGCGCCTCGACGCCTCGGAGCCTGGCCAGGTCGGCGCTGATCTGGGCTTCGAGCTGGGCGCGGCGCAGCCGTACCATGCCGTGCAGCTCCTCCGTGCTCACCTTCTCGTCGAGAATGGCGCTGACCTGCTCCAGCGTGAAGCCGAGGTCCTTGATCGCGACGATGCGGTTGAGCCGGGACAGCTGCGCGGCCTGGTAGGACCGGTAGCCGCTGACGGGGTCCACGTGCGCGGGGCGCAGCAGGCCGATGGCGTCGTAGTGACGCAGCATGCGTACCGAGACGAGACCGAGCCTGGCGAAATCTCCGATGCTGAACATGACGGCTCCAGGTGTACGGCCTGACACGGTGTCAGGGTCAACCTATGGCGATTTCGTAAGGCATGGGGTATTTTTCCCATCATGGGCGACCGAACGTTCGGTAGGACCGCCAGCGAGGATGCGAACCGGCGGATCAGGACGGCGGCGGTGCTGCTGTTCGCCCGGCAGGGCTACGCGGCAACGAGCATCCGCGACCTGGCCAAAGCGGTCAGCATGACCAATGCCGGGATATATCACCACGTGACGAGCAAGGAGTCCCTGCTCGCCGACCTCATGCGCGTCGCCCAGCAAGGGCTGATCGACGCCACGGAACGCATGCTGGCCGACGTCCGCAGCCCCACCGACCGGCTCGCCCTGCTGATCAGCTCCCTCACCTCCGTCCACGCGCTCAGCCCCATGACCAGCCGCGTCATGGACGGCGAGCTCCGCTCCCTCACCCCCGGCTCCGCCGCCCGCGACGAGATCATCGCCCTGCGCGACGCGTACGAGGCCCACTGGAAGGACGCCCTCGCGGACGGCGTCGCCCAGGGCGTGTTCCGCGTCGCCGACCAGAAGCTGACCCGCCTCGCCCTGATGTCCATGTGCACCGGCACCAGCGAGTGGTACCGCCCCGACGGGGACTCCGCGCTGGAGCAGGTGTGCGCCGAGTTCGTCACGATCGGCCTGGCCGCCGTCCGCGCACCCGCCCCGGCCGGGGCCACCCTCGACCTCTCCCTGCTGCCCGACTTCCCCTGGGAGCCGCCGGATGCACGCAACGATCCCCGACCTGATGAGGCACGCCGCTAGCACGTACGGCACGCGCGAGTTCCTCCGCTTCCCCGACACCTCGCTCACCTTCGCCGACGCCGACGCCCGCTCCGACGGCCTGGCCGCCGCGCTGATCGACAAGGGCGTCCGGCCCGGCGACCGGGTGGCGATCATGATGGACAACGTCCCCGGCTGGCCGCTGAGCTGGCTGGCCGTGCTGAAGGCGGGCGCGGTCACCGTACCGGTGAACGTCCGCTACCGGGCCGCCGACCTGGAGCACGTCCTGCGCGACTCGGGCGCCGTGGCCACCCTGACCACCGACGAGCACGCCCCGCACGTCCCGGGCACGGTCTACGTCCTCGACGCGGAGCACTGTGGGGAGCACCGTGGGGAGCACTGCGGCGAGCGCCCGGCTTTGACCCACGAAATCGCGAATTTTCAGTACACGTCGGGGACCACCGGCTTCCCCAAGGCCTGCATGCTCACCCACGACTACTGGCTCAGGACCGCCCGGCTGATCGCCGACCAGGCCCGCCTGCGCGACGACGACGTCATGCTGATCGCCCAGCCGTACTCGTACATGGATCCCCAGTGGGCCACCCTCTTCTGCCTCGTCGGCGGCATCCCCCTCGTCGTCCTCCCCCGCTTCTCCGCCTCCGGCTTCTGGGCCTCGGTCCGGGAGCACGGGGCGACGATCACGTACGTGCTGGGCTCGATGCCCCTCCTCCTGCACAAGCAGCCGCCCCACCCCCACGACCGCGACAACCGGATGCGCCTGGTGCTCTGCTCGGGCATCCGGCCGGACCTGCACCGGGCGTTCGAGGAGCGCTGGGGCGCGCCGTGGCGCGAGCTGTACGGATCCACGGAGAGCGGGCCCGACCTGGGGATGCCCATCGACGCCGTGGAGACGGTCGGCACCGGCGCCATGGGGCTCGCGTACCCGGGCAAGGAGGTCACGCTGGCCGAGGAGACCGGCGAGATCCTGGTCAGGGGCACGCCCATGATGAACGGCTACTGGAACCACCCGGAGGCCACCGCCCACGCGTTCAGGGGCGGCTGGTACCACACGGGCGACCT